>NZ_AEUX02000008.1 GCF_000188015.2 Streptococcus ictaluri 707-05
CCAATCAACGGTTGAGAGCAATGCCAGACGATTACGTGACGCTGAAGGCAATTACAATAGTCTGGCAGAAACAGTGGCAGGCTATGAGCGCAGGATATCTAGTCACGATGAGACTATCTCCTCTAACTTTACACAGCTTAAAAGCTTAATTAATGCCAGCGTATCCCTGGAAAAAATCCAATCTATGCTGCAACTATCTGGTGACAGTATCATGTTTGCGATTAAAGACAAAATCCCGCAAAGTAAAATGTCTGGTAGTGAGATAATCTCAGCGATTAACCTCAACGCTTATGGCGCAGTCATTACAGGTAAAAACATCGCTCTTGATGGCAATACCACTGTTAATGGCACCTTTACCACAAAGATTGCCGAAGCTATCAAGATACGAGCTGACCAGATTATCGCAGGTACTTTAGATGCCTCTAAGGCTCGTATTATTAATCTAAACGTTAGCAGTATCGTTGGTTTAGACGCTAACTTTATCAAGGCAAAGATTGGCTATGCGATTGTTGACATGCTTGAGGGTAAGGTTATTAAGGCTCGTAATAGTGCAATGCTTATAGACCTAAACGCAGCAAAGATTGACTTTAACAGCAATGCCACGATAACTTTTAATACAAAATACAATGCGATTGTGCGTAAAAGAGGTGAGAGTACCGCATTTTTACACTTTAATGACGATGTACACGGAGGAGCCTTTATCGGTCTTGGAGTGACGTCAAATTATGAGGGCATAAAATCACAGGACACGGTACGTTTTGCTGGTATGCGAGTATTTAGATCAAATGACAGTAATGACCAACTTGAGCTTTACGGAGATAGGATTATTATGTCACACGGTTTTGATCAAGGTGGGTCGCTAATTATTAAATTTAGTGATTTTGCTGGTACGGATGTCAATTTAGCTGATATATTTAATAAAATTTTTGATAATTTTAACAATCTAAACAATAACGGTAACTATAGTCGTAGTTTTTACGGCAGTTGGAAATAGGAGATACTAATGGATTTAACATTAAAAAATAAAGATTTAAACACAATGTATGCCGTACTTGATAAAATCAAGGTCACTAATATGTGTGCCAATCGTGGCCGTGCTAAGTTACTGGCCAAAGTCGTTGATAAAATCAAAGAGTACGCCAAGGATGAGGCTGACCTTATTGATCTGTATGCGGCCAAGGATAAAGATGGCAAGTTTGTCATCGATGAGCACAAAAACATCAAACTAGCAGATTCGACTAAGATTGATGAGCTCAATGACTTATTGTCTGAACTTGGTGATGAGGACATTACTATCAAAGGCCACGAGTATTCTAAGCGATTTATTGACTTTTTGGAATACTTGGCTGAATCTGAAGATGAATTTACGGCTCAGGAAATTTTGATTGTCGATAACATTTTGGAACAATTTGAAGAAAGCAAAGGAGAATAAAGATGAGAAATTGGAAAGTCACAGGAAAATACCCACAATATAACGGCGCAGGAGCAGTCGCAAGCACACACGTCATTATCGCTGCAGAAGACGGCGCCGTTATCCCGCAACTGATTAAGCAAGATTTAACATCAACTAACGATACAGAGATTATCAAAGCTGCCTTGGAAGAGTTTGAAAAATCAGAGTATGTCGAAATCGCCATGGGCGAAGCTGTCCAAAAAGTGGACGACTTGGAAAAAGTATCCCAAGAAGCTGCCAAGACTGCTAAAACAGCTCAAGCAGCTGCTGGACTAGCTAAGGTGTCCGCAGAGCGCACGCAGAAGATGATTAACTTGCAAACTATCCATGTTTTGACTAGCGGGGGCCGAGTAGAGCCTGACATCTACAAAGGCATGTTAGAGCTTATCGAGCCTGTCAAAAAAGGAGAGTACCAAGCCTATGATGTCTTTACTGTAGTGGACGACAAGCACGAAGACCAAGCAGGCAAGGTAATCTAGTCTTTGTCCACGTTAACGAGCCGTTTACCTACGAGGCGCAGACCTTAGAGGAGCTCGAATCAGAGGAAAAAGTGACCATTATCAAATATGCGGACCTCGTTAAAGAAGATTAGAGGTGGTTAGATGCACGAAATCTTAAGTCAGATCAAAGAGTTAGCAGGGGCTGTTAGTGCCCTTGCCCTCATTGGTGGTGCTATGATTTGGATTTACAAAAAGCTTGTCATCGAGCCAGACAGCCGATTGGCTGAGCGGTTACAAGCAGAAAATAACAAATTATTGACAGATACAGTAAATCCTCTAACTGATGCCATCAAAGACCTAAACTACAATCTCAACACCGCTACAAAAGAGCGTGCTGAGATGCGAAAAGACATTGAGGTGCACGAGGGGAGACTCGATGCACACGACATCCGCTTAACTGTATTAGAGACAAAGGAGAAATAAAATGCAAGAAATCACTAATATTATCACAGGGTCATCTCTATCAATCTTGACTATCTTTGCAGGTATTGTAGTCAAGTTGGTCAAAGATTATCTGCTTAAAAAAGGTGGAGAAAAAGCGGTCAAAATCGCCGAAATTGTGGCTCGCAATGCCGTGGAAGCAGTTGAGCAGATTGCTTATGACAAAGACATCAAGGGTATTGAAAAGCTCACAGAAGCTAAAATAAGCATGCAGAACGAGCTATCAAAACATAATGTTAATTTATCAAACGAAGATTTAGAGATGTATATTGAAGCGGCAGTCAAACGCATGCATGACGAATGGAAAAAGGAGCAATAATATGGCGACTTTAGATGAAGTCTTATCCTTTGCAAAAGGATTGGCGGACACTGGTCAAGTTATTGACCTTGATGGTGTCTACGGTACCCAGTGTGTGGATTTGCCAAACTGGATCACAACGAAATATTTTGGTGTTGCCCTATGGGGAAATGCCATTGATTTACTAGATAGTGCAGCTGCTCAAGGGATGGAAGTGGTCTACAATGCTCCTGGTGTTAATCCACGAGCTGGGGCTATCTTTGTGATGGTAACTTATGCTCACGGCTATGGTCATACTGGGTTAGTTATTGTGACGTCAGACGGCTATATTTTGCACAATATCGAGCAAAACGTTGATGGTAATGCGGACGCCCTTTATATTGGTGGTCTAGCTCGATATGTTGACCGCCCATTTGAAGATGGCACTGGCTATATTTTAGGATGGTTTTACCCCCCTTACGATAGTACGCCAGCAGCAGTGACAGAGCCAAGTGCTCCAGTGGTTGCACAGTCAGATGGTACTTATGTAGCTAACCCTGAAACAGGTACTTTTACTGTTCGTGTGGCAGCTTTAAATGTCCGTTCTGCGCCTCGTCTAGATGCAGAAGTTGTGGCAACTTATGGCGAAAATATGGAATTTAACTATGATGGTTGGATTGACTCAGACGGCTATATTTGGGTAACATATGTCAGCGTTACCGGTGTTAGACGATATGTCGCGGTCGGTAACTCACAAAATGGCCGACGTGTGACTAACTTTGGTACTTTTAGATAGGAAGTAAATCTCCTTAACATAAAACAAAGGCCCTCGCTTTTGCGGGGGCTATTTTTATTTATATATTTTATATTGTTTTTTGAAATAAAAACAAGATAAAATATATAAATGCGCAAAAAATATCTTAAGGAGTAGGATTATGGCATTACAGGGAATAAAAAAGTTACCAGTCTTGCTAGAGGATAAGCAAGCCTTAAACCTTTATAAGAAGCTGGCAATAGTAAATAAAGTTCTGGGGAAGTTAGATGCTGTTTTAGAATCATCCATTATTAACTCTTCGATTCTCAGTTTATTGTCTTACAATGAGTCAGTATAATCGACAAGAATAGAAGGGACTCAAGTAACTTTCCATGAAATAATGGAGACTGCTAAAGTAGGTGCCAAAAATTGGCAGCAATGAGAAGTTTTTAATTATAAAAAGGCGATTGATTTTGGTTTTCATAAAATAAAAAAAGGCGATGTCATAACTACACGGTTGATAAAAGATCTCCATCGCCTTTTGATGTCTGATGAAGCTAGAGGAACTACATCTAACGGCGGAGAGTTTAGGAAGATTCAAAATTTTATTGGTCCAGATAAGAATATCGAAAACGCTTCATATATACCCATTCCTGCAAACGAAATTGGTGCATTTATGACAAATCTCGAATTTTTCATAAATGGGGAATATCATTCGAGTTTAGAGTGCGGAAGGACTCAAGAATCTATTAACTTTAATAGTGATATTTTATTGAGAATTGCAGTTGCTCATGCGCAATTCGAATCAATTCATCCCTTCTTAGATGGTAACGGCCGTCTTGGGAGAATTCTTATTGCATTGATGTCTGTTCAGGAGGGGCTTCTAAAACACCCAATATTTTTTGTTAGTGAAGAATTAGAAAAGGAAAGAATTCCCGCGTTGTAAAATGAAGTGCAACAAAAAAGACATGTTCGTCTGATATACTAGAATTCCCCAATTCAGTATGGAAAGCAGATGAACATGTCCAACATTAATTCTACCAGAAAATCATCCTATTCTCATCTTTCAGCCACAGAACGGGGTGAAATTGCTGCTTATCTTAAAATGGGAAAGAAACCCGCTGAGATTGCTCGACTCTTGGGTCGTCACCGTTCTACAATCTGCCGAGAAATAAAACGTGGTTCAGTAGAACAGGTAAAGGATAAGAATGGAAAACAAACCTTCTTCAACGCCTATTTCGCTGATAGTGGGCAACGTGTCTATGAAACCAATCGTCAAAAGAGTTCTTATCTCAAGTTGAATGACTGCTCCGCTAGGTTCATTGAACAATTAGAATCTGCCTTGACGGCTAACATTCGTCTCCATAGTGTGGATAGTTTTGTTCAGACTTACAAAGTGAACCATCCTGAAGAAGTCGTCCCCTCTACCAAAACGATTTATCGTTATATCAAAGAGGGGGTATTAGCTATTAAACCAATCGATTTGCCTAAGATGGTTAGTATCAGAAAACGTTCTAAGAAAGTCATGAAGACGAATAAGAAGACTTTAGGTAAATCTATCGAAGAACGTCCAGAATATATTAATGATCGTTCTGAATTTGGGCATTGGGAGATTGATTTGGTTCTCGGCAAGAAAACCAAAGGTGAAGCTGTTATGTTGACTTTGGTAGAGCGCCAGACACGCTATGCACTAGGAGTTAAGCTAGAAGACAAGCAGTCCCAAACCATTAACCGTGCTGTCACGCATCTCATCAGTCAGTATCCTATTGCATCCATCACAGCGGATAATGGTTCTGAGTTTAGTTTACTCTCAAACTTAGAAGCTGTTGAAGTTTACTTTGCACATCCCTATTCTTCACATGAGAGAGGAAAAAACGAGAACTTCAATGGCCTCCTCAGAGAATATGTCCCTAAAGGAGTCTCACTTAATCCACTAACCTCTGAAGAACTTGACAATTATATTACTGCCATCAATGAGCGCCCAAGACGACTTCTTCAATATCAATCCTCAAAATTCCTGTTTGAGCTATCCCGAACAGCTTAACATCTGGAACTCTAGTTATCTATGAACTGGTTGCACTTGACTTGACAACTTGCGAAAGGAAAGAATTCGTTATTATAACGCGCTTAATGCTACAAGGGGAGAGAATCCAGATTGGAACTTATGGCTTAATCTCTTTCTCAATGCTAGTGAGCAAATGGCCAAGAATGTCTTAAAGAAAATTCGAAATGCGGATGAACATGCCAAAAAAGGACTTTCTGTTTGTGTGACTCAAACTCAAAAAACAGTTTGGCTTGCTACTTTTAGTCTTCCTGTGTCAACTGCAAAACAGTTAGCCGAGGCTACGGAGTTCCATCCAGCAACAGTGAAAAAAGCTTTGGACTTCTTGGTAGGAGAGGGATTTCTGGATAAAGATAATTCAGTAAAACGAAATGTTCCGTATTACAACTATGATTTAATTCGTGCGATACAAAATTATTAATATGCGAACACTTTTACCTCTATTGACATTTCTGCACATTCATGAGATAATCACAGTAGCAAGAATCGCCTGATACTAGCGGCTCTTGCTTTTTTATAGATATGTTATACAATCTTATTAGAATTGTTTAAGACATAATCCTCTAAACAGTCCTTATCATTTGTTTAACTCCTACTGATTCAGTAGGAGTTTCTCTTGACTTTTACACGATAGATAGTGTAAAATAATGTTAATATTTGAACCGCACTAGTTTAAATATATCTTTTTCATTTAGTTGCCTTACGTTTTTACGTAGGGCGTTTTTCTTTTTTACCAGGAGAGGAGATTAGGCCGTTGGAAGTTGTGACAGTTGAAGTTGTGGGAGACGTTTTGAGGGAGTTAGAAGGGTGCAAAAAAGGGTCGTTTTTAACGTTAAATACCGATTTTTTACGGAAAAAAGTGCTATTGAATAAGCTTGAAAACGTTTATTTTAAGCTATTTCGATAAATTACGTGCATTTTAGTTAGCTGAATGTTATACTTATTTAGTTAAAAATTTTTATTGTTACAAGAGGAAAAAATGACAAAATTTAGAGAAGATATCCGTAACGTTGCAATTATTGCCCACGTTGACCACGGAAAAACCACACTCGTTGACGAGCTATTAAAACAATCCCATACTCTTGATGAGCGTAAAGAGCTCCAAGAGCGTGCGATGGACTCAAACGATATTGAAAAAGAGCGTGGGATTACTATCCTAGCTAAGAACACTGCGGTTGCTTATAATGATGTTCGTATCAACATCATGGATACACCAGGACACGCGGACTTCGGTGGTGAAGTTGAACGTATCATGAAAATGGTTGATGGGGTAGTCTTGGTTGTTGATGCCTATGAAGGAACAATGCCTCAGACGCGCTTCGTTTTGAAAAAAGCTCTAGAGCAAGATTTGATTCCAATCGTTGTCGTTAACAAAATCGATAAACCGTCTGCTCGTCCTGAAGAAGTTGTTGATGAGGTTCTTGAGTTATTCATCGAGTTGGGTGCTGATGATGAACAGTTAGAATTTCCAGTTGTTTATGCTTCAGCAATCAACGGTACATCATCATTGTCAGATGATCCAGCTGACCAAGAACATACAATGGCTCCGATTTTTGATACTATTATTGATCATATTCCAGCGCCTGTAGATAACTCAGAAGAACCACTTCAATTCCAAGTGTCACTTCTTGACTACAACGATTTCGTTGGACGTATCGGTATTGGTCGTGTTTTCCGTGGGACAGTAAAAGTAGGTGATCAAGTTACCCTTTCAAAACTTGATGGCACAACTAAAAACTTCCGTGTCACAAAACTTTTTGGTTTCTTTGGACTTGAGCGTAAGGAAATTCAAGAAGCTAAAGCAGGTGATTTGATTGCCGTTTCTGGTATGGAAGACATCTTCGTTGGAGAAACAATCACACCTACAGATGCTGTTGAAGCGCTTCCGATTCTGCGTATTGATGAGCCAACACTCCAAATGACCTTCTTGGTTAACAACTCACCTTTTGCAGGGCGTGAAGGTAAATGGATTACATCACGTAAAGTTGAAGAGCGTCTTTTGGCTGAGCTTCAAACAGACGTGTCATTGCGCGTTGATCCAACTGACTCACCAGATAAGTGGACTGTTTCAGGTCGTGGTGAATTGCACTTGTCAATCCTTATTGAGACGATGCGTCGTGAAGGCTATGAGCTTCAAGTATCTCGTCCAGAAGTTATCATCAAAGACATTGATGGTGTTAAATGTGAGCCATTTGAGCGTGTGCAAATTGATACACCAGAAGAATATCAAGGTGCTATTATTCAATCATTGTCAGAACGTAAAGGTGACATGCTTGATATGCAAATGGTTGGTAATGGTCAAACACGTTTGATCTTCCTCATCCCAGCTCGTGGCTTAATTGGATACTCAACTGAGTTCCTTTCAATGACTCGTGGTTATGGTATTATGAACCATACCTTTGATCAATACCTTCCAGTCGTAGCTGGTGAAATCGGTGGTCGTCACCGTGGAGCCCTTGTCTCTATTGACAATGGTAAAGCAACAACATACTCTATTATGCGTATTGAAGAACGTGGAACTATCTTTGTGAACCCAGGAACTGAAGTTTATGAAGGTATGATTGTTGGTGAAAATTCACGTGATAATGACCTTGGCGTTAATATTACCACTGCTAAGCAAATGACAAACGTTCGTTCTGCAACAAAAGATCAAACAGCCGTTATTAAAACACCACGTATTTTGACATTAGAAGAGTCACTTGAATTCTTGAATGATGACGAATACATGGAAGTAACACCAGAATCTATCCGTCTTCGTAAACAAATTTTGAATAAAGCTGCGCGTGATAAAGCGAATAAAAAGAAAAAATCAGCTGAATAACTTGTCATTAAAATGCAAAAAGAAATTAGAGAAGAGTGATTTTCTCTAATGCTTTTTGCGTCTTGTACAAGAAAATGACTGGAAGGAGTGGTAAGATGTTTTATCTTATTATCGCTGCACTAATTGTCTCCTATTATTTATTTATGGCACCCAAAAGTGTGCGGAGTACTATTGGGATGATTGGTTTAATGGGCTTAGTGGCTTTGCTCATTGACTTAGCTGGCTTAAGTTTTATTAAAATTATGCAGACACCACCAGAGATTTTTGTGGGCATAGCTATGATAGCTCTAGGCTATAGAGCTATGAAAGATCTTTTAAAAATGCCTAAAAAAACAAAAGTCAAATAAAACAGACAGGTCAAATTCTATTAGAATTTGACCTGTTATAGTTATAAAAAGGTATAAAAAGTCCTTAACCTTTAAAATCTTGAAAAAGGTATTGAATAAGGGTAAAATAGTAAAGAAATAGAATAGATAGTGTGGATGATAATGAAAGAAATAAGAGCATTTCAAAACAAAAAAGTATTGATTTTAGGTTTAGCAAAGTCAGGAGAGGCAGCTGCTCGATTGCTAGTGAGACTAGGAGCCTTAGTAACAGTTAATGATGGCAAGCCTTTTGACGAGAATCCCGCGGCTCAATCTCTACTGGCAGAAGGGATAAAAGTTATCTGTGGTCACCATCCTTTGGAATTATTAGACGAAGACTTTCAACTAATGGTTAAAAATCCAGGTATTCGCTACGATAATCCTATGGTGGCAAAAGCCATTGAGAAAGGAATCCCAATTTACACAGAAGTAGAATTGGCTTTTCTTGTTTCTGAGGCACCTATTATTGGCATTACAGGTTCAAATGGTAAGACGACAACAACGACCATGATTGCAGACGTTTTAAACGCAGCTAATCAAGCAGCCCTTTTGTCAGGTAATATTGGTTTTCCAGCGTCAGAAGTTGTTCTAAGTGCTTCTGAAAAAGATACTTTAGTAATGGAACTATCTTCATTTCAATTAATGGGGATTGATCAATACCATCCACAAATTGCCGTGATTACAAATATCACTCCTTCTCACATCGATTATCATGGTGATTTTGACCAATACCTTGCTGCTAAGTGGCGCATCCAAGAAAGAATGACAGAAGCGGACTATCTGGTTCTAAATGCCGATCAGGAGTTAACTAGCGAGTTGTTGCCTAAAACCAATGCGACACCAATTTTATTTTCAAGTAAGAAAAAAGTTGAAGGTGCTTATCTCTATGAAGGTGGTCTCTATTTTAAAGATGAATGGGTGATGTCTGCAGATCAACTTGGTGTTCCAGGGGATCATAATATTGAAAATGCACTTGCCACTATCGCAGTCGCTAAGTTAAGGGCTGTCCCTAATGAGGTCATTGCAGAGAGTCTATCCCAATTTGGTGGGGTCAAACACCGACTTCAAAAAGTCGGCGACATTAACCAAGTCACTTTTTATAATGACAGCAAGTCAACTAATATTTTAGCCTGTCAAAAAGCTTTATCTGGATTCGATAATCAAAAAGTGATTTTAATTGCAGGTGGCCTAGACCGTGGCAACGACTTCGATGCCTTAGTTCCAAATCTTGAAGGCCTTAAAAAAATGATTCTTCTGGGAGAGTCAGCTCCTCGAATGAAGACTGCTGCACAAAAAGCTCAAGTTCCTTTCTTGGAAGCTAAAGATGTTACTGCTGCGACTAAATTAGCCTTTAACGAAGCAAGTCCTGGTGATATCGTGTTATTAAGTCCTGCCAATGCTAGTTGGGACATGTACCCTAACTTTGAAATCCGAGGAGAAGCCTTTTTAGCTGCTTTTGCGGAATTAAAAGGAGACAAGTAATGGCAAAGAAAATTGTTTTTACAGGAGGCGGTACGGTTGGACACGTAACCTTAAACCTTATTTTAATGCCTAAATTTATTAAAGATGGTTGGCAGGTCCACTATATCGGAGATAAAAATGGCATCGAATTTAAAGAAATCCAAAAATCAGGTTTAGAGGTTGTCTTTCACTCGATTTCAACGGGTAAACTAAGACGTTATTTTTCCTGGCAAAACGCTTTAGATGTTTTTAAAGTCGGGAAGGGTTTGACACAGTCTTTAGCCATTATGGCCAAAATAAAGCCAGATGCTCTTTTTTCTAAAGGGGGATTTGTATCGGTTCCTCCGGTAATAGCTGCTAAATTATTAGGTATTCCTGTATTTGTTCATGAATCGGATTTATCAATGGGGCTAGCTAACAAGATTGCTTATCGCTTTGCAACGTTGATGTATACCACTTTTGATCAAAATGATCATCAGTCAAAAATGAAACATGTGGGCGCAGTCACCAAAGTTTCAAAGGATGTTGCTTTTAATAAAGCATTAGTAGCTGATGTGATTGAGGCATTTGATTCTCATTTTAAAACGCTCCTCTTTATTGGGGGATCAGCTGGTGCTAAGGTTTTCAATACCTTTGTTACGGATCATCCAGAGCTGACAGAAAGTTACAACATCATCAATATCACAGGTGACTCTAGTTTAAATCATATGGGCAAAAACTTGTACCGAGTGGATTATGTTACGGACCTCTATCAACCTTTGATGGGATTAGCAGATGTAGTAGTTACTCGTGGTGGCTCAAATACACTCTTTGAATTACTAGCCATGCAAAAATTGCATCTTATTGTTCCTCTTGGAAAAGAAGCCAGCCGTGGAGATCAATTAGAAAATGCTCACTACTTTGAGTCAAAAGGTTATGCTAAACAGCTTTTAGAAGAACAGTTTAATATTGACAACTTACAAACTTCTGTGGATTACCTTTTAAGTCATGAAAAAGAGTACAAAGACGACATGGCTGCTGCAAAAGAAATCAAATCGCCAGATACTTTTTATGGCATTCTGACAGCTGATATAGCTGCTGTTCTAAAGGAAAAATAAATGTCAAAATCGAAAGAAACAAAACCAGAGGAAAAGCTTGCATTAACGGAATGGCAAAAACGTAATGTTGAATTCTTGAAAAAGAAGCAAGCACAAGCTGAAGAAGAAAAAAAATTAAAAGAAAAATTACTTAGCGAAAAAAAAGCGCAAATGCAAGAAAATAGCGACAAAAAAGAAACAGAAGAAGTCACTGAAAGCGAAGGCCATTCGGAAGTTTCATCTGAAGAAAGTTCTGACAATCCAAAAAAAGCTACTAAAAAAGAAAAAGCGCCTAAAAAAATCAAGAAGCCAAAAGAGCCAAGACAAAAAGGCTTGAAAGAAATAGCTTTTTTGAAGGCTTGGCCAGTCTTAGTCATTGCTTTTGTTCTCATGTCCTTATCGCTCTTTATGATAACACCATTTAGTAAACAAAAGGTATTCTCAGTAACTGGTAATAAAGAAACCAGTTTGCAGCTTTTGGTTGAAGAAAGTGGCGTAAAGGCTTCGGATTATTGGTTAAGCATTCTCTTTAATCCCAAACCCTATGAGAGGGCAATTGTTGCTAAAAATCCATGGGTCAAAAAGGTTAAATTATCTTATCAGTTTCCTAACCGCTTCCAGTTTAAGGTCACAGAGTTTAATGTTATTGCTTATGCTCAAGCAGGGCAAGATTTTCAGCCTATTCTTGAAAATGGCAGACGGGTGGAAGTTGTTAGTCAATCGGATTTGCCAAAATCTTTTTTGATTATTAATTTGGAAAAGGAAAAAGCCATTCAATCTCTGATAACAAGTTTGACAAAATTACCCAAAAAACTAGTAAAAAACATCAAATCTATTTCATTGGCCAATTCAGAAACAACTAAAGATTTGTTACTGATTGAAATGCATGATGGCAATCTTGTTAGAGTGCCCCAATCTCAAATCGAAGACAAACTGCCATATTATCTGAAAATAAAAAAACACCTTTCAGAAGCTGGTGTTGTCGATATGGAAGTCGGCCTTTACACAACGACCGCTGACATTGAAAATTAACCTCCTGTTCCAACTAATCCTGAGGTCAAAGAAGATAAACCAGAAGCTCAAGCTGAGCACCCTCAAGAGGGACAAAATCATGAAAATGCTAATGAAGCAAGTGAAGAAGCAGCTTCTACAGAAGGCTTACCACAGAACCCAGAAACTCCGACACTTGAAGCAGAAGTACCTACAGGAGAAAGTACTGGTCAGTAAATTTTATTATGTTTAAAGAATCGTAAAAGAAGCGGTCAAACCGCTCTAAAATAGGATTCATTAAATTGACGAAAAAAAATTAAGAATATATAACAAAATGCGTAAAATGATAACATTTTACGTTTTTTTATGGTATAATATTTTCTGAATAATTCTGTTTTTTAGCAGTTTTTAGAATAGTAAAAGTTTGGAAAGTAAGTGAGGTCGAGTGAATGGCTAGAAATGGCTTTTTTACTGGTTTGGACATTGGAACAAGCTCGATAAAAGTTTTAGTTGCAGAGTTTATCTCTGGTGAGATGAATGTTATTGGTGTAAGCAATGTTCCTAGTACCGGCGTAAAAGATGGCATAATCATTGATATTGAAGCAGCAGCGGCTGCTATTAAAACAGCGGTAGAACAAGCAGAAGAAAAAGCAGGAATGACAATTGAGAAGGTTAATGTTGGTTTGCCAGCAAATCTGCTTCAGATTGAACCTACTCAAGGGATGATACCTGTACCAAGTGAGTCAAAAGAGATTAAAGATGAAGATGTTGATAGTGTTGTAAAATCTGCATTGACCAAAAGTATCACACCTGAAAGAGAAGTCATTTCATTAGTTCCAGAAGAATTCATCGTTGATGGCTTTCAAGGAATACGCGATCCACGTGGCATGATGGGAATTCGACTTGAGATGAGAGGTCTCATTTACACAGGTCCAAGCACTATCTTACATAATTTACGTAAGACAGTTGAACGTGCAGGCATCAAGGTAGAAAATATTATCATTTCTCCATTAGCAATGGCTAAAACAGTTTTAAATGAAGGTGAGCGAGAGTTCGGAGCATCCGTTATTGATATGGGTGGAGGCCAAACAACAGTGGCTTCCATGAGAGCGCAAGAACTCCAGTATACAAATATTTATGCTGAAGGTGGAGAATACATCACAAAAGATATTTCAAAAGTTCTAAAAACATCGGTATCAATTGCCGAAGCTTTGAAATATAATTTTGGACAAGCAGATATTAAAGAAGCTAGTCCAACAGAAACAGTAAAAGTTGATGTAGTTGGTAGTGAAGAACCAGTTGAAGTCACTGAACGTTATTTATCTGAAATCATTTCGGCTCGTGTACGTCATATTTTAGACCGTGTCAAGCAAGACCTTGAAAGAGGCCGCTTACTTGATTTACCAGGAGGAATTATCCTTATTGGTGGCGGAGCAATTATGCCGGGTATGGTAGAGGTTGCTCAAGAGATTTTTGGAACAACAGTGAAACTCCATGTTCCAAATCAAGTCGGTATCCGTAACCCAATGTTTGCTAATGTGATTAGCCTGGTTGAATATGTTGGCATGATGTCAGAAGTGGATGTCTTAGCTCAAAATGCTGTATCTGGTGAAGAGCTATTAAGACGTAAACCAATTGATTTTACAGGTCAAGAAACCTATCTACCAGACTATAATGAGACTAGGAGACTTGAACCAACTGTCAATTACGAACCACAAGCAACACAGACAACTTATGAGCCTAAAGCACCAGCTGAACCTAAACAAAAGATTTCAGATCGTGTTCGTGGTATCTTTGGTAGTATGTTTGATTAAAAGTAATAAAGTGAGGAAATAAAATGGCATTTTCATTCGATACGGCATCAATTCAAGGTGCAATCATTAAAGTAATCGGTGTTGGTGGAGGTGGCGGAAACGCCATTAACCGCATGATTGATGAAGGTGTTGCAGGTGTTGAATTTATCGCTGCAAACACTGATATTCAAGCATTAAGTTCATCAAAAGCTGAAACAGTTATCCAGCTTGGACCAAAACTCACTCGTGGTCTTGGTGCCGGAGGTCAACCTGAGGTTGGTCGTAAAGCAGCAGAAGAAAGTGAAGAAACCCTAACAGAAGCCCTTACTGGAGCTGATATGGTCTTTATTACTGCTGGTATGGGTGGCGGATCTGGTACAGGTGCTGCACCAGTTATTGCTCGTATCGCTAAAAATTTAGGGGCTTTGACAGTTGCAGTTGTAACTCGTCCTTTTGGTTTTGAAGGCAATAAACGTGGCAACTTTGCGATTGAAGGAATTCAAGATTTACGTGAACAAGTTGATACGTTATTAATTATCTCAAATAACAATCTCCTTGAAATTGTTGATAAGAAAACACCGTTACTTGAGGCATTGAGTGAAGCAGACAATGTTTTACGTCAAGGTGTTCAAGGGATTACGGACTTAATTACCAGCCCAGGATTAATCAACTTGGACTTTGCAGATGTGAAGACAGTTATGGCCAATAAAGGCAATGCCCTCATGGGAATCGGTATTGGTTCTGGTGAAGAACGTATTGTTGAGGCAGCTCGCAAAGCTATTTACTCACCATTACTTGAAACAACTATTGATGGTGCAGAAGATGTTATTGTTAACGTAACTGGCGGTTTGGATATGACTCTTACTGAGGCAGAAGAAGCTTCAGAAATTGTCGGTCAAGCAGCTGGTTCAGGTGTTAATATTTGGCTTGGAACTTCCATTGATGACTCAATGAAAGATGAAATCAGAGTTACTGTTGTTGCAACAGGTGTCCGTCAAGACAAAGCCGAACAAGTTTCTGGTTTCCGTCAACCACGTACTTTTACACAAAGCAATGCTCAACAAGCAGCTGGCGCTCAGTATGCAACAGAGCAAGTAAAACAACCAAGTTTTGACCGTCGTTCAAGTTTTGACTTTGATATGGATGAAACACGTGAGATGCCAAAATCACAACACGTAACGCCAAATCATACCAATAACCAAGGATCTGCTTTTGGTAATTGGGATTTACGTCGTGACAATATTTCTCGCCCAACTGAAGGTGAGTTAGATAGTAAATTGAATATGTCAACTTTTTCTGCTAATGAAGATGTTGATGACGAATTAGAAACACCACCATTCTTTAAAAATCGTTAAACATGGATTTAGAAAAAAATAAGTCACTTGTTTTTGAAAATATCCGCTTAGCCACTAAAGCAGCTAATAGACCAAAAGATAGTGTTTCTATTATTGCTGTAACGAAATATGTGGACAGTACAGTTGCAGGTCAGTTAATTGATGTCGGTGTTGAGCATATTGCTGAAAATCGTGTTGATAAATTTCTTGAGAAATATGAAGCCCTCAAAGATAAAAAGGTCACTTGGCATCTTATTGGGACTTTACAACGTCGAAAAGTGAAGGATGTCATTCATCTAGTAGATTACTTTCACGCTTTAGATTCTGTGAAGTTGGCTTCAGAAATCAATAAGAGAGCTGACCATCCTGTAAAGTGTTTTCTACAAGTTAATATTTCTGAGGAAGAAAGTAAACATGGATTTCGACGACATGAAATTGATGAGGCAATTGAGGCAATAGGCCAAATGGAAAATGTCCACCTTGTCGGTATCATGACGATGGCTCCTCTTAATGCAAGCTCTGAAACCATTCAAGCTCTTTTCCATGAAGCAAATCAATTGAGAAAAAACTTGCAGTTAAAAATGAGAAAGAATATGCCTTTTACAGAACTTAGCATGGGTATGAGTGGTGATTATCAAATCCCTATTCAAGAAGGCTCTACCTTTGTTCGTATTGGTAGCTCTTTCTTTCACTAAATGGAGAATAAGATGGCAATTAAAGACACTTTTAATAAGATGATTTCTTATTTTGATACTGATGGGGTCAATGAAGTTGAAGAGGAAGTAACATCTCCTGCTGAAGAAGAAGTTTCTGCCCAACCACAACAACCGGTCAGATCTACTCAGCCACAGCAAGCAGCTAGACCTAGTCAACCACAACAATCACAACATGTAAGAAGTCAATCACATCAAACAAGACCACAATCAAAACCAGTAACCACTGAAAGAAGTTACCAAGCTTCTGGTAGGGTTGCTCAAGAAGTTGCTGTGAGACGTCAGAATGCCTCTGCGGCTGCTGCTTCAAGTAGACGTGAGCAGTACCAACAAGCAGCTCATCAAGAGCAAACAACTATTGCTTTAAAGTACCCGAGAAAATATGAGGATGCTCAAGAGATTGTTGATTTGTTGATTGAAAATGAGTGTGTATTGATTGATTTTCAATACATGTTAGATGCTCAGGCTAGACGTTGTTTGGATTTTATTGATGGCGCTAGTAAAGTCCTCTATGGCACCTTACAAAAAGTTGGTTCATCAATGTATTTGTTGACCCCGTCAAACGTATCTGTTAATATTGAAGATATGAATATCCCACATAGTGGTCAAGATATTGGTTTTGACTTTGATATGAAGAGACGGTAGAGCAATGATTTTTATCCTACTTGTACTTTTAAAACTAATTAAAGTTTATTCCTACTTACTTTTAGGCTATGCATTATTATCTTGGCTTCCAGGTGCCTATAACAGCTGGATTGGGAGATTGATTAGTGATTTAGTAGAACCTGTCTTAAAACCATTTAGATCCCTTAATTTGCAATTTGCAGGATTAGATTTCACCATTTTTCTAGTGGTGATTGGATTAAATGTTTTAAGTGATCTTTTAGTTAGAATTTTAATTTAATGTCAGCTCAGAAAGATATCTATCAGCATTTTCACCCCAATGAATTTCATTTTATTGAAAAAATGTCAGATGTGATTCAACGAGTTGATGACAATTATCTTTTAGAGGTAACAGATTTTTTAAATCCAAGAGAAATTCTTATTTTAAAAAGTTTGGTAGCTCCAACAAATTTGAATTGTTTTTCGTCAACGGATTCTTATTCTAGTGAGTATGGTCGTGTGATTATTGCACCAGAATATTATAAGTTGGAGACAGAAGATTTCGATATGGCATTGGTGGAGATTAGCTACAACGCTAAATTTAACCACTTAAGTCATGCTCAGATATTAGGGACTTTGATTAATGAATTAGGAATAAAGCGCTCTTTATTAGGCGATATTTATCTTGATTTAGATTATGCGCAGATTATGATTAGTCGTAAGCTTTTACCTTATCTTTTAGGAAATATTTCTAAGATAGCCAGAGCTAGTGTAACCCTAAAAGAAGTTACATTTGACCAACTGGTCCAAGGTACAGCTCAAGAAATAACACTTGACTTGACTGTATCCAGTTTGAGACTTGATCGCTTACTAGCAACAGTCCTGAAGCTTTCTCGCAGTCAGGCTATTAAGTTAATTGAGACTGATAAAGTGAAATGTAACTATCAACCAATGGATAAGCCTTCTGAGTCTGTAGCTGTTGGTGATTTAATCAGCATTCGAGGTTTTGGTCGATTCAAATTATTATCAGATAATGGGTTCACTAAAAATGGGAAATATAAGCTAACAATCAGCAAAATGATGCATAAATAAGGAGAAATAATGGCACTCACAGCACTTGAAATTAAAGATAAAACATTTAAAACAAAATTCCGTGGTTATAGTGAAGAAGAAGTTAACGAATTTTTGGATATCGTTGTAAATGATTACGAAGCATTAGTTCGCAAGAATCGTGAAAATGAATCAAAAATTAAGGATCTTCAAGAAAAACTTTCTTATTTTGATGAAATGAAAGAATCACTTAGCCAGTCGGTTATTTTAGCTCAAGAAACAGCTGAAAAAGTAAAGGCATCAGCTAATGCTGAAGCTAGCAATTTGGTTAGCAAAGCGACTTATGATGCGCAATACTTACTTGATGAATCAAAAGCTAAAGCAAATCAACTCTTACGTGATGCAACAGATGAAGCTAAACGTGTGGCTATTGAGACAGAAGAGCTAAAACGTCAAACACGCGTTTTCCACCAACGTTTAATTGCGTCAATTGAGTTACAATTAAGTTTATCTAACTCACCAGAGTGGGATGAATTATTACAACCAACTGCAGTTTATCTTCAAAACTCAGATGCAGCCTTTAAAGAAGTTGTTAAAACTGTTTTAGATGAGGATATTCCTGAATCAACTGATAGTTCATCATTTGATGCAACTCGTCAATTTACACCTGAGGAATTAGAAGAATTACAACGTCGTGTGGATGAAAGTAATAAGGAATTGGAAGCTTATCAAGCTGAACATAATGCTGATGAAGCTTCAGAACCTGAAATTAACTTAAATGAAACACAAACCTTCAAATTGAATATTTAATTAATAAGAAAAACGCAATTGATTGCTCATATATACAGCAAACAGGGGAAGATGAGAGCCCTGTAATCCCTGTGCATGAAGATTATCATTTTCTTTGATTTTAGCTGAAATGTCTCAGTAAGCTAAGAGGTCTGCTCACCATACGAGCAAAGAGGGAATAGTGTTTTTAAAATGCTATTCTGAACTAAGGTGGTACCACGAGCTTTCGTCCTTTTTGAGACGAGGCTTTTTTTATATATAAATAAAGGAGTTTGAGAGTATGAAATTAAAAGATACCCTAAATCTTGGCAAAACGGCATTTCCAATGCGTGCTGGTCTTCCAAACAAAGAGCCGCAATGGCAATCAGCTTGGGATTCAGCCGAATTATACCAAAAAAGACAGGCTTTGAATGAAGGTAAACCTGCCTTTCATTTACATGACGGGCCTCCCTATGCTAACGGAAATATTCACGTTGGTCATGCCTTAAATAAAATTTCTAAAGATATTATTGTTCGCTCTAAATCCATATCAGGTTTTCGTGCACCATATGTTCCAGGATGGGATACACATGGTTTACCAATCGAACAAGTTTTAGCTAAACAAGGTGTTAAGCGTAAAGAAATGGACTTAGCAGAATACCTTGACATGTGTCGTGACTATGCGCTTAGTCAAGTGGACAAACAACGTGAAGACTTCAAGCGTTTAGGTGTTTCAGCAGATTGGGATAATCCCTATGTGACTTTAGATCCTCAATTTGAAGCAGATCAAATCCGTGTCTTTGGTGCTATGGCTGATAAGGGTTATATTTACCGCGGAGCAAAACCAGTTTACTGGTCTTGGTCTTCAGAATCAGCACTGGCAGAAGCAGAAATTGAGTACCATGATATTGATTCAACCTCTCTTTACTATGCCAATAAGGTCAAAGACGGCAAAGGGATCCTTGATACTGACTCATATATTGTGGTTTGGACGACAACACCATTTACAGTAACTGCTTCACGAGGATTAACTGTTGGTCCAGATATGGATTATGCCCTTGTTAAGCCAGCAGCTTCAGACCGTAAATACCTTGTAGCAGAAGGGCTATTGGATCAACTGGCTGACAAATTTAATTGGGAAAGTTTTGAGCTTATTGCGACTTACAAAGGTCGTGACTTAGAATACATTGTCACTGAGCACCCATGGGATACTGAGGTTGATGAACTCGTTATCCTTGGAGACCATGTGACTTTGGATTCTGGTACAGGTATTGTCCATACTGCCCCTGGTTTTGGTGAAGATGACTATAATGTGGGAAGTAAGTACAAGCTAGAAGTAGCTGTAACTGTTGATGAACGTGGTTTGATGATGGAAAATGCAGGACCTGATTTCCATGGTCAATTTTATGATAAAGTGACTCCAGTTGTTATTGAAAAACTTGGTCAACTTCTCTTGGCTCAAGAAGTCATTAATCACTCTTACCCATTTGACTGGCGTACCAAAAAACCAATTATTTGGCGTGCGGTACCACAATGGTTTGCTTCAGTATCTGATTTCCGTCAAGAGATTTTAGATGAAATCGAAAAAACAACCTTCCATCCTTCTTGGGGTAAAACACGTCTTTATAACATGATTCGTGACCGTGGGGATTGGGTGATTTCACGTCAACGTTCATGGGGTGTGCCACTTCCAATCTTTTATGCGGAAGATGGTACAGCGATCATGACCAAAGAAGTTACAGATCATGTAGCCAACTTGTTTGAGCAGCATGGCTCTGTTATCTGGTGGAAATCAGAAGCTAAAGAGCTTCTTCCAGAAGGATTTACCCATCCTGGTTCACCAAATGGTGAGTTTACAAAAGAAACAGATATCATGGATGTTTGGTTTGATTCAGGTTCTTCTTGGAATGGTGTCATGAATGCTCGTGAGAACTTGTCATATCCAGCGGATCTTTATCTAGAAGGTTCAGATCAGTATCGTGGTTGGTTTAACTCATCCTTGATTACCTCTGTAGCAGTAAACGGACACGCCCCTTATAAGGCTATCTTATCACAAGGATTTGTGCTAGATGGAAAGGGTGAGAAAATGTCTAAATCTAAAGGGAATATCATTTCTCCAAATGATGTGGCAAAACAATACGGTGCAGATATCCTTCGTTTATGGGTAGCTTCAGTAGATACCGATAATGACGTTCGGGTATCAATGGAAATCTTAGGTCAAGTTTCAGAAACTTATCGTAAAATCCGTAATACCTTACGTTTCTTGATTGCCAATACCTCTGATTTTAATCCAGAAACAGATACTATTGACTACGCTAATTTATCAGCTGTTGATAAATACATGACGATTAAGTTTAACCAGTTAGTGGATACCATTAACAAAGCTTATGATCGTTATGACTTTATGAGTATCTACAAATCAGTTGTGAACTTTGTGACTGTTGATTTATCAGCCTTCTACCTTGATTTTGCTAAGGATGTGGTTTATATTGAAGCAGCTAATAGCCTAGAGCGACGTCGCATGCAGACTGTCTTCTATGATATTTTAGTTAAAATTACTAAGTTATTGACACCAATCTTACCACATACAGCAGAAGAAATTTGGTCTTATTTAGAACACGAATCAGATGAATTTGTTCAGCTCAGTGAAATGCCAACAGCAGAGACATTTGAGGGACAAGAGTCTATCTTAGAAGCTTGGGAAGCCTTCATGACGTTAAGAGCACAAGCCCAAAAAGCTCTGGAAGAAGCTCGTAATCAAAAGGTTATTGGTAAATCATTGGAAGCTCATTTAATAATTTATGCTGATACAGAAATCAGAACCTTGTTAAACGCCTTAGACAGCGACATTGCTTTACTTTTAATCGTCTCTCAATTAACCATTAGCGATCAAGAGGCTCCTGAGCATGCTATTTCATTTGATGGGGTTGCCTTCACGGTAGAACGTGCGCAGGGTGAGGTTTGTGAACGTTCTAGACGTATCGATCCAACAACTCGTATGCGCTCTTATAACGCCTTTGTTTGTGATCATAGTGCCAAAATTATTGAAGAAAACTTCCCTGAAGCCGTCGCAGAAGGTTTTGAAGTTGTGACAAAATAAGGCTTATTGTTAATTGTAGTGTCTGACTTATAACGACACACGAGAGAATCAGATTGGTTCTCTCTTTTTGTTGTTTAAAGTAAGGGGTTTCTTCATTTTTGCATTCTCCCAATTTCTGTTTCTGAAAGATGGGATAGGACTGTTTTATGATGGAATGGTGAGTGGGTGTATTCATCTTCCCTCTATACTGTGTTTCACGACTTTAGGATATCAGAAGAACATATCTTTTCTATTGAATCTTCTTTTCCAAGGCGGGGATTGTAGGAAGAGGGCCTGGTAAGAGAGTTTTTTAAAATTATTAGAAAATAAGATGTGACAAATAAACCGTTTAGACAAACCTTGACAATCTATTTTTAAAAACTAAAGTTTGTGTTATTTTACCTATAGTTTGTTCATTGTTTTTTTTAAAAATTTTGTAACATAATAAAGGAGCATAAAAAAGAAAGCGCTAACAAATTTTAAGGTTCGCTAATTATTTTTAAAATCCTAAGGAGGATGAAATGGATAAACGTCAATTTACCAAGTGTGCTGTTGGATTGGTCTGTGCAGCAGTTTTAGCAGGTGCAGCAATGCAAACAGGTGAAGGCTTAGGTCTACAAGGCTTCCAACCAGCCATCGTTCGAGCTCAGGAAAAATCACCTCGCGCAACAACTAGCGAAGGCATTGTGAACGAAATTCGCCAAGGAACACGTGGCCAACTTTACGGTGCCTACTTCCGTACATGGCATGATATTGCTGCGACAAAAGCAGCTAAAGCTGTTACGGATGATACAACGAAAGTAGTGGATGAATCTCAGTTAAATAAACCTTGGGATGATCGAAAAAACTCAATGGCTGAGGTGCCTGAAGAAGTGGATATGCTCTTTGTTTTCGATGATTGGGTTCATGAAGAAAGTCCTTTCTGGGATAAGTTAAAGAATGACTATGTTTTAAAAATGCATGAACAGGGAACAGCAGTTATTCAAACGATTAGTGTCAATGAATTAACGGGTAAGGCGGGACTCTCTGCTAAACCAAAATATCCTGATGATGAGATAGGGAATGCTAGGTTAGCACGTGATTTAGTTGACAAGTATGTGTATCAACGTGGTGTTGATGGCTTGGACATTGATGTTGAAGGTCATGATTATGATGTAAAATATAGATATACTACTAAAGAGCAAGTTGAACGTGCCAAAGCAGTTTTCAAAGAAATTGCTAAACTAATTGGTAAAGCTGGTAAAGATAGTGACAAGTTGTTGATTATGGATACGACACTTTCAGTGGAACAAAATCCTTTATTCTGCGAAACAGCTGATTCCATTGACCTCTTGCTTCGCCAATACTATGGTACACAAAATCGTGGAAGTGGTGATGCCTTACAACTAATTAAGGATGAGTGGGATGGTTATAGAAACTATATCTCACCACGTCAATTTATGATTGGCTTCTCTTTCTATGAAGAAAGATCACATACAAATGAAGATAATATTTGGTATGATATTAATCAGTATGACGAAAGTGATCCTGAAAAAGGTAGCAAAATTGAAGGCACTCAAGCTGAAAAATATGCCAAGTGGCAACCAGATAATGGAGGTCTCAAGGGTGGTATCTTCTCTTATGCCATTGACCGTGATGGTGTAGCCCATCCAAAAAAATGGTCAGGACATAGAAAATTGCCAAATCCAAACGGCGAGGAAATTTCTAAAGTTAATGAAATCTATCATACAGAGTACAAGGTTTCAAAAGCTTTGAAAGAAGTTATGAAAAAAGCAGAGGGTTATAAAAAACTGACTGAAGAGGATTTCCCTGATAAAGCTTTATTAGCAGAAGTACAACAACAAGTTGGTATCTATAAGGGTGACCTTGAGCGCTTTGATAAAAAGCTAAACCTTAGCAATCCTGATATTAAAAATCTAAAAGGGTTGACAGAACTGAAGAAAGTTAAACATATCACTTTAGATGGCTTGACTGGCTTGTCTGAATTGGATGTAAGTATGTTACCAGAGAGTATTAAGGAGCATGGAGGTCTTACCCTAAAAGGGATGACAGGTTTGAAGACTCTTAACATCTCAGGCATCGGTTTGGAAAGCTTAGAGTCGCTAGATGTTGAAAGCTTATCAGGGTTAACAACATTTGATATTTCAAACAACAAACTTGACTTGAAGCGTCAAGAAAAATTGTTAAATACTCTACTTGATACAGTGAAAAAACATGGTACTGATACGACAGCTGAAACTATAAAATTTGAAACTCAAAGGCCAATTGGTTATTTCCCTACATCTTATGGTCCGAAAGAAGCTACCCTTGTAAAAGGTAGTGATAAAAATGATATTTCCAAAGAATTTGTTCTTGGTACAAGTACCAAAGCTGGTACTCTTATCAAAGATAAAAATGACTTTGAAATTTATAAGGTAGAAAAAGCTGGAGGCCGTCCATATATTGCTCAAGACTGGACTTATGAAGCTTTTACCAAAGGAGTAAGTTATAAAGATTTTACTGTTTTGCAAGTCAACTCAACCTTAGGTAAAAATAATGACAGAATAATAAAAACTGATAAAGATGAAAGTTTCAAAATCAAAGTCTTTAAGGATAAGGAAATGACAAAACTTGTCCATGAAATGGAAGTTAAGGTTGGAGAAGGTAACGACTTCTTGACTAATCTATCACTTGAAGCAACTGCATTTGAAAATTAGTTTAACATGACTGAGAAACGGGCTTTAGATAATAACAGAGACAACGCTTTCACAAATCAGAAAGCTAAAGCTCAGTTAGTCATTGATTTAGGATCTTTCAATTCAGTCGAGCACTGGAGAATTTATAATTCAATTCTGAAAAATTGTCCTGATAGAAAAGATCATTTCTTAAAAGATGCACTGTTATTTGTTCTAAAGAATCCAACCGTTGATCTCAAAACAATGAAAGAATCAGATCGTGACGAATATATTGCAAAAGATGAAAATTGGAAGCTTGTAGCCTCTATTTCAGAAGCTAAGAAAGTTATGGAAGCATCGGCTAATATTGTGGCTCGTTATTGGAAACTTGATATCAAAGCTACTGAAGGAGGAACTGACTATGATGCTCCTCAGGTTGCTGAGGTTCAAATCCTTGGTAACAAACTAGACTCAGCTAAATTTGAGCAAAGTCTTAAAGCTGTCTCAGATGCTCGTGAAAAAATTAAAACTGAATTGAAAGATACTAAGACTGTCCTTACGAGCTTTGAAGAAAAACTCAAGGAAGCAACTGCAATTCTTGAAGCAGCTAAAGTTACACAGGCAGACTTGGACACTGCTGCCGATAAATTAGCAGAACTTGCTAAAGATTTCAGTGAGATGCCAGAACGCAGAGTAGTTGCGCATAAGACATTAGAAGAATATCGTAAAGTTGCAAATAACTTGCCGAACTTAATGCTGAGATTGATGGTAAAATTGGTGCTGAAGGCTTTAGTAAAGAGTTGATGGCATCAGTTGAAGAAATGGCAAAACTCACTCAAAAACTTGATCAATTGTCAGATCCAAACTATGATCAAATTAAAAAATTAGAAGAAACATCTCAACAATTGCATAAAGCAATGGAAAAGAAAGTTTCTGCTAAAGAATTTGACCAAGAGCTTGAAACATCAGCTAAAACAATGCTTGAAACTCTTAAAACATTAGAATCACTTTACAGGTAATAGCATGTACTATTCTCTCTCCTAAAAAACATTAAACGTCTGTAGCCTTTCAGTTAACACACCTCTATAATTGGCTACAGCTGACAAAGGGTCTGTGATATTCATCTCAGGCCCTTTTTGGTCGTGATCGGTATAGGATAACATCACAAATTCAAATGGTTTCCAGCTTTTCAAGGAATTTTCTTATCAAAGAAATGTATAGAATCGTTTTGGTGGTAGGTTTGCTGTTTCTTTTGTGAAATAAAAATCTGGTCAGCTCGATAAGAAAAGCAGAAATAACATTACAATGAAGGTATGTCACGGAAAATTTGAACTGAACTTTTTACAATATCTTAATCACAATGAGGTTAAAACTATTTGGGATAAGATATTGCTCTATGCGCTTTAATTTAAGTGTGTTTGGGGTTAAGTTTCTCTTTTGTGATAGTAAAAAAACCCTAGACTATAATAATCATTTAGGGAGTCAAAATCAGCTTATTTAATGGTTTCGTAAGAAATTTCAATGAGATTATCAGTGTGTAAGGTTCGTGAACGCTCTGGAATGACAATAGATTGATCAATTTTGCGCTTTAAGAAAAATTCTCGAATAACTTCAAGTTCATCATCTTTAATAGCACGGTATTTATTAGAAATAAGCAATTCATAATGCTTAGGTGCTTGAGTGAAAATCACATCGGTGTTTCCTGCGGAATAAATTTCAACAAGGTGAGCATCGGTATTTTTTAATTGATTTCTGACGAGTTCAGGATGACTACTGGTTGTATTAATAAGTCTCATCGTTTTCCTCCTTGATAGATCTGTTCTTATTATAGCACTATTTTAAAAGCATTTTGGTATTAATGGTGCTTTTTTTGCCACTCTTTAAGGCCCCATTGATGACTTCCTCGTTTGAGTTTTTCAATGGCTTCAGCAATGGGAAACCACGCTAGACGGTTAAAGTCCTCAAGAGGCTGAGCAACAGACTTGTAAGCTGTAACTTCATAAAGAAATGCTGGATTGTAAAAGTGTGTGTCTCTATGGCGAGAGTAAAAATACTCATCAGCCTGACCATAGAAGTAGCCAATGGAGGCAGAAAAGCCAAGCTCTTCTAAAAGTTCACGCTCTAAAGCCATAAGATGGTTTTCGTCTGCTTCTATTTCCCCCCCTGGTAAGAACCACGCCCCATTTGGAGCCTGGACAAGAATAACTTGGGTTTTATCTTGATTAGGAATAATAGCGTAGACACCATAGCGGGAGCTATAGGGTTGATCTTTTTGTTTGTCACCAAATACGGGAACTGTCATAACACGTCTCCTTTGTTTTATTATACTAAATTTTAGAAGTTTGTACCTATTTAAATGGTAAATATTACCAAAAAAAATTTTTAGCCACTAAGATTAAAAAAAGAGTTAGCTGATGCTAACTCTTTTAGAAGTATTAATCGACTTTTTTAGTTGATTTAATGGTAATGTTGCCATTGCTAGTTAAGACAGCTTTTAAGGATTTCTCGTTAGGGTTTTCAAGATAGAAATCAGTGATAGCATCTTCGATGTGATCTTGAATAGTACGACGTAATGGTCGAGCCCCCATTTTAGGATCATAACCTAAATCAACGAGTTTTTCTTTCACTTTTGGTGTGACCTCAAGGTGAATGACGTTAGTAGCTAGTCGATTATTAACATCATCAAGCATCAAATCCACTATATGTAAGAGATTTTCTTTGTTTAAGACCTTAAATTCGATAATACCATCAAAGCGGTTCATGAATTCTGGACTAAAGAAATGACTAAGCTCGCCAAGAACAGAATTAGTACGCCCTTCTCTAGAGGCACCAAAACCTACAGAGGCTTCTGATTTCCCTGTGCCAGCATTTGAGGTCATGATGATGATGGTATCTTTAAAGCTTACCGTACGTCCTTGCCCATCGGTGAGTCGTCCATCATCCAAGACTTGTAAGAACATGTGCATGACATCTGGATGAGCTTTTTCAACCTCGTCGAGGAGGATAAGAGAATAAGGATTCCGACGAACCTGCTCAGTTAGTTGGCCTGCTTCCTCGTAGCCAACATAACCAGGAGGAGCTCCAACTAGTTCAGCAACAGCATGTTTTTCCATGTATTCAGACATGTCAAAACGAATCATATTGTCAGCAGATCCAAATAATTCAATGGCTAGCTGTTTGGATAATTCTGTTTTACCAACACCAGTCGGACCCACAAATAAGAAAGAACCAATTGGACGATTAGGGCTTCCAAGGCCGACACGATTTCGACGAATAGTTTTAGCGATTTTATCCACAGCTTCATCTTGACCAATGACTTGTTTTTTCAAATCATCGGCTAAGTTAATGAGTTGAGATTGTTCTTTTTCTTTGAGGTTACCAACTGGAATATTGGTTTTTTGTTCTACAATCGCTTCAATGGCTTTTTCGGTAATAATAGGTGTGACTTGATCGTCTATTTTTTGAGCTTGAAGTTCTTTATATTTGGCAATTTGATCGCGGAAATAAGCAGTACGTTCAAAATCTTCCTCACGTGTGGCTTTGAGATTTTCAGCTTCAATTAAACGTTTATCGATTTCTTTAGGATCAACCACGTTGAGTGTCAGATTCATTTTTGAGCCAGCTTCATCCAGTAAATCAATGGCTTTATCTGGTAAGAAGCGATCTTGAATATAACGATTGGAAAGATGAGCTGCCGCTTGGATAGCAGCATCGCTGTATTTCACATGGTGGTAGTCTTCGTATTTGGGTTGAATCCCTTTTAAGATGGTAAGGGTTTCTTCGACAGAAGGTTCATCCACTTTGACGGGTTGCATACGACGTTCCAATGCAGCATCTTTTTCGATAATGCGGTATTCATTGAGAGTAGTGGCGCCAATCAGCTGCAATTCCCCACGAGCTAGAGCAGGTTTTAAGATATTGCCAGCATCCATATCTCCCTCACCAACTGAGCCAGCTCCAACAATTTCATGGATTTCATCAATAAAGAGAATGACGTCTTTTCGATGCCTGATTTCTTCCATTAATTTTTGCATACGCTCTTCAAATTGTCCTCGAATACCAGTTCCTTGAACCAAGCTAACCACATCTAGTCGAATAACTTGCTTTCCTTGCAATTTGTGAGGAACGGTACCGTCAACAATTTTTTGAGCCAGTCCTTCAACAACGGCGGTTTTCCCGACACCAGGTTCACCAATTAGAACAGGATTATTTTTGGTGCGACGGTTTAGAATTTCAATCACTCTGATAATCTCTTCGTCACGTCCAATAACAGGATCAATATCACCTTGTCTTGCCATCTCAGTAAGATTTATCCCAAATTCATCTAAAAGTCCTTTGGCTTTTTCTTGTGCTGGCGGTGCTTGATAAGGCCCATGACCTTGATTACCACCTCCATTGTAGCCATTTCCTGAACCATGACGACCACTTTGAGTTGGTGGGGTATTTGGGAGTTGTCCGAAAGCTTTGAAATTATTCAAATCTCCGAAGAAGTCATCGAAGAAAGGATTCATTTATGACTCTTGGTTAGAATGGAGATGTCTTTTTTGTCCTCCTAAAAGTGTATTTTGAGGGTCTGTTTTCATGATTTGATAACAATTTTGACAGAGCATGATATACCTCCAGAATCTTCTTTAAATGTCAAAAACATTTAGTCAAAAATGGTCAAATTTTATAGTCATATTATAGCACCTATAGGATTGAAATCAAGTAAAAAGTATCATAAATTAGCACTGTTATACTTAGAGTGATAATGTTAGAAAAAGTGAAAAGGAAACGAGCTTTTCCATTATATTTGCTAAAATATAGAGAAAATTGTTTCTTTTCTTGTTTGTTTATAGCGATTTGTGTTAAAATAATAGGGATAATAAACGAATAGGAGAAACGAAATGGAATCACATTTGGTGAGAATCATCAACCGCTTAGAATTGATGATAACAGATGGCGGTAATCTAAAAAGAAACTTCGAGCGTGATGGCGTTGTTGTTGCAGAAGTTGCTTTTTCAAATGATCCTGAAAACGGTCCAGTTTTCACATTGCGTGATGTGGAAGCACGTGAGTCATACTCATTTGATAGCATTGATTTAATCGCTATGGAAATCTACGATTTATTATATTAAGTTTAATCTCGTAAATAAAGAGGCTTGCTTTGGGCAAGTTTTTTTATTTTAAAAAGTGTTGTATTATTATTCGTGAGATGGTATAATTATCTCTTTTCTTGTTGTTAATTAGTGAGGAGATTAGTATGGATTTTTCGTTTTTGCCTAAATATTGGGCCTATTTTAATGATGGTGTTTTGGTCACCATTATGATATCAGCTTGTGTGGTTTTCTTTGGTACTATTATTGGTGTTCTGGTAACTTTTATCAAGCGTAGCCATCTACGACCACTAGCCTGGTTGATGAATTTATACGTATGGATTTTCCGTGGAACTCCTATGGTTGTTCAAATCATGATTGCCTTTGCTTGGATGCATTTTAACCAAATGCCAACGATTGGTTTTGGCGTTTTAAGTCTCGATTTTTCAAGACTTTTGCCGGGTATTATTATTATTGCTTTAAACAGTGGTGCTTATATTTCAGAAATTGTTAGAGCTGGTATTGAAGCAGTTCCCAAAGGTCAACTAGAAGCAGCTTATTCTTTAGGGATTAGACCTAAGAATGCCATGCGTTATGTGATACTACCACAGGCCTTTAAAAATATTTTGCCAGCCTTAGGGAATGAATTTATTACCATCATAAAAGACAGTGCTCTCTTGCAGACCATTGGCGTTATGGAGCTATGGAATGGGGCACAATCTGTTGTGACAGCCACCTATTCTCCTATCACACCTCTTTTGTTTGCTGCCTTTTATTATTTAATGGTAACAACGGTTCTATCACAACTATTAAGTCTTTTAGAAAAACGAATGGCTCAAGGAGGAAGATAACATGACAGAGATTTTGATGTCTATTAAAGGGCTTCATAAAGCCTTTGGCAATCATGAAGTGTTAAAAGGGATTGATTTAGAGATTAAACAAGGGGAAGTAGTGGTAATTATCGGCCCGTCAGGCTCTGGCAAATCAACCTTTTTAAGAACCATGAACTTACTAGAAGTGCCTACAAAAGGGACTATTTCTTTTGAAGGTGTTGATATTACTGATAAAAAGAATGATATTTTTAAAATGCGGGAAAAAATGGGGATGGTCTTCCAACAATTTAATCTCTTTCCTAATATGACAGTTTTAGAAAATATTACCTTATCCTCAATCAAAACAAAGAAAGTATCTCAAGCAGAAGCCAAAGCCATGCTTTTGCTTGATAAAGTAGGGCTATCCGAAAAACCAATGCTTATCCGTCTAGTTTATCAGGCGGACAGCAGCAGCGTATTGCTATTGCTCGAGGCTTGGCCAGGGACCCAGATGTTCTCTTATTTGATGAGCCTACTTCAGCTTTGGACCCTGAGATGGTTGGAGAGGTATTAGCAGTGATGCAAGATTTGGCCAAATCCGGTATGACCATGGTCATTGTGACCCATGAAATGGGATTTGCCAAAGAGGTAGCTGATAGGGTTATTTTCATGGATGAGGGCTCAATTATTGAAGAAGGAAATCCTATCCAAATATTTGAAAATAGTAAAGAAGTCAGAACACAAGATTTTTTAAGTAAAGTCTTGTCATAAACAAAAATACTGGGCTATGATCAGTTTTTTAAGTTAGGATGAGAAATCCTAGTAATATCTGTCATGCTTTAAGGGTTATGGTATAATAATCAATGTGTAAAAGGAGTGATAGGATTGAAATTATGGCAAGCACATATTGGTGTGGATTATCAAATTGATGAGATTGACTTAGCAGCTGATTATCAAAGGCATTTGGCCATTCTTGGTATTAGAATAGGGAGTCAGGTTAGGGTCTTATCAAAGACTAAGACCAGCCTTATTTTGATGCTTAAGACAGGACGTCTAGCCTTTGATCAAAGTATTCTTGATAAGATTGAAGTCCAAGAAATATCTGATAGTCAGCCACTGATCCCCTTATCGGAATTAAGCGTCTCAGAAAAAGCTGTTATTAAGGGAATTTATGCCTCTAAAGAAGCCAAGCGTCGCTTGATGGATATGGGCTTAACTCGTGGGACAACTGTTCAACTCTGCAAAAGAGCTCCCTTAGGAGATCCTCTGGATATCAAAGTTAGAGGTTATGACTTAAGCTTACGGCAGTCCGAAGCTCAATTGATTTCAGTAGCTAAGGTAGAAATTGAGGAATTGCCATGATTAAAATGGCCTTAATAGGAAACCCCAATAGTGGTAAAACCAGTCTCTTTAATCTTTTAACAGGGACTAACCAAAGAGTAGGTAATTGGCCAGGAGTGACGGTTGATCAGAAAAGTGGTTTCTTAAAAAAGGATAAAAGGATTGAAATTCAGGATTTGCCTGGTGTCTATTCCATGTCACCATACAGTCCTGAAGAAAAAGTGGCGCGTGATTACCTCTTGAGCCAGGATGCTCAAGTCATTCTTAATGTGGTTGACGCGACTAATCTAGAACGTAACCTTTACTTGACGACTCAGCTGATGGAAATGGGTATACCTATGGTCGTAGCGCTAAACATGTCCGACCTTTTAGAGAAATCAGGCAAAGCTATTAATCCGGATAAATTGAGTTATCAGTTGGGTCTGCCAGTTCTTTTAACCAGTGCCCTTAAGCACAAAGGGGGGCAGGATTTGATTGAAATGGGGAAAAAACAAGCTAAGTTAAGTCCTTTTTCGCCATCCTTTCCCACCTATGATAGTCGGCTAGAAGCCGCCTTAAGTCAAATTCTGGATCTTCTTGAGGATTGTGATTTGGGCAAGAGTTACCGTTACATTGCTATCAAATTATTTGATCGAGATCCTCTTGTTCTAAGCCAGTTATCGCTTAGTCCACAACAAGAAAATGACATAGAAGAGATTAGGCAGATTACAGAGTCATTATTTGGAGAAGACGCTGAATCTATTGTGATTAATGAACGCTATGCTTATATTGAACAGGTCTGTCATATGGCACAAATTAAGACCAGTGATTTTGACTTAAGCCTATCAGATAAGATTGATCGTATTGTTACGCATCGTGTCTTAGCCTTGCCTATTTTTGCCTTCACCATGTTCTTGGTTTATTTTTTAGCCATTCAAACGGTTGGAACAATGGGGACTGATTGGGTCAATGACCAACTATTTGGACAATACCTTCCAGATGTGACGACTTCCGTATTACAGTATTGGCAGGTTGCTCCTTGGATGCAAGCCTTAATCATTGATGGTATTTTAGCTGGTATTGGTGCTGTCTTAGGATTTGTTCCTCAAATAGCGGTTCTCTTTTTGTGTCTAGGCATTTTGGAAGGTATTGGTTATATGAGTCGGATTGCTTTTGTCATGGACCGTATGTTTAGACGCTTTGGCCTTTCAGGGAAATCCTTTATTCCCATGTTAATTGCGACAGGATGTGGTGTGCCAGCTGTTATGGCGAGTAGGACTATTGAAAATGAACGAGACCGAAAAATAACTATTATGACAGCAACCTTTATGCCTTGTTCTGCTAAGTTGGCTATTATTGCCTTAATTTCAGGAGCTTTCTTCCCAGATAGTCCCTTTATTGCACCAAGTGCTTATTTTATTGGGATGGCCTCTATTATTTGTTCTGGAATTGCTTTGAAAAAAACGAAATTCTTAGGAGGACAAACCAGTCCCTTTATCATGGAACTACCAGCTTACCATCTGCCAAATCTTTTTACAGTAGGACACTATGCTTTTGGAAAAGCTTGGAGTTTTGTCAAACGTGCTGGAACTGTTATCTTTAGTTTAACTATATTAATTTGGTTTTTATCAACTTACGACTTTAAGTTACAGCCAGTTCAAACTAATCATAGTATCTTAGCTCAATTTGGTCACCTTTTTGCCTGGTTCTTTAAGCCACTTGGTTTTGGGAATTGGCGAGCGACAGTCGCTGCCTTGACAGGATTAGTAGCTAAGGAGACGGTAGTGGCCACCTTGGGGATTTTGTATCATCATGCAGATGCCAATGAGACAAGTAAAGCCTTATGGACCAGTCTTCAAATGGATTATTCTGCCTTAGAGGCCTATTCTTTTTTAGTCTTTAATCTTTTATGTGCGCCTTGCTTTGCAGCTATTGGAGCTATCAAAAGAGAAATGAACAGTTTGAAGTGGTCTTTAGTGGCTATAGGCTTTCAGACGGCTTTTGCTTATCTGGTCAGTATGGTTATTTATCAGCTTGGCTTACTGTTAATGAGGGGTTCCTTCACGTTATGGACTTGGCTAGCTATTGTAGTTGTTTTGGTAATGCTGTACCTAGTCTTTAGAAGACCAACTGAAAAAACCCTTGAAGTTATTCAACTGGATACGTTAGCTAAGATAGATCAAAAAGGAGAACACTAATGTCAACACTTATTATTGGATGTGTTTTATTGCTTTTAGTTGTTATCAGTATTAGATATGCGATTAAGCAGAAAGGGTCTTGTGGGGATTGTCACTGTTCTTGTCCCGTGAAAAAAGAAATGACTAAAAAACGATAAGGATTTGAAGGAGCAGGTTTGGCTCCTTTTTGATATAATGAATAAAATAGAAATGAATGTAAGGGGAATGTAAATGACAGAATTGATTGATGGCAAGGCCTTAGCCCAAAAAATGCAGAAGGCCTTAGCTCAAAAAGTGGCTAAACTAAAAGATGACAAAGGCATCGTTCCAGGTCTTGCTGTGATTTTGATCGGAGATAATCCAGCCAGTCAAGTCTATGTCCGAAATAAGGAGCGTGCAGCACTTGCAGCAGGATTCAAGAGTGAAACCATTCGCTTATCAGACGCTATCTGCCAAGAGGAATTAATCGCTATTATTGAGAAGTATAATGCTGATGAAACCATACATGGTATTTTGGTTCAGCTGCCCTTACCGAATCACATTAATGATAAAAAAATTATTTTGGCTATTGACCCTAAAAAAGATGTTGACGGTTTTCACCCCATGAATACAGGACACCTCTGGTCAGGAAGACCCCTTATGGTTCCTTGTACACCTGCTGGTATTATGGAATTGTTGCATGAGTATCAGGTGGACTTAGAGGGGAAACACGCTGTTATTATTGGACGCTCGAACATTGTGGGTAAACCCATGGCTCAACTGCTCCTTGATAAAAATGCAACGGTAACCCTTACCCATTCTAGGACACGACATCTTGAGGACGTTTGTCGTACGGCAGATATCCTCATTGTGGCTATTGGGCAAGGGCATTTTGTAACGAAAGCGTTTATCAAAGAAGGTGTTGTTGTTATTGATGTTGGCATGAATCGTGATGATCAAGGAAAATTAATCGGAGACGTTGCTTTTGATGAAGTGTCCCAAGTAGCAAATAAAATCACACCCGTTCCAGGAGGGGTAGGGCCCATGACGATTACCATGTTACTGGAGCAAACCTATCAAGCAGCACTTAGAAGTGTTTCGCACTCTTCTTAATTTGCTCTGCTAGTCATAACGGTAAATGAAGTCCTTAGGGGGCTTCTTTTTAGCTCTTTTGAGGTCACTTTTTCAAAAGAAAAATGGTATAATTGCATTAGTATACCGTTTCCCTTTTTTAGGGATGACAAAGAGAAAGGTGGTTTGATGACAGATTATTTAAGCGTCACTAATCTAACGAAATACCTCAAGTTAAAATTTGATCGTGATCCTTATTTAGAAAAAGTTTATCTGACAGGACAAGTGTCTAATTTTAGGAAAAGACCTACCCACCAGTATTTCTCTTTAAAGGATGAGGGAGCTGTCATTCAAGCAACCATGTGGGCAGGAGCTTTTAAAAAACTTCCCTTTGAATTGGAAGAAGGCATGAAGCTTAATGTGGTTGGACGTGTCCAGTTATATGAACCAGGAGGTTCTTACTCCATTATTATTGAAAAAGCAGAGCCGGATGGTATTGGTGCTCTTGCCTTACAATTTGAACAGCTCAAGAAAAAATTAGCAGAGCAGGGCTTTTTCGATGCCAAGCACAAAGAAGGCATTCCTCAATTTGTAACCAAAATAGGTGTCTTAACCAGTCCTAGCGGTGCAGTGATTCGTGATATTATTACGACCGTTTCCAGACGCTTTCCTGGTGTGGAAATCCTATTGTTCCCAACAAAGGTTCAGGGTGAAGGTGCCGCTCAAGAAATTGTAAGTAATATTGCTAAAGCCAATCAGCGTGATGACTTAGATTTGTTAATTATTGGTCGTGGTGGTGGGTCTATCGAAGACTTGTGGGCCTTTAATGAAGAGGTGGTGGTTGAAGCTATTTTTGCTTCCAGATTGCCTGTTATTTCTAGTGTAGGCCATGAAACGGACACTACCTTAGCAGATTTTGTAGCAGATCAGCGGGCAGCAACGCCAACAGCCGCTGCTGAGTTAGCCACACCAGTGACTAAAGCTGATATTCTGTCGTGGATTGTCGAGAGACAAAATCGTGCTTATCAAGCAAGCCTGCGTCTGATCAAGCAAAAACAAGAGGGGCTTAATCAGCAGATGCGGTCAGTAATCTTTAGACAGCCTGAACGCTTGTATGATGCTTACCTTCAAAAGATTGATCGTTTAACCTTTTCCTTAGCTAATTCTGTTAAAGAAATGATTCAGCTAAAAAAAGAAGGGCACTTGCATGCGCAACATCGCTTGTCAGCTCTAGGTTTGCCTGCTCGACTAGCACGCTATCAAGATCAGATTAATAACGCCAATCGTTTATTGCTATCGCAAATGTCAAATCAATACGATAGCAAGCTAGCTCGTTTTGAAAAAGCTCAGGATGCCTTATTATCCCTTGATACCAATCGGATTATCGCTCGTGGTTATGCCATGATTTATAAAGAAGGACACCTAGTGTCTTCCACAAAAGACCTTCAAAAAGGCGATCAATTAGCTGTAACCTTAAAAGATGGACAAATAGAAGTAGAGGTAAGAGATGTCAACTAAGAAAACATTTGAAGAAAATTTACAAGACTTAGAGGCTATTGTAAGCAAACTAGAAAATGGAGATGTGCCATTAGAAGAGGCAATTGCTGAATTTCAAAAGGGAATGCTCTTGTCAAAAGACCTTCAAAAAACCTTGCAAAGTGCTGAAAAAACCTTAGTGAAAGTCATGCAAGCAGACGGAACAGAAGTAGAAATGGATGCCCAATGATTAGCCTTAACAAAATCGATGAGGCCATTCACGATTATTACCAAAAGTCGCACTCTCAAGTTTCCACAGACTTGATTGAAGCTATTTTATATTCGGTAAATGGTGGTGGAAAACGCATTCGCCCACGCATCCTATTAGAATTGCTAGAGGGGTTTGAGATTACTTTAACAGAGAGTCATTATATGGTGGCTGCAGCGCTTGAAATGATTCATACAGGGTCGCTTATTCATGATGACCTTCCTGCCATGGATAATGATGATTACCGTCGCGGTCGTTTAACCAATCATAAGCAATTTGATGAAGCTACAGCTATATTAGCGGGAGATGCTTTGTTTTTAGATCCTTTTGATGTATTAGTCAAGGCTCATTTAAAGGCAGAAGTAACCCTTCATTTAGTGACCTTATTATCAAGCTCAGCAGGAAGCTTTGGCATGGTCGGTGGTCAGATGTTAGATATGAAAGGTGAAGAAAAATCCTTATCACTTTTGGATTTGACTGCGATTCATACCAATAAAACAGGAAAACTATTAGCCTTTCCTTTTTTGGCTGCCGCTATCATTGCAGAAGCGTCTGAAAAGGTGTGTGGGCAATTTTGGCAAGTGGGTATGCTTGTTGGGCATGCCTTTCAGGTTAGGGACGATATTTTGGATCTGACAGCTAGTTTTGATCAGATGGGGAAAACTCCCCAAAAAGATATCGCTTCTCAAAAATCAACCTATCCTAGTCTATTGGGCTTAGAGGAGTCTTATGCTGTTTTAAAGGACAGTTTGACTCAAGCCAAAGACTTGCTTGAGCAAATTGCTCAAGAGACTAACTTCAATGCTCAAGAGATAGTAAAACTAATAGAAGGACTACGATTAGATGCCTAAAGAAAGAGTAGATGTCTTAGCCTATAAACAAGGCTTATTTGAGACACGTGAGCAAGCCAAGCGAGGCGTTATGGCTGGTCTTGTGGTTTCGGTTCTGAATGGGGAACGTTTTGATAAACCAGGAGAAAAAATTGATGAAGCTATTGAATTAAAGCTAAAAGGTGAAAAGCTTAAATATGTTGGTCGTGGTGGTTTAAAACTCGAAAAAGCCTTAAATCTTTTTAAGCTCTCCGTTCAAGATAAAATCTGTATTGATATTGGTGCCTCTACAGGTGGTTTTACGGATGTCATGCTTCAATCAGGAGCTCAGTTGGTTTATGCAGTTGATGTTGGAACCAATCAGTTAGTCTGGAAATTACGTCAAGATTCACGTGTTCGTAGTATGGAGCAGTACAATTTCCGTTATGCCAAAGCAGATGATTTTGAAGAAGGTAGACCTAGTTTTGCAAGTATTGATGTATCCTTTATTTCCCTAAGCCTAATATTTCCCGCTCTAGTTGAAGTCTTGGCTGATGGGGGGCATGTCGTTGCACTGATTAAACCTCAGTTTGAAGCTGGCCGTGACCAAATTGGTAAAAAAGGAATTGTCAAAGACAAACAGGTTCATGAAAAAGTGATACAAGATGTCATTAGCTTTGCTGAAAAAAACGAATTAATGATTAGAGATTTGTCCTTTTCTCCAATACAGGGAGGACATGGCAATATAGAATTTTTAGCTCACTTTGAAAAGGTTACAAGTCCTGAAAAGACAGATGTGATATCTAATCAAGCTATTAGGGAAGTTGTGACCCAAGCACATAAGGAATTTGAAAAACATGAAAAAGAATGAACGTTTAGATTTAATCAAGAATCTAGTTCTCAATCATGATATTGAGACTCAGCATGATTTGTTGCAGCGCTTAAAAGAACATGGATTGGTTCTCACTCAAGCAACCATTTCAAGAGATATGAATGAGATTGGTATTGTTAAGATTCCTTCAGGTTCTGGACGCTATGTTTACGGCTTATCACAAGATAGTGGTAAAAAAGTAGTCCAAAAACCTACTTCCATAAAAAGCACTATTCTAGAAATATCTGAAAAAACGGAAGGGCTTGAGCGCTTTTTATATCTAACTGTAGTACCTGGAAATAGCAAGTTGATCAAGCGCTATTTATTAACCGACTTTTCTGAGCAAATTTTTAGCCTTGTTGTCGACGATGATAGCCTCTTATTGATAGCTAAAACACAAGAGGCTGCTGATTTTATACGTCATGAAGTAAGACTTTGGATGCAAGGAAAAGACTAAGGCTTTAGGGGAGAAGAACATGTTATTAGAAATTTCCATTAAGAATTTTGCTATTATAGAAGAAATCTCCCTAAATTTTGAAAACGGGATGACAGTTCTAACGGGTGAAACAGGAGCAGGTAAATCAATCATCATTGATGCCATGAACATGATGCTTGGAGCGCGTGCTAGTACAGAAGTGATTCGTCATGGCGCTAATAAAGCAGAAATTGAAGGTTTCTTCTCTCTTTCTGAAAATCGTGACTTACAAGCCTTGTTAGAAGAATCGGGAATTACCATAGAAGAAGAATTGATTGTACGCCGTGATATTTTTGCCAATGGTAGGAGTGTTAGTCGTATCAATGGTCAAATGGTCAATTTGGCAACCTTAAAGAAAATTGGACAGTTTTTAGTTGATATTCACGGTCAACATGATCAAGAAGAACTGATGAGACCACAAATGCATTTGCATATCTTAGATGCTTTTGGTGATGACCATTTTAGGCAAGTCAAAGAGAACTATCAGAGACTTTTTGATAGCTATAAAATCTTGCGAAAAGATGTTCTTGAAAAACAAAAAAACGAGCAAGAACATAAAGCCAGAATTGACATGCTCGCTTTTCAAATGGCTGAAATTGAAGCTGCAGATTTACAACGAGATGAAGATCAGGTGCTTAATCAAGAAAGAGAGCGTCTTCTCAATCATAAAAAAATAGCAGATACCTTAACAAATGCCTATCTGATGTTGGATAATGATGACTTTTCAAGTTTATCCAATATTCGCTCAAGTATGAACGATTTACAAAGCATAGAGACCTTTGCCCCTGATTATAAGCAGTTTTCCACTTCTATTGCGGAAGCATACTATATCTTAGAAGAAGTGAGTAAGCAATTAGCTACATCTCTTGATGAGCTTGATTTTGATGGTACACGCCTACAAGAAATTGAATATCGATTAGATTTGTTGAATAGCTTGAGTCGAAAATATGGCGGAGATGTTAATCATGTGATGGATTATTATACCAATATTGTCACAGAATATCAGTTACTCACCGGTGATGAAAGGACCTCAGGTGAGTTAGAGATAGAGTTGAAAAAACTTGAAAAACAATTGGTAATTGCAGCTCAGGACCTGAGTGAGGGTCGTCACCAGCTGGCTTCAACCTTAGAGACTGACATCAAATCACAACTGAAGGACCTTTACATGGAAAAAGCTGATTTTAAAGTGTCATTCACTAAGTCAAAATTTAATCGTCAAGGAAATGAACAGTTAGAGTTTTATATTTCAACCAATCCAGGGGAAGGTTTCAAGCCTTTAGTTAAGGTAGCGTCTGGAGGTGAGTTGTCTCGCCTAATGTTAGCAATTAAAGCGGCTATTTCTAAAAAAGAGGATAAAACCAGTATTGTCTTTGATGAGGTCGATACAGGGGTATCAGGCCGTGTCGCCCAAGCCATAGCACAAAAAATCTATAAAATTGGACAGCACGGGCAAGTCTTAGCTATCTCTCATTTACCACAAGTCATAGCCATTGCTGACTACCAGTACTTTATTTCTAAAGAAAGCAAGGAAGACTCGACGGTTTCAAAAGCAAGATTATTAACACATGAAGAGCGTATTGAAGAGATTGCAACTATGATAGCAGGAACTGATATGACTCAAGCTGCTCGTAATCAAGCAGAAGCCTTATTGAAAAAGTTCTAATCTTATTTCTCATTTTGAAAAAAGAGTTTTTCTTAAAATAGAGAAATCGATTAAAATCCTTATTATAACTAAAGAAGCCGTAAAAACATGCGGTTTTTTTAGTTTTCTACTATTGACAAAACCTTAATTAATAGTAAAATAAATAAGAGAATTCTAATCTAGGAGGTATATATGTCTAATAAAAAAATGTATTTCTCAACAATACTAATATGGACAGCCTTGACATGCCACACACAACTAATCAAAGCTGATCAGGTCTTAGAAACGATGGCATCTGTGGACCAGAAAGTTGATTTAATGCCCACTAATGAAGGCTCAGCCTTTCATTTAGAAGAGAAAGCGGCAGAGGTATTACATATCATTGAAGAAGTGGCCCCAGAAACTTTAAGTGATCAGGAAAAAATCGAACGTACAGAATTGATTCAACAGTTTCTAGACGATTTAGATGCTAAAGATTCTGATCAAGAGCTTATAGTCGAAAATTCAGATACTCTTTCTGAACCACATGTAGAAATAAATAGTCCTCAAGCAGAAGATGATTTTGATTTATCGACTGTTTTTGTGGCTAAGTTACCAACCGAAGAACAGATTAATCCTTTAGAATTGGATTATTATAGTAGTTCTGAGATAAACAAGCGCTATCAAGCCGCTCGTCAGGAGCTACAAGTAAAGATGACACAGTTTAATAAAGCAAGCAAAAGCTTTGTCAATGCTATCAGCAATCGTTCTCATCTGAAACCATCTAAACTTTACCTTGCGGCTCAGCATGAGAAACAAAAAGTTGAACAATTGGTTCTAAAAAGCCGGGAGGCTGAACAGATTAGCCAAACTCCTACCTCTATCATCAATGAATTTTTATCATCTATTAATGGTGAGGGAGACCGAATTTCTGTTCCTTATAACAGAAAAATTAGCTTTTTAAAATCAACTAGTAGACTTCAATTACCAAATACTGGAGAAAAAACAGAGAGATTACCTCAACTTTTAGGAATGCTCTTGGTAACAGCAGGAGTTGTTGGACAATTTCTCAGAATAAAAAGAAATTAGGCTTCTTTAAGCCTAGTTTTTATTTTTAAGGAGGTTATAGCCTTTACTTATTTTGATTTATTTACCAATGAGTGATAAAATAAAGAGATGATAAACTAGACTAGAATGGAAAAAGACATGGGAAAAATTAAAATTGTTGCAGATTCTTCAATGACCATTGAACCTGAATTGGTTAAAGAACTTGATATTACAGTTGTACCACTGTCGGTCATGATTGACAGCAAACTTTATTCGGATAGCGACTTAAAAGAAAAGGGACACTTTTTGTCATTAATGAAGGCTAGCAAGTCACTACCAAAAACCAGTCAACCACCTGTTGGCTTATTTGCAGAAGTGTATGAGCAGTTGGTAGCTGAAGGAGCAACCGATATCATTGCCATTCACTTATCCCCAGTTCTGTCTGGAACCATTGAAGCTTCTAGACAAGGAGCTGAAATTGCAGGTGCGCCTGTAACAGTGTTAGATTCTGGATTTACTGACCAAGCCATGAAATTTCAAGTGGTTCAAGCTGCCAAGATGGCTAAAGAAGGAGCAGAGCTTTCTGAAATTCTTGATGCTATCCAAGAAATAAAATCCAAAACGGAACTCTACATTGGAGTATCGACTCTCGAAAATCTTGTTAAAGGAGGTCGTATCGGTAGGGTAACAGGTCTTATTAGTTCTCTTTTAAACGTTCGCGTCCTCATGGAAATGAAAAATGATGAGTTAAAAACCCTTGTCAAAGGTCGTGGTAATAAGACCTTTATCAAATGGTTGGAAACCTATTTGGAAGCTAATGCTCACAAACGCATCGCAGAAATTGCCATTTCTTATGCTGGAGAACCAGACTTGGCTGAGAGCTTAAAGGAAAAAATTGCTGCTGTCTATGACAAGCCAATTGCGGTTTTGGAAACAGGATCAATCATCCAAACTCATACTGGTGAAGGTGCTTTTGCGGTGATGGTTAGATATGAATAAGCGTCAGTTTCTAAAAGGATTATTGGTCTTTCTTTTTGCTTTTTGCATTTCGCTCTTTTTACTAAATAATCTGATTCCAAAATCAGATTCTAAATTGAAAAAGAGTGACTTTTTAAAAAATGAAAAAATCGACTTTACTTACGTGGCTATTGGTGATTCCTTGACGGAGGGGGTTGGTGATCTAACCAACCAAGGTGGTTTTGTTCCTCTGTTATCAGACGAAATCAGTGATACTTTTTATGCTAAAGTTAGTCATAAAAATTATGGGGTTTCGGGAAATACCAGTCAACAAATCTTAAAAAGGATGTCTACAACTAAAGACATTCAATCAGATTTAAAAGATGCCGATTTATTGACCGTAACAGTTGGTGGTAATGATGTCTTAGCTGTCATTCGAAAGAATTTAGCTCATCTAAAACTATCTAGTTTTGATAAGCCTTCGATAGCCTATCAAAAACGTTTGCGCCAGATACTAGATTTAGCTAGGAAAGATAACAAGGACTTGCCCATTTTTGTGGTTGGTATCTACAATCCATTTTATTTGAATTTTCCTGAATTGACTGATATGCAAACAGTTATCGATGACTGGAATCAAAAGACAAAAGAAACCATTTCGTCCTACAAAGGTGTTTATTTTGTTCCTATTAACGATTTGTTGTACAAAGGGGTAAATGGACAAGATGGACAAGAAGGCATTATTCAGTCCTCAGGAGATCAAACAAGGGGCATTAACGATGCTCTATTTACGGGTGATCATTTCCATCCTAATAACACGGGTTATCAAATCATGTCAGATGCAATAATGGAGAAAATTAGGAAACATGAAAAAGAAATTAAACCTTAACTGGTGGAAGTGGGCCTTCTTATGCTTATTAGCTTTAAATCTAGCTTTTGGGGTGGTTATTGGAAGTCGCCTTATCCAAGTCAGAGAACCAGAATCAGAATTGATTGCTAAAAAGAAACTCAACAATATTAAGGTTGGTACTTTTACCACGAATCGTGAGCAACTAAATGAAACAGTAGCTAGTTATTTAAAGGATTATCAAACAAAAACCTTACACTACAAGTTTTATGCTACATCAACGTCTATCTTATTTGAAGGAACCTATCAATTATTAGGCTATGAAGTACCACTATATATTTATTTTCAACCCAATCGTTTAGATAATGGGGCTGTTCAATTACAGGTGGTTTCGTTCTCAGTAGGTACCCTTCCTCTTCCTGAAAAAGATGTTTTACAGTATTTGAAATCAAGCTATAAGCTACCTAAATTTGTCAAAGTAATGCCAAACCAGTCTGCTATCATTGTGAATTTACAAGAATTGAAGAATGACGCAAATGTCTACTTAAAGGCAAAAAAAGTGGATTTAGTCAAGGACCAAATTAGCTTTGATATTTATAAGAAATAGGACCGCGTTGTAAAATGAAGTGCAACAAAAAAGACATGTTCGTCTGATATACTAGAATTCCCCAATTCAGTATGGAAAGCAGATGAACATGTCCAACATTAATTCTACCAGAAAATCATCCTATTCTCATCTTTCAGCCACAGAACGGGGTGAAATTGCTGCTTATCTTAAAATGGGAAAGAAACCCGCTGAGATTGCTCGACTCTTGGGTCGTCACCGTTCTACAATCTGCCGAGAAATAAAACGTGGTTCAGTAGAACAGGTAAAGGATAAGAATGGAAAACAAACCTTCTTCAACGCCTATTTCGCTGATAGTGGGCAACGTGTCTATGAAACCAATCGTCAAAAGAGTTCTTATCTCAAGTTGAATGACTGCTCCGCTAGGTTCATTGAACAATTAGAATCTGCCTTGACGGCTAACATTCGTCTCCATAGTGTGGATAGTTTTGTTCAGACTTACAAAGTGAACCATCCTGAAGAAGTCGTCCCCTCTACCAAAACGATTTATCGTTATATCAAAGAGGGGGTATTAGCTATTAAACCAATCGATTTGCCTAAGATGGTGTATGCTATACGAAGTTATTAGAAAGTCATGAAGACGAATAAGAAGACTTTAGGTAAATCTATCGAAGAACGTCCAGAATATATTAATGATCGTTCTGAATTTGGGCATTGGGAGATTGATTTGGTTCTCGGCAAGAAAACCAAAGGTGAAGCTGTTATGTTGACTTTGGTAGAGCGCCAGACACGCTATGCACTAGGAGTTAAGCTAGAAGACAAGCAGTCCCAAACCATTAACCGAGCTGTCACGCATCTCATCAGTCAGTATCCTATTGCATCCATCACAGCGGATAATGGTTCTGAGTTTAGTTTACTCTCAAACTTAGAAGCTGTTGAAGTTTACTTTGCACATCCCTATTCTTCACATGAGAGAGGAACAAACGAGAACTTCAATGGCCTCCTCAGAGAATATGTCCCTAAAGGAGTCTCACTTAATCCACTAACCTCTGAAGAACTTGACAATTATATTACTGCCATCAATGAGCGCCCAAGACGACTTCTTCAATATCAATCCTCAAAATTCCTGTTTGAGCTATCCCGAACAGCTTAACATCTGGAACTCTAGTTATCTATGAACTGGTTGCACTTGACTTGACAACTTGCGTATAAGAAATAGGGCTAAATAACGTTAAATACTTGACCTGAGAGCGTTTTTTAGATATGATAATATCTGTTAAAGCATTAAGCTTACTAATTATTTGGAGGATTTGTTAAATGGCTAACAAACAAGATTTAATCGCAAAAGTTGCAGAAGCAACTGAACTGACTAAAAAAGATTCAGCAGCAGCAGTAGATGCAGTTTTCTCTGCAATCGAAGCATTCCTTGCTGATGGTGAAAAAGTACAATTAATCGGTTTTGGTAACTTCGAAGTTCGCGAACGCGCAGCTCGTAAAGGTCGTAACCCACAAACTGGTGCAGAAATCGAAATTGCAGCTTCAAAAGTGCCAGCCTTCAAAGCAGGTAAAGCTCTTAAAGACGCTGTTAAATAATAGATATAAAAAAAGTCTATTGCATCAACGTTTTGACGTTGTACAGTAGACTTTTTTTATATGTTTTGGGGCAAATTTGGGGCATATAATTAGTAGTTTTCCATGATTTCTGCTACATTTGATTTCAATTTTTTTGTTATATGGGTATATATTTGGGTAGTTGTCTTTGCGTCAGCATGATCGACACGATCCATAATTGCTTTCAGAGGCGTCTTATTTTCTGCCAAGCGACTAACTAGGGTATGACGGAATATGTGGCTAGAAAGATTTTTCGTTATTGGATTTTCAAGTCGTTCATTTGCCTTTTTCAAAGCAATGTTAAAAGAATTGGTCTGAATTGGGACACCATTTTTAGTCGTGAAGCTATATCCCATATCCTTATATCGATGATTGGTATTCTTTTCCAACTCATTCATAAACTCAAGTTCTTCAATGATTTCCATCTCACGCTTCGTCATTATGGTCTCACGATAGGAAGCGAGAGTTTTCGGTGATGTCTTTTCGCCATTACGATAGCCTTCAGTGTGATCGTAGGTTCCATGTAGTTTTAGGATTCTAGTATCAAAATCATGATTAGCGGGCTCAAGACTGACTGCTTCACCAATACGGCAGCCGTTTAGGCTCATAAATTCAGCTAGTAGAGCTGTCCGATATGTGCTTGGCCGTCGGTACAATTCTTTGAGCAACGGTTGAATCTCGTCTTCTTCAAGATATTTTTCTTCAATTTTTTTACAATCCTCCAAAGTCTTCTTTATTCGGGGGAGCTTTGCCCGCCTTGAGGGATTATCCTTGATGATATTTAAGTCAATAGCGTAGTCAAAGGTGAGATTAAGCATAGATTTGTTACGCTCTTTTTTATTTCTAGAGCAGTTCAGTTTATCCAGGTAAGCTTGTACATACTTAGCATCAATATTGACTACTTTGATACCTATTCCAAAACTCTCTCTAATTTCCCTTATATTGCCTTTTAGCGATGCATTAGAGGAGCGTTTTATCTCTTGTTGGTAAAATGTCCACCATTGGTCAAAAAGATCTGTAAAAAGCATTTCAGATGATTGTAGCTTGAATAAAATATCAGCTATCTTAGCATCTAGTATTTTTTGAGCCTCTTTTCTTATTCTAGAGGTATCTTTATCCATCAATACTGATGTCCGTTTCCATTTTCCTGTATAAGGGTCTTTATATCTCTCTACAAAATTTACTTTTCCGCTTGTATGTTTTTCAGCCCACATTGTTTTTTACCTTATTTTTTGATAAAATAGGCATAAGAAAACGAGCTTTTTAATGCTTGTTTCTTATGTTAGTTACGCCCTACGCTCAGACTCGCCAAAGTTTGAGAGCGTAGGGCTTTTTTTATTTTACTGCAAGTCTAATTCAACTATGAATTTTTCTTTTTCAAAGCTAAAAGAAGGTTTTACTTCTAATTCCATTTTGTCTGTACCATTGACGCCAAAAGCAGTCACTGCATTGTCGTAGCTACGTCCAGGAGATAACGTCTCAACAGTTGTGTCTATAGGATAGCTATTCATTTTATTGCTTCCTATATATAATTCCATCTCTGATGATACCAAGTAATCTTCTTTGGTATTGTTAGTTACGTTGTAGATTACTTTTAATACTTTTTCCGGATTGGAGTCATCAAATTGATTTCGTTCGTCTGTAAACTCAGCATTTGTTATAGTTATCTCTAGTCCGTTTTTAAATGTTAGTTTATCTCCTACCTTGTATTTTTGATTTTGAGGTTCACTTACTTTTCCGCTTGATTTTGTATCTTCTTTTTTATTTTCCGTTACAACATTTTATTTGTTGGTTATTTTAGTTTGATCACCGCTCGAACACGCTGTCAAAAAAATAGTAGATATCCCAATAACCCCTAAAGTAACCAATTTTTTCATATATTGTCTCCCATCAGCTTTTTATGTGGATCAGTTATTGCACGTAATTATTAAATAATAAAAGAATACTAAATTATTTATCCGAATAGCTTCCGACAACTTCTCCAATAATCCTAAAATCACTGTCGGCATCAACAGGTATATCGTCATACTTGTCGCTCAGACTATGCAGAAAAGCTCCCTCGTCGTTTATAAGAAGTTGTTTGATATAAGCGTCACCATAATACTCAAAAACTCCTATATCACCATTTGACAGGTTAATAGATAGTTTGATAAATACATAGTCGCCAGAGTGATACTCTGGTTCCATGGAATTACTATAGACAGGAATAACGAAATCCGCATTAATATCGACTGGTAATTCAATTGTTTCTACTTGCACATCATTTAGATATTGACCTGTCCCAGCAGAAGCGGGGTGGTCGTAGTAGTTATAAGAGAAGAATTCCACTACTGTATCTTCGTTATTTTTAATTTCTTTTTGTTGATTTAATGAAGTTTCAGCTGTATCCAAAACGATTAGCTGTCTACTGTGTTCTAATTGAGAAGAAGTAGCATTTATTTTTTGTAGAGTAGATGGGATGAGTTCTGGTGGAACTTTATCTTGGATTTTATATATTTCGTTACCTAAAAGCTTTGATTTTGATATTCCAAAAATAGAAGCCATTTGTTCGATGTTATCCATAAGAGGTTTGTTTCTACCTACCTCCCAAGCTGAAATAGCTGTTGGAGCTATTTTTAGTTTTTTAGCTAATTCTTTTTGAGTTAACTTGCTTTGTATTCGTTTCATTGAGCAAATTATTAAGTTTGCTCGAAAAGAATTGCATCGCCTCGATTTCCTGAGGGGTTAACTTACCTCTTCCTCTTGCCATTATTTTTTCCTTTCGAATTTTTATACTTATATAATATCGTTTTAAATCGTATTTGTAAATAATATTTTTAAAATAAATACGATTTTTTTCGGAAAAACATTCGCCATACGATTTAATTCGTAGTATACTATAGTCAAGCTTAAGGAATTAAGCAAAACAAAAACTCCCAAGAGGGAGTGGAAAGGGTGGGTTAGAATGGCAGTGGTCTTTCAGGTCTTAGGGGTTTGTTATGGGTTTCTAGTGATAAAAATCTTGGACCGATATAGTTTTTTGTTCCCCAAAAAGTTCTCTAAAGTGGATTTGGATAAGTTTGGTAAGCTTAGCTTCTGGGATAATACTGTTCCTTCTGTTAGCAATTGTTCAATAATGAGGTCAAATAATTCAGAGGCTTTTTTTGCAAATATTTCATAATCATAATCGTATTCAGCGTTACGATAAAAATGTAAAGAGGTTGCAGAATTTAGGGTGTATTCAGAGTATTTCATAGCAACTGATACAGGTAATTTTTCAAAATTTTTTAACAATAAGTTTGTCAGAAAATCTTGTGTATTTGTTGTATATCTAGTAAATGCCACTAGCCAATAATAACTTTTGTTATTGAATGATTGCGAATTCATCCACTTTATTAACGGTACATAGAGAGTTAGGTATATTTCTTTTTCTTCATCAAATTTCAATTATATCACAGAAAGGGGGTGGGATAATGACGAAAATGACACTAAGAGTGCTACGCGTTAATTATAGTCTTAGCGCTAAAGAAGTTGCGCAAGAGCTTGGTATTCACCATCAAACTTTATTAAAATACGAAATTGATAGTAGCAAGATCCCTGTATCGCTACTAAATGAATTGGCAGATTTTTATAAAGTAGATGTTAATAATATTTTTTTAGGCAATAAATACGATTTAAATCATATAAAACAATTACAACACTAGAAAGGACAATATGAACGAACTAGAAAACAAAATAAATGAACTTGAAGAAATAGTAATCAACATGGATGAAGTAGCTGTAGTGATTCCATGGAAGGTAGCAAAAAACCTACTACAAAGAGCAGGTTATTTATCAGAAGAGGAACGCAGATTGTTGCAGTGGAAATTTGGAGATTCTCCCCACCAAGGTAAACGTTCCGAAAAAGTCCGCAATATGCTAGAGGGACTTAGGAATAGTGGAAATTCCGAGAATAGCTGATAATTTTAATTCTGTTGTTTGGTCATTGTGCATGAAAATGAGGGTTTCATTTTTACGATTAGGCTCAATCCAATGATCAATAACAAAATCTCCAACGAGACTATGCAAAATAACAGTTTCAAAATCATCAATACTATTCAATAGAGGAGTTAATTCTTCTAAATTCATTCACTTATCCCCCTTCCTAATAGGATAACTACATTATACAACACTAGAAAGGAATTAAATGACTAAAGCAGAACGAATAAGGCGTTTTTACTATGAGAATTCTGATTCAAAATTAGCAGAAGCGTATCAAGTTTTAAAAGGGTATGACATATCAGAAAGTCATATCAAAGTAACTTTGAGTAGAGACAGAAAAAATGGTGTCTGTGCTATGAACAATGATTACACACAATATTTTGAGACGACTAAAGCTAAAGAGGAGCTATCAGAGTGGAGACGTGATGTTCGCAAAGATTTAGTCGAATAACTGTTACAAGCCAATAACCACGAGACTGACAGCAATCAAATCAGATTAAACGCTAAGACAATTAATCAGCTGTTGTCTGAAATATAGAAAGGAGACACATGAGACCAAAACGATACCCGTATAGCGGAAAGAAAACAATCGAATTAATAACTATCGGTCAAGATAAAAAGCCTACTGAAACAGTAGACTTTAGGATTTCGAGACTTGAATCGGTAATTAACGGAATTGAGCGTGAAATCGCTTGTGTTTATGGAATGATTTTTTAGAAAAAGTTGAGAACATTGTCGTTGATCTTTTTGACATTGTAACCTGCCCTTTTAGCTTCTTCGATAATCTCTTAAGCAGACATTTCGTAGGTATCTACAAGTATGGTAAGCTCCATGTCTTTTGTCGGTATTTTAAAAGCTGCTTGAAGTGTGCTGTCTAAATCTTTCCAACTTTTTTTAGGATTTTTATCTGTAGGCTTTGGACTCAATTTACTCATAACTTTCCCCTCCTTTCCATAATTTTTTGAATACAACGGTGAGAGGTCATATTCAAATAAATTATATCATAGGCATATTGAAAAATCAATATATTGTATATAACAAAGCTATAAACAACTATATGTTGTGCTTAGGAGGAATTATGTGGGAAAAAATCGAAGCTATATTAATTGAGAAAAAAATGACTAAATATGAATTGTCACAAAAGGCTGGATTAAATCAAAACAGCTTAATTGATCTAAAAAAAGGAAGAAAAAAATCATTGAAATTTGATGATGTTGTTAAAATCGCCGATGTCTTAGGCATCAGCACAGAAGATTTTAGATAACAAAAAAGTCCGACGGGAATCGGACTCAGAACAAAAAATACGTTTTAATTATAACACAAGAAAGGTCGCTTTAGTAACAGCACTCAGAAGTTTAAAGCTAATAGGTTTTTTTGAGATAGATGAAAGTATTTTCATTGCTTATATAACCTTATATCAAAATATTTTTTATCATTTTACATCTACGGAAAATATTTTATTGAATAGATGCCATTAAATAATAGATATAAAGAAGCCTATCATAGAAACCTTCATGGCCTATATGATGGGCTTTTTTTAGGGACAATAAAAAAGTTATAGAGATGATTATTTTCTAACGTTAAAAACGAATAGATGTTTTTTATTTTAAGGTTGCCATACCTGTTAAGTAATCAAGATTGATATTTGAAGAATAATTTTCTAAGACAACTGTTGTTATGCCATTTTCGTCAATTACTTCTTTATCACTATTTAATTTGATATTAAGTAGTTTCCCAGAAAAATCGATACCCACATATTGTAATTCTATTTGTCTAGGGAGTAATTCATTTGCATTATAGATAGGGGTAACTTTATAGTCTAGCCAAAAATTTGGATGTAATGCAAGCCAAGAATCTAAACGATTTTCATAATATAGCATGCCTTCTGGATTGCTATCATTTCCACCTGAATATGCTCCAGTATTTAACCAAGCGGTCATAGTTACTAAATTTTTAGGTTCATCATTTAAACCACAAAATTGGTATCCAATAAGACGCCCACGATTCATAACCCAAGCCTTTTTGGTTCCATCTCCGTAGGGCATTTCATAGTTGTGCCAACCGACTGGATTGTAGTTTATTTTTGAACGATTATCTGTAGTTTCATGTTTATCTTGAAGTTGTATGTGGGCTGACTGTGCTCTGTTCAAATTATCTAAATTTTCTAGTTCTAGTGTATAAATTCCTTTAAAAGGTAGAATCTTTGATGAAAGGTTACTTGAAATATTTGTTTCAATATGTGAAACATTGGGATACGTTCGTATCCTTGACGCATTAACTATTGAAGTTGGTAGTGATAAACATAATACTAGTAAGACAACAGCAAAAAAACTTGATTTTTGTTTAGATAATTTCATAATTACCACCTAAACCTTTCTAACAAAGCTTTTAAAGTGGATCATGCATTGCACTTTACTGGTTAAGTATAACACATAAAATCTCATTTTTAGGCTATTTAATAAAATTATTTTATAATAATTGATAAAAAATAATAATTAAACATAATTTAGAGGTGGAAATTATTAACAAAATATATATTATACCCATGGTGCTAGTTAATTTCAAAATATCTCAAATTGTAAGCTAGTATGATTTGTTCAATCCTCAATTGCAGCCCTGTCATGCCCCTATCCAGTGTTCGTTCCATATCAAAAAGGGAACAAAGTTCTGAAAATCTAGTCTCAATGGTTCGTCTCATAGCCATTAGTTTCCAATGATTATGCTGTTTAGCCCCTTCCATATTTTGACGCAAGGGAGTCCAGAGGTGATAGCCATTTTGCTTCAACTCATCTTTCAGCTCACGGTTAAGGTAACCTAAGTCTGCTAAAATGACGGATTGTTCACACCTTTCTAGCAACTCGTAAACTGCCTTAATATCATGAACAGAGGCTGGGCTGACAACATAATTCAGAATGTAGCCTGATAAGGTCACTAGCATGTGAACCTTAAAACCGTAAAACCACATATGTTTAGAGGCGGTGTAACCAATATTAGCTATCCCATTGAAAAGTCTGACCCTGTGGTTACGAATAGATTGACAAAGTGGCAAAGGAAAGCTGTCTATAATAACAATGGTATTGGGAGAAATTTGAGTGTTCATTGCCTGACGAATCACTTGAACCAGCCAAATCAACTGTCTTGCACGCCTATTAAAGCGACTTCTTTCTAGTAATGTACCGCAGGGAAATAGCTGACAAATCCTATAAAAGTGACGTTGTGATTTAATACCTAGTTCAGCTTGTAATAGCAGTAAAACTAGAAGAGATTGGTCTGAAACTTTGGACAGACAGACGTTACGACGGTGTTTGAAGTCTTCCGGACAATAATCTTGATAAAACTGAGAACAAATTTTTGATAATTGACGCATATTCCATTGTAAGTGATGGGATTTAGCTGTATACTGTAAGTGGCTCATTTGGACTAACCTCCTGTTTGTGTAGGCACTTACAGTATAGTCCTTTTGGGCTTTTTATTGTATTTTGAGATTAACTAGCACCACGGGTATATTATACTAATAATAAAAACTAATTTTCTTTTAAAAATAGATAAAAACTCATAATTTTCTAGAATATCACCTAAAAAAAGAGCTAATTTGCTCTTAAAAAAATTTTAGCTCTTTTTATCTTTTTGATATGATCTTATTTTTATGCATTAATAGCAATGGAGTTTCTAGTGGTTCACCAATTTTTAAGATGATAAGTTCTTCTTGTAATAGAGATAGCCTAATAGGGACAGAAAAGTCATCCCACAACCAATAAGAGCAAAGCTTGAAAGAGATAACAAAAAAGGAAGGTAAGTCATCAGAAAGGTAGCTAAGGGCATTAATAGAATAGCAATGGTAAAAATGGAACTAAAAACACGACCTAAGAGATGTTCAGGAACCTTTTGTTGAACAAGTGTGAAAAATTGAATATTAAATATGGTTAAAAAGCATTCAAAGATCAACTGTCCTATTAAAATGATCAAGATATGACAGTTTAAAATAGCTAATGGTGTGATGAGCATCATCCCTAAGCCGCTAAGGGCTAAAGTTAGAAGCAAATGCTTATAACTATGTTGAAAGAAGGGTTTGACCAGAAGTGCCCCTAGGATGGCTCCGATAGCTCCTGTAGATAAAAAATGAGCATAACTAGCTTGATTCGACAATAGTTGGTTAGTGAATGGCAGAAGGTAATTAAATGCTGCAATAAAAAAATTCACTAGGCTGGCAATGAAGAGTAAAGAAGCAATTTCCTTTTCGTTAATAATAAAATCGAGTCCTTCTTTCATATCTTTAAAGATATTGGTTTTTGAAGCGGTTCGTTGTATGTGACTTTCTTTTTCTTTAATGACCCAAATAAAGAGAAAAGAAGCTATAAAACTAAGACAGTCGACCCAAAGTGTTAGTGTTAACCCTATGTTATCCACTATCATAAAAGCGATAATTGGGGTACTAACCCCAATTATTTGAGAGATAAGCTCTAAGCTAGCATTAAAATCACCTAATTCTTGTTTAGGGACAATAGTGACAATATAGGAACGAAAAGAGGTTGAGGAAAAAGCTTGGCTGATGGCTAAAATAGCATTTACAATAATTAAACCAATCAAAAGGTGCTTCTCATCTTTTAAAAGGGTGAGGCAAGCACAGCAAAGAGCCCCGATTGCATAAGTCCATAATAAAATATGACGACGTTTAAAGCGATCAGCAATTACGCCTCCAAAGGGGTTGAAGAAGATAGCGATGAGATGCTCAACCAGTTGATAATAACCAAGGTAGCGTTGGCCAAGGATACCCAGTCCAGCTATCCAACTACTATTAGCATAATCATAAATGATATTACCGATTTTATTAATGGCATGACTAGATAAGAGATGGTATTTGTTTTTGATCATAAAAATATCCTCCTAAATTGCTTTTATTATAAAGCATCTTTAAGAGGAAAAATGTTATTTTGCAAATCAGGAAAGTGGTCCAACAAAGGTTTCAAAATCTTGACGGTAGTTTTGAGCATGGTGAGAGCAACCAAGAGCATCAAAAATATCAATAGCTTTTGTCATGTCTTGAATACCTGACAAGGCATCACCGCAACGGTAAGCTTCTAGACCTTTTAAAAAGAGAAATAAGGTTTTTTCGTATAATTTTGTTTCATTCTTAAGGAGTGGAAAGAGCTTTTTCTGATAAAAGTTAGCTTCTTTAAGGTAATGGCGATGAATACAACTTTCCCAAATATTCATTAGGGTAATAGTAACTAGGTATTTGTTAGTGGAGATTTCTTTATAATAGTGGTAATTAGTTAAGATTTCGCGTCCCATTTTATCTAATAGGGGAATATCGATAAATAAATAGCAATTTCCAATTAAAATTAACTCATAGATATGCCAATTTTCAGTAGTGAATAAATAATCTGTTAGGTCATCTAAATAGGCCTTGGGGAAAGGGAGGTTAGGGTCACATTTACAGATAAACGCCTGTAATAGAATCATATTTAAGTAATAGCGTTTTTCTTTAGGGTTCTCTTCAAATTTGGCTTTTTCTTGTAATTGTAAGTATCTAAAACCGTTGATATCCCGCTTGTATTCTAGCTCGATTAATTGAGACATGAAGTGAATTTGTTCTGTTGTTTGATAATCGGCTGCGGTATCCATAAACTCTTTAACTTCAACATGAATCTTGTTGAGTACGATAAGAAATTTAGACAAAGAGATATCACACTGCCCTCGTTCAAACCGTGAAATCTGTGACAGAGAAACATGCTCGTTTGCAACCTGGCTTAAGGGGATTTTTCGATTTATACGTAACTGACGAAAAGTCAGTCCTAAGTCTTTATTTAACATTTTTTTACCTCTATTATTTAGTATACCATTGTCTTAGTCAGAGACGATTATTTCCCTTATCTGCAAAAAATGTCTTTAATGTCACTTGTTAAAGAATTGCTAAAAAAGTATTTAATTATAATAGTTCTAAATAGTTGACTTATTTATTTAGAACTATTATAATTAAAGTATCTTAATGCATAAGATACGTTTTTTAAGTGAGGGAAATAATGATGATAAAGTGGGTAAAAGACCATCTACATTTAGTAGAAACACTGGTTTGTTTAGTTTTAATTGTGATTGGTATTCTAGTTTTACCAAGTATACCGAAGTTAGCTTCTGTTATTTTTATATTAGCTTTTATTATTGGTGGCTATCAATCAGCAAAATCTGGCTTACTAGACTTAATTCAAGAGAAACACTTATCCGTTGATGTCTTGATGATTTTAGCTGCTATAGGCGCTGGAATCATAGGCTACTGGTTAGAGGGAGCATTGCTTATTTTTATTTTTTCCATGTCAAACACCTTGGAAGAAATGGCGATGGAAAAAAGTAAAGACGCTATCTCTGCATTAATGAATCTTCAGCCTGAAACAGCTAGACTTATTCAAGAAGATGGTACGATTTTGGAAGTGGAAACAAAGAGTCTACAGATTGGAGATCGTGTTCAAGTGCGACAAGGAGAATCGGTTCCGATTGATGGCACCTTATTGAGTAACTTTGGCCAATTTGATGAATCAATGATTACAGGAGAGCCTATCACTGTGGATAAGGTCCAGGATCAAGATATCATCGGTGGTACCATTAATCAAGGTCAAACCATCGAAATGCTTGTGACTGTGGAAAATGAGAATACCCTCTTTTCTAAAATTCTTAATTTAGTGGAATCAGCTCAAACGCAAAAGAGTAAAACAGCTACCTTTATTGAAAGTTTAGAAGATGGTTATGTGAAGTTTGTCTTACTATTGGTGCCTAGTTTCATTTTATTGAGTCACTTTGTATTAGGCTGGACTTGGATGGATGCCTTTTATAGAGGAATGATTCTTCTAACAGTAGCTTCTCCATGTGCTCTTATTGCTAGTTCAACGCCGGCTAGTTTATCAGCTATTTCACGTGCCGCTCGTAAAGGCTTGATTATTAAAGGTGGAGATATTGTTGATAATATGGGAGATATCAAAGCAGTCATCATGGATAAGACTGGGACTTTGACTCAAGGAAAACCATCTGTTGTGGATAGCCATTACCTTTTGCCTAAGGAAGAAGTAGATGCAATTGTTAGGACAGCTGAGTCTGCTAGTAGCCATCCGATTTCAAAAGCTTTGCTAACTTATACTGAAGGAGTATCTTCGGTAGCATTAGACCAAATAGAAGAAATTGCAGGCAAAGGATTTGTCCTTAGTCTATCGGGTCAAGAATGGCGAATCGGCAAGAAGTCATTCATATTAGAAAAGGTAGCTAATCTAAATCAATTTGAGGAAACTGTTCAAGTGGAAGAAGGGCAAGGAAAAACCTTAATCTTTGTTTCCTGCGACGAGCAGCTGGCAGCCTATTATGTTCTTTTTGATGATATTAAAGTTGAATCTCAAGAAGCCATTAAAGCACTTCATGAATTGGGAATCAAGACCGTTATGCTAACAGGTGACCAAGCAGGAACAGCAGAATATGTTGCCCAAAAACTTGGGATTGATGAAGTGGTAGCCAATTGTATGCCTCAAGATAAAGTGACTCAGCTCCTTAGGCTAAAAGAAAAATATGGTTTTGTTGCGATGGTAGGTGATGGCATTAATGACGCCCCTGCTTTAGCGCAGGCAGATGTTTCTTATGCCATCGGTACTGGTACCGATATTGCTATGGAGAGTGCCGATAGCGTGATTATGGACGACCTTACGCGCATTCCTTTTTCCATTCGCTTGTCTCAAAAAATGAAAGGCATTGTGAAGACTAATATTGTTTTTGCCTTATTAATTATTGCTAGCCTTATCCTAGCCAATGTTTTTCAAGTCGTTAATTTACCTCTAGGAGTTGTAGGACACGAAGGTTCAACCATTCTAGTCATTTTGAATGGCCTACGCTTGCTTTCTTTTGAGTAGATAGACTTGCTGGAATACATTAAAGAGACTATAATAGATATAATGCTATTTTAAATAGAAAGAAGCCTTATGTTAGTTTATATTCTCATTGGACTCGCTATATTTTCCTTGATTAAAATAATCTTGTTTATCTTTTTTTATCAAAAATTTCTTCGTAAGCAAGAAAAGAAATCAAAAGAAGAACAAGAGAAGGAGCCAGAAGCCATAATCGAAAAAAGTGATAAGACCTTTCCCTTTTAATCTCAAGTATGACTTTTGTGCTAACACACAAAGAGTGCTCATTCTTACAAATGAGCACTCAGATTGAAGACAAAGCCCTAGAAAAATGAATTTCTAGAGCTTTTTTGTTCGCTAAGAGTTATAATAAAGACAAGAATCTCTAGGAGGTCTCTCTATGTTCCACAAAGAAAATCCGAACTAAAATCGTAATCAAGTTGGCTTTTATAGCTTAGATGAGTTGGTCCCTAAAGACCATCTCTTACGTCAAATTGACCAAGCCATTGATTTCTCATTTATTTATGACTTAGTTGAAGATAGTTATTGTGCTGATAATGGTCGTCCTAGTTTGGATCCCGTTATGTTGATTAAGATTCCTATGATTCAATGTCTGTTTGGCATTCGTTCTATGCGTCAAACTATCAAAGAAATTGAAGTCAATTTAGCTTACCGCTGGTTTCTTGGCTTGACTCTAGAAGATAAGGCGCCTCATTTCACAACATACGGCAAGAACTACAGCCGTCGTTTCCAAGATAAACAAGTCATTGAAGCCATCTTTTCTCATATTCTAGGTCTCTGCCTCAATGCTGGTTTGATTGATCCTACCGAAATCTTTGTGGATGGGACTCATATCAAGGCAGCTGCTAATCATCACAAATACATCAACCAGGAAGTTGAGGCACAAGCTAAATTTATGAGTGACCAATTGGAGAAGGAAATTGCCAAAGATAGGGAGAAACACGGAAAAAAGTCCGTAAGGCTCGCCAAAGAAAAAGAGCCCGCAAGTAAGAAAATGTCTACAACAGACCCTGATAGTGGTTGGTTTCATAAAGGAGAGCATAAACAAATCTTCGCTTATAACGCTCAAGTTGCTTGTGATAAACATGGTTGGGCATTGGGGTATAGTATTCACGCTGGAGATGTCCATGATAGTCAGGCATTTCCTGAACTCTTTGACAAGATTAAAGCATTGAACTCTCACTATCTCATTGCTGATTCTGGTTATAAAACCCCAAGCATCGCTCATTACTTATTAACTCTAGGTGTCATACCAGTTTTTCCCTATACAAGACCTCATAGTAAAAAGGACCTGCTTCGGCCAAAAGAATTTATCTATGATGAGTATTATGATGTCTATCTTCGTCCAGAAAACCAACCTTTGCACTATTCAACGACTAATCGAGACGGTTACCGTGAGTATAATAGCGATCCAGCTATTTGTCAGACTTGTGCTCTTTTATCAGTTTGTACCCAGTCGAAGAACCACCAAAAAGTCATCACACGTCATTTATGGAAAGATGACTTAAAAGTCTGCGAAGACATCCGACACCAACTAGGGATGAAAGAGCGTTATCAACAGCGCTAAAGAGACTATTGAACGCTTGTTCGGGACAGCTAAAGAATACCATAACTTACGCTATACGAGATTAAAAGGAAAGTCCAAAATGGGGGCAACCCTTGGGCTTACTTTAGCGTGTTTAAATCTGAAAAAATACAGCAAATGGATGGCTGGAATAGCCTTATTTCTTTGCCTGAAAGTTGCCAAAATGAGGCAAATCATCATAATGATAGTAAAAGAAAAGACAAACTGGAGGTTTAGACCAGTTTGTCTTCAATCTGAGTGCTCATTCTTACAAATGAGCACTCTTTTTATCTGCTTTGCTTGCTTTTTTAGTCTAAATAATGAAGTTTTCCTCTGAAGTCCTCTAAAGTCTCGTAGCCTTTTGATGTCATAATGGCTTTCAATTCTTCGGATACCCGAGCAAAGATACTAGGACCTTCTTGATGAAGGGCTGTTCCAATTTGGACCATGCTAGCTCCACAGAGGATATGCTCAAAAGCGTCACGTCCATTTTTTACACCGCCTGTTCCAATGATTTGGATAGAAGGATTTAGCCTTTGGTAAAAGGCATGAACATTGGCTAAAGCCGTTGGTTTAATATAATCACCACCAATACCGCCAAAACCTTGTTTGGGCTTGATGACTACATGCTCATCTTCGATAACCATACCATTTCCAATGGAATTAACACAGTTGACGAAGGCTAAAGGGTATTTGTTAAAAATCGCAGCAGCTTGGTCAAAGTGGACAATGTCAAAATAAGGAGGGAGTTTAATTCCTAGTGGTTTGGTGTAATAGGAGAAGATATGGCTTAGGATTGCATCGGTTGTTTCAAAATCGTAAGCAATCTGAGGTTTTCCTGGTACATTAGGACAAGAAAGGTTCAACTCGACCAGGCCTTGATAGGATGAAGCCTGAATAGCCTTAAGGATAAGATCTGTTTCCTGAGGAGACATTCCAACAACTGACAAAAAGTGAGCTTTGGAATTTTTGTCTTTCTCCATCTCTGAAACGATGTCTAAGTAATACTGATAACCATGATTAGGAAGTCCCATAGAATTAATGGAACCTAAATGGGTATCCACATACCTTGGTTCAGGATTTCCTTGCCTTGCTTCTAAGGTGCCGGTCTTGGTAACGAATGAGCCTGCCTGAGACTTTTCTAACTCAAGCAATTCTTCTTTGGTCATGCAGTAGACCCCTGCTGCATTCATCAAACAATTAGTGAAGTCAAAGTGGGCAATTCTTGTTGCGATAGAAACCATGGTTTAGCATTTCCTCCATATTTTAGACAAATTTTTTCTATTCTATCACTAGGCTTTTAGAATAGCAAGCTATTTTTAAAAACTAATTCTAAATCTTCATCATTTCCGAACTTTCTATTTTTCATGATATTACAAAATAATTTTCAAGAAAATAGGAATAGGCTAGCTTTTTTAAGCTATTTTTTGTAGAATAGAAGGGTAAAAGCTCTTAGAGCTAAATAAAAAGGAGATATTACGAATGGTAAAATTGGTTTTCGCTCGCCATGGTGAGTCAGAATGGAACAAAGCAAACCTCTTCACTGGTTGGGCAGATGTGGATCTTTCAGAAAAAGGTACACAACAAGCGATTGATGCTGGTAAATTAATCAAAGCCGCAGGTATTGAATTTGACCTTGCTTTTACATCTGTTTTAAAACGTGCCATCAAAACAACTAACCTTGCTCTTGAAGCTTCTGATCAACTTTGGGTACCTGTTGAAAAATCTTGGCGTTTGAATGAGCGTCACTATGGTGGTTTGACTGGTCAAGATAAAGCTGAAGCAGCAGCTAAATGGGGTGATGAACAAGTTCATATTTGGCGTCGTTCTTACGATGTTTTACCTCCAGATATGGCTGAAGATGATGAGCATTCTGCACATACTGATCGTCGTTACGCTCACCTTGATTATGCCGTTATTCCAGATGCTGAAAACTTAAAAGTTACTTTAGAACGTGCCCTTCCTTTCTGGGAAGACAAAATCGCTCCAGCTCTTGTAGATGGTAAAAATGTTTTTGTAGGTGCACACGGTAACTCTATTCGTGCCCTTGTTAAACACATCAAACGCTTGTCAGATGACGAAATCATGGATGTTGAAATTCCAAACTTCCCACCACTTGTTTTCGAATTTGATGACAAATTAAACCTTACTGCTGAGTATTATCTTGGTGGTGAATAAGACACAGAACCAAGCTTAGTCTTGGTTTTTTTAGTTATTTTTGACAAAAGAAGAGAGCTTTTGAAAAATATGGTATGATAATTAAAAAAACTAAAAGGAAGATATATGATAGCAAACGATCGTCGACAAGCTATTTTGATAAAGCTTCAACAAGTACAAGAAGCTCTGTCAGCCTCTTCTTTGGCCAAAGAGTTAGGGGTCAGTCGTCAAGTTATTGTGGGAGATATTGCTCTCTTACGGGCTCAGCAGATAGATATTATTTCAACTCCAAAGGGCTACTTACTATCAAGTGCCTTATTTACAAATCATTACTCAGCGAGATTAGTCTGCCAACATGGTCCAGAGCAAACCGAGGAAGAGTTGCAGATTATTTTGGCGCATGATGGTATTATTTCTACTGTAGAAGTCGAACACCCTATTTATGGGATGTTAACAGCTCCTTTAAATATCAAATCTCAGTCAGATATGCTTCATTTCATTACCAAACTAAAGGACTCCAAAGCAGAGTTATTGTCTTCTTTGACAGAAGGTGTGCATGCTCATCTTATTTCTTGCCCTAGTCAAGAAGCTTTTGAGGACATTTGCCAAGACTTAAAAGCAGCAAAAATTCTTTATCAAGAAAAATAGGTCATATTATTACAGGTGTCTTGACACCTGTAATAATATGACCTATAATAACTTGTAAAGGAGATTAACATGTCAAAAAAACCGACTCAAATGATAGCTTATTCCTCTATTCTAGTGGCTTTTGCTATTTTAATTCCAATGTTTATGCCAATCAAGCTCATTCTTGGGCCAGCTTCCTTCACATTAGCTAGTCATGTTCCCTTATTTTTAGCGACCTTTATATCACTACCAGTAGCTATATTAGTAGCTATTGGAACTACTTTAGGCTTTTTCTTAGCTGGTTTTCCTTTTGTTATTGTTTGTAGAGCTTTTTCTCATCTTATTTTTGCAGCTTTTGCAGCTTGGTTACTTGAGAGAAGACCTTCCATCTTGCTAAAGAAAGAACAGACTTTTGTGTTTGCTTTGATGATTAATATTGTTCACGGTCTAGCTGAGTTTATCACTGTCTATGTCATGACAGCGACCGATCTTACCAATCTGTCCTATTTTTGGACCATGTTGGGATTAGTGGGATTCGGTTCACTAGTGCATGGCATGGTAGATTTCTATTTAGCACTCAGCCTATGGCGTTTTTTGAGCCAAAAAATTGGCCTACCTTTAGCTAAGCTAAAAGTTTAAGTAAATCAATATGAAAAAGAAGCCCTTCTTAACTGAAAGGGCTTGCATTTTTTTCAAAAATTGGTATACTAAAAAGTGCATTTGTGAACATCGTAACAAAAGGAGATATCATGAAAACACCTGAGCAAATTTTAGAAGCTACTATTCACATTGGAGAACATAAGATTGCAAAGACTGCTGTGACCAAAGCCATTTTAGGTTTTATTGGTGGCGCTATGATTAGTCTAGGATATTTGCTTTATGTGAGAATTGCAGCAAGTGGACTAGAAACCTTTGGAGCCTTTTCAAGTATTTTAGGAGCCTGTGCTTTTCCAATTGGTCTCATTATCATTTTAATGGCAGGAGGCGAGTTGATTACAGGGAACATGATGGCTGTCTCTGCAGCTTTCTTTGCTAAGAAAGTGACAGCAAGTGAGTTATTAAAGAACTGGTTAGTTATTACTCTTTTTAATATCATTGGTGCTGTTTTTGTGGCTTTTATCTTTGGGCATTTTCTGGGGTTGACTGGAACTGGAATTTTTAAACAAGAAGTTATTGAGGTAGCTCATGCAAAATTAGCAGCTAGTCCGCTACAGGCAATTGTTTCGGGAATTGGATGTAACTGGTTTGTAGGTTTAGCCTTATGGCTTTGTTACGGAGCTAATGATGCTACAGGTAAATTGTTAGGGACTTGGTTTCCTGTGATGACTTTTGTTGCTCTTGGATTTCAGCATAGTGTGGCCAATGCCTTTGTCATTCCCGCAGCTATTTTTGAAGGTGGGGCGACTTGGTTAGATTTTCTGACAAACTTCAGCTTGGTTTATATTGGCAATATTATTGGTGGTGCCATCTTTGTTAGTCTCTTTTATTACAAAGCTTACTATCATCCTAAAAGCCATTGAGAAAAGAAATATTTTTTAGACTGGGAGAAAGTCTTCCCAGTCTTCTTTTTATTTTTTTGTGATAAAATAAGAAACGAAGTTTAAAAAGAAAGGTAGAAAGATTGCCATGGGTTCCTTTATTAAAAAGCAAAAAGCCAGTATTCCTAGACGTCTTCATCTCCTTTTTTTCATTATTGTCTTTTTGGTTACTAGCCTGATATTAAGATTAGCCTATATGCAGATTTATGATCATCAGTTCTATTTATCAAAATTAAATGCAACAACCCTTTATCATGTGCGTGAGTCTAAGCCCAGAGGTAGTATTTTTGACCGGGAAGGAAAAGCTTTAGTGACTAACAATGACAAAGAAGTTGTCACCTTTACCAGAAGTCCTAAAGCAAGTGTAGCAGACATAAAAGTGCTCGCTAATAGACTTGCCCAATTTATGGAGTTACCGCAGCTTCCTGTTTCGACTAGGTCTAAAAAAGACTATTATTTAGCTGATCCTAAAGTATATGCTAAAGTGGTGGATCGGTCAGCAGATAAAGAAAAGACAGATCGTTTTGGGAATCGTTTGACCCAAGCGACAATTTATCAAAATGCTTTGGCTTCGGTTAAAGAGAAAGACTTAGTTTATTCGCAAGACCAATTAAAAGTGATAGCTGTCTTTAATCAAATGAATGCAACAGCAAGTTTTAATACCGTAAAGCTAAAGACGGAGCCTTTAACAGATTATATCAAGGCTTATATTCAAGCCAATCAATCTCAGTTGAAAGGTATATGGATAGGTTCTGATTGGGAGAGAGAGGTTAGAGACACTAGCCTAACATCGATTATTGGTAAGATTTCTTCTCGAGAAGCTGGCTTACCTAAAGAGGAAGCCGATGCTTATTTGAAAAAAGGTTATGCGCTCAATGATCGAGTTGGAACCTCTTATTTAGAGAAGCAGTATGAAGATCTTTTGCAAGGAAAACCTGTCATCAAACAAATTAAAATCAATAAGTCTGGGAAAAAATAGCAGAAAATACGACAGACAAGGGTACTTCTGGTAGTAACTTGAAATTAACTATTTCTTTAGATTTTCAAGAGGCTGTTGAGGGTATTTTAGAGAATCATTATCAGGCTGAATTAGCCAATGGCCAAGCCAAATACTCAGATGGCATCTACGCAGTTGCCTTAAACCCACAAACAGGTGCTATTTTAGCCATGACAGGATTATCCCATAATCCTGAAAATGATCACTTACAAAAGGATGCCCTTGGCACCATTACAGATACCGTTACACCAGGATCGGTTGTAAAAGGAGCTACAATAATAGCTGGATGGCAATCAGGGGTGATTGAAGGAAATCAAATCTTAACTGACCAACCGATTCAATTTGGAAATGCAAAGCCTATTCAATCATGGTTTACAGCAGGCTTGCAAAATATATCTGCTCAACAAGCTTTGGAATATTCTTCAAATACTTATATGGTGCAAGTTGCCTTAAAAATGATGGGGCAAGACTATCACACAGGAATGACCTTAACAAGTAGTGGTATGAAAGAAGCCATGGGCAAATTGCGAGAGACCTTTGCTTCATTTGGTTTAGGGGTTCCAACTGGCATTGATTTACCAGGAGAATCTGCGGGTTACTTGGCTAGTGATTATGATATGTCAGCTGTTTTAGGAGAGTCATTTGGACAGTTTGATAACTATACGACCATGCAGTTAGCGCAATATGTGTCGACAATTGCTAATGGAGGTAATCGTATTGCGCCTCACCTTGTTCAAGAGATTTATCATTCTAAAGGACAAGAGGGATTTGGGACCTTAACAAAAACGATAGAACCTAAAGTCTTGAACAAAGTTGTCGTTTCACAAGATCAGTTAGCGATTATTCAAAATGGTTTTTACCAAGTGGTAAACAGTCAAAGTCCTTATGCTACTGGTCGAGAATTATCCGGTGGACTTGTTTCAATTAGTGCTAAAACGGGAACAGCTGAAACCTTTGCTAAAGATAAAGAGGGTCATACCATTGAAACCTTCAACCTAAATGTGGTTGCTTATGGGCCAAGTCAAACTCCTGAGATTGCAGTAGCTGTCATGTACCCCAAAGCCTCTCAACCATTAGCTAAAGCTCATCAACAGATTGCTAAAGAAATAATTAACCTGTACATGACAGATTATGTCACAAAATAAAGGAGAAAAGTGTGTTATATCCACGACCTATTGCAAAATTGATTGAAAGTTATTCAAAGTTACCAGGTATTGGTGCCAAAACAGCTACCAGATTAGCTTTTTATACCATTGGCATGTCTGATGAAGATGTCAATGATTTTGCTAAAAATCTATTAGCAGCTAAACGAGAACTGACTTATTGTTCGATTTGTGGTAATTTGACGGACGAAGACCCCTGTCACATTTGCACGGACCCTAGTCGGGATAAGAGTCTCTTATTGGTGGTTGAAGAGTCAAAAGATGTTTCGGCTATGGAAAAGATTCAAGAATATCACGGTCTTTATCATGTCTTGCATGGTCTTATTTCTCCAATGAATGGTGTTGGTCCAGATGATATTAATTTGAAGGGTCTCATTACTCGCCTGATGGATAGTGAGGTTAATGAAGTTATCGTTGCAACAAATGCCACAGCAGATGGGGAGGCGACTTCTATGTATATCTCACGTGTTTTGAAGCCAGCTGGTATCAAAGTAACGCGTCTAGCAAGAGGCTTAGCAGTGGGTTCAGATATCGAATATGCTGATGAAGTGACACTTTTAAGAGCGATTGAAAATCGTATAGAACTTTAATGTAGACAAAATAAGCCAATTACCAGAGGTAATTGGCTTATTTTTACTATAAGACAGCTTTAGCTAAAGGCCAGTTTTTTTAATCTCTTTACTTGCTTTGCTATTATTAAGGTTTTGAAAAGCCTACTTCTTTTTGTTATAATAAATAGTAATTTAATTCAGATAGGAAAGGTACCTATGTCTAAACAAACGTTAGTGTTATTATATGGAGGACGTTCAGCAGAACGTGAAGTATCAGTTCTTTCAGCAGAGAGCATCATGAGAGCTGTTAACTATGATAAGTTTTTGGTTAAGACTTACTTTATCAGTCAGGCTGGAGAATTCATTAAGACACAAGAATTTTCTGAAAAGCCATCTGAAACAGAACGACTTATGACCAATGATAGCATTAAGTTAGAGCAGGCCATTTCGCCAAGTGACATTTATGAAGAAGGAGCGGTGGTATTTCCTGTCTTACATGGTCCAATGGGAGAAGATGGCTCTATTCAAGGCTTCTTGGAAGTTTTAAAGATGCCTTACGTGGGTACCAATATCTTGTCTTCAAGTCTTGCAATGGATAAGATCACGACTAAGCGAGTCCTTGATTCTACAGGAATTCCTCAAGTTGCCTACACTGTTTATATTGAAGGGCAAGATTTAGAGGCCTGTTTAATAGAGACTCAAAGTCGTCTTAGCTTCCCTATTTTTGTTAAACCAGCTAATATGGGGTCATCCATTGGTATTTCCAAAGCTAATAACAGCAAGGAACTAAAAGAAGCGATTGCTTTAGCCTTAAAATATGATAGTCGTATTTTAATTGAACAAGGGGTAGTGGCGCGTGAGATTGAAGTTGGTCTACTAGGTAACACAGTGGTTCACTCGACCTTGCCAGGTGAAGTTGTTAAAGATGTGGCTTTTTATGATTATCAGGCCAAATATATTGATAACAAGATTAGCATGACCATTCCTGCGGAACTTGACCCAGAACTAGCTTCAAAAATGAGAGCTTATGCTGAAGAAGCCTTTAGAGCTTTAGGAGCCTGTGGCTTATCACGTTGTGATTTCTTTTTGGATGAAGAAGGGCATATTTACCTCAATGAATTAAACACAATGCCAGGATTTACACAATGGTCTATGTATCCTTTATTGTGGGAAAATATGGGCTTAGCCTATCCAGATTTGATTGAACAGTTGGTTGCTCTAGCACAAGAAATGTTCCAAAAGCGAGAAAGTCATTTATTATAAAAGAGGACAGGAAGAGGCCGCAACGTCTCTTCTTTTTTGTATTTTATTCAGACAGATAAGTCGACTACTTGTCAAATGCTGAAAATGCCACAATATTCTTTCTTTTTTATGCTATAATAGAAAAGAAATCGTTACAAACAAGTGTTTTAAGAAGGAAGAAGAGATGAAATTAACATTACATGAAGTTGCTAAAGTAGTTGATGCTCAAAATAGTCTTTCTGATTTAGACGACGTTCCTCTGAATCAGATCGAATTTGATAGCCGAAAAATTAGTGAAGGGGATCTTTTTCTACCTCTAAAAGGAGAAAGAGATGGTCACGACTTTATTGATTTTGCTTTTGATAATGGAGCAGTCGCTACTTTTTCAGAAAAAGAGCTAACAGGTAAACCTTATCTTTTGGTGGATGATTGTTTGACAGCTTTTCAAAAATTAGCACATTATTATATCGACAAAATGCGAATTGATGTCATAGCTGTTACAGGATCTAACGGTAAAACTTCTACGAAAGACATGATTGAAGCTGTTCTAGCTAGTAACTATAAAACTTATAAAACACAAGGTAATTACAATAATGATATTGGCTTGCCCTATACAGTCCTCCATATGCCAGATGATACCGAAAAAATCGTTTTGGAGATGGGACAAGATCACATGGGTGATATCAGCCTACTTTCTAAAATAGCTAGACCTCGAATTTCAGTGCTTACCTTAATTGGTGAAGCACATCTAGAGTATTTTGGCTCAAGACAAAAAATTGCCGAAGGAAAGATGCAAATTCTTGATGGCATGGACTCAGATGGCATCTTGATTGCGCCTGGGGATCCTATCATAGACCCATATCTTCCTGAAAATCAAATGGTGATTCGATTTGGAGATGGTCAAGAAATCTATGTAGAAGAATTGCAGGAAGCTAAAACAAGTTTAACCTTCAAAACAAACTTCTTAAGTCAAGCAATCACTCTCCCCTTACCAGGAAAGTATAATGCTAACAACGCTATGGTAGCGGCTTATGTTGGCAAATTGTTAGCTGTTCCTGATGAAGATATTATTGAAGCTTTAGAGTCCGTTCAATTGACGCGTAACCGTACGGAGTGGAAAAAAGCTAAGAATGGATCTGATATCTTATCAGATGTCTACAACGCTAATCCCACGGCTATGAGACTAATTTTAGAGACATTTTCAGCTATTCCAAGAAATGAAGAAGGACAGAAAATAGCTCTTTTAGCGGATATGAAAGAATTAGGCGAGCAATCCATTGCTTTACATTCTCAACTCATAGAGAGTTTAAATCCTAAGGACATTGATTATTTGATGTTTTACGGGAATGATATTAAAGAGCTTGCTCAATTAGCTACTCAAAAGTATCCCAAAGATCATGTCTTCTTTTTTGAAAAGAGTGAAAGAAGAGATGACTATCAGGAAATGGCTGAGTTTCTCGAGAAGTTAGTGGAACCTGAGGATCAGTTACTTTTAAAGGGAAGTAACTCCATGGGACTTGCTAAACTTGTTGATCATCTTACTTAAGAAAAATCCATAAATCCCTTTTTTGTCTGACAAAACACAGATTACCCCTTGTTCTCTCATCAAGATTAAGGTATAATGAAAAACTGTAGAAAGGGATATTTATGGATTTTTTTGCAATTGAACCAATTGGGTTACCCCATACCTCGCTAATTTTTTACGTGTCATCAATTCTTGTTGCACCGCTCTTGTTTTTTTTGACACTTCAAGCTTACAAATCAAAACCTTACCGTTATTTTTTTCTGGGGCTTCAACTGAGTCAATTAATTGGCCTTTATACTTGGTATGCTTTGAGAGGTTTTCCTTTAAACGAAGCTTTGCCTCTTTACCATTGTCGTATTGCTATGCTAGCTGTTTTTTTCCTGCCAGATCGTAATAGTATTAAGCAATTATTTATGATTTTAGGGATTGGAGGCGCTTTTTTAGCACTCTTATCACCGGATTTATACCCTTATAAGATGTGGCATGTGGCAAATGTAGCTTTTTACTTAGGACACTATGCTTTACTGGTTAATGGCTTAATCTATCTTATTCGTTTTTATAATCCTGCTCAGCTTAGACCAGTCCTTTTACTGCGTTACTTAGCGACTATCAATTTTGCTTTAATTTTAGTTAATTTACTTACTAAAGGTAATTATGGCTTTTTAATGGATATTCCAATTATCCACACTCATCATTTACTGCTTAATTTTGCCATAGTTAGTCTAGGCTTATTAACCTTAATCAAGTTTATTGAAATGTCCTTCTTGCGAATTAGTCAAGCTAATCAATTACGATTAGAATGGTCAAAGGAAAAGTAGGTCGTTGCGAAAGCTTGTGAAATCAGCTATAATAAAAAGAGTTGTCTACACAGCTCTTTTTATTGTGTCATCAATTAGGAGAAGACCAATGTAACTAAATGAAAATGACAAAATGCTATCGTTTCATAACTAGACAGAGGTATAGCTCTGGACCGATCAAAACAAGGAAAAAGTATGTCAATTACAGAAGAAATTAAAAAACGTCGTACCTTTGCCATCATCAGTCACCCGGATGCTGGTAAAACAACTATTACAGAACAATTGCTTTATTTTGGAGGTGAAATCCGAGAAGCTGGAACTGTTAAAGGGAAAAAATCAGGTACCTTTGCCAAATCAGACTGGATGGATATTGAAAAACAACGTGGTATTTCGGTGACGTCATCCGTGATGCAGTTTGACTATGCTGGAAAACGAGTGAATATCTTAGATACCCCAGGACATGAGGACTTTTCAGAAGATACCTATCGAACCCTTATGGCAGTAGATGCGGCTGTTATGGTGGTTGACTCTGCAAAAGGTATTGAGGCCCAAACCAAAAAACTTTTTGAAGTCGTTAAACACCGTAATATTCCTGTATTTACCTTTATCAATAAGCTTGACCGTGACGGTCGTGAGCCTTTAGAGCTTTTAGAAGAGTTAGAAGAGGTTCTGGGAATTGCCTCTTATCCGATGAACTGGCCTATCGGTATGGGAAAAGCTTTTGAAGGACTCTATGATCTTCATAATGAACGCTTAGAACTTTATAAGGGAGAACAACGTTTTGCTGAGTTGGAAGAAGGCGGCAAGCTCTTTGCTAATAATCCTTTTTATGAGCAAGTCTTGGAAGATATTGAACTATTAGAAGAAGCTGGCAATGATTTTTCTAAGCAAGCTATCCTAGATGGCGAGTTGACTCCAGTGTTTTTTGGCTCTGCCTTAACTAATTTTGGGGTTCAAACCTTTTTAGATACTTTCTTGGAGTTTGCTCCAGAACCACATGGTCACAAAACAACTGAGGATAGACTTATTGATCCTTTAGATAAGGACTTTTCAGGTTTTGTCTTTAAAATTCAAGCAAATATGGATCCTAAACACCGTGACCGTATTGCATTTGTCCGTATCGTTTCAGGGGAATTCCAAAAAGGCATGTCCGTTAATTTGACCAGAACGGGTAAAGGGGCTAAATTATCTAATGTCACTCAGTTTATGGCTGAGTCGCGTGAAAATGTGCAGAATGCGGTTGCTGGTGATATTATTGGGGTTTATGATACAGGTACCTACCAGGTGGGTGATACTCTAACGGTTGGTAAAAATAAATTTGAGTTTGAACCCCTTCCAACTTTCACGCCAGAATTGTTCATGAAAGTGTCACCTAAAAATGTGATGAAACAAAAATCCTTCCATAAAGGAATGGAGCAACTGGTTCAAGAAGGGGCCGTTCAACTTTATAAAAATTATCAGACAGGTGAGTACATGCTAGGAGCTGTTGGTCAATTGCAGTTTGAGGTCTTTAAACACCGTATGGAAGGTGAATATAATGCCGAAGTAGTGATGACACCGATGGGCAAAAAGACAGTTCGGTGGATTTCTGAAGACGATTTGGATCAACGCATGTCTTCCAGTCGTAACATCTTAGCTAAAGACCGTTTTGATCAACCCGTCTTTCTCTTTGAGAATGATTTTGCCCTTAGATGGTTTGCTGATAAATACCCTGATGTTAAGTTAGAAGAAAAAATGTAATCTCAAAAGGATAAGTTAGGGTAACTTATCCTTTTTTAATGTTTAATCTTGTCCTTTGAGTTATAATAAAAGAAAAAGGAGATTTTAATGGGATTTTTATCAGGATTAATGGGTAATGCCTCACAAATGGATAATGAAAAGGCTCAAGAAGAGTTAGCGGCTTTACTCATAGAAGGGGAGAAAGTGGAATTAGCTTATATGCTTATTAGGGATTTAATTGTTTTTACTGAAAAGCGTCTAATCTTGGTAGATAAACAAGGTGTGGTTGGTAAAAAAATCGCTTATAAGACTATTCCTTATACTGCCATATCGCGTTTTTCTCTTGAAACTGCTGGTCATTTTGACTTGGATGCTGAATTAAAAATTTGGATTTCTTCAGCTTTGGAGCCTGCAGAAGTGCTGACATTTAGAAATGATGAAAATGTCCTTGTTATACAACAGGCCTTGGCGAAAGCTATTTTAAAATAGGTTTTCCTTTTGCTAGACAAATCAAACAACCAACTCTAAAAAGAGTTGGTTTTTCTTTTTGAAAAAAAGAAACAAATATTTTGAAAACGCTATATTTTTCTGCTAAGACAACTTTTTGAGGAGTATTAAATAATGATAATAGAATTAAGTGATATTTCAAAAGAATTTCCAAAATCATCTTTTAAATTGGAAAATATCTCCTTTGGTATTAAAAAAGGAGAAATTGTAGGCTTGATTGGTTCCAATGGGACTGAAAAAGCACTCTCTTCCATCTCGCTAATATCTTTGCCTAAAAGTACCAGATACATACCAGGATTGAGAGACATGAGGACAGCAGTGACAGTCACCGCTGAAATGCCTAAGAGCCCGCTGGCAGGAAAAAGAGCTTTGAAAAGTAGGCTTACGACCAGACTAATGGCGATTTTGAGTAATAAAACGGGACCAATAGCTTTGATAACTTTTGGGTATGTTGCCAAATCAGTCTGAATACCAGAAACCAATAATAAAACGGCAATGATGAAAAAAGTAGTCTCTTGACTAAAAAGCCCACTAAAAGGCACCCTTAATTGTAATAACTTAGGGAAAAAAGTGTAAACCAAAGAGGTAAAAAACATGGGGATAAGGAAATTGCTTCCTTTGAAATGACTGAGTTTACGAATAAGAGACATGAGATTCCTTTCTAATCTTTGAGTGAGATGGCTAGCATTTTACGTAAGAGCTCTTGCAACTTATCTAATTCAGCGTCTGTCAGACGCTCAGTCAGTTGATCTTCCAGTTGACTCGCCATATCTTTAAAGACACCTTGATAATCCAGTGCTTTTTTAGTTAAGTAGAGTTGTTTTTGGCGTTTGTCTTTGCCATTGGCTAGACGTTGAAGCCAGCCCTCTTTTTCTAAATTTTGTAGAATTCGAGTAACAGTGGGATTGCTCATATTGAAATAATTTTCAATGTCTCGCTGGTTACGGCTACCATTGTCAAATAAGTAAAGGTATTTTAAACATTTGAATTGGCTATGGGTAATGCCATGTGGGGTTAAAACCTTATTGGCAATCTTATCGAAAGACAAATTGGCTCTTTTAATTAAATAAACGGTATTTTTTTCGCGCATCTTATCTCCTAATATATAGCTTGCTATGTAATTAACTAAAAATAAGATAACATAGCTTGCTATCTTTTTCAAGAAAAGCGTTTGAAAAAAAACACCCAACAAGTTAACTTGCTAGGTGTTAGATGTATTTACCAACGATCTGCGTAGAGATGCTCAGCATTGTCTTTTAAGATAGCCAATGTATCCCTATCATCTAGTGGTGCTTAGTCGAATATAGGAGAACGCTACGGCTGTATTTGTTATCTTGAAAGTAAGGAAAATCACTTCCTGCTAAGAGCCGATCTTGGCCTAGAATAGCCTGACTATGTAAAAGAGAAGCCTCTAGGAAATTGGCTGTATCAAACCAGAAATGCTTTTTTAGGGTGGTGAGAGGATTGTGAGAGAAGCTATGCCAGTCCTCGTAATTATCTAGCAAGCGTTGCATTTGGAAAGAAACACCGCCACCTAAGTGAGCCATATGAAACTTGAGATTTGGGAAGCGCTTTGGATAATCAACTTTTAAGAGTTGGACAGTGGCTAACAAGTCTTCGATAGGTGCTCCCACCGTCCATTCTTGCTCATAATCTGTTACCATTGGGCTAAAAGCGCCACAGCCAGTAGGGTGGACATAAATAATAGCCCCTAAAGCATCCATAGCTTCAAAGAAAGGAACAAAGGCAGGGTCCGCAAGAGATTGACCATTTTCTAAGACGGTATTGACCGCTATTCCTAAAAACCCTAATTCTTGCATAATCCGTTTACCTTCAAGAATAGCTGCCTCCACATGAGGCAATGGCACCGCCCCATAAGCTTTAAAATGGCTGGGATACTTGTCAATGACTTCTTGATATAGGTTATTAATAAGCCTAGCTGCTCCTAAGGCTTGGTCGGCATTTCCAAATTGGGGCACTTGAGGGGTAGCAGAGAGAACTTGTTAGGATACCTGAGCCTTATCCATCATGGCAAGGCGTCCTTGCATGTCTTTTTCTTGCTCACTGGCCTTTAAGCCCTTAGCGATAGCAACCCCTTTTGCTCCTAAGTCTTCTAATAAAGAGAGATAGTCGTCGGACCAGAGATGGGCATGGGTATCAATTGCATTAGCTGTCATTTGTCTACTGTCTACCTTCTTTCTATACGATAAGAAACGGAAGTTCTTTGCTTAGTTCTAAAAAGGCTAATCAAGAGAAATTCTATTATTACTATCTAAAGATAATTGTATCAAAAAACAGTCTTTTTGGTTCACCTAAGCCCTTACTCTTGTAAGCCCTTACTCTTGACAAAGAAGTCAGAATCTAGAGCATTTTAAAAAAATAAAAAATAATCCCGCGTTGTAAAATGAAGTGCAACAAAAAAGACATGTTCGTCTGATATACTAGAATTCCCCAATTCAGTATGGAAAGCAGATGAACATGTCCAACATTAATTCTACCAGAAAATCATCCTATTCTCATCTTTCAGCCACAGAACGGGGTGAAATTGCTGCTTATCTTAAAATGGGAAAGAAACCCGCTGAGATTGCTCGACTCTTGGGTCGTCACCGTTCTACAATCTGACCGAGAAATAAAACGTGGTTCAGTAGAACAGGTAAAGGATAAGAATGGAAAACAAACCTTCTTCAACGCCTATTTCGCTGATAGTGGGCAACGTGTCTATGAAACCAATCGTCAAAAGAGTTCTTATCTCAAGTTGAATGACTGCTCCGCTAGGTTCATTGAACAATTAGAATCTGCCTTGACGGCTAACATTCGTCTCCATAGTGTGGATAGTTTTGTTCAGACTTACAAAGTGAACCATCCTGAAGAAGTCGTCCCCTCTACCAAAACGATTTATCGTTATATCAAAGAGGGGGTATTAGCTATTAAACCAATCGATTTGCCTAAGATGGTTAGTATCAGAAAACGTTCTAAGAAAGTCATGAAGACGAATAAGAAGACTTTAGGTAAATCTATCGAAGAACGTCCAGAATATATTAATGATCGTTCTGAATTTGGGCATTGGGAGATTGATTTGGTTCTCGGCAAGAAAACCAAAGGTGAAGCTGTTATGTTGACTTTGGTAGAGCGCCAGACACGCTATGCACTAGGAGTTAAGCTAGAAGACAAGCAGTCCCAAACCATTAACCGAGCTGTCACGCATCTCATCAGTCAGTATCCTATTGCATCCATCACAGCGGATAATGGTTCTGAGTTTAGTTTACTCTCAAACTTAGAAGCTGTTGAAGTTTACTTTGCACATCCCTATTCTTCACATGAGAGAGGAACAAACGAGAACTTCAATGGCCTCCTCAGAGAATATGTCCCTAAAGGAGTCTCACTTAATCCACTAACCTCTGAAGAACTTGACAATTATATTACTGCCATCAATGAGCGCCCAAGACGACTTCTTCAATATCAATCCTCAAAATTCCTGTTTGAGCTATCCCGAACAGCTTAACACCTGGAACTCTAGTTATCTATGAACTGGTTGCACTTGACTTGACAACTTGCGGAAAATTAAAGTTTTAAAAGAAGTCTTGACGAGTGATGAAATCCGTGATTATATCACCAAAGAAATCCCAAGTGAAGCTGATGTTGCCTTTTAAAGAGCAATATAACTGTCTTATCCTTAGTTGGAAAGGCAGTTTTTTGATGAAAACGTGTTATTAATCAGATTAAAATTATTTCCTATCTTTTTAGCTTTTATTGTGTTACACTAGATAAGTTGTTAATGGAACGACAAAAATTAAAGGCTTATAAGGCAGCTTCGCACTGCTTTTTTAGAAAAGAGAAACAATTGAAATTTACAGAATTTAACTTATCAGAAGACATCCAATCAGCTGTTGTGACAGCTAGATTTGAGAAAGCATCTCCTATTCAGGAAATGACTATTCCCTTAGCATTAGAAGGAAAGGATGTTATTGGTCAGGCACAAACTGGAACTGGTAAAACAGCTGCCTTTGGTCTACCAACCTTGAATAAGATTCGCACAGATGAGAACATCATCCAAGCGTTAGTAATTGCACCAACTCGTGAGCTTGCCGTGCAAAGTCAGGAAGAGTTATTCCGTTTCGGACGTGATAAAGGTGTTAAAGTTCGCTCAGTATATGGCGGATCAAGTATTGAAAAGCAAATTAAAGCATTGAAGTCTGGAGCTCATATCGTTGTCGGTACTCCTGGACGTTTATTAGATTTAATCAAACGTAAAGCTTTACGTTTAGAACAAGTTGAAACACTAATCCTTGATGAAGCAGATGAAATGTTAAACATGGGATTCTTAGAGGATATTGAAGCAATTATCAGCCGTGTTCCTGCTGACCGTCAGACTTTACTATTTTCTGCCACTATGCCAGCTCCAATTAAACAAATTGGTGTGAAGTTTATGAAAGATCCTGAGCATGTTCAAATTAAAAATAAAGAGTTAACAAATGTTAACGTTGAACAATTTTATGTTCGCGTTAAGGAACAAGAAAAATTTGATACCATGACACGTCTTATGGATGTTCAACAACCAGAACTGTCAATTGTTTTTGGTCGTACAAAACGTCGTGTTGATGAAATTACACGCGGTCTTAAATTACGTGGCTTCCGTGCAGAAGGTATTCACGGTGACTTAGACCAAAACAAACGTCTACGTGTTATCCGTGACTTTAAAGGTGATCAAGTTGATATTTTAGTTGCGACAGACGTTGCAGCGCGTGGGTTAGATATTTCTGGTGTGACGCATGTCTACAACTATGACATTACACAAGATCCAGAAAGCTATGTTCACCGTATTGGACGTACAGGTCGTGCGGGTAAAACTGGTGAATCAATTACTTTTGTTTCTCCAAATGAGATGGGTTACCTTTCTATGATTGAAACCCTTACTAAGAAACAAATGTTACCTTTGAAACCAGCAACTGCTGAAGAAGCCTTCCAAGCTAAAAAGAAAATTGCTCTTAAGAAAATTGAGCGTGACTTCGCTGATGAAACTATTCGTTCAAACTTTGACAAATTTAAAGGGGATGCGATTCAATTAGCTTCAGAGTTCACTCCTGAAGAATTAGCGCTATACATTTTGAGTTTAACAGTTCAAGATCCAGATTCACTACCTGAAGTTGAAATCGCTCGTGAAAAACCATTACCATTTAAATATGTTGGTGGTGGCCACGGTGGAGGTAAAGGCGGTAAAGGTGGACGCGGTCGTAACGATCGTGGACGTGGTGGAAATCGCGGTGGTCGTGATGGCGACCGTCGTGGTGGTTACCGCAATGACCGTCGTGAAGAAGGCAATGGAGATCGTCGACGTCAAAAACGTGATAAACGTGATGGGCATGAGGCAAGTGGTAACCGTGATTACAAACGTAAACCAAAACGTGATGCTAAAGATTTCTATCAAAAAGACAAAAAATCAGGATCAAAAAATTCAGGTTTTGTCATTCGTCACAAAGGTGAATAAAGTAGAAAAAGAGTTGATAAGATTCAACTCTTTTCTTGTTAGTCAAATCTTGCTTTTCAAAAGCAATCTGTTATAGTGGTTTCAGTCATTTTTATGATATTTTTTGAAAATTAGGAGGAGTATTGGGATGTCTAGTGCCAATCAGTCTACTTTTGATAAAGCTTCGAAAGCAGGTTTTATCATTGCTCTTGGAATTGTTTACGGTGATATTGGGACAAGTCCATTATATACTATGCAGTCCTTGGTTGAGAATCAAGGAGGTATCTCTCAGGTCTCAGAACCTTTTATTTTGGGTTCTGTTTCTTTGATTATTTGGACCTTGACCTTAATAACCACTATAAAATATGTTCTTATTGCTCTCAAAGCCGATAATCATCAAGAAGGTGGGATTTTTTCACTCTTTACCTTGGTACGTAAGATGTCCAAGTGGCTAATTATCCCAGCCATGATTGGGGGAGCGACCTTACTATCAGACGGGGCTCTAACACCGGCTGTGACAGTGACTTCAGCTATTGAAGGATTAAAATCAGTTCCTGGGTTAAACTCCATATATCACAATCAGACCAATGTCATTATCACCACTTTAATGATTTTGATGATTCTCTTTGGAATTCAACGCTTTGGGACGGGTTTTATCGGCAAGATTTTTGGGCCGGTTATGTTTATCTGGTTTAGTTTTTTAGGTATTAGTGGGCTCATCAATAGTCTATCTCATTTGGAAATTTTTAAAGCTATCAATCCCTATTATGCTTTGAATCTTTTGTTTAGTCCTGAAAATCATCGTGGTATCTTTATTTTAGGATCGATTTTTCTAGCAACGACTGGTGCTGAAGCCCTTTATTCTGATTTAGGGCATGTGGGCATAGGCAATATTTATATCAGTTGGCCCTTTGTTAAACTTTGCATTGTCTTATCCTATTGTGGACAAGCTGCTTGGATTTTAGCTAACAAAGATTCTGGTATCGAGCTAAATCCATTTTTTGCTAGTGTGCCATCACAATTTACGGTCTATGTGGTTATTTTAGCGACTTTAGCCGCTATTATTGCTTCACAAGCTTTGATTTCGGGTTCCTTTACCTTGGTTTCAGAAGCTATGCGCTTGAAAATATTCCCACTGTTTCGAGTGACCTATCCTGGTGCCAACTTAGGACAGTTGTATATTCCTGTGATTAACTGGACCCTTTTTGCTATCACCTCTTGTACCGTTCTTTATTTTAGGACGTCTGCACATATGGAAGCGGCTTATGGCTTAGCGATAACTATAACCATGTTGATGACAACAATCTTGCTGAATTATTACCTTATTAAAGAGGGGATGAAGCCGATTTTAGCGCATCTTATGATGGCCTTCTTTGCTCTTATTGAATTGATTTTCTTCTGGGCTTCAGCGGTTAAATTTATGCATGGTGGTTATGTGGTTGTCATTGTGGCTTTAGCTATTGTGTCTGTTATGTTTATCTGGCATGAAGGAACAAAAATTGTCTTTAAATACGTTAAGTCCCTTGATTTGAATTATTACAAAGGACAAATCAAGCAATTACGTGATGATTGGCGATTTGATCTCTATCAAACTAATGTGGTCTATCTCACTAATAGGATGAAAGATCATATGATTGATCGCTCTATTTTGTATTCCATTTTAGATAAACATCCTAAACGAGCACAGGTGTATTGGTTTGTCAATGTACAGGTGACTGATGAGCCTTATACAGCTAGCTATAAGGTCGATATGATGGATACTGATTATATCGTTCGCGTTGAGCTTTACCTGGGCTTTAGAATGCCACAAACAGTCCCTCGCTATTTAAGAACCATTATTCAAGATTTAATGGCCAGTGGTCGTCTTCCTAAACAAGAACAAGACTACACCATCACCCCAGGTAGAGAAGTGGGTGACTTTAGGTTTGTCATGATTGAAGAGCGGGTTTCTAATGCCATGCAACTGAGTCAATTTGAACGCTTTATTTTGCAAACTAAGGCAAGTATTAAGCATGTGACGGCGACACCAAAACGCTGGTTTGGTTTGCAGTTTTCAGAAGTTACAGTGGAAGTCGTTCCTTTGATTTTATCTGACATTCTAAAATTACCGGTGACGGAATTAGTGGTTTGTGACGAACAAGACTAATATTAAGTAAAATAAAAACCAATCCTATGAGATGATTCCTCTGATAGTGATTGGTTTTTTATTTATTTTTTATGATGTTCAGCGATATAGGCTAATTTTGCAGCACGATTTTTTCGTTTCTTAAAGAGTGCTTCAGCGCTCATGGCTTCTTGCTTACTGCCGAAAGTTTCATAATAGAGCAAACGAACGGGTAAGCGACAGCGTGTATATTTGGCGCCTTTACCAGCATTGTGCGTTTTCAAACGTTTTTCAATATCAGTGGTATAACCTGTGTATAAGCTTTGGTCTGAGCACTCAAGAACATACATGAAGGCTTTTTTACTGGTCATAAGTTTTGTCCCTTTTTTTGACCAAAGTAAATGTCGTAGATATGATCTGTATAGTCTCCGTTATCCTTATGAACAATTAAGGGAGGAAGTATCTTCATGCCTTCAATAGAGCCGTCTTTAATAGCTTCAATTAAGAGCATATTTGCATCTTTGCCTAACTTGGGGTAAACAAATTGCAGGCGCTTAGGAGCTAATCCATTTTGACGCAAAGCATCCAAAATCTCTAAGAAACGATCAGGCCGATGTACCATGGCTAAGCGACCATTTGATTTGAGCGCATGTCGAGCCACTTGGCAAATTTCTTCCAAATTGGTAGTGATTTCGTGTCTAGCCAATAAATAATGTTCAGACACATTTTTTTTTGAGCTCTCGCGGCTTTTAAAATAAGGGGGATTGCATAAAATCAAATCAACACCAGAACGTGGCACATGATTTAGAAGGTTTTTTAAATCATCACAAATCATAGTGACTTGGTCTTGGAGCTGGTTTAAAGAAATGGAGCGTTTAGCCATATCGGCTAGGCGTTCTTGTAATTCGACAGCGACAATAGGCGCCTTAGTCCGTGTACTGGCAAAAAGCCCCACGGCACCATTACCAGAACAGAGATCCACAATCAGTCCTCTGGAGGGCATTTTGGGGAAGCGAGATAACAAGACACTGTCAATAGAATAACTGAATACCGCTTTATTTTGGATAATTTGAACGTCACTTGAAAAAAGCTGATCAATACGTTCGCCTTCTTGTAATTGCATTTTAGTCATAGCATCATTATAGCAAAAATAAAGAAATTTGAACAAGTTGTCTTTCTCTCTTTTGCGATTTCATTTTGAGATTAGTTGCTTTCGTGATACAATAATTAAGATTATAGTGAAAAAGGAGATTCCAGTGTTTTACGCATATTTACGTGGTTTGGTAGTCTTTTTATTGTGGGTTGTTAATGGTAATACCCATTATCATAATGAAGATAAAATCTTGGATAAGAAGGAAAATTATATCCTTGTTGCTCCCCATAGAACCTTTTGGGATCCAGTCTATATGGCCTTTGCAGCAAGACCCAAACAATTCATTTTCATGGCGAAAAAAGAATTATTTACTAATCGTCTTTTTGCTTGGTGGATTAAGATGTGTGGTGCTTTCCCTATTGATCGTGAGAACCCAAGTCCTGACGCCATTCGTTATCCTGTCAATATGTTGAAAAAGAGTAAGCGTTCCTTATTGATGTTTCCAAGTGGTAGTCGTCATTCTAAAGATGTTAAAGGTGGGGTAGCCGTTATTGCTAAAATGGCCAAAGTGAAAATCTTACCAGCTGTTTATCAAGGGCCAATGACGCTTAAGGGATTATTGGCAGGAGAAAGGGTTGACATGAATTTCGGAGATGCGATTGATGTGTCTGATATTAAGCGCATGTCAGCTGAAGGTATTGAAGAAGTCACGCAACGTATCCAAACTGAATTTGATCGTCTTGATCAGGAAATTGCCCCTTTCCAACCTGGCAAAGCTCGGCACGTTTTAACTTATCTTTATCGTGTTCCCTTGGCTTTACTGTTGATTATTGTTTTATTGTTAACGATGATATTTTCATACCTTGCAAGTTTTGTCTGGGATCCAGATAAACATCGTTCTTAAACACATCACGTGATGTGTTTTTTTATGTTATTGGAATGATTTTGGTTTCTTTTTCGAATAATAATGATGAGGTGACAAAATGATTGAAGAATGGATTGAAAATATTAAAGGAATTTGGGAGAGGTATTATTCCTTGTCTGGTCTAATAAGTCTTATTTTACTTATGGCTAATCTTTTCTTAGTGGCACTCTTTTTGATTGGCCCTAAAAAAAGAGAACAGTCAAGTCCAGATTTTCCAAAAGTTCAAGAAGTTATCAAAACGGCTAGTCCAGCAATAAAAGAGAGCCCTGATATGAATGAAGATACCACTATAATGGTCGACATCAAAGGAGCTGTCCAAAAAGAAGGTGTCTATCAATTAGCTAAAGGAAGTCGCTTAACCGATGCGATTGCTTTAGCAGGAGGTTTAAAGGCAGAGGCTGATAAAGAGGCTATTAATCTGGCTGAAAAATTAAGTGACGAGCAATTAATTTATGTGGCACGTCAAGGTGAAAATAGGTCTCTGATTGATGTTACAGAAAAGGAAAGTATGAGCGTGACTTCTTCTCAAGGAGTTGGAAAAGACAAACTTAACCCATGGTGCTAGTTAATTTCAAAATATCTCAAATTGTAAGCTAGTATGATTTGTTCAATCCTCAATTGCAGCCCTGTCATGCCCCTATCCAGTGTTCGTTCCATATCAAAAAGGGAACAAAGTTCTGAAAATCTAGTCTCAATGGTTCGTCTCATAGCCATTAGTTTCCAATGATTATGCTGTTTAGCCCCTTCCATATTTTGACGCAAGGGAGTCCAGAGGTGATAGCCATTTTGCTTCAACTCATCTTTCAGCTCACGGTTAAGGTAACCTAAGTCTGCTAAAATGACGGATTGTTCACACCTTTCTAGCAACTCGTAAACTGCCTTAATATCATGAACAGAGGCTGGGCTGACAACATAATTCAGAATGTAGCCTGATAAGGTCACTAGCATGTGAACCTTAAAACCGTAAAACCACATATGTTTAGAGGCGGTGTAACCAATATTAGCTATCCCATTGAAAAGTCTGACCCTGTGGTTACGAATAGATTGACAAAGTGGCAAAGGAAAGCTGTCTATAATAACAATGGTATTGGGAGAAATTTGAGTGTTCATTGCCTGACGAATCACTTGAACCAGCCAAATCAACTGTCTTGCACGCCTATTAAAGCGACTTCTTTCTAGTAATGTACCGCAGGGAAATAGCTGACAAATCCTATAAAAGTGACGTTGTGATTTAATACCTAGTTCAGCTTGTAATAGCAGTAAAACTAGAAGAGATTGGTCTGAAACTTTGGACAGACAGACGTTACGACGGTGTTTGAAGTCTTCCGGACAATAATCTTGATAAAACTGAGAACAAATTTTTGATAATTGACGCATATTCCATTGTAAGTGATGGGATTTAGCTGTATACTGTAAGTGGCTCATTTGGACTAACCTCCTGTTTGTGTAGGCACTTACAGTATAGTCCTTTTGGGCTTTTTATTGTATTTTGAGATTAACTAGCACCACGGGTAAACTTAATATTAACAAGGCAAGTTTATCAGAACTTCAGGAAATCTCTGGAATAGGTGCTAAACGTGCTCAAGATATTATCGATACCAGAGATAGCAGAGGGGGATTTAAAAAATTAGAAGACTTAAAAGAAGTATCTGGTATCGGAGAGAAAACACTGGAAAGGCTCAAAGAGGCTATTCGTCTTGATTAAAAGCTTTCCTCTTAGGCCGATTCAAATGGCATTTTTAGTCATGCTTCTTTTTTACACGATTTATAGTTACCAATTGTCTTTATTGATTTTAGCTATTATAGCCCTTGCTTTATTATGTAATCGTTTTGGGATAAAAGAGACTTTATTCATTTTATTGCTATTATCCTTATTTTCTGGCTTTTTTACTTATCGAAATAGTCAAGCTAGCCGTGCGGAGGCAAGTGCTCCCCAAAGTATTCCTTATCTAGATATTATTCCAGACAGCATCACGATTAATGGTGACCAAATGGCTTTTACTGGACGTTATCGTACTAATCATTACCAAGTGTTTTACAGGTTCACTCAGAAAGAAGAGGCTGATCGCTTTAAGAAAGAGACAGGATTCTTAAGGTTAAAAGGTGATTTAAAGCTGGAAAAAGTGACTGGAAAACGTAATTTTAATGGCTTTGACTACCAAGCTTATTTAAGGAATCAAGGAATTTATCACATCATAAGAGTCAATGATATTAATTCGTTGACGACTCAAAAAATAAGACATTTAAGAGACTATAGTCATTATCTGAGACGAGCAGCTATTGTTTGGAGTCAAGAGAAGTTTCCAAAGCCAATGAGTCATTATATGACAGGACTCTTATTTGGTTATTTAGATAAGTCATTTGGTCAAATGACAGAGCTTTATAGCCAATTAGGCATTATTCATCTTTTTGCTTTATCAGGGATGCAAGTTGGCTTTTTTCTACAACTGTTCAGACGATTATTGGTCTTACTTAATATCCCCCTAGCTACTATATGTGTGTTGGAGTTACTCTTTGCCTTTTGTTATGCGGGAATGACAGGTTACAGTGTCTCAGTCATTAGAAGTCTTATGCAAGCACAGTTTAGACATCTAGGCTTGAAAGGACTAGATAATTTGTCTATAACTTTTTTGGTGATGCTTGTTTGGGACCCTTATTTTCTGTTGACCATAGGAGGAGTGCTTTCTTTTGCCTATGCTTTTATGTTAACTAGTCTATCCTTTGAAGAGTTAGAAGGTTTCAAAAAAACCTTAGCCATGACTTTTGCTATTACGGTAGGGATGTTACCTTTATTGCTTTATTATTTTGCAAGCTTTAATCCTCTTTCCATTGTTTTAACTGCTTTTTTATCTTTACTTTTTGATGGCTTATTATTACCCCTACTAACCTTGTCATTTGTCTTATCTCCTTTTTTAAAGATGAGTCTGTTTAACATCGGCTTTGTTGGATTGGAGAAACTCATGATACTTCTAGGCCAATGCTTTAGTAAACCAATAGTTTTTGGAAGTCCTCAATTGCTCCACTTGCTCTTATGTTTGACTTGTTTAGTTTATTGGTATGATCACCGATCTCATCGAATAAAAGCATTTGTGTCTTCTATGGTCTTTTTTCTGACTATAGCCAGTATCAGTTGGCCATTGGGTAACGAAGTAACTATGGTCGATATTGGTCAAGGAGATAGTATCTTTATTCGCGATTGGCAAAATAAGACTTTGTTAATTGATGTCGGAGGCATTGTGCAGTTTGGTAGGCAAGAAAGCTGGCGACAAAGGCATAGCACAAGCAATGCAGAAAAAACTCTTATTCCTTACTTACGTAGCCGAGGAATGACAAAGATTGATCAGATTGTGTTAACGCATACCGATACAGATCATATCGGAGATATGGAAGAAGTTGTTAAGGCTTTTAGAGTAAGGGAAATCTTAATCAGTCAAGGTAGTTTAAGTTCTGGTCAATTTGTGAAGAGACTTAAGGCATTAAAGGTCTCTGTTAGGGTAGTATCAGCTAGTGACAAAATTCCTATCATGGGAAGTCATTTACATGTTCTTTATCCTTGGGAAATGGGCGATGGTAAGAATAATGATTCGCTTGTCCTGTATGGTAAACTTTTAAGCCATTACTTTCTCTTTACAGGTGATTTGGAAGCTGAAGGAGAAGAAGCTTTACGAAAACGCTACCCTCATTTACCAGTAGATATTCTAAAAGCAGGACATTATGGATCAAAAGGGTCTTCCAGTGAAGCATTGTTAGATCATATCAATCCTAAAATAGCACTCTTGTCTGCAGGCGAACATAACCGTTACAAACATCCCCATCAAGAAACGCTTGAACGATTTCATTAGCTATTATCGGACAGATCAGCAGGGTGCTATTCGTTTTCGAGGTTGGAGACAATGGCAAATAGAAACTTGTCGATAAGCTCACATTAATGGATAAGAATTGACTTAGAAGATGTTATAATAATAGTATGATTGCAATAGAAAAAGTAGCACAATTACATAAAGATAATATCGGATCATTAACCCTTATTACAGGTGAAGATGTTGGACAGTTTAGTCAAATGAAAGACCTTCTGATGAAAGCCATTGCTTTTGACAAAGAAGATTTAACTTACTCTTATTTTGACATGTCTGAAACTCCTTATCAAGATGCTGAAATGGACTTAGTAAGCATGCCTTTTTTTGCGGATCACAAATTTGTTATCTTTGACCATTTTCTAGATTTAACCACCAGTAAAAAGTCATATTTGAAAGAGAAAGACTTAAAATCTTTTGAAGCTTATCTAGAAAAACCACTAGAAACTAGTAGACTTATTATTTTGGCACCAGGTAAGCTGGATGGTAAGCGTCGCTTAGTGAAACTTTTGAAAAGAGATGCGCTTATTTTAGAAGCCAACCCATTAAATGAGAATGAACTAAAGCAGTATTTTCAAAAGCAAGCGAAACAAATGGGGCTAAGATTTGATAGCGGTGTGTTTGATAAGCTATTGGTAACATCTAATTATGAGTTTAGTCAGATAAGTAAACATTTGGCATTTCTCAAATCCTTCAAAAAAGAAGGATCAATCACTTTAGAAGATATTGACCAAGCTATTCCCAAAAGTTTACAAGATAATATTTTTGAGTTGACTAACTGTATTTTGCAAAAAAAAGTAGACGATGCTAGAGAATTAGTTCATGATTTAAGGTTATCTGGCGAAGATGACATTAAACTAATTGCCATTATGTTAGGTCAGCTTCGTTTATTCTTACAAATAGCTATTTTACTTAAGTCAGGTAAAAGTGAAGGTCAGATAGTGACTAACTTGTCTGATTTTTTAGGCAGATGGGTCAATCCTTATCAAGTCAAATATGCGATTAGAGACTCAAGAACATTATCACAACCTTTTCTAAAAGAAGCCATCAAAATACTAATTGAGACAGATTATCAGATTAAAAGTGGCCTTTACGATAAAGATTATCTTTTTGATATTGCCTTGCTTAAATTAATAACGCTTTCTAATTAAAAGAGAGTAAACGCTTTCTTTTCTATAATCAAATTAGTTGAAAGCTCCCTTATTTTGCGATAAGATAGAGCTATAATAAAGGAAAAGAGGAACGAAAAATGGCTATTATTTTACCAGAACTTCCATACGCTTATGACGCTCTTGAACCACAAATTGACGCTGAAACAATGACGCTTCATCACGATAAGCACCATGCGACTTATGTTGCGAATGCTAATGCAGCGCTTGAAAAGCATCCAGAAATCGGAGAGGACTTAGAAGCATTACTATCAGATGTAACCTCTATTCCAGCTGATATTCGTCAAGCCCTTATCAACAATGGTGGTGGACATTTAAATCACGCTCTTTTCTGGGAATTATTATCACCTGAAAAACAAGACATCACTGAAGATGTAGCAACTGCTATTGACCAAGCATTTGGCTCTTTTGATGCCTTTAAAGAACAATTTACTGCCGCAGCAACAGGACGTTTTGGTTCTGGATGGGCTTGGTTAGTTGTTAACAAAGAAGGTCAACTTGAAATCACGTCAACTGCAAATCAAGATACACCTATTTCAGAAGGTAAAAAACCAATTTTGGCACTCGATGTTTGGGAACATGCTTATTACCTAAACTATCGTAATGTACGTCCAAATTATATCAAAGCATTCTTTGAGATTATTAACTGGAAAAAAGTCTCTGAACTTTATCAAGCAGCAAAAGCATAACACATGGTACCAATCTCAAAGGAGATTGGTTTTTAAGATGTCTTTGGAGAGATTTTTAAATGGTTTGAGTAAATAAAAAATAATCCCGCGTTGTAAAATGAAGTGCAACAAAAAAGACATGTTCGTCTGATATACTAGAATTCCCCAATTCAGTATGGAAAGCAGATGAACATGTCCAACATTAATTCTACCAGAAAATCATCCTATTCTCATCTTTCAGCCACAGAACGGGGTGAAATTGCTGCTTATCTTAAAATGGGAAAGAAACCCGCTGAGATTGCTCGACTCTTGGGTCGTCACCGTTCTACAATCTGCCGAGAAATAAAACGTGGTTCAGTAGAACAGGTAAAGGATAAGAATGGAAAACAAACCTTCTTCAACGCCTATTTTGCTGATAGTGGGCAACGTGTCTATGAAACCAATCGTCAAAAGAGTTCTTATCTCAAGTTGAATGACTGCTCCGCTAGGTTCATTGAACAATTAGAATCTGCCTTGACGGCTAACATTCGTCTCCATAGTGTGGATAGTTTTGTTCAGACTTACAAAGTGAACCATCCTGAAGAAGTCGTCCCCTCTACCAAAACGATTTATCGTTATATCAAAGAGGGGGTATTAGCTATTAAACCAATCGATTTGCCTAAGATGGTTAGTATCAGAAAACGTTCTAAGAAAGTCATGAAGACGAATAAGAAGACTTTAGGTAAATCTATCGAAGAACGTCCAGAATATATTAATGATCGTTCTGAATTTGGGCATTGGGAGATTGATTTGGTTCTCGGCAAGAAACCAAAGGTGAAGCTGTTATGTTGACTTTGGTAGAGCGCCAGACACGCTATGCACTAGGAGTTAAGCTAGAAGACAAGCAGTCCCAAACCATTAACCGAGCTGTCACGCATCTCATCAGTCAGTATCCTATTGCATCCATCACAGCGGATAATGGTTCTGAGTTTAGTTTACTCTCAAACTTAGAAGCTGTTGAAGTTTACTTTGCACATCCCTATTCTTCACATGAGAGAGGAACAAACGAGAACTTCAATGGCCTCCTCAGAGAATATGTCCCTAAAGGAGTCTCACTTAATCCACTAACCTCTGAAGAACTTGACAATTATATTACTGCCATCAATGAGCGCCCAAGACGACTTCTTCAATATCAATCCTCAAAATTCCTGTTTGATCTATCCCGAACAGCTTAACATCTGGAACTCTAGTTATCTATGAACTGGTTGCACTTGACTTGACAACTTGCGGAAATAAAAAATAATAGTCTATCCTCATCAATTACCTTGCATTTTTGAGATAATTCTTTAGAATAGAAATGTTAGGAGAATTTAGGTGTTTAGGGATAGAAAAAAAGTAATGATTATTAGTGTGTTGGGTCTCATATTTTTGATGTCACTAGTGATCTTTTTGATTGTAAAGACTGCCAATAAAGGCTCTATAAAAAGAGAAAGAACGGTCAAGGCCTATTTAGATGAGTTTGGGATTGATTATTCAAAAGTTGCTTTTTCTTACAAAGATTTAGAAACGGGTAAGGTCTTTTCGATGAATGACAATCAACCTATGACAGCAGGAAGCACCTATAAACTTCCATTAAATATGTTAGTTGTTGATGAAGTGGTTAAAGGGAATTTATCCTTGACTGAGCGCTTTGACATTACCCAGTCAGGATATGAATACCAAAAAGAACATGATGCCTATGTTGCTCAGTTTGCTGGTGCCATGACCATTCCTGATATGCAAGAATATTCCTTAGTATATTCTGAAAATACTCCTGCTTATGCTTTAGCAGAACGCTTGGGTGGTATGAATGCTTTTTATGGCGCCTTAGGGCGTTATGGAAAAGCTAAGGGACAAATCCCGACCATTCAAAAAGAAGGCAATAAAACGACAACAGATTATTACCTTCAAGTTCTGGACTATTTATGGAAACATCAAGATAAATACCAAGATATTTTATACTTTATTGGAGAATCCTTTCCAAATCTTTATTATAAGACCTACTTATCCGATATCAGCATCTATCAAAAGCCAGGTTATGTCCGAGAAGCGCTCAATGTGGGAGCAATTGTCTGTGAGAAGTCACCCTACCTCATTGCGCTCTACTCAGCTTACCTGGGTGGTGCCGATGAGAATTCAGAGGAAGTCGATGTCTTAGGATATAACCAATTGGTAAATCTCACTTATGTCATCAACGAATGGCACCGTGTTAATCAAAATAAAGACTAAAAGAGCCTGGGACAAAAGCTCGTCGACAATTAGAAAAAACGAACAAAGATAGACTTAAAACTTTGATAAGCTGTCTTTGTTCGTTTTTATTTCTATTTTGTTAACAAATCAGAACAGGTAATGTAGAATTTCTAAAATGAAAATCTTTTTGTCCCAGACTCTTTTGTGTTAATAGCAGTCATTAGTGTGACTCTGATACAGCAGGACTGACTTGCTGGTTACTCTGGTAGTGTTCCAGCAATTTTTTGAATTGTTTGATGGCTGCTTTGATTAATTGTTTAGCAGATTTTCCATGTCGGCTGAAGATTGGATGGTGCTTATCCGCTTGTTGTTGGATATCTGGAACCGCAAATGGTTTGTCTTGGTTAATAAGTACTTTTTCAATAAACTCAGGGTCAAAGTAATCAATGGGATCGATATCAAGCAGCTTATGGAGATCATTATTTTGGTTACCATAGTTAAAGGAGGCGCCGTTAATAATACTATTTTCTGTTAAGTTATCAGGATCTAAAGCAACCAGAAATTGTCCTGATTCCGATAGAATAAATTCGGAGTGAAAGTGGACTAACACTTTGTAATTGGACTGAGGTTTATTATCTGAGTAAAGAGGCTGAAAATTTCCCTCTTGATCTGTAACACTGGCCACCTTATTGTGATAGCGAGAGGACTCGTAAAGACTGTATGCTTCTTCATCTAAGGTGGCTAGGTATTTGGCTAGAGCATCTGAGTCATTAAGAGCCTGACCACCAAAATGGTTACGAACCCATTGCATCTGCTGTGATGAAATCAAGTAACGTAATTGATGAATTTGTCGATTGAGACTGGTATAGGGGATTTTTTCCTCATGACTATAATAAAGTTGAATCAAAAAAGACAGTCGATCCCAAAAAGGATGAGAAGGATCTAACTCAGAAGAAAAGCGATTTAGAAGCCTTTTGGTTTCTTGTGATTTGCCACTAAGTTCACTAGGCATTCTGAGGTACTTGAGAAGAAGCTTTAGTTTTCTTTCGGCTTCAATAGTAGTTTGTGCCGTGGGCTCTTGGGACCAAAGCTTCTCAAAAGCAACTGAGCCAATGGTATGTATGGCCTGATAGTGCTTTTTAAAAGAGTAAGACGTTTTTTCTGGCTTTAGCTCTTTAAAAAAGCCTTTTTTGATGGCTTGGTAAGACCAACCATCTTCCACTAATTTTTTCGAATAGATTAAAATGTCTTTTCGGAGCTGATTTTCTTGAGGAATACTTAAATTCTGAGGTTTTTTTTGAACCCTATAAAAGAGGGGGATAAGGTCACGATAAGCCCTATACTTGCTTTCAAAGCTTAAGCGTTCCTTTTCTAATTGACCAAAATGCCATAGAAAAGTAAGAAATAGCAAAAAAGCGATGCATTTTCCAACATATTTCATAAGATTGATTTATTTGACAAACATGGCATCGCCAAAACTAAAGAATCGGTATTTTTCGTCAACGGCGTGTTTGTAGGCTTCTAAGACAAATTCACGTCCAGCAAAGGCTGAGACAAGCATCACAAGGGTTGATTTTGGCAGGTGGAAGTTTGTCGAAAAAGCATCAACGACCTTGAAGTCATAGCCTGGCTTAATAAAAATGTTGGTCCATCCTGAATCTGCCTGGATCTGTCCATTAAATTTACTACCGATAGTTTCTAAGGTACGGATTGACGTGGTTCCAACTGCCACCACACGTCCTCCAGAAGCTTTAACCTCTCGTAAGGTTTGAGCAGCTTCTTCAGAAAGAGAGTAGAACTCAGAGTGCATGTCGTGTTGATCGACGTTCTCAACAGAAACGGGTCTAAAAGTCCCTAGACCTACATGAAGGGTTAGGTAAACGAGGTGAACGCCTTTGGCTTCAATTTTTTGAAGTAACTCTTGGGTAAAATGAAGGCCAGCTGTAGGTGCAGCAGCAGATCCGTTTTCTTTGGCGTAGACGGTTTGATAGCGTTCTGAGTCTTCTAATTTTTCATGAATATAAGGAGGAAGAGGCATTTCACCCAGACTTTCCAGAACTTCAAGAAAAATTCCCTCGTAACTGAAGGAAACAATTCGTCCACCATGCTCTAATTCGTCAAGGACAGTCGCCTTCAAACGCCCATCACCAAAGGAAATGCTAGCTCCCACTTTTAAGCGTTTGGCTGGTTTTGCTAAGACTTCCCATTGATCTCCTTGCAGGTTCTTTAAAAGAAGGAGTTCCACATGACCATGTGTTTCTTCTTTTTCACCATAGAGGCGAGCAGGCAAAACGCGCGTGTTATTCATAACTAGGGTATCACCTGGGGCTAATTGATCAATAATATGGTCAAAATGGCTGTCGGTCATGGTCTTTTTGTCACGATCGATAATTAATAGTTTTGAACTATCCCTTTTTTCTAGGGGTGTTTGTGCAATCAGTTCCTCAGGGAGGTCAAAATCAAAATCATTGGTATTCATTACATATCTCCTTCAATTCAAATACAGGCTATGTTAGAACGACTCTTAGTAATCCATAAGCCTTTCGCTAAATCTTTACTATTATAACACTTGTCCCTCGAGACGTCATCTGTCGTCTATTGCTAAAAAAGGTCAGGACTTGACAGATATTGGTATATACCATATAATAAAAATAGATAAAAGGTCTATACCAATTAAAAAGGAGAAATCAATGAAAATTATTCGTGTTGAAGATCAATTAGAAGGTGGTAAAATTGCCTTTACCCTCTTAAAAGAGAGTATGAGTAAAGATGCTAAAACCTTAGGCTTAGCTACAGGAAGTACACCTTTAAGTTTTTATCAGGAGATGGTGAAAAGTCCTATTGATTTCTCTCAAATGACAAGTGTTAATTTGGATGAGTATGTAGGACTATCTAGTCAGGACGATCAAAGTTATAACTACTTTATGCACCAGCATTTATTTGATGCAAAACCTTTTAAAGAGAATTTCTTGCCAAATGGGTTAGCAGAAGATTTACAAGAAGAAGTCAATCGCTACAATCAAGTCATTCTTGATCATCCCATTGATTTTCAGATTCTGGGTATTGGTCGTAACGGCCATATTGGTTTTAACGAACCAGGGACAACTTTTGAAGAAAAAACACATATTGTTGATTTAGATCCATCAACCATCGAAGCCAATAGCCGCTTTTTTGCTTCTATTGATGACGTTCCTAAACAAGCCATTTCTATGGGAATAGCGTCAATTATGTCATCTAAAATGATTGTCTTATTAGCCTTTGGACAAGAAAAAGCTGAAGCCATTAAGGCAATGGTAGAAGGCCCTGTAACAGAAGCTTTACCTGCTAGTATTTTACAAAAGCACGACCATGTGGTTGTCATTTTAGACCAAGTAGCAGCTTCTCTTTTAGATTAAATAGGATGAAAAAGGTTAAGTGGATTCTTAACCTTTTTAGTTGCAGGAAAAGTCTTCTTTTTTTGTGGTAAACTATTCTTATGCGTTTAGATAAATTATTAGGAATAAGTAGCCTAGGCTCTCGGAATCAGGTTAAAACATTAATTAAGAGTCAGGCGGTTAAGGTGGATGGACAGGTAGTTATTAAAGGAAATCAAAATGTTGATCCGGGCTTGCAAGTTATTTCGGTTCGTGGAAAAGTGATTCAAGGTCTTAATCATCGTTACTTTATTGTTCATAAACCAGCAGGAGTGGTGACAGCTTGTAAGGACACTGAACACCGAACCATCCTTGATTTGATTGATAATCAAGATCATAAAGAAGGTCTCTATCCTATCGGACGATTGGACAGAGATACAGAAGGTTTGATCTTAGTAACAGATAATGGCCCTTTAGGTTTTCGAATGTTACACCCCAAACACCATGTGGATAAAACATACTTGGTATCGGTGAATGGTTATTTAAGAAACGATGCCATCGCTTTTTTTCAAAAAGGGGTAAGCTTTTTGGATCAGACTGTCTGTAAACCAGCGAGATTGGAGATTTTAAAGGCTACTGCTGATCAATCAGATGCTTTATTAACTATTTCTGAAGGAAAGTTTCATCAAGTAAAGAAGATGTTTCTTGCTTATGGGTTAAAAGTCATCCGTTTAAAACGATTGAGTTTTGGGATTTTTCAATTGGGAGACTTAGCACTTGGACAGTATCGTGAGTTGACGCTAGATGAACAAGAGAAAATCAAAACTTATTTGGATTAAGCAGAATAAAACAATTCACAATTCTTGACCTCAAGCTCTAGACTTTATATACTTTAACAAGTAGATTTTCAAGGAGATTATAAATGAAGGATAAATTATCAACTCGATTAGCCCTTTTGTCGATTTCACTGTTTTTGATGTCGCACCTTGCTATTGCACCAGCTATTCCAAAACTTTATAGCCTTTACCATAGCAAAAACCCAGCTATTGGGTTAGCTTCTGTTGAAAGTTTGGTAACCATACCAGCTATGATGATTACTATCTTTGTCGTACTGAGTAATGTCATTGTTGCGAAACTCGGAAAGAAACGTACGATTGAACTTGGACTCATTTTAATTTTGATATCTGGTATTGTATCGTTTTTTACGGTTAATTTTACCATTGTGATGATTTGTCGCTTACTATTAGGAATAGGGATTGGTCTTTACAACTCCTTGTCTATTAGTATTATGAGTGACTTTTATGAAGGTGAGACAAGAGCCAGTATGATAGGATTTCGCACAGCCACTTTAAACATTGGTAAAGCTCTAACAACTTTCTTAGTTGGTTTAGCACTGCTCATTGGTGTCAATTATACTTATCTTGTTTATTTATTGGTGATTCCTGTCTATTTCTTTTTTAATCGTTATGTTCCTAAAATGCAGCATGAGAAACTTTCGTTAACAGCCACTACTAAATGGGACAAAAAAGCTTTTCTTTTAATGCTGATGACTTTCTTTATTGGGATTGCTTATATTGGGGCAACTATCAAAATTCCAAGTTTACTGGTTAGTCGTTACCATTATTCTAGTTTTTTTGCCAGTAATATGCTAACTGTTTTGGCTTTTAGTGGGATTCTGATTGGCTTGGTATTTGGAAAAATCACCAAGCTATTAAAAGAAAAGACTATGCTTCTTATGGTTATCATGATGGGACTTGGCAACCTTATGTTTACGGTAGCCAATCATTCTTTTTTCTTTCTTACTGGTGCCTTTTTGATCGGAGCTAGTTTTGTAGGAGGCATGTCCTCAGTCTTTAATTATATTGCCAGACATTATGCTAAACACCATGTTAACTTTATTACGAGTTTAGCTATTACAGCTGGTAATATTGGGGTAATTTTAACACCTTTACTTTTGACCAAGCTTCCAGCACACTTTCATTTAGAAGCCTTCATGACACCATTTTATATGGCAAGTGGCTTGATGGTGCTTAATGTGATGGTTTATCAATTATTACCTAAAACAGTTGATTAAAGAAAAGAAGTTATCTGAGATAGCTTCTTTTCTTTTCGAATAAATAGATGAATCTAAAAATAAGGGGGACAAAACGATATTAACGGCATTAGATGAACAAGGGCATATTATCTCGCTCCTGGAGCGATTGCCTACGGCCAAAACATTTTTTTGTCCGGCTTGCCATAGTCCACTTCGTTTGAAAAATGGTCACTTTAAAAGACCTCACTTTGCCCACGTGACCCTTAAGCACTGCTCAGTTTATGGTGAGAATGAGTCAGCACAGCATCTGTCTCTGAAGGCTAGCTTATACCATAATTTGAGTCAGACACAAAAGGTAGTTATAGAGCAGTATATCCCATCGCTTAATCAAGTGGCCGATTTACTGGTTAATGATTGCCTAGCACTTGAAGTTCAACTGAGTTCTATGTCTTTTCTAGCCTTAGCTAAAAGGACAAAGTCCTATCAAGAACAGGGATATCAGGTTCGTTGGCTTTTGGGAGAGAAACTCTGGTTAAAAAAACGGTTAACAACCTTGCAAAAACAGTTTCTTTATTTTTCTTGGACGATGGGTTTTCACTTATGGGAAATCGATGAGAAAAGGGCTGAGTTACGATTACAATACATGATCCATGAAGATTTGTTTGGCAAAGTAGTCTATTTAACCAAGACATGTTCATTCAATCAGGATATTATGACTTTTCTTAGAAGCCCTTACCAAAAACAATTATTGAAATTGTCACAAAAGATGGATACTAAACTACTAGAGAAGATACAAAAAGCTCTTTTTATGAAAAATACAAGGTGGCTGCAACAGCAAGAAGAAGCCTACTTAAAAGGTGATAATATCTTAAGCTGGCCTGTGACGCGCTTTTTCCCGCAATTTCATCCAATTACTTCTGAACAGGGATTTCTCCAAATTCAAGATGATCTGTCAGTTTATTACAAATCATTTGAAAGATATTATAAAAAAGAGCCCAATAAGAGGGTGCAAACGCATTTTTCTCCTCTTTATTATGGTAAAATGGAAAAGAATAGAAATTAGGAGGAACTTATGTCAGATAATCGTAGTCACTTAGAAGAAAAATACACTTGGGATTTAAGTACCATTTTTGCGACAGATGACCTTTGGGAGCAAGAAATTGCTGATTTGGCAAAGGTTATTGACCAATCCAAAGCATTTGCGGGCCACTTGTTGGATTCTGCTAGTAAACTGCTAGAAATTACAGAAGCTTATCTAGAACTTTCTAGACGCATTGAAACAGTATATGTTTATGCTCACATGAAAAACGACCAAGATACAACTGTCGCCAAATATCAGGAGTACCAGGCAAAAGCATCTGGTTTGTATGCTAAATTTAGCGAAGTCTTTTCCTTTTATGAGCCTGAATTTATGACCTTGAATGAGGAAACTTATCAGGCATTTCTTGAGGAAGAGGATGGCTTATCAGCTTATGCTCATTTCTTTGATAAGTTATTTAAAGCGCGTGAACATGTTTTATCTCAAGCAGAAGAAGAACTTCTTGCAGGTGCACAGGAAATTTTTAATGGTGCCGAAGAAACCTTCAGTATTTTGGATAATGCAGACTTAATTTTCCCAACTGTCACAAGTGATAAGGGTGAGGAAATTGAGTTAACTCATGGCAATTTCATTAGTTTAATGGAATCTAAAAATCGTCAAGTCCGTCAAGCAGCTTATGAAGCAATGTATAGTACTTATGAGCAATTCCAACATACTTATGCCAAGACTCTTCAAACCAATGTTAAGGTTCAAAATTATAAGGCGCGTGTTCATAAATACGATTCTGCCAGACAAGCAGCCATGTCTGCCAACTTTATTCCAGAAGCTGTTTACGACACTCTTTTAGAAACGGTCAATAAAAACCTACCTTTACTACATCGCTATCTGAGACTTCGTCAAGATGTTTTAGGATTAGACGAGTTGAAAATGTATGATGTCTACACACCATTATCAGAAATAGATTTGGCGATTGGTTACGACCAAGCTTTGGAAAAATCTGAAAAAGTCTTAGCTGTTTTTGGTAAAGATTATGCGGATCGTGTTCACTGTACTTTTTCTGAGCGTTGGATTGATGTGCATGTTAATAAAGGAAAACGTTCAGGAGCTTATTCAGGTGGATCTTATGATACCAATGCTTTCATGTTATTGAATTGGCAGGATACTCTAGATAATTTGTATACCCTTGTACATGAAACAGGACACAGCTTGCACTCAACCTTTACGCGTGAAACGCAACCTTATGTCTATGGCGACTATAGTATTTTCTTAGCTGAAATTGCATCAACAACAAACGAAAATATTATGACAGAAGCCCTTCTACAAGAAGTTCAAGATGACAAAGAGCGCTTTGCTATTTTGAATCATTACCTAGATGGCTTTAGAGGAACCGTTTTCCGTCAAACGCAGTTTGCTGAATTTGAGCATGCTATTCATAAAGCAGACCAAGAGGGTCAAGTATTGACAAGTGAATTTTTAAATCACTTGTATGCTTCTTTGAATGAAAAATATTATGGCTTAAGTAAAGAGGACAACCATTTCATTCAGTATGAGTGGGCTCGTATTCCCCATTTCTACTACAACTATTATGTTTATCAGTATGCAACAGGATTTGCGGCTGCAAGTTATTTAGCAGATAAAATTGTTCATGGCAGTCAAGAAGATATCGACAACTACTTAACTTACCTCAAAGCAGGAAATTCTGATTACCCACTTGAAGTTATTGCTAAAGCAGGTGTTGACATGGCAAAAGGTGACTACCTAGAAGCAGCCTTTAAGGTCTTTGAAGAACGCTTAACAGAATTAGAAGCGCTTGTTACAAAAGGTGTTCATCACTAATTCACATTTGAATTCAACTGAGAGATAGCAAAATGCTGTCTCTTTTTGATAAGACTAATCATCTCAAAAAGGAGTTGACAATGAAAACGATTCGTCGATTAAGGCTGTCAGATCAGTCAGCTTTTCAAGAATTTCAATCAGCTTTATTAACGGAAAATCAAAATGGTAATGGTTTTGTAGAAGTAAAAGAAATCAGTGATTTTCCAGCTTTTCTTGCCAAGCTAAACCGTTCAGAGTACCAGACAGATAATCCTGACTGGTCAACGGCTACCCATTATTATTATTTTTTAAATGATGTTATTGTAGCTAAAATTAGCTGTCGTTGGCAAATTGATAAAGGAGACTTGCTCTTATATGGGGGACATATTGGTTTTGTAACGCATCCCGAGTATCGCAGACAAGGTATCATGAGAGAACTGTTAGTATATGCCTTGAAGCAGTACTCAGAGCGTGCTATCGAGAAAGTACTAATTACAGCAAATGTGAGAAATAGCCCAAGTCGTCAAACTATTGAAAATATAGGAGGTGTTTTTGAAAATAGCCTAAAGGTTCCTGATGATTATTCACAAAGCAGGATGGCAGGACAGGAAATCGCTAGATATTGGGTTGCTAGCAAAAGATAAAGTTCGAATTTTAATCTTTGAGCATACTTTTTGACACTAAGTGAGTTTTTTATAAACTAAAAACCTAACATTTTTTGTAAATTATATGATTAATATTCGTATATAGAAAAAGGGGTTTTTGTGAAAAAACAAATCGTTGCCTAGTTGCCTTCTCAGGTGTGACGCTTCATCTGGTTTTGGGATCAACTTATGCATGGAGTGTTTACCGCAATCCGATTATGGCGGAGACAGGTTGGGAGCAATCTTCGGTTGCATTGGCTTTTTCATTGGCTATTTTTTGCCTAGGTATGTCAGCAGCCTTTATGGGCAGATTGATTGAAAAGTTTGGTCCTCGCATGATGGGAACCATTTCAGCCATTCTCTATGGTAGCGGAAACCTCTTAACAGGTTTGGCTATTGCTAATCATCAACTTTGGCTGCTCTATCTTGGTTACGGTCTTCTTGGAGGTTTAGGTCTTGGTGCAGGCTATATTGCTCCTGTTCCGACTATCATTAAATGGTTTCCAGATAAGCGAGGGCTTGCTACTGGATTAGCGATCATGGGTTTTGGATTTGCTTCCTTACTGACTAGTCCAATTGCTCAATTTTTAATGTCTAAACAAGGGGTAGTGCAAACATTTTATATTTTAGGAATAGCTTACTTTCTGATTATGATTATTGCTGCCTAAGGTATTAAAAGGCCTACACTGGAAGAGCAAGAAGCCTTAGCGGCAAAAAGCAAGAGTGGTCAAAAGATTGATATGACAAAAGGTATGACAGCTAACCAAGCTATCAAAACTCAAGAATTTTATCTTTTGTGGTTTATGATGTTTGTCAATGTTGCCTGTGGTCTTGGCCTAATCTCAGCCGTTGCTCCAATGGCACAAGATTTAGCTAATATGTCAGCAGAAGCTGCAGCAGTTATTGTTGGTATTATGGGGATTTTCAATGGTTTTGGAAGACTGTTATGGGCAGGTTTATCTGATTATATTGGACGACCATTGACTTTCGTTTTACTCTTTATTGTTAATATTGTGATGATAGCAGGACTTTTAGTCTTCAAAGCACCAGTCTTATTTGTCCTTGTAATGGCTATTTTGATGACTTGTTACGGGGCTGGTTTCTCTTTAATTCCTCCTTATTTGAGTGATGTTTTTGGAGCCAAAGAATTAGCAAGTCTTCATGGCTATATTTTAACCTCAGGGGCAGTTTCTGCATTAGTTGGTCCCATGTTATTAGCCTTTATTTTAGACTTAACACAGAGTTATACTATTATTTTGGTGGTCTTTATCCTCTTGCATACGGCAGCCTTAGGGGTTTCTTTATACCTTAGACAGAAATTACAAGCTAAAGATAAGCTACCACTTTAATAACATGCATTTCCATAAACTCTTACAGCTCTTGTAAGAGTTTTTATAGTGACCTTTTGGGTTAAAATCAGACAAGAAATAAAGAATAAAGTCGCCTACTGTCGCTATTCTTGACACTCGATAAGAGTCTATGATATGCTACTTTCATGGTTAAATCATATAGTAAAAATGCAAATCATGATATGCGACGTCCGGTAGTTAAGGAAGAAATTCTTTCTTTCATGCGAACACAACAAGAGCAAAATTCAGGATTTTTAGCAGAATTAGAAGCATTTGCGAGACAAGAAAATATTCCGATTATTCAACATGAAGTTGTGGCTTATTTTAGATTATTATTACAGAGCTTACAACCCAAAAAGATTCTTGAAATAGGGACAGCCATAGGGTTCTCAGCCTTACTGATGGCAGAAAATGCACCTGATGCTCAGGTTATCACCATTGATCGGAATCCCGAAATGATTGGTTTTGCGAAAGACAATTTTGCCAAGTATGATAGTAGACATCAAATTACTTTACTTGAGGGTGATGCTGTTGATCTCTTGGCAGAGTTAGAAGATGATTTTGATTTTGTCTTTATGGACTCAGCTAAATCTAAATATATTGTTTTCTTACCAGAAGTCTTGAAGCGCTTAAAAGTGGGTGGTTTAATTGTTTTTGATGATATCTTTCAAGGTGGAGATATTGTTAAACCCATTGAAGAGGTTCGCCGTGGACAACGAACCATTTATCGTGGCTTGCAAGCGCTGTTTGAGGCAACGCTTGATCATCCTGGCTTGACCGCAAGCCTTTTACCCCTAAGTGATGGCTTGCTGATGATTCGCAAAAATCAAGAGAATATTATCCTGTCAGATTAAGATAAGTTTAAGAAATTATGATATAATATACTGGTTAATGAAAAAAGGAGCTCTTAATACGATGAAAAAAACAAACAAACTGCTTGTTGGAATTGTGACATTGGCTTCAGTAGTCACTCTAGCAGCCTGTAATTCAACAAGTAACAATACAAACGTTATCACAATGAAAGGTGATACCATTACTGTCAGCGATTTTTTTAATGAAGCTAAACACTCAACGACTTCTCAACAAACCATGTTAAACTTAGTCTTGACTCGTGTCTTTGAGGCTCAATATGGTAAAAAAGTTTCTAATAAAGAAGTCGATAAAGCCTATAACAAAACAGCTGAACAATATGGCTCATCATTTTCAAATGCCCTTGCAGGAGCTGGTTTAACACCAGAATCTTACAAAGGTCAAATCAGAACAACAATGTTGGTAGAGTATGCTGTTAAGGAAATGGCTAAAAAAGACTTGACAGAGGCAAATTATAAAAAAGCCTTTGAAGCTTACAGTCCTAAAATGACAACTCAAGTTATTACGTTAGATAGTGAAGAAGCTGCGAAAACAGTCTTAGGTGAAGCAAAGACAGAAGGTGCTGATTTTGCTGCTATTGCTAAAGAAAAAACAACAGCTGCGGATAAAAAAATTGACTATAGCTTTGATTCAGGCTCATCTATTCTTACAGCTGATGTGATTAAAGCTGCAACAGGACTCAAAGAAGGCGATGTTTCAGAAGTGATTTCTGTTTTAGACCCAGCAACTTATCAAAGTAAGTTCTACATTGTCAAAGTGACTAAGAAAGCTGAAAAGAAATCTGACTGGAAACACTATAAAAAACGTCTCAAAGATATTATCTTAGATGAGAAAACAAAAGACACTAACTTCCAAAACAAAGTGATTGCAAAAGAACTAGACAAGGCTAACGTTAAAATTAAAGATCAAGCTTTTGCTAATATCTTGGCGCAATATGCAAGCACTGATAAGTCAGGACAAACTGGTAAAGATAAAAATGGGACTAAGTCAGATGTAGCTCCAGCTGAAACACCAGAAACTGGTGATGCTCCAGCACCATCTGAGGAAGCACCTGCTTCAGAGCCAGCTGCAGAATAAAGGATTTTTGTTGACTAATCTCAAAAAAAATCTTATAATAATTTAGTTAAGAATTGTTTATCAAGAGATGAGAATCAGAAAAATGACGGTTGCTGCGAGTCACGGATCATCAGATAGATATGCTACTTAACTTCAATACTTTAATGATAGACTAATAAGAATGACAAGTTCATTGAATAGAGGTGGTACCGCGGTTTTCGCCCTCTGTCAGATGAGCTTGTCTTTTATTTACTAGCATGGTCTTGGACTCTTTAGAGTTTAGGGATAACGATTGAAGTAAATGGTAATCTTCTTATTAACACTGTGAAAGGAATTAGATACGGGTAAGTTCAGGCTCAAAAGTCTCAACTTAGTCGTTCTTGGTATCTTATTTATGAAACAACTCACTTCAGCGGAAATTCGTCAAATGTGGTTAGACTTTTGGAAATCCAAAGGTCACTCGGTAGAACCATCTGCTAATCTTGTACCGGTTAACGATCCAACCTTACTTTGGATCAACTCTGGTGTAGCTACCCTGAAAAAATATTTTGATGGGTCTGTTATTCCTGAAAATCCACGTATTACCAATGCGCAAAAATCCATTCGTACCAACGATATTGAAAATGTTGGGAAAACAGCACGTCATCATACCATGTTTGAGATGTTGGGAAATTTCTCCATCGGGGACTATTTCCGTGATGAGGCTATTGAATGGGGATTTGAGCTTTTAACTAGTCCAGAATGGTTTGATTTTCCAAAAGAAAAACTTTATATGACTTATTATCCAGAGGATAAGGACTCTTATAACCGTTGGTTAGCTCTTGGGGTAGAGCCAAGTCATTTGATCCCTCTAGAAGAGAACTTCTGGGAAATTGGTGCAGGTCCTTCAGGACCGGATACGGAAATTTTCTTTGACCGCGGTGAGGACTTTGATCCAGAAAATATTGGTATTCGTTTACTAGAAGAAGATTTGGAAAATGACCGCTACATTGAGATTTGGAACATTGTTTTATCTCAGTTTAATGCAGATCCAGCCGTTCCTCGATCAGAATACAAAGAATTACCAAACAAAAATATTGATACGGGTGCTGGACTTGAGCGCTTAGTTGCGGTGATGCAAGGAGCCAAAACAAACTTTGAAACCGATTTGTTTATGCCAATCATTCAAGAAGTTGAAAAGCTTTCAGGCCAGACTTATGACCCAGATGGCGACAATATGAGCTTCAAGGTTATTGCTGACCATATTCGTGCACTATCCTTTGCTATTGGTGACGGTGCCCTTCCAGGAAATGAAGGTCGTGGCTACGTGCTTCGTCGTTTGCTTCGTCGTGCGGTCATGCATGGCCGTCGTTTAGGAATTACTAAGAGTTTCTTATACCAACTAGTTGATGTCGTTGGCCATATTATGGAATCTTATTATCCAGAAATTTTGGAGAAAAAAGACTTCATTGAAAAAATTGTGAAGCGTGAAGAAGAGACCTTTGCGCGCACCATTGATGCCGGTTCTGGTCATTTAGATGAGTTATTGCAAGCCTTAAAAGCAGCAGGTAAAGATACACTTGAAGGTAAAGATATCTTCAAACTTTATGATACTTATGGATTCCCAGTAGAGTTAACCGAGGAAATGGCTGAAGATGCTGGTTATAAGATTGACCATGAAGGCTTCAAGGCTGCTATGGAAGAGCAACAAGATCGTGCCCGTGCAGCTGTTGTCAAAGGTGGTTCAATGGGGATGCAAAATGAAACCCTCGCTGGAATCACGGAACCTTCTGAGTTCTCTTATGAAGAGGAAAGCTTAGAAGCTAAGTTGTCAGTTATTGTTGTTGACAACGAACGCAGTGATATGGTTTCAGAAGGACAAGCTCTTCTTGTCTTTGATAAAACACCTTTTTATGCCGAAATGGGAGGACAAGTTTCTGACCATGGTGTCATCAAAAATGACAAAGGTGATATTGTAGCTAAGGTTATTGACGTTCAAAAAGCACCAAACGGCCAAACTTTACATACAGTAGAAGTACTGGCTAGTCTTTCACTAGGAACGCTTTATACCTTAGATATCGATCACAAACGTCGCTATGCAGTTGAAAAGAATCATACTGCCACTCACTTGCTCCACGCAGCGCTTCACAATATCATTGGTGAACACGCCACACAAGCAGGCTCCCTAAATGAAGAAACATTCTTACGATTTGACTTTACACATTTTGAAGCTGTTACAGCTGAAGAGCTTCGTCGTATTGAAGAAGAAGTGAACCAACAAATCTGGAATGCTATTTCGGTTAAAACCGTTGAAACTGATGTGGATACCGCAAAATCAATGGGCGCGATGGCTCTCTTTGGTGAAAAATATGGAAAAACGGTTCGTGTTGTAACCATTGGAGACTATTCTATTGAATTATGTGGGGGAACTCATTTAGCTAACACTTCTGAGATTGGACTTTTCAAGATTGTTAAAGAAGAAGGTATCGGTTCAGGTACAAGACGTATCTTGGCTCTTACTGGAAAAGAAGCTTTTGAAGCTTATCGCAAACAAGAAGCTTTCCTAAAAGAGGTAGCTAGAACCTTGAAAGCTCCTCAAGTAGAGCAAGTTCCAGCTAAAGTCATTAGCCTTAGTGAAACAGTCCGTGACCTTCAAAAAGAAGTGGCTGAATTAAAAGAAAAAGCAGCAGCAGCTCAAGCAGGAGATGTTTTCAAAGATGTCAAAGAAGCAAATGGCGTATCCTACATTGCGACTCAAGTCTCAGTGTCAGATGCGGGTGCTCTTCGTACTTTTGCTGATAACTGGAAACAAAAAGACTATTCAGATCTTTTAGTGTTAGTAGCAGCTATTGGTGACGAGGTAAATGTCTTAGTAGCAAGCAAATCTAAAGCAATCCATGCTGGTAATATGATTAAAGAACTGGCACCGATTGTTTCAGGCCGTGGTGGTGGTAAACCAGATATGGCTATGGCCGGAGGCTCTGATGCCAATAAAATAGAAGAACTCTTATTAGCAGTTCCAGAAAAATTGTAAAAGACTAAAAACCAAATAAGAGCTAGAGATGGTATCAATCAGACACAACTAGCTAAGTTGGCCGGAGTTTCACGTCAGACTATTAGTCTAATTGAACGAAATGAGTATACGCCTTCAGTAAAGAGGTCGGATTTTAATGAGATTAGCCAAACAGTTAGGACTTGGTGCTTTAATTGGTTCGATTGTTGGGATTCTAGTAGGTATTTTAGCCGTCGACTTGGATGGCTTTCAACAAGCATTTCCTTTTGATTTATCTCAGCTCACAAGCTCTATTATTTGGATAAATCGTCTGGTATTGATGCTATCCTTCTTAGCGACTCTTTATTACAGTTTTCAAGTTTTGAAGCTATATAAAAGTCACCAAAATAAGATTGATGACTTGCCAGATAGTATTTACCGGTCTTTAAATCTCAAGCATAGCTATGCCATTACCTTTAATGGCATATCATGTGTTTTAGCTCTGCAAGAGTTTCTTTTGGGAAGTAAACTCATATTTAAGTCGTCTGGTTTGGAGATGACCATATATATCTATGCCGTATTCACCTTGCTTAGCTGCGCTTTGATTCAGATGTATCTACTAAAGCTTTATAATCGTATTCGTGGTCTGAATGTTACTCTTTTACCCACTCTGAAGGAATTGAAAGAGAATGTTTTGCAACAAGACGAAGCCGAGCTAACAGCTAATTACAAAATCAGTTTTGATATTGTCATGACGCTTAGCGGCCTTATTTTACCAAGTATTTATGTGATTTTGTTTTTCTTATCTATCGTTTTACAAGAAGTGCAACTAACCGCTATTCTTATTACAGTAGGTATCCATCTTTATATTATCTTTAAACAATTTCAGATGGCACGCGACTTTTTTAAATAAAGTAAATGAGGTATTAGGATGACAACTATTTTAAAAGGATTGAAACTTATTTTATTAATGGGCTTCCGATGTTATTGTTACAAAAGCAAGCAGAACTCCCTCTGGTTTGGAAGTGGATTTTGGGATTGGCTTATCTCGTTTTAGTGGGGGCTAGTCTTATGGTTCTTTGGAGACGCTTCAGAACAAAAGAAGTTAAAGTAACATTACATTTCTCGTTTACATGGAAGGATTTAGCTTATTTGGGCTTGTTCTGGTTATCAGCTCGAGTTATAGCTATTGTAGGAACACTTTTAAATCAAGCTATCTCTGGTCAAGAAACAACCGCAAATGATGCCGGTCTACAAGTATTAGCTCATTTTATGACAGGTGGTTTCCCTTTGTTTAGCTTACTTTATTTTCTAGTGATTGCCTTCATCGCACCGATCATGGAGGAGCTAGCCTTTAGAGGTTACCCGACTTTAGATTTGTTTAAGGGTCAATTTAATGTATGGGCAGCCATAGTAACCTTAGTTATATTTTCCTTACCACATGCGACCAATGCTGTTGAGTTTATAACCTATGCTGGTATGGGAGTTTTACTCTATCTGGCTTATCGTCGTAGAGGAAATCTTCTTGATTCTATTTTTCTTCATATCCTTAATAATTTACCTGCAGCAATCTATCTATTACTAATCAGTTTAACCTAAAAAGGTTCGGTCATTATTAGGACCGAACCTTTTTAGGTATTATCAGTAGTCGTTGCTGTAAGTACTTTTGAAGCAAGAAAGCCGTTAAGCTGGCTACTAAAATAGGAATAAGAGTTGTTAGGGATTGTCCTGTAATTTCAATTAGAAAAAGAGGAGCAGCTAAGAACATATCATTAATAATACCTAGAAAAAGACTTGCGCCAATGATAATTGCTAGCACGGGTGAGATGTCAAAACCTAAAAAGTGATTACTAAAACTAGCAAGTAGTAGTCCGCAGGCTCCTCCAAGCATCATAGAAGGAGCGATTTTGCCTCCTTTTGCCCCAGAGTAAATGACCAGGTAAATGGCTAAACTTTTGGCGAGAAAGAGTGAGAAAATATAAGAAAGATGACTTTCTTCATGAAGAAAGAAGAGTAGGCCAGCTTTTCCATTTCCTAAAATCTGAGGGAAAAAAATACTTAATAGGGCGATGACAGCAAATGAAAGAAAAACACGATAGATAAAGAGAATGTTTTTAAGATTTCTTTTTGGGAGAGTGACCAATAATTGACGATAGTTTGAATAGGTTACACTAAACTAGACAGAATTTATAAAGTGTTCTACACTAAAGAAAATAGGAGAATATTATGTCTAGAAAAATACGTCGCCACTTCACCGATGACTTTAAGCAACAAATCGTTGACCTTCACAATGCAGGGATGAAACGAAGTGAGCTTATCAAAGAATATGAGTTAACCCCATCAACCTTCGATAAGTGGGTACGTCAGGCTAAAACAACTGGTTCCTTTAAAACTATTGATAATCTTACAGATGAGCAGCGTGAACTGATTGAACTCCGAAAGCGTAATAAAGAACTCGAAATGCAGTTAGATATCCTAAAGCAAGCGGCGGTGATTATGGCACGAAAAGAGAAGTAATCACTGCTAATAAAGACAAATATAGCATTTCAGCCATGTGTCGTTGGTTGAACATTCCTCGTTCTAGCTATTACTACAAGGCTGTTAAACCAGTCTCTGAAGCGGAACTTGAAGAAAATATCAAAGCTATTTTTCTCGAAAGTAAGGCCAGATACGGGGCTAGGAAAATCAAGAAATGTTTGGAAAATGAAGGCATCCAGCTGTCTCGTCGTCGGATTCGTCGCATCATGCACAAACTCAACTTAGTATCCGTTTATCAGAAAGCAGCCTTCAAGCCACATTCAAAAGGGAAGAATGTGGCAGCTATTCCTAATCACTTAGCCAGACAATTTCATCAAGAAAAGCCTCTAAATGCTTTAGTAACAGACTTAACCTACGTTCGTGTCGGTAATAGCTGGGCTTATGTTTGCTTGATTATTGATCTCTTCAATCGTGAAATCATCGGTTTGTCAGTTGGTTGGCATAAGACCGCCGAATTGGTTAAACAAGCGATTCAGAGCATCCCTTACGCTCTGACCAAGGTCAAGATCTTCCATTCTGATCGTGGGAAGGAGTTTGATAATCAGCTGATTGATGACATGTTGGAAGCTTTTGGAATCAATCGTTCTCTAAGCCAAGCAGGCTGTCCCTATGACAATGCGGTAGCTGAGAGCACCTATCGCGCTTTCAAAATTGAATTTATTCATCAAGAAACCTTTCAGTCACTGGAAGAATTAATCCTTAAAACGAAAGATTATGTGCACTGGTGGAATTACTATCGCATTCATGGCAGTCTCAACTACCAGACACCCATGACATGGAGATTAATTGCTTAAAGAAAAAAGCACTTTATAAATGTTGTACAGAAAAGTGTTGCCTTTTCAGTTAATGGCTATAAGTGTGATAAGTGCTCCAGCCAATATAGCCCAAAGGAGACTTGATATGGACCAGTTTTGCTGTGGCATTAGATACTGAATATGATGATCACCGCTTAAGAAGGCAACCATTTCAACAGCTACAAAACTACAAATTGTAGCGGCGTGCATGCTCTGAAAGACCATTTCTTCAAAATCGTAGCTAAGATAAAGATAATTGTGGCTAATGGGGCATTATAAACAGCTCCTAAGGCTGCGCCAGAAGAACAGGCTAACAGAAGTCTTTGGTCTTTTGGGGTAATTTTTAAGTGTTGGGTCCATAAGGCAGTTATGGCGAGCGATACCTCACGAGCAGCCCCCTCACGCCCCACGGGGGCTCCCATAGAAACAGTGATTAATTGTAACCAACCGTGCCAAAATTGTGACCATGGACAAAAATCCCTTTTAAAGGCCAGTTTTTCTTGGATGGATTGTGTTGGTTTGGCATATTTCGCCAGAAGGTGCCATCCCATCTCAGCAACTAAACCCGCAGCTAAGAGTGAGTACACGCGCCGTTGAGGAGAAATACTAGCAATTATGGTACTAAAGGATCCTTGACGGTAGCCAAAACTCATCATTTGAATCACATGGATGATTTCTGTTAAGACGTAGGCTACAATACCTGCCGTTAAACCTGTTAATATTAATAAAATGGATAAGGTAAACCATCGTTTTAGAGCTTCTATCGTAAGCTCTATTATATCAAAAGAGAAGCAAAGAAACTAAAAAGACACTTTTCAAGACAGACGCGTTTAGTCTATTTTGAAAGAGTGTCAAAAAGATTATTTTAAAAGCACAAAGAAATGATAAGTCGTAATGACAATTCTTATTAGAAATGACCTAAAGGAATGCTAGTAGATAGGTATTTCCGACCATTTTAGGTTTTTCTCACCCTTCTATTCCGAAATCATAATCAGAATCAGTCATCGCTTCCACAGAACCGAGAAGGTATCCGTTACCTACCTGTGAGAAAAAGTCATGGTTGGATGTTCCTGTTGAGATACCATTCATGACAATTGGGTTGACATCATTTGCGGTATCTGGAAATAGAGGATCTTGGCCTAAGTTCATCAAGGCTTTATTTGCGTTGTAACGTAAGAAGGTCATCACTTCCTCAGTCCACCCAACCCCATCATAGAGGTTTTGGGTATATTTCTCTTCATTTTCGTACAATTGATAAAGAAGATCATACATCCAATCACGCATTTCCATTTGTTCATTTTCAGATAATTCATTAAATCCGATTTGGAATTTGTAACCAATGTAGGTTCCGTGAACAGATTCATCACGGATGATTAATTTGATAATTTCAGCCACATTAGCTAGTTTATTATTTCCTAGGTAATACAGAGGTGTAAAGAAGCCTGAGTAAAAAAGGAATGTTTCTAGATATGTTGAAGTAACTTTCTTTTGTAAGGCATCGCCATTTTCATAGATATCGTTGATGATACGAGCTTTTTCTTGTAAGAATTCGTTGTTGTTGGTCCACTCAAAAATCTCTTCAATTTCTTTTTTGGTGTTCAGTGTCGAAAAAATGGATGAATATGATTTAGCGTGGACAGATTCCATGAATTGAATGTTATTGAGAACAGCTTCCTCATGCGGAGTACGGACATCTTGACGTATGGCCTCAACTCCAGACTCAGACTGCATGGTATCAAGTAATGTCAAACCACCAAAAACCTTGCCGACAAGGTCTTTTTCGGTGGCAGAAAGTTTGCGCCAATCGTCTAAGTCATTGGATAAAGGAATACGTGTGTCAAGCCAAAATTGCTCGGTCAACTTTTCCCAAGTTGACTTGTCAATCACATCTTCAATTTCGTTCCAGTTAATGGCTGAGTAATATGTAGTCATAGTTTTCTCCAGTAGGCAGTAGGTTTTATGATATAATGATGATAATGGGGGGTAACAAGATAGATTTGATTCTTGAAGTACTACTAACTGCTATTTTCACGGACTCCGAAGAACTTTTAGAGCTTTCTGAGTCTAAGAAAGCTTCTAAAAGTTGGTGGCGGTGGATTAGTTATAGTATAGTGGCTTTATGGGTGGCTTTTGCTATTTTTTTACTAGTTGTATCAATAGAATCGATTAATCTAATTATTTTTAATAGACAAGAAGCAAAATCAATTTTAGAGCTAGTCGCTATTAGCTTTGTTTTTTGGTTTTTAACCCTTTTTTGGTTTTATAAAACCTATTGTTTATATTTAAAAATAAAAGTAGTCTATAAGAATTCTAAAATATAAAGTAACACCTAGAGAGACCGGAAATAGAATTTTTCCGGTCTTTTTGGGTGTCACGTTGAACAACGTGATTAAATTTCCTAGGAGTAAGTCTAGACTGTTCAAGCTAGCTAAGCTATCCGAAATAGCGTTTAGTCGAGCTTTAATGGGGCATAGTCTCAATCGTAGTAAAAATGTTACGAAGTTAGTAAGTGGTCTAGGCAGATCGCCTAAAGCGACTGCCCTAGAAGTAATAGATGCTTTAGCATCCTTACTTCTTAACCAATTAAATTACACAGCTTTCACATTGGTTTGCGCCGACTTCTTCACCATCGTCCGTAAAGGTACGAATATAGTAAATGGATTTGATCCCTTTGTTAAAGGCGTAATTACGAAGAATTGAAAGGTCACGTGTTGTTTGTTTACTTTCAGTTTTCCATTCATAAAGTTCCATAGGTAACTCACTACGTAAGAAGAGTGTTAGTGATAAACCTTGGTCAACGTGTTGTGTTGCAGCTGCATAAACATCAATAACTTTACGCATATCCATATCATAAGCAGATGTATAGTAAGGAATGGTATCCGTTGACAGACCATTTGCAGGATAGTAGATTTTACCAATTTTCTTCTCTTGACGTTCTTCAATTCTTTGTGTAATTGGGTGAATAGAAGCAGAGCAGTCATTAATATAAGAAATTGACCCATTAGGAGCGACAGCTAGACGGTTTTGATGATAGAGACCATCTTTTTGAACAGCCTGACGTAAAGCCTCCCAGTCTGATGCCTGAGGAATAAAATGATCCTTGAAGAGATCTTTAACTAAGTCAGAATGAGGAACAAATTGACCAGTCACATATTTATCAAAGTAGCTACCATCAGCATACTTTGATTTCTCAAAGCCAACAAAGCTTGTTTTTCGTTCACGAGCAATCTGATTAGACTCCACTAATGTCCAGTAATTCATTAGCATGAAGTAGATATCGGTAAATTCAATAGATTCAGGGCTACCGTATTCAATATGGTGCTGAGCTAAGTAAGAGTGTAGTCCCATAGCTCCTAGACCAAAGGTATGAGCTTGACTATTACCATTTTTAATGGTTGGCACAGCTTCAATACTAGAAGAGTCTGTAACAAAGGTCAGAGCACGTGTCATGGCTTTGATAGAGCGACCGAAGTCTGGAGAGGTCATCATATTAAGGACGTTCGTTGAGCCAAGGTTACATGAAATGTCTGTTCCCATTTGAACAAACTCTTGTGCATCATTAATCAGACTAGGTGTTTGAACCTGTAAAATCTCAGAACAAAGATTACTCATGATGATTTTCCCATCAACAGGATTGGCTTTATTGGCAGTATCGATATTAATGATATAAGGATAGCCTGATTCTTGCTGCAGTTTAGAAATTTCAGTTTCCAAATCACGTGCTTTAATTTTGGATTTGTTAATCTTTGGATTAGCCACTAATTCATCGTACATCTCGGTAATATTAATGTAGTTGAATGGGATACCGTATTCTTTTTCCACACTATAAGGGCTAAAGAGGTACATGTCTTCGTTATTACGAGCTAATTCATAAAACTTATCTGGTACTGTAATCCCAAGTGATAAGGTTTTAACACGTACTTTTTCATCAGCATTTTCTTTTTTGGTAGATAAAAAGGCAATGATGTCTGGATGGAAAACATCTAGATAGACAACACCTGCACCTTGACGTTGACCAAGTTGGTTAGAATAAGAGAAACTATCTTCGAACAATTTCATAACAGGAACAACACCTGAAGCTGTTCCAGCATACCCTTTAATAGGTGCACCCGCTTCACGTAGGTTAGAAAGAGTAATCCCAACACCACCACCAATTCTTGATAATTGGAGGGCTGAGTTAATTGATCGACCAATTGAGTTCATATCGTCAGTAACTTGAATAAGGAAACAAGAAACTAATTCACCACGACGACTACGACCGGCATTCAAAAATGAAGGAGTAGCTGGTTGGTAACGTTGGTTAATCATTTCAATGGCTAAATCTTTCGCCAATTCTTCATTGCCATCCGCGAAATAAAGCGCATTAAACATGACACGATCAGCCAAACTCTCTAAATAGTAATTCCCATCGTTGGTTTTTAGGGCATACTGTTGGTAAAATTTATAGGCAGCCATGAATGACTTAAACTCAAACTGTTCATTCTCGATAATAGCCGCTAAGTCTGCTATAAATTGAGGAGTATATTTTTGGATAAAGGCCGCTTCAATGTAATCATTTTCAAGTAAATAGGTAACCTTCTCATTAATAGAAGGGAATGTCGTAGTATTTGGAATAACATTTTCCTTGAAAAAAGCTTCCAAAGCCTCTCTATCTTTGTGGAGAGGAATATGACCGTTTATAGGACGGTTAATTTCGTTGTTTAAGCGAAAATAAGAGATATCGCCAAGATCTTTTAGACTCATAATAATCCTTATCTAATTAAATAATTTCTTTTAATTTGGCTGGTTGGAAACCAGAGAAGACCATGTTATCAGCTTCAATAATTGGAGCGGAGGTAAAACCAAGGCTTTTAACATAGTCAATTTTATCTACTTGTTCATCAATGTTAATCTCTTGGAAATCAGCTCCATGTTGCTCAAGGAACTTCTTGGTCATTTTGCATTGCATGCAGTTATTTTTGGAATAGACAGTAATCATTTCAGTTTCCCTCTTCTTGAAAGTTTCGTTCCAGTGGATGACTGGAAGTTCTTCTAATAGCATATAAAAATTAACTTTAAAAAGCAAGCTATTGGGCTATCTAAAAACACAATATCTTGTGCTTCTTTATCGAACTGTTACTAAATATAGTGTCGCAGCAAGCTTTCATGAGGTTTTCTTACATCTTCAAGGAACAGATTTTTTTAGAAGCATTATTTTTGTTTTAAAGGGTGTTTTAAGAATTCAAACAAAGAAGAAAAAGAGCTTGGGAATAAAATGAAAAATATAGGAAAGTATTTCAAGTTTTTTTCGCCCAAACACATTTAATCTTGAAAATAAAATAGCATTATGCTATAATCGGTTACTGTAAGGGTTATCAGCTGATGACCCAAATATACACAACTTACAAAGGAGAACTATACTATGGCTTCAAAAGACTTTCACATTGTTGCAGAAACAGGTATTCATGCACGCCCAGCGACTTTGCTTGTTCAAACAGCTAGTAAATTTGCTTCAGATATCACTCTTGACTACAAAGGTAAAGCAGTAAACCTTAAATCAATCATGGGTGTGATGAGTCTTGGTGTTGGTCAAGGTGCTGATGTGACTATCTCAGCTGAAGGCGCAGATGCTGAAGATGCTATCGCAGCTATCGAAGAAACTATGACTAAAGAAGGATTGGCATAAGACTATGACAGAAATGCTTAAAGGAATCGCAGCCTCTGACGGAGTTGCTGTTGCCGAAGCATATCTGCTAGTTCAGCCGGATTTGTCATTTGAGACTATTACAGTCGATGATACAAATGCAGAAGAAGCTCGCCTTGATGTTGCACTCCAAGCTTCACAAGACGAGCTTTCTGTTATCCGTGAAAAAGCAGTAGAAAGCTTAGGCGAAGAAGCAGCAGCAGTTTTTGATGCCCATTTGATGGTTCTTTCTGATCCAGAAATGATTAGCCAAATCAAAGAAACGATTCGTGCTAAACAAACTAACGCAGAAACTGGCTTAAAAGAAGTGACAGATATGTTCATCACTATCTTTGAAGGTATGGAAGATAATCCTTACATGCAAGAACGTGCAGCTGACATCCGAGATGTTGCTAAACGTGTCTTAGCACACCTTTTAGGGGTTAAACTACCAAATCCTGCTACCATTAATGAAGAATCAATCGTAATTGCGCATGACTTGACACCTTCTGACACTGCTCAGTTAAACAAGCAATTTGTTAAAGCATTTGTCACAAATATTGGTGGACGTACAAGTCATTCAGCTATTATGGCTCGTACCCTTGAAATTGCAGCTGTTCTAGGAACAAATGACATTACCAAACGTGTTAAAGACGGTGATCTTATTGCTGTTAATGGTATCACTGGAGAAGTCATTATTGATCCAAGTGAAGATCAAATCTTAGCTTTTAAAGAAGCAGGTGCTGCCTATGCTAAGCAAAAAGCAGAGTGGGCTTTACTTAAAGATGCTCATACAGAAACTGCAGACGGTAAACATTTTGAGTTAGCAGCAAATATTGGGACACCTAAAGATGTTGAGGGTGTCAATGATAATGGTGCGGAAGCTGTTGGACTTTACCGTACTGAGTTCCTTTACATGGATTCTCAAGACTTCCCAACTGAAGATGAGCAATATGAAGCTTACAAAGCTGTTCTTGAGGGAATGAATGGTAAACCAGTGGTTGTTCGTACTATGGATATCGGTGGCGATAAGGAACTTCCTTATTTCGATCTTCCAAAAGAAATGAACCCATTCTTAGGTTTCCGTGCACTTCGTATCTCAATCTCTGAGACAGGGGATACTATGTTCCGTACTCAAATGCGTGCTCTGTTACGTGCGTCAGTACATGGACAATTGCGTATCATGTTCCCTATGGTTGCCCTTCTCAAAGAATTCCGTGCAGCGAAGGCTGTCTTTGACGAAGAAAAAGCTAACTTATTAGCAGAAGGTGTCGCTGTTGCAGAAGATATCCAAGTGGGTATCATGATTGAAATCCCAGCAGCAGCTATGCTTGCAGACCAATTTGCAAAAGAAGTTGACTTCTTCTCAATCGGTACTAACGATTTGATTCAATACACAATGGCTGCTGACCGTATGAATGAGCAAGTGTCTTACCTTTACCAACCATATAACCCATCAATTCTACGTTTGATTAACAACGTTATCAAAGCAGCTCACGCTGAAGGTAAATGGGCAGGTATGTGTGGAGAGATGGCTGGTGATCAACAAGCTGTACCATTATTAGTAGGTATGGGCCTTGATGAATTTTCAATGTCAGCAACTTCAGTGCTTCGTACGCGTAGTTTAATGAAGAAATTAGATTCAGCAAAAATGGAAGAGTATGCTAACCGTGCTCTTACAGAATGTTCAACTGCAGAAGAAGTTCTTGAACTTGCTAAAGAATATCTTGTTGAAGCTTAATGTTTTAAAGAGTTGGTTTTAACCAACTCTTTTTGCTAGTTAAAAATATCATTACTTTTGATGTAAAATCATTTGAGTTATCAAATAGTTATCAGAATTTTCAGATAGTTAGCGTAGCCAAATCTTGAATTATATTGGAAAAGTGATAGAATAATATTACTATCGTAAAAGGAGACAGATTTTGACAAAAGAATACAAAAACTTAGTGAATGGTGAATGGAAACTTTCTGATAATAATATCACAATCTACGAACCAGCCACTGGTAAAGCATTAGGTAGCGTTCCGGCAATGTCACAAGAAGAAGTGGATTATGTATATGCATCTGCTAAACAAGCATTGCCAAAATGGAGAGCGCTTTCTTATGTAGAGCGTGCAGCTTACCTGCATAAAGCTGCTGACATTTTAGTACGTGACGCTGAAAAGATTGGTGCTATCCTTTCTAAAGAAGTGGCAAAAGGTTTTAAAGCTGCTGTCAGTGAAGTTGTTCGTACAGCTGAAATCATTAATTACGCTGCTGAAGAAGGGCTCCGCATGCAAGGTGAAGTTCTTGAAGGTGGTAGTTTTGAAGCTGCTAGCAAGAAAAAAATTGCTATTGTTCGTCGTGAACCTGTTGGTTTAGTTCTTGCTATTTCACCCTTTAACTACCCAGTAAACCTTGCAGGATCTAAAATTGCGCCCGCTTTAATCGCTGGGAATGTTGTTGCCCTTAAACCACCAACACAAGGATCCATTTCAGGTTTGTTATTAGCTGAGGCTTTTGCTGAAGCAGGTATTCCAGCTGGTGTTTTCAATACTATTACAGGTCGTGGTTCTGTTATTGGTGACTATATTGTTGAGCATGAAGCGGTTAATTTTATTAACTTTACAGGTTCGACTGCTATTGGTGAAGGAATTGGCAAATTAGCAGGTATGCGTCCAATTATGCTTGAGCTTGGAGGTAAAGACTCTGCAATTGTCTTAGAAGATGCTGATTTAGTTTTGGCAGCTAAAAATATCGTCTCAGGTGCCTTTGGCTACTCTGGACAACGTTGTACAGCTGTTAAACGTATTCTTGTTATGGATTCTGTTGCTGATCAACTGGCAAGCGAAATAAAAATTTTGGTGGAACAATTGAGTGTGGGGATACCTGAAGAAGATGCAGACATCACACCACTTATTGACACCAAAGCAGCAGATTTTGTTGAAGGATTAATTGATGATGCTAAAGCAAAAGGTGCTCTTGCCTTAACAGAATGCAAGCGTGACAATAATTTGATTTCACCTGTTTTGTTTGACCGTGTTACAACTGATATGCGCTTGGCTTGGGAAGAACCATTTGGTCCTGTTTTACCTTTGATTCGCGTTTCTTCTGTTGAAGAAGCTATTGAGATTTCAAATGCTTCTGAATACGGCTTACAAGCTTCTATCTTTACGAATAATTTCCCACAAGCTTTTGCTATCGCAGAACAATTAGAAGTGGGTACAGTTCACCTTAACAACAAAACACAACGTGGGACAGATAATTTCCCATTCTTAGGAGCTAAAAAATCTGGTGCAGGTGTTCAAGGTGTTAAATACTCTATCGAGGCTATGACAAATCTTAAATCTGTTGTGTTTGACATTAAATAAATTTAAAAAAAGTTAGGGAAACCTAACTTTTTTTGTTTTTTCTCACCATTTTTTGTGTTATAATGATGATACAAGTGGAGGAAAAACTTGAAAAAGATTAATTATATATTACTGATAGCATTAAGTTTAGTCGTGTTAGTGGTAGGTTTTCTTTATTTTAGGCAGTGGCGCTTGAAAAACACTACAAAAGAGGTCATTGTTCAAATCAAAAAAGAGTCAGAGCTAGCCCTTCCGATCAAGGCGGTTAAAAACTTAAAAAAGGGAAAGGTAGACTATTATTATTTGTCGTCCATAAAAAATGCTGATGAGTTTTTTGTATCAAATTTACCAATGTCTCTTTATCAAAAGAAAGAAGCAAAAGCAAGACTTTATGTCATTACTCCTAAGCTTAATCAGAGCTCATTCAAGGGTGTTAAACGATTAGATATTCAAAAAAGGGTATATGAGCCCCAGCTTTTTGATATGAAAAAAGTGTCAGAAGAGGTCATTTCTACTTATCATGTTAAGAATGATTTGACCCCTTTTACCCTAAGAGATTTACTTTCTGGTCATCTTGAGCAACTACAAGAGCAGGTTTCAAAACAAGATTCAGATTCATTCCTTGCTTTAGACGGGCATTTGATAGAGAAAAATGGTATCTTAACAGATGGCTTTCGGTTAGAAAATGGTAACTTGCTTATCGGAGAAAAGCTTAGTTTTCCAATAACAGAGTTTTTCGATGTTGTTAATCCTGATTATTTAGAGACAGCAGACAAAGTCGCTTATGATGACTATTTAGCTAAAAAGAAAGCAGCAGAAGAAGCTAAGCAAAATCAAAAATTAGTTGCTTTAACCTTTGACGATGGTCCTGATCCTAAAACAACTCCGCAAGTTCTTGACCTTTTAGCTAAGTATCAAGCTAAAGCTACCTTCTTTATGATGGGCTCTAAAATTGCAGGAAATGAAGATTTGGTCAAGCAAATTAGTGAGGCTGGCCATGAAATTGAAAACCACTCCTGGGATCATCCTGTTTTGACTAAGTTAAGACCTGAGGAGGTTCAATCGCAGGTCAACCGAACAAATCAAGCTATTTTAAATGCCTGTGGCAAACAACCCAAATACCTCAGGCCGCCTTATGGAGCTACTAATGATAGTGTTCGTGCTTCATCGGGTCTAATTCAGATGCTTTGGACAGTAGATACTAGAGATTGGGAAAATCATAATACTGAGGGCATCATGGCAAACGTAAAAAAACAGTTACATCCTGGGGGAGTTGTCTTGATGCATGATATCCATCAAACCAGTGTCAATGCTTTGCCGACTCTTTTGAATTATTTAAAAGCTCAAGGCTACACCTGTGTAACTGTAGAGGAACTTTTTCGGTCATAAGTTGGTTAATCCTAAAAAAGAACTTCAAGCAAATATCTTGAAGTTCTTTTTTATCCAATTGGTTTAACGCGATGGTGACTTGACCTCAATCAGTTCTTGGTTTTTTAAGCGCAGCTCAGAAACAGTAGCAAACTTCTTCAATTTTTTGATATCTTCTGGATGATCAACGAAAGTGATAACAGTTCCTGGTTTTCCCATTCGTCCTGTTCGTCCAGCACGGTGGGTATAATTTTCTCTATCTCTAGCAACTTCAGTATTGATAACATATTCTAGCAGATCAATGTCGATGCCTCGCGCCACCAAATCAGTACCTAGTAGCAAAGATAGCTCATGGTTTTTGAATTTTTCAAGTATGGTCTTTCGGAATTTAACATTAATGTCGCTGGCTAAGGAAACAGCTGTAGCGCCATTGTATTGTAGGCGTTCTTCTGTAGCACCCAAATCAGAGAGACTGTTAAAAAAGACCAAAGCTCTAAAGTTAGGGATATTAGAGAACTTGCGTAAGAGTTCGGTGCGTTCCCTTTTATCAACTTTAATATAGTAATGCTTGACCTGGGAGCTTTCTTGATCCGATAAATCAATCAAAAGAGTTCCTTCGACAAGCTCTTCTTGTTTGACTTTATTTGTAGCACTCATGTAAATCATTTGATGCTCACGTGGAACGTGGTGGGTGATTTTTTGAACAAAATGAAATTGAGAATCGCTCAGCAATTCATCATACTCATCTAAAACAATGGTGTTAACAGACATCATTTTAATTTTTTTGAGTTTAATCAGTTCTAAAATACGTCCAGGTGTTCCAATCAGAATTTCTGGTCCTTTTTTGAGGCGTTCTAATTGACGTTTTTGACTAGTTCCTGAAATAAAGAGTTGTGCTGTCAAGGACAGCGGCTCAGCCCACTCTTTAGTTACTTCAAAAATTTGACCAGCTAATTCTGTGTTGGGTGCTAAGATAAGCAGTTGCTGTGCTTTTTTTGGTTTTAAGCTAAGCAGAGTTGGGAACAAATAGGCTAGTGTCTTGCCTGTTCCAGTTGGGCTAATGCCAAGGATATTTTGCCCTTCTTTGATGGCAGAGAAGGCTTTTTCTTGAATTGGGGTGAGGCTGGTAAAACCAGCTTCTTTGAGTTTATCTTGCCATTGGCTTGGAAAATTACTTATCATGATCTATCCTTTATTTATGTTCTATAATTCATTATAGCATTATAGTACTCTTTTTGGTAAAATAGGTGGAAAGACTTTTTAGATTTGGAGTTTCTAATGCCTAAAAAACCTATTATTATTGGTGTTACTGGTGGTTCTGGAGGGGGCAAAACTAGTGTTTCGTGTGCTATTTTGGATAGTTTTCCAAATGCCAGAATCGCAATGATTCAACATGATTCTTATTACAAAGATCAGTCACACATGAGTTTTGAAGAGAGGGTTAAAACTAACTACGATCATCCTCTAGCCTTTGATACAGACTTCATGATTCAACAGTTAAAAGAATTATTGGAAGGTCGCCCTGTTGATATTCCTATTTATGATTATAAGGAACACACACGTAGTTACAAGACTTTTCGTCAAGATCCTCAGGATGTTATTATTGTTGAAGGGATTCTTGTCCTTGAAGACGAACGCCTTCGCCAATTGATGGATATCAAGCTCTTTGTGGATACAGATGATGATATTCGCATCATTCGACGTATTAAACGAGACATGATGGAACGTGGCAGAAGTTTAGAAAGTATTATTGAACAGTATACGACTGTCGTGAAACCTATGTATCATCAGTTTATAGAACCAAGTAAGCGTTATGCAGATATTGTCATTCCAGAAGGAGTGAGCAATATTGTGGCTATTGATTTGATTAATACTAAGATTGCTAGTATCCTTGGAGAAGTTTAAAAGTGTCAAGTAGAGGTGTCTATTAATGTCATTAAGCCTAATTTTAGTCTTACTGATTTGGAATCTTGTCGTTTTTGCGATCTATGGGATGGATAAAAGAAAAGCCATAAAAGGAGATTGGCGGATTGCTGAAAAGCATCTTTTAATCATGACTCTTTTTATGGGGGGATTGGGAGCTTTATTAGCTGGCAAACTCTTTCATCATAAGACTAAAAAATGGTACTTTCAGATAGCCTGGTGGCTTGGAATCGTGATTCTTATTGCCTTTTCTTATTATTTTTATCAGTTGACAAGGTCAGAAATGTTCTCCTGGTTATGAGGCATTTTTTGTGCTTGAATTATCCTGTTAAAAATACAAAGGAAGTTTGCTAGATATGTTATAATAAAAGGTATGAATAAGACAACAAAAATTGAACAATACCAACTCATGTTAGCGCAAGCTCAAGGGCTTTTTGCTAGAGAAAGTAACGCGCTAGCCAATCTTTCAAATGCCAGTGCTCTTTTAATGACCACCTTACCTCATTCTGTTTTTACAGGTTTTTACCTATTTGATGGTAAGGAACTGATTTTAGGCCCCTTTCAAGGTGGGGTTTCCTGTGTTCATATTAGCTTAGGCAAAGGGGTTTGTGGCGAAGCAGCCCAGTCAGGTAAAACGGTCATTGTGGATAATGTCATGACCTATCCCAACTATATTTCCTGTGATTCAGCAGCAAGAAGTGAAATTGTCGTTCCTATGATCAAGCATAACCGGTTAGTCGGCGTCTTGGACTTAGACTCTGAGTTAGTGGCTGATTATGATGAGATTGATCGTGATTACTTAGAGCAATTTGTGGCTCTTTTACTAGAAAAAACAACCTTTAATTTTGACATGTTTGGAGTAGAAGCTTAATGTACCAAGCCCTTTATCGGAAATACCGTAGCCAGACCTTTGATGAAATGGTAGGCCAGTCACTTATTTCGACAACCCTGAAGCAGGCTGTTGAGTCAGGAAAAATTAGTCACGCTTATCTCTTTTCAGGTCCTCGGGGAACCGGTAAAACCAGTGCGGCTAAAATTTTTGCCAAGGCCATGAACTGTCCTCATCAAGTTAATGGAGAACCTTGTAACCAGTGTGATATTTGTCGTGACATCACTAATGGTAGTCTTGAAGACGTGATTGAAATTGATGCCGCTTCAAATAATGGGGTTGATGAAATCCGAGAGATTCGTGATAAGTCTACTTATGCTCCAAGTCGAGCCACTTACAAGGTCTATATTATTGATGAGGTTCATATGCTCTCAACAGGCGCTTTCAATGCCCTTTTGAAAACACTAGAAGAGCCTACGGAAAATGTTGTTTTTATTTTGGCCACAACGGAATTGCATAAAATCCCTGCTACCATTTTGTCAAGGGTGCAACGGTTCGAGTTTAAAGCGATTAAACAGGCAGATATTCGACAACATTTAGCGACAATTTTAGATAAAGAGGTCATTTCTTATCAATTAGATGCTCTTAACTTAATTGCTAGACGGGCAGAAGGGGGAATGCGAGATGCGTTTTCTATCTTAGATCAGGCCCTTAGCCTCTCTTCTGAGAATCAGGTTAGCTTATCTGTGGCTGAAGAGATTACAGGATCAATTTCTATGGCTGCACTGGATGATTATGTCCAACATCTTCTCCAAGAGGATACTAGCGGGGCTTTAAATGATCTCGAGACGATTTATGATAGTGGCAAGAGTATGAGTCGTTTTGCGACCGATTTACTTACCTACCTTAGAGATTTGTTGATTGTCAAATCAGGTGGCGAGAATAATAGACAGTCGGCTGTCTTTGATGCCAATTTAAGTCTCTCTTTGGAGATGATCTTTCATATGATTTCAGTGGTTACCAGTCATTTAGATGAAATCAAAAAAGGGACACATCCTCGGATATATGCTGAGATGATGACGGTGCAGCTAGCCCAAGAAAGAAAGGTACTTGAAGAAGATACCTTACCTACACATGTGGCTGAAGTCATAACTCAACTACAAGAAGAGCTTAAACAAGTCAAAGACCAGCTTCGTCAGTTAGGTCAGCAACCAAAGATAGCTGTTGTTAACAAAGCCTCTAGTCCATTAAAAACGAAAGCTCATACTTTTAAGGTAGACCGTAGCAAAATTCTACAAATTATGGAAGAAACGGTACAAGATAGTCAGCAATCGCGTCAGTATCTTGATGCCCTTAAGAAGGCATGGAATGAAATTTTAGATAGCATTTCAGCACAAGATCGTGCCCTTTTGTTAGGATCAGAACCAGTTTTGGCTAATAGTGAAAATGCCATTCTAGCTTTTGAGGCAGCTTTTAATGCCGAGCAGGCCATGAATCGTCATGATTTGAATGACATGTTTGGTAATATAATGAGTAAGGCAGCTGGTTTTTCACCAAATATTTTGGCTGTGCCAAAGGCTGATTTTCATCATATCCGCTCAGAATTCGCCTTGCAAATGAAAACCACTAAAGTGACTGCTGAACCAGAAGTTGAAGAAGAACAATTGGATATTCCAGAAGGGTTCGATTTTTTAGCAGAGAAAATGGTTCGTTTAGATGACTAAAAGTAATTAACGCATACTTGATTTACTTGACAAATTCTAAGGGTTTAACAAGAATGGATAAGAAAAAGAAGGAGAGTCAAACTCTCCTTCTTTTATCTGAAGAAAATTCTTAGAGAAATTTTTCAATTATTGTTATAATAGTACCATGACAATTCGACAATTTATTTTTATGGCTTTCATTTGTGCATTTGAAGCCTACTTTTTTAATGACTTGCTTTTATCGGGCGACTACTTATTCGCTGCTTTTTGGGGGTTCCTTTTATTGCGGGACCTTCGAAAAGCGCATGCTATTAATAAATTTACTAATAGTCTTATGAATACCGTTAATTCTCCCAAGAAGAAAGACTAATTTCACCACTCCTAAGTGTCTGTTTGTGACCATCTGGGAATTGGATGATGAGATGTCCCTCATTGGTTAAATCAATCGCCTTTGCGATTTTGATAATATTATTTTCTTGGAAGCTCACTTGTTTGTTTAGAACAAGTGATTTTTCTTTATATATTTTTAAATGATCTTCAACTGGAATAGTGAAAAATAAGTTCCAAATGTCGCTAATCAGGTCATTTCGCGAGATGCTTGCGTCATGTGTAAAGAGTGAAGTAGCACGATCTTTAAGGCTCTCTGGAAAGTCAGTGACTAAAAAGTTTAGACCAACACCAATAATCACATCCGTGATGAGACCTGTTTCAACGGATGTAATAGCTTCTGTCAAAATTCCAGCTAGTTTTTTTTGTCCGATATAAATATCATTGACCCATTTGATTTGAGCATCAATACCCGTTAAACGTGAGATAGCTTTGACGATACTTGAAGCGACCATCATAGTATAAGAAGGCATTTGGGCATAGGGGATATTTGGGCTTAAATGCAAGGACATGTAGATACCGCCATGTTGAGAAGTAAAGAATTCTCTATTGAGACGTCCTTTAGCACCTAATTGTGTAGGTGCTAGATAAAGATGAGGACTCGGTTGTTTGCTTTCAATTCCTTTTTTAGCATCAATCTGAGTAGACTGGCTTTTTTCGTGGTAAGAGACAGGAAGTTGTAAGTCTTGGCTAATCTTATCTGGGAGTAGTAAATCACCTTTTGTAATGCGATAATCTTTATGCTTTAAAGATTGAATTTCAATGCCCTGGTTTTCTAAACTTTTTATGGATTTCCAAACAGATGTACGTGAAATAGCTAATTGTTCTGCTAAGTATTCACCGCTGACATAATCAGTTGCTTCAGCTAATAAGAGATAGATTTTTTCGGAAGTTTTCATACCTCTAGTATAGTACAAACTTTCTAGATTTCAAGTCTAAATAAAAATGCTAAATTCAGATTAATCTAATTTAAATAAGTGATATGAGGTGAAAAAAAGATTGCAATAAGAAAATGCTTCCTCCATAAGTTAACTAGTTAACTTTGTAATTAACTGGTTAACTTATGGAGGAATTAATGAAAAGTAAAAAACTAATCTTATTAGCAGGTCTGGTTTTGACTTGCCAATTAACCTTGTCAGCTTGTCAAACTGATAAAAATAATGCAACTAGTCAACCAAAGACTAAGCAAGTTACTAAAAAAGAAGCTAGTAAGAAAAAACAAAGCTCTAAAAAAATGGTCGCAACTAAAAAAGACCGTAAGGGCGTGGCTGGGGTTGATTTTCCAACAGATGATGGGTTCATTTTAACAAAAGATTCTAAAATTTTATCTAAAACTGACAATGGTATTGTCGTTGAACACGATGGTCATTCTCATTTTATCTTTTATGCAGACCTTAAAGGGAGTCAGTTTGACTACTTGATTCTAAAAGGTGCCAATATGAGTAAACCTCAAATGGTAGCTGCTTCATCTCAAACATCAGTACCAGGGGCTAATGATCCTCACCATCATTATATCTTTAATCCGGCAGACATTGTGGCTGAAGACGCTTTAGGTTATACGGTTCGCCATGGCGATCATTTCCATTATATCTTGAAGAGTTCACTTGGTGGAGCTGTGAACTACAAACCACAAGCACAATTAGTGACGATTTCTAATCCAAATCAGCGTTATTCAGGTGTTCATTTTGCAACAAGTGATGGCTTTTTATTTGATGGAACAGGTATTATTGGTCGCACAGCTCAAGGCTTGTTGGTTAATCATGATGGTCATACCCATGTGGTGACTTATGATAGTATTCGTCATAGCAAATAGGCTCACTTAATTGAAGAAAAACAAGAAGCTCCTGCTAAGAAAGAGCGTTCTGCTGAGTTAAGCAAAGAAATTGAATTGAAGAAAGCTCATTTAGCGAAATCAGTTGGTATTTCAGTGGATAGCATCCAAGTGGAAGAAAGTGAAGAAGTTATTGTCTTGATTTACCCACATGGTGATCACTCCCACTCAACTGCCTTGGATGAAATTTCGTTAGATAAACCTTTTGATCCTCATGCTCATTCTCATGCTCAAGATCGAATTGGGATGGCTACATTGAAACGTATTGGTTTTGATGATGAAGTGATTATGGATATCTTACATGCTGATGCTGAAACACCTTTCCCATCTAAAGAAAGAGATGAAGCTAAGATGCGTGAGTGGTTGAAAACAGTGACCAAGTTAAATATTGGTCAACGTCAAAACCCATTAAAACGTTTTGGATTGAACTTAATGCCAAACTTAGAAGTTTTAGGAATCGGTTTTACTCCAATTGATGATATCACTCCTGTTTTCCAATTTAAAAATCTAAAACAACTTTGGATGACTCAGACAGGGATTAGGGATTACTCATTCTTAGAAAAAATGCCTCTACTTGAGGGACTAGATATTTATCAAAATAATTTGAAAGATCTTAGCTTCTTAAGCAAATACAAACAGTTAACGCTTGTAGCAGCGGCTGACAATGAAGTGGAAGATATTACTGTCTTAGGTGAATTACCAAACCTTAAATTCTTAGTTTTGAGTAATAATAAGATTTCAGACCTTAAACCTTTAGAGAAACTAGCGCAGATTGAAGAATTGCATCTCGATAATAACATGGTGACAGATCTTACTCCTGTGTCAAACAAAGAAAGTCTGAAAGTTATTGATCTTTCTAAAAACAAAACAGTAGACATGTCTAGCTTGAAAGCTCCTAATCTAGAAACTTTGATGTTAAACGAAACGAATGTGACTAGCTTAGACTTCTTAGCTAATAATCCAAGTCTTCAAACTTTAAATATTAACCAATCAAAACTAGTAAGTCTATCTGGTATTGAAGCCTCTCAGGGCATTGATCGACTTGAAGCTAAAGAAAATCAAATCAAGTCTCTTGCCTTAGCGAATAAGCAAACGACCTTACGCTCATTAGACTTAAGTGGTAACCAAGTTTCAAACTTGGAAGGAATCAATCAATTGACAGCTTTAGAAAATCTTAGTCTGTCTAAAAACCAATTGACTAATCTTAATCTGTCTGAGAAAAACACAAGTGTGACTAGTCTTGATGTTAGTCATAATCAGATTCCACTAAAAGATCTTGAGTTAAATGAGAATAAGATTCCAGTGGCAATCGCAGACAATTTTGTTTTAGTTAATGAAGGTTCTATTGTTGGAAATGGTACGGATCAAGAAAAAGCTGAAATAGCAGAGAAAACAAAGCATCAAGTAGCAGAAGAAGCACAAGCGCATGACGACCATGACTATGACCATGAACATGAACATGAACACGATGATGAGCATGACCACAATCGTGACCACCATCACGCTCATTAATGTAAGGATTAAGTGCACATAGGCTTCTTACTGACTAAGACCCTCAATTGTTATTGAGGGTCTTTTTGAGACTTAAATATGAAGAATTGCTAGAAATAAACTTAAAAAATGTTATAATAGATAGGTTAATGAGTCCCGAAAAGGCATCAACTAAAGCAAATCATTAAATTGCTGTGTTTAAGATTAGTATCCGAAATAGTAGTTGGTGGTTCTTTGTAACTTTTTAACTCACATATTGTGAATTGATTTCTTTATTAAAAGGGGGACATTTTTATGTCAGAACGTAAACTTTTCACGTCTGAATCAGTATCTGAAGGACATCCAGATAAGATAGCAGACCAAATTTCAGATGCCATTTTAGATGCTATTTTAGCAGAAGATCCTGATGCCCATGTGGCAGCTGAGACTTGTGTTTATACAGGATCAGTCCATGTTTTTGGTGAAATTTCAACATCTGCTTATGTGGATATTAATCGTGTGGTTCGTGATACCATCGCTGAGATTGGCTACACCGAAGCAGAATATGGCTTTTCAGCTGAATCTGTTGGCGTCCATCCATCCTTAGTAGAACAATCTTCAGATATTGCCCAAGGGGTCAACGAAGCTTTAGAAGCGCGTGAAGGACAAAAAGATGATTTGAACTTGATCGGTGCTGGCGACCAGGGCTTGATGTTTGGTTTTGCGGTTAATGAAACACCAGAATTAATGCCATTGCCTATTTCATTGTCTCATCAGTTGGTTCGTCGATTAGCTGAGTTGCGTAAATCAGGTGTTATTAGTTATTTGCGTCCAGATGCTAAGTCTCAGGTTACAGTTGAGTATGATGAAAATGACAAACCAGTTCGTGTGGATACTGTGGTTATCTCAACCCAACACGACCCTGAAGTGAGTAACGAGCAGATCCGTCAAGATGTCATTGAACAGGTGATTAAAACGGTTATTCCAGCCCATTACCTTGATGAAGCAACAAAATTCTTCATTAATCCAACTGGACGATTCGTCATCGGTGGTCCTCAGGGAGATTCAGGTTTGACGGGACGTAAAATCATCGTAGATACCTATGGTGGTTATTCACGTCACGGTGGTGGTGCCTTTTCAGGTAAGGATGCGACAAAAGTTGACCGCTCAGCTTCCTATGCAGCCCGCTACATTGCTAAAAACATTGTTGCTGCAGAATTAGCCACTAAAGCAGAAGTACAATTAGCTTATGCCATTGGTGTGGCGCAACCGGTATCTGTTCGTGTAGATACTTTTGGTACTTCACGCGTTTCAGAGGCAATTCTAGAAGCTGCTGTTCGTCAGATTTTTGATTTGCGTCCAGCAGGTATTATTCAAATGCTAGACTTGAAACGTCCGATTTATAAACAAACAGCAGCTTATGGTCACATGGGTCGAACTGATATTGATTTACCGTGGGAGAAATTGGACAAAGTCTCAGCATTACAAGAAGCAGTGAAAACGTTAGCTTAAGTTGTAATTATCAGAAAAAAAGATGGAAATGTAGATTTCTATCTTTTTTTGATGAAAGATTTATCTTAAGTAGGGCTGAGAACTGGGGTATTTAAAAGGTAAGGTGTAGATATTTGAAATAGCTAACTAATTATGTTAGAATAAAAAGGTTGAATTCTAGTATAAGAAAGTTTTGGATGTATGAGAAAAATTGTTATTAATGGTGGAAAAACCTTATCGGGGGAAGTGGCAGTTTCAGGAGCAAAAAACAGTGTAGTAGCTCTGATTCCTGCTATTATTTTAGCTGATGATATTGTGACCTTAGATGGCGTCCCTGCAATCAGTGATGTGGACAGTTTAGTGGACATCATGGAACTAATGGGAGCTAAGGTCACTTATCAAGACGATACCTTAGTCATTGATCCTAGAGCTGTGGAAAATAAACCAATGCCTTATGGTAAGATCAATAGCTTGAGAGCTTCCTATTATTTTTATGGTAGTCTCTTAGGGCGTTTTGGTCAGGCCACAGTTGGCTTGCCAGGTGGATGTGATTTGGGACCAAGACCTATTGATCTTCACCTTAAGGCTTTTGAAGCAATGGGGGCAGAAGTTTCTTACGAAGGTGAAAATATGAAGCTTTCCACTAATGGGAAAAAGCTTCATGGAGCTCACATCTATATGGATACAGTTAGTGTGGGAGCTACTATTAATACAATGATTGCTGCAGCCAAAGCTTCTGGTAAGACTGTCATTGAGAATGCGGCTCGAGAACCAGAAATTATTGATGTGGCTACTCTTTTAAACAATATGGGAGCTCATATCCGTGGTGCTGGTACCGACATGATTGTCATTGAAGGTGTCGACAAGTTACATGGCACTAGACACCAGGTTATTCCTGACCGTATTGAAGCGGGAACCTACATTGCCTTGGCTGCTGCTATTGGAGAAGGGGTCAAGGTTACCAATGTTCTTTATGAGCATTTAGATAGCTTTATTGCCAAGTTAGAAGAGATGGGTGTCCGAATGACAGTTGAAGAAGATGCTGTTTTTGTGGAAAAGCAAAGCAAGTTAAAAGCTGTCACTATTAAAACATCTCCTTACCCTGGCTTTGCGACAGATTTGCAACAACCTCTAACGCCTTTGCTTTTAAAGGCAGAAGGGCGTGGAAGCATCATTGATACTATTTATGAAAAACGTACTAACCATGTTCCGGAATTGGCTCGAATGGGGGCTGATATCTCTGTTTTGGGTGGTAAGATTGTTTTTCAAGGCCCAAATCACTTAACGGGAGCACAAGTTAAAGCAACTGATTTGCGTGCTGGTGCTGCATTAGTTACTGCGGGATTGATGGCCGAAGGTCGCACTGAAATCACTAACATCGAATTTATTTTACGCGGCTATGCCAATATTATTGATAAATTAGTGGCGTTAGGAGCAGACATTAGCTTAATAGAAGACTAAAAAGATTGGAATTTCATTCCAATCTTTTTTAGTTGTCTGATGATTATGTAACTTTAAAATAAAATTATCAGATGATTTTAGAGATAAAAAGGTTATTTTTACCATTTGTTTAAAAAAATAGAGAAATTAAGCTAAAATTCAGTTGACAATTCATCCGATGAATAGTAAGATAAAAGGGTAAAATAAAAAGCGCTTACAAATAGGCGTTGTCATAAAAGGGGGATTTCTCTAATGGAGAAAACAATTGATCAAAGGGTTGAAGAAGTTAGCTATAATCAAGCTGAGGTTTGGCAACTGGTCTTATTTGCACTAAATAATGCCTCAACCAATATTTACCTATTTGCCTTTATGTTTGTCACTTACTTTTCGACAGGTGTTTTAGGCCTAGCGGCTATTTTTGTCAGTCAGATTATGGGATACATCCGTATTTTTAATGGTTTTATTGATCCTGCTATCGGAATTATGATTGATAAGACTGATACAAAGTTTGGTAAATACCGTCCTATTCTAATAATTGGTAATATTATCACAGCCTTATCACTGATCTTGTTATTGGCCTTAAGAGGAGCAGATGAAAGTATTCGATTCCCGCTCTTTATTTTAGTTTTGATTGTGCATAAAATTGGTTGCTCTATGCAGCAAACCATCACTAAAGCAGGTCAAACAGCTTTGACAAATGATCCTAAGCAACGTCCTATTTTTAATATTGTCGATGCTATTATGACAACGTCATTAATGACTGGTGTTCAATTTGTGGTTTCTGGTTTCCTAGTTCCTAAGTTTGGTAATTTTACGCCAGAATTCTTTAATGTCTTAATTTATGGTACCATTGTCATCTCAGCTATTCTAGCTACTTTGGCAGTGATTGGTATTTGAAGCAAAGATAGAAAAGAATATTTTGGGTTAGGGGAAAATACTCAAAAAACAGAGTTGAAAGATTATCTGAAAGTCATAAAAGGTAATAAACCGCTTCAAGTGCTTTCTATTGCAGCAGCCTTGGTTAAATTCTCTGTACAATTCTTTGGTGATTCAGTTGTTATGGTTATGCTTTATGGCATTGTCTTTGGTAACTATGCTTTATCTGGTCAGTTTTCACTTTTACTCGTGATTCCAGGGGTTTTAATCAATATTTTCTTCTCAACTATGGCTCGTAAAAAAGGGTTGCGCTTTTCATATGTTAAATCCTTGCAAATTGGGATGATTTCCTTGTTAGCCTTTTGTGCGGTCCTTTATTTTGGACGTATTGGTGATCTAAGCTTGTCTCATCTTAATCTTTACACTGTTGGTTTTATCTTGACTTACATGTTTGCACGATTTGCGTCAAGTGCTCCAGCCAGTTTGGTTTTAACGATGGGGGCCGATATTTCAGATTATGAAACGTCTGAATCTGGTCGATACGTCTCAGGGATGATCGGTACGATTTTCTCACTAACGGATTCTATTGCTTCTTCTTTTGCGCCAATGGTAGTGGGTGTTGTCTTAGCAACTATTGGATTTGCCAAATCTTTCCCAACTATGGAAACACCTCTTACAGCAGAGCTAAAAATGGCGACTCTAATTCTTTTAGCTGGTATTCCTTTCTTGTCGTTGGCAATTGCCTTGTTCCTAATGAAATTTTATAAACTAGATAAAGAAGAAATGGTTCGAATTCAAGAAAAAATTCAAGTCATGAAAGCAGCAGTTTCAAAAGAACGTGCTAAAGACATTGCACGAAATGTGCCACTATCAGATATGGATTATGTTGACGTGACACAATATCCTATTGATAAGGATTAGTTTTGATAATGGCTACTTCAAAAGGAGTAGCTATTTTTCTTCTTTAAGATGATTGACCATACAAGGAGGTTTTCATTGAAAAAAATAGTCTCGCTAGGAGAAATCTTATTACGTTTATCCCCCTCTCAGTACCAAACCCTGACTCAAGCAACACGATTAGATTGCCAGTTTGGTGGGTCAGAGTTGAATGTTCTGTCAACTTTGGCTCAGTTAGGGCACAAGGTTTCCTTAATATCCGCCATTCCCAAAAGTGATTTGGGACAAATGACTAAGACCTTTTTATTTTCTCATCAGATTGGTCAAGAATTTCTGATTGAAAAGGGAGATCGTTTAGGTCTTTACTATTACCAAAAAGGTTTTTCACTTCGTTCGAGTCGTGTGACTTATGACCGTAAATATTCTGCTTTTTGGGAATCACAATTATCCGATTATCAGCTAGATCATGTCTTTCAAGGTGTTGATTGGTCCCACGTGTCTGGCATAACACCTGTTTTGACACAAGAGCTTTATGAGATGACTCATCTCTTGATGACAAAAGCTAAAGAGCAAGGGTTGACCGTTTCTTTTGACCTTAATTTTAGAGCTACTTTGTGGGATGACTTTCAAGAAGCTAGACAGGCGCTATCTCCGCTTGTTGCTCTAGCTGATCTCTGTGTAAGGAATAGAACCACTTAGCTTGATAGGTGAAGATGGATCTGATTTAAAAGATCAATTAGGACTTAAGAGACCTTATGAAGATCACAAATTGTTAGAAGAGGTTCTGTCTCAATTGAGCGCTACTTATGGTGTCAAAAGCTTCGCTTTTACCCAAAGGGAAATGGGCCATACCAATGAATACCTTTTAAAGGCTTATCTCTATCAAGATGGTCATCTTTATCAAACGCCTAAAACAGGTATTCAAGTTCTAGACCGCGTTGGGACAGGAGATGCCTTTACAGCGGGCATTATTCATGGCATGCTGGAAAAAGAAAGCCCTCAAAGGGTCCTTGATATTGCCATGGCAAGTTTCCAATTTAAGCATACTATAGAAGGTGATAGTAACTGAATAGGTTACACTAAACTAGACAGAATTTATAAAGTGTTCTACACTAAAGAAAATAGGAGAATATTATGTCTAGAAAAATACGTCGCCACTTCACCGATGACTTTAAGCAACAAATCGTTGACCTTCACAATGCAGGGATGAAACGAAGTGAGCTTATCAAAGAATATGAGTTAACCCCATCAACCTTCGATAAGTGGGTACGTCAGGCTAAAACAACTGGTTCCTTTAAAACTATTGATAATCTTACAGATGAGCAGCGTGAACTGATTGAACTCCGAAAGCGTAATAAAGAACTCGAAATGCAGTTAGATATCCTAAAGCAAGCGGCGGTGATTATGGCACGAAAAGAGAAGTAATCACTGCTAATAAAGACAAATATAGCATTTCAGCCATGTGTCGTTGGTTGAACATTCCTCGTTCTAGCTATTACTACAAGGCTGTTAAACCAGTCTCTGAAGCGGAACTTGAAGAAAATATCAAAGCTATTTTTCTCGAAAGTAAGGCCAGATACGGGGCTAGGAAAATCAAGAAATGTTTGGAAAATGAAGGCATCCAGCTGTCTCGTCGTCGGATTCGTCGCATCATGCACAAACTCAACTTAGTATCCGTTTATCAGAAAGCAGCCTTCAAGCCACATTCAAAAGGGAAGAATGTGGCAGCTATTCCTAATCACTTAGCCAGACAATTTCATCAAGAAAAGCCTCTAAATGCTTTAGTAACAGACTTAACCTACGTTCGTGTCGGTAATAGCTGGGCTTATGTTTGCTTGATTATTGATCTCTTCAATCGTGAAATCATCGGTTTGTCAGTTGGTTGGCATAAGACCGCCGAATTGGTTAAACAAGCGATTCAGAGCATCCCTTACGCTCTGACCAAGGTCAAGATCTTCCATTCTGATCGTGGGAAGGAGTTTGATAATCAGCTGATTGATGACATGTTGGAAGCTTTTGGAATCAATCGTTCTCTAAGCCAAGCAGGCTGTCCCTATGACAATGCGGTAGCTGAGAGCACCTATCGCGCTTTCAAAATTGAATTTATTCATCAAGAAACCTTTCAGTCACTGGAAGAATTAATCCTTAAAACGAAAGATTATGTGCACTGGTGGAATTACCATCGCATTCATGGCAGTCTCAACTACCAGACACCCATGACATGGAGATTAATTGCTTAAAGAAAAAAGCACTTTATAAATGTTGTACAGAAAAGTGTTGCCTTTTCACTTTAGATTACACTACACTTCCGGTTGGTAACTATAGTGAAGAGATTCAAAAGGATGGTACTTTGAAAAAAGTGGTCAAAGAAAACTTTGATTTCTTTAATTATGCAGGTATTCATCGTCCGGTCAAATTGATGGTTCGTCCTAAAATTCATATTTCAGATATCTTGATAGAAACGGAACTTTCAGATGATTTAACAGCTGCAGAAATTAAGGTCTCAGTTGAAACATCTGCTCCAGTTGACCAAATTAAGATTTCTTTATATGATCAGGAGCATCAAATCGTAGCAGAGGTTCAAAATGGTATTGCCAAGATAGAAAAAGTGCGTCTGTGGGAAGTTTTGGACCCTTACCTTTATAGTGCTCAGGTGAGCTTACTTAAAGATGGTCAAGTACTTGACTGTTACGAAGAGTCTTTTGGAATTCGCAGTATCACAATTTCAGATGGTCAATTCTTGCTTAACCAAAAACCAGTTTATTTTAAAGGATTTGGGAAGCATGAGGATACCTTTATTAATGGACGTGGCTTAAATGAAGCCGCTAATCTCATGGACATGAACCTTCTTAAAGAAATTGGAGCTAATTCTTTCCGAACCTCTCACTATCCTTACTCCGAAGAAATGATGCGACTAGCGGATCGAATGGGGATTCTAGTGATTGACGAGGTTCCTGCTGTTGGGTTATTTCATAACTTTACAGCCTCACTGGATCTGTCTGGGAAAGATAATGGCACTTGGTCTGTCATGAAGACTAAAGAAGCCCATCAAAAAGTTATAAAAGAACTCGTTAAACGAGATAAAAATCACCCTTCAGTGGTGATGTGGGTAGTGGCTAATGAACCAGCTAGTCATGAAGAGGGTGCCCATCAATACTTCGAACCTTTGATTGCTCTTTTTAAAGAATTAGATCCTCAAAAACGGCCAGTAATGTTGGTTAATATCTTGATGGCAACTCCAGACAAAGATAAGGTAATGGACTTGGTTGATGTGATTTCATTAAATCGCTATTATGCTTGGTATGTAGACCATGGTGACTTGGTAAAAGGAGAAGCAGGGCTACGTCAAGAATTAAATGAATGGCAAGAGAAGTTTCCTGACAAGCCAATTCTGATGACAGAATATGGTGCGGATACTTTGCCAGGACTTCACTCAATCTGGGATATCCCCTATACTGAGGAGTTTCAATGTGACTTTTATCAAATGACTCACAGTGTTTTTGATGAAATTCCCAACTTAGTAGGTGAGCAGGTATGGAATTTCGCTGATTTTGAAACCAATTTGATGATTTTACGTGTTCAAGGAAATCATAAGGGACTTTTTTCGCGTAACCGTCAACCTAAGCAAGTCGTTAAAGAATTTAAGAAACGCTGGACAGCTATTCCTAACTATTATTACAAGAAAAAATAGTGTACAATAGGACTAGTAGTATTAGAAAGAAAAGGATGATGATATGGCTAGACCATTAGTGGAAAAAACAGCCGAGCGCTTATTGCATCTTATTTTAGAACGTGGCTATGACATTGGCGCTAAATTACCAAATGAATACGAGTTGGCTCAAGATTTAGATGTGGGACGTAGTACTATTCGAGAAGCTGTTAGAAGTTTAGCGACTCGAAACGTTTTGGAGGTTAGACAGGGTTCAGGAACTTATGTTAGCTCTAAAAAAGGCGTCTCAGAGGATCCTTTGGGTTTTTCCTTGGTCAAAGACACAGCCAAATTAACGGCTGACCTTTTTGAATTGCGTCTCTTACTGGAACCTCGTATCGCTGCCTTGGCGGCGCAAAATGCTAGTGACTCTGAAGTTGAAGCTTTGGAAAAAATCGTCTTAGATATTGAAGAAGCGGTGGCAGCAGGTGATCCAAAACATTTGCAACTAGATGTGACCTTTCACTCGATGATGGCTAAGTACAGTGGCAATATTGCTATGGATAGCCTCTTGCCAGTCATTAATGAATCCATTCATCTGATCAATGCTAATTATACCAATCGTCAGATGAAAGAAGACTCTTTACAGGCTCACAGAGAGATTTTAAATGCTATTAAAGAACGCAAGCCATTGGCAGCTCAGGATGCCATGTTATTGCATATTATGACTGTTAAACGGACAGCTTTTTTTACCTTAAGAAATTCAAAAGAGTAACCAATCATTCTTAGAGTGATTGGTTTTTTTGGACTTTTCTCTTGATAAGTCATCTGATGATTTATATAATGATATTAAGATAACGGTTTCAAAAGAGGAGGGACTTATGCTTTCACAACTAAAAGCTAACTATTTTTTTGCAGTAATAAGAGGAAAAGATGCAGAAGATGCTATTCAAATCGCTAAACATGCCATTCTAGGGGGCATTCGTAATATTGAGATAACTTTTTCGACTCCAAATGCTGAGAAAGTGATCCAAAAATTATCTGATGACTTTAAAAAAGATCCAAGTGTCGTGATTGGTGCAGGTACAGTTATGACTACTGACTTGGCCCAAAAAGCCATAGATGCAGGGGCTCAGCTTTAGCGAGTAAGGTTTATGATAATATTGTTGACCTGTGGCTAGGAGGTGACCATTACAAATGGCGTCTCATGCGTGCCAATGGGATTCCTGAAGAAGAGATTACGGGTTCTGCCAGTCCTTTAGCGAAGTTTAAAGCTTTTGCTAGAACACTTGAGCGTTCTTATGGTAATCCTGTTTACCATTGGTCAGCCATGGAGTTGAAGAATGTTTTTGGAGTCGACTCCCCTTTAACAGAAGCTAATGCCGAGGAGTTATATCATTATCTTAATGATTATTTGGTTGAGCATGCTATTAGTCCTCGAAAACTAATTTTAAATAGCAAAGTTACTTTTATTGGGATGACAGATCATCCGCTAGATGATTTAGAGTGGCATCAAAAGTTATCAGATGATAAGAGCTTTGAGCCTATTGTAGCACCTACTTTTAGACCAGACGAAGCCTTTATAGAACATGCCAATTTTACAGCATTTGTTGAAAAATTAGCAGATAAGACAAAAAGGGTTATCACAGATTTTGACTCTTTTATGGAAGCGATAAAAGAAAGAGTGGCTTTCTTTGCTCAAAAAGGATGCAAGGCTAGTGATATCAGCTTTACTGAAATTGTTTATGAAGAGGCTCCAAAAGATCAGTTAGATAAGCTTATGCAAAAGGTTTTACAAGGTCAGAGTGCGACATCTCTCGAAATCAAACAATGGCAAACGGCTGTTTTCACAGAACTTTGCAAACTTTACAAGGCCTTTGGTTTTGTGACCCGGGTTCACTTTGGTGCTTTAAGAAATAATCATACTGCTCTTTATAAGAAACTGGGAGCAGATGTTGGTGTTGACTCTTTAGGAGATCAAGTGGCTTTAACTAGCAATCTTAACAGACTCTTGGATAAGCTAGCGCAAACAGCAAGCATGCCAAAAATGATTTGGTATAATCTCAATCCAAGCTACAATATCGCTCTAGCAAACACGCTAGCTAACTTCCAAGCCAATCAAGAAGGTGTGGCTGGCTATCTGCAGTTTGGCGCAGGCTGGTGGTTTGCAGATACCAAACTTGGAATGATTAGCCAAATGAATGCCCTAGCTGAGCAAGGCATCTTAGCTAACTTTGTTGGTATGTTGACCGATTCTCGTTCTTTCTTGTCCTACCAGCGTCATGATTATTTTAGACGCATCCTATGTACTTATCTGGGACAATGGATTGAAGAAGGAGAAGTGCCAGAAGACTATGAAGCTATTGGAAATATGGCAAAAGGGATTGCCTATACCAATGCCTATCAGTATTTTAATTAAAGCAAAAAGTTGACTGTCTTAAGGAAAGGAAAAAAGGAGTTTCAATAACTTCAGGTAACTATATATGAAAATGTCGTTTCGTTGGTATGGTGTCAATGATCCAGTTAGTTTAGAGGAGATAAAAGCCATTCCAGGTATGCAAGGGATTGTGACAGCAGTTTACGATGTCCCTGTTGGTCAGGCTTGGCCTTTAGAAAATCTCTTAGACTTGAAAAAACAGGAGGAAGATGCGGGTCTTACTATTTCTGTTATTGAGTCTATCCCTGTTCATGAGGATATCAAGAAAGGTAAGCCTAATCGTGATCAGTTGATTGACAATTACAAAGAGTCTATTAGAAATGTTGGTAAAGCAGGCATTCCAGTAGTTTGTTACAATTTTATGCCAGTCTTTGACTGGACACGTTCAGATCTTAATCACCCGATACCAGATGGGACTAGCTCGCTAGCTTTCTTGAAAGAAGATTTAGAGGGAGTTGACCCAGTTGCTGATGATTTAAACCTACCAGGCTGGGATTCTTCATATTCAAAAGAAGAAATGAAAGCCATTATTGAAAATTACCGTCACAATATTTCTGAAGAAGATTTATGGGAAAATCTGGCTTATTTTATTAAAGCTATCATGCCTATAGCAGAAGCAGCGGGTGTTAAAATGGCTATTCACCCAGATGATCCGCCTTATGGCATCTTTGGTTTGCCACGGATTATCACTGGACAAGAAGCTGTTGAGCGTTTCTTAAACATATACGACAGTCCTAACAATGGGATTACCATGTGTGTGGGCTTTTATGCTTCTGACCCTAAAAATGATGTCTTGGCTATGACAGAGTATGCTTTAAAACGTGGCCGTATTAACTTTATGCATACCCGCAATGTCACAGCAGGGGCTTGGGGATTCCAAGAGACAGCACACCTATCTCAAGCTGGTGATATTGATATGAATGCCGTTATTAAGTTATTAGTTGACTATGATTGGGAAGGTTCTTTAAGACCAGACCATGGGCGTCGTATCTGGGGAGATCAAACCAAAACACCAGGTTATGGTTTATATGATCGTGCTCTAGGAGCGACTTATTTTAATGGACTTTACGAGGCAAACATGCGTGCAGCTGGTAAAACCCCGGATTTTGGTATTTCACAAAAAATGGTTGGTGAAGAGTAAGAAAGGAAAAGTATTATGACTAGAGTCATTGATTTTAACGATAAAGTGGTTGTGGTAACAGGGGCAGGTGGTGTCCTTTGTGGCTACATGGCTAAAGAATTTGCTAAGGCAGGTGCCAAAGTTGCTCTTTTGGATCTTAATCAAGAAGCTGCCCAAGCCTTTGTTGATGAGATTGAAAAAGAAGGAGGTATCGCTAAGGCCTACAAAGCTAATGTGCTTTCTAAGGAAAACCTAGAAGAAGTCCGTCAAGCTCTTCTTTCAGATTTTGGTCCTGCGGATATTTTAGTGAATGGGGCAGGCGGTAACAGTCCTAAAGCAACAACAGACAATGAATTTCATGCCTTTGATTTACCGGCTGAAACCAAAAGCTTTTTCGATTTGGATAAAGATGGGATTAGTTTTGTCTTTAACTTGAATTATTTGGGAACGCTCTTACCAACTCAAGTTTTTGCTCAAGATATGGTGGGTCGTCAAGGAGCCAACATCATTAATATTTCATCTATGAATGCCTTTACGCCACTGACAAAAATTCCGGCTTATTCTGGCGCTAAGGCTGCCATTTCTAACTTTACCCAGTGGTTAGCGGTGCACTTCTCGAAAGTGGGTATTCGTTGTAATGCCATTGTACCTGGTTTCTTAGTCAATAATCAAAATAGAGGCTTACTCTTTACAGAAGATGGACAACCAACGGCTCGGGCTGAGAAAATTTTAAACAATACACCAATGGGACGCTTTGGAGAAGCCAACGAGCTGATTGGAGGCCTCTTCTTCCTAGCTGATGAGAACTCTGCTTCTTTTGTTAATGGAGTCGTTTTACCTATTGATGGTGGGTTTGCAGCCTATTCAGGTGTTTAGTGAGTTTAATCAACCACTTAAGTCCTTTCCAGCTTTAAGTGGTTTTTTTAAAGAAAGGAAATTGTGATGACAAAGATAATCTCACTAAAAACAGATCATCTTAAGAAGCTTAGAACTATAAACCCGTTTTTGGTCTCTTATAATATTGAGTTCGCAGAAGTGACTGGCGGAACATTTTGGAAAGCCTATAGCGATAAGCAGATTTCAGGTGAAAAGGACTTCTTGGTAAAGCCTTCTTCTGAAGGTATCGCAGCCATGTATAAGGATCTGATGCAAGATTATTCACCCGTTAATCTTTATGATCCTAAACTAAGATATCTAGCTGAACAACTAGGCTCTGCTTGGGTTCGTGTATCAGGAACTTGGGCGACAAAAACTTACTATGATTTTGATAATCAATACAATGGTGACGTACCAGAAGGTTATTTAAATATTTTAACAAAAGAACAATGGCTAGGAGTTCTAGATTTTGTTAAAGCTGTCAAGGGACGTCTCATGATTTCGATGGCTAACTGCCTTGGTCTGCATTCAGCGGATCAACCTTGGCATCCTAAAGAAGCAGAGAAAATTTTTGCCTTAAGTCAATCTTACGGTGTCCCTATAGAAGCTGTGGAATTTGCTAACGAACCTAATATGTTAGAAGACACAGGTTTTCCAGAAGGCTATAGTGCTGAAGATTATCGTCGTGATCAAGATCTCTTTTTTGAGTGGCTAGACACTTATTATCCTGATTGTTTGAAGGTGGGACCTAGTAGTACAGGTGGCGATAATGTGGTTTTTGGTAAGGGCGATGACCAAGGAACCGGAGGAGTTGAGCAAGTAGCAAGACAATTGCTTAATTGTTCTGATCTTTTAGACGGTACTAAAGTGCCACTAGATGTTTTTTCCTATCATTATTATAATGGTGTCTCTGAGAGATTGGCTTCAGTGATGCCAAGAGGGCATTGGTCAGCTGAGGAAGCTTTGAGTGAAGATTATCTAGCTGTGGCTTCAGACTTTTGTAAAACCTACTTGCCTTTACGTGACCACTACGTTCCTGGAGCAGAAATGTGGGTAACGGAGTCGGGTGATGCTGGTGGCGGAGGCAATACTTGGGCCTCTACTTATCTCGATGTACCACGTACCTTAAATGAGTTAGGCAGCTTTGCCTCATTGACAAATGGTATTATTTTCCATAATACATTAGCAGCCTCTGATTATGGCTACTTAGCTAGAGATCTTTTTGATCCACGTCCAAATTATTTTGCAGTACTCTTGTGGAATCGTCTGATGGGACAGGAGGTTTATGATAGTGAGATTGCCATTGAAGAAGGCAGACATGTCTTTGCCCACTCTAGAAAAGATGGTCAGCCTGGTATCACTTACTTAATCATTAATAATTCACAAGAACATGAGACAGTTATTGATTTACCAAAAGAAGCTGCCCTCTATCTTTTGGAAGGTGCCAATCAAGAGGTTCGAGCTCGACAAATGACTCTAAACGGTCAAGTCTTGGAGTTAAATCAGGATAATAGCTTACCGGACCTATCAGCCCATAAGGTTGACAAAGGTTTGCTGACATTACCCAAGGCTTCTTGTGCCTTTATTGTCTTATAAAAGAAGAAATAGGTCATATGAGTTATGGCCTTTTTTAGGTTCTATTTTTATTTGACAGCGTTTTCTAAGTATATTACAATTAATTCATCAGATGAATTTTTGGTTTAAGATGGAGGAAAAATGATAACAAAACAGAAGGAATTTGTTTTTTGTGTGGATTCAGATGGCTGTGCCATGGATACTATGACCTATAAACATCAGCTCTTTTTTGGTCCCATCGCTGCAGATATTTTTGCCATTGACCATCGTGAAGCATTCTTAAAAGAATGGGATAGGATTAATCTCTTTTCCAAAACGCGAGGGGTTAATCGCTTTGTGGGTCTTGTTATGGGCCTAGAATATGCCAATATCTCAGGGATTAACATGCTTAAAGATTGGGTGAGAAGCACCGACTCACTGTCAAATGCCTCTCTTGAAGCCCGGTTGAAAGCAGAACCAAGCCAAGATTTACAAATAGCTCTTGATTGGTCAAATGAGGTTAACCGACACATTAGAGCTTATGAAGGTCAAGCATTAGCTTTTCAAGGTGCTTTAGAAGGATTAGCAAAGTTAAAAGAGTTAGGTAAGGTATTTGTGGTCAGCTCGGCCAATAAAGAAGCTGTCTTGGAAGAATGGCAAGAGCAAGGTCTCATGGCACATGTAGATGACTTTTATTGTCAAGATCGTGGTAAAAAAGAAGATGTCATAGCCCAGTTTATTCGAGAAGGTTATGACAAAGACAAGATCATGATGATTGGCGATTCACCGGGAGATTTGGACGCCGCAGATAGCAATGATGTCGCCTTCTTTCCGATTTTAGTAGGCAAAGAAGCCTCTTTCTGGTCAGATTTAAAAGAAGAAGTGGCACCTGCTTTTGTTGAGGGGAGCTTATCAGCAGTGGATTTAAGCAGTTTCAAAGAAGCCTTTTGGCATAATTTAGCTTAAGGGATTATGATTTTTGCTTTGGGCAATTGAAAGGAGAAAAAATGACGCATTTAGTAGATTTACGTCAAAAACCGTATGGATTGGATCAAGAAGCTATTGAGTGGGTGGAAAAGACCATCTCATCAATGACTTTAGAGGAAAAAATTGGGCAACTCTTTGTCAATATGGGTTCTAGTCGAAGTGAAGATTATTTAACACAGGTTTTGGAAGATTATAAGATTGCTGCCGTTCGTTACAACAAGGGCATGGCAGATGAAGTCTGGGAGCAAAACTATATTCTACAAACTAAGTCAAAAATTCCTTTATTGATTGCAGCTAATACAGAAGCTGGTGGTGATGGAGCCGTTAATGACGGGACAAAGGTTGGGGATGAAATTAAGGTTGCAGCCACTAATGATCCGCGTTACGCTTATGAAATGGGTCGTATAGCTGGTATTGAAGCAGCTGCTGTCGGTTGTAATGCGTCTTTTGCTCCTATTGTCGATTTGACAAGAAACTGGCGTAACCCCATTATTGCTAATCATAACTGGGGATCTAATGTTGATCAAATTATCAAACTATCAAAAGAGTACATGAAAGGCATCATGGAGCATGATATCATGCCTTTTGCTAAGCATTTCCCTGGAGATGGTATTGATGAGCGTGATCATCATTTATCCTTTGCTTCCAATCCTATGACAAAAGAAGAGTGGTTGGAAACCTTTGGTCGTATTTATGGTGAGTTAGCAGAGGCTGGACTTCCAGGTATTATGGCAGGGCATATTCATCTTCCTAATGTGGAAAAAGCCATGCATCCTGAGCGTGATTTAGATGATATGCTACCAGCATCTCTTAACAAAACGCTTTTAGATGAACTACTAAGAGGTGAGTTAGGTTATAACGGTGCTATTGTCACTGATGCCTCACATATGGTAGCTATGACAGCATCAATGCCGCGCCGCCTCTTATTGCCAACGGCAGTTGAAGCCGGTTGTGACCTCTTCTTGTTCTTTAACGATCCAGATGAAGATCTCAAATGGATGAAAGAAGGTTATGAGGCTGGTATTTTAACTGAGGAGCGTTTGCATGACGCCTTACGCCGTACTCTTGGTTTAAAAGCAAAACTTGGACTGCACCAATTTGAAGGGCATCGTGATGAGATCATGTTGCCAAAAGAAGAAGCTATGAAACGGATTAATACTCCTGAAGCACAAGCGATTGCTGATCAAGTAGCTGATAAGGCTATAACCTTGGTTAAGGCTAAACAAAAAGGTATTTTCCCGGTGAAACCAGAACGCTATAAACGCATTTTAATTGTTAATGTGGAAGGCCATAAAGGTGGTTTTGGAGCTATGATAGCTGGTCAGAAAAAACGGGCTTCAGATACGGTTAAAGCCTTGCTTGAAGCGCGTGGGCATAAGGTAACTGTTTGGGAGTCAACTGAAGAGCGTATCATGCAATTGCCGGTTGAGGAGCGTGCAGCTGCCATCGCCAATGTTTATGCCCAAAAACAGCCGATTTCTAACTTAACTGATCATTATGACTTGATTTTGAATCTTGTGGACGTCAATTCAGGTGGCACTGTTCAGCGTATTGTCTCGCCAGTAGATGCTTATTGTGGCTTGATTGATACTCAGTTGTGGCATGACTATTGATCTTATATTAGCTTAGATAATTGTTTCCCCATTTACATCAAACCTTGATAGCCAATATCGAAAGATTTGAATTGTCAAAAAGTCAAGATAAGTGACAAAATCAAGATATAACAACACCAAAAAGCTGACCCTGGTCAGCTTTTTTAGTTGAAACAAACAGATCCCAAGACTTAGCTTTAAGATTAAAACTGTTATAGTTTATTTTGCCTATTTTTGTTATAATGGGACTAGTACAGGCATTTTTGAAGGATAAGAAATGGATATTTGGACACAGTTGGCACGATTTGCCGTTATGGAGACGCAAAAGGTTAATTTGAGACCTTTTCAAGCGGATGATTTTGACGCTTTTCATGAGCTCGCTAATGACACGGAACATCTTGCCTTTGTTTTCCCAGGAAAAGCATCAAAGCAAGAAACAGATTACCTGATGGTGCACTCTTTCATGAAAGACCCCTTGGGTAATTGGGCTATTGCCAGAAAGGTTGATAATAGGCTAATAGGCTCTATTCGGCTGGAAAACTATGACAGGAAAAATGCTAAAGCAGAAATTGGCTATTTTTTAGCATCTACTTTTTGGAATCAGGGACTGATGACTGACGTTTTGAAAACCATTTGTTTTTTGGCTTTTCAAGAGTTAGGTCTAAAAGAGTTAATTCTAGTGACCCATTTAGAAAATAAAGCTAGTCAAAAAGTGGCTCAAAAAGCTGGTTTTGTATTGAAGAAACAGTTCAAGGGTAGTGATCGGCATAGTCGTAAAATGCGAGATTACTTGGCATATCAACTAACAATAGGTGATTATCAATATGAGTAAACATCAAGAAATTTTGGATTATTTGGAAAAGTTAGCTATTGGCAAGCGAGTCAGTGTCAGAAGTATTTCCAACCATTTGCATGTCAGTGATGGCACAGCATACCGAGCCATTAAAGAAGCTGAAAATCGTGGCATCGTTGAAACCAAGCCCCGTAGTGGTACCGTGCGTATTGAGAAAAAAGGCAGGGTGAGAATTGATCGTCTAACCTATGCTGAAATTGCTAGAATTAGCGATTCTGAAGTCTTAGCAGGACATGCTGGATTAGGGCATGAATTTAGTAAGTTTTCAATCGGGGCTATGACGCAACAAAATATCCGTCGTTACTTGGTAAAAGGAGGATTATTGATTGTTGGAGATCGTGAAAATATCCAATTATTGGCTCTTGAGAATCATAATGCCATTCTGGTCACGGGAGGATTTCCTGTATCACAACGAGTGATTCAGACAGCAGATAGTCAGGGAATTCCTGTTATGGTAACGCACTACGATACCTTTACGGTAGCCACCATGATTAATCATGCCCTGTCCAATATCCGCATCAAAACAGACCTCAAAACCGTTGAAGATGTCCTACTTTCTATGGAAGAATATGGCTACTTAAACGATCAAAGCACTGTTGAGGAATTTAATGCTCTTATTAAAAAAACCGATCAAGTCAGATTTCCTGTTTTAGATGGGAAAAATAAAGTCGTTGGTGTGGTTAGTATGCGAGATGTTGTTGATCAGTTACCAAAAACCAGAGTGACTAAGATTATGTCTCCTAATCCTATCACGGCTAAACCCAATACGAGTCTTGCTAATATTAGTCAAAAAATGATTTTTGAAGATCTCAATATGTTACCGGTCGTTGATGAAGACCATCATCTGCTTGGTATGATTACTAGACGTCAAGCGATGGAAAACTTACCTAATAATCAGGCTGGCAACTTGTACACTTATAGTGATCAAATTCTATCTAGCTTAGAAGAGACTTCAGAGGCTTTTCAAGTTTTGATTGAACCGACTATGATTGATAGTGCGGGTAATATGTCAAATGGTATTATCTCAGAATTTTTAAAAGAAATTAGCGTGAGGGTACTGACTAAGAAGCATCAAAAAAATATCATTATCGAACAAATGATGATATACTTTTTACATGCTGTCCAGATAGATGATCAATTAAAAATATATCCGAAAATCATTACGGAAAATAGAAGAAGTGGCACGCTTGACTTTGAAATTTTTGTGGATGATCAAGTAATAGCAAAAGCCATCATTACAACGAAGATAAATTAGAGGAGATAAAAGAAGAATGATAACATTAAAATCCGCACGTGAAATTGAAGCCATGGATAGAGCAGGTGATTTTTTAGCTAGCATCCATATTGGTCTTCGTGTCATTATCAAACCAGGTGCTGATATGTGGGAAGTCGAAGAATATGTGCGCAAACGTTGCAGAGAAGAAAATGTCCTTCCCTTGCAAATTGGTGTCGATGGGCATGTCATGGATTACCCTTATGCCACTTGTTGTGGTTTAAATGATGAAGTGGCTCATGCCTTTCCACGTCACTATATTCTAAAAGAAGGTGACTTGCTTAAGGTTGATATGGTCTTAAGTGAGCCTTTGGATAAAGCTATTATTGATGTCTCTTCTTTAGACTTTAATAATGTAGCTGAAATGAAAAAGCACACAGAGCCCTATTCAGGTGGTTTGGCAGACTCATGTTGGGCTTATGCAGTTGGTCAACCTTCTGCTGAGGTTAAGCAATTGATGGATGTCACTAAAGAAGCTATGTATCGTGGCATCGAAAAAGCTGTTATTGGTAACCGTATTGGAGATATTGGTGCCGCTGTTCAAGACTATGCAGAGAGTTTTGGCTATGGTGTTGTCCGTGATTTGGTCGGACACGGTGTGGGACCAACAATGCATGAAGAGCCGATGGTTCCAAACTATGGAACAGCAGGTCGTGGACTTCGCTTAAAAGAAGGAATGGTCTTGACCGTTGAGCCTATGATTAACACTGGCACTTGGGAAATTGATACTGACATGAAAACTGGATGGGCCCACAAAACCCTTGATGGCGGTCTGTCTTGTCAGTACGAACACCAGTTTGTGATTACAAAAGATGGTCCTGTCATCTTAACTAGCCAAGGAGAAGAAAGAACATACTAAAATGGCAAAAAAGAAATTCTTGGACAAAGTCGTGTCAAAATGGCAATATGAACCCATCCAAGCTTTTATGCGACACTTTCAGAGTGCAGAGATGGATCTTTCCGCTATTGCAGTAGCTTACTATCTCATCTTGACCGTTTTTCCTCTTATCATTATTTTGGCGAATATTTTTCCCTATTTGAACATTGATATTTCAGACCTTTTGCGATTGATGAAACAGAATCTACCGCAAGATATCTACCGTTCGGCTTCTTCTATTGTGATTAATATTTTCTCAAAACCAGCAGGGAGTGTTCTTGGGGTTGCGACTTTGACAGGTTTGTGGACAATGTCTCGAAGTTTGACCTCCTTGCAAAAGGCTGTCAATAAAGCTTATGGAACATCACAGCATCGCGATTTTCTATTAGGGCATTTGGTAGGTTTGTTAACCAGTTTGATTATCCTCTTTTTGTTAACTTTTGCCCTTATCTTTTCAACTTTTTCAAAAGCTGCCATCCAGGTTTTGGATAATCATTATCATTTAAGTGATAATATTACGAGTGTTTTTTTACTGCTTATTCAGCCTATTACTATTTTAATCATATTTGTTGGGCTCATGTTGCTGTACTTCTTACTGCCTAATGTCAAAATTAGAAAAATTAGGTATATTTTACCAGGTACTGTTTTTACAGCTTTTGTCATGACTTTTCTAAGTAATATGATTGGTAACTATGTGGTTCATAATGTTGAGAAGATGGTTGATATCAAAACGTTTGGATCAGTTATGGTTTTCATTATCATGCTTTGGTTTATCTTTTTAGCCCGAATTTTGATTCTAGGAGCCATTTTTAATGCCACTTATCAGGAAATGGCTGTTGGGAAACTTGAAAGTCGAAGTGGTGATGTGGTCTCTATTATCAAAAGGCGTCTAGGAAACGAAAATGATTCTGAAGATGATAAAGACACGACAAGTGAGAATGACTAGTCCTTTGTTGGTGCGTCTTATTAAGGATTTTCTTAAAAGAAGTTGGGATACTTTACCTGACTTCTTTTTGCTTTAAAAGCCTAAAGCTTATGATAAAATAGGAGGAAATAAGACTAATGGGAGAAAAGATGAAACTACGAACAGGAGCAGCCCCTCTAAAAGGCAGTATTCGTGTACCGGGTGATAAATCTATCAGCCATCGCGCCCTTATTTTAGGTGCTATGGCTGAAGGTGACACGCATATTTATGGTCTTTTGAAGGGTGAAGATGTGATGGCTACCTTAACAGCCTTTAAGGCACTTGGTGTAGCGATTAAAGATGAGGATGATTTAGTTACCATATCAGGCAAGGGATACCAGGAGCTTAAAGAAAGTGAAGTGATTCTTGATATGGGTAACTCAGGAACTTCTATGCGTTTACTAGCAGGTGTCTTGGCAGGTTGTCCTTTTAAGAGTCAACTGATTGGAGATGCTAGTTTATCAAAACGTCCAATGGACCGAATTGCCATTCCTTTAAGCCTTATGGGGGCTAATATCGAAGGACAATCTGATAGGATACTTGCGCCTCTCACTATCAAAGGAACAAAAACCTTAAGCGCTATTTCATACGCCTTACCAGTTGCCTCAGCTCAGGTTAAATCAGCTATTTTATTAGCAGGTCTACAAGCAAAGGGAGAAACAGTTATTCTTGAAAAAGAAGTAACTCGAAACCATACCGAAGAAATGTTAAGGCAATTTGGTGCTCACATAAAAGTAAAAGGAAAAGAGATAAGAATAAAGGGCCCACAGCACTTAATAGGACAAGAGGTCCATGTCCCAGGGGATATTTCAAGTGCCGCTTTTTGGATGGTTGCAGCTTTGATTGTGCCAGGATCAGAGCTTATTTTAGAAAATGTCGGCATTAACCCAACACGTACAGGGATTTTAGAGGTTATTGAGCAAATGGGAGGGCAGCTTTCTTATTTGTCAGTCAATGAGAAGCAGCAATCAGCAGACCTTAAAGTTTCTTATTCTAAACTGAAAGGAACAGAGATTGCAGGAGCGCTTATTCCTCGTCTGATCGATGAACTTCCGATCATTGCCTTGCTAGCAACACAGGCTCATGGAAAGACTTATATTAAAAACGCTGAAGAATTGCGATTAAAAGAAACGGATCGTATTCAAGTTGTGGTAGATGTATTAACGGCTATGGGTGCTAAGGTTGAAGCTAAAAAAGATGGAATGGTGATTGAAGGTCCAAGCCAGTTGCATGCTAGCCACATTAATACCTTTGGAGATCATCGCATAGGGATGATGGCTGCCATAGCTGCCCTATTGGTAAAACAAGGACAAGTGATTTTAGAAGGACATGAGGCTATCAAGACCTCTTATCCTAACTTTTTTGAACATTTAGAAAGGCTCTGATATGGCAATTTTTTTATTAGGCTTTATGGGATGTGGTAAAAGTAGTGTCTTAGAATGCTTTGATCAAGATGGTCTTGATATGGATCAGCTCTTAGAAGATAGGCTTGGAATGACAATTCGAGATTACTTTACTCAGTATGGTGAAGCAGCTTTTCGTAAAGAAGAAAGAAAACTTCTTGAAGAATTAATAGCCATCAAAGAGCCTATCTATGTTGCTACAGGTGGTGGCATTGTGATGAGTCCAGAAAATCGATTAGTCTTAAAAACTAACAAAGCCCATAACATTTACTTATCAGCTCCTTTTGAAGTCTTGTATAATCGCATCACACAGGATTCTAATAGTCCTCGACCTTTAGTTGTAAGATACAGTCAAGAAGAACTAAGAGAGCTATTTAACCATCGCATCCCTTTTTATCAAGAGGTAGCGGGTCGCACGATTTCTGTAGGAAATCGAAGTCCGAAAGAAATAGCAGCTTTGATTGAAAACACCTAAACAAGCTTTTTGTTTTTTAAAAAGATATTAAGCTACTAATGAGTTGGCCTTGTATCAGATTATTGTTTTGAGAAAGCTTCCAAAAAAGAAGGACAATTGATAGGATATACGTTATAATAGAGTTATTAGCAAAGGAAGAGATGAGTTTGTATTTGAATACTAAGAGATGACATTATGACTAGAAATCAAGCAGGTGGCCTAAGCCACCATGAAGAATTACGTTATTTTTACTTGCTGAGGAATCTCAATTACCTTAGTGATAATGAAAAAAGAGAATTTGCCTTTTTAAAGTCTAAAATGGCCTCTTCACGTCCACAAGCCTACACTCAAAGAAGCAGGCAAGAAGAGGACAGACAAGCGCGAACGACCTATGATACCTATGAAGAAGACTATCTTGAGCCATACCCGTATGAGCCAGAACCACAAGTGGGCCCAAATGGACTTCCTCTATATCCTAAAACCGAAAAAAGATCTCGTCGACAAAAAGAGGTTAAAAGACAAGCTGTAGCACCACAGGCCTTTTACCAAGAAGCCTCTTATGGTGATCCTTATCATGATTATGGGGTTGAAGAACCTTTACCACCAAAGAAAAAAAGCAGTCTCCGCCATAGCAAAAAGAAAAAAGGTCGTATCAAACGTTTCTTTAAGTGGCTCTTCTTTTTAATCTTTTTAGTGGGAGCAGGATTGGTTTTCATGTTCGTCAAAGGGATTTTTGATGTTTCCAGTAATAAGGCTACTTACAAACCAGCTGTCTCACAGCCCTTTCATGGCAAATCAACAGCAGATGGGACCAATATTTTGGTCTTAGGGTCAGACCAGCGTGTGACACAAGGAACGACAGATGCTAGAACAGATACCATTATGGTGGTCAATGTCGGTAACAAGGATAAGAAAATCAAAATGGTTTCTTTCATGAGAGATACTCTAGTCAACATTCCTGGTTATAGCTATGACAACAAGGATTCTTATGACCTTAAGCTAAATACTTCTTTCAATTTTGGTGAGCAAGAAGATCATCAAGGAGCAGAGTTTGTTCGACAAACCTTAAAGCATAATTTTGATATTGACTGTAAGTATTATGTGATGGTTGACTTTGAAACCTTTGCTGAAGCTATTGATACCCTTTTTCCTAATGGGGTCAAGATGGATGCTAAATTTGCAACAGTTGATGGCGTTGCTGTTGATGCGGTGGAAGTTCCAGATGACTTACGCATGAAAGATGGTATTGTTCCAAATCAACGAATTGAAGTTGGAGAGCAGCGTATGGATGGGCGTACCCTTTTAAACTATGCGCGTTTTCGTAAAGATGATGAAGGTGATTTTGGACGGACGGTTCGTCAGCAACAGGTCATGTCTGAGATCATGTCTCAAATCAAAGACCCAACGAAATTATTCACTGGATCAGCTGCAATAGGTAAAATTTATGCCCTGACCTCTACCAATGTCTCATTTCCTTTTGTAATCAAAAACGGGGTCACTGCTTTATCAAATGGTAAAAATGGTATTGATCATGTGACGATTCCTGAAAATGGTGACTGGGTTGATGAATATGATATGTATGGTGGCCAAGCCCTCTACATTGATTTTGACAAATACCAAAAAGCCTTATCCGAGATGGGCTTGCGTTAAAAGCTATTTGAATATGTTATAATGAAGAGTAAGAAATTGCTCTTCTTTTTTTGAGCAAGTATGTCGTTAAAGAAAAGGAAAACAGATGTTAACTAAAAATGATATCGTTCAAGTAGCTATTACCGATCTTACTCATGAAGGATTAGGTATTGCTAAGCATCAAGGCTTTGTCTTCTTTGTAGAGAATGCCTTGCCAGGTGAAGAGATTGAGATGAGGGTTTTAAAGGTCAATAAAAATAGTGGCTTTGGTAAGGTAGAGAACTACTTGAGCCAGTCTCCATCTCGTCATCAAGATCTCGATGTGGCTTATTTACGAACTGGAATTGCTGATTTTGGGCACTTAGCTTATTCGGAACAGTTGAAATTTAAAGCAAAGCAAGTGACAGATAATCTTTACAAAATTGCTGGAATCTCAGATGTGCAGGTCATGGATACTATCGGTATGGAAAATCCATTTGCCTACCGTAATAAAGCTCAGGTGCCTGTTCGTCGTGTGAATGGGCAACTAGAAACAGGGTTCTTTCGTAAGCATTCTCATGACTTGCTTCCAATCTCTGACTTTTACATTCAAGATAAAGAGATTGATCGTCTTGTTAATTTCGTTCGAGATCTCTTGCGACGTTTTGATGTTAAACCTTACGATGAAAAAGAACAGACTGGTCTGATTCGCAATATTGTCGTCCGTCGGGGGCATTATTCTGGTGAGATGATGTTGATTTTAGTCACAACATGTCCTAAAGTTTTCCGTGTTGATCAAGTGATTAATCAGATTACAAGTGCCTTTCCTGAAGTTGTTTCCATTATTCAAAATATCAATGATAAAAATACCAATGCTATCTTTGGAAAAGAATTTAAAACCCTTTACGGGAAAGACACCATTGCTGATAGCATGTTAGGCAATACTTATGAAATTTCAGCGCAATCTTTCTATCAAGTTAACACAGTTATGGCAGAAAAGCTTTATCAAACAGCGATTGATTTCTCAGAGCTATCTAAAGATGATGTGGTCATAGACGCCTATTCTGGTATTGGAACCATTGGTCTTTCTTTTGCGAAATCTGTAAAGAAAGTTTACGGTGTTGAAGTCATTGAACAAGCTGTTCTAGATGCACGTAAAAATGCTGAACTTAATGGTATAAAGAATGTTCAATTTGTGACAGATACTGCAGAAGCAGCTATGGAAAAATGGACCAAAGAAGGCATCAAACCAAGTGTCATTTTGGTGGATCCTCCTCGCAAAGGCTTGACTGAAAGTTTTATTAAAGCTAGCGTAGCCATGGCACCAGCCAAAATCACCTATGTATCTTGCAACCCAGCAACCATGGCGCGTGACATCAAACGCTATCAAGAACTAGGTTACCAACTCAAAAAGGTCCAACCAGTCGATCTATTTCCACAAACACATCATGTGGAGGTAGTTAGTTTATTAGTCAAATCTGAAACAGCTGTCGACTGATGTTAGATATACTCTCGTGAAAACTTGACAAGATAGTCATTAGTTTAACCCATATTAGTCGATTTCCACAAAAGTATCGTGGTCATTATTCAAACCTTTGAGATAGCTTTGAGTTTGATAATTAGAAATCAAGCAGAGACTAAAGAAAAACCTGGTATAGAAGAAGGATGTAACTATGTATATGACTGACTTAAAAGCAGTTAGGGGCTCTGTTTTCAACGATTTAAGAGCTACGTCATCTTGTCTTTATCATAAATTAGGAGGTGGGTAATAATGATTAGAGAAATGAAAGCAGAGGATGCCTTTGCTATTAGAGAGATTTGTGATAAGTCCTTAGGATACAATATTTCAGTGGATTTGGTGGAGCAGCAGATTCAGAAAATAGCTCAGGATAACACTCATCATTATGTCCTTGTTTTTGAGAATGAACATTCAAATGAAATATTGGGCTTTGTACATGCAGAAATATATGATACCTTGTATGCTTACTCTGGTCTGAATATCTTAGGCTTAGTCGTTTTACCTGAGCACGAAAGAAGAGGTATTGCTAAAACTTTAATGACAAGTTTGGAAGATAGAGCAACAAAGAAAGGCCTAGCTTTTATCCGCTTAAACTCTGCTGTGAAACGAAAAGGAGCTCACTCTTTTTATGAAACAATAGGATATGTTTGCGATAAAGAACAAAATCGTTTCATTAAAACTATTTCGGTTAGTCAGTAACTATCCCAGTTTTTTCTAGTTCTCTTGATCACTTTTTGAATTTGCAAATCGCTTTTCTGTCATCTTTTTAGAATTGTAGTATAATATTTTTTGTATGATTTTATTTTGAGATAGAAAAGAGATGTCAAATGTCTGATAGTTTTAAAGATATAAAACTTGATGTTATCAGTGTTTTTGATAATTATCAAATTAAAAAAACGATGATGGTCGCTTAATTATGACAACCGAAGTCACAGAATCAGCCCTTAATTACTATGGCAATGCTCATGGTGGCTACTTATTTACCCTCTGCGATCAGATGGCTGGAATAATGGCCAGGTCAACTGGAGTCGATGCGGTTACTTTACAAGCGAATGTTAATTACTTAAAAGCAGGTCATCTCGGTGATCGTTTAACGATTGAAGGGACTTTCCTACACAAAGGAAGAAAGGCCCAATTAATCGAAGTTACTGCTAGAAATCAAGATGGTCTTCTCCTTACTAAAGTCTCTGTGACAATGTTTGTGACGAGTTAGTAATCACTTATAAGAAAAACAGCTTAGTATCTCTAGGCTGTTTTATATCGGTTAAATAAACTGCCTTTTTTAATAGTTAATGCTAAACTAGTTTTAGGTCATTATTAATTAGAATAATTATTATTTGATAAAGTGAGGGAAAAATGGTAATCATAACATTTGATCGAGTAACTTATGCCGATCATGATAAAAAGATATTAGAAGATATTCAGTTTGAGGTAGAAAAAGGAGACTTTCTGTCCATTGTCGGACCTTCTGGAAGTGGCAAATCGACATTGTTGCGATTAGCCAGCCAACTTATCAGCCCAACAAGTGGTAACATCTATTTTCATCAGAAAAATATGAAGGAGATGGATCCGATAATGATAAGACAAAAAATATCCTATGGTTTTCAAAGCCCTCAGCTTTTTGGCAAAACGGTTCGTGATGATATGGCTTTTCCTTATCATATTCGAAAAATAGAAAGTGATTCTAAACGCATTAGCTTTTTATTTGACTTGTTTCAGATGGACAGGACCTATCTAGATAAAGAAATCACCAAATTATCTGGAGGCGAAAAGCAACGAATAGCTCTAATCAGACAACTATTGTTTGAACCTGAAATCATCTTGTTAGATGAGGTTACTTCTGCCCTAGATGCCGAAAATACGAAGCTTGTCGAAAACATCCTGTCACAGTTCAACCAAACATGATCAAAAACAAAGTAGAAGACAGGCTAATAAAGTGTTGACCTTAAAAGAAGGTCGACTAGAAGCATTTGAGGAGATTCACTAATGGGAGCAGATCCCATAAGCTTATCATCATTACTCTTGACGTCATTACTAGTTCTCATTACCTTGCTTTTTTCCTATTGGCAACAATTGTCACTAGAAAAAGAGATTATACTTAGTGTCAGTCGAGCGGTACTACAACTTTTTATTGTTGGATTAGTTCTGGAATATATTTTTGGTTATGATAGCATGCTTTTCACAAGTGGCCTTTTGCTTTTTATGTTAACTAATGCCGCTTACAATGCCGCAAAACGTGGGACAGGTATCAAGAACAGTTTTTGGATTTCTTTTTTAGCCATCGGGATTGGTGCCCTGATCACCTTAGCCATCCTTATTTGGTCTGGTATCTTATCTTTTGTGCCCAATCAAGTCATTCCAGTAGGAGGTATGATTATTAGCAATGCTATGGTCGCTATTGGCTTATGTTACCATCAGCTTTTGACTGATTTTAAGAGTAAGCAAGCAGAAGTAGAAGCTAAGTTAGCTTTAGGCGCGGATTGCTTTATGGCTTCGGAATCTATTGTCAAATCTGTTATTAAAACTGGCATGGTTCCTACCATTGATTCGGCTAAAACACTAGGAATTGTGACCTTACCAGGAATGATGACGGGATTGATATTGGCAGGGACACCTCCTATTCAAGCAGTAAAATATCAGATGATGGTGACTTTTATGCTTTTATCAACAACATCTGTTGCTTCTTTTATCGCAACCTATCTAGCTTATAGTACCTTTTTTAACAGCAAGAAACAATTGGTCTTGCCGCTTGATTAAAGTCAAGCGAAAATCCCAACTCACAAGGAGATGGGATGCTTTTTTATTTACGGTATAATTTGTTGTGTTGGTAGACGGGGTCAAAGGTGACATTGACACCTAATTTACGCAAAACATTTTTATCTTTATCAGTTAGGGTGACAGTAGAATGGGCTTCGCTGCCTTTTAGATTACCTAATTCTTTCATGGCTAGATCAGCTTCTTCGTTATTCATAGCTGTAATAGCTAGGGCAATCAGGATTTCATTTGAATGCAAGCGAGGGTTTTGACTACCTAAATGATTGACTTTTAAACCTTGGATTGGTTTAACATATTCAGGTTCAATTAAATGGGTTTCTTTTCCAATATGAGCTAAGGTCTTGATAGCATTGATAATGACAGCGGCAGTAGGACCAAATAAGGCTGAGGTTTTACCTGTAACAATATGGCCATCTGGAAGTTGAAGAGCTAGGGCTGGTTGACCGGTTGCTTCTGCTTTTTCACGAGCAATTACTGTGACTTGGCGATCTTCTGGAGTTACGCCGATATCATTCATCAAGAGTTCAATTTTCTTAACGGCTGCTTCAGTGACACGTTCTGCCTTGAAGTCAACAAGTGTCTGATAATAACGACGAATAATTTCTTGTTTTGAAGCTTCAATAGCGGCTTCCTCGTCAACAATAGAGAAACCAACCATATTAACGCCCATATCAGTTGGAGAAGCGTATGGTGATTTGCTTAGGATACGTTCAAAGGTACGATTGAGCACTGGGAACACTTCGATGTCACGGTTATAGTTAACTGCTGTTTTGCCATAAGTTTCCAAGTGGAAAGGATCAATCATGTTGACGTCATCCAAGTCGGCTGTTGCTGCTTCATAGGCCAAATTGACCGGATGGTGAAGGGGTAAGTTCCATACAGGGAAGGTTTCAAATTTAGCGTAGCCAGATTTAACCCCATTGATTTGGTCATGATACATTTGTGACATACAAGTAGCTAGTTTACCTGAGCCAGGTCCTGGTGCCGTAACGACGATTAGGTTACGGCTAGTCTTGATGTAGTCATTTTTCCCCATACCTTCAGGAGAAATGATATGATTGATATCAGTTGGATATCCTTTGATGGGATAGTGTAAATAAGACGCAATACCGTTTTTAGCTAATAATTTTCGGAAAGCATCTGCTGCAGGTTGGTTATTATATTGGGTAATAACGACTGAACCCACATAGATATCAAGAGAATTAAAGGTATCAATTAAGCGAAAGACTTCCTGATCGTATGAAATGCCTAAATCACCACGAGCTTTTGAGTGTTCAATGTTATTAGCATTAATCGTAATCACAATTTCCACTTGATCTTTAAGCTCTTTGAGCAATTTGATTTTGTTATCAGGCTCATAGCCAGGTAATACACGAGCGGCATGGAAATCTTCTAGCATTTTACCGCCAAATTCCATATAGAGTTTGCCATCAAATTGACTAATACGTTCTAAAATATGATCTCGTTGTAAGTTTAAGTACTTATCGGAATCAAAAGCTATTTTTTTCATTCATTTTCACCTCTGTTAAGAATTATAACAAAGAATAGAGAAGAAGGGAAAGTTTTTTTGTTAAATTGAGAGACTCTTTCTTTTTTAGGGTGTTTATGTCATATTACAGTAAAAAGGAAACTCTATTATCTCATTAAAAAGACTTGCCAAATTCATAGGCTTTCCTTTATACTATTGAAAATGACATACGACTTTAAGCATGTTCCGTGAGACATGAAAGTTATCAGTAGAGATGGTTTTTTGACTGTGCTCTCATTTACTGTAGCCTAAAAATGACTCCGGACTTGTGCCGGAGTTTTTACTTTTGGTTTTAAGTGGTGTGGATTAATTAAAGTAGTCAGAGAGCTACTATTAAAAGGAGAATCATTATGTCAACTTTGTCATTAGACAAAAACAACAAACGTGCGCTAGTCGCGGCTATTGTAGCTTCAGGAACAGATGACCTCAATGTTATGTTCTTAGCCTTTTCCATGTCTTCTATCATACGTGACTTAGGTATTTCAGGAACTCAGGGAGGCTGGATAGCAACCATTACTAATCTTGGTATGTTAGTAGGAGGATTGATTTTTGGTCTTCTTGCTGATAAGCACCATAAGTTTAAAGTCTTCAAGTGGACCATCCTACTGTTTTCCTTAGCCACAGGTTTAATCTTCTTTACGCAAAGCATTAGTTATTTGTATCTGCTTAGATTTATTGCAGGAATAGGTGTTGGTGGCGAATACGGTGTGGCTATCGCTATTATGGCGGGGATTGTACCAGCAGATAAAATGGGTCGTATCTCTTCACTGAATGGTATTGCTGGACAAGTTGGCTCGATCACCTCAGCCCTCCTGGCAGGTTGGTTGGCCCCTACTTTGGGCTGGAGAGGACTCTTCCTTTTTGGACTTCTTCCCATTGTGCTTGTAATCTGGATGATGATGGCTATTGATGATCATCATATTTTAGATAGAGGGAGTGAGGAAAGTAGTCAGCCTATTAAAATGACAGAACTCTTCAAAACACCACCCCTCAGCGCTCAAACGCTAGCTTTAATGGTCATGACAACAGTCCAAATCGCAGGTTATTTTGGCATGATGAATTGGCTGCCGACAATCATTCAAACTAGCTTATCCATATCAGTTAAGGATTCGTCTCTTTGGATGGTATCCACCATTTTAGGCATGTGTCTGGGGATGTTAACCTTTGGTCAATTTTTAGATAAATTTGGGCCACGTATCGTTTATTCCGTCTTTCTCTTATCGTCATCGATATGTGTCTATCTTTTCCAATTTGCTAATTCTATGCCTAGTATGCTGATTGGAGGAGCCATTGTTGGTTTCTTTGTCAATGGTATGTTTGCAGGTTACGGTGCCATGATTACCCAACTTTACCCACACCATATCCGATCAACAGCTAATAATGTGATTCTAAATGTTGGTCGAGCATTGGGAGGTTTTTCATCAGTTATTATCGGAAAGATTCTTGATCATTCAGGTGTTTCTACTGTTATGGTATTTTTAGCCTCTCTCTACCTTATTAGTTTTGTAGCCATGTGGACAATCCAAAATTTAAAAGCAGAACGTTATCAAGAACTGATTAGATTATAAGAAAGGACGTTTTATGACTTACTATTGCTGTGTAGCAAACAAAGAGCAGATGCTTGTCAAATGGCAAGAAGAAATTTCCACTCATCCTCATGACCCTAATTGGGTAAGATGGAAAGAAGAGTTTATTGATGCTGTTGAAAAGGAACAAAGACAGTATTACTATGGTATATTGAATGGAAAAATTATTACTGAAGCAACAGCTGTTTTTAGTCCCAAAGGCATTAAAAATGCCCAAGGTCTTATTGATCAAAAGAAAGCCTATCTTATGGCATTTCGGACCACACCTGATGAAGAAGGAAAGGGTTATTTTTCGACATTAGTTTAATTTATGTTAGAAGATTTAAAAGCCAGAGGTTATACTTCAGTTAGTTTAGGAGTAGAACCTTCAGAAACCAGGACAAAAGCCATCTATCAAAAATGGGGTTTTACACGCTTGATTAAGAGAGGTATCGAATATTATCACCCTAGTGACAAAATTGGTATAGAGGTCGAATATTATGAAATAGATCTCATTTAAGAATTAAGAAAACTAGCTAAGCAAAACCTTGATAAAAGGATGCTTGAGCTAGTTTTAATTGTTCTTTTTAAAGTTTGTCCATAAAAGCTTGACCATCAACTCTAACACGAGTATGACAAGCTTTACCAATCAATTTTTCTTCCACAAAGGCTTCAATCCTAAAATCGTATTTACGGCCTTCCTCTTTTAGTGCTGTAATAACAACTGTGACTGCTTGACTAATAGAAGAAGCGGATATATGCTGAATGGCCATTTCACTACCTACTGTGGTAAAGCCAGTTTCTAGATGTTCTTGAGCAAATAGAAAGGCAGCATTTTCCATAAAGGTTACTAGAGCAGGGGTAGCCAGAACCTCTAAACCGCCAGATCCCATAGCTTTAGCGGAGTGTTCTGATCTTGTTTCATAGATTTGAGAATAAATAGACATAAAAGCCCTCCTTATTATAATATATAAAGGGCTTTCAGTCCTTTTTTAACTGTCTTTTATGGTATACTAAATGGAGAAAAAGGAGATATCCTGATGAAAGAAGACCGTGAAGCTGTCAGACATTATATCGAACTAGCCCCACAAGCTCACCAAGATTTTTTGAAAGCCTTAAGAGATATGATTGTATCTCATCTTCCAGAAGATACGATAGAAGGCTTAGCTTGGTCCATGCCATCTTACTAGAAAGGAACTTACCTGATTCATCTTCAGGCCTATAAGGCACATGCTAATGTTTATATAGGACCAGAAGTTGTAGAAGTTTTTCGACAGCTCTATCCAGAGCTTGATTTTAGCAAGCATGGGTTCAAAGTGTTTATGATCAAGCCTTACCCGAGAAGGTTCTTAAAATAATAATAGCTTGGTTGGTAAAAACCTATGCTAAATAGAAAAGGAAGAAAATGCGTTTAGATAAATTTTTGGCTGATGCTGACATAGGAAGTCGTAGTCAGGTTAAAGAGTTACTCAAGAAAAAGCAAATTTTGGTCAATGGAACTGTAGAAAAGTCTCCAAAATACCAAGTAGATCTCCTAAATGATCAAATCACCTACCAAGGACAGCACTTAAGTTATGAAAAGTTCGTATATTATATGCTTAATAAACCTGCGGGCTTTCTCTCAGCCACAGAAGACGCCAATGAGCTTACAGTTATTGATTTATTAGATGACAATGCTAAGAAAAAATCAGTCTTTCCTGTTGGGCGTTTAGATAAAGATACTCACGGCCTCCTTCTTTTAACAAACAATGGTCAATTAGCCCATGAGCTCTTATCTCCCAAAAAGCATGTTAGTAAGGATTATGTGGCCCTGGTGTCAGGTATTATGACTAGTGAAGATCAGGAATACTTTGCCAAGGGGATTAGTCTAAAAGACCATCACTGTTTACCTGCTAGACTTGAGATTCTATCAAAAGATGAAGAGGATGCCACTTGCCGAGTTAGGATTCAGATTAAAGAGGGAAAATTTCACCAAGTTAAGCGAATGGTAGCTGCTTGTGGCAAGAAAGTGATTGATTTACAACGTATCACTATGTGGCCCTTAGTATTAGACTCGCAGTTAGCCAAGGGTCAATACCGACCGTTAAGTAAAGATGAATTACGATCATTATCTCCTTGTTGTGATCATCTTTAAAAAACTTTCAAGAGATGATAAAAGGCCCCCATTACTTTAGGAAAGGGGGCTTTTTAGTAAACTGTTATAACCATTTTTTATATTTAAAAAAGGAAATAGCTGAAATAAAAATGAAGAGCGCAAAAATGATAACTGCTGGATAGCCTAGAGGGTTGTATAACTCAGGCATATACTTAAAGTTCATCCCATACCAACCAACTAAAATAGTTAAAGGCATACAACAGGTAGTGACGATGGTTAAGATTGTCATGATTTTATTTTGTCTGATTTCCAGCTGGGCATGCGCCAATTCACGAATCTGAACAATGCTTTCACGAAGGGTTAAAACAATCGATTCTAAGCGACTGACCCGTGACGAAAAAAGATGGAAAAAGCGGAGGTTTTCTTCTGCAAAAAAGTCATTTTCATTTTCATAGAATTCTTGTGCCAAATCAATCAGCTGTTCATAATGCAGGTGAAGTTTAGTTAATTCTCTGCGCATAAGATTTAAATCTCTTTGATAGCTATGAGTGTTGCCATCTAAGACACTAGCTTCTATGACATCTAAGTTTTTATCGTAGTTTTAAAGTAAGCTTAGGTCATCTTTGATAATGGTTTCTAAAAAATCATAGAGAAATCGCTCCAAACTAGGCGTTTTCCATTTCTTACTTTTTTCAATACTGGCCATTAAATCAGAGGCATGATCATGTTGGTCAATAAAGATTATCCCACGATCAGTTAGCACAAAAGAAAAATCAATGGCAGGTCCTAATAAGTCTTTACGATTTGGAATTTTAAAAGTTCCTGTCAAAGCATCACTATTAACTTCTGCTTTTGTCGAACTAGCAGAATCAATTCGAAACTCCATGTCAATAGGAATATTAAAGGCTTCTTTCTTTTCTAACCACTCACTTGGTTGAAGAACAGCCACAAAAGGAGAAGCATCTGTAAGTACCTGATCAAAACTTGAGGTTGTCAGTTTTTTTAATAATTGATAATACATAGTCACATTATAAAACTAAGGGTGAAAAAAAGCCAGTATAAATCTGGCTTAAGATGATATTTTCAATTTTAGAGGGCCCACTCACCACCACGGAAAATTGGAACAACTTTGCCATTTTTGGTAATGCCGTCAATGTCCATATTTTCAGAACCAATCATAAAGTCTACATGGGTAGTTGAGCGATTTAAGCCAGCAGCTTTGAGGTCTTCGTTAGACATTTCTGTCCCACCTTTTAAGTTGAAGGCATAAGCTGAGCCAATAGCTAGGTGATTTGAAGCATTTTCATCAAATAAGGTATTGAAGAAAGTTAGTCCAGATAAGGAAATTGGTGTCTTATGAGGAACTAAGGCAACTTCACCAAGTGAGCGAGCACCCTCATTTTCTTCTACAAGTCGTTTGATGGTTTCCAAGCCTTTTTTAGCAGTGACATCTACGATTTTGCCGTCTTTAAAGGTAAAGGTCATGTCTTCAATGACAACACCAGCATAAGAGAGTGGTTTGGTTGATGAGACATAGCCATCTGCACGACGATAGTCAGGGGCAGAGAAGACTTCTTCAGTAGGCATATTGGCAATAAAAGCCTCACCTTGGGCATTGACGCTACCAGCAGCTTCCCACAAGTGATTCTCAGGCATACCAAGGGTTAAGTCAGTACCAGGTGCCATATAGTGAAGAGCATCAAATTGATAGTCGTTTAAAATCTTAGCTTTTGAGACTAACTTTTCTTGATGATCATCCCATGCTTTGATAGGATCTTCTTCATAGATACGATTCATTTTGAAAATAGCGTCCCAAAGAGCATCGACTTGTTCTTCTTGACTATCTAAATCTGGAAAGACCATGGCAGCCCATTCAGGACTTGAAGCAGCTACCAGGTTCCAGCTTACTTTGTTAGCTTGTGTTGCTGCACGCTGCTCTTCTAGAGCGACTGAAATAGCGCGTGTAGAGGCAGATAAACGATCAGAATCAACTCCGGAAAAAGCATTAGGATCAGATGAGCGAACCACTAAACGACTGGTGTTTTTACTTAAGAAGTAGCGAGAGCGCTGCACAACGTAATCAGGAACATTTAGGAGACGTTCTTCATCAGCATGTAATAAACGTTGGCGCGTAATGGCATCATCTGTATAATCAACAACCACTTCAGCAGCTCCAGCTTCATAAGCTTTTTTTGTCAACAGACGGGCAAACTGATGGTGTTCTACAGCAATGGCAATTAACAAGGTATGTCCTTTTTGCACATTGACGCCTTTTTTGATAAGAAGATTAGCGTATTTTTCAAGATTGTGTTCGAAATTTGGTAAAACCATAGTAGTCTCCTAAATAGTATTTTGTAAATTCTAATCTACCATATTTAGCCATAATACTCAAGGAAATCCAAACTGAACTTACCAAAGAAGTTATCAAATCTTTAGTAAGATATTTGCGTAATGTAGCTATTCATGATAAGATATAATAAGAAAAAATCAATAGATGAGGTAGAAACGTGGCATTTGGAGAAAATGGACCTCGCAAAAAAACAACATTTGAAAAAGTGACAATGTTTGTTGTTATCTTAATGGTCCTTGTAACTGTTGGTGGCCTTGTGATGAGTGCCCTATCAGTATTGATGTAAGAAAACGCTGAAAGGCGTTTTTTTAAAATAAGAGAAAGTTAGAGTGTAAAGTATGAGTATGTTTTTAGACACCGCCAAAATCAGCGTCCAAGCAGGACGTGGTGGTGATGGCATGGTAGCCTTCCGTCGCGAAAAATATGTCCCAAATGGAGGCCCATGGGGCGGTGATGGCGGTAAGGGGGGATCGGTCATCTTTAAAGTAGATAAAGGTTTACGCACCCTTATGGATTTTCGATATAACCGCAAATTTAAAGCAAAAGCTGGCGAAAAAGGCATGACTAAAGGCATGCATGGTCGTGGTTCAGAAGATTTGATTATTGCTGTACCCCAAGGTACCACTGTTCGTGATGCTGAGACTGGTAAAGTGATCACAGATTTAGTGGAAAATGGTCAAGAGTTTGTAATTGCTCAAGGTGGTCGTGGTGGCCGAGGTAATATCCGTTTTGCAACTCCTCGAAATCCGGCTCCTGAAATTGCAGAAAATGGCGAGCCAGGAGAAGAACGTCAGTTAGAATTAGAATTGAAAATTTTGGCAGACGTAGGTTTAGTCGGCTTCCCTTCAGTTGGAAAATCAACTCTCTTGAGTGTGGTATCATCAGCAAAACCTAAAATCGGAGCTTACCATTTTACAACCATTGTTCCTAATTTAGGGATGGTTCGTACTAAATCAGGAGATAGCTTTGCCATGGCAGACCTTCCAGGATTGATTGAAGGAGCTAGCCAGGGTGTTGGCCTAGGAACTCAGTTCCTTCGACACATTGAGCGGACTCGGGTTATTTTACATGTCATTGACATGTCAGCCAGTGAAGGCCGTGATCCTTTTGAAGATTACCAATCCATCAACAACGAGCTAGAAACTTATAACCTTCGTTTGATGGAACGTCCTCAGATTATTGTTGCCAATAAAATGGATATGCCAGAATCTAAAGAGAACCTAAAAGCCTTCAAAGAAAAATTGGCCGCTCAATATGATGAATTCGATGAGTTACCAATGATTTTTCCAATATCTAGTTTAGCTCATCAAGGTCTTGATAACTTGCTAGAAGCGACTGCTGAACTACTATCTAAAACAGATGAGTTCTTATTGTATGACGAAACAGATTTGGTTGACGAAGAAGCGTATTATGGTTTTTCGGGAGAAGAAAAAGAGTTTGAAATTTCACGTGATGATGACGCCGCTTGGGTCTTATCTGGTGAAAAACTAGAACGTCTCTTTGTCATGACAAATATGGAACGTGATGAATCTATTATGAAGTTTGCACGTCAATTGCGTGGAATGGGTGTTGATGAAGCGCTTCGTGAGCGTGGTGCCAAAGATGGTGATATTGTTCGAATCGGCAACTTTGAATTTGAATTTGTTGATTAAACACTTTCAACAATGAATGAACTGATAATATCCATGTTTTAGGAGGATTATAATGGGAGATAAGCCAATATCATTTCGAGACAAAGATGGTCATTTTGTATCTGCTGCGGATGTTTGGAATGTAGAGAAGTTAGAGGAGTTATTTAATCACTTAAATCCAAATAGGCGTCTTCGCTTGGAACGTGAAAAACTAAAAAAAGATAATCTCTAAGAAATAAAAAGACAGCTGTTATAGGCTGTCTTTTTTTGAAATTATTTTTAATTTAAAAGAGTAATTTAAATTGTTACTCTTTGCTGTAAGCGATGCTTTTCTTGCATGGCTCGAAGTTTTAACCAATTGATAAAGGTATGAATATCATTAATTAAGAAGGTTGAAAAACAAATAACTAAAGCATACTGACTAATATCTGTTTGAGCGGCATAAAGCCAAAGAAGAATTAAAATCACATCATTTAAAACATAAGCTAAGGCAAAAAATGGGCTACGTCGATAACTTAGATAAACAGCTGCAAAAGAGCTTGCTACAGAAAATGTAGATACCAACAAGTAGGCAGTGTTAAAATAAGCTAAGATAAAATAAAAAACAAAAGTTACTCCACTAGTTAATAGTGCTAATCGCAACCAATCAGAAGCTTCTAATCTAGAGATACTGACTTGAGATTTATTTCCTTCAAAAGGGTTATTAAGCCAAGTGTAAAGCGAAAAAACAGCCATAGGAAGGGTCATTAGGGTATAGGTCATTAATTCACCGTAGTAACTGTTTAGAAATCATAAATAGTCGCAAAAAGGATAACAAGACCTTGTCCTATTGGATTTCCTTTGGCATTAAAAATCAAAGAAGTGATGCCTATTAATGAAGCTATTAAGGCTAGTGGTGATTGGTAACCAAAAATTAAGTTAGTTAAGAGAATAACAGTCATTGAGCCTAACCAGAGGGCCCATTCCATTTTGGTAAAATAGGATAAAAAAGTCATACCTTTATTCAAACACAGGTGGTCACTTCTGTCAATAGTCCATTTCCTAAAGGCTAAGCTTTTTCCAAGAGATGCCTTTAAGGAGCTAAGCTAAAGTAGCATAGTTTTTTAAAACTAGAGAAGGAATTACCAAGCAGGTTCTAGCCCGTTACTTGTCAGGTGGTAAACTTTAGTAGCCACCTGATCAATAAAGGCCTTATCATGTGATACACTAACCATAGCACCAGGGAAGTCTCTGAGAAGCTTTCTAATAGCCTCTTGCGAGGTTGGGGAGAAGTGCCTTGTGGGCTCGTCTAACAGTAATAGTTTGGCTTCTGATAAAACCATAGTGGCTAACAGTAATTTTGCCTTTTGACCTCCAGAAAGTTGGTTGATTTGATGAGACATCTCATCGAAAGTAAATGATAAACTTGCTAAATAGGCTTGCGCTTTATTGATGTCGCAAAAAGGCTCAAGCCATTCAAGAGCTGTTTTATCATCTCTTAAAAGCTCATCCATCGATTGTGGGATATAGGCCAATGGTATCTGTTTTTGAGAGCTTAAATCAGCACGAAGTGCCTTTAATAAGGTGCTTTTTCCAATGCCATTTTGCCCTGTAATAAAAATTTTATCTTGACCTTTAATGGCTAGACTGATGGGGATGGCTTTAGTTTGATTAGGGATTCGTAAGGATTTATGATCCCAATTGATAAGAAATTGATTGGCAGAAAAAGGTTTAATAGTATTAAAGAAAAGAGTGATGGCATCGGGGTGATTGGGTATTTCAGTGAATTGTTTAGCTTCTTTTGCTGGTCTTTTTTCTTGGGATAGGATATTTTTCATTTTTTAGCCAAGAGTCGTCCAGCAGGTGCACTTTTTGTGTCCCTTAACTGGTGTTCCACGCTTTGATGAATACGATGAATTCTGGCTAATTGTTGACGATAATCTTGCCTTTCTTTATTGGCTTTTTGTTCTTGTTTGATAAATGAGTCTTGTCTTTTTTCTTTATAACTGCTGTAATCAAGATTAGCTACGGAAGCTTGAGCCCCACTTTTCTTTTTGATTTGCTCTAAATGCACTATTTTTGTAGCTGTTTGAGTCAAGAGTGTTTCATCATGAGAGATAAAAAGGACACTCTTGTTGGTTTTTTTAATAAAATGTGTGAGCCAGGATAAACTTTCCATATCTAGGTTGTTTGAAGATTCATCTAAAAGTAAGAAGTCAGGATCCTGGCATAGTATTTTGATGAGTTGAATTTTAAGTCGCTCACCACCAGAGAGTGACTTAAGGGTTAAACAATGCTTTAAAATAGTATCTAAATCTAAACGAAATTCTCCAGCCAATTGATAGAGCAAGTTATAGTCAATATTTTCATAGGAAACATCTTGGTAGCGAAAGTCATTGACTTCTTGTTGCAGTTCTTTTGTCGTCAATTCTTGCGGTAGATAAGCAGTCTTATTAAAATTATTATCAATTCTTCCTTCTTGATAGGTGTAAGACGAGATTTCTTCTGGTCTTACAATAGCTTTGAGCAAGGTTGATTTACCAGTTCCTTCCTCTCCAATAAGCGCTACCTTGTCTCCATGGTTGATGACAAGGGATAAATCATTAATCAATAAATGCATGTCTTTTCGATGTGTCAGGGTTAATCGTTCTATTAATAACATAAAAACCTCCTTAATATAAGAGACGTTAATAACGTGATACTGTTTTCTCTTGATAATAAGAGTAATGACAAGTTTGCGACTTTTTCACAAGCACTCGTTAAAAACGTATGTCGTAGCTAGAGTTTATGAGAGTGGGATTTATTCAAGTTCACTCAAAAAACCTCTCCAAAAAAGGAGATTCTTAAAAGACGTCAAAGAGCGCACTAAAAAACCAAAACTTCGATAAAGTGATTACCTGTTTTTGTTTCTTAGTTGTTCATGCTCCTTTACCTCCACATTGTTATCGTTTTCATTATAACAAATCAATCCTAATAAATCAAAAAAGCAAATCAATTGATTTGCTTTTAAACGTTTAAGACTTTGTCCAAAAATTCAATGAGACGTGGGTGTTTAGGGTGATCAAAAATCTCTTCAGGTGTTCCATCTTCTAAGAATTGACCACCATCTGTAAAGATAACGCGATCAGCAACTTGTCTTGCAAACCCCATTTCATGGGTGACAATTAGCATGGTCATGCCTTGTTCGGCCAAGTCTTTCATAACGTTTAAGACATCCCCAACCATTTCAGGGTCAAGAGCAGAAGTAGGTTCGTCAAAGAGCATGATATCTGGATTCATTGCAAGACTTCGAGCAATGGCCACACGTTGCTTTTGTCCTCCAGAAAGACTGCCAGGAAGGGCGTCAGCTTTATCTGATAAACCAACTTTTTCAAGGAGAGCAAGAGCATGTTTTTTGGCAGCTTCCTTACTTTCTTTCCCTAGTTCTACAGGAGCAAACATGATATTTTCAAGAACGGTCATGTGAGGGAAAAGATTGAAGTGTTGAAAAACCATTCCGATATTTTCACGTGCTTTATCAATGTTAGTTTTGGCATCTGATAGTTCAAAACCATCAACCACAACTTTTCCACTAGTAATAGATTCTAAAAGATTTAGAGTGCGTAAGAAGGTTGATTTTCCTGATCCAGATGGGCCAATAATACAAACCACATCACCCTCATAAAATTTAGCATCAATACCTTTTAAAACTTCGTTTTGTCCAAATGATTTGTGTAAATCTTGAACATCAATTTTTAATTCTGCCATTAGTTAAGCCTCTTTTCTAAACGTTTTGCAAGTCGTGTTAAGAGTGTAATCATGATTAAATAAATGATTGCAAGAATGGCGTACATACGGAAGGATTGGTAGTTTCTTGCAATGATGATTTTACCAGTTTGGAAAAGCTCTACAAGTCCGATAGCAGATACGATAGTCGTATCTTTTAGGGAAATAACAAACTGATTTATGAAGTTTGGTAACATAAGCTTAACAGCTTGAGGAAGAATAACCTTACGCATGGTAGTGCTATAACCCAATCCAAGGCTTCGACTCGCTTCCATTTGTCCAGCAGGAACAGCTTCAATACCACCACGAACAATTTCAGCAATGTAAGCTCCCCCATTTAATGAAAGAGCAATAGTAGCTGCTAGGAAATCATTAATTGGAGATTGTTGACCAGTCATGCTTTCAATTAAATTAGGAACGCCCCAGAAGATAAAAGCTGCAACGATCATTAAGGGAATACCACGAACAACATCAACAAATATTGTTGAAATAAGTCGTAAACTATTTGAAGGTGAAACAGCCATCATCCCAAAAATAACACCAATAATCATAGCAATAGCAAACGAGATAAGGGTTAAGCTTAGTGTTGTTCCTAGACCAGCCCATAATTGTTTGTAGTTATTAGAAAGTAGACCGGCAATGGTTGATTCATCAACAGCTTTTTCAGCAGTACTTGATGGTTCTTTAGAATTTAAATAGTTGTTGATGATGTCATCGTATTTGCTAGACTCTTTTAGAGCAGCTAATCCGTTGTTAAACATCTCAATTAACTCAAGGTTCACACCTTTTTTAACAGCAAAGCCATATTCGCCAGAGGGCTCTCCTTTAATCGGGGTTTCAAATTTACGACCTTGTTGAATTGCATATTTTAAAATAGCTTCGTCATCCATTAGACCAGCAATAGAACCTGAGTTCAAGCTGTCATACATTGATGAAGCCTCATCAAATGCTTTTAATTGATAGTCATACTTGTCTTTATTTTTTTCAAGGAAATCATATGAAGCAGTACCTTTTTTGGCACCTACTGTTTTACCTTTTAAATCCTTGTAGGACTTGATTGAACTTCCGGATTTAACTCCTAGTAAGATATTTGAAGTGTAATAAGAATCAGAGAAATCAAAAATTTCTCGACGTGCAGGTGTAATTGACATTCCAGCGATTGCAGCATCAGCTTGTCCAGATTGAACAGCGTTCAAAGCAGCATCAAAGCCGGGATTGCTAATTTCAATATTGAAACCTTGTTGTTTAGCAATTGCTTTTAGCAGGTCCATGTCAATACCAACATAGCGTCCTTTATCATTTTGAAATTCAAAGGGAGCAAAAGAAGAGTCTGAAACGACTTTGTAAGTCTCTTTTTGAGGCATAGCCTTTGCAGAAGCATCGCCGGTAGCTTTTCTGGTAGTAGCTTTAGCATCTTTGCCCAACCATTTTGTCATGATTTCTTGATAAGTGCCGTCAGCTTTCATTTGGCTTAGAGCTTCGTTGAATTCATCAATCAAGTAATCATAGCCACTTCCTTTTTTAACAGCAAATCCGAAACTACCAATAGCTTCACCTTTCATGTTAATAGCGACATCTTGATTTTGGTTGATGGCAAATTGAATAACTGGTTCATCATCCATGACAGCAGCAATAGAGCCAGTTGATAAACTATTATACATGAGGTCTCCTGTATCAAACGTTTTGATAGAGTAACCGTATTTTGATTTGTACTTATCTAAAAAGGCTTGAGAAGCAGTACCATTTTTAACCCCAACAGTTTTGCCTTTTAGCTGGCTATATTTTTTAATGGGATTAGCTTTTTTAGTGGCAATAACGATTTTGGTATCGTAGTAGGGGTCTGAAAAATTAAAAACTTTTTGGCGAGCCTCTGTAATAGTAGTACCTGCCATTAAGGCATCAGCTTGACCCGATTGAATAGCATTGACAGCAGCATCAAAACCAGGGAAAGACATGTTAACGTCCCATCCTTGGCGTTTAGCCACTTCATTGATGATATCAACGTCAATTCCTTTATAAACCTGGTCTGAATCTTTGTATTCAAATGGTGCATATGCTGTGTCAGAAACAATGTCAATTGTTTCTGCGCTTGCCATACTCCCAGTCATCAGAATGAATGATAGCATTGCAAGCAACACTGCTTTTAATTTGTGTGTCATACGAGTCTCCTTATATAAAAATAAAAAATATGTCTCATTATAGCAGAAATTTAGCATAGAAGCAACTTATTTGGTGTTTCATGTTATAAAACCTTACATCAAAATGCTGATTTGCTCAACAGTTAATTTCAGAGTTTCCTTGCCTACTGTGATAAAATAAGGAGTATTAATAGGTAGAGGATTACAATATGATAGATAAACGAACAGACAAAGAGTTCAAGCTGGTCTCAAAATACCAGCCATCTGGTGATCAGCCACAAGGCATCGAAGAATTGGTAGAAAACATTGACGGTGGTGAGAAGGCTCAGATTCTTTTAGGAGCTACTGGTACTGGTAAGACATATACCATGAGTCAGGTTATTAGTAAGGTCAACAAACCAACCTTAGTTATTGCTCACAATAAAACCTTAGCAGGACAATTATACGGTGAATTTAAAGAATTTTTCCCAGATAATGCTGTTGAGTATTTTGTTTCATATTATGATTATTATCAACCAGAAGCTTATGTCCCATCAAGTGATACTTATATCGAAAAAGACTCATCAGTTAATGATGAAATTGATAAACTACGACATTCTGCAACCTCATCACTTTTAGAACGAAATGATGTGATAGTCGTTGCTTCAGTTTCTTGTATTTATGGTTTGGGTTCACCCAAGGAGTATGCGGATTCGGCCGTATCCCTTAGACCTGGTCAAGAAATTTCTAGGGACCAACTCTTAAATCAATTGGTTGATATCCAATTTGAACGCAATGATATTGATTTTCAACGGGGACGTTTCCGTGTTCGCGGTGACGTTGTAGAGGTTTTTCCGGCTTCAAGAGATGAACACGCTTTTCGAATTGAATTTTTTGGAGATGAAATAGATCGGATTCGCGAAATCGAAAGCTTGACAGGAAAGAATTTAGGAGAAGTTGATCATATTGTTCTGTTTCCAGCCACTCACTTCGTGACAAATGATGAGCATATGGAGGCTTCTATTGCTAAGATTCAAGCAGAACTTAAAGAACAACTCAAATTGTTTGAGGCTGAAGGAAAACTCTTAGAAGTACAACGCCTGAAACAACGGACAGAATACGATATCGAGATGTTACGGGAAATGGGTTATACCAATGGTGTCGAAAACTATTCCCGTCATATGGATGGCAGGTCAGCAGGCGAACCTCCTTATACTTTGTTAGATTTCTTCCCAGAAGATTTTTTAATTATGATTGATGAAAGTCACATGACAATGGGGCAAATCAAAGGCATGTATAATGGTGACCAAGCCAGAAAACAAATGCTAGTTGACTATGGTTTTCGTTTGCCATCAGCCTCAGATAACCGTCCTTTGCGACGAGAAGAATTTGAAAGTCATGTTCACCAAATTGTTTATGTCTCAGCAACTCCTGGAGATTATGAAATGTCTCAAACAGATACAATAGTCGAACAGATTATCCGACCAACGGGTCTTTTGGATCCAGAAGTAGAAGTTCGTCCAAGCATGGGGCAAATGGATGATCTTTTAGGAGAAATTAATCAACGTGTGGAACGACAGGAACGAACTTTTATCACTACTTTAACTAAGAAAATGGCAGAAGATTTAACTGACTACCTAAAAGAAATGGATGTCAAGGTTAAGTATATGCATAGTGATATTAAGACACTCGAACGGACGGAGATTATCAGAGATTTACGTCTGGGCGTTTTTGATGTCTTAATTGGGATTAATCTGCTTAGAGAAGGTATTGATGTGCCAGAGGTTAGTTTGGTAGCCATCCTTGATGCGGATAAAGAAGGCTTCTTGAGAAACGAACGTGGCTTGATTCAGACCATTGGGCGTGCCGCTAGAAACTCTGAAGGTCATGTTATCATGTATGCGGATAAGATTACTGATTCTATGCAGCGTGCCATGGATGAAACGGCTCGTCGTCGTGAGATTCAGATGGCTTATAATACCAAACATGGTATTATTCCTCAGACTATCAAAAAGGACATTCGTGACCTTATCAGTATTTCTAAGGTAGCAGAAGCAGGACTTGAAGAAACAGAGATTAACTATGAAAGCATGACTAAGACCGAAAGACAAGCTGCTATTAAGAAGTTACAAACACAAATGCAAGAAGCAGCCGAATTACTTGATTTTGAATTGGCTGCTCAAATGAGAGATATGATTTTGGAATTAAAAGCCATGGATTAACTTGTTTTTTAATAAAATAGATAATTAACCCATGGTGCTAGTTAATTTCAAAATATCTCAAATTGTAAGCTAGTATGATTTGTTCAATCCTCAATTGCAGCCCTGTCATGCCCCTATCCAGTGTTCGTTCCATATCAAAAAGGGAACAAAGTTCTGAAAATCTAGTCTCAATGGTTCGTCTCATAGCCATTAGTTTCCAATGATTATGCTGTTTAGCCCCTTCCATATTTTGACGCAAGGGAGTCCAGAGGTGATAGCCATTTTGCTTCAACTCATCTTTCAGCTCACGGTTAAGGTAACCTAAGTCTGCTAAAATGACGGATTGTTCACACCTTTCTAGCAACTCGTAAACTGCCTTAATATCATGAACAGAGGCTGGGCTGACAACATAATTCAGAATGTAGCCTGATAAGGTCACTAGCATGTGAACCTTAAAACCGTAAAACCACATATGTTTAGAGGCGGTGTAACCAATATTAGCTATCCCATTGAAAAGTCTGACCCTGTGGTTACGAATAGATTGACAAAGTGGCAAAGGAAAGCTGTCTATAATAACAATGGTATTGGGAGAAATTTGAGTGTTCATTGCCTGACGAATCACTTGAACCAGCCAAATCAACCGTCTTGCACGCCTATTAAAGCGACTTCTTTCTAGTAATGTACCGCAGGGAAATAGCTGACAAATCCTATAAAAGTGACGTTGTGATTTAATACCTAGTTCAGCTTGTAATAGCAGTAAAACTAGAAGAGATTGGTCTGAAACTTTGGACAGACAGACGTTACGACGGTGTTTGAAGTCTTCCGGACAATAATCTTGATAAAACTGAGAACAAATTTTTGATAATTGACGCATATTCCATTGTAAGTGATGGGATTTAGCTGTATACTGTAAGTGGCTCATTTGGACTAACCTCCTGTTTGTGTAGGCACTTACAGTATAGTCCTTTTGGGCTTTTTATTGTATTTTGAGATTAACTAGCACCACGGGTATAATTAAGAAAAATTTAAGATAAGTGAGTACACTAGTTATGAGAGCTTATTGAAAGATGTCTAAAAAATTCCAAAAAAAGAAGTTGATTAAAAAAATTTTCTTTTTAATATTTTAAGTTTTAACTTGTCAAGTTAACTTTTTTCGAGTAGAATTTTTGAGTACATTATTTCACTAATACAAGAAGGTAAAATATGGAAAAAAATAAATCAACAGTAAAAGAGTTGTCAGTTTTTATAGGCAAGACAATCTTATTTTACCTGATTTTGATGTTGCTGGTCTATTTCTTTGGATACCTTGGTCATGGTCAAAGTAACTTTATTTATAATGAATTTTAGGAGATTGTCTAATGATTACGGATATGATTGAAAGAGTGGAGCATTTTGCGCAGATACAGGCTGATTTTCCAGTATATGATTGCTTGGGAGAGCGCCAATCTTATGGACAGTTGAAAAAAGATTCTGACAGTATAGCTTCGTTTATTGAACAATTGGGAATAGAAGAGAAGTCACCTGTTTTAGTTTTTGGAGCTCAAAGTTATGACATGTTAGCGACTTTTGTAGCTTTGACTAAGACTGGACATGCTTATATTCCAGTTGATGTTCATTCTGCTCCTGAAAGACTACTCTCTATTATTAGTATTGCACAACCAAGCTTAATCATTGCTATTGAAGACTTGCCAGTTGTAGTAGACAATACCCGTGTGATTCCGTTATCGGTTATTGCCTCTGAAAAGGCTAAAGAAACGCCTTTTGAGATAAAGTCTCCTGTTAAAGGTGATGATAACTACTATATTATTTTTACTTCTGGAACAACAGGACAACCTAAAGGTGTTCAAATTTCTCATGACAACCTTTTGAGTTTTACCAATTGGATGATTGAAGATAAGGAATTTAATATTCCTAAACGACCTCAAATGTTAGCGCAACCCCCTTATTCCTTTGATTTATCAGTGATGTATTGGGCGCCAACCTTAGCTTTAGGAGGGACTTTGTTTGCACTCCCTAAAGAATTGGTTTCAGACTTCAGAGCGCTTTTTTCGACCATTGCTAAGTTGCCAGTAGGTATCTGGACGTCCACACCTTCTTTTGCAGATATGGCTATGTTAAGTGATGATTTCTGTCAAGAAAAGATGCCCAACCTCACTCACTTTTACTTTGATGGTGAAGAATTAACCGTTTCGACAGCAAAAAAACTCTTTGCCCGTTTTCCTGATGCTAATATCATCAATGCCTATGGACCGACAGAAGCTACAGTAGCTCTTTCTGCCATTGCTATCACAAAAGAGATGCTTGACACTTATAAGCGACTACCTATTGGGTATCCGAAACCAGATTCGCCAACTTTTATTATTAATGAAGCTGGTGAAGTCTTGGAAGCCGGTCAACAAGGTGAGATTATTGTAACAGGGCCAGCAGTCTCAAAAGGTTATCTCAATAATCCAGAAAAAACGGCTGAAGCTTTCTTTACCTTCAAGGGGATGCCAGCATATCATACCGGAGACTTAGGCTCTTTGACAGAAGATCAGATGCTTCTTTATGGTGGTCGAATGGATTTCCAAATCAAATATGCTGGTTATCGTATTGAACTTGAAGACGTTTCTCAGCAACTCAACCAATCTCCTTTTGTTGAGTCTGCAGTAGCCGTACCACGATATAATAAAGAACATAAGGTACAAAATTTGTTAGCTTATGTGGTCTTAAAAGAGGGAGTTAGAGAGCAGTTTGAGAGAGACCTTGAGATAACGAAGGCTATTAAAGAAAGTGTTAAAGATCATATGATGTCTTATATGATGCCGTCGAAATTTATCTATCGAGATAGCTTGCCACTAACACCTAATGGTAAGATAGACATCAAAAACCTTATCAATGAGGTTAATAATCGATGATTTCGTTATTTGATTTTGTTCCTTATATGGAACCTTACGGGAATCCTATTTATTTTGTCTATCTTATTTTAGCCTTCTTGCCAGTTGTTATCGGTATTTTTAGGCAAAAACGTTATCCCTTGTATGAGACAATGGTTAGTCTACTCTTTATTCTAGCCATGTTTGGTGGCGACCATTTCATACAACTTTTTGCTTTTATGATTTACTTACTGTGGCAAACGTTAGTGGTCTTTTCCTATAAAGCTTATCGAAAAAAATTAAATGCCAGCTATGTTTTTTATCTGAGTCTTTTAGCCAGTCTTTTTCCTTTAATTTGCGTGAAATTGACGCCGATCATTCCAAGTAATCCCACTCAGATGCTTTTTAGTTTTTTAGGGATTTCTTACTTAACCTTTAAAAGTTTGGGTATGATTATTGAGATGCGTGATGGTACGCTGACGGACTTTAGGCTACGAGATTATCTCAGATTTATGATATTTTTGCCTACTTTTTCAAGTGGGCCAATCGATCGCTATAAACGCTTTCAAAATGATTACTTGCATTTACCTAATCGTGAACAGTATCTGATCATGCTTAATAAAGCAATGATGTTTATAATGTTGGGTTTTCTTTATAAGCATATTATCTCTTATTGTTTAGGAAGTTTACTTTTACCTATTGTTCAGACAAAAGCGCTGATGGTGGGAGGAATCTTCAACAAAGAAACCTTATATGTTATGTATCTTTACGGCTTAAATCTCTTTTTTGATTTTGCAGGCTATTCCATGTTTGCGATTGGGATTTCTTATATACTTGGAATTCAAACACCTGAAAACTTCAATAACCCCTTTTTAGCACCAAATTTAAAAGAATTTTGGAATAGATGGCATATGACCCTTTCATTCTGGTTTAGAGATTATCTCTTTATGCGTTTGGTTCATTTTCTCATTAAACATAAAATCTTTAAAAATCGCAATGTTACCTCTGGTTTTGCTTATCTTGTTAATATGTTAGTCATGGGATTTTGGCACGGGCTAACTTGGTATTATATCGCTTATGGCCTTTTTCACGGACTTGGTTTAATTATCAATGATGCGTGGATACGTCAAAAGAAGGGATGGAATCGCAATCGTAAAAAAATGGGTAAGAAGCCTCTTTTTCAAAGTAAAGCTTTTCACCTCTTAGCGATTGTCATTACATTTCATGTTGTCATGTTTTCACTTCTGTTATTCTCAGGTTTCTTAAATGATCTCTGGTTTGGCAGACCACTACACTAATAAAGGAAGTCAGTAAAATGTCTATTAAAGAAACTGTAATTGAATTGTTTGATCGTCTATTTATGGAAGATGTTTCAGATATGATGGATGAGGATCTCTTTGATGCAGGAGTCCTAGATAGTCTGGGAACGGTTGAATTGATTGTTGAATTAGAATCCACTTTCAATATTAAAGTCCCAATTTCAGAATTTGGCCGTGATGATTGGAATACGGCTAATAAGATTATTCAAGGTATTGAGGAATTACAAGATGCTTAAAAAGCTCTTCTTACTTCTGGGACCGTTAGTGATAGCTATTTGCTTGGTTTTAATCACGATTTTTAGTTTTCCGACAAAACTAAACTATTCATTATCCCAAGAAAAGTCAAATGCTGTCGCTATTTCAGATAGCTCTTTTAAAAATGGATTGATCAAATGCCAAGCCTTATCTGATCCAAAGCATCGTTTTGTTCCTTTTTTTGGTTCTAGTGAGTGGAGTCGTATGGATGGTATGCATCCTTCTGTTTTAGCGGAAAAATATCATCGAAGTTATCGTCCTTTTTTGATTGGTAAGCGAGGGTCAGCTTCCTTATCTCAATATTATGGCATGCAACAAATTGCAGGTGATATCAAGAATAAAAAGGCTGTCTTTGTAATTTCACCACAATGGTTCACTCCAGAAGGAATCAATGCTGGAGCAGTACAAATGTACCTATCTAACAGTCAAGTCATTGCTTTTCTTTTGCAAGCTAAAAATGATGAGGAGAGTCGATTTGCTGCTAACCGTCTTTTAGCATTGAATCCTGGAGTCTCTAAATCTGATCTCTTAAAGAAAATAAGTCAAGGACAGTCTTTATCAGATTGGGACTACAAATTGTTAAAACTACAGTATCAAGTCTTTTTGAGGGAAGAGTCTCTCTTTAGTTTTTTAGGAAAATCCTCAAATTTTGAGCAGAAGATCATGCCCCGTGTTTTGGGTCTTCCTAAGAAATTTTCATATGAGCGCTTAAATGAGTTAGCTACAAAAAGAGGTGCATTAGCTACAAATAATAACCGTTTTGGAATAAAAAATAGTTTTTATAGTAAGCGTATAGCCCCTCAGTATGACTTTTATAAGAATTTTCAATGTCACAATAGCTACATTGCCTCTCCAGAATACAATGACTTTCAATTAGTCCTCTCTGAGTTTGCTAAAGAGAAAACGCAAGTTCTTTTTGTTATCACTCCAGTTAACAAAGCCTGGGCAGACTATACAGGACTCAATCAAACTAAATATCAAGAAGCTGTGCGTAAGATAAAGTACCAATTAAAATCACAAGGCTTTCATCGGATTGCTGATTTCTCAAAATTCGGTGGAGAGAATTATTTTATGCAAGATACCATTCACATCGGTTGGAATGGTTGGCTAGAATTTGATAAACATGTTCAACCATTTTTAGAAAATGATAGTCCTAATCCCAAGTATGATTTAGATCCCTATTATTACTCTCAGGACTGGGCAACCAAAAAGTTGGAAAGTCATTTTTAGTCTTGCTTTTTAAAAATTAAAAAATCTCTAGTAAATCAAGCGTGAGTTATTAGAGATTTTTGTGTTTAAGCATAGATAATAAAGCCGTGTTTTCTTAGGTTATGACCATCATATTCATTTGCTAATAGGGCATTTGAAATGTGACAAGAGTAATCTTCACCAGCATTGAAAATAGCTGAAATGCTTTGATCTTCTAAAGTGATCTCAAAGTTTAATAGATCCTTTTGGTCATCTAATTGAGTAATCTTAAGTTCTCCTAAACTAATGAGTTGGCTATATTCTTTTCTTAGAGAAATTAAGTCACGATAGAAATCATGAAGCGAGGTATCCTGTAATTCTTTTTCCCAAGGCATACAACGTCTACAATCTGGGTCCTGACCGCCAAGCAGGCCTAACTCATCACCATAAAAGATAGCAGGAGAGCCTTTTTGAAGGTACATGAAGGCCAAAACAAATCGCATAAGGGTTTTATTATTACCACAGAGATCAATCAATCTAGGCATGTCATGGGCAGCAAAAAGGTTAAACATGACTTGATTAGTTTGCTCACGATATAGCATGCTTTGACGATTGATGTCACCAATCATTTGAGATAAGCTGATATTACCATAGGCATAATGGGACAAAATACAATCTGTAAAGGCATAATTTATGACAGCGTGGAACTGATCCCCCTCTAACCAAGGTTGAGAGCTATGCCAGATTTCCCCCATAATATAGAAATCCTTTTTAACACTATCACAAACTTTGCGGAATTCTCTCCAGAAAGCGTGATCAATTTCGTTGGCCACGTCTAATCGCCAGCCATCAATATCAAAATGCTCAATCCAATAACGGGCAACTGATAATAGGTAATCACGCACTTCAGGATTTGCCGTATTCATCTTGGGCATATGCTCGACAAAAGCAAACATATGGTAAGTGGCACGGGTATTCCATTGACCATCCACACAGTTATTAGTGAAAGAGACAGGGAATTGGTTAATATGGAACCAATCCTTAAAGCGAGAGTTTTCGCCATTTCGTAAGACATCTTGCCACTGGTATGAGGCTGTGCCGATATGGTTAAATACGGCATCCATCATAACTTTAATACCACGTCTGTGACAATCTTCGACTAATTCTTTGAAGAGAACTTTGTCACCAAAGTGTGGGTCAATCTCAAAATAGTCAATGGTATCATATTTATGATGCGTTGCTGCTTTGAAGACAGGACAGAGGTAAATCCCATTAATACCTAACTCTTCTAAGTAATCCAATTTATCAATGATACCTTGTAGGTCTCCACCGTAGAAATCGCTATAATGCGGTGTTCTAAGGCTATCCCAAATTTGAGTCACTTTTGGATCATTTGAAGCATCACCGTTAGCAAAACGATCAGGTAAGATAATGTACCAAACAGTATCTTTTACCCATTGAGGGGCATAGAATTGATCAGCAGCATGCATAAATGGGAAGCGGAAGTAGTGCCCTGCTGAGCACAGGTTACTATCATCATCCTCTACCAAACCGTGCTCTGTATAAAGCATGGACTCGCCTGAATTGAAAATAACTCTAAAAATATAAGAAAGGCGACGAAATTCAGCATTAATAGCGATTTGATAATAATCAGCATCTTCGGTACTAGCTCTTAAGAACATTTTTTCGGATTTTCGGTACCATTTTTGGTCATCAATTAAATAGGGATCTCCTTTGATGACTTCTACTTGAGAAACGTCGTCTTTCGCAACTTTAAGTCTTAAATGAATGGTATCTTGATCATAGAGATAGGCCATTTCACTTTCGGGACGATGATAAACTGCTGCACGGTTCATAAATAAATACTCCTTCTAGTCATTTCACCCTTATTTTACACCATTTGAAAGAGATATGCAATCGTTTGCGCAAAACTTTCTGAGGGCTATCGTTAAAAATGATAGTAAAAAAACTAGCTGCTAAGAGCTAGTTTTAGAGTATTGCTTATGTGGTTATTATTTAACCGATCCACCAGTGATACCTTCAACATAATATTTTTGCATAAACATAAAGAGAAGGGTAATCGGGATAGCAATTAATACAGAACCTGCGGTAAAGGCCATGAACCAATCGTTAATGGTATCTGGTTGTAGCATAGAGAACAAACCAATGGCAACGGTATATTTACTTGTGGCATCTCCCAAGATAACTTGAGCAAAGATAAAATCAACCCAAGGTCCCATGAAAGCAATTAAAGCCGTGTAAACGATGATTGGTTTTGATAACGGTAAGGTAATCTTGAAGAAGATGTCCATTCGACTAGCACCATCAATCATTGCAGATTCATCAAGTGAAAAAGGAATGGTATCAAAGAAGCCTTTAGCGATATAAAAACCTAGTGCAGCCCCTGCTGAATAGACAAGAACTAAAGCTGTTAAGGTTTGTGTTAATTCTAGAGCTTTTAAAATGTAGTAGATAGCAATCATACTCATAAAGCCTGGGAACATGTTTAGGATAAGCGCTAATTTCAAGAAACCATTACGATGTTTAAACTTGATACGGCTTAATGAGTAGGCCATAGCAACCGTGATAAAGGTTGAAATGATACAAGTAAAAGTAGCAACAACAAAAGTATTGACAAACCAACGACCAAATGGGAAGGACTCATTGGTAAAGAGTTTAATGTAGTGCTCTAAGGTAAAGGTTTTTGGAAGGAAGTAGTTGACATAGGCTGTACTTTCACCACGAAAACTGGTAAGTACCACCCAAGCAATTGGGAAAAGCCAGATAATGGATAAGATAGTTAGTGTGGCATAGACAAGGCCAAGTTGGAATCGACGTTTATTTTTCATTATTTAACAACTCCTTCCTTGTATGATGCTGTTCGGGTATAAGCTAGTAGACTAAAGACGGCAGAAACGACGAAGATTAAGATACCTACAACAGAGGCTAAGTTATAGTCTGAAGCAGAAACAGTCAGTTTATAGAGCCAAGTTACTAGCAAATCAGTAGATCCGGCTTGATAGTATTGTGAGTTAGTAGGACCACCACCTGTTAAGAGGTAAATAACGTTGAAGTTATTGATATTACCAATAAACTGTTGAATCAAGTTAGGTGTCATAATCATCAAAATTTGAGGGAAGGTAATAGACTTAAAGACTTGGAATTTACTCGCCCCATCAATTTCAGCTGCTTCAATTTGCTCACTTGGTAGGTTCATGATAATACCTGTGGCAATTAACATAGTAAATGGAATACCAATCCACATATTGACAATAATAATAGAGAATTTAGCCCAAAGTGGATCTGATAAAAATGGAAGTGGGTGGCTAGTTAAACCAATAGCAGATAGTAGTGAATTTAGTGGTCCTTCATCATTAAGTAAGTTACGCATAATGAGTAAAGAGATAAATTGAGGTACTGCAATGGTAATAACAAAAATGGTACGCCACATTTTCTTAAGCTTCAAGCCTTTTGTATTGATTAAAAGGGCTAAAATAATACCAAAGAAGAAGTTAGTCACTGTGGCAAAAACTGCCCAGATAAGTGTCCATGAAAAGACAGGGAAGAAGGTGCCTGCCATACGACCACTAAGAACATTACCAAAGTTTGCAAAGCCTACCCAATCAAAGAGTGATTTAGGAGGGAGATGATTATGGTCATAACTGGTGAAGGCTAAACAAATCATGTATACCAAAGGTAATACGGTGAATAAGAGAACACCAATTAATGGCACAGCCATCAAAGTCATATGGAAACGACCATTGGTTAAGGTTAAAACATCTTCTTTAAAACTTGGAATAGAGGCTTTTTCCTTTTTCAAGACATAAAGGTTACGAGCACTCTTTAAATTACACCAATAAATGTAAAGAAAAAGTAGACAGAAAATAAGGGAAGCTAATCCAAAGATAAGCATCAACATAGAGTTATCGCCATCGACCGTTACTTGTATGTCAATACCATCAATTTTTTTGGTCACTACCCCTTGAGTTTGTGTTCCCAGAGAGATTAAACCAAGAAAAGAAGGAATAACTTGTGAGATAAAAGCAATCAGAAAAACAATTTGACTGATTAGAAATAGTGTTCCTTTAACGAATTGTTTGTTTGCTAAATTAGCAAATCCCATGATAAGAGTGGATAATTTAATATCGAATCCACCGTTTTTGAGGGCTTCAATCACAGAAACTTGTTGTGGCAAGCTTGATTGAGTCATAGTGAATCTCCTTTTTGTGGTTCATAACAATCCAGAAAATACTTGTTTTCGTGGATAACAAAGTGTTACATAAACTTTTAAGACTTTAAAAACTTAAGTAGCACTTAGCTACTCTGATCAAAAAAAAAGTAGGAGTGGGACTGAAGCCGCAAATGAAGCTTATGGAGCTCAGTTCCACTCCCAAAAAGTTGAGAAGGCTGGTTTTAGCTGACCAGAAGTTTCTCACTCCTGTTCTTGTTACGATAATGTTTTAATGCGGTGTCTTATTTAGCTGCTGCAATATCTTTGTCGAATTGTTGAAGCTTAGCAAGGAAGTCACCTTCTTTGATTTTACCGTTGTATGTATCGCTAAGGATAGCTGCACTTTCAGCCCAGAAAGTACTCATTTGGCTAAGTTTAGGCATAACAACAGTGTAGTCTGATGAAGATCCCATTGTAATAACAGTTTTAGCAAGTTCGTTTGATTGAACAGCTTCTGAAGCTTGAACAGTTTTGTTTGCTGGAACAATGTTACGAGTTTTGAATTGGTTTTCTTGGCTTTCAGCACTTGTTAAGTATGAAGCTAATTTATAGCTTGCTGCGATACGTTTTGTGTCACCTTTAGCAGGAGCTTGGTTAACTGCGTAAAGTTTGACACCAAAGAATGCTTTTTGTTGAACAGTTTCGCCACCGATAGTTATTTTTGGATAAGCAGCTACACCAAGGTTTTCTTTACCGATAGCTTCTTGAGCTGCTTGGTAATCCCATGGGCCTGATTCAAATGAAGCTACAGAGCCGTCACCGAATTTAGACATAACGTTGTTAGCGTCTAAGTTAACGAAGCCTTTGTTTTGAGCTTGGTCTGCGATCCATTTAAGAACAGCAACACCTTTATCGTTACCCCAGTTTGTACCAGCAACATCTTCACCAGATTCACCAAATAAAGTGTTACCAACTGACATAAACAAAGGACCAGTAGCATAAGCGTTAGCTTGTTTGAAAGTGCCACCGAAAGTTGCTTTTGAAGTAATGTCATCATATGATGCAACATCTTCAGCACTTAATTTAGATTTGTTGTAGAAAAGAACTTGAGATTCAATACCAAATGGGAAGCCATAAGTTTTGCCTTTGTATTGAGCACCAACGATAGCTTGTTCAGTGTTGTCGTTTTCAATTTCTTTAACGTATTTTTCAGGAACTTCTTGGATAACTCCAGCTTCTGAAAGCTGACCTAATTTATCGTGTGGAAGTGAGAACACATCTGCTGCAGTAGTAGCATCTTTCAAGATTTTTTCTTGAACTTTTGGATCTTCTGATTCAACAACTTTAACTTTGTAGCCAGAATCTTTTTCAAACTTAGTAACAACATCAGTGTATGATTTTTTAGCTCCAGTTGGAACCCAGAGTTTGATGGTTTTTGCATCAGAACCAGCAGCTGTTTCACCTTTATCTTTTGAATCAGATCCACAACCTACTAAAAGGGCACTTGCAAGTGTTAAGCTTGCTCCACCAACGATAACTTTCTGCCATGATTTCATAGCTATTTCCTCCTAAGATATATTTCTTACACTTATTATGCAACCGCTTGCAAAATAAGTCAAGTCTTTTTTTAAAAAATTTTCGATTTTTTTCAAAAAAACTCCGCGTTGTAAAATGAAGTGCAACAAAAAAGACATGTTCGTCTGATATACTAGAATTCCCCAATTCAGTATGGAAAGCAGATGAACATGTCCAACATTAATTCTACCAGAAAATCATCCTATTCTCATCTTTCAGCCACAGAACGGGTGAAATTGCTGCTTATCTTAAAATGGGAAAGAAACCCGCTGAGATTACTCGACTCTTGGGTCGTCACCGTTCTACAATCTGCCGAGAAATAAAACGTGGTTCAGTAGAACAGGTAAAGGATAAGAATGGAAAACAAACCTTCTTCAACGCCTATTTCGCTGATAGTGGGCAACGTGTCTATGAAACCAATCGTCAAAAGAGTTCTTATCTCAAGTTGAATGACTGCTCCGCTAGGTTCATTGAACAATTAGAATCTGCCTTGACGGCTAACATTCGTACTCCATAGTGTGGATAGTTTTGTTCAGACTTACAAAGTGAACCATCCTGAAGAAGTCGTCCTCTCTACCAAAACGATTTATCGTTATATCAAAGAGGGGGTATTAGCTATTAAACCAATCGATTTGCCTAAGATGGTTAGTATCAGAAAACGTTCTAAGAAAGTCATGAAGACGAATAAGAAGACTTTAGGTAAATCTATCGAAGAACGTCCAGAATATATTAATGATCGTTCTGAATTTGGGCATTGGGAGATTGATTTGGTTCTCGGCAAGAAAACCAAAGGTGAAGCTGTTATGTTGACTTTGGTAGAGCGCCAGACACGCTATGCACTAGGAGTTAAGCTAGAAGACAAGCAATCCCAAACCATTAACCGTGCTGTCACGCATCTCATCAGTCAGTATCCTATTGCATCCATCACAGCGGATAATGGTTCTGAGTTTAGTTTACTCTCAAACTTAGAAGCTGTTGAAGTTTACTTTGCACATCCCTATTCTTCACATGAGAGAGGAAAAAACGAGAACTTCAATGGCCTCCTCAGAGAATATGTCCCTAAAGGAGTCTCACTTAATCCACTAACCTCTGAAGAACTTGACAATTATATTACTGCCATCAAATGAGCGCCCAAGACGACTTCTTCAATATCAATCCTCAAAATTCCTGTTTGAGCTATCCCGAACAGCTTAACATCTGGAACTCTAGTTATCTATGAACTGGTTGCACTTGACTTGACAACTTGCGATTTTTTTTAAAAATAAAAAGCTTTCTTTTTTAGTTAAAAATGGAAAGCTAGCCTATTAGTTGATTTTTTAAGAGATAAGGGTATAATGGAAACAAAATACATGAAAAACCTTAATAAAATGAGAGTTTGTTAAGGGTAATACACAATGAGGTTTCTATGGTAACAATAAAAGATGTGGCACAAAAAGCAGGTGTCAATCCATCAACGGTTAGTCGTGTTTTAAAGGACAACCATTCGATTTCACAAAAGACAAAAGAAAAAGTGCGTAAAGCAATGTCTGAGTTAGGCTATGTTCCCAATGTTGCTGCGCAAATGCTTGCCAGCGGCTTGACTCATAATATTGGATTAGTTTTTCCTCCCATCATTACTAGTGATCGTTTAAGCGAGCCTTTTTTTATGGCTGTTTTAACGACCATAACTAATGAAGCTAAGTCTCATCATTTTACGGTTTCGATAGCAACGGGTATGTCGGTAGATAACCTTTTAGAGCAGGTTAAACTCATGCATCTTCAAAAACGAGTCGATGGGTTTATCATTCTCTATTCAGATCAAGAAGATCCCGTTCGTAACTACCTTATGACCAATAAAATTCCATTTGTCATTGTTGGGGCTCCTGAAGGGGATGAAAATAAAATCACATATATTGATAATGACAATCAACTGATGGCAAAAACAGCAGTAGATCATTTTTATCAAAAGGGACATCGCAATATGCTTTTTATCACTGATGATTTGACTTCGGAAGTGGCTTCGGAACGCTATATTGGTTATTTAAAAGGGTGTTTGAAACTTTCATTAGACAATCATCCCATGTTATTATTTAATAGAAAAGATCCGATTAATGTGGAAACTCTGATAAAGACTATTCAGAATAGTCAAGCCACCGCTTTAATTGTTATTGGTGATGTTCTGTCGGTGAGACTGATCCAATTGTTATCATTTTATGGCATAAAAGTTCCTGATGATATTTCCATCATTACCTTTAATAACTCCAGCTATGCCAAGTTGATTCATCCTTATTTAACCACTTTTGATATTAATGTGGATAATCTGGGACGAACCTCATTTAGGCAACTTCTTGATATAATCAATACCAAAGAGCAACACCTTAGTCAAAAGATTTTTGTTCCTTTTACTCTCAAAAAACGAGAGAGTGTGAGAGATATCAATAACTAAATAAGAAAAAGTAGCATTTTTTGAAAATGTTACTTTTTTTCTAAAAATCGGTTGACTTACGCAAACGGTTGCGTTATAATTTCCCTATGATGAAATTATTACAAGGAGAAACAAGATGAAAAAACGTGCAAGCGGTATCTTGATGCATATCAGTTCTCTTCCTGGGAAATTTGGTATTGGAAGTTTCGGTAAAGACGCCTTTGATTTTGTTGATTTTTTAAAGGAAACCAAACAAAGTTATTGGCAAATTTTACCTTTGTCAATGACTAGTTTTGGAGACTCACCATATCAATCGTTCTCGGTAATTGCAGGTAACACTCACTTTATTGATATTGATTTATTAGTATCTGATGGTTATTTGGAAGAAAGTGATTATGCTGGTGTCTCATTTGGTGATGATGCTCAAGCCGTTGATTACGCTCAAGTTTTTGAAAGCAGACGTCCTTTACTTGAAAAGGCTGTGAAGGCATTTCTTTCTAAGGAAGAAAACCTTACTAAACTTGCAGATTTTGAATCACAAGTAGTTTGGTTAGCAGACTTTGCTGAATTTATGGCATTTAAAGAGCATTTTAATAATAAAGCTCTCCAAGAATGGGATGACAAACAAGTTATTAGTCGTGACCAAGCCGTTTTAGCATCTTACCGAGTTTCTTTAGCGGAGGTTATCCAATATCATAAAGTTACTCAGTATTTCTTCTTTAACCAGTGGCTAGCTTTGAAAGCCTATGCCAATCAAAATGGGATTCAAATTATTGGTGACATGCCAATTTATGTATCAGCTGATAGCGTTGAAGTATGGACCATGCCAGAACTTTTCAAACTAGACGAAGATAAACGTCCTTTATTTATTGCAGGTTGTCCGCCAGATGGCTTTAGTGATGACGGTCAACTATGGGGAAATCCAATTTACAATTGGGACAAGCATGAAGAAACAGGATTTGCTTGGTGGATTTTCCGTATGCAAGAAAGTTTCAAATTATATGACCAGCTTCGTATTGACCATTTTAAAGGTTTCTCCGACTATTGGGAAATTCCTGGTGGTGATGAGAGTTCCAAAAATGGTAGTTGGCAACCAGCTCCAGGATTTGCTTTATTTGAAGCAGTTGCTAAGCAATTAGGTGATCTTCCAGTGGTGGCAGAAAATCTAGGTTATATTGATGAGAAAGCAAGACAGTTATTGGCTGCAACAGCTTTCCCAGGGATGAAAATCTTGGAATTTGGTCTCTATGATGAGACAAGTCAAAGCCTTGATTTACCGCATCATTATGACGCCAATAATGTGGTTTATACAGGAACCCATGACAATGAAGTCGTTAATGGTTGGTATGACAACTTAAATGATCAACAAGCTGACTTTGTTGATGATTACCTCCACAGAGGTGACCAAGAACCGGTTACAAAAGCAATGCTTAGAATCATCTTTGCTTCTGTTTGTGACACAGCCATCCTTTGTATCCAAGATTTATTGGACAAAGATGCTGATAGCCGTATGAATATGCCAAACACAGTTGGCGGGAACTGGAAATGGCGTATGCTTGAGGATGACATTACCCAGGATCATAAAGATTATCTCACTCACTTGACAGAACTTTATGATCGTGCGAGATAAGATTAAGATTTTAGATTATTGAAAAGAGGAAGACATGAAACGCTTTACAGATTATATTGAAACGACATTAGGAAAGTCTCTTGCAAATGCAAGTAATGAAGAGATTTACTTGTCATTACTTAACTTTGTTAAAGAAGAAGCTGCTCACAAAAACAAAAATGCTGCTAAACGAAAAGTTTACTACATTTCAGCAGAGTTTTTAATCGGGAAATTATTATCTAACAACTTGATTAACCTTGGTATCTACAAAGATATCAAAGAAGAGTTAGCGGCAGCTGGTAAATCCATTGCTGAAGTTGAAGATGTTGAATTAGAACCATCTCTTGGAAATGGTGGTTTAGGACGCTTAGCATCTTGCTTTATTGATTCCATTTCAAGCTTGGGCATTAACGGTGAAGGGGTTGGTTTAAACTATCATTGTGGATTGTTCAAACAAGTCTTTAAAGATAATCAACAAGAAGCAGAGCCAAACTTTTGGATTGAAGATCAGTCATGGTTGGTTCCTACAAACATTTCATATGATGTGCCTTTCAAAAACTTTACCTTAAAATCTCGTTTGGATCGTATTGATGTTTTAGGTTACAAACGTGACACTAAAAATTATTTGAATTTATTTGACATTGAAGGTGTTGATTATGGTCTTATCAAAGATGGCATTTCTTTTGATAAAACTGAAATCAAGAAAAACCTAACCCTCTTCTTGTATCCAGATGATTCTGACAAAAATGGGGAATTGCTCCGTATTTACCAACAGTACTTTATGGTGTCAAATGCAGCGCAATTAATCATTGATGAAGCTATCGAACGTGGTTCAAACTTGCATGATTTAGCTGACTATGCCTACGTGCAAATCAATGATACTCACCCATCAATGGTCATCCCAGAATTAATTCGTCTCTTGACTGAAAAACATGGTTTTGACTTTGACCAAGCTGTTTCAGTTGTCAAAGCAATGGTTGGTTATACCAATCACACCATTTTAGCGGAAGCTCTTGAGAAATGGCCACTTGACTACCTCAATGAAGTGGTTCCTCATTTAGTAACGATTATTGAACAATTAGATGCACTTGTGCGTTCAGAGCATCAAGATCCAGCGGTTCAAATCATTGATGAAACTGGACGTGTGCATATGGCACATATGGATATCCATTTTGCCACTAGCGTCAATGGGGTAGCAGCACTTCATACGGAAATTTTAAAAGCCAGTGAATTGAAAGTCTTCTATGACCTTTACCCAGAAAAATTCAACAATAAAACCAATGGGATTACTTTCCGTCGTTGGTTAGAATTTGCTAACCAAAAACTTGCTGATTACATTAAAGAACTTATCGGCGATGACTATTTGACAGATGCGACTAAGCTTGAAAAACTAATGGCTTTTGCTGATGACAAAGAAGTTCATGCTAAGTTAGCTGCTATTAAGCAAGAAAACAAATTAGCCATGAAACGTTATTTGAAAGATAACAAAGGCATTGAGCTTGACGAAAATTCAATTATTGATACACAAATCAAGCGTTTCCATGAATACAAACGTCAACAAATGAATGCCCTTTATGTCATTCACAAGTATCTTGAAATCAAAAAAGGTAACCTTCCAAAACGTAAAATCACGGTTATCTTTGGTGGTAAAGCTGCGCCAGCTTATATCATTGCTCAAGATATCATTCACTTAATTCTTTGCTTATCAGAATTAATCAACAATGATCCAGAAGTGAGCCCTTATTTAAATGTTCATTTGGTAGAAAACTACAATGTCACAGTAGCAGAACATCTCATCCCTGCCACTGATATTTCAGAACAGATTTCATTAGCTTCTAAAGAAGCTTCTGGAACAGGTAACATGAAATTCATGTTGAATGGAGCTCTTACCCTTGGAACAATGGATGGTGCTAACGTTGAGATTGCAGAATTAGCAGGCATGGATAATATCTATACCTTTGGTAAAGATTCTGATACGATTATTGATCTTTACGCAACAGCTTCTTATGTGTCTAAAGATTATTATGATAACCACCCAGCAATCAAAGCTGCTGTTAACTTTATCATCAGCCCAACCTTGCTTGAAATGGGTAACGAAGAGCGTTTGGATCGCCTTTACAAAGAATTAATTTCAAAAGACTGGTTCATGACCTTAATTGACCTTGAAGAATACATTGCTGTTAAAGAAAAAATGTTGGCTGATTATGAAGACCAAGATTTATGGATGACAAAAGTTGTGCATAATATCGCAACAGCTGGTTTCTTCTCATCTGACCGTACTATTGAACAGTACAATCAAGATATTTGGCATTCAAACTAAACAAAAAAAGCGGATTTTCCGCTTTTTTTGTTTAGTTTATCTTAAAAATAATTTATCTTCTTAGAGGGATTTTTAAGCTAAGAGAAAGGGTTCGATGTGAATATCCATTTGAGGATATTTTTCAGTTAAGAGCTGACTGACCTCATCATAGAGGACTTTGATGGCTTGTCTTTTCTCAGGAAAATCAAAACCCACATAATGAAATTGACACTCTATGGTTAAAAAAAGTTCATGAAAGAATTTGTTCATGACCTCTAGTTTATTCAAGAGGACTTGATCTTCTTTGATAAAGTCAGGAATACCTCTTTCATCAAGAAATTGGGCATCTGCTAAAGTGAGAGGATAGGTTCCGTATTCTAAACATAATTCGTAAGTCATAACTATCTCCTTTTCTTTATTATTTTATCACAAGAGGTCATAAAAGAGGTCTTGAGGGATTGGGAAGTTTGGCATTTTAAGAAAAGTAAAGAATTGTGAAAAGGTGAGCAAGCTGATTTTTTGCGAGGATGCCTTGTCTAAGGCATAATAGAAAGATAAGATGATATTATGAGGAGAAATTATGTCTGACAAAATAAGAGTATTACTCTACTATAAATATGTTCCCATTGAAAATGCCAAAGAATATGCCGCAAAACACCTTGCTTTTTGTAAATCAATTGGTCTAAAAGGCAGAATTCTGATTGCTGATGAAGGAATCAATGGTACTGTTTCTGGAGACTATGAAACCACTCAAAAATACATGGATTGGGTTCACAGTGATGAACGTTTTGCTGACCTATGGTTTAAAATTGATGAAGAAAATCAAGAAGCCTTTAAGAAAATGTTTGTTCGCTATAAAAAAGAGATCGTTCATCTTGGCCTTGAAGATGATAACTTTGATAGTGACATTAATCCTTTGGAGATTACTGGAGAGTATTTGAATCCAAAACAATTTAAAGAAGCGCTTTTAGATGAAGATACGGTTGTTCTTGATACTCGTAATGACTATGAGTATGACTTAGGCCATTTCCGAGGTGCCATCAGACCTGATATTCGTAACTTCCGTGAATTACCACAATGGGTCCGTGATAACAAGGACAAATTTATGGAAAAACGTGTCGTGGTTTATTGTACTGGTGGGGTTCGATGCGAAAAATTCTCTGGTTGGATGGTTCGTGAAGGCTTTAAAGATGTTGGTCAGCTTCATGGTGGTATTGCCACCTATGGAAAAGATCCGGAGGTTCAAGGTGAACTTTGGGATGGTGCGATGTACGTTTTTGATGAGCGTATCTCAGTTCCGATTAATCATATAGAGCCAACAGTAATTGGTCGTAATCATTTCGATAACACGCCTTGTGAACGCTATGTTAATTGTGCTAACCCATTTTGTAACAAACAAATTTTTGCCAGTGAAGAAAACGAAGCTAAGTATGTTCGTGGTTGTTCGCCAGAATGTCGTGCTCATGAGCGTAACCGATACGTTTCTGAAAATGGCTTGAGTCGTGAGGAATGGGCAGAGCGTTTAGCAGCCATTGGAGAAACCTTACCTCAAGTTGTTGGAGCTTAATGCTAAAAAGAAGTTGGACTTTAAAAGTCAGCTTCTTTTTTGATGCTAGAGTCAGTTTTTAAAAGAAGTTATCTTTTTGAAAGGGCTATCATTTGTGCTATACTTAAGACAAATAAGGAGGTTTTAATATGAAACTTTATTATGCACCGGGCACATGTGCCTTAGCTTGTTGGATTTCTTTGGAGTGGGCTAATGCTGACTATGAAGTGGAAAAAGTTACTTTAGGTTCTAAGGAATATCTTGCAATTAATCCTTTAGGTATGGTACCTGCCCTTGAGTTAGAAGATGGGCAGATATTAACCCAAGCTGGAGCTATCTTAAATTTTATTGCAAAAAAATTCCCACAGGCTGATTTAGCTTGTGATGATTCTCTTTTAGAAGAATTCACTTTTAATGAAATCATGGATTTTCTAACAGGAGATTTTAACCCTGCTTTTTGGCCAATCTTCTTCCCAAAACGTTACACAACTTCTCAATCAAAAGAAGAATTGGATCGAGTATTGGAAGCGGCATATAAGAGGGTTGATATTGCCATGACACATTTGGATAAGATTATTGGAAGCCATCAACATGTCTACCACAATAAGCGCACAGTAGCAGATGCTTACGCTTACGTAATGGCATTGTGGGCGGACAAAACTCCTAAATCTTATCAAGATTATCCAAATATTGCTCGTTTTATGGCTGCAATGCAAGCCGATAAAACGGTGGCAAAAGTGATTAAAGCATCAGCTGAATAAGTGGAGGAATTTTTTCTCCACTTATTTTTATGTTATCAAGAATATGCCTATAATCAGTACCCTATTTATGCTAAAATAAAAGGTATCTAAGAATTAATAAAGGAATAGGTATGAAACGTTCTCAAACCCCTCCATTAGTGATGTCTGGTCTGGTATTAGGCACCTTATCGTTAGGTAATTTTTTAAGACCCTATTTTCAGCCTTTAGGCTTACTCTTTGTGTTAATCGCTTTTTTATTATATTTGTTACTATTAAAAGGTATGTTAAGAGCCCCTAAAAAGGTCATGACTGACTTACAAAATCCACTGATTGCTTCAGTCTTTGCTTCAGTCTTTCCGACTTTTTTATGGCAGGAATGCTCTTTTCGTCATTGTTAATCACAGAAGCATCACTTTTTATCATTGGAAAAAGCTTATGGTGGCTTTTCTTTTTTGGAAATCTCTATCTTATTTGCTATTATATTGGTCAGTTTGTTTTTCCTTTCTCATGGACAAGGGTTTTTCCATCTTGGTCAGTCTTGTTTGTTGGTATTGCTATGGCAGCTTTAACAGCTCCTGCCAGCCAAGAGTTCAAATTGGGACAAGGCATTTTTGGGATTTGTTTGATACTAACTTTTATCATTTTACCAATTATGTCTATAAAAACATATCGAATCGGTCTAGTTGACTCTGTTATGTCTAATATCTCCACATTCTGTGCTCCCTTGTCTTTATTGTCGGTAGCCTATTTATCTACCTTTGAAACACCTAATAAGCTTATGGTTCTAGCATTATTACTTGGTTCGCAAGCATTGTATGCCTTTGTTTTGGTGCAATTACCGCGTTTGATTAATCGTCCATTCAACCCAGGATTTGCTGCTTTTACCTTTCCTTTTGTTATTAGTGCTATTTCCTTTAAAAAGTCTCTGTCTTTTTTGGGAATAACAGGTATCTGGAACCTTATAGTTGCTTTTGAAATTATCCTTTCTTTTGCCCTAGTATCCTATGTCCTGATATGGTACGTCTATTTTTTAGCTGGTAAGGACATAGAGTTGGTATTATTTAAAAAAACCAAGCCTTAGGCTTGGTTTTTAAGTTTAACGTTTCTGTTATTAACGAGCAACACGGCGACGAGCTGCTTTTCTACGATTTTCTTCAACAAATGCTGCTTTTTCTTCTTCAGGATCAATGATAGTCTTTTTAACCGCAAAAACGGCACCAGCAACAGTAGCAGCAGTAGCTAAAACACCAGTAGCAAGGCCTTTAACGAATGCATATTTCTTAATCATAATAATTCTCCATTTCTATCTGCGGACACCAGTTGTCCTCAAATCTTATGTTATAATATATGGTAGCGAAAAAAGTGATAAATTTCAAGCAAAAGGGGTTGTTTAGCCTTTTTTGATATAGAAAGTATAAAGGATGACCAAAGAAAAAATTATTGTTATCGTTGGACCAACAGCTATTGGAAAAACAGCTCTTGGCATTGAGCTGGCTCAATTATTTAATGGAGAGATTATATCAGGAGATAGCCAGCAAGTTTATCGAAACCTTGATATTGGTACAGCAAAAGCAACCCAAGAAGAACAAGCAAAAGCTAGACACCATCTGATTGATGTTAGAGATGTTTCAGAGACTTATTCTGCTTATGATTTTGTCAACGAAGCAAAGGCTAGTATAGCAGATATGAGTAGTCGTGGTAAGCTTCCCATTATTGTTGGGGGGACTGGGCTTTATTTGCAAAGCTTATTAGAGGGTTACCATTTAGGTGGCCAAGTAGATCAAGAACAACTGTTATCTTATCGTCAGGAGTTAGAAAGACATTCGGATCAATTGCTATTTGATTTGCTGAAAGAAAAGGGGCTTACAATTCCTGAGTGTAATCGCAGAAGAGCTATTCGTGCTTTGGAATTGGAACGCTTTGGTCAAGATTTGGAAAATCAGGCAGCTCCTTATCAAGCCTTGATTATCGGACTTACCGATGACAGAGATGCCATTTACCAACGCATTAATCAGCGTGTGGACAAGATGCTAGAGATGGGGTTGTTAGAAGAGGCTAGATGGCTTTTTGATAACCATCCTCAAGCGCAGGCCAGTCGTGGCATTGGTTATAAAGAGCTTTTTCCATGTTTTAAGGGAGAGGCAAGCTTAGAAGAGGCTAGCGAGCTGATAAAGCGCAACACACGTCGTTTTGCTAAGCGCCAATTAACTTGGTTCCGCAATAGAATGACGGTTGATTTTGTAACCATCACAGAATCAGATTTTCCACAAAGTGTGATAAATAAAGTCTCTTCTTTTTTGAAGAAAACAGATGGCTAGACAAAGTCCAAGCTAAAAATATGCTATAATAAAGATTACGACATTTGGAAGGATTGGATCGCTTTATGATTGAAACACAGGCAAGTCAGGAGAAAGTCATTCTGCTAGGAGTGGCTCTATAGACCAGTGAGCATTTTAACATGTCAATGACAGAGTTGGCCAATCTTGCCAAAACAGCTGGTGCACAGGTAGTCGATAGCTATACTCAAAAAAGAGAACGTTATGATAGTAAGACGTTTATTGGGTCTGGAAAATTAGCGGAAATAAAAGAAATTGTGGATGCTAATGAGATTGATACGGTTATTGTCAATAATCGGTTGACTGCTAGACAAAATGCTAATTTAGAAGCTGCTTTAGAGGTCAAAGTGATTGATCGCATGCAATTAATTCTAGATATTTTTGCCATGAGAGCTAGAAGTCATGAAGGGAAATTGCAGGTTCATTTAGCACAATTGAAATACATGCTTCCTCGATTAGTTGGACAAGGGATTATGCTAAGCCGTCAGGCAGGTGGTATTGGTAGCCGAGGACCAGGGGAAAGTCAGTTGGAATTGAACCGACGCTCTATTCGTCATCAGATTGCAGATATCGAACGTCAATTAGGGTTAGTAGAGAAGAACCGTCAGACGATAAGGGATCGTCGTGTTTCCTCAGATACCTTTAAAATAGGATTGATTGGTTATACTAATGCTGGTAAATCAACTATTATGAATCTTTTGACAGATAACAAACAGTATGAAGCCAATGAATTGTTTGCTACTTTAGATGCTACTACAAAGCAACTGTATCTGCAAAATCAATTTCAAGCCACTTTGACTGACACAGTAGGTTTTATTCAGGACCTACCAACTGAATTAGTGGCGGCTTTTAAATCGACCCTTGAAGAAAGTCGTCATGTGGATTTACTCTTACATGTCATTGATGCCAGTGATCCTAACCATGCAGAACAAGAAAAAGTAGTTCTCGATCTTCTAAAAGATTTAGAGATGCTAGAGATTCCTCGATTGGCGATTTACAATAAGATGGATATGACGGATTCCCTAACAGCAACTGTCTTTCCTAATGTGAGACTATCAGCGCGTGAAAAAGGGATTTCTCATCAATTGCGTCGTTTATTGATAGACCAGATTCGTGATCTTTTTGATCCTTTTTCAATCAAGGTTCATCAAGACAAAGCTTACAAACTTTATGACTTAAATAAGGTTGCTCTCTTAGATAGCTACTCGTTTGATATTGAAATAGAAGAGATTTCGGGTTATATTTCCCCTAAAAATAGATGGAGACTTGAAGAATTTTATGAGTGATTACATTGAACTAGCAAAAACCTATGGAGGTTTTACAAGCTTAGATAAACATTATTTAGAAAGACGCTTAGATGGGCTTTCCGACAGTGAAAAATTAGCCTTTATTACCCCTCCGCCAAGTGTTATTAATGCTTATTTTGCAGAAATCTATCAAAAGCAAAGCCTTCAAGCAGCGACAGACTACTATTTTGACTTATCTAAAGCTTTAGACTTGTTTCAGACAGCTCCTAGTTTTTTAGAAGAAAAACCTTTTGTTCGTTTAAACTTATTTGGAAAATCTTATGGTTTTGCCTATGAAAATGACAATCAAGTCGCTATCATCTTTGCGGAAGAGGATTATGCAGAGCTTGATCAAATTGCTTTTGAATTAGCTCAGATTTTTCCACATTATGTGATATATGAAGAGAATCAAGTCATTAAAATGAAACATTCCTTTTTTAGTGAAGAGGCTAAAGAAGACATCACTCCAGACGATTGGATGTTAAGCCATTTATACCGTCTAAAAGACGGGACATTACTCTTACAAGGCTTTAATAGCGAGGAATTAATAGAGTTGAGTCAATCATTTTCTGAGCAAAAGTATTATGCCTTTTCACAAAGAGAATTTAGAATTTATATTAGCAATTAGAAAGAATAACCTGTATGGAATTACAATTTTTAGGGACTGGAGCTGGTCAACCAGCCAAACAACGTAATGTGTCCAGTTTAGTTTTAAAACTTTTGGATGAAATTAACGAAGTTTGGATGTTTGATTGCGGTGAAGGTACCCAAAGACAAATCTTGGAGACGACTATCAAGCCTCGGAAAATTAAAAAAATTTTTATCACTCACTTACATGGGGATCATATTTTTGGTTTGCCAGGATTCTTGTCCAGCCGTTCCTTCCAAGCTAGTGAAGAACAAACCGATATTGAGATCTACGGTCCAGTCGGTATTAAAACTTATGTAACAACCAGTTTAAAAATCTCAGGCTCTCGACTTCCTTATCGCATTCATTATCATGAATTTGATGAGCAATCTCTGGGGAAAATTTTAGAGACTGATAAATTCACGGTTTATGCTGAACGCCTAGCGCATACTGTTTTTTGTATGGGCTATCGTGTTGTCCAAAAAGATTTAGAAGGCACTTTAGATGCGGAGGCTCTTAGAGCAGCAGGAGTTCCTTTTGGTCCACTTTTTGGTCGTATTAAGAACGGTCAGGATATCACATTAGAGGATGGCCGTCAGATCCTGGCTAAAGATTTCATCTCTGCTCCCAAAAAAGGTAAGATAGTAACCATTATCGGAGACACTCGTAAAACATCAGCCAGTGTTCGATTGGCTAAGGATGCAGATGTCCTAGTTCATGAATCTACCTACGGCAAAGGAGATGATCGCATTGCTAGAAACCATGGCCATTCAACTAATATGCAGGCTGCGCAAATTGCTTTAGAAGCTGGCGCTAAACGCTTATTGTTGAACCATGTGTCAGCTCGATTTTTAAGCAGAGACTGCCGTCAAATGGAAAAAGATGCTGCTAGCATTTTTGAAGCAGTAAAAATGGTACGAGATTTAGAGGAAGTGTTAATTTAATGACGCAACGAGTGATTTTAGTGACAGGGGCTTCTGGAGGTTTGGCACAAGCCATTATTAATCAATTACCAAAAGAAGACCAGTTGATTTTATTAGGTCGCCAACAAGAAAAATTAGAAGCTTTGTATAGCCATATTCCCTTGAAAATTTGTATTGGTATTGATATCAAGGGTGCTAAGGCTATTAAAGAGGTGCTAGATCAGATTCATGAGCAATTTGGTCATATTGATATTCTTATTAATAATGCTGGATTTGGAGCCTTTAAAAACTTTAATCAGTTCACATCATCTGAGATTGATGAGATGTTTGCTGTCAATAGCTTAGCTAGCATCCACTTTGCGAGACTGATAGGTGAGAAAATGGCTCAGGCAAAATCAGGGCATATTATTAATATTGTTTCCATGGCTGGCTTAATTGCATCCTCTAAGTCCACCATTTATTCAGCAACTAAGTTTGCAGTGATTGGTTTTTCAAATGCCTTACGCTTGGAATTGGCAGATAAAGGTGTTTATGTGACAACGGTTAATCCAGGTCCTATTGCAACTTCTTTTTTTGACACCGCAGACCCGTCTGGTACTTACCTTGCTAGTGTCAAGAAATTTACCCTCCAAGCTGATCAAGTTGCTGCTAAAGTGATTGCTATTTTAGGAAAAAACAAGCGAGAAGTAAACATGCCTTTTAGTTTAGCTCTAGCGCATAAATGTTACACCCTTTTTCCTAGAATCTCAGATTATCTCGCAAGAAAGGTATTTAATTATAAATGATTAAATCCAAATACATGTGGCATATTGCAGAAAAGAAGCCAGATTCTGGCTTCTTTAAGCTAGCAAAAGCAAAAGGGCTCAGTCAAGTAGCCGCAGAAACTGCTTATCAAAGAGGAATTGATACAGAATCAAAACTAGACAGTTTTTTAAGAGCTGATTTATCAGACTTACACGATCCTTTTTTATTAAATGATATGGGTAAAGCAGTTAATCGTATCCGATTGGCCATTGAAACTGGGGAGCAAATTCTGATTTATGGTGATTATGATGCAGACGGCATGACATCGGCTTCTATTGTCAAGGAGTGCCTTGAAATGATGGGAGCAGAACCTCTCATTTATTTACCTAATCGTTTCACAGATGGATACGGGCCTAACCAAAGTGTTTATAAATATTTTATTGAGCAGGAATCCGTCTCTTTAATTATCACGGTAGATAATGGAGTTTCGGGATATGATGCTATTTCATATGCTCAAGAGTGTGGTGTCGATGTCATTGTCACGGATCACCATAGTTTACCTGAACGTTTACCGGAAGCTTTTGCCATTATCCATCCTGAGCATCCTAATGCCAACTATCCCTTTAAAAAGCTAGCAGGTTGTGGTGTAGCCTTTAAATTAGCGACAGCCCTATTGGAGGAAATACCTACAGATTGCTTGGATTTGGTAGCCATTGGAACCATTGCTGATATGGTAAGTCTTCAAGACGAAAATCGTATTTTGGTAAAAAATGGGTTACAACTCTTAAAACAAACGGAAAGAATTGGCCTCCAAGAACTAATGACCATCTCTCAAGTTGATTTTAATCAATTTGACGAGGATGTGGTTGGTTTTAAATTAGCCCCTCAATTGAACGCTTTGGGAAGATTGGACGATCCCAATCCAGCCATTAATTTGCTTACGGGCTTTGATGATCAAGAAGCTCACGACATTGCTGTGATGATTAACGAGAAGAACGAAGAACGCAAATCATTAGTTGAGTCAATTGTTAATGAGGCTATGACCATGATTGATCCTCAAAAACCTGTTCAAGTGTTAGCTAAAGCAGGCTGGCATCCCGGTGTTTTAGGTATTGTGGCTGGTCGCATTATGGAAACGATTAGTCAAACGGTCATTGTTCTAACTATCGACAACGGTATGGCAAAAGGATCAGCTAGAAGTTTGGAAAGCATTGATATTTTTGAAGCATTGAGTCCTAAGAGAGACTTGTTCACTTCTTTTGGAGGACACGCGGGTGCAGCTGGAATGACTTTACCAGTTGACCATTTGGATGCCTTGTCGGAGACGTTATGTCATTATATTGCTGAAAAGCAAATTGATACCGCAGCTAAAAATACCTTGGTGCTAGATGACCATTTAAACTTACAAGAGTTAGATATTGATACCATAAAAGGAATCAATCGATTAGCTCCTTTTGGTATGGATAATCCTAAGCCTCTCTTTTATTTTGACCATTTCAAGGTTACGCAAGCCAGAGCAATAGGACAAGATCAAAATCATCTTAAGTTACGGGTAAAAAAAGGGAATGTGGAGATTGATGCACTAGCCTTTGGACAAGGAAAGTGGCTTCAAGAATACCAACAGTCTCAGGGGATTGAGTTAGCTCTTAGTCTATCAATTAATCATTGGAACGGAAATACCAGTCTTCAGTTAATGGTTATAGATGCAAGGGTTTCTGGTGTTCAGTTATTTGATATGCGATCAAAAACAGCCCAATTACCTGAGCACATACCAACCATTGAAGAAGATACTAGTGCTAAATGCATAGTGATTAATGAGATTCCAGAAGCCTTTGAAGAGTGGCAACAACAATTTTATGGCAAAGACTTTGAGGCTATTTATTTTAAAAATCATATTAAAAATCCTTACTACCTAACCGGTTTTGGTAGTAGAGATCAATTTGCAAAGCTTTATAAAACCATTTATCAATTTCCAGAATTTGATTTAAGGTATAAATTAACCGAATTAAGCGAGTACTTGAAGATAGAAAAAATCTTATTAATTAAAATGATTCAGATTTTTGAAGAATTAGGTTTTGTTCAGATTAATGACGGGGTCATGTCTGTCAATCGTGATGCTACAAAGAAAGAGATTTCTGAGAGCATCATTTATCAAGACCTTAAAAAATTAGTCAAATTTCAAGAATTGATGGCTCTAGCAAGTCCACAGGAAATTTATGATTATCTCGTTTTAACTTCTGAATCAACTAAAAAGTGAGGTAAACAGAACATGAGACTTTGGCATCAAGAGTTATTGCCCTTCTTACCGCGCCAGCAATTGCTAGGACAGCACCGAGAATGCGCTGCTTTGAGAGGTAAGGGGTGGGGGAGACCGCATACAACGGTTAATTACGTTTTTCATTATTCCCCCTATAAACTCTACCAATATCATCTCTTAGTCATGCAAGAGATGCAAAAAAGAGGCTATCAACCAGATGCTAAATGGTTTGAAACAGACTACAGAGGAAAACATCACCCAGTTTATGAACAGCTAATTCCTGTGACTCTTGAGACACCTATCTACCCTGAGCACACCAAAGCTTATAGGGAAGAATGCTTGGAAAATCTGGCTGAAAAAGGGATAATTTTAGAGATAGCATAAAAGTTATTTTACCTAAAAGTGATTTCATGATATAATGAAGAGTATTTTATTTTTGGCTATGGCCACTAGAAAGAATTAATTATGGACTTAACAAATTATATTGCATCAATTGACAATTACCCTAAAGAAGGTATTACCTTCCGTGACATCTCACCTCTCATGGCTGATGGAAAAGCTTATAGCTATGCCATTCGTGAGATTGCACAGTACGCTTGCGATAAGGATATCGACATGATTGTTGGACCAGAAGCGCGTGGGTTTATTATCGGTTGTCCAGTAGCTGTTGAGTTAGGTATTGGTTTTGCTCCCGTTCGTAAACCAGGAAAACTTCCAAGAGAAGTTGTCTCAGCAGATTATGAAAAAGAATATGGTCTAGATACCTTGACAATGCATTCAGATGCTATCAAGCCTGGCCAACGTGTTATGATTGTTGATGATCTTTTAGCAACTGGTGGAACAGTTAAAGCAACCATCGAAATGATTGAAAAACTTGGTGGAATTGTGGCTGGTTTTGCCTTTCTTATTGAGTTAGAAGGCTTAAATGGTCGCCATGCTATTGGTGATTATGACTACAAAGTGTTAATGCAATTTCCTGGCTAAACCCAAATCAGTTCAACGTTATTAGAAAAGCTTGACTCACAAAGCGAGCTTCATTGAGGGATTATGAGTTTTTTAGAACATTATAAGTCAGGCAACTTGGTACTTCCAAGTGCCTTACTTTTTCATTACAAGGATATTTTTAAGAGTTCAGATGATTTCTTAGTTTGGCAGTTTTTCTATCTTCAAAACTCAACTAAATTAGAGGATTTAGCTCCAAGTCAAATTGCTAATGCTCTGGGCAAATCCGTAGCAGAGGTTAATAAAGCCATTTCGTCATTGACCAGCCAAGATTTATTGGATATGAAGACTATTGAGTTGGCAGGTGAAATTGAAATCATTTTTGATGCTAGTCCTGTTTTAGTAAAATTAGACCAGTTGATTGAAGAAGAACAGGCTGATTCTCAGGAAGTTCAGACAAATCCTAATCAATTCAAGAGCTTAGTGGAGGAGTTTGAGCGAGAGTTGGGGCGTTTTCTCAGTCCTTTTGAGTTAGAAGACCTTGAACAAACCATTAAAGGTGATAAGGCTGATCCAGAGCTGATTAGAGAAGCTTTGCGAGAAGCTGTTTTTAATGGAAAAACGAACTGGAAATACATTCAAGCTATTCTAAGAAATTGGCGTAAAGAAGGTATTTCAACTCTAAAACAAGTACAAGAAAGAAAACGTGCTAGAGAAGATGTAAGCTCCTCTCAGGTAACAGTCTCTGATGATTTTCTTGCTGCCATGAATCTTTGGAGCGACTAATGAGAATTGGAAAAGAGAGATTAGCAAAAGTCTTGACCATCATTGGCCAAATGTTTCCTGAGGCTAAGGGAGAGTTAGATTGGGAAACTCCCTTTCAATTGTTGATTGCGGTGATTTTATCAGCTCAAACGACAGATAAGGCCGTCAATAAGGTAACTCCTGGACTATGGCAGTCTTATCCAGAAATAGAAGACTTAGCTTCTGCCAAACTTTCTGATGTTGAAAATGCTTTGAGAACGATTGGTCTCTACAAAAATAAGGCCAAAAATATTATTAAAACTGCTCAGGCCATTCGTGATGAGTTTAATGGTCAAGTTCCAAAGACCCACAAAGATCTTGAAAGCTTACCAGGTGTTGGTCGCAAAACAGCTAATGTGGTATTGGCAGAAGTTTATGGCGTTCCAGCTATTGCGGTTGATACTCATGTGGCTAGAGTCTCAAAGAGGCTCAATATTTCATCGCCAGATGCCGATGTCAAGCAGATTGAAGCAGATTTGATGGCTAAAATCCCAAAGAAAGATTGGATTGTCACTCACCATCGATTGATTTTCTTTGGACGTTACCATTGTTTAGCCAAAAAACCAAAATGTGAGATTTGTCCTGTTCAGTCTTACTGCAAGTATTATAAAGAATTACAAAAACTTAGTTAAAGCTAAGTTTTTTCTTTTGCCAACTATACAGTTGACATATATAGTTGAACTGTACAATAAGTGAGGACTTAACATGAAAAGACATAAAAATCTTCCACTCACAGAAACTACTTCTTATATTCTTTTAGCCTTGTTAGAACCTGGACATGGTTATCACATTATGCAAAAAGTAGAGGAGATGAGCGATGGTGATGTGAGAATAGCTGCTGGAACCATGTATGGTGCTATTGAGAATTTATTAGATTAGAAATGGATTGCCCCCTATCCTAGTCAAGATAAGAGACGAAAAGTTTATCATATTACCTCAGCTGGTAAGGAAATATTGGCACTTGAAGTCAAACGGATTCGAAAAATGAGTCAACTTGCCCAAAGTTTTGATTTATAAGGAGTTAGAACATGAAAAAAATACACTTTTTTGCTTACGATTTGGAAAAAGAAGAAGCTTGGATCAATCGCATTCAGTCTAAGGGTTATGTCTTAGAAAAGGTAGGTATCTTTTTACCGCTTTATACCTTTAAACGTTCAAAAGAAAGTGAAGAAAGGTTAGTCAGATTAGATTATCGTAAGTTTAAAGATTATGAAACCTATGAGGATTACCAATCTCTTTTTGAAGATTGTGGTTGGAAACATCTTTCAGGCAGCTTGACCTCTGGTGTTCACTATTTTCAAAGAGTTGACCCACAAGCTACTTCAGATATTTTTTCGGACTTGAGTTCGACATTAGAAACCAAAGAGAGGGTTTAGAAGAATTTAACAGCTAATCTTTACTTTTTTGTATTTTTGACGCTTTTCATCGTCTACAATCATTTCCAAGTCAATGCTTATGCTTTAGATCCTAAATCATGGTACTACACTCCAGGATTATGGCAGATGTCAGGAACATCATTTTGGTTTGCTTTTCTTTTTGAAACACCATTTGCTATTGTGTTTCGTAGCCCCTTGTTTCCTCTTATTTATGTGATTTATACCCTTTATTTAATCAAATCCTTTGTCAATTTACGTCGTAAGGGATGGCAATAATCTAGGAATGATAGGTTTTTCCTATCATTTTTTGTTATAATATGTTTACTAATGTATAGAAAGATAGGAAAATGGAACATCAATTATCAAAGCGTTTAAAAAGTGTGGCTAGCTTTATTCCAAAAGGAGCCAAATTATTAGATGTGGGCAGTGATCATGCTTACTTACCTATTTATGCCATAGAAGAAAGCCAGATTTCTGAAGCTATTGCAGGAGAGGTCGTTACAGGTCCTTATGAATCAGCGCTGAAAAATGTTTCTCAGGCAGGTTTGGAAGATAAAATTCAAGTTCGATTAGCTAATGGTCTAGAAGCTTTTGACCAACGTGATCAGGTAAGGGTTATCACTATTTGTGGCATGGGTGGCCGCTTGATCGTGGATATTTTAGAAGCTGGTAAGGAAAAGTTACAGACGGTAGAACGTCTGATCCTTCAACCAAATAATAGAGAAGATGATTTGCGTCAATGGCTGATGGCCAATGAGTTTACCATAGTGGCAGAAACTATCCTGTGTGAAAACGACAAATATTATGAAATCATCGTTGCTGAGCATGGTGAAATGACCTTATCCACGACAGAATTGCGTTTTGGTCCCTACCTTTCTCAGGAAAAATCAGTCATTTTTAAGGAGAAGTGGCAACGAGAAATGGATAAGTTAACGTATGCTTTGTCCTGTATCCCAGAAGAAAAAACACAAGAGCGTCAGCTTCTCTTGACAAAAATGCAACTTATAAAGGAGGTTACTGGGAATGAAAGCTAAAGATTTGATTGAACGCTATGAACGTTTTTGCCCACTTGGGTTATCGATGGAAGGAGACGTTAAAGGTCTTCAAATGGGTTCATTGGATAAAGATATTCGTAAGGTTATGATTACTTTAGATATCCGAGAGTCAACAGTAGCAGAAGCCATTGAAAATGGGGTTGATCTCATTATAACTAAGCATGCTCCTATCTTTAAACCGCTTAAAGATCTGGTTTCAACCCCTCAAAGAGATATTCTCCTTGATTTGGTCAAGCATGATATTGCAGTCTATGTGAGTCATACAAATATTGATATTGTCTCAGATGGCTTAAATGATTGGTTTTGTGAGCTATTAGGAATAAGTGAAACAAGTTTTTTAAAGGAAGCTTCCCAAGGTCAAGGGATTGGTCGCATTGGTGTGATACCAGAACAATCTTTAGAAGATTTGGCTAAAAAAGTGAAAGAGACCTTTGGCTTAGATGCGGTTCGCCTTGTTCGATATGATCAGGAAAATCCCATGGTATCGAAAATTGCCATTTGTGGAGGAAGCGGTGATGATTTTTATTCAGATGCCCTCGCTAAAGGAGCTCAAGTCTATATTACAGGAGACATCTATTACCATACGGCTCAAGAAATGCTAACAGAAGGTCTCTTTGGTATTGATCCTGGACATCACATTGAAGTACTCTTTATTTCAAAATTGTTAGAAAAGTGTGAACAATGGAAGACAGAGAATGCCTGGGATGTCCATTTTATAGGGAGTCAGATTTCAACGAACCCTTTTAGTCATTTATAAGAGAAGAGGAATTAATAAGTGGGGTGGCTTTTAGAACAGAATCTTATTTTATTAGCATTTTTGGCGGGACTTTTTACATGGGGTGCTACTATTTTTGGTGCAGCCATTGTCTTCTTTTTTAAACGCATCAGTCGTCGATTACTGGATATTATGATGGGATTTGCGGCTGGTGTCATGATAGCAGCCTCTTTTTGGTCTTTGTTAGAACCCTCCATTTCCTATGCCAAAGCAGATGGACGTGTTTGGTCTTGGTTTCCTGCAGCTATCGGTTTTTTATTAGGTGGCTTATTTATCATAATGATAGACGCCTTAGTTCCTCACTGATATTTGGATAAGGAAGTATCAGAAGTTGAAGGGCTTCAACCTGCTCACAAATTATCCAAAACAAGTCTGCTCTTTTTAGCGATTACCATTCACAATATTCCTGAAGGGTTAGCCATAGGGGTAACTTTTGGAGCTTTGGGTCATGGAGATGTTCCCAAGTCCGCTTTGCTGGGAGTTTTAGGACTGGCTATTGGTATTGGACTTCAAAACATACCAGAAGGCGCTGCGCTATCTATTCCCATTCGAGCCGATGGGAAATCGCGCTTCAAAGCCTTTGTTTGGGGAGCAATGTCAGCAATTGTTGAGCCGATTGGTGCCGTAGTTGGAGCAGCTTTGGTCCTTGTTATGCTGCCCATCTTACCTTATGCCCTCTCATTTGCAGCAGGAGCTATGATTTTCGTAGTGGTTGAGGAACTCATTCCTGAATCACAAACAAATGGCAACACAGATGTTGCCACCTTAGGATTGATGCTAGGATTTGTGATTATGATGGTCATGGATGTAGCCTTAGGATAGGAAAAATGACAAAAATAGCAATTATAGGAGCAGGGATTGTAGGTGCTAGTGCAGCCTACTTTTTAAAAGAAAAAGGTTATCAAGAAGTCGTTCTTTTTGATAAGGAAGAAGGTCAGGCGAGTAAGGCAGCAGCTGGTATCATTTGCCCTTGGTTTTCAAAACGTCGTCACAAAGCTTGGTATAAAATGGCTCGACTCGGAGCTGACTTTTATCAAGAACTAGTTGAGAAGCTAGCAAAAGATGGTTATGAGACCAGTTTTTATCAACAAACAGGCGTCTATCTTTTGAAAAACAAAGAAAAACAATTAGAAGCCCTTTATGATTTAGCAAATGAACGAAGAGCCATATCACCCTTGATTGGAGACTTAAGGTTACTGTCAAAGGAAGAAGTAGCTAGTGCATTTCCTGGTCTTCAAGGCTTTGATAATTGTTTATGGGCTAGTGGTGCTGCTCATGTCGATGGTAAGCGTTTATGTCAAACCTTGATAAGTGCCAGTGGCTATCCCATTTATCGTAAATCAGTTAACCTATTGCCTTTAGAAAAAGGCTATCAGATTGATGGAGATTATTTTGATGTGGTTATTTTAGCTGCGGGAGCTTGGCTCCCTCAACTCTTAAGTCCGTTGGGTTATGAGGTTGATGTTCGTCCTCAAAAGGGACAATTAATTGATTACCAAATGGAAGCCTTACAAACAGATGATTATGCGGTGGTTATGCCTGAAGGAGAGCTGGATATTATTCCTTTTGATAAAGGAAAGATTTCAGTAGGGGCTAGTCATGAAAATGATAAAGGATATGATGTGACTTTAGATTATGCCATTCTCAATCATTTAGAAAAAGAAGCTCTTCATTATTTTCCTAGCCTAAAAGAGGCCAAAGAAAAAAGGTATCGCGTTGGGATAAGAGCCTATACCAGTGACTATTCTCCCTTTTATGGAATGGTTCCTGGATTAGAAAATCTCTATGCGGCTAGCGGTCTAGGATCTTCGGGATTAACAACAGGTCCTTTGATTGCCCATGAAATGGTTGCACTTTTGACAGGTGGTGACCAAAGATTAGATGCCAATGACTATCCTATTACGACTTACCTAATTCCAGCTGATGGTAAAAAGTGACACTGCTTTCAAAAAATGATAAAATACTATAGTACAATTTAGAAGAGGAGAACTACTATGAAAGGTATTATTCTAGCAGGAGGTTCAGGGACACGTCTATATCCCCTTACTCGTGCTGCATCAAAACAATTGATGCCCATTTACGACAAACCAATGATTTACTATCCGCTTTCAACACTGATGTTGGCTGGTATTAAAGATATTTTAATCATTTCTACCCCTCAAGACCTTCCACGATTTGAAGAATTGCTAGGTGATGGGTCAGAATTTGGTATTCGTTTGTCTTATAAAGAACAACCAAGCCCAGATGGTTTGGCACAAGCCTTTATTATTGGTGAAGAGTTTATCGGTGATGATCGTGTGGCCTTGATTTTGGGAGATAATATCTATCACGGTAATGGCTTAACGAAGATGCTCCAAAAAGCTGCTGCTAAAGAAAAAGGAGCAACTGTATTTGGCTACCAAGTGAAAGACCCAGAACGTTTTGGTGTGGTTGAATTCGATGATGACATGAATGCCATTTCCATCGAAGAAAAACCCCTAGAGCCAAAATCTCATTATGCTGTTACAGGATTGTATTTCTATGACAATGATGTGGTTGAGATTGCTAAAAATATTAAACCAAGCCCTCGCGAAGAGCTTGAGATTACAGATGTTAACAAGGCCTATTTGGAACGCGGTGACTTGTCTGTTGAGTTAATGGGACGAGGCTTTGCTTGGCTTGATACTGGAACTCACGAAAGTCTTCTAGAGGCTGCACAATATATCGAAACGGTTCAACGTCTCCAAAATGCACAAGTGGCTAATTTGGAAGAAATTGCTTACCGTATGGGTTATATTAGCAAAGAAGATGTTCACGAGCTAGCGCAATCCTTGAAGAAAAATGAATACGGACAATACTTACTCCGTTTGATTGGAGAAGCCTAATGAATGATAATTTCTTTGGTAAAACCTTAGCCGTTCGCCAGATTGAAGAGATTCCTGGTTTGCTTGAGTTTGATATTCCTGTCCATGGTGATAACCGTGGTTGGTTTAAAGAAAATTTCCAAAAGGAAAAGATGTTGCCACTAGGCTTCCCAGAAAGCTTCTTTGCTGAAGGAAAATTACAAAATAATGTCAGCTTTTCGCGTAAACATGTCTTACGTGGTTTGCACGCAGAGCCATGGGATAAGTATATTTCTGTGGCAGACGGCGGTAAAGTCCTTGGGACTTGGGTAGACCTTCGTGAAGGGGATAGTTTTGGTAAAACTTATCAGACTATTATTGATGCTTCAAAAGGTATCTTTGTTCCTCGTGGCGTAGCTAATGGTTTTCAAGTCTTATCAGATACCGTCTCTTATAGTTATTTGGTTAATGATTACTGGGCACTGGAGTTAAAACCAAAATATGCTTTTGTTAACTATGCTGACCCAGCATTAGGTATTAAATGGGAAAATCTTGATCAGGCAGAAGTCTCAGAAGCCGACAAGAACCACCCTTTATTAAAGGATGTCAATCCTCTAAAGGCTCAAGACCTTTAAAAATAGGGTAGGAATCATTTTTTGATTGCCCTTATTTGAATTTATAAAAAACAAATTTATTCTTAAGGAACAAAACATGTCAGAATATAAAAATATTATTGTTACAGGCGGAGCTGGTTTTATCGGCTCTAACTTTGTGCACTATGTTTACAATAATCATCCAGATGTTCACGTAACGGTATTGGATAAGTTAACTTATGCAGGAAATAAAGCCAATATCGAAAGCATCTTAGGTGACCGTGTTGAATTAGTAGTTGGTGATATTGCTGATGCTCCCTTAGTGGATCAACTAGCAGCTAAAGCTGATGCCATCGTTCACTATGCAGCGGAAAGTCATAATGATAATTCATTAAACGACCCAAGCCCATTTATTCATACTAACTTTATTGGAACCTATACGCTTTTAGAAGCTGCTCGTAAATACGATATTCGTTTCCATCATGTCTCAACAGATGAAGTTTATGGAGATCTTCCATTGCGTGAAGATTTGCCAGGACATGGTGAAGGAGAAGGTGAGAAGTTTACTGCAGAAACCAAATATAATCCATCATCACCTTACTCATCAACCAAAGCTGCTTCAGATTTGATTGTCAAAGCGTGGGTAAGATCGTTTGGTGTTAAAGCGACGATTTCAAACTGTTCTAACAACTATGGTCCTTACCAACACATTGAGAAATTTATTCCACGCCAAATTACCAATATCTTGTCTGGTATCAAACCAAAACTTTATGGTGAAGGTAAAAATGTCCGCGACTGGATTCATACCAATGACCACTCAACAGGTGTTTGGGCTATCTTAACCAAAGGTCGTATCGGCGAAACTTACTTAATCGGTGCTGACGGTGAGAAAAATAATAAAGAAATTCTTGAATTGATTCTGGAAAAAATGGGTCAACCTAAAGACGCTTATGATCATGTGACTGACCGTGCTGGACATGATTTACGCTATGCTATTGATTCTAGAAAACTCCGTGAAGAATTAGGTTGGACACCAGAATTTACTAATTTTTCAGAAGGTCTAGAAGAAACTATTGCCTGGTATAGTCAAAACCAAGATTGGTGGAAAGCAGAAAAAGAAGCTGTTGAAGCTAACTACGCTAAGACACAGGAAATTATTGCAAAATAAAAGAGGTAAAAGGGTCTTTTAGTCCCTTTTACTTCTTTTTTAGTGATTTTATTTGTTAAAGAAACCTTTGACCTTTTCAAAAGCATCTTGAACAAAGTCATTTCCCTCAACCATTGCTTTTGCCTTGTCAAAATAGTCACCAAGCTCTGCTTTATGTTCTTCAACAAAGGCTTTAGCAGCAGCAAAATCTTTTTTAGCAATTAGGTTTTTAACCTCATCAAATAGTTCTTGTGGTTTCATAAGAACCTCCTTGTTTTTTCTTTATTTAACCATAAGGAAAGCCTTTTCGCAAGTTATTACCTTTTCAAAAAAAGATTTCTTAATATTGACAGATTTTTCTCATATCTCAGGGTCTAACTATAAAATCGTAGCATATTTTCATCAGATTGGTATAATAGTATCAAATGAGAAAAGGACTAAGATAGATGACCCAATTAGCTACTATTTGTTATATTGACAACGGAGAGTCTTTGTTACTCTTACACCGTAATAAAAAAGAAAATGATGTTCATGAAGGCAAGTGGATTTCAGTGGGTGGTAAGCTAGAAGTAGGTGAGACTCCTGATGAATGTGCGCGTCGCGAGATTTTGGAAGAAACACACTTGACAGTTAAAGAAATGGATTTTAAGGGGATTATTACTTTCCCAGAATTTACTCCCGGACATGACTGGTATACCTATGTCTTTAAAGTGACTGATTTTGAAGGACAACTGATTGCTGATGAGGATTCAAGAGAAGGTACTTTGGAATGGGTTCCTTATGACCAAGTTCTACAAAAGCCTACTTGGGAAGGGGATTACGATATTTTTAAATGGATATTGGAAGATCGTCCCTTCTTTTCAGCAAAATTTATCTATGATGAAAAGAATCATCTAAGGGACAAATCAGTTACCTTTTACCCCAAAGATATCTGAAGATTTAGGATAGCCAAATAGACATTTAATATTCTTAAAGAGGAAAGGAATGCTAGTTTAATGCAATTAAACACCAAAACCAGAAAACGAGATAGCTTATTTTATAAATGGATTTTAGACAATCAGGCTGTAATGGCACTAATGATAACCTTCTTAGTTTTTTTAACCATTTTTGTTTTCACAAAAATTTCATTTATATTTACTCCAATTTTTTCATTTTTTGCGGTTATCATGTTACCCATGGTCATCTCCACAATCCTATATTATTTAACGAAACCATTAGTTGATTTGATTGAACATTTAGGACCAAGTCGAACCACCTCAATTTTTATTGTATTCGGTTTATTCATTTGCTTATTAGTTTGGGCAGTTTCTGGATTTATTCCAATGATTCAAACACAAAGTAGAAGCTTTATTGAGGATTTACCCAAATATGTTGGAAAAGTTAATGTTGAAGCTAATAAGGTTTTGGAAAATGAGTGGTTGGTCAACTATAAACCTCAATTACAAGATCTCTTAGCAGAAACTAGCCAAAAAGCACTTGATTATGCCCAAACTTTTTCCAAAAATGCCATTGATTGGGCAGGTAATTTTGCTGGAGCAATTGCACGCATCACTGTTGCTATTATTATTTCACCTTTTATTTTATTTTACTTCCTTCGTGATAGCGGTAAAATGAAAAACGGTTTGGTTGATGTTTTACCAATCAAATGGCGTCAACCCATTTCACGTGTTCTAGGAGATATTAATAAACAGTTATCAGGTTATATGCAAGGACAAGTGACAGTTGCCATTATTGTAGGATTGATGTTCTCCATCATGTTTAGTATTGTTGGTTTAAAATACTCAATTACCTTTGGGATTATAGCGGGTTTTTTAAATATGATTCCTTACTTAGGAAGCTTTTTAGCTATGATTCCGGTGATTATTATGGGCTTGGTTCAAGGTCCTTTGATGCTTGTTAAAGTGCTGATTATCTTCACCATTGAACAAACCATTGAAGGTCGTTTTGTGGCACCGCTAGTATTAGGAAACAAATTGAGTATTCATCCCATTACGATTATGTTCTTATTGTTAACTGCTGGTTCTATGTTTGGTGTGTGGGGTGTCTTCTTAGTGATTCCGCTTTATGCTTCAGTCAAAGTAGTGGTCAAAGAAATTTTCGACTGGTATAAAGCTGTTAGTGGCATGTATGAAGAAGAATTAGTGGAAAAAGAGGAGTTAGGAAATGTTGAATAGTGAAAAGATGGTGGCATCTCTTGATCAGCAAGACCTGCCTCATGCTCAGAAATATTTTGAAAAAGCTTTAAAAGAAGATGATGCAGAATCCTTGTTAGCTCTAGCTGAGTATTTAGAAAGCATTGGGTTTTTATCTCATGCCAAAAGAATTTACCAGCAACTTCAGGAGACTTATCCCGAAGTTTTGATTAATCTAGCTCAAATTGCAGCAGAAGATGGACAAATCGAAGAAGCCTTTCTTTATTTAGACCAAATACCTTCAGATAGTCCAGATTATATTGCTTCACTTTTGGTTATGGCAGACCTCTATGATATGGAAGGCTTAACCGATGTGGCTCGTGAAAAGCTCTTAAAAGCTAGTCAATTAAGTCAAGAGCCCCTTATTATTTTTGGATTAGCAGAGATTGAAATGGCCTTAGAACATTATCAAGAAGCCATTGAACAATACGCTAAATTAGATAATCGTCAAATACTAGAATTAACGGGCTTCTCAACTTATCAGCGAATAGGACATGCCTATGCCAATTTAGGAAAATTTGAAGCGGCAACGGAATTCTTGGAGAAAGCTATCGCTATTGAATACGATGATGAAACGCTCTTTGAATTGGCGACTCTCTTGTATGATCAAGGTCATTATCAACGAGCTACACTTCATTTCAAGCAACTGGAGACTATGAATCCAAACTTTCCAGGTTATGAGTTTATTTTTGCCAAAAGTCTTCACCAAGAACATAAAACTGAAGAAGCACTACGCCTCATTCAACAAGGCTTAAGAAAAAATGCCTTTGATAGCCAATTACTTTTATTCACCTCACAATTGGCCTATGAATTGCATGACTTAGAGAGTGCTGAACGTTATTTACTTGAAGCAAAAGAAGTAGCTGTTGATACTGACGATATCTTAATGCGCTTGAGTAATCTTTATTTAGCAAGTGAACGATTTGAGGAATTACTTGCTTTAGAAAGCGAAGACATTGATAATGTCTTGACCAAATGGAACTTAGCAAAAGCGCATCAAGCTTTAGATAATGAAGAAGAAGCATTGCATCTATATGATGCCATTTATACTGACTTACAGGAGAATCCAGAATTTTTACAAGATTATACCTATCTACTTAGAGAGTTTGGTCAGTATGAAAAGGCTATCCAATTAGCAGAAACATATGTGAAATTGGTCCCTGATGACCTTAATATGAAAAGCTTTTTAGATGATTTAAAGCATGATTAAGACAGTATAAAAGGAGCCTTAGGCTCCTTTTAACGTTTCATGGCTTTTATTTTAGCTTCTTCAGGTGTTACCCGCAAAGTTTTTTGTCCCGTATAGGTGACAAAACCTGGCTTAGAGCCACTTGGTTTATGAAGTTTTTTGGCTTCAATCATATCAACCTGAACAAGATTGGATAGTCTCGCCTTTGAGTAATAAGCAGCTAGTTCAGCAGCGTCAGTCTTTACCTCATCACTAGGAGATAAGTTATCTTTAATTAAGACATGACTTCCTGGAATGTCTTTGGCATGAAACCAAAGTTCTCCCTTTTTGGCCATTTTAAAGGTAACTTCTTCGTTTTGAAGATTATTTCGTCCCACCAGAATAATCGTTTTTCCATCAGAAGCTAAATATTCTTCAGGTTTTTTACGCTTATGGCGTTTGTCACGATGTTTGCCTTTTAGGAATCCTGCTTGGAAGAGTTCTTCACGAATATCGTCAATATCTTCTCTGCTTGCTTGACTTAAGGTATAATCAACGCTTTCAAGGTAAGTGATGGTTTCTTTGGTTTCTTTAATTAAGCCAGATAAATGCTTAACAGCTTCTTTTAATTTTTGATATTTTTTAAAGTAGCGTTGGGCATTTTGATTGGGTGTAAGGGCTTTATCAAGAGCAATGGTTAGTTTTTCACCCGTGTAATAGTTGTCTAGCTCGACAAAGTCTTTGTTATTTGGTACTAGACTCAGGTAGGTTGTCAGCAACTCACCCTTTTGGCGAAAGTCTTCAGCATGATCGGTAGCCAGTAACTCATCTTCTTGTTTGAGAAGTTTTTTTCGGTTTTTATCTAGTTCATTTTGAATGCGATGCAAAAGATCACTGGCCTGCTGATTGATGCGATCTCTTTCGGCTTTATCTTGATAATAATAATCCAAAAGCTCAGATAAGGAGCCAGAAAATGGTTGTGCTCCTTTGAAAGCAATGGGCGCAAAAGATTTATCAGTCAGATGAGGACGAGTCTTTTCTTGAAAGAAGTGACGAAAAGACTTGAGTTTATCAGAAGTTAAGACTTGTGATAATTCCTTAGCAGTATCCCTCCCCAAACCTTGAAAATAAGTTTGTAAGGCTTTAGGAGTCAGTTCTTGAGTCTGCAAAATCTCAAATAGTTTGATATCAGGAATGGTAAAGGGGTCTAAGGCATTGGTTTGAGGTGGAGCGCTATAGGTAGACCCAGGTAAAATAGTACGGTAAGAATTTTGAGAAAATCCGACGTGTTTAATAGATTCAATGATTTTATTTTGATTACGATCCACTAAGATGATGTTGCTATGTTTTCCCATAATCTCAATAACTAAAGTGGCTTTAATCGCATCTCCAATTTCATTTTTGTTAGAGACTGTCATTTCAATGATGCGGTCATTTTGGAGTTGTTCGAAGCTTTCAATCACAGCTCCTTGAAGGTATTTCCGCATAATCATGGTGAAGGTATTGGGAAACTGAGGATTTTGAAGATCAGCCTCTGTAATCTGAACCCGCCCAAAAACAGAGTGAGCTGAAAGCAGTAATTTATAGTTTTGGCGATTTTGTCGTATAGTCAGAACTAATTCGCGCTCAAACGGTTGATTGACTTTTTGGATGCGACCATAAAGAATGGCTTCCTTGAGTTCCTTTGTTAAATGATGTAAGAAAAAGCCGTCAAAAGACATGGTTTCTCCTTTCTGAATTCTAATCTCTTCATTATACCATAAAAGTAGGGCAGACAGTCTGACTATAAGAAAGAAGCATTTAATGAAAATGAAAATGCCTTGAAATCGAAAGTTCTAAAATGAAGTTAGCCACTTGAGTGTATGAAAAAAACATCTCAGAGAGATATAATTGTAATCACGACAAGAACAATTAGAAAGACTCTGAAATGCAAGACTATTATACACCAAAAGGGAAGCATTTAACACTAACCGACCGCAGAAATATAGAACGTTGGCTTCGAGAAGGATACTCCAACCGTGAAATAGCAAGAAGATTAGCGAAAGCTCCTCAAACGATTCACAATGAGATTAAACGTGGGCAAGTCAGACAAAAAGTACGTCAGGGTAAGTTTGAGTTGGTCTATTCAACGGATTATGCTCAAAAAGTTTATGAGAATAATCGTAAGAGGTCTGTCAAACCAGCTAAATTAACGAAAGCCCTAAAAGACAAGATTTTGCATTATCTGAAGCAGAAATACTCGCCGGAGATGATGGTAAAAGCCAAAGGTGTGGAGGCTCATAGATCGTCCATCTACTACTGGATTCATCATGGTTACCTCGGTGTTACTGCAAAAGCTATGCTTTATCTTAGACTGAAAAAACTCCCAAAAAGTAAGCTAGTCCCAACTTTATGCCTTCTGGTAAGTCCATTCAAGAGTGACCCGGGGACATCAATAATTGGGAAAATATCGGCGATTTTGAGATTGATACTGTCATTCAGACAAAGGTTAAACATGAGTGTCTCTGGACTCTGACAGATCGTAAGAGCCGCTATTAGATTATTCGTCTCATTCCTGATAAGTTGGCTTCTTCGGTGAATACCGCTTTGAGAGCCATCTTACAATATTATCAAATCAAGTTCCATTACAGCAGATAACGGTACTGAATTTAGTCGTTTATCTGAGGTTTTTGACCCTGATAACATCTATTACGCTCATCCTTTTTCCTCTTGGGAGAGGAGGACCAATGAAAATCAAAATAGACTGATCCGACGTTGTTTACCAAAGGGAAGTAAAAATGCGACTCAGAAACAAATCGCATTATTGAAAATTGGATTAACAATTATCCTAAGAAAATACTTGATTACAAATCTCCTAGAGTGTTTTTGCAAAATGGCTAACTTGGACTTGAAATTTAGCAAATGCCTTGAAATGGCTGAAATGAGAGAGTAAGTGTCTAGAGTTTTGGGAAACGTAAAATTGAATACCCTATAGCTTAAGAGAACGAGAAATTCGTTCTCTTTTTTCGTTGCCTAAAACTGCTGAAAGGACACAAAACAGATGTCAAATAATATTGAAATCATCATGGATATTGAAACTCTAGACATATTTGAAGTGATAGATCTTGATGAAGAGAAAGAAGTGCCTGTTTCAGATTCTGAAACTTTTCCTAAAAAAGAGAAAGCATCTTCATATGATGATCTAAACAGAATTTGGTTAAGAAATGGTTATTATTACAAACCTTCAAGCCTTCTATAGGAAGTTGTAAGAGATGCCATCATCCATGAATTAAGCCCTCGAAATAAACACGGAACATATCCCTACTATTTATTGAATTATTGAAGCTGCAGAGGAGGAAAAGAAGTGACACAACACATGCTGAACTGTTATCCAGAGTATTTTAAGGCTATTATGGATGGGACAAAGACATTTGAATGTCGCTATAACGATAGAGATTTTAAAGTTGGCGATGAACTGTTACTGAGAGAATATGATCCCAAAAAAGGATACACCTATCCCTATCGCTGTATTGTTAGAAAAATAACTTATATTCTATCGGACTTTATCGGTCTAAAAGATGGTTATGTAATTTTAGGAGTGACAAATGAGCCCATTGATTATTTTTAACATTAGTTTTGCTTTTGTCTTCTACCCCATGTTTATCAGTAACTATCACAAGAGGGAACCTTATTTGTTAGACTTGTTTCTCTTTGTCATAAATGCTTTGGCATCAATGTATACGATTTTTAATTACTTGGGCTTGCTGAAGTGAGAAGTTGGAAAAGGGGAGATGTTATGACACAAGAAGAAATAGATCAAATGATTGAAGACTGGGTGGAAAATGGATTCTCTAGTGAATTAAAACAATTGATACCGGAGAAGGAGATAGGCTGATATGGCTATTACAGATAGAAAATTATTTTTAAGTACTTTAAAAATGCTAGAAGCAGATCTATCCTATTAGAACACCTAAAGTCATCCATACTTGATAATACAGCAGTCGATTTAGAAAACGTGCCATTTGCAGGAACTAATTCTACTAATCTAGATGAAGCTATCCAATGCTACATTGACTACGGGGAATTGCCGCTAAGTGGGAAACTAGAAGATTTTTGGAAAGCCTATGAACAAGCTCTACAACTAGATAATTTAGAGGAAGAATATGGAAAATAAAATCATTGGAAAAGTACAAAACCTACTTGAATTGGCTTATGATGCACCAAATGACGAGGAATGGCAAACGGCGCTTCTGATGGCTCAAAAAACTTATGGTTAAGCATAAGTTGTCTATGAGTGATATTAAGGCCACTCAAAGAAATGATAACATAGGCGAGACAGTAGGGCATTGGGAATACAGGATGGTGTGGTGGAAAGAAAAACTGGCAGCCATTCTAGGTGAAAATTTTCGATGTAAAACCATACGAAGAAGACTGGTTAAAAAAGGTATTACTCAGATGATTTTCTTTGGGTATGATACGGATGCTGAATTATGCACTAAAGTTTATGAAGGTGCTCTATTGTATCTTGACTATCGCCTAAAACGACTTTTCCCTACAGTTTCTAAAGCACGTTGGAAGGATTATAAAAAATCTTACTTACTAGGTTTCTTAGAGGGACTTAATCAACGTTTCAAAGAACAAATTCAATCATCAGAAGAATTCGCGTTAGTGGTTCAAGTTCCAGCAGAAGTTTTAAAAGAACAGCGACTTCGGATGGGAGACTTAAAAACAAAAACAGTGACTATTCAAGTTGAACTTGATTCTGAGGCATATGTGACTGGTCTTAAACAGGCGAAAGCAACAAGGTTAATGCCTGAAGAATTGATTAACAAAAATAGTATTCAAATACTAATATTGGTTGAAAAGGAGAATTCATGACATCAAAACAATCTGCACTAGCGCAATTAACCAAAAATATGATGGTCGTCGACCTCATGAAACAAACAGGATGGTCACGAGAAAGAGTCCTTAAAGCCTTAGAATGGCTAGAAGCAGAAAAGACAGTTCAGTTTTCTGCTAATGGCAGTCTTAACTTAAGAATTTTTGAGGGGTGATACCATGACTGGTTTAGATCAATTTTCAGCGATTACGCTAGAACAAATGCAAACATCTGAAAGTTTTTTTAGGATGCCTTGGGTACTTTGGGAAGATACTCATTACCAAAACTTGGTATCAGATGGCAAAACGCTTTATGGCATGATGAAGAATCGTTTAGAACTCTCTGCTAAGAATGGTTGGGTAGATGAAGTAGGGCGTGTATATATTCAGTTTTCAAATGCAGAGATTCAACGTTATTTTAATTGCTCCAAACCCAAAGCCATCAAGCTAAAAAACGCTCTAGCGGACTATGGCTTAATCTATGAAGTTAATCAGTATTCTAATGCGGACGGGCAAGTGGCTAATCGTATTTATGTAGGCAATGTTATGACCTATGATGCTGAGAAATATAAACAAGAACGTATTGAACGCCAAGAGAAAGCCTTTCAAAAAAGACAAGAACAACATCAAAAGACCCCCAGTAAAAATATTTTACCGGGGGGTCAAAAAAATTGACGGGGCCAGTCAAAAATATTGACCCGAATTATATTAATACTAGTAATACTAACTCTAGTAAAGATAATAATAGTTCTAGAAAGGCTGTGCCCGATTCTGACGAACGGCCACAACCTACTGAAACTAATAACACTTCTTTCCAAGAACATTCTGTGACCTATGTTCCGCCTAAATATTATTCGCTCTTACAAGTAATTGCGGACAGGTATAATGGCAAGTTTTGTCAGATTGACCTCTTTACAGGAAATTCTCAAAATTATAGTTTGACGCATAAGCAAAAAATGATGATTGGTCAGTACTTGACACAAGAGTATATCACAAGTCATGAAGTAATCGATATGATTGAACGAATGCCTTATGACTGTGAGCACCCTCTAGCTTATCTCATGAAGATGCTTGAAAACCTCAAGGAAGAAAGGCGATTGGAAGCTAAAATTATAGCCCATAGACAAGCTGAATTAAGGTATTCAAGAGGAGTTGAGGAAGAAAATAATGATAGTTAAAGATAATGAGGAAAAACCA
>NZ_AEUX02000007.1 GCF_000188015.2 Streptococcus ictaluri 707-05
AGACAAAACAGTTATCGGTACTAAGGACAGTCAGGTGATTATTCGTGACCAAGCAGGCCGTACACAAGTCGTTACCCCTGAGAGCCTTGGTGGCCACGTTAACCCTAATGGGACAGTGACCATTACAGATAGTACAGGTGCTAAAAAGACCTTGCCAAAAACAGGTGATAAACAAAGCGTACTTGGTTACTTGGGCATGATGTTAATTTCGGTTTTAGGCTACGCTGTTAAGAAAAAAGTATCACACTAATTACATGACCTGGGATCGTCACAAAAAGCAACCTAGAAGAGAGATGAGAAAATAATATGAAACAAATGGAAACTAAGGGTTATGGCTATTTTAGAAAAACAAAGGCCTATGGTCTTGTTTGTGGTATTGCTTTAGCGGGAGCTTTGACGTTGGGATCAACAGCTTTTGCGAATGAAAGCATACCCCTGAACCCAGCTACCAACTTAACCACCTTGCAAGCCCCTCCAACAGCTGATCAAACACAGCTAGCTCATCAAGCTGGCCATCAATCAGGGGAGTTGGTATCAGAGGTAAGCAACACTGAATGGGATAACGCTGTCACAACAGCTCAAGAAGCAGGTGTTACTGTAAAACAGTCTGAGAAGGTCACGCATGATAGCTTATCATCTGCTCAAGCCGATTTAGAGAAACAAACTCAAGCTGTCACAGAAGCGACAACTAAACAAGAAGCCAATAAGGCAGCTATTAATCAAGCAATGGCAGAAAACAAAGCTATTGCTCAAGCCAATCGTGATGAAAAAGAAAGGGTTGATGCTCTTAACGCTAAAGGAGAAGCAGAGACCAAAACTAAAAATGAAGCAGCTCAAGCTCAAGTAGATGCACAAAACAAACAAGCGCAAGAAGCGGCTGATACCATGAATGCCAATTAAAAGCAGACTATGAGGCCAAGTTAACTGAAATCGAGCGACTCAAGGCTGAAATGAAGCCATCCGTCAGCGCAACCAAGAAGCTAGTCAAGCGACTCATCAAGCTAATCAAGCAAGCCCAAGCACGCCTACCAAGAAAAGCTAGCAGATATTGAGCGCATCAAAGCCGAAAATGCTGCTATCCGTAATCGTAACGCTAAGGCTCAACAAGAAGCAGAGCGTCAAAACCAAGCGCTACAAGCAGCTTATGAAGCAAAATTGGCAGAAATCAAGCAGATTGAATCAGAAAATGAAGCTATCCGTAAACGTAATGAACAAGCAGGTCAAGCGACGAATCAAACCAATCAAGCAGCTCAAGCTGCTTATCAAGAAAAACTAGCAGAAATTGAGCGTATCAAAGCCGAAAATGCCGCTATTCATGATCGTAATGCTAAGGCTCGACAAGAAGCAGAACGTCAAAACCAACAGGTTTTGGCTGACTATGAAAAACAACACGGGGAAGCAGCCCAAGCCTTAAAAGATTACTTGGCAAAAGCTCCTGACAATGTCACATTGGATCCTATCTTTAGTGCCGAACCAGCCACAGCCCCAAACGGCGATGTCATTAAAGATGAGTTTACTTATAACAGTGCTGACAATACTTTTGTGTGGACAAAACAACTTCATGACTGGAAAAAATTTGTTGGTAAGGTCAATATCCATGGGAAACTCCTCATCACAAAGACGGTTGATCCAACAACAGGAAACGTGAAGAGCGTCCTTACGTCTGTTACTCTAACGCATCTTGATCACACTAATGTTGCAGAACCAGAAGCCGTCGTGTTTGAGGAAAACGTTTGGATTTATGATAATGCGAATCAGGAGATTTTCCATACTAAGTTTGATGTGCGTCAAGCTGGTAAGATTGATATTCATAAAACTTATACGGTAAACAAGACCTTTGACCTCGCTGCTGGTACAAAAAGGAGAGTCCTTCTTATTAGCCAATATCAAGGATGTCTGGGTGACAGGTGAGCCTTCTAACCTATCTGTAACGTTTAATAATACTAATAGACCTAAGCCAGAGCTTCCAGGCGAGCCACCACAACTGGTGACACCTGTCTTAGAACAAGAAAAGCCATTGCCGCCAACCCCAGAAAAACCGACTGATGGTGTTCCAAACTTAGAAAAGGAAAAAACGGTCCCACCGACTCCAGTTAAACCAGAGTCAGTTAAACCTGTTTTAGAACCAGAAAAACCATTGCCACCAGCCCCAGAAAAACCGACTGATGATGTTCCAAATATAGAGAAGGAAAAACCGGTTCCTCCAACTCCAGTTAAACCTGAAGCGGTTAAACCAGATCTCAAAGGCTTTACGCCAGAGGTTTATGACCCGATTAAACCAGTTGTGAAACCCTATGTCACCGTTCCTGAAAAAGTCGTTTATGAGGTTATGGTTCATCCTGTTCAAGTGAAACAAACGCCAACAAATGTTAAATCTGTGACGAATAGTGATCAGGTCAATGTTAATGGACAACTGGTACCAAAAGGATCAACGGTAACGTGGGAGCTTGTTAATACCGCTCTCAAAGCTGGTCGTCAGGATATCACAAGCTATGAGCTAATCGACCCACTACCAGATGGTTTTGAGTTAGATGTTACCACCACACAAACCCTTTCTCCTGATTGGGTGATAACAACAGATGAAGCAGGCAAGGTTAGTCTTAAGGCTTCGCAATCCCTTTTGGAGCACTTCAATGCTAAACGTGACCAAGATGTAGAAGTCCCTAAGGTATCACTGGTTGGTCGTTTACTGAATGATGCGGGGACTTACCACAATACCTTTAAGACGGTGGTCACTACTCCAAATGGTAGCTATACGGTAACCTCTAACACACCAGTGATCTATACACCAGGGAACGATCCAAAAACACCTCGTAACCCAGGAGGAGATAATCCAACACCGCATGATAATCTGATTCAACCAACTAAAACCATTGTGGATGACAAGGGTCAGTCCATTGATGGGAAGTCTGTCTTGCCAAACAGTACCCTGACTTACCTGGCTAAGCAAGATTTTGATCAGTACAAAGGGATGACAGCTGCCAAAGAAAGTGTCATGAAAGGCTTTATCTATGTCGATGATTACAAGGATGAAGCTATCGATGGTCATTCACTGGTTGTGAATTCAATTAAGGCCGCTAATGGAGATGATGTGACTAATCTCTTAGAGATGCGCCATGTATTGTCTCAAGATATGCTTGACGATAAGCTAAAAGCACTGATCAAGGCATCAGGCATTTCTCCAGTCGGTGAATTCTACATGTGGGTAGCTAAAGATCCAGCGGCTTTTTACAAAGCTTATGTTCAAAAAGGGTTAGACATTACCTACAACTTGTCCTTTAAACTTAAACAGGAGTTTAAGAAAGGTGACATTACTAATCAAACCTATCAATTAGATATGGGGAATGGCTATTACGGCAATATCGTGGTTAACCATCTCCCTGAACTAGCTGTTCATAAAGAAGTGCTTGACCAAGATGGTAAGTCTATCCAAAATGGCACAGTGAAAATCGGTGATGAAGTAACTTATAAATTGGAAGGTTGGGTCATCCCAGCAGGTCGTGGCTATGACCTAACAGAATATAAATTTGTGGATCAACTCCAGAATACGCATGACCTCTACCAGAAAGATAAGGTCCTTGCGACAGTTGATATCACTTTATCAGATGGTACTATTATCCCTAAAGGCACTGACTTAGCTCAGTACACTGAGACAACCTACAATAAGGAGACAGGTCACTATGAGTTGGCCTTTAAGGCAGACTTCCTTGCACAAGTTCCACGTAGTAGTGCTTTTGGGGCAGATGTTTTTGTGGTGGTTAAACGAATCAAAGCAGGCGATGTGACAAATGAGTACACCTTGTATGTCAACGGTAATCCTGTGAAATCTAATAAAGTCACCACTCATACGCCAGAACCACCACAACCTGTAACTCCAAAAGCTCCAGCTTTACCATCCACAGGAGAGCAAGGAGTATCTGTCCTAACGGTGCTTGGCGCCGCCTTACTCTCACTCTTAGGCCTTGTAGGGCTTAAAAAGCGTCAACAGTAAGTTATTAATGGATAAGCCATAAAAGGATTTTACCTTGGGTCTATCCATTCTCTCTAGCAAGTAACCCCTCATTCAATATTCCATGATTCCTCTAAAAATCGGGTTGCTTGTTAGGGTGAGTGGATAGATCTTGGCTTATCACTAGAGTAGTGACCGAAAAGTCATAAAACTAGGCAGAGAGGAAACCTAAAAAAGATAAGACAGAAGGTTTCCTCGTTTGATCAAGGCTAGAACCCTCTAGTCTTGATTTTTTATGAAGAAAGAAGGTATCAAAATATGGAAACAGCTGTCCGTGTTGTAACCGCTATGGGTGCAATACTTGCGATTGTCGGACTAGGATGGGTCCTGACAGGCGCTTTTGATTATTTTGCAGGGCGTAAAAACGGAAGTCCTCAGATGATGGATCAGGGGTTTACTTCTATGATTTCAGGAGGTGCCTTGGCGGTTATTTCTGCTGGTGTAGCAGCTGCGATTGTAGCTGCTATGCGAGCTATTTCATTTTTAAACTAGTTTAGAAAATGTGGCTAAAGAAACGAAAATGGGTCATCCATTGACCTAAAATATGGTATAATAAAGATAATAAAGCAAAACGAGAGGAAGGGAAGAAGATGTCTGAAAGCTTTGATTATGTGGCATTTGCCAAGGACTTTGAAAAACGTCACGGTCGTCCACCAACAGCTGAAGAACTTGAACAAGGGATTGATCCTTGGGAAGGAATTGTCACGTTTCATACCCCTGAAGAAACACAAGCTGAGATTGAGCGTATCAATGCTTCTTACAAACCAAGCTTATGGGAACGCTTAAAAACAGGGCTCAGCTTTGTGACACGAAATTTCTTTAGAGCTCTCCTCATTCTTATTCAAACGCCAGTTTATCTAACTCTTTTCTTCTTTAACTTGATCAAATCTGCTTTTGCTGTCGTAGTTATGTGTGTTGTGACAAAAGGTATTGTTGGAGTTTTGCTGGCTGAGTTTTTAACTTGGCGCAATATAAATACCTTGCTGCAAGCGCCAGCTCTGTTTCGTTTTTTCGCACAGGATTTTATGACGAATACCCTAGAGCCAATTTATTTTACTGAAATTGATATCATAATCTGTATTATTCTTACACTATTCGTAGCATTAATAACCACTTTTTCAAAAACAGAAGCTTAATGCTTTAGAACCTTTCGAGGTTCTTTTTATTTTTTACAGAAAGGAGAACGATGAAAGATATACTTTCAGAACTAACCAAGGGACTAGGGAGCTATAATTCCTCCGTCAATAGATCCATGACTGCCGTTAATAAATCCCTCATGGCCATTGGATACATTTTGGTATCCATTTTATTTTTGCTTGAGCTGTTATCTTGGTATCGCTTTATTCGTAACCAAGGAGGAGAGATGACGTGGAAACTATTCTTAGAAGTGGCTGTTAAATATTTCATTGCTTATTTCCTAGTTTCTCAATCAGGAGTTATTCTCAATGCCATTTTATGGTTTACAAATGGTGTGACCAAACTTATTGGTATAGATTTAAGTGGAAGTAATTTATTTGAATTTAAAGCCTTGAAAAAAGGAGCCTATGGAATACGAACAGGTCTTAACTTCCTAGCATATCTAATTGGAGCGGCAGCTACTATGTCTATAAAAGTTATGGTTTTACTACGTTTTATTGAACTCTATTTTTACAAGGCCATTGCGCCAGTCATAGTAGCCTTCTGGATGAGTGATGACACGAGACATATTGCCAAAAATTTTCTCAAAACATTTGGAGCTGTTGCTCTTCAAGGAGCTGTTATAGTACTGCTTCTTTTAATTTGGCAAGGTTTTAAGGTTGATACTGCAATACAGTTGGATAAGAATAATTGGTTAGGGACGTATGCACCAGCGATCAGTTACATAGGTAAGTGTGTTATTTTTCTGATATTGTTGTTTGGTTCTCAGCGCAAAGCTAAGCAGTTATTACAGGTGTCATGATAGACTGAACTCTATGATATATGAAAGGATAGTCTAATGGATTTAGAACAACTGAAACAAAGACGAGACGAACTTATCCGAGATAATGAATGGATGGACGGTCTCATCAAGAAAAAAGAAGAGCTGTGGGAGCTGAAAGTCAGAAGTATCGCTGCTTCAGAACTCGCTCGCTCTGCTATGCAATCAGCTATGCGTACTGCTGGAATTGTTGATTCTTTTTATGGACCATCTGCTCAATCATCAGATAATCAAACTAACAAAGCAGTAGAAGCGGTTCATAATAAGAGCTGTTTTTTATGCTAGAAAGGAAAAGAGATAGAAATGATTAATCAAGGTCAGGAATACCAATATTTCAAAGATAAAATTAGTCATTTAGAAAGGGAAGTGAGCCGATTGTCTCTTACAAGGACAGTTAACAGTAAGTGAATTGCCACAAGCTATTCGCTTAATACAAGCCGATGATCTTTTTTACACCTACGCTTGGCGGTTTGTGGAAGCTACGGGAGATTGCCAAGCAGGTATCACCATCTTAAAAATACTTCAAGACGATTTGAACTATTTTTTTGCAATTGGGAAACTGTCCCAAAAACAGTACTCACAGTGGCTGGAGAAGTGGCTAAGTTTTTTAGAACGTGGTAGGATAGCTTTTAAAGGAGAGAAAGACTTTGAGCGCTATTTTCAAGACCAAAAAGAAGCTAATCGAAGCTTATTCAGTGATTTCAACTTATGATAGGCAGTTAAGTAAAAAGCAGTTTCTTTGAACTATTTTTTTCATGCAAGAAAGGAGAGCTATGAAGGCTAGTACACAAAATACAATTCAGTACACCTCTCTTTTTGAAGATGGACTCATGCACATTGTCGATGAAGCCTATTCCAAGACTTGGCAATTAGGTGATACGAATTACATCACAGGCAGTGAAGATGAGAAACTAGATATTATTGAATACTATGTTAATGCTTTAAATGGTCTAGATAGTGAAAATACCTATCAGTTGACGATTCTTAATCGTCCTGTCCCTACAACTTTACTGGATCAGATTACCTATGACTTAGAAGGTGATGAGCGAGATGTCTTTCGGAAAGAATACAATAATATTATCCGCTCTCGCTTTGCGACCGATCAAAATAACTTTAAAGTGGAAAAATTTGTGACGGTCTCGACAAGGGCTAAAGATCGGAAACAAGCTTACCGTAAGTTAAATGATGTTGACACCCATTTCACAACACAGTTTCAATTAGTTGATGTCCCTCTCAAGTCACTAGATGGAACAGAAAGACTCAATATCTTTGCGGATTTACTGAGAGTGAACCCTTATCTCGATGTGGACTATAAGGATGTGAGAATTTCAGGGCTTAGCACTAAGTCCTTCATCGCTCCTGGTCGCCTTTGGTTTCAACCTGACCAGTTTAGGATGGATAAGAAATATTGTAAAATCCTCTTTGCCAGAACTTTCCCGGCCTTTCTTAATGACCGACTCATTAAATCCTTAACAGACATTGGGATTGAATTAGCTATTTCCATTCATGCCCAGCCTTATGACGTTGCTGAAGCGGTGAAAAAAGTCAATACAGCTGAGGCAGGTGTGAAAATGGACATGGTTAAATCTCAAGTGTCTGCTGCTCAAAAAGGGATTTCTAGTAATTTAGCAGTTTCTAGTGTGGCCCAAGATACGGCAGATGAAGCTGAGAAATGGAAAACAGAAATTAATGATAACGACCAGAAAATGTTTTCTGGCGTTTTTTTGGTCATGGTAAAAGCTGATAGTGCCGAAGAATTGGCAGACTATACAAGTCGCATCAAACAGGCTGGACGCAAACACGTGATAGAATTTGAGGAAACTTATTATCGCCAAGAGGAAGCACTCAATAGTATGCTACCGATTGGAAAGACTTATATCGATGTGAAACATCGCTTTATGCGAGATATGACCACAACCAATATAGCCACCCAAATTCCATTCACTAATACAGACTTACAATCTCAAAGTTCACTAGCTAATTACTATGGTCAAAATCAAATTTCTAATAATATTATTTCTCTTGACCGACAACGGGATTTATATACGTCTTCAGGTGTTATTCTTGGGTCTTCTGGATCAGGGAAGTCTGTTTTCGTTAAAATAAACGAAGTCATTCCAGCTATTTTACGCTTTCCCAATGATAGGGTCATCATAGTCGATGTCGAGGAAGAGTACGTGGATATTGGCCGTGCCTTTGGTGCTCAGGTCATTGATATCTATCCAGGAACAAAAACCCACTTTAATCTCATGGATATTCCTGACTTAGATAAACTTCGAGATGAAGATAAAGATTTTGTAGGGCAAAAAGCATCTCTTATCATGGGATTGTTTGAAAATATCCTCCAAGAAGTGACCGATGATGATGTCTCTCTGATTGACCGTGTCACTCGCCTGTGTTATGAACAGATTACCGATCGCACCCCAACCCTAAAGGATTGGCATGATATTCTCTTAGAACAACCTGAGGAGGAAGCGCAAAGTCTCGCTTTAAAATCGGAAAGCTATACTAAAGGATCTCAATATATTTTTGCTTATGAAACCAACGTAGACCTCAATAACCAAGTCGTTATCTTTAACTTAAAAAAATTATCAGGTAAGCTAAAACCCTTTGCCATGATGGTGATTCAGGATTATATTTGGCAACACGTCGTTGATCACAAAGATGAGTTTGTAACTAGGGTTTACTTTGACGAGATGCAGAATCAATTTGAAACAGATGATCAAGCGACCTTCTTTACCAATATGTATGCTCGTATCCGTAAATACGGTTCTATTCCAACAGGCATAACTCAAAATGTGGAAACGTTACTCTCCCGTAAGGAAGGACGCAATCTTCTCTATAATAGTGAATTTCTCGTGCTCTTGAAACAAAAGAAGACGACTATTCCCTATTTGCTGAAAACTATTAATTTAACCGATGCCCTTATTCGCTATATTGAAAAACCAAAAGCGATTGGAACAGGTTTAATTATTGCAGGCTCAACAACTGTCCCATTTGAAAATCCTATCCCTGAGGATACAGAACTATTCCGCTTAGTTGCAACGGATGCTTATCGGAAGATGGAGTAAGAATAATTATGAAAAGGCAACACTTTTCTGTACAACATTTATAAAGTGCTTTTTTCTTTAAGCAATTAATCTCCATGTCATGGGTGTCTGGTAGTTGAGACTGCCATGAATGCGATGGTAATTCCACCAGTGCACATAATCTTTCGTTTTAAGGATTAATTCTTCCAGTGACTGAAAGGTTTCTTGATGAATAAATTCAATTTTGAAAGCGCGATAGGTGCTCTCAGCTACCGCATTGTCATAGGGACAGCCTGCTTGGCTTAGAGAACGATTGATTCCAAAAGCTTCCAACATGTCATCAATCAGCTGATTATCAAACTCCTTCCCACGATCAGAATGGAAGATCTTGACCTTGGTCAGAGCGTAAGGGATGCTCTGAATCGCTTGTTTAACCAATTCGGCGGTCTTATGCCAACCAACTGACAAACCGATGATTTCACGATTGAAGAGATCAATAATCAAGCAAACATAAGCCCAGCTATTACCGACACGAACGTAGGTTAAGTCTGTTACTAAAGCATTTAGAGGCTTTTCTTGATGAAATTGTCTGGCTAAGTGATTAGGAATAGCTGCCACATTCTTCCCTTTTGAATGTGGCTTGAAGGCTGCTTTCTGATAAACGGATACTAAGTTGAGTTTGTGCATGATGCGACGAATCCGACGACGAGACAGCTGGATGCCTTCATTTTCCAAACATTTCTTGATTTTCCTAGCCCCGTATCTGGCCTTACTTTCGAGAAAAATAGCTTTGATATTTTCTTCAAGTTCCGCTTCAGAGACTGGTTTAACAGCCTTGTAGTAATAGCTAGAACGAGGAATGTTCAACCAACGACACATGGCTGAAATGCTATATTTGTCTTTATTAGCAGTGATTACTTCTCTTTTCGTGCCATAATCACCGCCGCTTGCTTTAGGATATCTAACTGCATTTCGAGTTCTTTATTACGCTTTCGGAGTTCAATCAGTTCACGCTGCTCATCTGTAAGATTATCAATAGTTTTAAAGGAACCAGTTGTTTTAGCCTGACGTACCCACTTATCGAAGGTTGATGGGGTTAACTCATATTCTTTGATAAGCTCACTTCGTTTCATCCCTGCATTGTGAAGGTCAACGATTTGTTGCTTAAAGTCATCGGTGAAGTGGCGACGTATTTTTCTAGACATAATATTCTCCTATTTTCTTTAGTGTAGAACACTTTATAAATTCTGTCTAGTTTAGTGTAACCTATTCAGGTCAAAATTGGGTGGCATCTTTGGTTGCTAAAGGATGGCGATATAGTCCAACTCCTATCAAGGGAGCTGTTGTTTCAACGGCGGGCGGTTTTGATGGCACATTTCCACAATGGGGTCATGTTGGGATTGTAGAAGTGGTTAACCCAGATGGCTCATTTTTAGTGTCTGAACTCAATTATGGGGGGATTCAACATAAAATTCACTACCGAGTCTGTCGCCCAGCTCCTTTTTATAGATTTGCGACACCTAAATAATAAAACAAAAAGGAGAAGTAATCATGATTGATACAGTAAAAGTAACCTATTTTAAACGAGCGATTGGAATCGTTTGTCTTATTTTAATATTCTGTATAGGATTTGGATTTGGCCAGATGGGTAAAAATAGTCAAGATAGTTCAGAAACAAAAGTATCAACGACAAATAAGTCTGATGATAAGCGACTGAATGAATCATTAATCAAGAAGTTTCTAATTGCTTATTATACGAAGAAAGATTTAGAAGAAAATCGTCATCGGTATAAAGAATATATGACCGAAGGGCTTTATAATGCGACAGTCTCAGAAGAAAATAAGGCTCAGAGTCAAACGTATAAAGGTTATATTATTAATTATGCCTTTGAATCAGCACAAATCTATATTGATCACATCAATCATCAAGTCATTTGCAAGGTCACTTATACAAATGATCTCTTAAAGGAAAAGAATAATGCAGAAGGGGCACAAAAAGGAGTTATAAATCATACAACCATTCAACTAGATTATGCAAAAGTTAATGGTAATTTTTTAGTGAATCACATGAGTACCTTACTATTAACGGATTCATCTGACTTAACAGAAAGCGAAGCAGCTTATGGAGCAATTGCCCCTTCAGAAACAGACTAAAGAAAGTAAAGGAATGAAATCATGATAAATGAAAAACATACTAATCAAACCACTTCATCAAAAAGCCGTCGCCAGAAATCCACTCAATAACGTTTAGATGATAAGATAAAATAGCTAGAAAAGGCTCAAGAAAGCCAAGAAGCTCTTCAAAAGAAAATCAAAACGCTAAAAGATGATATTGCCATCTTAGAAGGCAAACGGCAACAGGAAATCATGGCCGAATATGATATCGATTTACAAAGTTTAGAAGCCATTTTAGCCACTCACAAAGAAGAACGTGGAGGTGAGGGGTAATGTTTCGGATTCAGAATCAATCTGATGGGAAGGAGCAGGAATTTCAGAACTTGGCAGCACTTCTATATGCATTAGAAGGAGAAGAAAAGCGGTGCCTACAGTTAAACATGAGAGCTACATTTTATCTGTTTCATTTGGATAAAAATGAAGAAGTCCTGGAATCGATGGAACTAACCATCCCATCTCAAGAAGACAAAGAGGTTCAGGAATTAATCGGAGAATTTGGACGAAAGGGGGACGCTAAGAAGCCATTCTGGAAACGTTCTGAATCAAAACAACAACCACAAGCTATTAATAGTTCAAATTCCAATGACTCCCAATCTAAAACGGGCGTCTCCAAGTTAGTAAAAGGGCTGATGTGGTTGCTGCCGATGGTACTATCGGTAGCGAGTATCTACTTGTCTTTGGAGACTTTGCAGTTAGTTAAGACACAACCGCAGGTGACTCCCAAAGTAGAGACGGTAGTGACCAATCAAAAGGCAGATGTCTTTTGTCGCTATTTCATTAGCAGTTACTTCTCTCAAAGTCTCAATTTAGAAGATTACTTATCAGAGAAACTTCCTAAAGAAGATTTTAAAACAGAGAAAGCCATCCCAGTCAGTGTCTTACTGGAAAGTCAGGAAATAAAAGGGGATACAACTCTTGTTACTTATGTCGTTAATATCAAAGAGGCACAAGATCATGTATCAAGTAAGCGTCTAACACTAGCTGTTAGGGCTGATAAGAAGGCTCAGTATGGCTATCTTGTTATCAAAAAGCCAAGAGTAACCGCTTACCCCTAATGAAGAAAGGAGACGAAACAAATGGATCAAGAACGAGTTATGGAAAAAGGGTCACGAGTCACCTTGGATACAGGGAAGCACTTATTTCAGTTTTTAGCTTATGCTGTTAGCCAAGGAGCTAAGACTTATAAAGAGCACAAACAATCAGGAGAGATGTCCTGGAAGGATTTCAATCAGTTACCCCGTACAAAAGATCATATCGACTTTGAAGAGGCTGAGGTTAATCTTGATAAATTGAAAAAAGAACTGAAAACATCAGGGGTTAACTTTCACTTTAAAAAGAATGGAGATGGCACCAAGCAAGTCTGGTTTGAAGCTATTAATCAACAGGTCATTCAAGAAGCTCTCAGAAAAATCAATCAGGAAATTGTGTCTAATCCAAAAGAAGCACTAGATAAATATATGAAGAAGCCTGATGAATTAACCCCTAAACAACAGATTGAAAAACTCAAGAAAACCTCTAAGAAATCAACGGAAGCAGTAAAAACCAAGAAGAAAGGAAAGGGCATCTGATGGAACTAAAACGTAAACGATTGCTTCCCTATCTTCTGCTCAGTTTGCTTCTAGCCTACCTGACACATCGTGCTTATGTCCTTTATTGTATGGCACCACAGGCAGATATGACCAATCTCTTTGCCCCTTATACCTATGTTTTTGAAAAGATAACGGAACCACCTTACTTTTATTGGAATACCAGCCCACTAGCAATTCTTTCTGCCCTAGTGGGCTTTTTTGTTGGCTTACTTTTCTATCTAAAGATTAGATTAGATGGTAATTATCGGCATGGAGAAGAATCAGGGTCAGCTCGCATGGCAACGGCCCAGGAACTCAAAGGATTTCAAGATGAAGAACCAAGAAATAATATGATTTTCTCGAGAGAAGCTCAAATGGGACTCTTCAATAAGCGCTTGCCGTTTGAGCGGCAACTCAATAAAAATGTCTTAGTAGCTGGTCTGCCTGGAGATGGAAAAACCTACACCTATGTAAAGCCAAACCTCATGCAAATGAATTCCTCTTTTATCGTAACGGACCCTAAAGGGTTGCTTGTCCGAGAAGTAGGAACAATGTTAAAAGAAAACGGCTATCAAATCAAAATCTTTGATCTGGTTAACTTAACCAATTCGGATATGTTTAACCCCTTTAGGTATATGAGATCAGAATTGGATATTGATCGCATTACAGAAGCCATTGTCGAAGGGACAAAAAAGGGAAATCGAGAAGGAGAGGACTTCTGGAATCAGGCCAAGCTTCTTTTGAACCGTGCTTTACTTGGCTATCTTTATTTTGATAGTCAGGTGAGACATTATGAACCGAACTTATCAATGGTGGCAGATTTACTTAGAAATTTGAAACGCCCCAATGAAAAGGAACTCAGTGCAGTTGAGAAGATGTTTAAGCAATTGGAAGAAAAATTACCAGGTAACTATGCCTGTCGACAGTGGGAACTCTTTAACAGTAACTTTGAGGCAGAAACCAGGACTAGTGTCTTAGCTATTGTGGCCACTCAGTACTCCATTTTTGATCATGATGCGGTAACGAATCTCATTAAGACTGACACCATGGAAATGGATACCTGAAATACTGAAAAGACAGCGGTCTTTGTGGCCATCTCAGAAACTAATAAGGCTTATAGCTTCTTGGCTTCCACATTCTTTACGGTTGTTTTTGACCAATTGACTCATAGTGCAGATGCTATTATTCAAGGGGAAAAGAAAGGCTATGAACTGAAAGATTTATTACACGTGCAATTCTACTTCGATGAATTTGACAATTGTGTTAAGATGCCACACTTTAACGAAGTCCTAGCCTCTATTCGTAGCCGTGAGATGTCTATAAAAATCATCATTCAAGCCATTAGCCAACTAGATTCCCTATATGGCGTTCCTGCTAGAAAATCCATGGTCAATAACTGTGCGACGCTTTTATTTTTAGGAACCAATGATGAAGATACTATGAAATACTTCTCCATGCGAGCAGGAAAACAAACCATTACCCAGACCAGTTATTCGGAACAACGGGGACAGCGAAGAACAGGAACAACCAGTCATCAAGCGCATCAGCGGGATCTTATGACCCCAGATGAGGTTGCTCGTATTGGTGTCGATGAGGCCTTAGTCTTTATCTCCAAACAAAATGTTTTTCGAGATAAGAAAGCCATGGTATCAAATCATCCTATGAAAGATTGGTTAGCTAATCACTATCAGGATAAAACACGGTATCACTATAAACGCTTTATGGAAGAAGGTGCGGAATTTATTGATGCAGTCATGACTAGCCAAATTCCAGAAGAGCACATTTGGGCACCTGACATGTCTGACTACCAAGCCTTCTTAAAAGAAAACGGCTTTGATAAAACACGTCAATCGGCACCTGAGACGTCAGCTCGTGACCAAGTCCCTGTAACTAATCCTGAAATACCTTCAGAAAGCCCCTCTCAGACACCAGAAACCTCTACGAAACTAGTGGATATGGATACTGGAGAAATTTTTGAACTTCCCCCTGAAGACCGTGAAGGTTTCGGAGAGGTTTCTTTTGATGACCAACGAGTGGAAATCTAGTATGATGTCACTCATTTCGTATTAATAGAAAGGATTAAGATATGACACCTCAAATTTTACGTCGATTAGACGTTAAAAAACAGTTTATTGAAAAAATAGAACCCTTTGCCCACCGTCAAACCCTAAAGCCCAAAGCCGTGAATTCATCTAAAACCACAATGTCAATTCAACGCTATAACCATTCGGGTACTAAAATTCAGTTACGAATTGGCTATAGTAAGGTACTCATCCGTATCTTCTCCAATGGGAAAATCAATCTCACCCATTATGATCTCTTTTTTGACAGAGAAGAAACTCTGGAGATAACAGATGCCTCTGACAATGGTGTTTACACGCAAGATGAGGTAGATGGCTTTATCAAACAAGCCAAAACCTTTATTAAGCAAGCCCTTAAGGGGGAGGTCTGATATGGCGAATACATACGATTTAATTTCACAGCGTTTTGAAGCACAGCGACAGAAACTCATTGCCATGGATATTGTGGCCGTTGCGGGCTCACTGGGGATTAACTTGAAACAAGGTTCAGGTGGACATCTCTATTGGGACGAACATGATAGTTTTCATATTTACCCCCAAACTAACACCTTCCGTTGGTGGTCAAGAAGCGTGGGCACCAATACCATTGATTTAGTCCAAGTCATCCAAGAAGAGCTAACAGGAAAGAAACCTAGCTTTCGAGAAACTGTCAATTTCTTAGAAACAGGGCAATTTGAATCGGTTACGGTAACACCAATCGTTAGAGAACCCTTTAAGCACTACCTCGCCCCTTATGAACATCACGATTTTGACTTAGGGAGACAGTATTTAAAAGAAGAACGGGGGCTATCTGATGAGACCATTGATTTTGCTTTGGCATCAGGTAGTATGAGCTCTGCGACGTTGAAAAAGGGTGATTATTTTGAACCTGTTATTATCTTTAAAAGTTTTGCGGAAGACGGCCGAATGATCGGCGGTAGTCTTCAGGGGATCGTTGAAAATAAAGTCCAGCATCCTGAACGTGGCCGTCTTAAACAAATCATGAAGCATTCAGACGGTCTAGCAGGTTTTCATTTGGACATTGGAACACCTAAACGTCTCGTGTTTTCGGAAGCTCCTATTGACCTTCTCTCTTATTATGAACTACATAAGGAGAGTTTACAGAATGTCCGCTTAGTGGCTATGGATGGGGTTAAAAAAGGGGTGATTAGTCGCTATACGGCTGATTTATTGACAGATGGTCAATATTCTCAAACCATGCCCAGAGAGTCGATTAGAGGAGCGATAGATGCCATTAACCAAACGACCAGAATCCTTAACAACAATCCCAATCTGATTACCATTGCCGTTGATAATGACGAGGCAGGCCGAAACTTTATTAAGGAGTTACAGGAAGATGGCATTCCGATTACCGTTGACCATCCCCCACGTCAGGAGAATCAGGAAAAGATGGACTGGAATGATTATCTGAAACAAAAGAAAGGATTACTAAAAATGCCACAAACAGAAGGCACACAAAAAGCCCCTGATACCATTCAAGGGCAAACAAAAAAGACTGAGAACCCATTCGGGGATTTACCTGAGGAGTCTCAGGAGGCAGCACCTCTACCTAACGCTCAATTAAAGCGTTCTTTGAATGAATCGTCACCGATTCAAACTCAGTCTCAATCTTTACTTCATTTTACCATTTCTGAGGCTGAAAAGTCAATTTATAAGCAAGGCTATCACCCTATTAGCACGAAAGAGCTGAATAAATTGAATCGTTATGCATCACAAATCCAGGAAAATGCCTCCTGGTATCAATCAGAGCTAGCAGATAGTCAAGTGACCTACTTTTACAAAAATGAGAATCAATTACAAGCTCTTCAAGTTTCCTTTAAGCCGGAACACTACCCTCATTTGATTGGATTGTTTGCCATTAATGAAAACCAAACTGCTTCTAAAACACTTATTGACCTTGTTGAAGGTAAGGGGAGCTATCAAAATATTATGATTGCTAACAGAGGAGCGACCTTTAGTAAAATCCAAGTTTTACCTGATTTTAAAGCTGTCATAGATGCTAACAGTTTTATTTTTGATGATCTGTCAGAGGTTGAACGGATGAATCGTCTTGATTTAGCTAAGGCGATTCGAACAGAAGATCGTGATGTTTTAATTGCTTTTAGGAATGTTGACGGTGAATTCTTCCCAGCATCATTAATGAAAGTGACAAATAAACTTGAGTCAGATTTATCAATTGCTTCAAATAAGGTTATTCTTGGTATCGTTAGTGAAAAAGATGGTCAGGTTAATATTCTCTCTATTAACAATCAATACATTACGGATGGCGGACAGGCCTTAAAAGATATGATTATAAACCGAGAACTCGAACCAATACAAACAGAAAACTTACACAAAAAAGACAATCAAAAGACTAACTATTCTAAAGATTCGGATGGAGACGGGTTAACCGATGATGAAGAAATCGCTCTAGGCACCAATCCCTTTAGTTCTGATAGTGATGGTGATGGGGCTCCAGATAATGTTGAAAAGGCAAATGGAACAGACCCAACTAACGCTTCTGATAATGAGATGACAAGGCAACAAGAAGCCAATAAACGTGACTTCACTTTGTCAGAAATGATTAAAGCCAAAAATACCGCAGCGCTGAATCAACACTTACAAGACGGCATAAAACAGTATTTTGATAGTGATACCTATAAGCAATACCTGGAAGGGATGGCCCACTTCAATAACTACTCGCCACGAAATATTCAATTGATTATGTCACAATTTCCAGAAGCATCGATGGTTGCGTCTTTCCAAGAATGGAAGAAACGCAATGGCTCTGTTAAAAAAGGTGAAAAAGCTATCTACATTCAAGCGCCTGTAGCCATCATTCAAAAAGATAAGAATGGGAAACCTATTCTTAATCCCGAAACGGGCGAAAAGGAGACCGTCACTTACTTTAAACCCGTTCCTGTTTTTGATATTAGCCAAGTCTCTCCTAAAGAGGGAAAAGAACTCAATCTCCCAAAAGTCATGGGCGATATTCCAGAACAATTGGATAAAGACTGTTATCAAAATGTCTATCGTAGCTTAAGAGATATTTCTCAGAACAACAATAACGTTCCTATTCGCTTTAGAGAACTTGGACAAGAAGATGGGTTTTATAGTCCACAGACAAATGAAATTGTCATTAAGAAAGGGATGTCGTATGAACGAACGTTATCAACGCTGATTCATGAAATGGCTCATTCGGAATTACACAACAAACAAAGTTTGACGGAACGGTTTGATGGCCAGCTAACAAGAAGTACCAAAGAACTACAGGCAGAATCTATTGCTTATGTTGTATCCAGTCATCTAGGTTTTGATACCAGCCAAGAGTCATTTCCTTATTTAGCGTCCTGGTCAAAAGAAAAAGACGGGCTTGCCAACTTAACAGCACAATTGGAAATCGTTCAAGCAGAAGCCAAAAGTCTAATGGAACGAATTGACCACCAGTTGGCTAAATACCAAAGAGTCACATTGGACCAAGAAGCGAAACAGACAACGAAAGAAGAACTCAAAAAGCAGGCTCATCCCTTTTACCAAAGTTTAGCAGCCGCTAAAACATCAAGAACACAAGTTACCACTCAGGAGAAGGAAGCAAGCGTAAAAAAAGACAATCGACCTACGATGCCGTAGTGCAACGTAGGTCATCACAAAAAGCAATGACACTATTAGGAGGACAAAGATATGATAACCGAAGAGATGATGACGACAACTGAAATGATTCTAATGACCTACTTATTTGAGATAGACGAGTGGCTCAAAGACAAGAAAGTCATCCAGCAACAACAGGCACAACTGACAAAAGAGGAACTCGTAACGGTCATTAAAAACGATTTGACAACGTTTCAAGCTGATCAAGTCACAGATTATGAGAAGGAACTCCAGACAACACTTAAGACCCTAGAAGCATTATCTGAAGCCCAATTTCAAAAAATGAAATTAGACCTGTTGTCTTGGGAGCCAACCGTAAAACACGTCGATTGACACAACATAAGAAGCGGACAATGTAACGATTGTCCGCTTTTTACTGTGTGCATTTTTCAAAACTGACACTCTTAAAAGTTGTGCCATTAATCAAAATGCAGGATCGGAAAAAAGTGCAATATTACAAAGTGTACGTCGTACCAAAAAGGGGATTGGGGATTTCCCCAAAAGATAAAAAGGCAACAGTCTAATTGTGGGATTCCCGCAATTAGGCTTGTCGCTCTTTTTATTTTCGCATGTGTCCGGACACATGCTACGCTTGCCAGAGAACAAGTCTACTGGGCTTTAGAAAAACTGTCAAGTCCCTAGTAAGGGAGACGATATAGAAATGAGGAATGGAATATGAGAACACCAAGTGAATTAACACACTGCATTGAGCACACAACGTTGCCAGAAGCCGTTGAACTCTTTGAAGAGAAGGTGCTTAGAAAGTCTCTAAATAACTATGACGACTGGTATAAACAAGACGTTCAAAAGGAATATGAACGGATCAATTATGATGGAGCTTTCTTCTTTTTTATTGAACTAGATTTAGGATTCAGTCGAGGCGGTCTATCCGATTGCATTGAAACAGAACAAGAAAAAGTAGCCTTATTGTTATTATTGGTTGAGGCCTATGAACGCTATGTCGATGTCAATACAGGAATTGAAGATTGGTTAGGTTATGATTGTATCTTTTGTGACGTTGTTGTATCCAATGAGACGGCCGCTAAACCCTTAACACAAATAGAGTATAAGACAATAAAAGATTTAATCATAACGGTCATTGATCACTATGTCCCAAGTATGACAGTCATGGAAACGTGGGAATATGAAATGTTTAAACAAGCTCAAAATCCAAATACTACAAGAATCGATAATGTCCAAATAACTCTGCCACTTTTTGAGAAACAGGAGAAGTGAAGATGGGACAAAAGAGAAGAACCCGAGTGAATAGATTTGAACTACGCACGAAAGATGAAGAAGCGGATAAGCTGCGTCGTCGGATTACCTTGTCAGGAAAGAAAACCTTCCAAGCTTACGCTTTGAAGATGTTACTTGAGGGGAAAATTGAAACCTATGACTATTCTGAGTTGCGTTAACTACGAATTGAGGTCAATCGTATTGGTCAAAATATCAATCAGTTGGTTCGTTACGTGAACACCTTTGAAGAATTTGACCAGGAGTTGTTTATGGCTTTACAAGAAGAAGTCAAAGAACTCCAACAGATGATTGTTCAAGAATTTAAAACAAAGGAGGTTGCCAAACAACATGGTAGTGACCAAAGTCTTTCAGATCAAACAGACTAAAAACTTAAAACGGGCTATTGATTATATCACACGTGATGATGTGACGCTTATCAAAGTTGAGCAACATGATAAGGATGATGCTTTTGATTATACGTTAACGGCAGATGGTGAGGTTCACAAGAAATTGATTTCAGGCCACCACCTCATTGACCCAGGAGACCGTGATGCCATTTATGATGATTTCATTTTATTGAAACAGTCTGTCGATGAATTGTACGATAATGCCACCTTATCCGATTTAAAAAATGATAATCGTGTCTTGGCGCATCATATCGTTCAATCCTTTTCCCCAGATGACAATCTAACACCTGAAGAGGTTAACGAGATTGGTCGGAAAACAGCCTTGGAATTTACAGGCGGTGATTACCAATTTGTCGTAGCGACACACGTTGATAAGGGGTTTTTACATAATCACATTATTTTTAACACAACCAATGAGGTAACACTGAAAAAGTTTCGTTGGCAAAAAGGGACGAAAAAAAGTTTGGAACATATTTCAGATAAACATGCGGAGTTGTATGGTGCTAAAATTCTAAAACCCAAATTAAGCACATCCTATACAGACTATTCGGCTTGGCGACGTCAAAACAATTTTAGTTATGAGATTAAACAGCGTTTAAATTTTCTCTTAAAGCACTCCATTTCAGTAGAGGATTTTCAACAGAAAGCGAAAGCCCTTGATCTTCACATTGACTTTTCTGGGAAGTTTGCCAAGTATCGCTTGTTGGTTCCTTTAGATGGCAAGTTACAGGGAAAGAATACAAGAGATCGCACCTTATCAAAGAAAAGGATTTACTCCCTTGAACAAATCCAAAAGCGTGTTGCGATGAATGAAGTGGTTTACACGGTAGAGCATATCAAAGAAAAGTATGAGGAGGAACAGGCTAAAAAGGCAGAAGATTTTGAAATGAAGGTAAGAATTGAGCCTTGGCAAATTTCTGAGATCACCAGACAGTCTATCTATCTTCCGGTTGCTTTTGGCTTAGAACAGAAAGGAACAGTTTCGACTCCAGCTCGAATGTTAGACCAGAATGAAGATGGAACCTTCACAGCCTACTTTAAGAAAAAAGACTATTTCTATTTTATCAATCCAGACAAGTCAACAGATAATCGCTTCATCCAAGGGAGCACTTTGGTAAAACAATTGTCTTTGAATAGTGGGGAAGTGATTCTCACTAAAAATTGGGAAATGACAGAGTTAGAAAGACTGGTTGAAGAGTTTAACTTTTTGTCGGCTAACAAGGTAACTAATTCTAAACAGTTTCAGGAGATGCAAGAACGCTTCTTAGAACAATTAGAAAAAACGGATCAAACACTGGCGCAGTTAGATAGTAAGGTGGCTTATTTAAACAAAGTGTTAGGAGCTTTATCAGATTACCAAGATGGCTTGGTCCCATCTGAAGTCACGATGGCAATTCTAGAAAAAGCTAAAGTGGCTAAAAATACGGATCGCAATCTTATCCGAAAGGAAATCAAAGAATTACAAATAGAGCGTGAGGCACTTCAAGAAGCCAGAGATCGTATTGTAAAAGACTATGATTTTGCGAATGAGATGGAACAAAGTTATGATCATAAGCATCATCACTCAAAAGGTCATCAACGATAAAAGGAGTTATTATGCAAATTGAAACATTATTATTATTATCAGATATTACCCCTTACAACTATAATGCCAAAAATTCTCTTAAGCTCAGAAGTTAATAATGAGCAGATGAGAGACTTGCTTGTCATAAGATGCCACTAGCTTTAGTGGTGCTTCAAAGAGCCTTGAACGGTGATATTAAGGCTTTCTTCAAAATTCAAGATGTGATTGATAGAGACTAAGCAAAAAGTCACCCCCAAACGAGAGTGACCAGCTGAGCTATTAGTGTTAAAGCAATGAGAAAAAGAATTAATAGCTCACGTCATTATAACATAAGCTCTCTTTTATGGCGAGAACGCAAAAATCGCCACACTTAGTGTGACGATGATGTTGAGAGGGAGATGTATTTGAATACTAATGCCTAATAAGAAAGTTGACCTCTCAACACTAGTAGTATAACATACTTATCATTTCTTTAGAATAGTCACCTCAGTTATTAGTTTCATTAAGAGTCAATGTCCTAAGTTAGTTATCCAATCAGGGAGATTTTTCGATGCTTTGGGAGAGAGTTTTAGTTGACAAGGCTGTAGGATTGAAGTAAGATGAAAATGTACCCATGAAAGTTCGCTTTCTCCATATTCCCCTATCACTGAGATAGGGGAATATTATTGACATTGGTGACGGCATAGGTACAATAAGAGGCCTCCTCGGAGTATTCATAAAAAAACCTATTTTTTCAGCCCTTTGTGGCTGTTTTTTTGTTGATTAATGATAAAAATCGCCACGCTAGGAGTGGCGACAATGTTGAGAGGGAAAATTAATGGATGTTTTTGAATGCTAATGTCTAATAATAAAGAACGTTGACCTCTCAACACTAGTAGTATACCATAGATTGGCTTAAGGTTTCTATTGTTCAAGTTTAGATTTTCAAACATGTTAGTTTTAGATACAATAGACTTATGAGATTTGATGAAAACATCTTCGTAGCAGAACGCAATAGACAATGTGATTAAATCAAGTGGCAGCTTATGACAAGCAAGTCGCATCAATGATGCGTATCAATGGTTATCGTAGAATTGATGCCCCAGAACGAACAGTCCTTTTCACTTTTGGAGAAATGACCTTCTCAAGAAGTCGTTGGCGAAAAGGGGAAAACACACGCTATCCTGTTGATGAATGGCTGGGATTAAAACCTTATATGCGTTATTCTCCTGACTTGATTCATCACATGGCTGAACATGCTTCCAAATTATCTTATCGGGAAGTTTGTCGTACTATTGAGACAGCTTATGGCTTATCAGTGACAAAAGATGTCGTCTTAAAAGCTGTCAAACTAGCAGAACGACTCTTAACAGAGAAAGAACATTATCGTTTCTTACAGCAAGTAGAGCACCCACAAAAAATCCAAGCAGAAAGAATCTACTTGGAAGGGGATGGTGTCATGGTCAAAACAACCTCTGGAGGAGATGAGCGTCATAATACAGATTTGGCTCATTTTTAATCCATACGGGATCAAGAAAGATTGGTAAAAATCGCTATATTCTACAAAATAAGCATGAAATTATTAACGCTAACTATGATAAAGCAAGAGAGGAGCTATTAGACTATCTCTACAATCACTTTGAGATAACGGATAAGACCATCCTCATTACGAATTCAGATAACGGTAAAGGCTATACCAAACGTGTCTTTCAAGAGGTTAAGAAAGCACTTGGTATTAAGCATCATGAACATTTTTGGGACAGCTATCATCTCAATAAGCGGTTGAAAGATTTTTTCAAGCCCTATCCTTATGTCCTACAGGATTTAGCTTTTAAAGCTATTCAAACTCATAAAAAGTCATTATTAGAAACTGTCTTTGATAAAGTAGAAACACTGATAGAAACTGAGGAAGACTATATTAACTATTATGCTTTTAGGCAGAAACTCTTTAGAAATTTTAGGGATACTAGGCCATCACAATTACGAGGACTAACCTCTCATGGTATAGGTGCCATGGAAAGCCAGCATCGCAAAGTGACTTACCGTATGAAACATCGTGGGATGTATTGGTCAGTAACAGGCGCTTGTACTATGGCTAAAATTATCTTATTGGAACGGATAAATAAACTAGATGACCTCTTCTTTGGCGACTGGCGAAAGCAGTACCAGAAGTATCGACGCAGAGGCTTAGGTGCTGGCCATTTGGTTAACCATTATCCTCATGATGCAGTGGTGATCAGGCGATGACTACAAAAAATCTATCTTATAGCAACCGCTAAAACATTAAATTTTAGAGGCTTTTTTGGTATGTTTATGCCTCGAAACCCTTGCATTACTGGGTTGTCTGTGGTACAATAATAGTAAGATAAAGCGAAAAAAGGTGCAGAAGCGCAAACTTCTACACACCGATTAAGACAAAACGAACCTTTGCTTAATCAGTCAAACAGTATTGTATCATGTAGTAAACAATATCGTCAAGACTGAAGCAGAGAAAAACTTTGTTTCGGTCTTTTTTGGAATAAAAGAACCTAGAGTTTTCTTAGGTTATAAGGGTTAGTTGGACTTTCCCAGAAATTTAGACACATACCTGTCAAGTTTTTGCCTTGCTTTTTAACGGGGTTGTGCTATAATACTACTAAATAATACAGAAAGGTGGTGGGATGTGTCTCGCCACTTTTGTATTGAATTGATATCACTAGGAGTCGTTCTAAGTGACAAAATGAAGTAAAGGAGGTAATCAAAATAGCAAACACATCTATTATTGATATCGTTACAGAAACGGTAGCACCTGTTATTGAAGCACCTTACGAATTGGTGGATGTTGAGTATGAAAAAATGGGCAGTGATTATGTGCTTAGCGTTTTAGTTGATAAAGAGGGAGGCATTACAGTTGAGGATACATCTGATTTAACAGATATTATTAGTCCTTTACTTGATACCATTTCTCCAGATCCTTTTCCAGCTCAATATATGTTGGAAGTGTCTAGCCCAGGTTTGGATCGCCCGCTTAAGACAGCTGATAGTTTAAAAGCAGCAGTTGGTTCTTATATCAATGTGAGTCTTTATCAAGCTATTGATAAAGTGAAAGTTTTTCAAGGAGACTTATTAGCCTTTGATGGGGAAACGCTGACCATTGATTACCTTGACAAAACCCGTCACAAACAAGTTGACATCCCCTACAAGTCAGTTGCTAAAGCGCGACTTGCTGTTAAGTTATAAGTTCGATAAAAATGGTTTAGCCCTTAGCTAGACCCTAAGTGTATTAAGAAAGGAATTTTGCCAAACAGTTTCGTGAGGCAGACAACACTATGAGCAAAGAAATGCTAGAGGCCTTCCGTATTTTGGAAGAAGAAAAACACATTGATAAGGCAGACATCATCGATGCGGTGACAGAGTCATTAAAGTCAGCTTACAAGCGTCGTTACGGTCAATCTGAATCATGTGTTATCGAATTTAATGAAAAAACTGCTGACTTTCAAGTTTTTACCGTTCGTGAAGTCGTTGAAGAGGTCTTTGATAGTCGTTTAGAAATCAGCTTAAAAGCTGCATTGGCTATTAGTTCAGCCTATGAACTAGGAGATAAAATCCGCTTTGAAGAATCTGTGAATGAGTTTGGTCGTGTAGCTGCTCAATCAGCTAAGCAAACTATTATGGAAAAAATGCGTCGTCAGATGCGTGAAGTCACTTTCAACGAGTACAAGCAACATGAAGGTGAAATCATGACAGGTACGGTTGAGCGTTTTGACCAACGTTTTATCTATGTTAACTTAGGTTCTTTAGAAGCTCAGTTATCACATCAAGATCAAATTCCTGGCGAAAGCTTCAAATCACACGATCGTATTGAAGTTTATGTCTACAAAGTAGAAAATAACCCTAAAGGTGTCAACGTTTTTGTTAGTCGTAGCCATCCAGAATTCATCAAACGTATTATGGAACAAGAAATTCCAGAAGTCTTTGATGGGACTGTTGAAATCATGAGTGTCTCTCGTGAAGCAGGGGATCGTACAAAAGTTGCTGTGAGAAGTCACAATCCAAACGTAGATGCTATCGGAACAATTGTAGGACGTGGTGGTAGTAATATCAAAAAAGTTATCAGTAAGTTCCATCCGAAACGTTACGATGCTAAAACAGGGCTTGAAATTCCTGTTGAAGAAAATATCGACGTTATCCAATGGGTAGATGATCCAGCAGAGTTCATCTACAATGCCATTGCACCTGCTGAAGTAGATATGGTACTTTTTGATGATGAAGACATTAAGCGTGCTACAGTAGTTGTTCCAGACAGTAAGCTATCTTTAGCTATTGGACGTCGTGGTCAAAACGTGCGTTTAGCTGCTCACTTGACAGGATATCGTATCGATATCAAATCAGCTAGTGATTATGAACGACTTGAAGCGGAAAAAGAAGCAACTGTAACAGAAGTGAGCCCAGTAGAAGAAGATCTTGTTTCAACTGAGGAAGTTTAATAAAAGAGGTGTTTGATGCCTAAAGTAAAAAAAATACCTTTACGTAAATCAATCGTCTCAGGTGAGATTATTGACAAACGTGATTTGCTTCGTATTGTTAAAAACAAAGAAGGTCACATTTTTATTGATCCAACGGGTAAACAAAATGGCCGAGGCGCTTATATCAAACTTGATAATGAAGAGGCAATCATGGCTAAGAAAAAGCAAGTATTTAATCGTAGCTTTTCAATGGATATTCCAGAAAGTTTTTATGATGAATTGATTGCTTATGTGGATCATAAAGTTAAAAGAAGAGAGTTAGGACTTGACTAATTTACAACGATTATCAAATCTAATTGGCCTAGCTCAACGAGCTGGAAAAGTGATTTCAGGGGAAGAATTAGTGGTAAAAGCTATTCAGAACCAACAAGTAAAACTTGTTTTTCTAGCTAATGATGCTGGCCCTAATGTGACTAAGAAAGTAACGGATAAAAGTCATTATTATAATGTAGAAGTCTCCACAGTGTTTAGTGCACTGGAATTAAGTGCTGCACTTGGCAAGCCACGAAAAGTGGTCGCTATTGCAGACGCTGGATTTTCAAAGAAAATGAGGACTCTTATGGAATAGACGAATAGGAGGACACCAATTGTCAAAGAAAAGATTACATGAAATTGCTAAAGAATTGGGCAAAAGTAGTAAAGAAGTGGTTGAACACGCCAAATCATTAGGTTTAGATGTTAAAAGTCATGCTTCGAGTGTGGAAGAAGCAGATGCTAAAAAAATCAAATCAAGCTTCTCACCTGTGACTAAGGCACCAGTAGCAGACGAGCCAAAGAAAGCTACGGCACCTAAAGTAGCAGAAAATGTTAAAGCAGCTACTGAGGTGACAAGCTCTCCAAAAGAAGAGACGGTCAAAAGAGAAGAAGCTTCGCCAAGTTCAGTAGTGACAAAGCCAAAAAGTCGAAACTTTAAAGCTGAACGTGAAGCGCGTGCCAAAGAGCAAGCCGCCAAAAGACAGGCGGGACAACAAGGCTCGCAAGAACGCCGTTCAAACAATCGACCAGGTTACCACTCAAATGACCGCACAGGTAACAATAGACAACACGGTCAAGGACAAGACAGACGATTTGATCGTAAGTCAGCACAAGGCAGTCAAGGACAAGAAGAACGTTATCAGAATGGTAATCGTGATCGTAATCGTTCCTTTAACAAAGGAAATAAACCAAATGATCGCTTTAATAATCCTGAACGCCAAAGTCAAGCAAGAGTCAATACTTCAAAAGTTAACTTCAAAGCAAGGGCAGCCGCCCTTAAGGCTGAGCAAAACGCTGAGTATTCGCGTCAAAGTGAGTCACGTTTCCGTGAACAAGAAGAAGCTAAGCGTTTAGCCGAAGTTGCTAGACAAGAAGCTAAAGAAGCAGCCCTAAAAGCACAAGCTCAAGAAGCAGAACGTCGTGCTGCAGCAGCGAAAAAAGTTGCTTCTGCCGATGTCCCTGTAGCTGCTCCGGAAGTCGTTGTGGCAAAGCCTGCAAGCAACCGTCGTAAAAAACAAACCCGTCCTGAAAAAACACATGATCATGTTGTAGAAGATGGACAAAAGCAAAATAAGAAGAGTTGGAATAGTCAAAACCAAGTGAGAAATCAAAGAAATAGTAACTGGAATAAAAACAAGAAAACCAAAAAAGGCAAAAACACCAAGAACAACGTTGCTCCTAAACCAGTGACCGAGCGTAAGTTCCATGAATTACCAAAAGAATTCGAATATTCTGAGGGAATGACAGTTGCCGAAATCGCAAAACGTATTAAACGTGAACCAGCTGAGATTGTTAAAAAGCTCTTTATGATGGGTGTCATGGCGACACAGAACCAATCATTAGATGGTGAGACTATTGAGCTTTTAATGGTGGATTATGGTATTGAAGCAAAAGCTAAGATTGAAGTTGACGATGCTGATATCGAGCGCTTCTTTGAGGATGAAAACTACCTTAATCCAGATAATATTGTGGAACGTGCACCGGTTGTTACTATCATGGGACACGTTGACCATGGAAAAACGACCTTGTTGGATACTTTACGTAATTCACGTGTAGCGACTGGAGAAGCTGGTGGTATCACTCAGCATATTGGAGCTTACCAAATTGAAGAAGCTGGCAAGAGGATTACTTTCTTGGACACACCAGGTCACGCGGCCTTTACAAGTATGCGTGCACGTGGAGCTTCCGTTACAGATATTACCATTTTGATTGTAGCAGCAGATGATGGGGTAATGCCTCAAACAATTGAAGCTATTAATCACTCAAAAGCTGCTGAAGTTCCAATTATTGTTGCTATTAACAAAATTGACAAACCAGGTGCTAATCCAGAACGTGTTATTTCAGAACTAGCTGAACATGGTATCATCTCAACAGCTTGGGGTGGAGACTGTGAGTTTGTTGAAATCTCAGCCAAATTCAATAAAAATATTGATGAGCTTTTAGAGACTGTTCTTTTGGTGGCTGAAGTTGAAGAGCTTAAAGCAGACCCGACGGTTCGTGCTATTGGTACCGTTATCGAAGCACGACTTGATAAAGGTAAAGGGGCTATTGCAACCCTTCTTGTCCAACAAGGAACCTTGCATGTTCAAGATCCAATTGTTGTGGGTAATACCTTTGGACGTGTTCGTGCTATGACTAATGATTTAGGTCGTCGTGTCAAATCAGCAGAACCATCAACTCCAGTTTCTATCACAGGATTGAATGAAACACCAATGGCTGGAGATCATTTTGCGGTTTACGCAGATGAAAAAGCTGCGCGTGCTGCAGGTGAAGAGCGTTCTAAGCGTGCTCTTCTCAAACAACGCCAAAACACACAACGTGTTAGCTTGGACAATCTCTTTGATACCCTTAAAGCAGGTGAAATTAAGACTGTTAATGTCATTATCAAAGCAGACGTTCAAGGTTCAGTAGAGGCTTTAGCAGCTTCATTATTGAAGATTGATGTTGAAGGCGTTCGTGTCAATGTCGTTCACTCTGCGGTAGGTGCTATCAATGAATCGGACGTGACTTTGGCAGAAGCTTCAAATGCAGTTATTATCGGTTTCAATGTGAGACCTACCCCTCAAGCTCGTCAACAAGCTGATGCTGATGATGTGGAAATTCGTTTACACAGTATCATTTACAAAGTTATCGAAGAAGTTGAAGAAGCGATGAAAGGGAAACTTGACCCTGTCTTCCAAGAAAAAATTCTTGGTGAAGCCATTGTTCGTGATACATTTAAAGTCTCTAAAGTTGGTACAATTGGTGGATTTATGGTGACAAGTGGTAAAATCACTCGTGACTCTAGCGTTCGTGTCATCCGTGACAGCGTCGTTATCTTCGATGGTAAAATTGCCAGTCTTAAACATTATAAAGATGATGTGAAAGAAGTTGGTAATGCTCAAGAAGGTGGTTTGATGATTGAAAACTTCAATGACCTTCAAATGGATGATAACTTAGAAGCATATATTATGGAAGAGATTGTTCGTAAGTAAGCATTCATTACTTTAAATAGACAGATCATAAGGTTTAACATCTTATGAAAGTGTTGTCATCTCGTCACAAAGGTTGAGGGAACAAAAAGCTTCAACCTTTTTAGGTGAGTGATCTTACAATCCCAAATAAGAAGAGTCTTATTAAAGAAAGGAAGTAATACTATGGCAAATCATCGTATTGACCGTGTAGGGATGGAAATCAAACGGGAAGTAAATGATATTCTTCAAAAGAAAGTCCGTGATCCGCGTGTTCAAGGCGTGACCATCACAGAAGTTCAAATGCAAGGTGATTTATCATTGGCTAAAATTTATTATACTTTAATGAGTGATTTAGCTTCTGATAACCAAAAAGCTCAAGTAGGGCTTGAAAAAGCTACTGGAACTATCAAACGTGAACTGGGCAAACAGTTAACCATGTATAAGATTCCAGACTTGATTTTTGAGAAGGATAACTCCATTGCTTACGGTAATAAAATTGATCAATTACTACGTGAGCTTGATCAAAAAGACTAGTAAAAAACCTTAAAGTCGTTCAGTTGACTTTAAGGTTTTTTGTATTAATAAGCTTTTTGAATGGTATCAATGATTTGGTACTGAGCTGTTTTAGCTTCTTCAATGGGATAGATTGGATAGACATGATTCATTTTATCTGCTTCAAATAATTGATGCGGGTGATTTTTTTCACTCAAAATATTATCGAATTTTTTAACATCTGGGTAGAAGATCTCATGAGTACCCACAAACATGGTAATAGGAGCTAGACCTGTTACATAACCGTTAATTGGACTGACGTACGGATGTTTGCTGTTTTCTTCGCCACGTCGTGACCAAATTTCTCCAACTTTACGAAGACCCCAAGCCGAAAGAATAGGATCGCTATCTTCATAGTCTTTAATGTCTGGATTTGACATGGTAACATCCAACCATGGGGATAAGAGAACGATATCTTTTGGCTGGGTTAAACCTTCGTTCTTAAGAGCTAAAGCTAAGCCAAGTACTAAGCCCCCCCATAATGGTAATGTTTTGAGCTGCTGTGCTCTGAAGGATGTCTCGGTATAAATCAACCAACTTAGGCATGGCAACGTCATAAGTATAGGTTGGAGCCTTAGGATAGATTGGAAGGATAATTTTAGCATCCAGACTGGTTGATAAAGTCTTAAGCATATCAATATGGTAAGTGGTAGGGTTGTTCAGGTAAGAACCACCATGTAAGTAGAAAATAACCTTTTGATTAGCTTCTTTATTTGGATTTTCATTCCAACTATGGACTTGCATATTGTCCTTAGTCTGGGTTACTAAAGGACCATTTACTTACTCTTGCTTAAGGTCAAATCCTTTATTAGAGGCTTCTCCAGCTGACTTAATGTATTGATCAAATTTAGCTGCATCTTGTTCTGAATAGTAGCCTTTGTCTCCTTTAAGCCAAAAATATTTTTCAATAAACCAGCTTTTCCAGGATCTGCTACTGGCTGATACCTGGGCCTGACTTCCTAGAGTAAAGACAAGTCCGAGTAAGACAAGCAAAAGTTTAGTTTTATGTTTCACTAGTTTCTCCTTTAGAATATCATTTTTTATCATCTTATGATATCATATATGAAAAAATGTCAATATAAATATAATTAAATGAGAATATATAAAAGTTTACAAATGTAAATATATTTGATAAAATAAATTTACAAATGTAGATATATGAGGAGATGACATGCAGCCGATTTCAAGTGCAGAACAGGAAATTTTGAGAGTTGTTTGGGCTAGCCAACCTGTCAAGAGCAGTGACATTATTGCAGTCTTAGCAGAAAAATGCCATTGGTCTGACTCGACGGTGAAAACCTTGATTGGTCGTTTGGTAGAAAAAGGCGTTTTGACTGCTAAGCGAGAGGGGCGTGTTTATCTTTATCAAGCTCTTCTAGATCAAGATGAGTGGCAAGAGATGATGGTGAGAGAAACTTTATCCAAAATTTGTCAGCGCAAGCATAGTTCTATTCTTTTAAGGCTATTAGATGATATGCCTATGACAAAGCAGGATATTCAATCCTTCCAAGAGTTGTTGCTAAAGAAGGAAAACAGTGCTTTGGAAGAAGTCCCCTGTAATTGTCTTCCGGGGCAATGTCACTGCCACAAGAAGGGAGTAAAGGATGAAAAAGGAACAATTTAGCCTCAAAGGGATGACCTGTGCTTCTTGTGCCCTCACCATTGAAAAGGCGGTTAAGCAATTACCCTCTGTGGACCAAGCAGTGGTGAATTTGGCGACAGAAAAAATGACAGTTTCTTTTAAAGGGCAAGAAAAAGAAACCGAATCAGTTTTACAGGCTGTTGCAAAGGCTGGCTATCAGGCAGATGTGTTAGATACACAAACCTCCAAGACACTACAAGATAGTCAAGAAGAAGAAACGCAAGGTATTTGGCGACGTTTTCTATGGTCTGCCCTATTTACCTTACCTCTATTTTACCTAGCGATGGGACATATATTGGGACTTTGGCTACCGTCTTTTTTACATCCAGAACATCATCCTCTAAGATATGCTGTGATCCAATTTCTTTTAACTTGCCCAGTTCTCTATTTCAGTAGAGCCTATTTTTAAAAAGGCTTTAAAGGTTTGTTTAAGGGGCATCCTAATATGGACTCTCTTGTTGCTTTGGCGACTACATTTGCCTTTTTATACAGTCTTTACTCTCTTTATCAGATAGTGCTTGGAGTGCTAGGTTTTGTTCATCATCTTTATTTTGAATCGGTTGTTGTTATCTTGACTCTGATTACACTTGGGAAATACCTTGAGAGTCAATCAAAGGGGCGTACTTCTCAAGCTATTAAAAAGCTAATGTCATTGACAGCCAATGAGGTTAGAGTCTTGCGTCAAGACCGCTATGAATTAATTCCGATAGAAGAGGTGACTTATCAAGATATTATCCTAGTACAGGCTGGAGAAAAGATTGCTGTGGATGGTGAGGTTTTAGAAGGTCAATCCTCTATTGATGAATCACTGGTTACAGGAGAAAGCTTACCTGTTGATAAAGAAAAAGGTGATAAGGTCTTTGCAGGAACCATTAATGGACAAACCGCTTTAACCCTAAAACCTACTAAGCTTGGCAATGAAACCTTGCTGGCACAAATCATTAATTTAGTGGAGAATGCTCAGCAAGAAAAAGCACCGATTGCTGCTATAGCTGATAAGGTATCGGGGATCTTTGTTCCTATTATCTTACTTTTGGCCTTGATAACAGCTCTTTTTTGGATGCTTATCATGAAGGAAAACTTGGAATTTGCCTTAACGCGCGCTATAGCGGTTTTGGTTATTGCCTGTCCTTGTGCGCTTGGATTAGCCACACCGACAGCTATTATGGTTGGTTCAGGAACTGCCGCAGAAAAAGGAATCCTTTTTAAAGGAGGCCATGTTTTGGAAAAGGCTCATCAGGTGGATACCATTGTCTTTGATAAAACAGGAACCATTACAGAAGGAAAACCAGCCTTACAAGAAATGTTGATACTCTCTGGTCAAAAAGAAAGGATTTTGCAAGAGGCGGCTTCGATTGAACAGTACTCTCAGCACCCTTTGGGTCAAGCTATTGTCTCAAAAGCTAAAGAAGAAGGTCAGCTTTTCTTAGCTCTGGACCATTTTCAATCCTTGACAGGACTTGGACTTGAGGCTGTCATTGATGGGTGTCAGATATGGATTGGCAATAAGACCTTGATGTCGCAAAAAGGAATTGATACCAAAGCAGCTGACTAGTTGGTTAAGGCTGCCATCAAAAAAGGACAGAGCCTTGTTTATTTTGCTAAGGAAAGGGTTTTGCAAGCTGTTTTTCTGATTGCTGACCAAATCAAAACAGATAGTGTTCAAACCATCTCAGCTCTCAATGATTTGGGGATAGAAACAGTGATGCTAACGGGAGATAACGCTGAGACTGCTCAGGCTATTGCTCAAAAAGTTGGGATTAATCAGGTTTTTAGTCAAGTCTTACCTAATCAAAAAGCAGGGCTGATTGAGCAATTACAAGCGCAAGGTAAACAAGTAGCTATGGTTGGTGATGGGATTAATGATGCACCTGCCTTAGCCACAGCAGATATTGGTATCGCAATGGGATCTGGTACTGATATTGCCATTGAATCCGCAGATATTATCTTAATGCGACCACAATTGATGGATTTGGTAAATAGCCTAACTATTAGTCGCTTAACCTTAAGAGTAGTGAAAGAGAATTTATTTTGGGCTTTTATTTATAATCTTTTAATGATTCCAATTGCAATGGGACTGATTTACCTTATGGGTGGTCCCCTTTTAAACGCCATGTTAGCAGGTTTAGCTATGAGCTTGAGCTCAGTGTCTGTTGTTTTAAATGCACTTCGCTTGCGAAGAATGATAACTTCAAAAAGGAGAAAATAAGATGAAAACCTATCATGTCCAAGGAATGACTTGTCAAGGCTGTGCCAAGTCTGTAACAGAACGTTTAGAGTCTTTGCCCATGGTTAAAGCAGTGACTGTAGATGTGAAAGCCAAAGAAGTATCTCTTGATACTATCCTTCCTGATGTTTTGGTCAAGGCTGCTTTTGCAGGGAGTAAGTTTCGATTGCGTCGGCTAAATGACAATGTAAAATAGTCAGATTCTGTTTAACAAATTAATAGATACTCAAAAAGTTTCTACAAAGGGATTCTCACTTGTAGAAGCTTTTTTATTTCTTCCCCGCGTTGTAAAATGAAGTGCAACAAAAAAGACATGTTCGTCTGATATACTAGAATTCCCCAATTCAGTATGGAAAGCAGATGAACATGTCCAACATTAATTCTACCAGAAAATCATCCTATTCTCATCTTTCAGCCACAGAACGGGGTGAAATTGCTGCTTATCTTAAAATGGGAAAGAAACCCGCTGAGATTGCTCGACTCTTGGGTCGTCACCGTTCTACAATCTGCCGAGAAATAAAACGTGGTTCAGTAGAACAGGTAAAGGATAAGAATGGAAAACAAACCTTCTTCAACGCCTATTTCGCTGATAGTGGGCAACGTGTCTATGAAACCAATCGTCAAAAGAGTTCTTATCTCAAGTTGAATGACTGCTCCGCTAGGTTCATTGAACAATTAGAATCTGCCTTGACGGCTAACATTCGTCTCCATAGTGTGGATAGTTTTGTTCAGACTTACAAAGTGAACCATCCTGAAGAAGTCGTCCCCTCTACCAAAACGATTTATCGTTATATCAAAGAGGGGGTATTAGCTATTAAACCAATCGATTTGCCTAAGATGGTTAGTATCAGAAAACGTTCTAAGAAAGTCATGAAGACGAATAAGAAGACTTTAGGTAAATCTATCGAAGAACGTCCAGAATATATTAATGATCGTTCTGAATTTGGGCATTGGGAGATTGATTTGGTTCTCGGCAAGAAAACCAAAGGTGAAGCTGTTATGTTGACTTTGGTAGAGCGCCAGACACGCTATGCACTAGGAGTTAAGCTAGAAGACAAGCAGTCCCAAACCATTAACCGAGCTGTCACGCATCTCATCAGTCAGTATCCTATTGCATCCATCACAGCGGATAATGGTTCTGAGTTTAGTTTACTCTCAAACTTAGAAGCTGTTGAAGTTTACTTTGCACATCCCTATTCTTCACATGAGAGAGGAAAAAACGAGAACTTCAATGGCCTCCTCAGAGAATATGTCCCTAAAGGAGTCTCACTTAATCCACTAACCTCTGAAGAACTTGACAATTATATTACTGCCATCAATGAGCGCCCAAGACGACTTCTTCAATATCAATCCTCAAAATTCCTGTTTGAGCTATCCCGAACAGCTTAACATCTGGAACTCTAGTTATCTATGAACTGGTTGCACTTGACTTGACAACTTGCGTTTTTATTTCTTCTTAAATGAAAGGCAAAAGTAACTTGCGGTAGACTATTAACTATGCTATAGTTTTTGTAAACGTTTACGGTCATCTGGTAATTTCTTTTCTGTTAGGAAATTTAAGGACTAGTTGGAAATGATCAAGAGAAAAAACGAGTTTAGGTGAAAGAAGGGCTGTTTTTGGATAATAAGATGTTGACAACAAGTAGAGATGAACTTGAGGGTTGCTTGAAAGAGTTCCAAAAAAAGAGGTCTATAGCTTGTATGCTGAGTTAGAGTCTTTCCATTATGCAGAGGCATTTTTGGAGCTATTGTCATCATGTGATGATAACGTTGAGATAAAAGAGTTGTCTGATGTTAACTCTGCTCTGGGGCACTTAGGTTTTGGTGAATAGGTTACACTAAACTAGACAGAATTTATAAAGTGTTCTACACTAAAGAAAATAGGAGAATATTATGTCTAGAAAAATACGTCGCCACTTCACCGATGACTTTAAGCAACAAATCGTTGACCTTCACAATGCAGGGATGAAACGAAGTGAGCTTATCAAAGAATATGAGTTAACCCCATCAACCTTCGATAAGTGGGTACGTCAGGCTAAAACAACTGGTTCCTTTAAAACTATTGATAATCTTACAGATGAGCAGCGTGAACTGATTGAACTCCGAAAGCGTAATAAAGAACTCGAAATGCAGTTAGATATCCTAAAGCAAGCGGCGGTGATTATGGCACGAAAAGAGAAGTAATCACTGCTAATAAAGACAAATATAGCATTTCAGCCATGTGTCGTTGGTTGAACATTCCTCGTTCTAGCTATTACTACAAGGCTGTTAAACCAGTCTCTGAAGCGGAACTTGAAGAAAATATCAAAGCTATTTTCTCGAAAGTAAGGCCAGATACGGGGCTAGGAAAATCAAGAAATGTTTGGAAAATGAAGGCATCCAGCTGTCTCGTCGTCGGATTCGTCGCATCATGCACAAACTCAACTTAGTATCCGTTTATCAGAAAGCAGCCTTCAAGCCACATTCAAAAGGGAGAATGTGGCAGCTATTCCTAATCACTTAGCCAGACAATTTCATCAAGAAAAGCCTCTAAATGCTTTAGTAACAGACTTAACCTACGTTCGTGTCGGTAATAGCTGGGCTTATGTTTGCTTGATTATTGATCTCTTCAATCGTGAAATCATCGGTTTGTCAGTTGGTTGGCATAAGACCGCCGAATTGGTTAAACAAGCGATTCAGAGCATCCCTTACGCTCTGACCAAGGTCAAGATCTTCCATTCTGATCGTGGAAGGAGTTTGATAATCAGCTGATTGATGACATGTTGGAAGCTTTTGGAATCAATCGTTCTCTAAGCCAAGCAGGCTGTCCCTATGACAATGCGGTAGCTGAGAGCACCTATCGCGCTTTCAAAATTGAATTTATTCATCAAGAAACCTTTCAGTCACTGGAAGAATTAATCCTTAAAACGAAAGATTATGTGCACTGGTGGAATTACCATCGCATTCATGGCAGTCTCAACTACCAGACACCCATGACATGGAGATTAATTGCTTAAAGAAAAAAGCACTTTATAAATGTTGTACAGAAAAGTGTTGCCTTTTCATGGACTGCTTTAGTTAAGGAAGGTTCAAAGCTACGGATAGACCTATTGAGCCGTGACTATAGAGTCTTTAAGCTCCGACTAAATCAGTGGCATTCTGTTTTCCAAGAACTAACAAGTGAACTGGATCAGTCCAATCATAGCATAGTGAATTTAGTGATTTATCAAAAGGCCCTTAGCCCTAAAGAAGTTTGGGAAATTTGGGAGTATTCCTTAAAGCAAAAAAATAATACAAATGAAGGGGCTTTTATCTCTGATGAAAAAATTCTTTTTGAAAGTGGCCTCAATCATCAGCCCAATAAAGATGGCGTCTATACTTATCGTATCCCAGCACTTTTAAAAACCCAAGAAGGAACCTTAATCGCAGGAGCTGATCAACGTTGGGAACATTTTAGGGACTGGGGTACTATTGCCATGGTCGTCCGTAGGAGTGAAGATAAGGGAGAAAGTTGGCAAGAGATTCAGACCTTGGTTAAGCTTCGTGACAATCCTTTGGCACCTAAAGGAAAGAGTCATCTTGATGAATACTCAGATTCCCCTGTCAATATTGATATGGTATTAGTGCAAGATCATCTCTCAAAAACGAAACGCATTTTTTCTATTTATGACATGTATCCTGCAGGACGTGGGATTTTTGGTATGACAGATAGTCCAGAGCAGGAATATAGCCAAATGGATCAAAAGTCTTACCTCAATCTTTATAAAGTAGATCAAAAGGATCACAAAGAAAAGGGGATATACACCGTTCGAGAAAATGGGGTGGTCTATGCACCAGACGGTCAACCCACAGATTATCATGTGGTTATAGTGTCGACACAGAAGAACTATTCGGACTTAGGCGATATCTATCATGGAAAAAAACGAATAGGCAATATCTACTTTACAAGCTACAAGAGTTCACCTTTTCGAATTGCTAAATCTAACTATATCTGGTTATCCTATAGTGATGATGATGGTAAGTCCTGGTCTTCCCCACGAGATATTACAGCGAATCTTCGACATCCAGGTATTAAATTTTTAGGGGTGGGGCCAGGTGCTGGAATTGTCTTGAGGCACGGTGCCTATGCTGGTCGAATTGTGGTTCCTGCCTATAGCACTAACTGGCTTTCTCACTTAGAGAGCTCACAATCATCCAGAGTGATATATTCGGATGATCATGGGGAAAGCTGGCAACTTGGAGATGCTGTTAATGATAATCGTTTACTGGAAAATGGTGAGACAATTCATTCTACAAGTATGGATAAAAGACATGTGTTTGACCAAAATACCGAGTCGGCTGTAGTGCAATTAAAAAATGGGGACCTTAAATTATTTCTTAGAAATACGGCAAAAGCCAACTGTCTCCAAGTTGCAACAAGTAAAGACGGTGGCAAGTCCTTTGAAAAGGATTTAGACATTTACGGCGAGGTACCAGAAGCTTATGTGCAACTTTCAGCGGTAGCCTTTGAACGTGACCAAAAAGAGTATATTCTCTTAGTCAATGCGAATGGTCCAGGTGATCTTCGTCAAGATGGCTATGCTCGTCTAGCAGAAGTTCAAGCGGATGGCAGTTTAAAATGGCTATCACATCGTTTGCTTCAAGCGGGTAAGTTTGCTTATAACTGTGTCCAAATGATAGATGATCATCATTTTGGGGTCTTATATGAGCATTCCAAAGGGAATCAAAATGATTTTAACTTAATCTTTAAAACCTTTAACTGGCAATACCTTACAGAAGGCTTCACTAAGCAAGAGCAAGGCAAGATATCTTTTAGCCAACTATCTGTTAAGGATTTCTTCTTTATTTGTCAGCAACTGTTTTAAAACAAAAAGGACTTTCACTGATCAGTGAAAGTCTTTTTTGTTCTTCAATGATTATCCTTATTAAAAGCTTTTTAACCTTCGTCATTTTTAGCCACATAAAGTTTGGTAAAGGCTTGGTAACGTTGGCGGATATCTTCTGATAAGTTGGAATCCGTGATGATAGCATCAATCTGATCAAGTTGATAAAAAACAAAGAAATCATAGCTATTGAATTTTTGATTATCAACTAATAAGTATTTTTCAATGGCATTATCAAACGCTAATTTTTGAATGTCTCCTTCGCTTTCGCTATAAGTGGCAATGTCGTTTTTATAAATCCCATTACAGCTAATAAAGGCCTTTGCAAACTTTAAAGCTTTGATATTCTGGCTAGCTAGTGAACCGACAAAAGCACCGGTAATAGCACGGTATTCACCTCCAATTAAGATGAGATCAACGCTTTTACTATCTTGAAGGATATTAAAGACAGGTAGGCTATTGGTTATGATGCGAATCTTACGATTTTTTAAGGCTTCTGCCAAAAATTCCAAGGTGGTACCTGGTCCTATAAAAATGGTTTCGCCATCTTTAACCCATTGTGTCGCATAGGAAGCTAATTGTTTTTTTTCTTGAGTTTGAACCGTTTGTTTTTCCGTATTGGAGCGTTCTTTTTTAGGGAGCATGGTAAGACTCTGGGCACCCCCGTGGATGCGAACTAACTTACCGGCTTTCTCTAATTCATCCAAGTCTCTTCTAGCTGTCATGTCTGATACGTTTAAGCTTTCCATGATGTCTGTAACAGTGATGATGCCTTCATCATTTATTTTTTCTGTGATTTTTAGAAGTCGTTCTTTTTTTAGCATCCAAAGACCTCCTCTCTTTTCTATTTCTTTTATTTATCATAGCATAACAAGGATAAATTAGCAACAAAACAAAATAAATAAAACAAAAATAAACAAAATGGTGTTGATTTATGTTTATAGATATACTATAATGAATTTGTAAACGGTTACCAGAATTAAATCAGATCAGTGATTGGGTAGCTGGACAAGGTCAGAAAGGTGGTTTAAGGTGTTTTCAAATACTCTATTTACAGATGCTAAGACGCAAGAAGAGCTCTTTGCTGAGGTTGCTAAGCACTTAGTGTCTGTTGACTACGTGACTCCAGATTATGGTCAAGCTCTCTTAGAACGGGAAAAGGTTTTTCCGACAGGTTTAAAGGTTGATCTAAAAGATGGCTCTGAGTTATTGTATGCTGCGATTCCTCACACTGAAACTCAATTTTGTTTGGTGGATCAGGTGGTTTATGTCAAGAATTCACAGCCAATTACCTTTCAGCATATGATTAATCTAGAAGAAAAGTGTCTTGTGCCCCATTGCTTCTTTATTATTAATAGTCGTGCTAATAGCCAAACGGAGATTCTCTCTAATCTGATAACGTTTTTTATTACCAAAGGAAATCTTGCTCACTTATCCCAGCTTGGGAAAAATGAGGAAGCAATAAGTTCATTTTTAAAAGAAAAAGGAGTGTTTCAAAATGATTAAGATTTTAGCAGCGTGCGGTGCGGGTGTGAATTCAAGTCACCAAATTAAGGATGCCATCGAAAGTCGTTTGAGTGACCGTGGCTATGAGGTTCACTGTGATGCCGTAATGGTTAAGGATATTACCGAAGAATTGGCGGCTCGCTATGACATTTTTGCTCCAATCGCTAAGACTGATTTAGGGTTTGACATGCCAATTCCTATTGTAGAAGCTGGTCCTATTCTTTACCGTATACCGGCAATGAGTGATCCAGTTTTTAATGAGTTAGAGCGCGTGATTAACGAGCATCACTTAAGTTAATGACACAATAGATAAAAGAAGATGTTGTCATACAAGAAATTCTCAAATTCACTAACCTGGTCTTTGATCCTGTTATAAAAATGGGGTCAGGGGTTATTATGTTGATTGTTCTTACCATTTTAGCCATGGTCTTTGGGGTTAAATTTACCAAGGCATTAGAAGGTGGGATTAAGTTAGCTATTGCCTTGACTGGTATTGGTGCTATTATCGGTATTTTGACAGGTGCTTTCTCAGAATCGCTCCAAGCTTTTGTTAAGAATACAGGAATTAGCTTGACGGTTATTGATGTGGGCTGGGCTCCTCTAACTACCATCACTTGGGGATCGCCATATACCTTGTATTTCTTATTGGTTATGTTAATTGTTAATATCGTGATGATTGCTTTGAACAAAACCAACACATTGGATGTGGATATTTTTGATATCTGGCATTTGTCCATTACGGGACTGCTAATCATGTGGTACGCTGCTCGCAATCACTTGCCTATCTTTTTATCCGTATTGATTGCAACGATTGCCATTGTTTTGGTAGGTGTTCTTAAGATAATCAATTCTGATTTGATGAAACCAACCTTTGATGACTTGCTTGGTACTGGACCTCAATCTCCTATGACATCAACTCATATGAATTATATGATGAATCCTATCATCATGGTCTTAGATAAGATATTTGATAAGCTTTTCCCAGGACTTGATAAGTACGATTTTGATGCGGCTAAATTAAACAAGAAAATTGGTTTTTGGGGTTCTAAGTTCTTTATCGGTATGATTTTAGGATTTGTCATCGGTATTATGGGAGATCCTCATTTTACAAAAGAAGCCATCAAACACTGGTTTGAGCTTGGATTTACGGCCGGTGCCTGTTTGGAATTGTTCTCGTTGATTGGTTCTTGGTTCATTGCTGCGGTTGAGCCACTCTCTCAAGGAATTACTAATTTTGCCAACAGTAAAATGCAAGGACGCCGTTTTAATATTGGTTTAGATTGGCCCTTTATTGCAGGTCGTGCTGAAATTTGGGCTTTTGCCAATATTTTAGCTCCAATCATGCTAATTGAAGCCATTTTATTATCAAAAGTAGGTAATGGTATTTTACCTTTAGCAGGGATTATTGCTATGGGGGTTACTCCAGCCTTACTTGTGGTAACACGGGGACGTTTAATTCGGATGATTATCTTTGGTTCTCTCTTATTGCCGCTCTTTCTTTTATCAGGAACGATGATTGCGCCTTTTGCAACAGAGCTAGCTAAAAAAGTTGGTGCATTTCCAGCAGGTGCAAACGCAAGCTCACTCATTACTCACTCTACCTTAGAAGGACCAATGGAAAAAATCTTTGGTTATGTGATTGGACAAGCAACAACAGGACAACTTGCTGCTATCATTAATCTAATCATCTTTGTAGCCATTTATCTTGGACTCTTTGCTTGGTATGCCAAACAAATGAAGGCGCGTAACGCCATTTATGCTGAAAAATTAAAATAACAAAGGATAAGGATTTTCCACCATAGAAGCGCTCAAAAAATCCTGAGCGCTTTTCTTCTCAGTCTTGTTATTAGCAAACTGATTGGTGGCAAACAGAAAGAAGGTAACTCATGCCAATTATTTTAGGTGCAGATGCAAAAGGTTATCCATTAAAAGAAATTATCAAGGCTTTTCTTCAATCAGAAGGGTACTTGGTTACAGATGTAACAGACAAAGACAGAGATTTTGTTGATAATACCTTGGCGGTTGCTAAAGCAGTTAATGAAGCTCCTGATCATTTGGGGATAATGATTGATGCTTATGGCGCAGGTCCCTTTATGGTAGCTACTAAAATCAAAGGTATGGTGGCATATCAAGTATCCGATGAGCGATCTGCCTATATGACAAGAGGCCATAACAATGCGCGTATGATTACCATGGGCTCTGAAATAGTCGGACAGGAATTGGCTAAGAATATTGCTAAAGGATTTGTGACGGGGCATTATGATGGTGGCCGTCACCAAATTCGAGTAGGCATGCTCAACAAAATGGCTTAGGTAAAGGAGAAGAGAAAATGAAAATCGCGATTGGATGTGACCATATTGTCACTAATGAAAAAATGGCTGTTTCTGATTTTTTAAAATCAAAAGGTTACCAAGTCCTTGATTTTGGAACCTACGACCATACCCGTACCCACCACCCTATTTTTGGTAAGAAAGTGGGTGAAGCCGTAGCTAGTGGGCAAGCTGATCTGGGAGTTTGTATCTGTGGCACAGGTGTTGGTATTAATAATGCCGTTAATAAAGTTCCAGGTATTCGCTCAGCCTTAGTCCGTGATATGACGACAGCTCTCTATGCCAAAGAGGAATTAAATGCCAATGTCATTGGTTTTGGCGGTAAAATCACTGGAGAGCTGCTCATGTGTGATATTATTGAGGCTTTTATTAAAGCCGAGTACAAAGAAAGTCCAAGTAATAAAGCCTTAATTGCTAAAATAGCTCATTTAGAGACCCATCATGCCAATCAAGAAGACCCACACTTTTTTGATGAATTTTTAGAGAAATGGGATCGTGGGGAATATCACGATTAGGAGGATTTATGATTTTAACCATCACCTTGAATCCTTCGATTGATATTGCTTATCCCCTTGATGACTTTCAGCTGGATAAAGTCAATCGCCTTAATCGGGTAGAAAAAACAGCCAGAGGAAAAGGACTAAATGTCAGCCGCGTCTTAGCACAAGCTGGTCAATCTCTTACAGCTACTGGACTGATTGGTGGTCATTTAGGAGCTTTCTTACTTGATCGATTGAAGGAAGAGGGTATTAGCAATTGTTTTTATCAGATTAAAGAAGAAACTCGTAACTGTATTGCTATTTTACATCAAGGCATGCAAACGGAGATTTTAGAGGCAGGTCCAAGCGTCAGTCAAGAAGAAGGAGAAAATTTTCTAAGCCATTTAGAAGCATTAATGAAGGATATCTCTGTAGTGACTATTTCGGGAAGTTTGCCAAAAGGATTAGATCAAAACTATTATCAACGTCTTTTGGAGCTGATTAGACCTTATCATCCTCAAGTTTTAGTGGACTGTTCAGGCCCTGCTTTGAGAGCGGTGTTAGAAGGAAAGGAAAAGTCAACACTCATCAAACCTAACTTAGAAGAATTAGAAGGTTTGCTTGGCTTATCTGTTGGTTTGGATAATCAATCATTAAAAAGAGCACTGAGCCATTCTTACTTTGAGGGTCTTGAGTGGGTAGTGGTCTCTCTGGGATCTAAGGGGCCTTTTGCTAAACACCATAATCACTATTACCGAGTTAGCATTCCGTCAATCAGTGTGGTAAACCCTGTCGGATCAGGAGATGCCACGGTAGCTGGATTAGCTTGGGGCTTAGCTCAAGAAGATGATGACAAGACACTACTAAAAAAGGCTAATGCCTTAGGCATTCTTAATGCTCAAGAGCCTAGAACAGGTCATGTCAATATGGCCAATTACACACAACTGATTAATCACATTCAAGTAGAAGAGGTATAAAATGACACTAAGCGAAAGCAAAAAAGCCTATCTAGAACACCTTAGTCATGATGGCATTATCTCCGCCTTGGCCTTTGACCAACGCGGAGCTCTGAAACGTATGATGGCAGCTCATCAAGAACAAGAGCCAAGTCTCGAGCAGGTTCAGGCGCTCAAGGTTATGGTTTCAGAAGAATTGACCCCATATGCTTCAGCCATCTTACTAGACCCTGAATATGGTCTACCAGCTATTGAGCGTCGTGATGCTACTTGTGGTCTTCTTTTGTCCTATGAAAAAACTGGCTATGACACCACAACTACTAGTCGCTTACCAGATTGTTTGGTGGAGTGGTCAGTTAAGCGTCTGAAAGAAGCTGGGGCACAAGCTGTTAAATTTTTAATTTATTATGATGTGGACGGAGATGCTCAGGTTAATCACCAAAAACAGGCTTACATCGAACGCATTGGATCCGAATGTGTGGCAGAAGACCTGCCTTTCTTCCTTGAAATTTTAAGTTATGATGAAAAGATTAAGGACAACAAGAGTCCTGAGTATGCCCTAGTAAAGGCACACAAGGTAAACCAAGCCATGCGTCTGTTCTCTGATTAACGTTTTGGAGTGGATGTCTTAAAAGTAGAAGTCCCTGTTAATATGGATTATGTGGAAGGCTTTGCGACAGAGCAAGAGTTATTTAGCCAAGAAGAGGCAGCCCAAGCCTTTAAAGAGCAAGAAGCAGCTAGTCATCTGCCATATATTTACCTAAGTGCAGGAGTATCAGCTAAAAGCTTCCAAGAAACTCTTAGCTTTGCGGCGGCTTCTGGGGCACGCTTTAACGGTGTTCTTTGTGGTCGGGCTACTTGGGCAGGTTCTGTACCAGTCTATATCTCAGAAGGAGAAGAAGCAGCTCGTCAGTGGTTACGCCAAGAGGGATTACAAAATATAGAGCAACTCAATCAAGTCCTTGCCCAAACGGCCAGTCCTTGGACAGAGAAAATGACTTGATAAGCTTGCGCAATAAAGAGACAAAAACACAGGAATAGCTTGATAACAGCTTTATCACTGTGTTTTTTCTTATCTTTTTACTGAAAACATGGTAAACTAGAAAGAGACTAACAGACACTAGGTGACTTATGACAATTGATATGTGGGAAATCTTAAACATCATTGGGACCATTGCTTTTGCTCTTTCTGGTGCTATTGTAGCTATGGAAGAAGAGTTTGATATCTTAGGCATCTTTATTTTGGGTTTTGTCACTGCTTTTGGTGGTGGCGCCATACGTAATACTTTAATTGGACTTCCCATTGAAGCCTTATGGGGGCAAAAACCAGAATTTGCCTGTGCTTTTATAGCTATGGTCTTGATTATGCTATTTCCTAGACTCATCGCAAAGGGATGGGTTAGAGCTGCTGTCTTAACTGATGCGATAGGGTTAGCTGCTTTTAGTGTTCAAGGAGCCTTGCATGCTGTTCGCTTAAATCAACCTCTAAGTGCCGTGATTGTAGCTGCTGTCTTAACAGGAGCTGGAGGTGGTGTGGTTCGAGATATCCTGGCAGGTCGCAAGCCAAGTGTCTTAAGAAGTGAAATCTATGCGGGTTGGTCTATTCTAGCTGGAATTTTGCTCTATTTCCGAGTAGTGGCAACAAACATTGAGTGCTATGCTTTAGTTGTTTTTTTAACCACCATGCGAATGATTGGCAACCGACGTCAATGGCATCTCCCTAAGATCAAATGGAAGGAAGACTAATAAAGATGATTCGATTGATTGCAATTGACCTAGATGGTACCTTGCTTAATGACCAAAAGCAAATACCTAAAGAAAATATTGTAGCTATTCAAAAAGCAACGGAAGCAGGACTTAAAATTGTACTTTGTACAGGAAGACCTAGCTCTGGAACAAAACCTTATTTTGACCAATTAGGTTTAACGAAAGAAGAATTTTTAATTCTAAACAATGGCTGTAGCACCTACAATAGCCCAAACTGGGAATTGCGACACGCCAAGACACTAGACTTGTCAGATGTGGCAAGCTTGGAAGCTTTAAGCCAGCCCTTTCCAGACGTTTATTTGACCTTGACAGGAGAAAAAGATTATTTAGTTCTAGAGGAAACTGTCCCTGAATTGGTCCAAGCTGATGGCGATTTAGTCTTTACAAGGGTTAAGGCAACTGATTTGCGACAATTAGAGCAAAGTGGACAGGTTATTTTCCAAGCCATGTATATGGGAGAAAAAGAGGCTCTAGATCGTTTTGAACTTTTAGCAAGAGACCAGTTGGCTCAGTCCTATAGTGTAGTGAGAAGCCAAGAAACTATTCTTGAAATCATGCCAAAAGGTGTGACAAAAGCCTATGCTTTAAAAGCCTTAGCTAATGATTTGTCTATAAGTCCACAAGAGGTGATGGCTATTGGAGATGCTCCTAATGATATTGAAATGTTACAATATGCTGGTTTAGGAGTGGCCATGGGAAATGCTGAAGAAACTATAAAAGTATTAGCTGATAAGGTTAGTTTGACTAACAATCAAGCTGGCGTTGCCCATGCTATTTATCAATTTGCCATGACCCAGTCAACTTAAGCTATCTTATTTTAGAAATCAAAAAATCCTTCCCAAATTTGGGAAGGATTTTAAGGGTTTAAGGCAATAAAGGAAGCCCCATAGCTGCCATCTCTTCGGCAGGCACGACCATATCATCTGAAATCCAATTGGATAAAACTGATACGATGGCGTTACTCCAGAAAAGGCGTTTATAGTGGGATTGTTTTTTATCTTTCCAGCGTTGATAGCCCTTTAGGCGTTTGGTCACAATTTGGGTTAATAATTGTTGCATATGATGCTTGAAGATAATTTTCAAGAGTTTAGCTTCTTTTTTAGCTTCGTTGAAGAGATAAAGCCAGGCTTGATAAGCTTGTGTTTTTAAATCAAAGGCTTTTAACCCTCGGAAAATCCGTCTAATGACAGAGGTCAAGAGATGTTCAAGAATGGCTTCTTTGGAGCGATAATTGCGATAAAAAGCGTTTCGAGAGACGCCAGCTTTGCTTACCAATTCCGAAATCGTGATTTGCCCCAAGGTTTTATGTTCTAACAAAGTAACTAGAGCAATCTCCATAGACTCATGACTCAATTGCCTGGATTCCTGATTGAATTGCCTTAAATTTTGGAGTGATTTTTTTGAAATCGGTCTATCCGTCATCACAAATACCTTTCAAGTGTTACGTCTGATGATTATGACTAGCAAAAGCAATACAGACAATGATATAATTTTATGAGAAAATAGATGCTTTGTCAACTAGAAACAAATTACAGATAGAAAAGAGGGATAGCATGACTTGGAAAATAGTTACGGACTCAGGGTGTGATATCAAGACTTTAGAGAGTCAATCACCTAACTTGCGTTTTGAACGAGTACCCTTAACCTTGCAAATTGGAACGGAAATTTTTAGAGATGATGATGGCTTGAATGTCGATGATATGATGGCTACCATGTATCAATCGTCAAAAGCAGCGACATCAAGTTGCCCTAGTCCAGATGCCTTTTTACAAGCTTTTAAAGGTGCTGATCAGGTAATTGCCATTACCATTACAGGAGCTTTGTCTGGCAGTCACAATAGTGCAAGATTAGCTAAAAATGAGTTACAAGAAGAAAATCCAAATGTTAAGATTCACTTGATTGATTCTTTATCGGCAGGGGGAGAGATGGATTTAATCGTTCTTGAACTAGAGCGTTTGATTAATTTAGGCTTGTCTTTTGAAGAAGTGGTTGAAAAGATCACAGCTTACCAAGCTAAGACTCGCTTACTTTTTGTCTTGGCCAAAGTTGATAATTTGGTTAAAAATGGCCGCCTTAATAAACTAGTAGGTAAAGTGGTGGGCTTGTTAAATATTCGCATGGTTGGTCAAGCTAGTCATGAAGGAACTTTGGAATTGTTACAAAAAGCTCGTGGTCAGAAAAAAGCAGTTTCGGCTGTGATTGAAGAAATGCAAAATGCTGGTTATAAGGGTGGTAGAGTGGTCATTGCACACGCTAATAATCCTAAAATTTGTCAGCAAATTTCTGAAAAGTTAAAAACTTTATATCCAGAAGCCGACATTCAGGACTATTTAACCTCAGGTTTGTGTAGTTTTTATGCTGAAGCTGAAGGTATTTTAATGGGTTACAAAGTCCAGTAGTTATTACGAATACTAATAAAAAGAACTGATGAGCTAGGCTTCATCAGTTCTTTTGACTAAAAGTCTTCATCAAACAGTTTGTCTGGTAGAGAGGGTTTTGAAGCAGGCGGTTGTGGGCTGCTAGAGTCAGGTGTTTCAGGGATAGGTTGACTAGGTTCTGGAATAGGTGTCCTATCAGGATTGTCAACAGGTGGTTGAGGCTGTGGCTGAGGACTAGAAGGTTCTGGGATAGGTCTAGATGGTGTTTTATCATAGCTATCTTCAATAGGTAGACTACCTTCGTGGTTTTGAGATGAGCTCTTGTTTTCTGAAACTGGTACTTGAACGATGACAGCATCTAATCTGGCTTGCATAGCAGCTTTTTGGGCTTCTCGACTGACCGCATTAATGGCTTTTTGAGCTTGATCTTTGAGGTCTTGATTGAGTGTTGCTTCAGCTAATTCAATGGCGGTTAGTGCCACTTGCTCCTGATTAAGATTTGCCTTGATAGCATCTAAGCGAGCCTGCAGTGGCTCTTTGTCTTCAGATTTTTTCAAGCTATTAATCGCATTTTGAATTTTTAGAAGTAGGTCAGGATTGGGATCTATGTCAGCTTGATCCAGTAAGGCTTGAATCTTGGTTAGCTGTTTGGCTAGCTGAGAAGGATTGGCAGCAACTGTGGATAGTTTTGGAGCATTTCCAAAAATGAGGTAAACCCCACCAGCCAATGTTAAGGTGAGAATACTCAAAAGCAGAAATAGGGTTTCTTTTTTTGATTTTTCCATAATCGCTCCCTTAGTTCTTTTTAGTGTCATAATCCTATTATACCTTTAATGGCACAAAAATAAAAGATGAAGCTGAGCTGTGTAACTTTTTGTATTTTCTTTTTAGGCGATTGTTAATCATTAAAAAAGCCTTGTGATAAGTAAAGGAATGCATTAAAATAGAGTAGAATAAATTATTGAGCGAGGACAGTATGGTGTCAGTAGATTGGCAAGACATTGCATTTCACTTTTTAGGAGGCTTAGGTCTTTTTCTTTTCAGTATCAAATATATGGGAGATGGCTTGCAACAAGTAGCAGGAGATAAGCTACGCTACTATATCGATAAGTACACCAGCAATCCTTTTTTTGGCATACTGGTTGGAATTGCCATGTCAGCCTTAATTCAATCAAGTTCAGGTGTGACGGTCATCACTGTCGGCTTAGTCTCTGCAGGCTTATTGAATTTACGCCAAGCAATTGGGATTGTCATGGGGGCTAATATTGGAACCACAGTGACTTCGTTTTTAATTGGGTTTAAATTAGGTGATTATGCTCTTCCTATGATTTTTATTGGAGCAGCCTGTCTCTTTTTTACTTCCAATAAAAAACTAAATAACTTTGGACGCGTCATCTTTGGTGTTGGTGGGATTTTCTTTTCTCTTAATCTTATGGGGGATGCTATGGATCCTCTGAAATCTGTTTCGGGATTCCAAAATTACTTGGCGACACTTGGAGATAAACCTTTTCAAGGTGTTTTCATTGGAACAGCTTTGACCATGTTAATCCAGTCATCAGCTGCCATTATTGGAATCTTGCAGGGCCTTTTTTCAGGAGGACTTTTGACCCTTCAAGGGGCTATTCCGATTTTGCTCGGTTCCAATATTGGGACTTGTATTACCGCTGTTTTAGCAGCAATTGGTTCCAACATTGCGGCAAAACGTGTCGCAGCGGCTCATGTCTTTTTTAATGTGATTGGGACAGTTATTTTTATGGTGCTTTTGCTTCCTTTCACCTCCATGATGCTATGGCTGCAATCAGCTCTGAAGCTAACTCCAGAAATGACTATTGCCTTTTCTCATGGCTCCTTTAACATTACTAACACCATTTTACTGATTCCCTTTATTGGACTTTTAGCAGCTATAGTAACAAAGATGATTCCAGGAGAAGATGAAGTGGTTAAATATGAAGCCCTTTATCTTGATAGATTATTGATTACCCAAGCACCATCTATTGCTCTAGGAAATGCTCATAAAGAATTAGTGCATCTAGCCTCTTATGCTATTCAAGCTTTTGAAGCCTCATTTAGCTACATTATGACAGCAGAAGATAAATATGGTGAGAAGGTTAGATTGTATGAAAAGGATGTTAATACCATTGATGTCGAACTAACAACTTATTTGGTGGATATTTCTAATGAGGCTCTTAGCCCAAGTGAGAATGAACTTTTAGCTGGTATTTTAGATTCTTCTCGAGATTTAGAGAGAATTGGAGATCATTCGGAATCTTTAGCGGGCCTGATTGATGGTATTAATGCCAAACAAATTGGCTTTTCAGATGCAGCTCTTGAGGAATTGACGGAAATGTACCGTCTTACCCACTGCCTCACATTAGACGCTATTAGAGCCATTGTAGATAGTGATAAAGAGTTAGCTCAATCTATTGTCAGTCGTCATAAGGCTATTGAGCAAAAGGAACGCCAATTGCGTAAGACTCATATCGAACGTCTAAATAGAGGCGAGTGTACAGCTCAGGCTGGGATTAACTACATTGATATTATTTCTCATTACACTCGCATTACGGATCATGCCTTAAATTTGGCTGAGAAAGTACTTTCAAATCAATTGTAAAAACGTGAAAAACTTGAAATTGTATTCAAGTTTTTCTTTTTAGTTGCTGTAATGGTATATACCATTTACAAAGTCTTTTGACAGGAGTATAATAGGAGAAAAGGGAGGACCAAAAATGACAACCTATATTAAAGCAGATTGTTTTTATTACCCAGATGATGTAAAACCAAAAGGCTATCTCGAGATAAACGAGGGCCAATTTGGAGAATGGACGTCTAGTGTGGCACAAGGAGCAGAGGTCTTAGATTATTCTGGCTATCAGATTGCACCTGGCCTTGTTGATACTCACATTCATGGTTATGCTGGAGCAGATGTCATGGATAATTCTGCCCAAGGCATTCATCAAATGAGTGAAGGACTATTAGCAACAGGAGTAACGTCTTTTTTACCAACGACCTTAACTTCTACCTTTGAGCAGTTGGGAAAAGTATCAGCGACCATTGCTTCAGTTGCTGATCAGGTAAAAGGTGCTAAAATACAAGGGATTTACTTTGAGGGACCTTATTTCACCGAAGAGTACAAAGGGGCTCAAAACCCTAGTTATATGAAAAATCCTCGTTTGGATGAGTTTGAAGCTTGGCAAAAAGCTGCTAATAGGTTGATTAAAAAGATTGCCTTAGCACCAGAACGTCAAGGGGTACAAGAATTTGTCTCAGCAGTTACCAAAGAAGGAGTAACCGTAGCTTTAGGCCATTCTAATGGGACTTACGCAGAAGCTAAGAAAGCAGTGGAAGCTGGAGCAAGCGTTTGGGTGCATGCTTACAATGGCATGCGCGGCTTAACTCACCGTGAACCTGGAATGGTGGGTGCTGTTTATAACCTACCAGGAACCTTTGCAGAATTGATTTGTGATGGCCATCATGTTTCACCAGTGGCCTGTGATATTTTGATGCAACAAAAGGGCTATGACCATGTGGCCATGATTACAGACTGTATGCGTGCCGGAGGCTCTGCAGATGGCGAATACCTTTTAGGTGAATTTCCTGTTATTGTTGAAAATGGAACAGCCCGCTTAAAAGACAGCGGTAACTTAGCAGGCTCTATTTTGAAGCTAAAAGATGGTCTTAAAAATGTGGTGGAATGGGGGCTAGCGACACCAGCGCAAGCCATTCACATGTGCTCTTATGTGCCCGCTAAATCTGTGGGGATTGAAGACCAGTGTGGTCAGATTAAGCCAGGTCATGCAGCAGATTTTATTGTCTTAGATGATAACTTAGAATTGGTAGCTACCTTCTTGGATGGTCAAAAGGTCTATTCTATCTAATCAAATGACACGAAAAATTCAAACTGTAGATAAAGCCAATGTCCCAAGACCAAGAGAATAAGGAGATACTTTAAGATGTCTAAAATCCCTTTATTAGCAACATTTTAGACAGTTAGGTATAGGATTCTTTGGTTTTCTGAAACAGCCAGAAGAGTGACTGTTTAAGCTGTCCGATAGCAGCTAAGAGAGTAGCCTATAGAAACTTTTTCTTCACACTAAATTGACTAAGCTAGACTTGGTCAATTTTTTTATTTTTGAAAGCGTTTGTGTTACAATAAAATTACCTATCAAAGGAGGAAAGAAATGATCAAAAATCTTACAATGAATAACGGTTTGACAATCCCTGCATTAGGTTTTGGAACTTATAATGCTCAAGACGGGGAAGAGGCTTACCAATCTACCCTCGCAGCTTTAAAAGCAGGTTACCGTCATATCGATACGGCTAGAATATATAAAAATGAAGAAAGTATTGGTCGTGCCATCAGAGATAGTGGCATTCCACGTGAAGAGCTCTTTATTACCACAAAACTATGGAACACAGGTCATAGTTATGAGGGTGCCAAAGCAGCTTTAGCAGCGTCACTGGAAAGATTGCAGATGGATTATGTGGATCTTTAGCTGATTCATTGGCCAAATCCTGCTGCTATTCGTGATCGTTGGGAAGAAGGAAATGCTGAGGCTTGGCGTTATATGGAAGAAGCTGTCGAGCAAGGTTTGATTCGCACCATTGGTGTCAGCAATTTCTTAGTTCATCACCTTGAAGCACTGGCTAAAACAGCAACCATCGTGCCAGCTATCAATCAAATTCGGTTGGCGCCGGGTTGTTACCAAAAAAAAGTGATTGATTACTGTCGTGAGCGTCATATCCTTCTTGAAGCATGGATCCTTCTTGAAGCATGGAGCCCACTAGGTCAAGGCGAAATCTTTGGTAATGAGACAATGATTGCCTTAGCTGAGAAGTATGGTAAAACGGTGGCTCAATTGGCACTAGCTTGGTCAGCTCATGAAGGTTTTATTCCACTGCCAAAATCAGTTAATGCTAAGCGCATCAAAGAAAACATGGATTTCTTTGATATTAACTTGAGTCCTGAAGATGCCGAAACGATTAAGACGTTACCTGGCATGTCTGAAATACCTGATCCAGATACAAAAGAATTTTAGCCTTAAGTCTTGAATTGACAACAGAGTCACTTTTAAACTTAACTCTGCTATTAGCTTACTAATTTAAAAAGATTTGATGCCCTCGTCAAATCTTTTTTAGAGTTAATTGACAAGTAATTATAACTTGGTTATAATTTTTATGAGTGTTTCGTGAAAGAAAAAAAGAGATGACGTGAGAGGGAAAGTTCTAGTGAGTATTTTAATCATCATGATAGCGATGTTTGCTATCCGATTAGTTTTCTTAAAAAAATCGATGGCAAATGAAAAAGCGATTTTAGCTAAGGGAGGCCAAGAATTTGGTGTTCAAAACACACAATTTTTAACCTTACTGCATATCATGATTTATGTTTTTGCTTTAGCTGAAGCTTATTTGAAGCAGATTACTTTTGATTGGCTGAGTTTTCTGGGCTTACTGTTAATGATTGTTTCAGTCATTGTCTTGTTTGAAGTGACACGTATCTTAGGTGATCTCTGGACAGTTAAGTTAATGCTAGCTAAGGAGCATCCTTATGTGGATCACTGGCTCTTTAGACGCTTCAAGCACCCTAACTATTATTTAAATATCGCTCCGGAGCTATTAGGTATTGTCTTGCTCTGTCATGCTCAAATCACAGCTATGCTTCTTTTCCCTTGTTACCTCTTAGTCATTTACTTACGAATCAGAGAAGAGAACAAATTATTAGCTGAAGTTATTATTCCAAATCATAAGCAAGCAAGCTCTAAGCACGGTGAAAGCTAGCAAGAAGATTAGACAAGTCTCTGATTTTGTGCTAAAATAAGGACTAAGAAAGAAGAGAGTATCCTTTTTATCTTAAGCGAGTTCGGGAAGGTGTGAGCCGAATGATGGAGATGCTTGTGGCACTTTCAGGTGATGGTTTTAGTAGCTGTCATCTTAAATCATGTTTGTTCCTTGAGAACAGTCATAAATGAACGAAGTCATAAAATAGGGTGGAACCGCGTTTTGACGCCCCTGTGTCTTTTTAGGCATGGGAGTTGAGAAAGCGGTTTTTTCTGTTTTCTTAGCAGGGCACCTACTCTTTAGGGAGTCCTTTTGCTGTCAAAAATCATCAGAAAGAAAGAAGGGTCATCATGAGTACAAAATTAACTTTCCAGGAAATTATCCTGACTTTACAACAATACTGGAATGACCAAGGTTGCATGTTGATGCAGGCTTATGACAACGAAAAAGGAGCTGGAACCATGAGTCCTTATACCTTCCTTCGTGCTATCGGACCAGAACCTTGGAATGCCGCTTATGTGGAGCCATCACGTCGTCCAGCTGATGGCCGATACGGGGAAAACCCTAATCGTCTCTACCAACACCACCAGTTTCAAGTGGTGATGAAACCATCTCCAAGCAATATTCAAGAACTTTATCTAGAGTCTTTGGAAAAATTAGGGATTAATCCTTTGGAACATGACATTCGTTTTGTGGAAGATAACTGGGAAAACCCGTCAACAGGTTCTGCAGGACTTGGTTGGGAAGTTTGGTTAGACGGTATGGAAATCACACAGTTCACCTATTTCCAGCAAGTGGGAGGTTTGCAAACAGGACCTGTCACAGCAGAAGTGACATATGGTTTAGAGCGTTTGGCTTCTTACATCCAAGAAGTGGATTCAGTTTATGATATCGAATGGGCACCAGGTGTCAAATATGGTGAGATTTTCCTTCAGCCAGAATATGAGCATTCAAAATATTCTTTTGAAATTTCTAACCAAGATATGCTACTTGAAAACTTCGAGAAATTCGAAAAAGAAGCAGGTCGTGCTTTAGAAGAAGGCTTGGTTCATCCAGCTTATGACTATGTTTTGAAATGTTCTCATACCTTCAACCTGTTGGATGCCCGTGGTGCCGTTTCTGTAACAGAGAGAGCAGGTTACATCGCTCGTATCCGCAATTTGGCGCGTGTGGTGGCTAAAACTTTCGTGGCAGAACGTCGCAAACTTGGTTTCCCGCTTTTGGATGAAGCTACTCGTGCAGAACTACTTAAGGAGGATGCAGAATAATGGTTAGACAATTACTTGTAGAACTTGGTCTTGAAGAATTACCAGCTTATGTAGTCACTTCAAGTGAGAAACAACTAGGCGAAAAAATGGCTGCCTTTTTGACAGACAATCGTTTGACATTTGAGGCAATCCAGACCTTCTCGACACCTCGCCGATTGGCCGTTCGTGTGACAGGTTTGGCAGACAAACAGACAGATTTGACGGAAGATTTTAAAGGTCCAGCTAAAAAGATTGCTTTGGATGCGCAAGGCAACTTCTCAAAAGCGGCACAAGGGTTTGTGCGTGGTAAAGGCCTAACTCTTGATGATATTGAATTCCGTAACATCAAAGGTGAAGAATATGTCTATGTGACAAAACATGAAGAAGGACAGGAAACTGAAGCTGTCTTAGAAGGGATTCCGACACTTTTAGCTAGCTTGACTTTCCCAGTTAGCATGCACTGGGCAAACAATGCTTTTGAGTACATCCGTCCGGTTCATACCTTAACCGTATTGCTTGATGACCAGGCCCTAGAAATGGACTTTCTTGACATTCATTCGGGTCGTATCAGTCGAGGCCATCGCTTCTTAGGTCAAGAAACAGAGATTGCTAGTGCGGACTCTTATGAGGCTGATTTGCGTGAACAGTTTGTCATCGCTGATGCTAAAGAACGTCAAGACATGATTGTTGAGCAAATTAAGGCAATCGAAGCAGAGAAAAAGGTTCAAGTGGGTATTGATGCAGATCTTCTTAACGAAGTTTTGAATCTGGTAGAATACCCAACAGCCTTCATGGGAAGTTTTGAGGACAAATACCTTGATGTTCCAGAAGAAGTCTTAGTAACCTCTATGAAAAACCATCAACGTTACTTTGTCGTGCGTGATCAAGCAGGCAACCTGATGCCAAACTTTATTTCTGTACGTAACGGAAATGCAGAACATATTGATAACGTGGTCAAAGGAAATGAGAAAGTCTTGGTGGCTCGTTTGGAAGATGGTGAATTCTTCTGGCGTGAAGACCAAAAATTAGAGATTGCTGATTTAGTGGCTAAACTATCTCAAGTCACTTTCCATGAAAAAATTGGATCACTTTCTGAGCATATGGACCGTAGTAGAGTTATCGCTAATGACTTGGCTGATCAAGCTGGTTTATCAGAAGCAGAAAAAAGTGCCCTTGATCGTGCTGCCCAACTTTATAAGTTTGACCTCTTAACTGGTATGGTGGGTGAATTTGATGAATTGCAAGGGATTATGGGTGAAAAGTATGCTCTCTTAGCTGGTGAAGAGGCTGCTGTAGCGATCGCTATTCGTGAGCATTACCTTCCAAATGCTGCAGAAGGAGCTCTTCCAGAAACAAAAGTTGGTGCTCTTCTTGCTCTTGCCGATAAGTTAGACACCCTCTTGTCCTTCTTCTCGGTTGGTTTGATTCCAAGTGGTTCAAATGACCCTTATGCCCTTCGTCGTGCAACCCAAGGGATTGTTCGTATTTTGGAAGCCTTCGGATGGAAGATTGCCATGAATGAGTTGATCGACCGCCTTTACCAATTGGATTTTGAGAGTTTAAATTATGCTAACAAAGCAGATGTTATGACCTTTATTGATGCGCGTATAGACAAGATGATGGGCAACGGTATTCCAAAAGACATTCGTCAAGCTGTCTTAGCTGGATCGAATCGTGTGGTTCCTGAGATGCTTGAAATGGCTCAAGCTCTTCTTAAGGCTAGTCAAGAAGCTGGTTATAAAGAAGCGGTAGAATCCTTATCACGTGCCTTTAATTTGGCTGAAAAAGCAAATCCTTCTGTTGACGTCAATTCTGCCTTGTTTGAGAATGATGAAGAAAAAGCCTTGGCACAAGTAGCTGAAACTTTAAACTTAAATGGCTCAGCCGCTCAAAAGTTTGAGCAAGTTTTTGAGCTAAGTTCTGTTATTAACAACTTCTTTGACAATACCATGGTCATGGTTGAAGACCAAGCGCTCAAAGAAAATCGATTAGCTATCTTAGCGAAATTGGTTTCTAAAGCCAACCACTTAGCAGCATTTAACCAATTAAATACCAAATAACAAATGAGAGAAGTCTCTGCTTGATTTGTAACTTTTAGAAAGGAAGAGTTAGGGAAAATAGCAATAGAAGAAAAGCTGAAGTGATTTGATTTAGCCTTTTCTTAAATGCTGACCTAACTTTAGACTGTGGTGTATGGATCCTAAAAAAATTGCTCGTATCAACGAGCTAGCAAAAAAGAAAAAAACAGTTGGGCTGACAGGACCAGAAAAGGTTGAACAAGCTAAACTGCGTGAAGAGTATATTGAAGGTTATCGTCGTTCGGTTAGACATCATATTGAGGGTATCAAGATAGTGGATGAAGCCGGAAATGACTTAACTCCTGAGAAACTAAAACAAATTCAAAGAGAAAAAGGATTGCATGGACGTTCGTTAGACGATCCAAAGTCATGATTCTTAAGAGCCTCCGAGTGAGGCTTTTTTCTTGTTCACAAGACAAGCCCTTTTAGAGTTAGTTCTATTTTCTAATGCATATCTCTAGAAAAATAGAGCTTTTAAAATTATAGGTAGAGATGTGTCAAAGGGGAGGGCAATTCAAATATTAGAAAAAATTTAATTTTTAAGTTATAATAGAAGAAATTAAAGAAAGAAGATAGTAAGTATGACACTAAAAAAACTCTCAATGTTCGCCATAGCAAGCCTCTCTTTACTAAGTTTAGGGGCATGTGACATGGATAAAGATGATTAAGTCACTACTCAGAAACAATCAAATGTTCAAATGGACAAAACTAAAAAAGCTAAAGTTTCAGAAGAAGAAGCAAGATCGATTGCTTTGAAAGATGCTTCTGTAGCTGAAGCAGATGCCAAAATGCTTAACATCAAACAGGATAATGACGATGGCATGATGGTCTATGATGTGGAATTTGATCACGAAGATAAAGAATACAGTTATACCATTGATGCCACTTCAGGTGATATTCTTGAAAAATCATCTGAACCAATTAATGACTAGAAGAAACGGGGGATTTCCCCCGTTTTTTAGTTTTTATGGTTATCTTATCAGGAAATTTAGTCAAGTCTAAAATTTATGATAATACTTTTTCAATTTTTTTGGTTATAATAGAAACATAAAAAGAAAACGCTTACTTTTAGGAGGAATAGGCATGACAGAAGAAAAGTACATCATGGCAATTGATCAGGGGACAACGAGTTCTCGTGCGATTATCTTTAATAAAAAGGGAGAGCAAATCAGTAGTAGTCAAAAAGAATTTCCCCAGATATTCCCTCAAGCAGGTTGGGTAGAGCACAATGCCAATCAAATTTGGAATTCAGTTCAGTCTGTTATTGCAGGTGCTTTTATTGAGTCTAGCATCAAGCCAAGCCAAATTGAAGCAATCGGGATTACCAATCAACGTGAGACCACAGTGGTTTGGGATAAAAAAACAGGTATGCCTATTTATAATGCTATTGTGTGGCAATCACGTCAAACAGCCCCTATTGCTGAGCGTTTGAAACACGAAGGACATACAGAGCTCTTTCATCAAAAAACTGGTCTTGTTATTGACGCTTATTTTTCAGCCACAAAAATTAGATGGATTTTAGATCATATCCCTGGTGCCCAAGAAAGAGCCGAAAAAGGGGAGTTGCTCTTTGGAACAATTGATACCTGGTTAGTATGGAAACTAACAGATGGGGCAGTCCATGTGACTGATTATTCCAATGCGGCTCGTACCATGCTCTATAACATTAAAGACTTAACGTGGGATGATGAGATTTTAGAGCTCTTAAATATTCCAAAGGCCATGCTTCCAGAGGTTAAATCAAACTCTGAAGTCTACGGCAAAACAGCTGCCTTCCATTTTTATGGTGGGGAAGTGCCAATTTCAGGAATGGCTGGAGACCAGCAAGCGGCCTTGTTTGGACAGTTAGCTTTTGAGCCAGGTATGGTTAAAAATACCTATGGCACAGGTTCTTTCATTATTATGAATACAGGAGAAGAAGTTCAGTTATCTCAAAATAATCTTCTAACAACCATTGGCTATGGGATTAACGGTAAGGTTTATTATGCTTTAGAAGGATCTATTTTCATTGCTGGAAGTGCTATCCAGTGGCTTCGAGATGGTCTTCGTATGATAGAGTCTTCAAGTGAGTCTGAAGCCTTAGCTTTGGCTTCAACAAGTGATGATGAGATCTATGTGGTGCCAGCTTTCACTGGTTTGGGCGCTCCTTATTGGGATTCTGATGCTAGGGGTTCTGTCTTTGGATTGACACGTGGGACAAGTAAGGAAGATTTTGTTAAAGCGACCTTGCAGTCTATCGCTTATCAGGTGCGTGATGTTATTGATACCATGCAAATTGATTCTGGGATTGATATTCAACAGTTGCGCGTGGATGGCGGTGCTGCCATGAATAGCCTCTTGATGCAATTCCAAGCAGATATCCTAGGAAAAGACATTGCGCGTGCTAAGAACTTAGAAACCACAGCTTTAGGTGCAGCCTTCTTAGCAGGTTTAGCAGTAGGTTATTGGCAAGATTTAGACTCTCTTAAAGAATTGAATGCTACTGGTCAGCTCTTTAAAGCTAGTATGAACGAATCTCGTAAAGAGAAATTATACAAGGGCTGGAAGCGTGCAGTAAAAGCGACTCAAGTCTTTACCCAAGAGGCAGAATAAGAGGAGGAAAAGATGGAATTTTCAAAAGAGACAAGACGTTTAGCACTCCAAAAAATGCAAGAAAGAACCGTAGACTTGTTAGTCATTGGTGGCGGGATTACAGGGGCTGGAGTTGCCCTTCAAGCTGCCGCTAGTGGTCTAGACATCGGTTTGATTGAAATGCAAGATTTTGCCCAAGGCACGTCAAGCCGTTCAACCAAACTAGTCCATGGGGGTCTGCGCTATTTAAAACAATTTGATGTGGAGGTGGTTTCGGATACGGTTTCTGAGCGTGCTGTGGTTCAACAGATTGCGCCTCATATTCCAAAACCAGATCCTATGCTTTTGCCAGTCTATGATGAAGAAAGCAGCATCTTTAGCATGTTTCGATTAAAAGTAGCTATGGATTTGTATGACTTATTAGCAGGTGTTACAAATACCTCGGCTGCCAACAAGCTTTTAAGTAAAGAAGAGGTCTTGAAACGCCAACCAGATTTGCAAGAAGAGGGCTTGCTTGGAGGTGGTGTCTACTTAGACTTCCGAAATAATGATGCCAGATTAGTTATCGAAAACATCAAACGAGCTAACCGAGATGGTGCCTTAATTGCTAGTCACGTCAAAGCAGAAGATTTTCTTTTTGATGAGAATGGTAAGATTGAGGGACTTGTTGCCAGAGATTTACTAACAGATGAGCTTATTCACATTAAAGCGCATTTGGTCATTAATACCACGGGACCTTGGAGCGATACAGTTCGCAACTTTTCTAATAAAGGAGAACAAATCAAGGCATTACGTCCGACAAAAGGTGTCCACTTAGTTGTTGATCGTCACAAATTGAATGTTTCTCAACCCGTTTATATTGATACAGGACTGGGTGATGGACGAATGGTTTTTGTCCTTCCTCGTGAAGAAAAGACTTATTTTGGGACCACAGATACTGACTATGATGGTGACTTAGAGCATCCACAAGTGACCCAAGAAGATGTGGATTACTTGCTTGAAATTGTTAGCAGACGTTTTCCAAAAGCAAAGCTGACCATAGATGATATTGAAAGTAGCTGGGCTGGCTTACGTCCACTCTTATCAGGAAACAGCGCTTCAGATTATAATGGTGGAAATAGCGGTAAACTTAGCAACAGCAGTTTTGATCACTTAGTCGAAACTGTTCAGGCTTATCTCAATCATGATAAAAAACGTGAGGACGTGGAAGATGCTATCAAGCATGTCGAAGCTAGCACCTCTGAGAAAGCCTTAGACCCCTCAGCAGTATCTCGTGGATCAAGTTTTGAAAGAGATGACAATGGTTTGTTAACTTTGGCAGGTGGTAAAATAACGGACTACCGTAAAATGGCTCAGGGTGCCATGGAAACCATTATCACGATCTTAAAAGAAGAATTTGGCAAATCCTTTAAGTTAATCAATTCTAAAACCTATCCTGTTTCTGGAGGAGAGATCAATCCGGCTAATGTGGATACGGAAATTGAAGCTTATGCTCAATTAGGTACTTTGAATGGTTTATCTATTGATGATGCTCGCTATCTAGCTAATTTGTATGGCTCTAACGCGCCAAAAGTCTTTGCATTGACACGTCAGATTAAGGCGGCAGAAGGTCTGAGTCTCAGTGAGACCTTATCTCTTCATTATGCTATGGATTATGAAATGACTCTCAGTCCGACTGATTTCTTCTTGAGACGAACCAATCACATGCTCTTTATGCGCGATAGTCTTGAAGCAATGATAGTACCAGTCATTGATGAAATGGCAAGACACTTCAACTGGTCTCGTCAAGAAAAAGAAGTCATGGCTGCTCAGCTTAATCAAAACTTAAAAGAAAATGATTTAGAAGCCTTAAAAGAAAATGATTTAGAAGCCTTAAAAGAAAGATAATAGGAGATACAAATGGACCTTTTTGGAGAGTTTTTAGGAACAGCCCTTTTAGTTCTTATGGGGAATGGTGTTGTGGCAGGTGTCGTATTGCCAAAAACGAAAAATCATAACTCAGGATGGATTGTTATTACCATGGGTTGGGGAATTGCTGTGGCTATTGCAGCCTTTATCTCTGGTAAAATAGCACCTGCACATCTTAATCCTGCTGTTAGCTTTGCCTTTGCCTTAAAAGGAGATATTACTTGGCTACAGGCAGCCCTTTACAGTCTTGTACAGGTTTTAGGTGCCATGCTTGGTTCATTGCTAGTGTATTTGCAATTTAGACCTCACTACAATACCTCAGATAATCCTGCTGATATTTTAGCTACTTTTGCAACGGGGTCAGCCTTGAAGGACACCTTTGCCAATTTTATCAGTGAAGTTTTGGGAACCTTTGTGCTAGTCTTAGCCATTTTATCCTTTGGACTTTATGATATGCCCATGGGACTAGGGACACTAAGTGTTGGGATGGTAGTGATTGGAATTGGTCTTTCTTTAGGAGGAACAACCGGCTACGCCATTAATCCTGCTCGAGACTTCGGTCCACGCTTATTACATGCCATGTTACCTCTTAAACATAAAGGGGATTCTGACTGGTCTTATGCTTGGATTCCAGTTATCGGTCCCTTACTTGGAGCTGCTCTAGCTATCATTTTTTTTGGGGTAATAGCTTAATCAATGACAGTCATGAGAGAGTTTGGGACAATTTGCCTCAAACTCTTTTTAAACGCTTTCATTTTTGAAGAGTGATTGTTATAATAAAGACTATGAAGGATAAGAAGACAAAAATTGTTATTATCGGCGCTTCTTTTGCCGGAAGAGCCTGTGCTGAAAAAATCAGAGACTTAAGATACGATGTGGACTTAATTGTCATTGACCAAAGTCCCCAGACAGACTATTTACCAAATGGGCTCAATAAGCTTTACCGGCAAGATATCACCAATCTAAAAGAAGCTCATTGGGCTTCGACTCTTAATTCCAATTATCCGCCTCTTTCTTATCTGTTGGGTCAGGTGACAAGGATAGATAATCACTTAAAGCAAGTTACTGTCATAGATGATCACGGTCAAAAACAGCTGATTGCTTATGATTCTTTAGTTTGTGCTATGGGGTCCCACGGTCAGTCTTCTGTGATTAAGGGATCCAACCACCCGCAAGTTCTAACGACTAAGTCCTTTAAGGATAGTATAGCTGCCCATAAGCTTGTGCAAGACGCTCAGAAGGTTTTGGTAATTGGAGCTGGGCTCATTGGACTAGATATGGCTGATAGTCTGAGTCGGATTGGTAAAGAGGTTACGCTCATTGAAGCAGCTGATCAAGTGGATTCCTATCAAAGTGATCAAGACATGGTAGAACCTTTGCTTGATGCCATCAATGAATGTGGTATCCATTTGATTACCAATCAAAGGGTCAAAGCTATTGTGGAAACAGACAATGGGCAATTAAGAGTGGAGACTGGTGATAGCTATAGCTGGCAAGGAGATTTGGTTTTTCTAGCCATTAATTTTAGACCGACCAGTGATCTTTTGTCAGATCAAGTGGAGTGTTCGTTAGATCGCACGGTCATAGTTAATGACCATTTTCAAACCAGTGATCCAGACATTTATGCCATAGGTGATTTGATTGCTAGTCCTCTGACTGTCCTAGATAGCACTTATTACTTCCCTCTTATTAGTCATGCTATTAAGACGGGTCAGGCTCTTGCTTATCATTTGTCTGGCATTTCTGTTCCTAAAATCAGCCACAGTCGCTTGGTTGGAGCACATCATTTTGGCTATTTTCGTTCACGCGTGGGATTGACTGTTGAAGAAGCCTCATTTTACGATAAGGTTTATTCAGTGACTTACCAATCACAACTGTCTGAGTCTTTTGATTCCCCTCTACGGATTAAATTGATTGCGAAAAAATCAGACGGTACTTTGCTTGGGGCACAGCTTTTGTCAAAAGAAAACCATCTGTTACTAACCAATCAGCTATCACAAGCTATATTCAGTCAGCTAAAAGATCAAGACTTGGCCTCTCAAGATTTTATCTTTTCCTTAGACGACTGTCCCTTAGCCTTTCACTTACATCAAGCAGCTATTCAACTTTTTGAAAAGAGGGCTAGCTTATGAAGATAGATCACTTAATGACCAAAGATCGAAGTGCTCAATATCAGATGATGCGTTCCCTTCATAAGGTAAAAAACGGATTAGCTCTCAAAGACTTAATGACTCAGCTCAAGTTGTCTAAGGTAACCTTAATCAAGTACATTGATCAGCTTAATCACTTATTCAAAGATAAGGAGATAGTTGCTTGTCTCAGCAGTGATGAGGATTCTTTGTATTTGGAAATGTCTACTTACCTTAGCTGGACCAGCATCCAATCCCTTCTACTTGAAGATTCTCTTTCTTATCAAAATGAATAGGTTACACTAAACTAGACAGAATTTATAAAGTGTTCTACACTAAAGAAAATAGGAGAATATTATGTCTAGAAAAATACGTCGCCACTTCACCGATGACTTTAAGCAACAAATCGTTGACCTTCACAATGCAGGGATGAAACGAAGTGAGCTTATCAAAGAATATGAGTTAACCCCATCAACCTTCGATAAGTGGGTACGTCAGGCTAAAACAACTGGTTCCTTTAAAACTATTGATAATCTTACAGATGAGCAGCGTGAACTGATTGAACTCCGAAAGCGTAATAAAGAACTCGAAATGCAGTTAGATATCCTAAAGCAAGCGGCGGTGATTATGGCACGAAAAGAGAAGTAATCACTGCTAATAAAGACAAATATAGCATTTCAGCCATGTGTCGTTGGTTGAACATTCCTCGTTCTAGCTATTACTACAAGGCTGTTAAACCAGTCTCTGAAGCGGAACTTGAAGAAAATATCAAAGCTATTTTTCTCGAAAGTAAGGCCAGATACGGGGCTAGGAAAATCAAGAAATGTTTGGAAAATGAAGGCATCCAGCTGTCTCGTCGTCGGATTCGTCGCATCATGCACAAACTCAACTTAGTATCCGTTTATCAGAAAGCAGCCTTCAAGCCACATTCAAAAGGGAAGAATGTGGCAGCTATTCCTAATCACTTAGCCAGACAATTTCATCAAGAAAAGCCTCTAAATGCTTTAGTAACAGACTTAACCTACGTTCGTGTCGGTAATAGCTGGGCTTATGTTTGCTTGATTATTGATCTCTTCAATCGTGAAATCATCGGTTTGTCAGTTGGTTGGCATAAGACCGCCGAATTGGTTAAACAAGCGATTCAGAGCATCCCTTACGCTCTGACCAAGGTCAAGATCTTCCATTCTGATCGTGGGAAGGAGTTTGATAATCAGCTGATTGATGACATGTTGGAAGCTTTTGGAATCAATCGTTCTCTAAGCCAAGCAGGCTGTCCCTATGACAATGCGGTAGCTGAGAGCACCTATCGCGCTTTCAAAATTGAATTTATTCATCAAGAAACCTTTCAGTCACTGGAAGAATTAATCCTTAAAACGAAAGATTATGTGCACTGGTGGAATTACCATCGCATTCATGGCAGTCTCAACTACCAGACACCCATGACATGGAGATTAATTGCTTAAAGAAAAAAGCACTTTATAAATGTTGTACAGAAAAGTGTTGCCTTTTCAAATCTTAGTTTACCTTTTAACTAAGGAGCACTTCACAATCCCTTCTTTAGCAGAAACACTGATGATTAGTGAGGCTACTTTGAATAGGCAATTAGCTTATTTGAATCGCTTATTGGCTGAGTTTGGTTTATCCATCTCACAGGGGAAACAAGTGGGTTCTGAACTATCTTGGCGTTACTTTTACTACGAGCTATTAAGTCAGAGCATGACTAAGGAGCAAATTCAAGCCTTTTTTAGAGGAATGGACCACAGTCATCTAGCAGGTTTAGCAGAATATATTACGGGTAAGAGCCTAAGGTCAGAACAGGTGGACCAGCTGTCGCTATGGTTTTCCATATCTCAGATACGTTTCTTATTTAAAAGAGAGAAGCAATTGCCAGATGATGTAACTAAGGCTTTTATCAAAGATAATTTCTTTTTTCAAAAATTAAAGAAAGCTTTACGCCATTATTTTGGTCGTTACGCCCTTGAATTTGACGATTTTGAAGCTGAAAGTTTATTTGTCTTTTTAATTACTTATCCTGTTCTTCCTGTTTCAACCATGTCTCATGTGTTTGGTTTTGGAGGACCGATTGCGGAACATATTTCAGAGTCGCTATGGCTTTTGAAGCAAGCCGAGATGATTGCCAGTCAGACCAAGGAAGATATTATTTATGGCTTAGGAATGCTTTTTGCCAGGTCTTACTTTTTTCAAGGTTTAGTGGTTACTGGTAAAAAAGAAGTGGCTAGTTTATATGCTCTTTTAGCGGATGATAAAAAAGAACAGATGCAAGTTCTGATTAACCGACTGCTATTGGTAACTAATAAGCCATCAGCTGTTAGTGGCGATTTTTTAGCTTACTTATCTTATCATTTTTTGGAATTACTGATTTTCTCTCTTGAAAAACATCATCCGCCTTTGGCCATTGGACTTGACTTAGTCTCACAAAGGGCAGAAAATGCGATTTTAGAATTAAGAATCAAGCGTTTCTTGAAACATAATCAAAATTTTATTTTTATCCCTTATGAGGACAATCAAGTAGTGGATGGGGTAATCACTAATAAAAGAAAGTTAGATGCTTACTCTCTTCCTACTTATCAACTAAAAGAAGAAGTGGGAGCTTTTGATCTGAGACAGCTAGAACAGTTTTTAAAGACCTTGTGGCAGGAAAAAATAAGCCAAGATGGCTAACATCATAAGGACTTGGCTTGGTCTATTTTTGAACACTTAGGTGTGTGATACTTGGTCTTTATTATTATAGACAGGCAATCTATAATAAGTATTAGAGGCTTGCCGAGAGTTAATATTAGTTTTCGTTATTATTTTATAAACATACATTGGAGGAAACAAGATGAAATTTTTCTTAGATACAGCAAACGTAGCCGCTATTAGAACTATTAATGAACTTGGTGTGGTTGATGGTGTAACAACAAACCCAAGTATTATTTCCCGTGAAGGACGAGATTTTGAAACGGTTATTAAGGAAATCTGTGAAATCGTTGATGGACCAGTGAGTGCGGAAGTAACAGCTCTGAGTGCCGATGAAATGGTTGAAGAAGCAAGAGAAATTGCCAAATGGCATGACAATGTCGTGGTGAAAATTCCAATGACAACAGAAGGGTTAAAAGCTACTAACATTCTTTCTAAAGAAGGGATTAAGACCAATGTGACCTTAATCTTTACGGTTAGTCAAGGGTTAATGGCTATGAAAGCAGGAGCAACCTACATCAGTCCATTTATTGGACGTCTTGAAGATATTGGAACGGATCCTTACCAGTTAATCAGCGAATTGCGTAACGTCATTGATTTGTATGATTTCCAATCAGAAATCATTGCAGCAAGCATCCGCACAACAGCACATGTTGAGGCAGTAGCACAGCTAGGAGCACACATTGCTACTATCCCAGATCCTTTGTTTGCTAAAATGACACAGCACCCATTAACAACTAACGAAATCAAAACCTTTATGGAAGATTGGGCCTCTTTCAAAAAATAAGCCAAAAAGCTTAGCTCTTAGTAGCTAAGCTTGCTTTAACTCACTTGTATCTCTAAAGACAAAGATTTTCTTGTCTTTAACGGACTTTCTTAAATATCGTTCCTAAATTATGTTACAATAGACACTAGCAAACGATAATTTTAGTTGTAAAAAACAGAAAGGTTTTACTTATGACATTTGATGCAGTTGACCAGTTGGCAGTCAATACTGTCCGCACCCTATCTATGGATGCTATTCAAGCAGCAAACTCTGGGCATCCCGGTTTACCAATGGGAGCAGCGCCGATGGCTTATGTGTTATGGAACCATTTGATGAACATCAATCCAAAAACAAGCCGTAATTGGTCAAACAGAGACCGCTTTATTTTATCAGCAGGACATGGAAGTGCTATGCTTTATAGCTTACTTCACTTAGCTGGTTATGACTTGTCTATTGATGATTTGAAAAACTTCCGTCAATGGGGATCTAAAACACCTGGACACCCAGAAGTTAATCACACTGATGGTGTTGAAGCAACTACAGGTCCTTTAGGACAAGGGATTGCTAACGCTGTGGGTATGGCAATGGCAGAAGCTCATTTAGCAGCTAAATTTAATAAACCTGGTTTTGATATTGTAGACCATTATACCTATGCCCTTAATGGTGATGGGGATTTAATGGAAGGTGTCAGTCAAGAAGCTGCCAGCATGGCAGGCCATTTAAAACTTGGCAAATTGGTCTTGCTATATGATTCAAATGATATTTCACTTGATGGTCCAACCTCTATGGCCTTCACAGAAGATGTTAAAGGCCGTTTTGAAGCTTACGGTTGGCAACACCTTTTAGTGGAAGATGGTAATGATTTAGAAGCAATTGAAAAAGCAATCCAAGAAGCTAAAGCTGAAACAGAAAAACCAACCATCATCGAAGTTAAAACGATTATTGGATTTGGTGCTGAAAAGCAAGGAACATCTGCTGTTCACGGAGTTCCACTTGGTGCAGAAGGCATTACATTTGCTAAGAAAGCTTACCAATGGACACATGAAGACTTTGAAGTGCCAACAGAAGTGACTGAGCGATTTGCACAAGGACTTCAAGCGCGTGGTGAAAAAGCGGAGTCTGCTTGGAATGAGCTTTTTGCTAAATATGAAGCTGAGTATCCAGAATTAGCAGCAGAATATAAGGCAGCTTTTGCGAATGAGGCTTTTGAAGTAGAGCTAGCAGCTCATGATTTAGGGTCATCAGTAGCTAGCCGTGTGTCAAGCCAACAAGCTATTCAACAAATTTCTGAACAAGTAGCCTCATTCTGGGGTGGTTCTGCTGACTTGTCAGCTTCTAACAATACTATGGTAAAAGCTGAAAAAGATTTCCAACCTGGACAATATGAAGGACGTAACATTTGGTTTGGTGTTCGTGAATTTGCTATGGCAGCAGCCATGAACGGGATTGCTCTTCATGGTGGGACACGCGTCTATGGTGGTACCTTCTTTGTCTTTTCAAACTACCTCTTACCAGCAGTACGTATGGCAGCACTTCAAAGCTTACCAACCGTTTATGTCATGACTCATGACTCTATTGCAGTTGGTGAAGATGGTCCTACCCATGAGCCAGTTGAACAGCTAGCAAGTGTTCGTTCAATGCCTAATTTGAATGTCATTCGTCCAGCCGATGGCAATGAAACAAATGCCGCATGGAAACGTGCCTTGGCAGAAACTAACCGTCCAACCATGCTTGTCTTAACGCGTCAGAATCTTCCAGTTCTAGAAGGGACTAAGGAATTATCTGCAGAAGGGATTAATAAAGGTGCTTATATTCTTTCTGAAGCTAAAGGTGAACTTGATGGTATCTTGATTGCAACTGGTTCAGAAGTCAAATTAGCTCTTGATACACAAGCAGCTCTTGAAAAAGAAGGTGTCTTTGTTCGTGTCGTTTCTATGCCGTCACAAAATATCTTTGATGAGCAAGAAGCTGCTTACAAAGAGGAAATTCTTCCAGCAGCAATCACCAAACGTATGGCCATTGAAGCAGGTTCAAGCTTTGGTTGGGCAAAATATGTTGGCCTCAACGGCGCAACCCTAACAATTGATACCTGGGGAGCTTCAGCACCAGGCAACCGCATTTTTGAAGAATATGGATTCACTGTGGCAAATGCTTTGTCATTGTACCGTTCACTTTAATTCATAATAATCGATTAAGAAAGAGTCAAGGACTCTTTCTTTTTGTCTTTAAAAGAGGTTCTTATCAGACTTTCTTAAAGAAGACTTATTGGTAAATCTATTGACAAATTGGGCGATAAAGCTTATTATGTAACTAACAATTGTATTAGTGTAAAGGTACAAATGAGAAGGGAGGTTTTATGGAAAAAGCTATGAAGCGCTTATACGATCTGATTAAACAGGCTTATGATTTTCCTGAAAATCGCGAAAATCCTCAATTGTCAATATTATTTTTATCAGCTTCTAACAAGTTGATGAAAGACAATAATCCCTTGCTAGTTGCAGAAGAACTGAATCGAAAAATTAACCATTATTTAGCTATAAACGATCTCTTATTGCCTAAATCGCTTTGTCAATTTAAAAAAGGATTAGAAGATTATATGGCAAAACACTGAAGCATCAGCTGTTAGGACTCATCAAAAAGGTAAAGGTGTTGTGATGATAGAATTTAAACAAGTATCGAAAATTTATGGGGAAAAAGAAGCCCTTAGCAATTTAAATCTGACCATAAAAGATGGCGAAATATTTGGTCTTATTGGTCATAATGGTGCCGGGAAAACCACAACTATTAGTATATTGACTTCTATCATTGAAGCTAGTTATGGAGAGGTTTATGTGGATGGGCAGTTGTTAGAAGACAATCGTGATGCCATCAAAAAACAAATTGGTTATGTGCCAGACTCTCCTGATATTTTCTTAAACCTAACCGCCAATGAATATTGGCATTTCTTAGCTAAAATATACGGGGTGAGTGAAGAAGGTACAAAAGAACGGATTGACCATTTAACCCAATTATTTGAGTTAAGAGGAGAAATCGATCAAACTATTGATAGTTTTTCACATGGTATGCGTCAAAAAGTGATTGTTATTGGAGCACTTATTTCAAATCCTAATATTTGGATTTTAGATGAGCCTTTAACAGGTTTAGACCCACAAGCTTCTTTTGACTTAAAAGAAATGATGAAAGAACATGCAGCAAAGGGCCATACAGTCTTGTTTTCAACCCATGTCTTATCCGTGGCGGAACAATTATGTGATCGTATTGGAATCCTTAAAAAAGGTAAGCTCATTTTTGTAGGTACCATTAACGACTTAAAAGCTCATCATCCTGATAAAGATTTAGAAACGATTTACTTAGAGTTGGCTGGTCGTAAATCACAAGTAGAGGAGTAAAGAGATGAATTGGTCTACTATTTGGGAGTTAATCAAAATTAATATCCTGTATTCAAATCCTCAAACCCTGACAGCTATTAAAAGGAAGCAAGCTAAACATCCTAAAGAAAATTTTAAAGCCTATAAAAGCATGTTGCGCCAACAAGCATTCCTGATATTGCTTTTTTCAGTCATTTATATTTCGATGTTTATCGGGATAGACTTTAATCACTTTCCAGGTCTTTTCTCTTTTTATATTGCTACTTTCTTTGTTATGGCAACTATTACTGCCTTTACGTCTATGTATACCATCTTTTATGAGAGTAATGATGTCAAACTCTATGTTCATCTGCCGATAAAATCAGAAGAACTTTATATAGCAAAGATTATCTCCTCTTTAGGGATGGAAAGTGTCTTTCTTGTTCCCTTAATCTCTCTTTTTATCATTGCCTTTTGGCAGATGTTAGGAAATGTGCTAGCCATTCCTTTAGCCTTACTTCTCTTTTTCATCTTGCTAGTAAGTGCTAATGCTTTTGCTCTTTATTTAAAATGCATGGATTGGAAAAATCATCTTAAGAAGCCGTAAACGTAAGCTCATTTCAACTGCTTTAATGTTTGTGTCAACTTTTGGTGCCTTTGGATTGATTTTATATCTTAATTTTTCTAATACTAAGCGCCTTAGTATGCAAGAGGCCTTTTCTGACAGAGACCCTATACCTTACTTTAGAGGCTTTTATGATGTGGTCAAGGCACCTTTAGCGATGGAAGCAATTCTTAATTTTTGGTTGCCTTTACTCTTAGTGGCCCTTCTGATTTTTGGAATCATCAAACAGATTATGCCATCCTATTACAAAGAAGTGCTCTATACAAAACCTTCTGAGAAGGAAAAACCAGCTAAAAAAGGTGTTCTTAAGGCATATCAAAATAAGAATCTAGCACAATTGCTATGCAAGCATCATTTGTTAACCTTGCAAAACGCCACCTTATTAACCCAGACTTTCTTAATGCCATTACTCTATGTCTTTATTTTTATCACACTAAGTTTAACCTCGGGTGCGGATTTAAAAGGGATGTTTAGTGCAGATTATTTTGGCATTATGATGCTAATGGGTGGTTTACTTGGAAGTATGTGTGCTTTGCCAACGACTTTTGTAGGGGTTGGGATTTCTTTGGAAAAAGACAATTTCATCTTTATTAAGAGCCTTCCCATCTCCTTAAAAGCCTTTTTGATTGGGAAATACCGTTTATTGGTGACTCTTCAATTGATTGTTCCTCTGATTTTGTATACCGTTTTAGGCTTCTTTGTCTTAAAACTAGATCCCATCTTGACCTTATCGTTTTTACTTGGTTTTGCTTTGGTTGTGATTGTCCAAGGACAATTCATGTACCGTCGTGATTACAAGCTATTAGATTTGAAATGGCAAGATATGACCCAGTTGTTCACCCGAGGCAGTGGCCAATGGTATACTATGGGGTTGATGTTTGGTAATATTTTACTGGGAGCTGTTGTCATTGTTGTAGCTGTTATCTTATCAAGAGTGTCTGGACAAGCTTTGGTCATCGATAGCATTTTAGCCATTCTAATTGGACTAGGTCTCTTAGCGAGTCAAATTTATCTGTCTAAGAGTTTTTGGAAAAGCTTTGATAGGCTCTAAAGCAAGTGATAAAAAATAATCAAAAAAGACTGGAAATAATTTATCCAGTCTTTTTGCTCATCACGCGGCTTCTGTCTCTTCTTCTTTTATGCTATAATTTTGTTATGATGAAACGAGAATTTGAAGATGTTAAACGACTAGTAATAAAAATTGGAACCAGCTCTTTGGTGTTGCCAACGGGTAAAATTAACTTAGAAAAAATTGATCAACTGGCTTTTGTGATTTCAAGCTTGATGAATAAAGGAAAAGAAGTCATCTTAGTCTCCTCAGGAGCTATGGGTTTTGGACTTGATATCCTCAAAATGGATAAAAGGCCAAGTCAGTTAGCTAAGCAACAGGCCGTTTCCAGCGTCGGTCAGGTAGCTATGATGAGTCTCTACTCCCAGATTTTTTCTCATTATCAAACGCGAGTATCTCAGATTTTATTAACCCGTGATGTGGTGATTTTCCCAGAGAGTTTAAAAAATGTTACCAATGCCTTTGAAAGTCTACTGAGTTTGGGGATTGTCCCTATTGTTAACGAAAACGATGCGGTTAGTATTGATGAGATGGATCATTCGACTAAGTTTGGTGACAATGATCGCTTATCAGCCATTGTGGCTCGTATCACCCAGGGTGATTTATTAATCATGCTCTCTGATATCGATGGCCTTTTTGATAAAAATCCAACCATCTATGAAGATGCTAAGTTAAGAGAACAGGTGACTTGTATTACAGAAGAGATTCTAGCTTCTGCAGGTGGAGCAGGTAGCAAGTTCGGAACTGGTGGAATGATGAGTAAAGTTCAATCGGCTCAAATGATTTTTGAAGCCAAAAGCCAAATGGTTTTAATGAATGGAGCGAATCCTCGCGATATTTTAAGGGTTTTAGAAGGTGAAAAGATTGGAACGTGGTTTAAAGAAAACAAAGAGGAAAGTCATGACTAATATTCAAGATATGGGAAAGCGTGCTAAAGCTGCCAGTTTAGACTTGGCGCTTTTAGCCACTGCTGCTAAAAATAAGGTCTTAAAAGCACTGGCCACGGAGCTAGTTGAGCAAATTCCTTTTCTGTTAAGGGAAAATAGTAAAGATTTGGAACTTGCCAGTTACCATGGTATTTCAGAGGTTATGGTGGATCGCTTGCGCTTGACTGACAATCGCATTCAAGCAATAGCAGAAGGGGTCAGACAAGTGGCTGATTTGGAGGATCCTATCGGGCAAGTCATCAAAGGTTACACCAATCTAGAAGGTTTGAAAATCACTCAAAAGCGTGTGCCTTTAGGAGTCATTGCCATGATTTTTGAGAGCCGTCCGAATGTCTCGGTAGATGCTTTTAGTTTAGCTTTTAAAACCAATAATGCCATTATTTTAAGAGGTGGACGTGATGCCCTTCATTCTAATATGGCTTTGGTTGAGGTGATTCGTCACTGTCTTACGAAATCCGGTCTCAATCCCGATATGGTGCAGTTAGTGGAGGGTCCCTCCCATGCAGTAGCTGAGGAATTAATGCAGGCCACGGACTTTGTCGATGTGCTTATTCCACGTGGTGGCGCGCGTTTAATTCAAACGGTTAAAGAAAAAGCTAAAGTTCCTGTTATTGAAACGGGTGTTGGCAATGTTCATATCTACGTTGACAAAGAAGCTGATTTAGACATGTCTCTTAAGATTGTCATTAATGCCAAAACCCAAAGACCAAGTGTTTGTAATGCAGCTGAAAGTCTGATTATCCACGAAGCGATTGCTGAGACCTTTATCCCACGATTAGAAGAAGCTATTAAAAAGGTTCAAAAGGTCGAATGGCGTGCTGATGCAAAATCCTTAGCCCTCTTTAAGGAGGCTGTTCCAGCTACTGAAACAGATTTTGCCACAGAATTTTTAGATTATATCATGTCTGTCAAGGTTGTCTCTTCACTTGAAGAAGCTATCAACTGGATTAATCGATTTACTAGTCATCATTCTGAGGCTATTATCACAACTAATATCATTTCAGCTGAGACCTTTCAGGATCGCGTTGATGCAGCTGCTGTTTATGTGAATGCCTCAACTCGCTTTACAGATGGCTTTGTCTTTGGCTTAGGAGCAGAGATTGGTATTTCGACTCAAAAAATGCATGCGCGTGGACCTATGGGCTTAGAAGCCCTAACCAGCAATAAGTATTACATCACTGGAAACGGCCAAGTTAGAGAGTAAGCAGTAGGAGGTGTCAAATGACTGATAAGTTAGACCGACAAGAAGCTCTTCAAACATTGGAAGACTTATTAAAAGCGACAAGAGGGATTCAGGAGCAATTAAAAAAGGTTAAAAATTGGGGAATTTTTGACTTTCTTGCAGGTGATTTTTTGGTGAGTTGGATAAAACGTCAAAAAATTCGTCAGCTTAATACAGATCTTGAGGCTTTAAGAGTTGATGTTGAACGCTGTCAAAAGGAGCTATCAGATGTAGGTCTCTCCCTATTTTCAGGCAGTTCAGGCACGACTCATGATCGCATCTGGGACATTTGGGGAGATAATCCTTGGACAGATTGGCGTGTTATTAAAGAAACAAATCATTTGATAGAAGAGATGTCCCTTTTAGAGACTGCTATTTTATCTCTTAGACAATCTCTAAACGAGAGTTAACCTCAATCAAGTAATCAAGTAAGAAAAAGGGTAGAAGCTAGGACTTGAAACCCCTTTCTCTTACTTTTTCATTTATAAACCATTTGAAGTATGGTACAATAAAAATTATGACAAAAGAATTTCATCACGTAACGGTACTCCTTCACGAAACAGTTGACATGCTTGATATTAAGCCAGACGGCATCTACGTAGATGCAACCCTTGGCGGCTCAGGCCACTCAGCTTATTTATTATCTCAACTAAATGATAAAGGGCATTTGTATTGCTTTGATCAAGATCAAACAGCTATTGATAATGCACAAGTTAGTTTAGAGACTTATATTCAAAAAGGACAAGTGACCTTTATTAAGTCTAACTTTAGACATCTTAGAGAAGCTTTAGCCTTACATGGTGTTACCGAGATTGATGGAATTTTGTATGACCTAGGGGTATCCAGTCCCCAATTAGATGAAAGAGAACGTGGTTTTTCTTACAAGCAAGACGCTCCTTTGGATATGAGGATGGACCGCCAGGCTGATTTAACAGCTTATGAAGTTGTCAATCATTATGAGTTTAATGATTTGGTGCGTATCTTCTTTAGATATGGGGAAGACAAGTTTTCAAAACAAATTGCTCGTAAAATTGAGCAAGCGAGAGCCGTTAAGCCAATTGAGACCACAACCGAATTAGCGGAGTTAATCAAGTCAGCAAAGCCTGCCAAAGAATTAAAGAAAAAAGGGCATCCAGCTAAGCAAATCTTTCAAGCAATTCGCATCGAGGTCAATGATGAACTGGGTGCTGCTGAAGAATCTATTCAAGAAGCCATGGACTTGCTTTCTGTAGATGGCCGTATTTCGGTGATTACTTTCCATTCTCTAGAGGATCGATTGACCAAGCAGCTCTTTAAAGAGGCAAGTAGTGTCGATGTTCCTAAAGGAATTCCTTTTATTCCAGAAGACTTAAAACCAAAATTTGAATTAGTGTCTCGTAAACCTATTTTACCAAGCCAAGAAGAGCTACAACATAATAATAGAGCTCATTCGGCTAAATTACGAGTGGCCAAAAAAGTTCGGAAATAAGCTTATGACTAATGAAAAAAGAACCCAGGCAGTTTCAAATGCCCTTCAAAAAAGAATAAGAACTTTCTCCAGAATTGAGAAAGCTTTTTATGCTACCATTATTATCACAGCAATTACCATGGCTGTTAGTATTATTTACTTACAAAGTCGTAAATTGCAGCTTCAGCAAAATATCACAGGTTTAAATAGTCAGATTTCAGATAAAAAAACAGAACTAAATAATGCAAGACAAGAAGTGAATGAATTGACACGTCGGGATCGGATTGTGGATATTGCTGGAAAAGCCGGCTTAGAGAATCATAATGAGAATATCAAGAAAGTCGATTAATCCATGAAGAAATTACAGAAAAACTTTTTAGATTATGTAGTAAGAGACCGTAGAACACCTATTCAAAACCGAGTTAGAGTAGGGCAAAATATGATGTTGCTTACCATCTTTATGTTTTTTATCTTTATCATTAATTTTATGATTATTATTGGTACGGATCAAAAATTTGGAGTTAACCTCTCAGATGGGGCCAAAAAGGTTTATCAGGTAACCGTACCTGTTCAGGCAAAGCGAGGAACCATATATGACCGTAATGGCACAGCCATTGCAGTTGATTCAACAACCTATAGTATTTACGCGGTCTTAACGAAGACGTTTGTTTCTGCAACAGGAGAGAAGCTCTATGTTCAGTCTTCGCAGTTTAATACGGTAGCTGACATCTTAAAAGAACATTTGGGCATGAAAAAGAAAGATGTGCTCAAGCAATTGCATCAAAAGGGTCTTTATCAGGTTTCATTTGGTACTTCAGGTTCCGGTATTTCTTATAGCACCATGTCAGCTATCCAGCGTGCTATGGAAAAAGCAAACATCAAAGGAATAGGTTTCACTCCTAGCCCGGGACGAATGTATCCTAACGGTGTTTTTGCTTCCGAATTTATTGGCCTAGCTTCTCTTGTGGAAGATGAAAAAAAAGGCACTAAAAGTCTAGAAGGTAAATCAGGCCTAGAAGCTTCTTTAAATACCATATTAGCTGGACAAGATGGTATCATTACCTATGAAAAAGATAAAAATGGTGTTAAGCTTTTAGGAACTGGTAAAACTGTCAAGAAACCTAAAGATGGTAAGGATGTCTACACGACCTTGTCTGAACCTATCCAAACTTTCTTGGAGACACAGATGGATCTTCTCCAAGCAAAAGCTAAAGGAAAATTGGCTAGTGCCACTTTGGTCAATGCCAAGACTGGTGAAATTTTAGCCACGACACAAAGACCCACCTATAATGCCGATACTTTAGATGGATTGAAAAATTCTGACTACGTTTGGCGAAACATTCTTAATCAAAACCCTTTTGAGCCAGGTTCTACCATGAAGGTGATGACCTTGGCTTCTGCAATTGATGATAAAATCTTTAAACCAAACGATACTTTTAGTAATGCTAATGGATTGACTATTGCGGACGTTACTATTCAAGACTGGGATATTAACGAAGGGATTTCAACAGGCCAATACATGACCTATGCTCAAGGTTTTTCTCACTCAAGTAACGTGGGGATGACAAAGCTAGAGCAAAAAATGGGAAATGATAAATGGCTCAATTATTTGAAACGTTTTGGCTTTGCTTCTCCTACTCGTATTGGAATGGGCGGAGAAGAGGTAGGGATTTTTCCATCTGATAATACCGTTACCCAGGCTATGAGTGCCTTTGGACAAGGTATTTCAGCGACACAAATTCAGATGCTTAGAGCTTTTACAGCCATCTCTAATGATGGTGAGATGCTAGAGCCACAGTTTATCAGTCAAATTTACGATCCTAATACGGGACGCTTTAGAAGAGCTGATAAAGAAATTGTTGGAAAACCAGTGTCTAAAAAAGCGGCTAGTGAAACACGCAATTACATGATTGATGTCGGTACAGACCCTGTGTTTGGAACCCTTTACTCCAGATCAACTGGTCCAATTATTCAGGTAGGAAATTTACCTGTTGCCGTTAAGTCAGGGACAGCTCAGATTGCCAAAGAAGATGGTAGTGGGTATGAAGAGGGTGGATTGACTAATTATGTCTACTCTGTTGTAGCCATAGTTCCAGCAGATGAACCGGACTTTTTGATGTATGTGACCATGAAACAGCCCGAGCACTTTTCACCTATAGACTGGAATATGTTGGTCAATCCGGTTCTAGAAGAAGCTTACTTAATGAAAGATACCTTAACAAAACCTGTTGTGACAGAGGAAAAAGCCTCAGGACTTTATAGCTTAGAGGATTTCACTGGACAGGCGCCAGGAATTGCAGCTAATGAGTTGAGACGAAATCTCGTTCAACCAGTGGTTCTTGGAACAGGTAAAAAAGTGACGAAAATGTCTAAAAACGCTAAAAGTAAGTTAACAGAAAATCAGCAAATCCTTATTTTAACCGATCATTTTGCCGATTTACCGGATATGTTTGGTTGGACAAAAGCAAACGTCGCTAAGTTTAGTAAATGGACTGGTATTGAAGTTCATTACAAAGGCTCAGAAAAGGGTCGAGTGATTAAGCAGAGCATTGACGTTGGAAAATCACTTAAAAAAATCAAAAAAATCACAATAACTTTAGGAGAGTAACATGTTTTTAACCCTTATAGCAGGCTTCATAGCCCTTATGCTGACTGCTTTTGCCATGCCTCATTTTATTAAGTTCTACCAATTGAAAAAAATTGGTGGACAACAAATGCATGAGGATGTCAAGCAGCACCTAGCTAAGGCTGGAACACCTACAATGGGAGGAACAGTATTTCTTCTTGTTGCATCACTTGTTGCCTTTTTAATGTCCTTAATTGCCTTTCCTAGTGGAGATAGTTTTGGTTTGATTTCAGGCGTCTTATCTGTTGTTCTTATTTATGGTTTCATTGGCTTTTTTGATGATTTTTTAAAAATATTTAAGCAAGTTAATGAAGGTTTGACAGCTAAACAAAAATTAGCCTTGCAAATATTAGGCGGTTTCATCTTTTATGTTCTACATGTCAAACCAAGTGGAATTGAAGCCATTAATGTGTTTGGGTATTCCTTACATTTGGGCGTCTTTTACCTACTTTTTGTCCTCTTTTGGATTGTTGGCTTTTCCAATGCCGTTAATCTGACAGATGGTATTGATGGTTTGGCTTCTATTTCAGTCGTGATTAGTTTAATGGCTTATGCTATCATTGCTTTTGTTCAGGGGCAGTTTGATCTCTTGTTGATTATAGGAGCTACAATTGGCTCTTTGCTTGGCTTCTTTATCTTCAACCATAAACCAGCAAAGGTATTTATGGGGGATGTGGGAAGTCTTGCTTTAGGTGCCATGTTGGCTGTTATTTCCATTGCGCTTCGTCAAGAATGGACACTACTGATTATTGGTATTGTTTATGTATTAGAAACCAGTTCAGTGATGCTTCAGGTCTCTTATTTTAAATACACTAAGAAAAAGTATGGGGAAGGTCGACGTATTTTTAGAATGACACCTTTCCATCATCACTTGGAATTAGGTGGTTTAACTGGACGATCAAACGCTTGGTCTGAGTGGAAGGTCGACGCTTTCTTATGGGGGCTAGGTGCTTTAGCAAGCTTACTTGTTCTCTTATGTCTTTACTGGTAAGAAACAAAAGGGTGCTTAGGTACCCTTTTTGCTTGTCTAAGCGTTTAATGGTATAATATGATGAAGGAAAACGAGGTAAAACATGTCATTTAAAGATTATCAATTTAAAGCCTATATTCAGGAAGCACTGGATGAAATTGGGTTTAAAGAACCTACAGAAGTTCAAAAACGCCTAATCCCAGTAGTTGGTTCAGGTAGAGATTTAGTCGGTGAATCCAAGACGGGATCTGGTAAGACGCACACTTTTTTGTTGCCTATTTTTGAAAAGCTAGATGAAGACAAAGAGGATGTTCAAGTCGTTATCACTGCTCCAAGTAGGGAATTAGCCACTCAAATTTTTGAAGCCAGCAAGCAAATCGCTAAGCATTCTCCAAAGGATATTCGTTTGGTAAATTACGTTGGTGGGACTGATAAATTACGTCAAATTGAGAAATTAAAAGTCAGCCAACCACATATCGTTATTGGTACTCCAGGTCGGATCTATGACTTAGTGAAATCAGGTGATTTAGCCATTCATAAAGCTAGTACTTTTGTTGTTGATGAAGCCGATATGACAATGGACATGGGATTTTTGGATACTGTCGATAAGATTGCTTCATCATTGCCAAAAGCTGTTCAAATCTTAGTCTTCTCGGCAACCATCCCACAAAAGTTGCAACCTTTCTTGAAAAAATACCTGAACAATCCTTTGATTGAGCAAATTAAGACAGAGACTGTTATCGCTGATACTATTGATAACTGGTTAGTGTCTACCAAAGGTCGCGATAAAAATGGTCAGATTTTAGAAATCCTAAAAACCATGCAACCTTATTTGGCCATGCTCTTTGTCAATACTAAAGAACGGGCTGATGATCTTCATGCTTATTTAGTGGCCAATGGTTTAAAAGTGGCTAAAATTCACGGAGGAGTGCCACCTAGAGAACGTAAACGTATTATGAATCAGGTTAAAAAACTTGATTTTGAGTACATTGTAGCGACAGACTTGGCAGCGCGTGGGATTGATATTGAAGGGGTCAGTCATGTTATTAATGACGCCATTCCCCAAGACTTGTCATTCTTTGTTCATCGTGTGGGTCGAACAGGTCGAAATGGCATGTCAGGTACGGCTATCACCCTTTATCAACCTAGTGATGATTCTGATATTAAGGAACTAGAAAAGTTAGGTATTTCCTTTACCCCTAAAGTCCTTAAAGATGGAGAATTCCAAGATACTTATGACCGTGATCGTCGTCAAAATCGTGAAAAAGCTTATCAAAAGCTAGACACTGAGATGATTGGCTTGGTTAAAAAGAAAAAGAAAAAAGTTAAACCTGGTTATAAGAAAAAAATCCAGTGGGCTGTGGATGAGAAGCGTCGTAAAGAGCGTCGTGCGGAAAACCGCGCTAAAGGTAGAGCTGACCGTAAAGCTAAAAAACAAAGTTTTTAATATTAGCTATAATAGCTAAAAAGGTTAAGGGATACGTGAGTCCCTTAACCTTTTTTCTTTATGCTAAACTATGGCTGTGATTGGTACCATGCTAAAACAGCTTCTTGAAGCTCTCCCACACTAGTTGCCTCGGCACTGAAGAGATTTAATTCAGGGACACCGTTTGAATCTAATTTGACACTACCGTCACCTTCGGAACCTTCTTGGCAGGACCAGTAGCCTCCATCAGGATCAGCTATGATTCTCGCATTTTTGGAAAGAAAAGCATTCTTACTGGCAAAAATATAATCCATCAGATAATCTTCCGTCAGTATGCCATCTTCTTTGAGCTGATTTAATTGGATAATCATTTTATTGATTGTTCTATTGGTGTGATAAGTAGGCGTGATTTGTTTTTTCTGTTCAATGAGAAGTAAGATTTCTTTTTGATTGAGGTCAGAATAGTCGGTTGAATCGATGACTTTAGTTGTTAACGATAATGTGGTGATTAGTAAAACTAGTGGCATCAAAACTAATTTCTTCATAGAAAACCTCCTTCTTATTAATTATATTACATAAAAATGAATAAATCAACAGGACATTTGTGGAAGAAAGTCATATAAAATTTGAATGAAACCAATAATTTTAGACTAATTAGTAGTACTTTTGAAAATCAGAGTTGTCCCCTTCTTGAAAAATTATACTATTTGGAAATTATCTGTTTTAAAAAACTTGATATCATTTTTCTATTGCATTGATAAAGAATTAATATTAGTCATCATTGTCAGATTTTGTTAGAATGAATCTATGCTAAGGAGTATGGGGGAAATATAGATGATAAAGAATGATAAACTCTTAAGGATTTTACTAACAACGAGCCTGTTTTTGCTATCACTAGTCTCAGTGACCACGGTTATGACTAAAAGTCCAGAAGTGGTTGTGGTAGCTACTGATTCTGCGACAAAGCCTTTTACCTATAAAGAGGGTGAAAAATACACGGGTTATGATATTGAGGTTTTAAAAGAAGTCTTTAGAAAATCAAAAAAATACAAATTAAAGTTTGAAACGGTTGCCTTCCCCTCTATCTTGTCAGGGGTAGATGCAGATCGCTATCAAATCGCAGCCAATGATTTTGGCTATAGCCAAGAAAGAGCTTCGAAATACTTATTTTCTCGTCCTATCTCAAAATCAAATTTTGCTATTGCAACAAATGGCAATAAATCCTTTAAAGGCCTAGATGATTTATCAGGTAAAAAAACACAAGGCATGTCAGGCGCTAATTACATGCAGGTTTTGGAAAAATGGAATCAAGAAAATCCTGATAAAAAACCAATTGCCGTCTCTTATGCTTCAGGTTCAACGCCTTTTACACAACGATTGCAAATGCTTGAAAATAATCAATTGGACTTCCTATTTTATGATGCTATTTCCTTAAAAACAGCTATTAAAGATCAAGGATTTGATTTAAAGGTAACTCCTTTAAAAGAAAAAGTAGGAGATGATAAGGATGGTTTAGAATATTTCATCTTCACTGATGATGCCAAAGGCAAAGAATTGCAACAGTTTGTCAACAAACGCTTAAAGGTCTTACAAGGTTCAGGACGTTTGAAAAAATTGAGTCAACGCTTTTTTGATGGCGATTTTGTCTCACAGCTTAAATAAGAGAGAAGCCTATCCTATCCAGTGATAGGTTTTCCTTATTGCGCTTATACAGATTTCTTATTTTACAGGCTACTATAGGAATGTTAGAATATTAGAATAACTGATTTTGAAGGGAAACTAAATGTCATCAATTTTTTTGACCAGTGGTTGGTCCTGGTATGACCACCTCATTTCTTCTGTTCCCAAAGGGAAACTATTTAGCTGGTATGCCGTTTTAGACGCAATTCCAAAATTAATTGAACGTTTGCCAGTGACACTTGGCTTAACTGTTGCAGGTGCTTTTTTAGGTCTTCTTTTGGCTTTGTTATTTGCTATTGTCAAGATTAATAAAGTTAAAATCCTTTATCCGATTCAAGCTGTTTTGGTTAGCTTTTTGAGAGGCACCCCTATACTTGTGCAGTTGATGCTGACCTATTATGGCATTCCCTTACTCTTAAAATACCTCAATCAAACCTATGGTTTTCAATGGAATATCAATGCTATCCCGGCTTCTGTTTTTGCTATCACAGCTTTTGCCTTTAATGAAGCAGCCTATGCCAGTGAAACCATTCGAGCAGCTATTCAGTCTGTATCTTCAGGGGAAATCGAAGCGGCTAAGAGTCTAGGGATGACTACTTTACAGATTTATAAGAGGGTGATCATTCCAAATGCTGCAGTAATAGCGACACCGACTCTCATTAATGGATTGATTGGACTAACTAAAGGAACGTCCTTAGCCTTTAATGCAGGTATTGTAGAAATGTTTGCACAGGCTCAAATTCTAGGTGGATCGGATTATCGCTATTTTGAACGTTACATCTCAGTCGCTTTAGTTTATTGGGCTATTAGTATTATGATTGAGCAGGCTGGTCGTCTCATTGAAAACAAGATGGCCATTAAATCACCAGTTTATTCTGCTCAAAAAGAGATGGGAGAGTTGCGCTAATGATTACCATAAGAAATTTAAGCAAGGTTTTTTCTGGACAAAAAGTGCTAGACCATATTGATTTAGATATTGAAAAAGGTCAAGTAATTGCCTTAGTAGGTGCTTCTGGAGCTGGAAAATCCACTTTCTTAAGGAGTATGAACTATCTAGAAGAGCCAGATTCTGGAACTATCGCTATAGATGATTTTTCCGTCAATTTTGAAAGCATTAGTCAAGAAGAAATTCTCAAGCTAAGACGCAAATTAGCCATGGTCTTTCAACAATTCAATTTGTTTGAACGGCGCACAGCTTTAGAAAACGTAAAAGAAGGCTTAAAGGTTGTCAAAAAATTATCTGACCAGGAAGCGACTCGTCTAGCCAAAGAAGAATTGGCTAAGGTTGGTTTAGCAGATCGAGAAAATCACTACCCTAGACATTTATCAGGTGGGCAAAAACAAAGGGTAGCGATAGCTAGAGCACTTGCCATGAAACCAGATGTGCTACTTTTGGATGAACCTACCTCTGCTTTAGATCCTGAGCTTGTTGGTGAAGTGGAGCGCTCTATTGCTAATGCAGCCAAGGCCGGTCAAACCATGGTTTTAGTAAGCCATGATATGAATTTTGTGTATCAAGTGGCTGATAAAGTTCTTTTCTTAGATCAAGGTAAGATTTTAGAAGAAGGGTCTCCAAAAGAGCTCTTCAAATCACCTAAAGAAGAGCGAACCAAAGAATTTTTTGCAAGCTACTCAAAAACATACCTATAATGGGTTTCTTTTGATATAATAAAAAGGTCTAGGAATTCCTGGGCTTTTCTTATCCTTTTTCGTCTGATAAGAGCTCAGAAAAAAAGACCTTAATGAGGTGAAACCATGCTTATTGAAATTTTTAGTCTTTATCTGAAAGGGTTATTACTAGCAACTGTTACAATGCTAGTGGTTTGTTTGCTTTGGATAGTGTGGCGAGCAAAAACAAAACAAGATAAAACCATTAGTGAAAGACAATCCTTTCTTTATGAGATGATTATGATTGCTATTTTAACGATTCCCATCCTCTCTTTTGCTTACATGAGTATACTTGTTGTATTGAAAGCATAATGATTGCAATAAGCTAAGCAGATTGCTACAATGATGGCACGAAACTTGATAAAGGAGTCTAACAGAATGTTTGATACGTTAATTATCGGCTCAGGGCCTGCTGGAATGACAGCTGCCCTATATGCTGCTAGAAGTAACTTACGTGTAGGTATTATCGAACAAGGCGCCCCAGGAGGCCAAATGAATAATACCTCTGAAATAGAAAATTACCCAGGTTATGACAATATAACTGGGCCAGAACTATCCATGAAAATGTTTGAGCCTTTAGAAAAATTTAAGGTTGAAAACATTTACGGTATTGTGCACAAAGTCGAAGATCACGGTGACTTTAAGCGCATTTTGACAGAAGACCAAAGCTACGACACCAAGACTGTCATTATTGCTACAGGGGCAAAATACCGACTCTTAGGTGCTCCAGGTGAAGAAGAGTATACCAGTCGCGGGGTTTCTTACTGCGCGGTTTGTGATGGCGCTTTTTTCCGCAATCAAGAGTTGCTTGTTGTGGGTGGGGGAGATTCGGCAGTTGAAGAAGCTATTTATCTGACCCAATTTGCTAAAAAAGTCACTGTAGTACACCGTCGTGATCAATTGCGCGCTCAAAAAATCCTACAAGACCGTGCTTTTGCCAATGATAAGGTCGACTTTATCTGGGATTCAGTCGTCAAAGAAATCAAAGGTAACGACATTAAGGTCTCATCTGTTGTCATTGAGAATGTCAAAAATCAAGAAGTCAGTGAGCACGACTTTGGTGGTGTCTTTATCTACGTTGGTATGATACCAGTGACAAGTATGGTGGCTGACTTAGGGATTACGAATCAAGAGGGTTGGATTGAAACCGATGATCACATGCGTACTAGTTGTCCAGGAATTTTTGCCATTGGTGACGTTCGCCAAAAAGATCTTCGCCAAATCACGACTGCAGTGGGCGATGGTGCCATTGCAGGACAAGGGGTTTACCATTATTTGGAAAATCTTCCTTCATAATAGAGCTTAAGTCAGCAACTCTTTAGTTGCTGACTTTTTCCCCGCGTTGTAAAATGAAGTGCAACAAAAAAGACATGTTCGTCTGATATACTAGAATTCCCCAATTCAGTATGGAAAGCAGATGAACATGTCCAACATTAATTCTACCAGAAAATCATCCTATTCTCATCTTTCAGCCACAGAACGGGGTGAAATTGCTGCTTATCTTAAAATGGGAAAGAAACCCGCTGAGATTGCTCGACTCTTGGGTCGTCACCGTTCTACAATCTGCCGAGAAATAAAACGTGGTTCAGTAGAACAGGTAAAGGATAAGAATGGAAAACAAACCTTCTTCAACGCCTATTTCGCTGATAGTGGGCAACGTGTCTATGAAACCAATCGTCAAAAGAGTTCTTATCTCAAGTTGAATGACTGCTCCGCTAGGTTCATTGAACAATTAGAATCTGCCTTGACGGCTAACATTCGTCTCCATAGTGTGGATAGTTTTGTTCAGACTTACAAAGTGAACCATCCTGAAGAAGTCGTCCCCTCTACCAAAACGATTTATCGTTATATCAAAGAGGGGGTATTAGCTATTAAACCAATCGATTTGCCTAAGATGGTTAGTATCAGAAAACGTTCTAAGAAAGTCATGAAGACGAATAAGAAGACTTTAGGTAAATCTATCGAAGAACGTCCAGAATATATTAATGATCGTTCTGAATTTGGGCATTGGGAGATTGATTTGGTTCTCGGCAAGAAAACCAAAGGTGAAGCTGTTATGTTGACTTTGGTAGAGCGCCAGACACGCTATGCACTAGGAGTTAAGCTAGAAGACAAGCAGTCCCAAACCATTAACCGAGTTGTCACGCATCTCATCAGTCAGTATCCTATTGCATCCATCACAGCGGATAATGGTTCTGAGTTTAGTTTACTCTCAAACTTAGAAGCTGTTGAAGTTTACTTTGCACATCCCTATTCTTCACATGAGAGAGGAAAAAACGAGAACTTCAATGGCCTCCTCAGAGAATATGTCCCTAAAGGAGTCTCACTTAATCCACTAACCTCTGAAGAACTTGACAATTATATTACTGCCATCAATGAGCGCCCAAGACGACTTCTTCAATATCAATCCTCAAAATTCCTGTTTGAGCTATCCCGAACAGCTTAACATCTGGAACTCTAGTTATCTATGAACTGGTTGCACTTGACTTGACAACTTGCGTGCTGACTTTTTCTTTAATTTGAACTAAGATAAATATTGAAAATTTTCTGAAAAAAGGGTATAATAGGGAAGATTTTTAGTGAATGGAGCTTAAGATGTCTAAAGAAGAAAAAAAGACAATCAAGAATTAGAAAATGGAATGGTTAGGGGGTTAGAAAATCGACACGTCCAGTTGATTGCCATTGCAGGAACGATTGGTACGGGTCTTTTCTTAGGAGCAGGTCGCTCAATTGCCTTAACAGGACCATCTATTATTTTTGTTTATATGATTACAGGTGCCTTCATGTTTATGATGATGCGTGCCATTGGAGAAATGCTTTATTTTGATCCTGATCAGCATACTTTTATTAACTTTATTACCAAATATATCGGTCCAGGTTGGGGGTACTTTTCAGGTTTATCTTATTGGATATCCTTAATTTTTATTGGAATGGCTGAAATTACTGCCGTTGGTTCCTATGTTCAATTTTGGTTTCCTACTTGGCCTTCTTGGCTGATTCAATTGGTCTTTTTAGTCTTATTAAGTTCAATCAACCTTATCGCTGTTCGAGTCTTTGGTGAGACAGAGTTTTGGTTTGCCATGATTAAAATTGTTGCTATCCTTGCTCTAATTGCAACAGCTATCTTTATGGTTTTGACAGGTTTTGAGACGCATACTGGACATGCTAGCTTGTCAAATATTTTTGATCATTTCTCTATGTTCCCAAATGGGACATTGCAGTTCTTTATGTCATTTCTCTATGTTCCCAAATGGGACATTGCAGTTCTTTATGGCTTTCCAAATGGTTTTCTTTGCTTACCAAGCTATTGAATTTGTCGGAATTACCACTTCAGAAACCGCTAATCCGAGAAAAGTTCTTCCTAAAGCTATTCAAGAAATTCCGACTCGTATTGTGATTTTCTATGTTGGTGCTCTGATTTCTATTATGGCGATTGTTCCTTGGCATCAATTACCAGAAGATGAATCACCTTTTGTTATGGTCTTCAAATTGATTGGCATTAAATGGGCAGCTGCCTTGATTAACTTTGTAGTTTTAACATCTGCAGCATCAGCCTTGAATTCAACCTTGTATTCAACAGGACGTCATCTGTATCAAATTGATAATGAAACACCAAATGCTTTAACGAATAAGCTTAAAATCAATACGCTATCTCGTCAAGGCGTGCCTAGTCAAGCCATTATTGTTTCGGCAGTTGTAGTGGGAATATCAGCCTTAATTAATATTTTACCAGGTGTCTCAGATGCTTTCTCCTTAATTACAGCTTCCTCATCAGGGGTTTATATTGCTATTTATGCTTTGACTATGATTGCACACTGGAAGTATCGCCAGTCAAGTGATTTTATGGCAGATGGTTACTTAATGCCTAAGTATAAAGTGACGACACCATTAACTTTAGCTTTCTTTGCTTTTGTTTTTATCTCTTTATTCTTACAAGATTCTACCTTTATCGGTGCTGTTGGGGCAAGTATTTGGATCTTGATTTTTGGAATTTACAGCAACTGGAAATTTAAAAAATAATCCTCAAAATACTTGAGTTTTTCTCAAGTATTTTTTGTGTACTGTTATGAGGATTTCAGGTCAAGACTAATCGTGGCAAAAAGAAAATATGTTATAATAGTAACAATAATCTCTAATCAAAAGGAGTCACCTCTATATGTATTCAGATGACAGTTTAACACTCCATGCTGACTTATATCAAATCAATATGATGCAAGTCTATTTTGAACAAGGTATTCATAATCGTCATGCCGTGTTTGAAGTTTATTTCCGTAAAGAACCATTTGATAATGGCTACGCCGTTTTTGCAGGCTTGCAACGCATGGTTGACTACCTTAAACACTTAACCTTTTCAGATACAGATTTAGCTTACTTGAAAGATTTAGGCTATAAGAGCGATTTTTTGGCCTACTTAAAAGACTTAAAGCTTGAGCTGACTATTCGTTCGGTACGTGAAGGAGAGCTGGTATTTGCTAATGAGCCCATTGTTCAGGTCGAAGGTCCTCTTGGACAATGTCAGTTGGTGGAAACAGCCCTATTAAATATAGTCAATTTCCAAACCCTTATCGCAACAAAAGCTGCTCGCATTCGTTCTGTTATTGAGGATGAGCCACTTTTAGAATTTGGGACACGTCGTGCTCAAGAAATGGATGCTGCCATTTGGGGCACGCGTGCGGCTGTCATTGGTGGTGCTGATGCCACAAGTAATGTGAGGGCTGGCAAATTATTTGACATTCCTGTATCTGGAACACATGCACACGCGCTAGTTCAAGCTTATGGTAATGATTACGACGCCTTTAAGGCCTATGCCAGCACTCATAAAGATTGTGTCTTTTTGGTAGACACTTATGATACGCTTAAGGTGGGTGTACCAACGGCGATTAAAGTAGCTAAGGAAATGGGAGATAAGATTAATTTCTTAGGCGTTCGTTTAGATTCGGGTGACTTGGCTTACCTTTCTAAAAAAGTCCGTCAGCAACTAGATGATGCAGGATTTCCTAATGCTAAAATTTATGCTTCTAATGATTTAGATGAAAGCACCATTCTTAGCTTAAAAATGCAAAAGGCTAAAATTGATGTATGGGGTGTAGGAACCAAATTAATCACGGCCTATGACCAACCTGCCTTAGGAGCAGTCTATAAGATTGTTTCTATAGAAAGAGAAGATGGTAAAATGCATGATACCATCAAGCTTTCTAATAATGCCGAAAAAGTGTCTACACCAGGTAAGAAACAAGTTTGGCGTATTACAAGTCGTGAAAAAGGTAAATCAGAAGGAGATTATATCACCTTTACAGATATTGATGTCAATAAACTAACTGAAATTGAGATGTTCCATCCAACCTATACTTATATCAATAAAAAAGCAACTGATTTTGATGCGGTGCCACTCTTAATCACTATATTTGATAAAGGGCAATTGGTTTATGACTTACCAAGTCTGAAAGAGATTAAAACCTATGCGCGTCAAGCCTTTGATAAGCTTTGGGATGAGTATAAACGTTTGCTAAATCCACAGGACTATCCTGTCGATTTGGCACTGGATGTCTGGCAAAATAAAATGAATCTCATTGATCAAATTCGTAAAGAAGCGCAAGGAAAGAGTGATTTTAAATGACCTTACAAGATGATATTATCAAGCAATTAGGCGTCCAAGCTGTCAATGATCCTAAAGTAGAAATTCGTCGATCGATTGATTTTCTAAAAGCTTACATGTTGAAGCATCCCTTTTTAAAGTCCTATGTCCTAGGTATTTCAGGTGGTCAAGACTCAACCTTAGCAGGTAAGTTAGCTCAAATGGCTATTGAGGAATTGCGTTCAGAAACAGGTGATCAATCTTATCGATTTATTGCGATTCGCTTACCTTATGGTATTCAAGCTGATGAGGCGGATGCTCAAAAAGCTTTAGCTTTTATCAAGCCTGACCAGTCTTTAACCATTAATATTAAGGCAGCTGTGGACGGACAAGTTAAAGCATTGGCTGAAGCTGGTTGTGACATTTCGGATTTCAATAAAGGCAATATCAAGGCACGTCAACGCATGATTAGCCAATACGCTGTGGCAGGACAAGAAGCTGGTGCAGTTATTGGAACAGATCACGCTGCCGAAAATATTACAGGCTTTTTTACCAAATTTGGTGATGGAGGCGCTGATATTTTACCCTTATTCAGATTAAATAAAAGACAAGGAAAAGCTTTGTTACAAGAATTAAAAGCTGATCCATCCTTATATGAGAAAATTCCAGCCGCTGATTTAGAAGACAGTAAACCTGGTTTAGCTGATGAAGTGGCTTTAGGAGTGACTTATCAAGAGATTGATGATTACCTAGAAGGAAAAGTTATTGCTAAAAAAGCTCAAGAAACCATTGAAACTTGGTGGCGAAAAGGACAGCATAAGCGTCACCTTCCTATTACTGTTTTTGATCAGTTTTGGAAATAAGCGTTTAGAGAAGCGATTGTTCAAAAAAGTTAGGCGTGCCTAACTTTTTTTACTTGCAGAATTTTACTATAGGGATATAATAGAGAGGTATAGACTTTTAAGAGCTTACTATCAAAGCTCAAAAGGTAAAAAGCTAGCCTTATCTTAACTTTTGGAGGACAATAATGTCAGGAATTACAGAAACATTTACAGACAAACTTTATGTCAATTATCAATCAAATGCTAAATATCAAGCTATTGAAAATGCCGTCACCCATAATGGTTTGCTAAAATCCTTAGAAACTAGACAAAGTCAAATTGCTAATGATTTTGTATTTTCTATTGATTTAACCAAAGATAAGGTGTCCAACCAGAAAGCTTCAGGTCGTTGCTGGATGTTTGCGGCTTTGAATACTTTTCGTCATAAGCTCATCTCAGAATTTAAATTGGAGAATTTTGAATTATCACAAGCTCACACCTTCTTTTGGGATAAATATGAAAAATCCAACTGGTTTATGGAGCAAGTTATTCTCACAGCAGATCAAGAGTTGACTAGTCGTAAGGTTAAATTCCTTTTAGATACCCCACAACAAGATGGTGGTCAGTGGGATATGGTTGTGGCACTTTTTGAAAAATATGGCGTTGTTCCTAAATCTGTTTATCCAGAGTCAGTGTCGTCAAGTAATAGCCGAGAGCTCAATCAATTTCTAAATAAACTCTTACGTCAAGATGCTCAAATTCTGCGTGATGTGATAGCAAGTGGCGCTTCAAAAGAAAGTCTTCTTGCTAAAAAAGAAGAATTACTTCAAGAAATTTTCAATTTCCTTGCCATGAATCTTGGATTACCACCACGTCATTTTGACTTTGCTTATCGTGATAAAGAGGATAACTATCGCACCGAAAAAGAAATCACGCCTCAAGATTTTTATAAAAAATACGTTGGTCTAAGCTTATCAGATTATGTTTCTGTTATTAATGCACCAACGACAGATAAGCCATACGGAAAATCTTATACGGTTGATATGTTAGGTAATGTTGTCGGTAGTCGACCAGTGCGTTATCTCAATGTGGAGATGGACCGTTTTAAAGACCTTGCCATTAAGCAAATGCAAGCTGGTGAATCAGTTTGGTTTGGCTGTGATGTAGGGCAACTATCAGATCGTCAAAAAGGGATTATGGCTTTAGATACCTATGACTTTGACAAGGCTATGGATATTCAATTGAGCCAGGATAAGGCAGGACGTTTGGATTATAGTGAAAGTTTAATGACACATGCTATGGTTTTAACAGGTGTTGATTTAGACCAAGATGGCAACGCCCTTAAATGGAAAGTTGAAAATTCATGGGGCGATAAAGTGGGTGATAAAGGTTACTTTGTGGCTTCTGATGCTTGGATGGATGAATATACTTATCAAATTGTGGTCCGAAAAGAATTCTTAACAGCTCAAGAATTAGAAGCTTATCAGGCTGAACCACAAATCTTAGCACCTTGGGATCCAATGGGAGCTTTGGCTCAATAATAAAAAAGAATTCGAGTTTTTCTCGAATTCTTTTTTATTATTGATTTGTTTTCTTATCATCAGAATTACCAGATTCAGCATGTGAGTTGGCGTTATCACTTGTTTCAGTCGTGGTGTCACTTTCTGTATTAGCTTCACTTGAACTTTGAGTTGATGATGTTGTGGTGTTATTTCCATAAATATTGTTATAAACAGAGCCGGTCATATTACTATTATTGCTATAAGTACCGCTTAAGTATAGGAAACCTCCACTACGGTAAAGACCGCTAGGCATTGTCCAATCTTCACTATATCCGTCAGTCAGATAAGTCATCATATGACGATAAACATCTGTAGCAATCTGTAGGCCATAGCCATAGACAGGAGTCATTCGATTTTTATAACCAGTCCAAACTGCCATAGCATATTTGTTTGTATAGCCGACAAAGTTTTCATCTGGTGCTATTGTTCCTACATAATCAGGGTATAGACCATATGTTTCACCAATTTTGGCTAATTCCTCATCGGTGTAGTTTGAAGTACCTGTTTTACCAGCTTGAGCGACGCCAGGAATGGCAGCAGCCGTACCTGTACCATAAGTTAAAACAGTTTTTAACATGTCGGTCATCATGTAAGCTGTTGTTTCTTTCATAGCACGCTTGCCTTTATCTTCAAAGACTTTGCTTGTGCCATCACTAAACTCAATTTTATTAACATATTGAGGTTTGTAGTAAAGACCACCATTAGCAAAGGCAGAATAAGCAGCTGCCATTTTCTCACTACTAGCACCATATTTGATGTCTGTACTACTATTGTTACTTGAAATAGCGTTGGAGTAGTGCATTTCAGGGTAATGAATACCTAGACCGCCTAAGAAGGACTCAGCATAATCAAGTCCTGCGGCATCAAGTGCTCGAACTGCAGGGACATTACGTGACAGCATTAGTGCGGCTTGGATAGTCATCCAACCATTATACTTGCGGTCCCAGTTAAAGAGTTGAGTAGTGGTTCCAGGCCAGTAATAAAAAGAGTCATTGGTATTCTGAGCAGTAGAAGTATAGGCTCCGGACTCTATGGCTGGACCATAATCAGTGATTGGTTTCATGGTAGAACCCCAGTCTCTATCAGTTAGAACGGCTTGGTTTGTTCCAAAAGAGACATTGGTGTCTTGATTACGTCCGCCAAGCTGAGCAATGACATGACCATTGGTAACATCCATGATTGTTGAAGCTACTTGGAAATCAGCATCTGGGTAGTAGATATAGTCTTCAGAGTTGTAGATATTGTATAAGGTTTGTTGTGCTTCAGTGATAATATTGGTATAAACTTTTAAACCAGCTGTAAAGATATCTTTATTGGTTTCTTTTTTAACCTGTTCAATAACCTGTTTGAGGTAGTTATCCATGTATTTTGGATAAGTGGAGCGTTCTTGTAAAGGTTGCAAACCATCCGCAACAGGTGTTGCTAAAGCAGCATCAAACTCTTCTTGAGTAATGTTTTTTTCAGAAAACATTTGTTGTAAGACAACATTACGACGATTTTGAGCTGCTTCGGGTTGGGTATAAGGGTCATATTGGCTTGGGGCTTGAGGGATACCTGCTAATAAGGCTAATTGAGCATAGGATAAATCTTTAAGGTCTTTACCATAATAAGACTTAGCAGCAGTGAGCATACCATAGTTACCATTACCCATATAAACCTTATTGATATAGAAGGTTAAAATCTCTTGTTTGGTGTATTTACGCTCCATCTGAAGGGCTAGCCAAACTTCTTGGGCCTTACGTTTTAAGGTTTGATCTGATTCATTGGTTGAAAAGTAAGCCAGTTTGATTAACTGCTGATCAAGAGTGGAGCCCCCTTGAGTGGTTTTGCTGGTTAAATTATGAAAAGCTGCACCTAAGATACGATAGAGGTCTACCCCACGGTGATTGAAGAATCGTTTATCTTCAATAGAGGTAATGGCATTGACCAAGTTAATAGGAATACTATCAGCTGTCACATTTTCTCGTTTTTCAGATCCTAAGTCAGCGATTAAGTTGTTATTGCCATCGTATACAAGGCTTGAATTGGTTGATTTAAGCTCAGCTTCTGATAATTTTGGAGCACTGCTAATATAAAAAGCAAACAAAAGTCCGCCCAAAACGATTGTCACAATGATAAGACTAAGTATAGCGCCGAGTGCGTATTTTAGTAGTTTAAGAATTTTTGGATTTTTGATTGTAATCACCGCCTAAAAAATTTTGTTCTATAATGTCTAAGTAAGGGACCTGAGGAAATGCTCCCATTACTATCTCAAAGCCATGTTTTCTGATATAATCGAGTGGCATGGATTTGTTCCCGTGATCGATTTGATAAAAATCAATCAATGCTTTAGCAGGTAAATAATAGGTTTCCTTAAGAGTCGAAAAGTGAAGAAGGACAAAACAAATGCCTTGTTGCTCCAAGACGCTGGACATGTGCTCAATTTGGTGCGCATGAAAGTTTTTCATAGGCATAGCAGTCTTTTGTCTAGTCTCCTTGGCCTCAAAATCAAGATAAAAGCCCTTGTAAACCCCAGAATAATCCGTAGTAGATGCTTGTCTAAAGTAGGCTTCCACAATCTTGGCGCGACTACGCTTTGGGTAATCAACTTTAACAATTTGAACGGGGGTTGGTTTTTTATGAATAACAGCAATCTTCTTTGTCAAATAAAAGTCATTTGTGGCATTGATAGCTGCTTCAAAAGACATGCCTCGATTGGCAAAATTAACCTTTGATTTCTTAACTTGAGTAGGAATGGGACTTGTTTTTTTTCGAATAAGATTATGTGGGTAGTTGACCATTATTCTCCTAACATTAATCTACTTAATCATAAATTTAAGCATTTTTATTATAACATATTTTTAGGAAGGATAACACATAATGACTGAGATTCTAGTGACTGGTTATAAGAGTTTTGAACTAGGTATCTTTGATGATAAAGATAAGAAAATAGGCATTATTAAAAAGGCTCTGCGTAAAGATTTAGTGGCTTATTTAGACGAAGGGGTCGATTGGTTTATTCTGACAGGAAACTTAGGTTTTGAATACTGGGCTTTGGAAGTATTAAATGAGTTAAAGCAGGACTATCCCTTAAAGACAGCTACAATCTTTCCCTTTGAAAATCATGGAAGTCAATGGAATGAGAAAAATCAAGAAAAATTAGCTCTTTTTAAAGCTAGTGATTTTGTTAAGTTTAGTTTTCCCTCTTATGAATCACCTCAACAATTTAAACAGTTTAAACAGTTTTTGATAGAGAACACTCAAGGGGCATATCTTTTTTATGATAAAGAACATGAAAGCAATTTGAAATATATCCTTAATATGATGGAAGAAAGTCAGCGTTATCCCGTTAAAACCTTGACTTTTGAAGATTTAAATGAGGTTCTTGAAGACTGGTAACGCTTTTTTAGATACCACTGGTATTTTAATACTTGCTTTTTAAGGTATTTTTCTGTATTATTAAAAGTGATATCAAGGTGTGATATTTGAAAAAGATTGACCGTTTGGAGAGCATAGAATGACAAGTATTATTTATAGTCCAAAAGACATTTTTGAACAAGAATTTAAAACCAGCATGCGTGGCTTTGATAAGAAGGAAGTTGATGAGTTCCTTGATAATGTGATTAAAGATTATGAGAACTTTAATGCACAAATTGAGGCGCTAAAAGCAGAAAATGAAGCTCTTAAAAAAGCTAAAGCGCAAGCACGTCATTCTATGGGCAACCTTTCACAACAAACAATTGCACAGCCAACAAGGGTTGCGCAATCTGCTACTAATTTTGATATCTTGAAACGTATCAGTAAGTTGGAAAAAGAGGTCTTTGGAAAACAAATTATCGAGTAATTAACAAAGGTGCGATTTTTGGATAATCGCGTAGTATTTCAATACTATGAGGAAAGTCCATGCTAGCACTGGCTGTGATGCCAGTAGTGTTTGTGCTAGGCGAACAAATAAGCCTAGGGATGTGCTTTGCACATTACGGCGAGAGAAATGGCTAAGTCTTTGATATGCCAGAGTATTTCTGAAAGTGCCACAGTGACGCAGTTTTTATGGAAACGTAAGAAATGGAACGCGGTAAACCCCTCAAGCTAGCAACCCAAACTTTGGTAGGGGCATGGGATAGTTGGAAACGAACAAGCTATCCTGACTGTTTAAACAGTAGACAGATGATTATCGAAGGAAGTGAGACCTAGTCATTTCTGGAACAAAACATGGCTTATAGAAAATTGCATAATAGGTTAAGCTAGCTCATGCTAGCTTTTATTTGGTTAAAGAGAAAGAGTAAGATGAAAGAAACATTTAAATTAGTAGCAACGGCAGCAGCCGGACTAGAAGCTGTAGTTGGCAAAGAGGTCAAGGATTTAGGTATAGCCTGTCAAGTTGAAAACGGCAAGGTCTTTTTTGACGGAACTATAGAAACCATTGCCAAAACCAATCTTTGGCTACGTGCTGCAGATCGTATTAAGATTATAGTAGGACAATTTCCAGCTAGAACTTTCGAAGAATTATTTCAGGGAGTCTTTGCTTTAGACTGGGAAAATTACCTTCCTTTAGGAGCTAAATTTCCTATTTCAAAAGCAAAGTGCGTTAAATCAAAACTGCACAATGAGCCAAGTGTTCAAGCGATTACTAAAAAGGCTGTTGTAAAGAAATTGCAAAAGCACTTCCATAGACCAGAAGGTGTACCTCTTCAAGAAATTGGTGCTGAATTTAATATTGAAGTGTCAATCTTAAAGGATAAGGCAACGATTATGATAGACACAACTGGCTCAAGTCTCTTTAAAAGAGGGTATCGTGCACAAAAAGGTGGCGCACCAATTAAGGAAAATATGGCTGCAGCGATCTTACAACTATCAAATTGGTTTCCAGATAAACCTTTAGTCGATCCGACATGTGGTTCAGGAACTTTCTGTATTGAAGCTGCCTTGATTGGGATGAACATTGCTCCAGGATTTAACCGTTCTTTTGCTTTTGAAAATTGGAACTGGGTAGATAAAGATTTGGTTCAAAGAGTTCGTGATGAGGCTGAACAGGCTGCTAATTATGATATTGAGCTTGATATTTCTGGATTTGATATTGATGCTCGTATGATAGAGATTGCTAAAAGTAATGCTGAGGAAGCTGGATTAGCTGATGTGATTCAGTTTAAACAGATGCGACTTCAAGATTTTAAAACAGACAAAATTAATGGCTTCCTTATCTCAAATCCACCATATGGAGAGCGCTTGCTTGATGACAAAGCTGTTGACATCTTGTATAATGAAATGGGTAAAACTTTTGCACCATTGAAGACTTGGAGCAAATTTATCCTAACCAGTGATGAGCAATTTGAAAAGAAATATGGTCAGGTAGCTGATAAAAAACGCAAACTTTACAATGGTACATTAAAAGTTGATTTGTATCAATTTTACGGCGAAAGAGTTAAACGTCATCTAATCTAGAAAGGTAAGAAACGTGTCAGAAAAGAGTAAAGCATTTGAAAATGAATCGCAATCTTTAGAATTGAATGAAGCTAAAAATATGACTATCGGTGAAGCAGTCCGAAAAGATTCTGAGATAAAAGCAGGTGTGACTGAAGATGATAGTGTTTTAGATAAATACATAAAACAACACAGAGATGAAGTCTCTTCCCAAAAATTTGATTCTAAATTTAGTGAGTTGGATACCGCCACTTTAGACAATTTTATTAAAAAGCAACGTGAAGAGCTTAGTAAAGCAGGTTTAGTTGAAGCCGATACACATGAAAATGAATCGCCTGAGAATATAGAAGTTCAACCTGTCGTTCCTACAAGTGATTTTACAGAAAAGGGGCTAGCTGATATTTCAAAAGAAGACGTATCAGAAAATGTTCCAAGCAATCATAAGGGAACTGAAAGAGATAGCTTTTTAGTGTCTTCTAGACAAGAATCTAGAGAGCCAAAAAAGAAAAAAAAGATACTCATTAGTTTACTGTTATTACTGTTAACCCTATTAGCCATTTTATTTGCTTACCCTTATTTTAATGCGTCAACAAATCATTCTAAGGCTACAACAAATGCGACTAGCCAAAAACCAAAGGCAAGCAAAAAGTCAGCTTCTAACAAAGCTAAAACGAATGCTAAGGCCTTTGAGCAGTTATATAGTTCTTTTTATACGGATGCCGATAAAACAACATTAAAAAATAGTCAGTTTGATAAGCTTCCGGATCTAGAAGCTTCCCTTAAAGCATTGAAGGGGACAGCTTATTATGACAAAGCAAAAGATGAGTTAGCTACTTTGAAAAAGCAAATCACTGCTATTCAAGCAGTCAATGCTAAATTTATGACGGATGCTATTGTTGATGGTGAAAAGGTTGAAGCAAGTGTCAAAACGGATGCTAATTTTGATGACTTAGCAAGTGAGACCTTAAGTACTGGTAATGCTAGTTTAGATTCTCTATTGCAGGCAAGCGTTACAGCAGGTCGTCAACAATTAACGGCTAAAGCAGATGCTCAAAGAGCTGCACAGGAAGAAAATGCTAAGCAAGAAGCACAAGCTAACTCAGCAGCTCCAGCTCAGGCACCTTCACTTGCTCCATCAAGCTCTCCTTTAGTGGCTTACGGCATTAGAGAGTTTAACCCGTCAAGTCTACAAAGACAATTATCAAGAGTACCTTATAACCAAGACATGATTGCAGATAGCGCAAATAGTGCTTGGCTATTTAATCCTGGTATTCTCGAAAAAATTGTGGCAACCTCTCAAGCTAGAGACTATATTTCAGGTAATAATTACATCTTAGAGCCTGTTAATATTGTTAATGGCAACGGCTATTACAATATGTTTAAGCCAGATGGCACTTACTTGTTCTCCATTAATTGTAAAACAGGATACTTTGTTGGAAATGCTAAGGGCCACTCAGACGCTCTTGATTATTAAACGACAATGATGATTAGTAAAAAAGTCTATAGAAACCTTCCTTTGAGGGTGTTTCTATAGACTTTTTTTGTTAAGGCGGTGTCAAGAGTTTAAAAGATCAGACTGAATATTTTTCTTTAAATTAAATGACGTTCAAACGGATCATCTGAAATTCCTTGATCTAGAATTAGCTGTGCCCACTCTTTAGCCGCAAATAAACTGTGGTCTTTGTAATTACCACAAGATTCAATTGTGGTACCAGGAACATCATCCCAAGTAATAGCTGTAGCGATTTCTGTTAGGCTATCTTTGATGACTTTAGCAATCTCATTTGCAGAATGTCTGCCCCACATGATAAGATGAAATCCTGTTCGACAGCCAAATGGAGAGCAATCAATCATGCTATCAATACGTTGTCGAATTAGTTTAGCTAAAAGATGCTCGATAGTATGTAATCCAGCTGTTTCAATAGAATTCTGATTGGGTTGTACTAAGCGAACATCAAAGTTAGTAATAACATCACCTTTAGGCCCGAACCCTTCTGAAATAAGACGAATATATGGTGCTTTTACAATGGTATGGTCAAGTTCAAAACTTTCAACAATAACTTCTTTTGTCATGGGTGACTCCTTTTCTTTCTATGTAATATGATAGCATAAATCTAACTTATTGAACATGCTCAAGAAGGGAGATAGATGGTTATCAAAAGAAAAAGTTCAATGGTTGGTACATTGAACTTTTTTTGGTATAAGTTGGTAATTTTGGTTTTATGCTCATCTAAGTGTAGGAGATTTGCCACTAGATAAGTATGGTTTTATCAGAACCTATTGTGATAAGGATGAATAGGTTGGTGTCTTATTGCCGATTGTTATCTTAAAAAAGGAGATAAATAATGGCAATAACAGTAATAATCAATACACTTGGGATAGTGTAGGCAACGATTTGGTTGAATTTCAACTTGAAGTTTGACAAGTATGATAATGCCCAGAATGGAACAATAAGGTTTGTTGTCGCATCACCAAGTTGGTAAGCTTGAAGGATTTTCCCTAAATCATTACCAACTGCCAAGGTAGCAGGAACGATGTAAGGTGCTTCAATAACGAATTTTGATCCGCCTGAAGGAACAGCAATGTTTAATAAAGCTGAGTAGACATAAGCAAATACTGGCCAAGTTCTACCGTTTGAGATGCTTACAAAGAAGTGAGAGATTTCAAGTCCAAGTCCAGTACTTTGGATAATACCAAAGATACCAGCATAGAATGGGAATTGAAGAACCAGTCCCCATGAAGACATAACACCTGCTTTAAATAAAGAAGCATAGTATTCAGGACCTTGTTGACCACAAAGAAGCAGTCCAAGACCTAGGAATAAGAAATTGAAACTGTTAAGATCAAGTCCAGCAAGTCCTACGATTGAGAAATTATAAACGCTGTAGCCAAAGATTGCACCACCAATAAGGTACATAACAAGGCGAGAAGAGTTCATTTTTTCTGCTGGAGTGTTACGTGCAATTGAAATATGTGAGGTATTGTTAAGACTATTTTGGTAGATTTCTTCATCAAGCTCTTCAATCTTAGCTTCATCTTTTGGATGAGCAAAGAGAGCAAAGACAAGAGGAACCATCATACACACTACTAATAGGCTAATAAATTGGATGTTGAAGACAGAGTCTGTAAGTGGTACACTTTCAGGCACCAAGTTTTTGTAGCTTTCTGCCACACTGTTTTTAAGGTAGTTAGGCGTTGCAGAATAAAGTACAGCAGCACCTGAGATACCTGAAGTCGCTGGTAAGAAGGTGAAGAAAAGTGTTGCCACAAAGAGTGGTGTGTGAACTTTAATACCTTTTTGTCTTGCTTGAACGAGCAATTCTTTACCAAAAACGATGGCAACCATCATTCCTAGTCCCCAGTGGAAGTAACCAAAGAATGCTCCCACGATGATTGAGAAGATGAAGATTTGTGCACGTGAGCGAGGCAATTTTGCCAAGAATTTGAACATTTTGTGGGCAGGAGGTGAACTAGCAACGGCATTACCAGTTGCTAATAGGATCGTCATCTGCATGGCAAATGATAAGAGACCCCAGAATCCGTTTACCCAACCGTGGATGATACCACCAGTTTTTTCAGTTCCAATAAATGATGCATCTGTCATGAAGAATGCCATGGTAACAACGATGAATGTTAAAATGAAACAGATAAATAAGGATTGAGGCATCCATTTCATAAACCCATCAATGTATCGGTCCATGAAGCTTTTCTTTGTAGTATTAGTCTTCATTATATCTTTTTATTTCCTTTCAAATAGAAATTGTAATAGTTTTTAGATGTAATAGGTAGGTTTGATAATAATGATAGGAGGAAATAAAGCATGGTAGTAACTTTATTTTAAATTGATTATTAATAAGGGAGTAACTTCTAACCAAGCACCATGTTAGAAAGGATAATCACAACTAATGCAATTGAGGTGCTTCCTGCAACCGAAATGAATGTTTCTTTAAAACCTGTTTTGTGGTTTAAACCAGTCAAGGCTAAGAAAGTAAGTAGAACACCACTTTGTGGTACCACTGTAAAGATATTTGAGGCAATGGCAGACACACGGTGAATCATTTCTGGTTCGATACCTTTATCTAAATAAAATTGAGCAAAGTTTGGTAGGACAATTCCTAAAGATCCTGAAGATGATCCTGTGATAGTTGTAATAGAAGATGTTAAAACAGTCAAACTGATTAAAGGATCACCAGGTAGGTTTAAGATAAGTTTTGAAAAGACGTTAAATCCAACAGATGTTACAACAACTGATCCAAAGGCAACAGCAGAACCAGTTGCAAAAATAGGACTAATAGAAGCAACAGCACCTAAGTTGATGGTTTTAAGGGTTTCAGCGATGAAGTTCTTAAAGAGAACAACTGCTAATAAGATAGCCACAAGAAGTGCAATGTAGATAATGTTTTTCTTTAAGAACTCTCCACCAAAGATACTACCAGCTAAAGCAATCACAATGAGTGACGCAAGGGGTGCAATACTTGGTAAGAATTTTGGAAGTTCTCTTTCTTCCACCACTTCAGCAGTATCTAAAGCATAAGTGGCGTATGTTTCACCTTTTGCAATACTCTTATTTAGGCAATGTTTCATATAGAATAAGCCAAAGACCACACAGCTGATAGAACCCAAAACACTTGGGATAGCTGCCGCTGTTAGGGATGTATTAAGGTATTGAATAGGGATAACGTTTTGAATTGAGGGAGTACCTGGAAGGATTGTCATTGTAAAGGTTGCAATACCAAGCCAAAGTGGTGATTGAACCAAGTGCCAAGACAAGTCAATTTTTTTGAAGAGGCTACGTGCCAAAGGTAAGACAGCAAACATAACCACAAATAGGCTAATGCCACCACAAGTTAGAATTGAGCTAATAACAAAGATGGCTACCATGATTTTATAAGGACTATCATGGCCAACTTTTTCTAAGATATAGTTAGCAATTGAAGTAGTCGCTCCACTAGCTTCCATTAATTTCGCTAAAATAGAACCTAGTAAGAAAACAGCGAAGTAGTTAAGTATATAGCCTGAAAGGGCACCCATATACTGATTTGGCTCTTTTCCAAGTAGTGTAACGACCGGATTCATTTGATTAAAAATGATAACGATAGCAGTTGCTAGAGGTGCAGCTACTAAAATATTAATTTCCTTTAATGAGAAATAGATAATGGCTACGATAGCTAATAAGACACCGATAGAACCGAGAATTTCCATAATTATTGTTTCTCCTTACAAGATTAAAACAAAGAAAATGGGCCTAGACCTGTACTCCTTTAAAAGTTTGATAGTAGCTATCTCACTTAGATTTGGCTGTTTACTTGACAAGTCCAAAGGCGCAGTGCATAATCTAGTCCCATTTCTTCATTTACATGTTATTATTGAGCAGTGTAACCACCGTCTAAGATACATGCTTGACCAGTAACACCTTTAGCTTTATCGCTAGCAAGGAATGATACGTAATCAGCAATTTCTTGAACGTCAATTAAACGTTTTTGAGGTACAAGTGGGTACAATACTTCTTCTAAAACATTTTCTAAAGCGATATTACGTGTTTTAGCAAGGTCTTCGAATTGACCACGAACAAGTGGTGTGTCAACATAACCTGGGCAAACCGCATTAACTGTGATACCAGATGCAGCACCTTCAAGTGCAGTAACTTTAGTAAGACCTAAAAGACCATGTTTTGCTGAGTTGTAAGCTGATTTACCAGCAAATCCGATAACACCGTTGATTGAAGCCATGTTGATAACGCGTCCACGTCCTTGAGCTTTCATTGTTGGGAAAGCACGTTTGATAGCGATGAATGGAGCAGTAAGCATGATTTTGATCATGAATTCAAATTTTTCAACTGGGAAATCTTCAATCATTGAAACGTGTTGAAGTCCAGCGTTGTTGACAAGGACATCAATACGTCCGTATTTTTCAACAACAGTATCGATAGCATTGTTGATAGCTTCTTCGCTAGTAACATCACATACTACGCCAAAAGTATCATAACCAGCTGCAGTGTACTCAGCAACAACTTCGTCTAATTTAGCTTGGTTGATATCTGAGAAAACAACCGTTTTATCTTCTTTAAGGAAAGTTTCCCCGATTTGTTTACCAATACCGCTAGCTGCGCCTGTAATAAATACAACTTCTTTAGAATGACTCATAATTCTTCCTCACATATCCTTTATTTGTTTTTATTATTTACCCGTGGTGCTAGTTAATCTCAAAATACAATAAAAAGCCCAAAAGGACTATACTGTAAGTGCCTACACAAACAGGAGGTTAGTCCAAACGAGCCACTTACAGTATACAGCTAAATCCCATCACTTACAATGGAATATGCGTCAATTATCAAAAATTTGTTCTCAGTTTTATCAAGATTATTGTCCGGAAGACTTCAAACACCGTCGTAACGTCTGTCTGTCCAAAGTTTCAGACCAATCTCTTCTAGTTTTACTGCTATTACAAGCTGAACTAGGTATTAAATCACAACGTCACTTTTATAGGATTTGTCAGCTATTTCCCTGCGGTACATTACTAGAAAGAAGTCGCTTTAATAGGCGTGCAAGACAGTTGATTTGGCTGGTTCAAGTGATTCGTCAGGCAATGAACACTCAAATTTCTCCCAATACCATTGTTATTATAGACAGCTTTCCTTTGCCACTTTGTCAATCTATTCGTAACCACAGGGTCAGACTTTTCAATGGGATAGCTAATATTGGTTACACCGCCTCTAAACATATGTGGTTTTACGGTTTTAAGGTTCACATGCTAGTGACCTTATCAGGCTACATTCTGAATTATGTTGTCAGCCCAGCCTCTGTTCATGATATTAAGGCAGTTTACGAGTTGCTAGAAAGGTGTGAACAATCCGTCATTTTAGCAGACTTAGGTTACCTTAACCGTGAGCTGAAAGATGAGTTGAAGCAAAATGGCTATCACCTCTGGACTCCCTTGCGTCAAAATATGGAAGGGGCTAAACAGCATAATCATTGGAAACTAATGGCTATGAGACGAACCATTGAGACTAGATTTTCAGAACTTTGTTCCCTTTTTGATATGGAACGAACACTGGCTAGGGGCATGACAGGGCTGCAATTGAGGATTGAACAAATCATACTAGCTTACAATTTGAGATATTTTGAAATTAACTAGCACCATGGGTATTATTTAGTTTTGTCAATTAGTTTAGCTTCTGTAGCTTCTTGAACTTGCTCAAATGTGAAATCTGGATGGATTTCGATGGCACATAGTCCTTCTTCTTGATATTCGAAGACACCCATTTCTGTAATGATCATGCTAACAACATTTTTAGCTGTTAATGGTAATGAGCATTCGTTAAGGATTTTGTGCTTACCTTTGTTAGTGTGCTCCATGGCAACGATAACTTTTTTAGCTCCAACAAGCAAGTCCATGGCACCACCCATACCTGGAACCATTTTTCCTGGGATAAGGTAGTTAGCAATGCTTCCATACTGGTCAACTTGAAGAGCACCAAGTACAGTAGCAGCAACGTGGCCACCACGGATGATACCAAATGATGTTGAGCTGTCAAAGAAAGCACCGCCAGGGATAATGCTAACAGGTTGTCCACCAGCATTAACGATAGTTGGGTCGAAAGTTTCTTCAGTAGCAGCTGTTAAACCAACAAATCCATTTTCAGATTGAAGTGTGATTGTTACACCTTCAGGGATGTAGTTAGCTACTTTTGTAGGTAAACCAATACCAAGGTTAACCAATGTATTGTCTTCGAGTTCTTGTGCAACACGTTTTGCAATACGTGCTTGAATTTCATCTTTTGATAGGACGATTTCTTCTACGGCCATTTTTATTCTCCTTTCACCAAATAGTTTACAAAGACACCTGGAGTGTGTACGAAGTTAGGATCCATTTCGCCTACTTCAACAATCTCTCTTGCTTCAACTATTGTGGTAGTAGCATTTGCTGCCATAACGTGGTTAAAGTTGTTTTCTGATCCAGCGTATTGTAGGTTACCAAGTTTATCTGCTTTGTTAGCAAAAATAAGGGCAACATCTGCTTTAAGAGGTGTTTCAAGAAGGAAATCTTTACCGTCAACTGTGATGACTTCTTTGCCTTCTGCAACAAGAGTACCGATACCAGTTGGTGTTAAGAAACCACCAAGTCCGAAGCCACCTGAACGAATACGTTCAGCAAGTGTTCCTTGAGGAACAAGGTGAATAGTAGTTTCACCTTCATTCATTTGGCGACCAGCTTCACGGTTCAAACCGATATGAGAAGCGATGATAGTTGAAAATTGCTTGTTAGCAACCATTTTACCAACACCTTTATCTGGGAAACCAGCGTCGTTACAGATAAGAGTTAAATCTTTAACTCCTTTTTCAACTAGAGCATCGATAAGCTTTTCAGGTGTTCCATTTGTCATGAAACCACCAACCATGATAGTGTCACCATCATTAATGTGTTTAATAGCTTCTGCGATTGTTATTTCTTTACACATTGTTATTCTCTCTTTCCTTCAATTATTGTTCGTTTTTAACAATAACGGCAGTACCTTGTCCGCCACCGATACACAAAGTAGCTAGACCATTTTTAGCTTGACGTTTTTTCATTTCGTGAATCAATGTAACAAGGATACGAGCTCCACTTGCACCGATTGGGTGACCAAGAGCGATAGCACCACCATTGACGTTGACGATTTCTGGGTTTAATTCTAAGTCTTTCAAAACAGCAAGTGATTGAGCTGCAAAAGCTTCATTTGATTCGATTAAATAAAGATCAGATACTGATAAACCAGCTCTTTCAAGGGCTTTTTTAGAAGCAGGAATAGGACCAGTTCCCATTAGTTCAGGAGCAACCCCTGCACTAGCATAGCTTGTAAGTGATACAAGTGGTTTAAGTCCAAGTTCTTTAGCTTTTGTTTCTGTCATCAACATCACCATAGCAGCACCATCATTAATACCTGATGCGTTACCAGCTGTCACAGTACCATCAGTTGGCATGAATGCTGGGCGTAGTTTAGCAAGTGTTTCAACAGTTGTACCTGGTTTTGGATACTCATCTTGAGCCATAAGAATTGGATCTTTTTTACGTTGTGGAATAGAAACGGGAACGATTTCTTCTGCAAAACGATTTGATTCAAGAGCTTTAGCTGCTTTAGCTTGGCTTTCTTCAGCAAATTTGTCTTGATCTTCACGAGTAATACCATATTCTTTAGCAACGTTTTCAGCTGTGATTCCCATATGGTAGTTGTTGAAGGCATCAGTTAAACCGTCATTAACAAGTGTGTCGCTAACTTTGCCGTTTCCTAAACGTTGTCCTAAACGTTGGTTTTGAAGAACATAAGCTGCTTGTGACATGTTTTCGACACCACCAGCGATAACGATTTCTGAATCGCCAACCATGATGCTTTGAGCTGCCAACTCGATAGCTTTAAGACCAGAACCACAAACCATATCAAGAGTGAAGGCTGTTTTGTCGTTTGGAATACCTGCATGAACGGCAACTTGTCTAGCAACGTTTTGTCCCAAACCAACGTGAAGAACATTTCCTAAAATGACTTCATCAACCATTTCTGGTTTCACTTCAGTTGTTTCAAGGATACGTTTTAAAACAGTTTTACCAAGCTCTACTGCAGAGATATTTTTAAATGATCCCCCAAAGGCACCAATAGGTGTACGTAATGCTTCAACAATGACAATTTTTTCCATAATGTTAAAAGTTCCTTTATTTGATTAGAGAGCGCTTTCCTTATAACTATGATATCAGAAATACTTTCACAAAAAAATACAGAAATTTTATATCTCTATAAATTTTTTTGATAGTATTAAAAATAGATGTATAGATTTTAATAAGAAGTTACCCGTGGTGCTAGTTAATCTCAAAATACAATAAAAAGCCCAAAAGGACTATACTGTAAGTGCCTACACAAACAGGAGGTTAGTCCAAATGAGCCACTTACAGTATACAGCTAAATCCCATCACTTACAATGAAATATGCGTCAATTATCAAAAATTTGTTCTCAGTTTTATCAGGATTATTGTCCGGAAGACTTCAAACACCGTCGTAACGTCTGTCTGTCCAAAGTTTCAGACCAATCTCTTCTAGTTTTACTGCTATTACAAGCTGAACTAGGTATTAAATCACAACGTCACTTTTATAGGATTTGTCAGCTATTTCCCTGCGGTACATTACTAGAAAGAAGTCGCTTTAATAGGCGTGCAAGACAGTTGATTTGGCTGGTTCAAGTGATTCGTCAGGCAATGAACACTCAAATTTCTCCCAATACCATTGTTATTATAGACAGCTTTCCTTTGCCACTTTGTCAATCTATTCGTAACCACAGGGTCAGACTTTTCAATGGGATAGCTAATATTGGTTACACCGCCTCTAAACATATGTGGTTTTACGGTTTTAAGGTTCACATGCTAGTGACCTTATCAGGCTACATTCTGAATTATGTTGTCAGCCCAGCCTCTGTTCATGATATTAAGGCAGTTTACGAGTTGCTAGAAAGGTGTGAACAATCCGTCATTTTAGCAGACTTAGGTTACCTTAACCGTGAGCTGAAAGATGAGTTGAAGCAAAATGGCTATCACCTCTGGACTCCCTTGCGTCAAAATATGGAAGGGGCTAAACAGCATAATCATTGGAAACTAATGGCTATGAGACGAACCATTGAGACTAGATTTTCAGAACTTTGTTCCCTTTTTGATATGGAACGAACACTGGCTAGGGGCATGACAGGGCTGCAATTGAGGATTGAACAAATCATACTAGCTTACAATTTGAGATATTTTGAAATTAACTAGCACCATGGGTAAGAAGTTATGTCATAATGATAGGAAAGAGGTATTTAGATATTAACATAATTTATATATAAGGTGGTAATACTTTGGATATTAAACAAATTAGGTATTTCCTTGCCATAGTTGAAAATCACTTCAACTTAAGTCAGGCGGCAGAGTTGTTGTATGTGTCTCAACCAACATTGAGCATGATGATTAATGAGTTTGAAAAGCGAGAGGGTGTTAAACTTTTCAAGCGAAAGAGTGGTCGGATTGTTGGATTAACCTATTTAGGAGAGAATTATTACAAAGATGCTCAGAATGTTTTGAGCCTCTATGATGAGATGTTTCTTAACCTACATGATCAATCAAAAGGAGTTAAAGGTAGTATAAATATTGGTATTCCTGATAATTTAGTAGAAACTTATGAAATTCAGCGTTCTGAGCTGTCTGTTTATTTGTCTCCTAAGCATCGTTTAGCTAATAGAGATTTAGTTAAATAGGAAGATTTAAATAATGAAAAATTAGCGCTATTTGATTCTTCTTTTATGGTCCACCATTTGGTTTTGGATAACTGCGAGCGTCAACAGGTCAGACCTGATATTGTTTTGACATCGACGTCTTGGGATTTTATGCTTAATTCAACTAAAATCAATCATAATATTATGACCATCTGCCCTAAACCTATCACGGATATTTATCCCTTGAAAGATGTGATTTGTATTCCGATGGAGCATCCAGTTTCTTGGCGTGTGGTCTTAACCCGTATGCAAAAAGAAAGCTATTCTGAAATTGAATCCTATATTATGGATACCTTGGTACAGTCATTTATTAGACAATAGTGTTTTTTGAAGGTTTAGACAATTGCTTTCAGTCACGACTGGCGATTGTCTAAACCTTCTTTTTGTGGTAAACTAAGAATTGGCTTTCTATTAAGAAAACTAAAATATTTTGAGGTAAAAACATGTTAATTAATATCATATTGTTAATGGTTTGTGCCCTCATTGGTTTACTATTAGGTTATGTGCTGATTTCGTTAGGACTTAAGTCTTCGAAAGAAGCTGCAGAGTTGACTCTTTTAAATGCTGAGCAAGAAGCTGTGGATATTCGTGGAAAAGCAGAACAAGATGCTGAACATATTAAAAACACAGCCCAACGCGAAAGTAAAGCAAATCGTAAAGAATTACTTTTAGAGGCAAAAGAAGAGGCAAGAAAATATCGTGAAGAAGTTGAACAAGAATTTAAATCTGAAAGACAAGAGCTAAAACAATTAGAGACCCGCTTAGCAGAGCGTGCCTTGACTCTTGACCGTAAAGATGAAAATTTATCTAGTAAAGAAAAAGTATTAGATAGTAAAGAGCAAAGCTTGACCGATAAATCTAAACATATTGATGAGCGCCAAACACAAGTTGAAAAACTTGAAGAAGAAAAGAAAAAAGAGCTTGAACGTGTCGCTGCAATGACCATTGCAGAAGCAAGGGAAGTTATTTTAATGGAGACAGAAAACAAGCTGTCTCATGATATTGCAACTCGCATCCGAGAAGCAGAGCGTGAAATTAAAGATAAATCGACTAAGACAGCTAAGGATTTGTTAGCACAAGCTATGCAAAGACTAGCTGGAGAGTATGTCACTGAGCAAACGATTACGAGTGTTCATCTACCAGATGATAATATGAAAGGTCGTATTATCGGTCGAGAAGGACGTAATATTCGGACTCTTGAAAGTTTAACAGGGATTGATGTCATTATTGATGATACTCCAGAAGTTGTTGTTCTGTCAGGATTTGATCCTATTCGTCGTGAAATTGCAAGGATGACATTAGAATCTCTTATCGCTGATGGTCGTATCCATCCAGCTCGTATTGAAGAGTTGGTTGAAAAGAATCGTCTTGAAATGGATAACCGTATTCGTGAGTATGGGGAAGCAGCAGCCTACGAGATTGGAGCTCCAAACCTTCATCCTGACTTAATTAAGATTATGGGTCGCTTGCAATTTAGAACTTCCTTTGGACAAAATGTTTTAAGACATTCTGTCGAGGTTGGTAAGTTAGCAGGTATTTTAGCAGGTGAGCTAGGTGAGAATGTCGCCTTGGCAAGGAGAGCTGGTTTCCTTCATGATATGGGAAAAGCTATTGACCGTGAGGTTGAAGGTAGCCACGTTGAGATTGGAATGGAATTTGCCCGCAAGTACAAAGAACATCCAGTTGTTGTGAATACCATAGCCAGTCACCATGGTGATGTGGAGCCGACTTCTGTGATTGCGGTGATTGTAGCTGCAGCAGATGCCCTAAGTTCTGCAAGACCTGGAGCTCGAAATGAGTCTATGGAAAACTACATCAAACGACTTCGTGATTTAGAAGAAATAGCGACTAGCTTTGATGGCGTCCAGACCAGCTTTGCCCTACAAGCAGGACGTGAAATTCGAATCATGGTACAACCTGAGAAAATTTCAGATGATCAAGTCGTGATTCTATCTCATAAAGTAAGAGAGAAAATCGAAGCTAACTTAGATTATCCAGGGAATATTAAAGTAACAGTTATTCGTGAAATGAGAGCTGTCGATTATGCTAAATAAAAAAAGAGGATTATTCCTCTTTTTTAGTTGGAAGATAGTCACTGAAAATACTCTTGAAAAAGGTCCCTCTTTTTGATAAACTATTAGAAAGCAATTAATAAGGAGAACATAATGTCTGAACGCGGTTTGTTAATCGTCTTCTCGGGACCATCTGGTGTCGGAAAAGGGACGGTGAGACAAGAAATTTTTTCAACGCCAGATCATAAATTTGAATATTCTGTTTCCATGACAACACGTCCACAGAGACCAGGGGAAGTTGATGGGGTTGATTATTTCTTCCGCACACGTGAAGAATTTGAAGAATTAATAAAAAATGGTCAAATGCTAGAGTATGCCGAATACGTAGGTAATTATTATGGGACACCCCTGTCTTACGTAAACGAGACGCTTGACAAGGGAATCGATGTCTTTTTAGAAATTGAAGTGCAAGGTGCCCTTCAGGTGAAAACAAAAGTACCTGATGGTGTTTTTATTTTCTTGACACCTCCTGATCTAGAAGAACTACAAGACCGCTTAGTGGGTCGAGGCACAGATAGCCAAGAGGTTATTGCCAAACGTATTGAACGAGCTAAAGAAGAAATTGCTCTAATGCGAGAATATGATTATGCCGTTGTCAACGATGAAGTGCCGCTGGCTGCAGAACGTGTGAAACGAATCATTGAGACTGAGCATTTCCGTGTTGAGCGAGTGATTGGTCGTTATGATAACATGATTAAGGCAACGCCTTCTTTTGATAATAGATAGAAAAGAGACTAAAAGTTATGATGTTAAAACCTTCCATTGATACCTTATTAGATAAAGTACCTTCAAAATACTCACTGGTTATTTTACAAGCTAAACGTGCTCACGAACTGGAAGCTGGTGCAACACCAACTCAAGGATTTAAATCAGTGAAATCAACTCTTCAAGCTTTAGAAGAAATCGAATCTGGCAATGTGGTTATCCATCCAGATCCTTCTGCTAAACGTGCAGCCGTTCGTGCTAAAATTGAAGCAGAACGCTTGGCTAAAGAAGAAGAAGAGCGTAAAATAAAAGAGCAGATTGCTAAAGAAAAAGAAGAAGAAGGAGAAAAAATCTAAGGTTGTTAAAATCTTAGATTTTTTCATATTAATCCTCTAGTTTTAGTTTGGAAAGGAATAGCGATGCAACAGATAGCTCAGATTATTGTGGATATCCCTTTGATGCAGACGGATAAGCCTTTTTCATATAAAGTCCCTGAAGAACTACAAGAATTAGTCAAAGTTGGCTCCAGAGTTCATGTGCCTTTTGGAAAGGGAAATCGACTGTTACAAGGATTTATACTGGCTTTGGAAGATTCTGAGGATAGGCTGCAAGAACTCAAAAGTATTCAATCTGTTTTAGATGCTGAACCTGTTTTGAATCAGGAACAACTTGATTTAGCCGATCAGCTAAGAAAAACCGTTTTTTCTTATAAAGTCACCTTACTAAAGGCAATGATTCCAAGCTTGTTAAATTCCAATTATGATAAAGAATTAGTGCCTGCTGAGTCAATCGATCCTGAATTGAAGGAACTTTTATTTGGTCATAAAGAGTCAATTCGTTTTTCCAACTTAACAGAAGAAGAAGCTAAGTTGGCCTTAAAAGCCATTCAAGCTAAGAAGGTTGCTGTTTCTTATATTGCAGAAGACAAAAAACGAATCAAAACGCAAAAATATTTTAGCGTCAATAAAGAGCAATTGGTTGAGCATTCTATTTCTAAACGTGCTAAAAAGCGTCAAGCCTTAAAAGATTATCTTTTAGCTAATTCTGAAGATGGTAAGCTGTCAGAACTTCACCACTTATTTTCAAGAGAGATTGTATCTTATTTTAAAGAACATGGCTTAATCACTATTTGGGAGAAGCAAATCAACCGAAGTGATGATTATTTTAAACATGTTGATAGTACAAAGGCCTTAGAGCTAAATGATGAGCAGGCGAAGGCTGTTGACAAAGTGGTTTCGGCCATTGGAAGGCCCTCAAAACCCTTTTTGATTGAAGGGATTACAGGATCTGGTAAGACAGAAGTCTATTTGCATATTATTGATGTGGTGCTTAAAAAAGAGAAAACCGCTATTGTTTTAGTCCCTGAAATCTCTCTAACCCCGCAAATGACGCAGCGTTTTATTGCTCGTTTTGGAAAACAGGTAGCTATTATGCATTCTGGTCTATCGGATGGGGAAAAATTTGATGAGTGGCAGAAAATCAAAAAGGGACAAGCTAGAGTGGTTGTAGGAGCGCGTTCCGCTATTTTTGCACCGTTAAGGGATATCGGAGCTATTATCATTGATGAAGAGCATGAATCCACTTATAAACAAGAAAGCAATCCTCGCTATCATGCCAGAGAAGTGGCTCTTTTAAGGGCTAGGCATCACCAAGCAGTCTTAGTGATGGGATCAGCTACACCTAGTATTGAAAGTCGTGCTAGAGCCAGTAAAGGTGTTTATCATTTTATTCAGTTAACTCAAAGAGCTAACCCCAAAGCACAAATACCTCAGGTAGAAATCGTTGATTTTAGGGATTATATTGGTCAACAAAGTTCAGGGAACTACACCCCTTATCTGATTGATAAAATCAAGGAACGCTTAAGAAAAAAAGAGCAGACGGTTCTGATGTTGAACAGGCGAGGATATTCTAGCTTTATGATGTGCAGAGACTGTGGTTATGTCGATCAATGTCCTAACTGTGATATTTCACTAACTTTGCATATGGATAGTAAGTCAATGAACTGTCATTATTGTGGCTTTCAAAAAGCAATTCCTCAGACATGTCCTTCTTGCCATAGTAAGAGTATTCGCTACTATGGAACGGGAACACAAAAGGCTTATGATGAATTACAAGAACTCATCCCAGAAGCCAGAATCCTAAGAATGGATGTTGATACTACTCGTCAAAAAGGCAGTCACGAGTCTATTTTAAGAGAATTTGGAGACGGTAAAGCAGATATCTTATTAGGAACACAAATGATTGCTAAAGGCTTAGATTTTCCCAATGTCACTTTGGTGGGTGTTTTAAATGCGGATACGTCTCTTAATTTGCCCGACTTTAGATCATCCGAAAAAACCTTCCAACTCTTGACGCAGGTGGCAGGTCGAGCGGGAAGGGCACATAAACCTGGAGAAGTACTGATTCAAACCTACAATCCAGAACATTATGCCATTCAATTAGCTAAGAAGCAAGATTATGAAGCTTTTTATGCCTATGAGATGACTATAAGACGCCGTATGGCTTATCCTCCCTACTATTTTACAGTAGGATTGACTTTATCACATCGCTCTGAGCAAGAAGTTGCAAAGAAATCATATGAGGTTCTGGCTCTCTTGAAAGATGGTCTTAGTTCCAATATTAAAATTTTGGGACCAACGCCAAAACCGATTGCGAGAACTCATAACCTTTTCCATTATCAGATTATTTTAAAATACCGTTTTGAAGACCATTTAGTGGATACTTTAAATCTGATTTTGGATTGGAGTCAAGACGCTGACAATCGTGAATTAAAGGTAGTTATTGATCAAGAACCTCAGCAGTTTATGTAAGTGCCAATTCCTAAGCTATTTTTAAAGCTATGGTATAATGAAAAAGAAGAGATAAAGAGGAAGTTTATGACAAAAATAATATTTATGGGGACTCCCCAATTTTCAGCCACTATTTTAAAAGGCTTGTTAGAAACAAGAGCATATGACATTTTAGCCGTGGTAACACAACCAGACCGAGCTGTTGGTCGTAAAAAAGAGATTAAAATGACACCTGTTAAGGAATTGGCTTTAGCATATGGCTTACCTGTTTTTCAACCAGAAAAATTATCAGGTTCAACTGAATTAGAAGAATTGATGGCACTTGGAGCAGATGGGATTGTGACAGCCGCTTTTGGACAATTTTTGCCAACCAAGTTATTAAATGCTGTTGATTTTGCCTTGAATGTCCATGCTTCTTTATTGCCCAAATACCGTGGTGGAGCACCTATTCATTACGCGATTATTAATGGTGAAAAAGAAGCTGGTGTGACTATCATGGAGATGGTCAAAGAAATGGATGCTGGTGATATGGTGTCCAAAGCCTCAACCCCAATTACGGATTCTGACAATGTCGGAACCATGTTCGAAAAATTGGCCATTATCGGGCGTGATTTGCTCATTGAAACCTTACCAGGATACCTCTCAGGAGACATTAAACCCATAGCTCAAAATCATGACGAAGCAACTTTTTCTCCTAATATCTCTTCAGAAGAAGAAAAGTTAGATTGGACAAAAAGTGCCCAAGAGCTTTTTAATCACGTTAGAGGCATGAATCCCTGGCCGGTAGCTCATACTCTCTTGGAAGGGCAACGCTTTAAACTTTATGAAGTTGTTCTATGTGATGGTCAAGGAGCACCTGGTGAAATTATCGTGAAAGATAAAAAGCAACTGATCGTAGCAACAGGTCAAGGAGCGCTCTCTCTAAAAGTTGTTCAACCAGCTGGAAAACCTAAAATGGCAATTACAGACTTTTTGAATGGTGTGGGAAGAAAGCTTGAAGTAGGTGATTTCTTTGGCGAATAACTGGAAAAGCTCTGCTAGAGGAAAAGCTCTCGTGATTATTGAAGAGATTTTGGACAATGGTGCTTATTCTAATCTAGCTTTGAAGCAAGAACTCAATCAAAAAGGCCTCAATGACAAAGACAAAGCTTTAATCACAGAGATTGTCTATGGTACCATCTCAAGAAAATTGACCTTGGAGTGGTATTTATCTCATTATATTCAAGATCGCGATAAACTTGATAAGTGGGTCTACTATTTATTGATGATTAGCCTTTATCAAATGCTCTATTTAGATAAAATTCCAAATCATGCTATTGTCAATGATGCTGTTACGATTGCTAAGAACAGAGGGAATAAAAAAGGGGCTGAAAAATTTGTCAATGCTATATTAAGACAGTTTACTGACAAGCCTTTGCCTGAAATAAGCAGTATCAAACGAAAAAATAAAAGATACGCCATCCAGTATTCTTTGCCAACTTGGTTGGTCAAAAAACTTTATGATCAATTTGGAGAAAATCGTGCCCTAGCCATTATGGAAAGCTTATTTAAGCGAAGTAAAGCAAGTATTCGAGTGGTTAATTCTGCCTTGTTTGAACAAATCAAGGAGGACACAGGAGCGCAAGAGTCTCTTTTGGCAGAAACTGCTTTAACAAAAGCATCTGGACATTTTGCTGCATCTGACTATTTTAAAAATGGTAATATCACCATTCAAGATGAAACCAGTCAGCTTGTTGCCCCAACTTTAGAGATTAAGGGTGATGAGAAGATATTAGATGCCTGTAGTGCACCGGGTGGCAAAACTGTCCATATGGCATCTTATCTAACGAGTGGTCAGATTACAGCTTTAGATTTATATGACCACAAGTTAGCCTTAGTTAGAGAAAATGCTGAGCGTTTAAATCTTTCAGATAAAATTGAGACAAAGGTTATGGATGCTCGTGAGGTCCATAAGGAGTTTGCTAAAGATAGCTTTGATAAGATTTTAGTAGATGCGCCTTGCTCGGGTATTGGATTGATTAGACGAAAACCAGATATCAAATACAATAAAGATAGCCAAGATTTTATGACGCTACAAGAAATACAATTGGAGATTCTGTCTAGTGTTTGTCAAACCTTGCGCAAAGGTGGTATAATAACCTATAGTACATGCACTATTTTTGATGAGGAAAATAGTCAAGTCATCGAAAAATTTTTACAAAGTCATCCTAACTTTGAACAAGTAAAACTAAATCATGAACGAGCAGATATCGTCAAGGATGGATGTCTTACGATTACACCAGAACAATACCAGACAGATGGCTTCTTTATTGGACAAGTCAGACGCGTCTTGTAGTTTTTAGGAGGAAACTGACCCAGTCAGAAAAAACATATGAAGATTTCATTAAAAACAGATATTGGGCAAAAGCGCTCAAACAATCAAGATTTTATCAACAAATTTGATAATAAAAAAGGAATCACTTTAGTCATTTTAGCAGATGGGATGGGAGGACACCGAGCTGGTAATATTGCTAGCGAGATGACTGTTACCGACCTCGGTAGAGAATGGGTGAAAACAGATTTTACCGAACTGAGTCACATTCGAGATTGGTTACTTGAGACCATCGAAGCTGAAAATCAAAGGATTTATGATTTAGGTCAAAGTGAGGACTATAAAGGTATGGGGACGACTGTTGAAGCAGTAGCTTTGGTAGAGTCTAGCGCTATCTATGCTCATATAGGTGATTCTCGGATTGGTTTAGTTCGTGAAGGAGTATACACCTTACTTACTAGTGATCATTCATTGGTGAATGAACTTGTGAAAGCTGGTCAACTAACTGAAGAAGAAGCAGCTAGTCATCCTCAAAAAAATATCATTACACAGTCTATAGGACAAGCTTCTCCCCTTGAACCAGATCTAGGTATTAAAGTCTTAGAAAAAGGCGATTACCTAGTGATTAACAGCGATGGATTGACCAATATGATTTCAAATGATGAAATTGTAGACATCTTAAATCAAGATATTAGCCTAGATGACAAAAATCAGGAAATGGTTAATTTAGCTAATTTAAGAGGAGGTCTTGATAATATCACTGTCGCCTTGGTTCACCACGAAAGCGAGGAAGAATGATGATACAGATTGGCAAGTTATTTGCTGGTCGTTATCGTATTCTTAAATCTATAGGCCGCGGTGGAATGGCGGATGTTTATTTAGCTAATGATTTGATTCTTGATAATGAAGATGTGGCCATAAAGGTTTTACGAACGAATTATCAAACAGATCAGGTAGCAGTTGCGCGTTTTCAACGTGAAGCACGCGCGATGGCTGAGCTAAACCATCCCAATATAGTTGCCATCAGGGATATAGGTGAAGAAGACGGTCAGCAGTTTTTAGTGATGGAATATGTGGATGGGTCTGATCTGAAAAAATACATTCAAGATCATGCCCCACTCTCTAACAATGAAGTTGTTAGAATCATGGAAGAGGTCTTATCAGCTATGACTTTGGCCCATCAAAAGGGGATTGTTCATAGAGATTTAAAACCGCAAAATATTCTTCTCACAAAATCTGGAGTGGTCAAAGTTACTGACTTTGGTATTGCGGTAGCTTTTGCTGAAACAAGTTTGACTCAAACCAACTCTATGCTAGGAAGTGTTCATTACTTATCACCAGAACAAGCGCGTGGTTCCAAAGCAACCATTCAAAGCGATATTTATGCTATGGGAATTATGCTATTTGAGATGTTGACAGGTCACATTCCTTATGATGGGGATAGTGCTGTTACCATTGCTCTACAACATTTCCAAAAGCCGCTTCCATCTATTATTGAGGAAAATCATAATGTCCCTCAGGCGTTAGAAAATGTCGTTATTAGAGCAACAGCTAAAAAGCTAAGTGATCGTTATGGCTCAACATTTGAAATGAGTAGAGACTTGATGACAGCATTGAGCTACAATCGTAGTCGCGAGAGAAAAGTTGTTTTTGACGACGTTGAAAGCACTAAACCGTTACCAAAAGTAACGCCAGCTCCAATTACGACACCAAAAACAAGTCCTGTGACACCGACCACTACTGAAAGCCGATTAGAGCAAACGAATCAAATGGATACCTTACAGAAACCCCAGAAGAAGAAAAAAAATGGTCGTTTCTTAGGAACTCTATTGAAAATATTATTTGCCCTCTTTATTGTAGGTGTTGCTTTGTTTACTTACCTTGTCTTGACCAAACCAACCTCTGTTAAAGTGCCTAATGTAGTTGGTTCTAGCTTAACTGTGGCTAAACAAGAATTGCAAGCTAAAGGTTTAAAAGTTGGTGCAGTTCATCAAGTAGAGAGTGATACGGTTGATGAAGGGCATGTCATTAAGACAGATCCTCAAGCTGGGACAGCAAGACGTCAAGGTGCTAAAGTAGCTATTTTCCTTTCTATTGGCAATGCTGGTTTTGAAATGGAAAATTATAAAGGAATTGATTACCAAGTTGCCATGAGTAGCTTAATGGAAACCTATGGTGTTCCTAAGTCAAAAATTAAAATTGAGCGTATTGTAACGAATGAGTACAATGAAAACACAGTGATTAGTCAATCACCAAGTGCAGGAGAAAAATTCAATCCAAAAGGTAAATCGAAGATTACCCTAAGTGTGGCAGTTAGTGATACTGTTATTATGCCTATGGTGACAGAGTATAGTTATGCAGAAGCTGTTAATACGCTAACAGCACTAGGTATTGATGCTTCACGTATTAAAGCTTATATACCAAGCTCCACTTCTTCAACAGGATTTGTCCCCCTTAATTCACCAAGTTCAAAAGCCATTGTTAGTGGTCAAAGTCCCTATTATGGGACACAACTGAGCTTATCAGAAAAAGGGGAAATTAGTCTTTACCTTTATCCTGAAGAAAGCAGCCCATCAAGTAGTAGTTCCACTCATTCTGAAACCTCTACCACAAGTAGTAGTTCTTCAGGTGAAAACACAGGAAGTTCAAGTAACACTGAATTAACACCAGTTGATCCAGCAAATGGAACACCTTAATGAAAGTTAATTAAAAAGAGTGCTTTAGCCAGATGAGTCATTCTGGAAAAGGTATTCTTTTTCTTTTTGAGAACTTATGACTAGCAGATGAATTTTCTCTACTTTTTTGATAAAATGGCAAGGTAAAGAAAGGGGAACGATGAAAAAATTTCAATTCTTTCTACTTGTTGAATGTATGTTATTGGCTATGGGAATTATGACCATTTTGGCCAATGATTTGTCAAGTTTTATCCTCATTTTGGTTCTCATTTTGCTAGCCTTACGTTTTTATAATCAAGATAGTCGCAATAATTTTTTATTAACAGTTAGTTTACTGCTCTTATTTTTGATTTTTATGCTCAACCCCTACATTATTATGGCTGTACTTTTAGGGATTGTTTATATCTTTATTAATCACTTTTCCCAAGTCAAAAAGAAGAATCGTTTTGCTTTAATCCGTTTTGCTCAAGAAAATATTGCTGTCAAACAGGTTAAAAATCAGTGGATAGGTGCAGCTAACTACGAAAGTGACTATTATTATTTTGAAGATATCAACATTATTCGTATCTCAGGAAATGATACTATTGATTTAACCAATGTTATTGTCACGGGCATGGATAATGTCATCATCATTCGAAAAATTTTTGGCAATACCAAACTATTAGTCCCTATTGATGTGGCTGTTACTTTAGATGTCAGCTCTATCTATGCTAGTGTTGACTTTTTTGAAACTCAAGAATATGATTTGCGTAATGAGTCTATTAAACTAGGGCAACCAGAAGAAAATGCTCTCAAAAAAGTGAAAATTATAGTGACCACGATTGCAGGAAATGTTGAGGTGGCCAGACGATGACAAAACGTTATTATGCTTTAGTATGGCTCTATTCGACCATTACCATTCTCTCTATCGTTTTTGTGGTTATGGATAATCTGGGGATAACCTTTGAATATCTGAGACAAAATGTCTGGCAGGTAGAACGGCTCGCCTTCTCGATTCTCCTTTTGATTGTTTCAGTAACTCTGCTTTTGTTGCTCTTGTGGATTATCTTAGATGATAACAGTAAGCGCAACATCAATCAAAATTTAAGAAGAATCTTGAATAATCAGCGAATTTACTTAGAGGATAGTTCAGAAACCAATGCCAATCTGATTCGCTTATCCGAGAAGATGTCACATCTAACAGCCAATATGCAAAAAAAAGAAAGTGCCTATTTAATAGATGGTCAAAAAATTGTTCAGCAAGAGCGAAAACGCATTGCTAGAGATTTGCATGATACTGTTAGTCAAGAATTATTTGCTTCTTCTATGATTTTATCCGGGGTCTCTATGAGTCTAGAAAATTTAGATAAGGAAGCCCTTCAAACGCAGTTAGTAACAGTTGAAGCCATGCTCCAAAATGCTCAAAATGATTTACGAATCTTGTTGCTCCACCTAAGACCAACGGAATTAGCCAATAGAACCTTATCAGAAGGATTGAACATGATCTTAAAAGAGTTAACGGATAAAAGTGATATTGAAGTGGTTTATAAAGAAAATATCCTCTCCTTACCAAAGGCTATGGAAGACAACCTTTTTAGAATTGCACAAGAGTTTATCAGCAACACACTCAAGCATGCCAAAGCTAGTCGACTAGAAGTCTACCTCAATCAAACAGAAGCCGAAGTTCAACTTAAAATGATTGACAATGGGATTGGTTTTGATATGGATCAAGTGAGAGATTTAAGCTATGGCTTGAAAAATATTGAAGATCGTGTCGATGATCTTGCAGGAACCATTAAGCTGATAAGTCAAGAAGGCAAAGGAGTTTCAATGGACATCAGATTACCAGTAGTAGGAGAGAATAATGACTAAATTAAAAATAATACTTGTAGATGATCATGAAATGGTTCGTATGGGCCTCAAAAGTTTTTTTAATTTACAAGCTGATATTGAAGTAGTAGGAGAAGCCTCTAATGGACGTGAGGGTGTAGACTTAGCTCTTTCTCTCAAACCAGATGTTGTGGTTATGGATTTAGTCATGCCAGAGCTTGATGGAGTTGAAGCGACTTTAGAAATTCTAAAAGAATGGAAAGAAGCCAAAGTCTTAGTTTTGACGTCTTATCTTGATAACGAAAAGATTTATCCTGTCATTGATGCAGGTGCCAAGGGCTACATGTTAAAAACCTCAAGTGCAGCTGAAATTTTAAATGCAATTCGAAAAGTAGCTAAAGGTGAATTAGCTATCGAAACAGAAGTGGATAAAAAAATCAAAGCTCATGACCAAAATCCTGATTTGCATGATGACTTAACAGCAAGAGAATATGATATTTTACATTTGCTGGCTAAAGGTTATGACAATCAAAGAATCGCAGATGAACTCTTTATCTCTTTAAAAACAGTTAAAACACACGTGTCCAATATTTTAGCTAAATTACAAGTCGAAGATCGAACACAGGCTGTTGTGTACGCTTTCAGACACCGTTTAGTGCCCGAAGACGATAATTAATGTTATAATAAGGGTATAGTTTAATGGAGGATTGTATGGACGCAAAGCTAAAGTATAAAGCTAAGAAAATTAAGATGGTTTTCTTTGATATTGATGACACATTAAGAGTGAAAGAAACAGGCTACATGCCTCAATCAATTCAGAGAGTCTTTCAACAATTAAAAGAAAAAGGTATTTTAGTTGGGATTGCTTCCGGCCGTGCCAGATATGGCGTTCCTCAAGAAGTTCAGGATTTAGAGGCTGACTATTGTGTTAAACTTAATGGTGCCTATGTTAAAGATGATAAGAAAAATATTATTTATCAAGCTCCGATTCCTGCAGAAGTTGTTGTTGGATTTAAAGAATGGGCTAATCAAATGGGTATTTATTATGGAATGGCAGGACGTCATCAAGCCGTATTGTCCACTCATAACCCTATGATTAATGATGCGATTGATAAGGTTTATGCCCAATTAGAGATTTGTCCAGATTTTAACGAGCAACATGATGTTTATCAAATGTGGACTTTTGAAGATAGAGGTGATGATTTACAATTGCCTGCAGAATTATCGGAACATCTTCGTTTAGTCAGATGGCACGATCATTCGTCTGATGTGGTTCTGAAGAATACCTCAAAAGCGGTGGGTGTTGCTAAAGTTGTTGAACATCTTGGTTTAAAACCAGAAAATATTTTAGTGTTTGGTGATGAGTTAAATGACTTGGAACTTTTTGATTACGCAGGAATCAGTATAGCTATGGGTATTTCGCATCCAAAACTAAAAGAAAAAGCAGATTTTATCACAAAAAAAGTAGAAGAAGACGGTATTTTATATGCCTTGGAGGAATTAGGTTTGATCGAAAAAGAATTACAGTTTCCACAATTAGATATAGTGAATCATGATGGTCCAAAAGCTATCATTAAAACGAATCATGGTGATATGAGAGTAGCTCTATTTCCAGAAAGAGCTCCAAAAACAGTAGCGAACTTCTTAGGTTTAGCTAAAGAGGGCTATTATGATGGTATTATCTTCCATCGCATTATCCCTGAATTTATGATTCAAGGGGGAGATCCTACTGGGACAGGTATGGGTGGACAATCCATTTATGGCGATAGTTTTGAAGATGAGTTTTCGGATGAATTATACAATTTGCGTGGTGCACTATCAATGGCAAATGCAGGTCCAAACACAAATGGAAGTCAATTCTTCATTGTTCAAAATGCTAAAGTGCCATACGCACAAAAAGAGTTAGAGCGTGGTGGTTGGCCAGTTCCCATTGCCTCATCTTATGCTGAGAATGGTGGAACACCTCACTTAGACCGTCGTCACACGGTATTCGGACAATTAATGGATCAAGCTTCCTATATGGTTTTAGATGATATCGCCAATGTTGAAACAGGAGCACAAGATAAACCTAAAGAAGACGTTGTAATCCAGACAATTGAGGTATTAGATTAATGAAAATAGGCGACAAGCTACAAGGGACCATAACTGGAATTAAACCCTATGGTGCCTTTGTTGCCCTTGAAGATAACACAACCGGTTTGATCCATATTTCAGAAATCAAAACAGGTTTTATTGATAATATTAGTCATATCCTGAAGGTAGGCGATCAGGTCCTTGTGCAAGTCATAGATTATGATGAATTTAGTCGAAAAGCAAGTTTATCCCTACGAACATTGGAAGAAGAGAAGCACCATTTTCCTCATCGCCATCGTTTTTCCAATAGTAGGTGTAAAATTGGTTTCAAGCCTCTCCAAGAAAATCTTCCTCGATGGATAGATGACAGCTTAAAAGCATTAAGAGCGGTTGACAGGTAGCGCTCTCCGTTATCAGCTAGCAAGGCTAATACTTTTTTCCAGCTCCTAATTCTTTTGCAACTTGCAATGCATCGTAAATAGCAGCCCCTGAAGAAATACCAACAAGAAAACCTTCTTTAGCTTAGGATACGTCCGGTTGCTAAGGCATCTTCGGAGTCAACGCGAATAACGTGATCGTAGGCACTTGTGTCTAAAGTATTAGGAATAAAACCAGCTGAAATACCTTGAATTTTATGAGGGCCAGGCTCTTGTCCAGATAAGACAGCAGACTCACTAGCTTCTACTGCATAAATACTTGTTTTGGGATTGCTCTTTTTCAAGACGTGAGAGACACCAGAAATCGTTCCTCCTTTACCGACACCTGCTACAAAAGCATCAAGCCCTTTTTCTCCAAATGCACTGAGAATTTCTTGAGCGGTTGTTTCTTCGTGGATTTTTGGGTTAGCTGGGTTATTAAATTGTGAGGGGATCCAAGCTCCCAACTCTTTTGATAATTCTTCAGCCTTAGCAATAGCTCCCTTCATTCCCTCACTTCCAGGAGTAAGGACTAGTTTTGCTCCGTAAGCTTGAATTATTTGACGGCGTTCCATACTCATCGTTTCTGGCATAACAATAATGACCTTATAACCTTTAGTTGGTTCAATAATGGTATCTCCAGCTTTAATTAGGCCATCTTTTTCAGCCGTTTCAATCATCGCCAAGGCAATACGATCTTTTACTGAGGAACCAGGATTAAAAGCCTCTAACTTAACATAGACATCTGCCATTTCTTTATCTGTGATATTATTTAATTTAACAATAGGGGTATTACCAACCAATTCGGTAATATTACCATATAATTTAGTCATGATGGTCTCCTTTTATTTTAATGTTTTCGCTATAAAGAAAGTATAGGTAGAAATTAAAGCAAAGTAAAGTAGCAATTTGTTATCACAGTGATAATAAATAACTATCACATTTATTTTTAATTTGAATCATTTAAAGGAAGTTCAATAATTTTAGGTGGGATTTTTGAAAAGGTAACCTTCCCAAAGTAAAAATCAGTCAAGCGACTTGTTAAACTGCTAAAGTCCTCAGCATCAAGATATAGCTTTGTTTGGACAACTTCTAAAAAGACTGTCTCCATTTCAATTAAGCCTACTTGTTCTAAAAATTGTGAATAGAGCTGGTATTGGGGATAACTTAACTCAATTTCTAGTCCCACTTGTTCTTTGACCTCAACAATTTTTAAAGCTTTAATTGTAGCAGAGGTAGCAGCGGAATAGGCTCTAATAAGACCACCTGTCCCCAACTTAACACCTCCAAAGTATCGTGTTACCACAGCTACTACATTAGTCAGTCCTTGCTTTTCCAAAACAGATAACATTGGGATACCAGCAGTACCAGAGGGTTCCCCATCATCACTTGAGCGTTTAATTTGTGATTGGTCTCCTATAATCATTGCTGAACAAGAGTGATTGGCTTTATAATGTGTTTTTTTGATTTGATTGATAAAGGCTCTAGCATCCTCTTCTTCATAGACACGTTTCATTTGACAAATGAAACGAGATTTTTTAACCTCGCTTTCAAAAAGTCCGTCGGTCATTATCGTTTTATAGTTTTTCATAAGTAAATCTTACAGAAAAAAATAAGATTTAGCAAAAAATATCGAATAATAAGATATGGACGAAAAAGATCACTTATATGGAAGATTATGGTTGGAAAAGCAATTATCAGAAGCTCTTAGAGAAGAAGGGCAATCGTTGGAAAGTATGCCCAAAGTATCAGGGAGACTAACATGTCAAAGATGCTCCAATCAAAAGTTTATAGAGCAATTGCCTAATGGGGCTTATTATTGTCGAGTTTGTCTTATTTTTGGACGAAACCAATCCGATAAAGCTTTGTACACTTTTCCACCGCTCATTTTCCCGCGAGGTAACTTTCTGATGTGGGAGGGACAATTGACTTGTCATCAAAAAAAGATTTCAGATCAATTAGTATCAAATACTTCCTCGAAAAAACCAACCTTAATTCATGCCGTTACCGGAGCAGGGAAAACAGAAATGATTTATGCAAGCATTGCTAGTGTGGTTAATCAAGGAGGCTGGGTGTGTATAGCTAGTCCAAGAGTAGATGTAAGATTAGCACGAGATTTTTCGTGTGAGGTGTGCCTAATGCATGCTCAGTCACTTGCCTATAAACGATGTCCTATTATTATTGCTACGACTCATCAGTTGATGAAATTCTATAAAGCTTTTGACCTCTTGATAGTAGATGAAGTGGATGCATTTCCTTTTATTGACAATATTCACCTCAATTATGCTATCACTCAAGCATGTAAGAAAGATTCGGTTCAAGTATTGCTTACAGCAACAAGTACTCAAGATTTAAATCAGAAAGTCAAAAATAAGCAATTAACAATGTTGACCTTGGCCAGACGATTTCATGGTCATCATTTAGTGGTACCTACTTTTAAACAACTCTTCTCACTTGAGAAGTATCTTAAGCAAAAAAATTGCCTAAGCGACTGATTCAATTGATAAAAGGACAGCGTCAAACAGGATTTCCATTGTTACTATTTGTACCAACAATCCAAATGGCAAAAGAACTTTTTCTTATTTTAAAAGAGTACTTTCCACAGGAAAAAATGGCTTATGTATCAAGTGTTTCGGAAGATAGGTTAAGTAAGGTAAAAGAGTTTCGTGAGGGACATATCAATGTATTGCTAACAACAACTATTTTAGAAAGAGGTGTCACTTTTCCAAAGGTTGATGTCTTTGTTATTCAAGCCAATCACAAAGTTTTTCGAGATAATAGTTTAGTTCAAATTTCTGGTCGAGTAGGTAGATCTAAAGAAAGACCAGAAGGACAATTGGTATTTTTACATGATGGAATCAGTCGTGCTATGAAACAAGCCGTAAAAGAAATCCGATTAATGAATCAAAAAGGATATGAAATATGAGGTGCTTATTATGCCAAGAGAGCTGCAGACAAGAGCTTTCGTTGATTGACCTTTTTCTTTTTAGAAATCAAAAAAATCCGATTTGCACAAAATGCCAATTACAATTTAAAAAAATAGACTCTACTTATTGCCCTTCTTGCTATAAACCCAACCAAAAATCAATTTGTCAAGATTGTATAGATTGGAAGAAAAAAGGTTATTTGCCAAGCCATCGTGCCTTATATGCTTATGATTCTGCTATGAAAGAATATTTCCAGAAATACAAATTTCAAGGGGATTACATACTAAAAAAAGTTTTTGCTAAAGATATAGAAAATCTAATCAAGAAAAATTATTCCGATTACACCATAGTTCCAGTTCCTGTCAGTCAAGTGCGTTTATCAGAAAGAGGTTTTAATCAAGTGTCTGCTCTCTTGGATGAAACTAACTGTATCTATCAAAATCTCTTTGTAAGACTAGATGACAGTAGGCAATCAAGTAAAAGTAAAAAAGAAAGACAAATAGCAGAAGGAACATATTATTTAAATCAAACAAAAGAGTTACCTCAAAAAATTCTTATATTTGATGACATCTATACAACTGGAAATACCATTGTTTCCTTAAAAAAGAACTCAGTCGCTATGGTCGCAAGGAGGTTAAGAGTCTCTCTATTGCACGTTAAAACTTGCAAATTTTCATGAAAGTGGTATGATAGTATTAAAGAAAGCGCTTAAAGCGCATAGAAAAGAGGTATCCTATGATTAAATTTAGTATTCGTGGAGAGAACATCGAAGTAACAGAAGCTATTCGCGATTATGTTGAATCAAAGCTTACTAAGATTGAAAAGTACTTTGTAGAAGAGCAAGAAATAGATGCACGCGTCAATTTAAAAGTTTACCGTGAAAAATCCGCAAAAGTGGAAGTGACCATTCCTTTAGGTTCTGTTATGCTAAGAGCAGAAGATGTTTCTCAAGATATGTACGGTTCAATTGATTTAGTTGTTGATAAAATTGAACGTCAAATTCGTAAAAATAAAACTAAAATTGCTAAGAAACATCGTGAAAAAATTTCAACAGGTCAAGTTTTCACTACTGAGTTTGAAGCTGAGCAGGTTGAAGAAATTCCAGAAGTAAAAGTGGTTCGTACAAAAAATGTTACCCTAAAACCAATGGATGTTGAAGAAGCTCGTTTGCAAATGGAACTCTTAGGACATGACTTCTTTATCTATACAGATGCTGAAGATGGTGAAACAAATATTCTTTACCGTCGTGAAGATGGTGATTTAGGATTGATTGAAGCTAAGTAAATACCTTACTTTATTGAAAATAATGGAAAGTTTTAACTTTCCATTATTTTTTTTAAAAAAGTTATTGACAGAATGATCTATAATCTAGTATACTAATTGAGTTGTCAAAAAAAACAGATATATTTTCTGAAAACAAAAAGAAAATATTTCAAAAAAGTAGTTGACAAGTTTTCTTAGATTTGATAGAATAAAGAAGTTGTCTCGCAAGAGATAAAGACCTTTGAGAACTGAATAAGACGAACCAAACGTGAGGGTGATATGGAGACATATTAACCCGTACAAAAAACGAGAAATAAATCTGTCAGCGACAGAAAAGAACGAGTAAGTTCAAACTATAAATGAGAGTTTGATCCTGGCTCAGGACGAACGCTGGCGGCGTGCCTAATACATGCAAGTAGAACGCTGAGGACTGGTGCTTGCACTAGTCCAAGGAGTTGCGAACGGGTGAGTAACGCGTAGGTAACCTACCTCATAGCGGGGGATAACTATTGGAAACGATAGCTAATACCGCATGACAATTAAGTACACATGTACTAAATTTAAAAGGGGCAATTGCTTCACTATGAGATGGACCTGCGTTGTATTAGCTAGTTGGTGAGGTAACGGCTCACCAAGGCCACGATACATAGCCGACCTGAGAGGGTGATCGGCCACACTGGGACTGAGACACGGCCCAGACTCCTACGGGAGGCAGCAGTAGGGAATCTTCGGCAATGGACGGAAGTCTGACCGAGCAACGCCGCGTGAGTGAAGAAGGTTTTCGGATCGTAAAGCTCTGTTGTTAGAGAAGAACGGTAATGGGAGTGGAAAATCCATTACGTGACGGTAACTAACCAGAAAGGGACGGCTAACTACGTGCCAGCAGCCGCGGTAATACGTAGGTCCCGAGCGTTGTCCGGATTTATTGGGCGTAAAGCGAGCGCAGGCGGTTCTTTAAGTCTGAAGTTAAAGGCATTGGCTCAACCAATGTACGCTTTGGAAACTGGAGAACTTGAGTGCAGAAGGGGAGAGTGGAATTCCATGTGTAGCGGTGAAATGCGTAGATATATGGAGGAACACCGGTGGCGAAAGCGGCTCTCTGGTCTGTAACTGACGCTGAGGCTCGAAAGCGTGGGGAGCAAACAGGATTAGATACCCTGGTAGTCCACGCCGTAAACGATGAGTGCTAGGTGTTAGGCCCTTTCCGGGGCTTAGTGCCGCAGCTAACGCATTAAGCACTCCGCCTGGGGAGTACGACCGCAAGGTTGAAACTCAAAGGAATTGACGGGGGCCCGCACAAGCGGTGGAGCATGTGGTTTAATTCGAAGCAACGCGAAGAACCTTACCAGGTCTTGACATCCCGATGCCCGCTCTAGAGATAGAGTTTTACTTCGGTACATCGGTGACAGGTGGTGCATGGTTGTCGTCAGCTCGTGTCGTGAGATGTTGGGTTAAGTCCCGCAACGAGCGCAACCCCTATTGTTAGTTGCCATCATTCAGTTGGGCACTCTAGCGAGACTGCCGGTAATAAACCGGAGGAAGGTGGGGATGACGTCAAATCATCATGCCCCTTATGACCTGGGCTACACACGTGCTACAATGGTTGGTACAACGAGTCGCAAGCCGGTGACGGCAAGCTAATCTCTTAAAGCCAATCTCAGTTCGGATTGTAGGCTGCAACTCGCCTACATGAAGTCGGAATCGCTAGTAATCGCGGATCAGCACGCCGCGGTGAATACGTTCCCGGGCCTTGTACACACCGCCCGTCACACCACGAGAGTTTGTAACACCCGAAGTCGGTGAGGTAACCTTTTAGGAGCCAGCCGCCTAAGGTGGGATAGATGATTGGGGTGAAGTCGTAACAAGGTAGCCGTATCGGAAGGTGCGGCTGGATCACCTCCTTTCTAAGGAAATGGAATACGTTTATCGTCTTATTTAGTTTTGAGAGGTCTTGTGGGGCCTTAGCTCAGCTGGGAGAGCGCCTGCTTTGCACGCAGGAGGTCAGCGGTTCGATCCCGCTAGGCTCCATTAAAACAGGATACTAACAGACGGTTCGCTTGCGAAAACTTCTGTAGAAAATTAGGAAACTGACAAAGTGTGTTTACACACAAGGAAGTTTATCTATTTTCCTAAGAAGTTAGTCTGGAGTTCAACTCAAGTTTCTGTTTTATCTATAGTCCATTGAAAATTGAATATCTATATCAAATTCCACGATCAGAAATGATTGTAGAAAAGTAACAAGAAATAAACCGAAAACGCTGTAAGTATTTAATGAGTTTAGGTCGCAAGACCAAAAATAAGGTTAAGTTAATAAGGGCGCACGGTGGATGCCTTGGCACTAGAAGCCGAAGAAGGACGTGACAAACGACGAAATGCTTTGGGGAGCTGTAAGTAAGCGCTGATCCAGAGATGTCCGAATGGGGGAACCCGGCATGTAATGCATGTCATCCATGACTGTTAAGGTCATGAGAAGGAAGACGCAGTGAACTGAAACATCTAAGTAGCTGCAGGAAGAGAAAGCAAACGCGATTGCCTTAGTAGCGGCGAGCGAAACGGCAGGAGGGCAAACCGAGGAGTTTACTCCTCGGGGTTGTAGGACTGCGACGTGGGACTTTAAAATGATAGAAGAATTACCTGGGAAGGTAAGCCAAAGAGAGTAACAGCCTCGTATTTAAAATCGTTTTGAGCCCTAGCAGTATCCTGAGTACGGCGAGACACGCGAAATCTCGTCGGAATCTGGGAGGACCATCTCCCAACCCTAAATACTCTCTAGTGACCGATAGTGAACCAGTACCGTGAGGGAAAGGTGAAAAGCACCCCGGGAGGGGAGTGAAATAGAACCTGAAACCGTGTGCCTACAACAAGTTCGAGCCCGTTAATGGGTGAGAGCGTGCCTTTTGTAGAATGAACCGGCGAGTTACGTTATGATGCGAGGTTAAGTTGAAGAGACGGAGCCGTAGGGAAACCGAGTCTTAATAGGGCGCTTTAGTATCATGATGTAGACCCGAAACCATGTGACCTACCCATGAGCAGGTTGAAGGTGCGGTAAGACGCACTGGAGGACCGAACCAGGGCACGTTGAAAAGTGCTTGGATGACTTGTGGGTAGCGGAGAAATTCCAAACGAACTTGGAGATAGCTGGTTCTCTCCGAAATAGCTTTAGGGCTAGCGTCGATGTTAAGTCTCTTGGAGGTAGAGCACTGTTTGGGTGAGGGGTCCATCTCGGATTACCAATCTCAGATAAACTCCGAATGCCAACGAGATATAATCGGCAGTCAGACTGCGAGTGCTAAGATCCGTAGTCGAAAGGGAAACAGCCCAGACCACCAGCTAAGGTCCCAAAATATATGTTAAGTGGAAAAGGATGTGGGGTTGCACAGACAACTAGGATGTTAGCTTAGAAGCAGCTATTCATTCAAAGAGTGCGTAATAGCTCACTAGTCGAGTGACCCTGCGCCGAAAATGTACCGGGGCTAAAACATATTACCGAAGCTGTGGATTACCTTTAGAGGTAATGGTAGGAGAGCGTTCTATGTGTGAAGAAGGTGTACCGTGAGGAGCGCTGGAACGCATAGAAGTGAGAATGCCGGTATGAGTAGCGAAAGACAGGTGAGAATCCTGTCCACCGTAAGACTAAGGTTTCCAGGGGAAGGCTCGTCCGCCCTGGGTTAGTCGGGACCTAAGGAGAGACCGAAAGGTGTATCCGATGGCCAACAGGTTGATATTCCTGTACTAGTGTATATAGTGATGGAGGGACGCAGAAGGCTAACTAAAGCGTGCGAATGGAAGAGCACGTCTAAGCAGTGAGGTGTGATATGAGTCAAATGCTTATATCTAATACATTGAGCTGTGATGGGGAGCGAAGTTAAGTAGCGAAGTTAGTGATGTCACACTGCCAAGAAAAGCTTCTAGCGTTTAACTATACACTACCCGTACCGCAAACCGACACAGGTAGTCGAGGCGAGTAGCCTCAGGTGATCGAGAGAACTCTCGTTAAGGAACTCGGCAAAATGACCCCGTAACTTCGGGAGAAGGGGTGCTGACTTAGGTCAGCCGCAGTGAATAGGCCCAAGCAACTGTTTATCAAAAACACAGCTCTCTGCTAAATCGTAAGATGATGTATAGGGGGTGACGCCTGCCCGGTGCTGGAAGGTTAAGAGGAGTGCTTAGCGTAAGCGAAGGTATGAATTGAAGCCCCAGTAAACGGCGGCCGTAACTATAACGGTCCTAAGGTAGCGAAATTCCTTGTCGGGTAAGTTCCGACCCGCACGAAAGGCGTAATGATTTGGGCACTGTCTCAACGAGAGACTCGGTGAAATTTTAGTACCTGTGAAGATGCAGGTTACCCGCGACAGGACGGAAAGACCCCATGGAGCTTTACTGCAGTTTGATATTGAGTATCTGTACCACATGTACAGGATAGGTAGGAGCCATTGAAGACGGGACGCCAGTTTCGTTTGAGGCGATGTTGGGATACTACCCTTGTGTTATGGCTACTCTAACCCAGATAGGTGATCCCTATCGGAGACAGTGTCTGACGGGCAGTTTGACTGGGGCGGTCGCCTCCTAAAGAGTAACGGAGGCGCCCAAAGGTTCCCTCAGACTGGTTGGAAATCAGTCGCAGAGTGTAAAGGTATAAGGGAGCTTGACTGCGAGAGCTACAACTCGAGCAGGGACGAAAGTCGGGCTTAGTGATCCGGTGGTACCGTATGGAAGGGCCATCGCTCAACGGATAAAAGCTACCCTGGGGATAACAGGCTTATCTCCCCCAAGAGTTCACATCGACGGGGAGGTTTGGCACCTCGATGTCGGCTCGTCGCATCCTGGGGCTGTAGTCGGTCCCAAGGGTTGGGCTGTTCGCCCATTAAAGCGGCACGCGAGCTGGGTTCAGAACGTCGTGAGACAGTTCGGTCCCTATCCGTCGCGGGCGTAGGAAATTTGAGAGGATCTGCTCCTAGTACGAGAGGACCAGAGTGGACTTACCGCTGGTGTACCAGTTGTCTTGCCAAAGGCATCGCTGGATAGCTATGTAGGGAAGGGATAAGCGCTGAAAGCATCTAAGTGCGAAGCCCCCCTCAAGATGAGATTTCCCATGATTTTATATCAGTAAGAGCCCTGAGAGATGATCAGGTAGATAGGTTAGAAGTGGAAGTGTGGTGACACATGTAGCGGACTAATACTAATAGCTCGAGGACTTATCCAAACCGAAGTCAATATTGACAGCGAGGCGGTTTCTTGATAGAATATAGATATTCAATTTTGAGTGGACTACACAAGTAGTGCCCAAAAGAGTTAAGTGACGATAGCCTAGGAGATACACCTGTACCCATGCCGAACACAGCAGTTAAGCCCTAGAACGCCTGAAGTAGTTGGGGGTTGCCCCCTGTTAGATACGGTAGTCGCTTAGCTTATACCACTCAATGGGAGTTTAGCTCAGCTGGGAGAGCATCTGCCTTACAAGCAGAGGGTCAGCGGTTCGATCCCGTTAACTCCCATTTTTTAAGCGGGTGTAGTTTAGTGGTAAAACTACAGCCTTCCAAGCTGTTGTCGCGAGTTCGATTCTCGTCACCCGCTTTATAGTTTTACCAAGCTATAATATTAAGCTTGGGCGCGTAGCTCGGGTGGTTAGAGCGCACGCCTGATAAGCGTGAGGTCGGTGGTTCGAGTCCACTCGTGCCCATTATCATATTATGGTCCGTTGGTCAAGGGGTTAAGACACCGCCTTTTCACGGCGGTAACAGGGGTTCGAATCCCGTACGGACTATATTATATTTGGAGGATTACCCAAGTCCGGCTGAAGGGAACGGTCTTGAAAACCGTCAGGCGTGTAAAAGCGTGCGTGGGTTCGAATCCCACATCCTCCTTTAAAAATAACGCGGGATGGAGCAGTTAGGTAGCTCGTTGGGCTCATAACCCGAAGGTCGTAGGTTCAAATCCTGCTCCCGCAATACATAAGATTTATGTAGTTGGCTCGGTAGCTCAGTTGGTAGAGCAATGGATTGAAGCTCCATGTGTCGGCGGTTCGATTCCGTCTCGCGCCATTAAAATTTAATATTTTGGAAAGATAGCGAAGAGGCTAAACGCGGCGGACTGTAAATCCGCTCCTTCGGGTTCGGGGGTTCGAATCCCTCTCTTTCCATCCTAAACGGGCATAGTTTAAAGGTAGAACTAAGGTCTCCAAAACCTTCAGTGTGGGTTCGATTCCTACTGCCCGTGTTTGGAATATGGCGGGTGTGGTGAAGTGGTTAACACATCAGATTGTGGCTCTGACATTCGTGGGTTCGATTCCCATCACTCGCCTATTTTATTGGGGTATAGCCAAGCGGTAAGGCAAGGGACTTTGACTCCCTCATGCGTTGGTTCGAATCCAGCTACCCCAGTTTAAAATTATTTTTAAAGCCGGCGTGGCGGAATTGGCAGACGCGCTGGACTCAAAATCCAGTGTCCTCACGGACGTGCCGGTTCGACCCCGGCCGCCGGTATACTTGAAAAGACAAGGTTTCTAGGCCTTGTCTTTTTGTTTTATATTGATAATTTTCTTTCAAAGTTACTAAAAATTACTTACAATATTTTTACAAGTTATTATTAGTTTTTTTGTAATATAATATAAAGCCCCGCGTTGTAAAATGAAGTGCAACAAAAAAGACATGTTCGTCTGATATACTAGAATTCCCCAATTCAGTATGGAAAGCAGATGAACATGTCCAACATTAATTCTACCAGAAAATCATCCTATTCTCATCTTTCAGCCACAGAACGGGGTGAAATTGCTGCTTATCTTAAAATGGGAAAGAAACCCGCTGAGATTGCTCGACTCTTGGGTCGTCACCGTTCTACAATCTGCCGAGAAATAAAACGTGGTTCAGTAGAACAGGTAAAGGATAAGAATGGAAAACAAACCTTCTTCAACGCCTATTTCGCTGATAGTGGGCAACGTGTCTATGAAACCAATCGTCAAAAGAGTTCTTATCTCAAGTTGAATGACTGCTCCGCTAGGTTCATTGAACAATTAGAATCTGCCTTGACGGCTAACATTCGTCTCCATAGTGTGGATAGTTTTGTTCAGACTTACAAAGTGAACCATCCTGAAGAAGTCGTCCCCTCTACCAAAACGATTTATCGTTATATCAAAGAGGGGGTATTAGCTATTAAACCAATCGATTTGCCTAAGATGGTTAGTATCAGAAAACGTTCTAAGAAAGTCATGAAGACGAATAAGAAGACTTTAGGTAAATCTATCGAAGAACGTCCAGAATATATTAATGATCGTTCTGAATTTGGGCATTGGGAGATTGATTTGGTTCTCGGCAAGAAAACCAAGGTGAAGCTGTTATGTTGACTTTGGTAGAGCGCCAGACACGCTATGCACTAGGAGTTAAGCTAGAAGACAAGCAGTCCCAAACCATTAACCGTGCTGTCACGCATCTCATCAGTCAGTATCCTATTGCATCCATCACAGCGGATAATGGTTCTGAGTTTAGTTTACTCTCAAACTTAGAAGCTGTTGAAGTTTACTTTGCACATCCCTATTCTTCACATGAGAGAGGAAAAAACGAGAACTTCAATGGCCTCCTCAGAGAATATGTCCCTAAAGGAGTCTCACTTAATCCACTAACCTCTGAAGAACTTGACAATTATATTACTGCCATCAATGAGCGCCCAAGACGACTTCTTCAATATCAATCCTCAAAATTCCTGTTTGAGCTATCCCGAACAGCTTAACATCTGGAACTCTAGTTATCTATGAACTGGTTGCACTTGACTTGACAACTTGCGTATAATATAAAGAATTTAAAAGGAGGGCATATTGGATATATTACGTCCCCGAGTCATAGAGGTTAAGGAATAATGTCAGTACTTCTTAAATATGCTCTAGAACAATTTAACGAAAGTCTTCATCACAGCTCTTACAGATAATAAAGCTAATCGAGCAACTATAGAAAAATTGGGTGGAATTTTTGATTCGTTCTATATTAGATCGGATGGCAAAGAGATTGCAAGATACTGGGTACCAACTTCATAAAACTTTTTAAAATAATCTAGATACTTAAAGACCATAAATTTATTATCATTTGTGGTTTTTGTATTTTTATGGCTTTCTAAAGCTTAGTGTATGCTGATCAAACATTTTTTTATATTTTGACCGCTTATCAGGTAATATATTTAGATTAAATTGCTCTCCTATCTCAGATACGATATTGTCATTGGAACTATTATAGTATCATTTGAATGTAATGATAAATGTTCTAACAGTTTAAAATTGTATACTCTCCACAATGGATAATCTTGAAAATTTCTTTTTCTAAGATTATTTGGTAATTGATTATTTAATAAAGTCCCAACTTGTTCTGGGTCAAAAACAAAGGAATTTTTCAATCGATTTTTTAGTTCCCAGGCACATGTTGTTTTCCCACTTCCAAATGCTCCGTTTATCCAAATGATCATCTGTATACACTCCTGTCCCATTGAATAATAATAACATTGTAACATTTTATATAGATAATTTTATTGATGTTAGATTAATGAATTCAACTTATCCGCCAAACTCTTCTGCTTAGATGGATATAGATGTGAGTATGTATCAATTGTAGTAGAGATAGAAGCGTGTCCTAAGCGTTCTTTTACTACTAAGTAATATCTTCACCTTGATTAATAAGTAAAGAGGCGTGTGAGTGACGGAAATCATGGATCCTAATTTTTTTAAGGTTAGGATCTCTTTTTAATATCTTTTTATAAAACTTCTCAATAGCATTTTTAGAAATAACAATTGGAGAGTTCTGGAATATCTGTAATTCATTTGTATCACAAGTAATAAAATTGTTAAGCAGTTTATATTGAGTCTTTTTCTACTCTTTTAATTCAGCATTTAATTTTTTATGGATTGTGATACGTCTCATACCTGCTTTAGTTTTAGTGGTAGATAAGTAGCTAATGCCTTTACTGATATATATTGATTTTGTAATGTGAATTGTTTGAGTTGTGAAGTCAATATCATTCCATATTAATGCTAACGCCTCGCCAAGTCGTATACCAGTAAAGAATAAACAAGTAAATCATAATTGATAATTATATTCTTCTGGTTCAAATAAGTTCAGAAATTTTTTTAAATTCTTCGATTGACCAATAATTAAGTTGAGCTTTTGCAATTGGAAGTTTCTTTAACATTTTAACAGGGTTATTTGTGTAATAACCTTTTTTGATACCGATATCAAGTATCTTCTTAAGTAGTACCGCTATTTTATTAATTGTATTTGGATTAAGTAGCTTATTACTATTTTGAGCAATAGTATTTTGTAGGTATTCTCTATACTTATAGATATCATCATAATCTAGTTTATTAACGTGTTTTACTTTATAAAACTAATTTTTTATATGCCTATTATAATTATTATCTTGAGTATTGAAATAACTTTGTTTTCTAAAAGCTTGCAAGATGAACCATTATAAAAATGGTCTCTTTTTATTTTTAAACTTCTTAAAATAATCCTTTTATTTTGGTGTAATTTTAGTGTGATTCTCGTTTTAGATTGGAATGATTACAAGGAGAAATTATGGTTGAGCTATGGGATGTTTATGCGAGGAATCATGAGCTCACTGGACAAACAATGGAAAGAGGTAGTTCTTTTGAAAATGATTGTTATCATTTAGTGGTTCATCTTTGTCTTTTTAATCGTCAGGGAGAGATGCTAATTCAGCAACGTCAAGATGATAAAGCTGGTTGGCCTTCTTATTGGGATCTGACTGTTGGAGGAAGTGCTTTAACTGGGGAGACATCTCAAGTAGCTGCTGAAAGAGAGTTATTTGAAGAACTAGGCCTTAAAATCAATCTTAATGAGCTACGTCCACAGTTTACGATTAACTTTGATCATGGGTTTGATGATATTTTCTTACTTGAAAAAGAGGTTGATATCAATAGCCTTGTTTTTCAAGCGGAGGAAGTACAAGCTGCGAAGTGGGCTTCAAAAGCAGAGATTAATAGAATGATTACTGAAGGAACTTTTATTCCTTATTATCCTAGTTTGATTGATCTGTGTTTTGATCTAGTAGGAAAATACGGCGCTCATCAATTGTAAGGATTGATATCGGATAGTTTTTAAACTTTGGTAGTGGGAATGATTATCAAGGTCAAGAATAGTTAGATAATTTCATTTTTTGTCTATTATCAAGCGATATTATTTTTCAAATGACTGCTTTTACTCTATAATAGGAATGTTTAGGAGAAATTTTAATGAAGTGGGGTGACGTTTCTACATGACAATTCCTGTTTTTATGGAATTAGTTGAAATGAAGGCTAAGACAGCCAGTGTTTTACCTTTTTTAATCGGTCTGTGTTTTAGTTCTTATTATTACGGGTCTATTCATCCGTTGTTGCTAGTTTTATTTTTTATTTCTATGTTTCTTTTTAATATGTTTGTAGATATTTGGAATAACTACAATGATTATCATCGAGCATTAGATAAAGAGTATCAATATCAGACTAACATTATTGGAAGAGAAAAGCTATCCCTTAAGCAGATTGAGGGTCTGATGGCGGTTTTTTTGCTTTCATCAGCTTTTATTGGTTTCTATTTAGCTTGGTTGGTTGGCTGGCCAATTCTATTAATGGGAGGCTTTTGTTACGCTGTAGGCATTTTTTATTCGTCTGGATCAAGGCCTCTGTCTAGTTTAACCTTAGGAGAATTTTTTTCAGGTTTTACTATGGGATTCATGATCACCCTAATTTGCGTCTATTTAAATACCTATGAGCTATTTGAGTGGCGATTCCAAAACTTGTGGTCTATTTTTCTAATTTCTCTTCCCAATACCTTATGGATTGCTAACTTGATGTTAGCCAATAATCTATGTGATAAGGAAGAAGATGAAAAAAATCATCGTTACACTCTTGTTCATTATATTGGGACAAGGGGTAGCTTACTTTTATTTACTTTGTTAACTATTTTAGCTTTTGTGGCCATTATATTGGAATACCTTTTTGGACTTGCTCCAGCAACTATATTGTTAACGTTATTGATGATTCCTTTTGTCTATCAACAAACCAAATTATTGTGGTTGAAACAAGTTAAAAAAGAAACCTTCGTGTGTGGCATTCGTATTTTGGCTGTCGGATCTTTTCTGCAGGCCTTTACGTATTTCCTAGGCATGATTTTTTAAAGGAGTTTATTGATAATGAAAGAAATACTTGTACTTGGTGCAGGCTATACTGGCTTAAAAGCCGTTCGTCAATTGCAAAAACAAAAGGGTGATTTTCATATTACCTTAGTTGACCGTAATGATTATCATTATGAAGCTACAGAACTTCATGAAGTGGCTGCTGGGTCTCAACCAAAGGAAAAAATTTCCTATCCCATTATGGATGTAATTTGTTCTGAAAAAGTGACTTTTATTCAAGATGAAGTCACTAAGATTGACGCGGATCAACAAATGGTTACCTTAAGAAATAAAGGACAGCTGACTTATGATTATGTGGTTGTTTCTTTGGGCTTCACCTCAGAAACCTTTGGTATTCCAGGTGCTAAAGAGAATGCTTTACAAATGGTTACTGTTGAGGGGGCAGAGGCAATCCATCATCATATTCTGGAAATGATGTCTAAATACCAAGAGACTAAAGATAAAACCTATCTACGCTTGCTGATTTGTGGTGCTGGTTTTACAGGGATAGAGTTGGCTGGTGCTTTTGTTGATGAAAGAAAGCGTTATGCTAAACTTGCAGGTGTTAATCCTGAAGAAATTGAAATTATCTGTGTAGAGGCTGCGACCCGCATTTTGCCGATGTTTGATGATAAGTTAGCACAACATGGTGTAAACTTGCTGAAAAAATTGAATGTTAACTTGATGACGGGCTCAATGATTAAAGAAATTAAGCCAGGTCAAGTCATGTATGTCACTCATCCAGAGGATAAGGACTTTAAGTCAATCGAAGCCAAAACTATCGTTTGGACAAGTGGTGTAAGTGGTAGCCCAGTAATGGGAGAGTCTGGATTTAATCAACGCCGTGGACGTGTAATGGTAAACAGTGATTTGCGTGATCCAGCTCATGAATCAGTTTATGTGATTGGTGATGTATCAGCCTTTATGGATAAGAGCTGTAATCAGCCTTTCCCAACAACTGCTCAAATTGCGACACGTATGGGAACGCACGTTGCTAAGAATATTCTTCACCAATTAAAAGGTGAAGCAACTGAGGACTTTAGCTACAAAGGGTTAGGGACAGTTGCTTCTGTTGGAAATACAAGAGCCTTTGGTGTGGTTGGAAAAACTGCTGTCAAATCCTATCCTGCTTCTGTTATTAAAAAGAGTATTATGAATAAGTCCTTATTGGATATCGGTGGGCTTAAAGAGCTCTTAGCCAAAGGGCGTTTTGATTTGTACCATTAATAATCAAAGAATGACTTTATTCCTTGTTCTTAAACTGAGGCTTTAAAGCCTTTATCATCTACTAAAATCGGAGGAGATTTTATGACTATTGAAACCTTAGCACGTTTTCAATTTGCAATGACGACAATCTTTCACTTTTTCTTTGTTCCCTTCTCAATTGGGACCTGTTTGATTGTTGCTATCATGGAAACGTGTTATGTGGTGACTAAAAATGAAGACTACAAAAAGTTAACCAAATTTTGGGGTAATATCATGCTCTTGAGTTTTGCTGTCGGAGTCGTGACAGGGATTATTCAAGAATTTCAATTTGGAATGAACTGGTCTGATTATTCTCGCTTTGTGGGAGATATTTTTGGGGCACCGCTAGCTGTAGAAGCTTTATTAGCTTTCTTCTTGGAATCCACCTTCTTAGGTGTCTGGATGTTTACTTGGGACAATAAGAAAATCAGTAAAAACGCAAGTTGTCAAGTCAAGTGCAACCAGTTCATAGATAACTAGAGTTCCAGATGTTAAGCTGTTCGGGATAGCTCAAACAGGAATTTTGAGGATTGATATTGAAGAAGTCGTCTTGGGCGCTCATTGATGGCAGTAATATAATTGTCAAGTTCTTCAGAGGTTAGTGGATTAAGTGAGACTCCTTTAGGGACATATTCTCTGAGGAGGCCATTGAAGTTCTCGTTTTTTCCTCTCTCATGTGAAGAATAGGGATGTGCAAAGTAAACTTCAACAGCTTCTAAGTTTGAGAGTAAACTAAACTCAGAACCATTATCCGCTGTGATGGATGCAATAGGATACTGACTGATGAGATGCGTGACAGCACGGTTAATGGTTTGGGACTGCTTGTCTTCTAGCTTAACTCCTAGTGCATAGCGTGTCTGGCGCTCTACCAAAGTCAACATAACAGCTTCACCTTTGGTTTCTGCCGAGAACCAAATCAATCTCCCAATGCTCAAATTCAGAACGATCATTAATATATTCTGGACGTTCTTCGATAGATTTACCTAAAGTCTTCTTATTCGTCTTCATGACTTTCTTAGAACGTTTTCTGATACTAACCATCTTAGGCAAATCGATTGGTTTAATAGCTAATACCCCCTCTTTGATATAACGATAAATCGTTTTGGTAGAGGGGACGACTTCTTCAGGATGGTTCACTTTGTAAGTCTGAACAAAACTATCCACACTATGGAGACGAATGTTAGCCGTCAAGGCAGATTCTAATTGTTCAATGAACCTAGCGGAGCAGTCATTCAACTTGAGATAAGAACTCTTTTGACGATTGGTTTCATAGACACGTTGCCCACTATCAGCGAAATAGGCGTTGAAGAAGGTTTGTTTTCCATTCTTATCCTTTACCTGTTCTACTGAACCACGTTTTATTTCTCGGCAGATTGTAGAACGGTGACGACCCAAGAGTCGAGCAATCTCAGCGGGTTTCTTTCCCATTTTAAGATAAGCAGCAATTTCACCCCGTTCTGTGGCTGAAAGATGAGAATAGGATGATTTTCTGGTAGAATTAATGTTGGACATGTTCATCTGCTTTCCATACTGAATTGGGGAATTCTAGTATATCAGACGAACATGTCTTTTTTGTTGCACTTCATTTTACAACGCGGGAATCAGTAAAAAGCTACATCTAAGCTTTATTTGGCTTGTGGTTTTTGGTTCTTTGATGTCTGCCATGTGGATTTTGATTGCTAATAGCTTTATGCAACACCCTGTTGGCTACGAAATCATTAATGGTCGTGCTCAGATGACAGATTTCTTTGCCTTAATTACCAATCCACAATTCTTCTATGAATACGGCCATGTCATTACAGGTGCCATTACAATGGGTGGTATTCTCGTTGCGGGTATGTCAGCCTTTAAACTATTGAACAAAGAAAGCCTTAAAGAAAGCACGGTTAACCTTTATAAGAAATCTGTTCGTATTGGCTTATTGGTTTCATTGATTGGGTCTATTTCAGTAATGGGAGCTGGAGATTTACAGATGAAGGCTCTTTTACACGATCAACCGATGAAGTTTGCTGCTATGGAAGGGGATTATGAAGACTCTGGAGATCCAGCAGCTTGGACCGTTGTCGCTTGGGCAAATGAAGCTGAAAAACAACAAGTCTTTGGCATTAAAGTTCCTTACATGTTGAGTATTTTATCTTATGGAAAACCTTCGGGTTCAGTTCTTGGGATGAACACGGCTAATAAGGAGCTGGTAGCTAAATATGGTAAGCGCAATTATTTCCCAATGGTAAACTTGCTATTCTATAGTTTCCGTATTATGGCTGGATTTGGGATGTTGATGTTTGGTGTTTCTGCCTTAGGACTTTTCTTAAGCCGTCCTAAAAAACCAATTTTATTTAATCAGAAATGGTTATTACGTATTCTGGCTTTAACGACTTTTGCGCCATTTATTGCCAATACCTTGGGTTGGATTATCACAGAGCAAGGGCGTTACCCTTGGACAGTTTATGGTCTCTTTACCATCAAAGACAGTGTGTCTCCGAATGTTTCTGTACCGTCATTACTCATTTCAAATGGTGTTTACTTTGTGCTGTTTAGTGGCTTAGGATTGATGATGACTTTGGTGATTCGTGAATTGCATAAAGGTCCTGAATACGAGGAGGCAAAATTACAATTAGCTTCTCAAGCTTCTATGGATCCATTTGATAAGGGGGCATTTTAGATGACTGGTTTACAATTTTTTTGGTTCTTTCTGATTGGTCTTTTATTTGTAGGTTTCTTCTTTTTAGAAGGGTTTGATTTTGGTGTCGGTATGGCAGTTCAAACCTTGGCTCATAATGAGCATGAAAAAGATCAGATTGTTGAGACCATTGGTCCTGTTTGGGACGGGAACGAAGTATGGTTGCTAACTGCAGGTGGCGCTATGTTTGCTTCTTTTCCATATTGGTATGCCTCTTTGTTTAGTGGGTATTACCTCATTTTATTGATGATTTTGTTTGGTTTGATTATTCGAGGGGTTTCTTTTGAATTCAGACACAAAGTTCCAGAGCATCAAAAACGGATTTGGAATTGGACATTGACTATCGGTTCTGCAATGGTGCCGTTCTTCTTTGGGCTGATGTTTGTCAGTGTGATTCAAGGTATGCCTATTGATGCTAAGGGTAATCTTTCTGCTCAATTTGGAGATTATATCAATCTTTTCTCAGTAGTTGGTGGTGTGGCTGTCTTACTGTTGGCTTACCTACATGGTTTAAATTATATTGGGTTAAAAACGGTAGGACCTGTTAGAGACAGAGCACGTAATTATGCACAACTCTTGTATTGGGTTCTTTACCTTGGTTTGGTCGTTTTTGCTTTGCTTTTATGGCGCAAAACCGACTTCTTTAGTCATCGTCCTTTGGTAACTTTAGGTTTACTTGTATTGATTGTTCTCTTGTCGTTATTTGCACATATGAGTGTTTTCAAACAAGCAGAAAAGCAAGCCTTCATGGCTAGTGGTTTGACCTTTGTTGCTTTGGTGGCACTTTTATTCCAAGGCTTGTTCCCGCGTGTGATGATTAGCTCAACAGATGCCAAATTTGATCTTTTGATTAAGGATGCGTCGTCATCTCCTTATACTTTAAAAATTATGTCTTTTGTTGCTATTGGTTTGGTACCTTTTGTATTAGCTTATACTGCTTGGGCTTATTATATTTTTAGAAAACGTGTCGGTCTTCCAAAACTGATGCTTAAGGGAGAAAAATAATGCTAGATAAGGCTCTTATGCGCTTGTCTGGTATTCATAAAATGATGGGATTGCTTGCGGGACTTGATGTTCTACAGGCAATCTTTATTATCGGACAAGCTTATTATTTAAGTCATACTATTGCGGGATTATGGAAAGGACAGTCGCTAAAACATCAACTTTTGGCTATTCTTTTGTTTGGGATTTCTTATGCCGGTCGTCATTTGATGACCTATCTAAAAAATCGTTTACTAGACACATTTGCGGCTAAGCATGCTGGCCAATTAAGAGGGCAACTCTTATCTAAGCTATTTGACTTAGGTCCTCAAATTGTTCAAGAAGAAGGCAGTGGCAATGTCATCACCATGGCTTTGGATGGTATCCAATTGGTGGAGAATTATATTCATCTCATCTTGAGCAAGATGATTAATTTAAGTATTATTCCATGGCTTATTTTATCCTTTGTGACTTACTTAGATTGGCAATCTGGCATGGTTTTGCTCCTTGTTTTTCCCTTAATCATTGTTTTTATGATTATTCTAGGTTTCGCAGCTCAAGCTAAAGCAGATAAGCAATATGCTTCTTATCAACTGTTATCAAATCATTTATTGGATGCTCTAAGAGGTATCGATACCTTAAGTTTTTTTGGACTTAGTAAACGCTATGCCAAGAGTATTTATCGTAGTAGTGAGGCTTTTCGAAAGGCAACGATGAGTAGTCTGCGAATGGGAATGTTATCCACTTTTGCTTTGGATTTCTTCTCTACCTTATCCATTGCCATTGTAGCGGTACTTTTGGGCTTACGCTTGATTAAAGGGGAGATTATCTTATTTCCTGCTTTGACGGTTTTGATTTTGTCACCGGAATACTTTTTACCTGTTCGGGACTTTTCAAGTGATTACCATGCTACTTTGGATGGTAAGAATGCTTTTAGAGCGATTCAAAAAATCTTAGCGCGTGAAAGTCAAAAAGAAGAGCAAGTTTCCGTGCAAGCTTGGCATGCAAAAAGTCAGCTTCGCTTAGAAGATGTTTCCGTCAACTATGGGGATAAAGTGCTTCTGGAAGGAACTCATCTTTCAGTGACAGGTTTTCAAAAAATCGGTATTATTGGGATGAGTGGCTCTGGGAAGTCTACCTTAATCAATTTATTGAGTGGCTTTTTAGCTAGCCACAGTGGACAGTTTGACTTAGACGGTCAAAAGGTGGCCAACCTTGATCAAAAAGCTTGGCGACAGCAGTTGCTCTATATTCCTCAAAATCCCTATGTCTTTGAGGCTAGTTTAGGAGATAATATACGTTTTTATTGTCCAGAAGCTAGTGATGAAGCTGTTTTAGAAGCTATTCATGTGGTAGGTTTGGACCAGCTACTAGCAGAATTACCAGAAGGTTTAGAAACGCGAATTGGTAATGGCGCAAGACCACTTAGTGGTGGTCAGGCTCAGCGTATTGCTTTAGCACGTGCCTTTTTGGATCAGAAGCGTCGTATAATGATTTTTGATGAACCAACAGCCCACCTTGATATTGAAACAGAGTTAGAATTAAAAGAAAAAATGCTGCCGCTCATGGCCAATCGCTTGGTTTTCTTTGCCACCCATCGCCTTCACTGGCTTAATCAGATGGATCTGATATTGGTGTTAGATCAAGGTCGCTTGGTTGAATATGGGGACTACAGCAATCTGATGGCTAAAAAAGGTTATCTTTATCAATTGAAAGCAGCAATGGGAGGAAATCGCTAATGTCTATGCCTTTATTAGATGCCTTGAAAGAGGATAAATGGGTTAAGCCATATCTTAAGCAATATAAATTTTCCCTTGCTTTAGCTCTTTTTTTAGGATTTGCAACCTTTTTTGCGGCTGCTGCCTTGATGTTTAACTCTGGTTTTTTAATTAGTAAATCGGCTACCAGACCTTATAACATTCTTTTGGTTTACATTCCTATTGTTTTGACTAGAGCATTTGGGATTGCCCGTCCTGTGTTTCGTTACATGGAACGTTTGACCAGTCATAACTGGGTTTTGAGAATGACTTCAAAACTAAGGGTCAGACTATATAAAAGTGTGGAACAAGATGCCATCTTTCTTAAGAGAAACTTCCGATTGGGAGATGTTATGGGCTTGTTATCTGAGGATATCAATCATCTTCAAAACCTCTATTTGAGAACGATTTTTCCAACCTTTATTGCTTGGCTCCTTTATGTTTTTTTAGTTGTGGCTTTGGGTTTCTTCTCCATCTGGTTCTCCCTTTTTATGGCTTTTTATCTCTTGATTTTACTTCTTGTCTTTCCTCTTTGGTCTGTCTTAGTTAACGGGGCGCGACAAAAGAAAGAGAAGCTGCTAAAAGAAGCTCTCTATACTGATTTAACAGATAACGTTATGGGGATTGCTGATTGGATCTTTAGTCAGAGGAGTCAAGAGTATGTGCAACTTCATGAAGCCTCTCAAACACAATTAGCAGCCACTCAAGCAGCAATGAGGCGTTTTAATCATCTTCGCAATCTGCTTTTTGAACTGCTCTATGGTGGCCTTGTTCTTGTCACTTTATTTTGGACCTCTAGCCGTTTTGGTGGTGGGTCTGGCCAAGAAGCTAATTGGATTGCAGCTTTTGTCTTATCACTTTTTCCTCTGGTTGATGCCTTTGCAGGCCTTTCAGCTGCTGCGCAAGAGAGTAACAGTTACGCGGATTCGATCGAACGCCTTAATGCTTTGCCAGAAGTAAACGTCAGTGAGAAGGTCGTTCCTGTTGTGACACCTCCTTTTGATATTGCTATTGAAGACCTTACTTTTCGTTATCAGCTAGATAGTAAAAAGGTTCTTGATCATCTAAGTTTAACCATTAAGGAAGGACAGAAACTAGCTATTTTAGGGCGAAGTGGTTCTGGAAAATCCACTTTAGCTCATTTGTTAAGAGGTGATTTATTGCCTTGTCAGGGCCCGATTAGGTTAGCTGGTATACCTGTTCAGGAATTAGGAGATAAGGTGGCAGACTACATGGGAGTCATTCAACAATCGCCCAATACTAGCTTAGGAAATAACCTTCGATTGGGGAATGAAGCAGCTAGTGATGAGGCCCTATGGGAAGTATTAGAACGTGTTGGACTTAAAGCCATGGTTGAGGCTTTACCAAACGGTCTTGAAACTATGGTAGATGAGGCAGGCTTGCGTTTTTCTGGTGGCGAACGTCACCGCTTAGCTTTAGCTCGGATTTTATTGCAAGATACACCGATTGTCTTACTAGATGAACCAACTGTGGGGCTTGACCCAATCACAGAACAACACCTATTAACCACTTTCATGGAAGTCTTGAAAGATAAAACCCTGATTTGGATTACCCATCATTTAAAAGGCATTGAGTATGCTGATCAGGTCATCTTTATTGAGGATGGTAAGCTAGAGATGTCTGGCTCGCCAGAAGATCTCTACTACAACAATTCTAGATATCGCCAATTGAAACTGATTGATGATGGCGAGGATATCGACTGATAAAGACGGATTAAAGCAAAGAAAAACTTGGGAATTTCCCAAGTTTTTCTTTGATCTTTTTAAAGGAGTGTTGGCTTATATTTGGCGCTTTAGTAGATGATTGGTCAGTTTTAAGAGATCATTTTTGGCTTTTGCTTCAGGTAATTGTTGAATATCAAGGATGGCTTTTTGGGTGAAACGTCTTGCCAATTGTCGCGATGCCTCAACGCCGCCAATTTCTTTGACAAGCTTGGCTACACTCTTGCGATCTTCTAGGCTAATCTTTTCTTTTTTGTCTAAAAGCTCTTTGAAGGCTTCAGGTTTTTGCTCTAATGCAAATAGTAGCGGAAGGCTATAGACCCCATTTGGTAAATCTTCTAAGACGGGCTTGTTGAAGGTTTTTGGGTCAGCGGTGTAATCTAAAATATCATCTAAAATTTGAAAGGCCATGCCAATATTGTGGCCAATACGACCAGCTAATCTCACAATATCAGAAGTGGCACCGCCAAAATAAGCCCCTTCTTTGGCTGCTAAGCGAAAGAGCTCAGCTGTTTTTCCCGAGACGGAGTGCAAGTAGTCTCGGACAGATTGGACTTGATTAAATTGGAGATGCATTTGATTGAGTTCACCCATTAAAATCTTTTTCATGGCTTTGGCATTGATAGCTAGATAAGGTGTATCAACCATTGTTTCCAAAATGAGTTCAAAAAAGACGGTAAAAAGCAAATCGCCAGTGTAAACCGCGACATCTTTTCCGAATTTGCTTTGAACAGTGGCTTGTCCACGTCGCAAGGGAGAATCATCAATGATATCATCGTGCATCAAAGTCGCCATGTGAAGTATTTCTAGAGAGCTTGCGATTTTGGTTAAATCGGTAGTTTCAGCCTTTTTAGAGTCTCCAAACCCAGCAAATAAGTAGAAAAAAGCAGGTCTCAGGTATTTGCCTCCAGAGACACTTAGTTCGACAATAGCTGTTTCGATTTCAGGGTTTCGAATCACCACTCGCTTTTCAATTAAGTCGCAAATATCCTTAATTTTAGCTTGCATCTGAGGGTTTTTACTCCAAAAGGATGACATCCAGTTACTCCTTGCTTACTTTATTCCTTTATTTTACCGTATTTCAGTCTTTATGACCAGACTTGTGACGATAAGTTTTAGAGAGGCTTTTAAGCAGGTGGATTTCAGTCTTGTTTTCCTATTTAATCATAATAATATTTATTTGAATTTTTCATAATCTTTGTGTATATTTGTTACTATAAGACATGAGGGGTAAGGAGTATTATGGTTACAATTATTGAGAGAGCTCCTGCAAAAATCAATCTGGGGCTAGATATTCAGGGGAAGCGATTAGATGGCTATCATGATTTAGATATGGTGATGGTCAGTGTTGATCTATGTGATTATGTAACGGTTGAGGCGTTAGAGCAAGATGAGATTCTCTTTAGCTCAAACTGTCCAAAGATGCCGACCAATCAAAAAAATGATGTTTATAAAGTGGCCCGATTAATCAAGGATCAATTTCAAGTCAGTAGAGGGGTCTCTATCTTTCTAGATAAACATATTCCTGTTTGCGCGGGTATGGGTGGTGGTTCTAGTGATGCTGCAGCTACGATTAGAGCCTTGAATCAATTGTGGCAACTTGATTTAACACAAGAACAAATGATTGCTATTGGGATGCAAATCGGAAGTGATGTTCCTTATTGTTTGTCTGCAGGTTGCGCACAGGTTACAGGTAAAGGAGAAGTGGTCAAGCCAATCAAGGGGCGTCTGTCTTCTTGGGTGGTTTTAGTCAAGCCGGAATTTGGGATTTCAACCAAGACAGTCTTTCCAGATGTAGACTGTGAGACTATTTCGCGCGTGTCGATTCCTAATTTGGTAGCAGCAATTGAGCTTGATGATTATCAGGCTTTAATAGCAAGCATGGGTAATTCTTTGGAAGATATTTCCAAACCTATGATTCAAAAAATTAAGGATAAAATGGTGCAGTCAGGAGCTGATGTGGCTTTGATGACGGGAAGTGGCCCACCGTTTTTGCCCTTTGTCAAACGGAAAAACAGGCCAACAGGGTGGTCAATAGCTTAAAAGGATTTTGTAAAGAAGTGTATAAGGTAAGGACCCTTTGAACCTTACCTTTGTTTGCTTCTTAATGGCCTTCGTGTTATAATTAACTGGTTAATGAAAGAGGTAGTTATGGGGACTTTAGAAAAGAAAATTGATGATTTAGTTAATCAAATTTTGATGAAAGCTGAAAATCAGCATGAGTTGTTATTTGGGGCTTATCAGAGTGATGTCAAATTGACAAACACACAAGAACACATTTTGATGCTCTTATCGCAAGAAAAGTTAACCAATACTGATTTGGCAAAGCTCTTAAATATCAGTCAGGCAGCGGTGACAAAAGCTATCAAGAGCTTGGTTAAGCAAGATATGTTGGCAGGAACTAAGGATACGGTGGATGCTAGGGTAACTTATTTTGAGTTAACAGAGTTGGCTAAGCCAATTGCCAAAGAACACACACATCATCATGATGAAACGTTAAATGTCTACAGTCGCTTATTGGAGCATTTCTCTGCAGAAGAAAAAGTGGTTGTGGAAAAATTCTTGACAGTCTTTGCAGAAGAATTAGAAGGGTAGTCAATGAGATACATATCAGTGGAAAATCTCTCTTTCCAATATGAAGCTGAGCCAGTTCTAGAAGGAGTCAACTATCATTTGGATAGCGGGGAATTTGTCACATTGACCGGTGAAAATGGGGCAGCAAAATCAACCTTAATTAAGGCAACCTTGGGTATTTTGAAACCCAAAATTGGTCAAGTGACGATTGCTAAGCAAAATATTGAAGGAAAAAAATTACGTATTGCTTACTTGCCCCAACAGGTGGCTAGTTTTAATGCAGGTTTCCCCTCAACAGTTTATGAATTTGTCAAATCGGGACGTTTCCCAAGAAGCGGTTGGTTTAGACCTTTAAATAAGCACGATGAAGAACACGTCAGAACCAGTTTGGAATCAGTTGGGATGTGGGAAAATCGTCATAAACGTATAGGTAGTTTATCAGGTGGTCAAAAACAGCGGGTTGTGATTGCTCGAATGTTTGCTTCAGACCCTGATATTTTTGTTCTTGATGAGCCAACAACAGGTATGGATAGTGGGACAACAGATACTTTTTACGAATTGATGCACCACAGTGCTCATCAACATGGCAAAGCTGTCTTAATGATTACTCATGATCCAGAAGAAGTCAAAGATTACGCCGATCGTAATATTCATTTGGTAAGAAATCAGAATTTACCGTGGCGTTGCTTTAATATTCACGATAGTGAAGTACCTCATCATGAAGGAGGTCATCACCATGCTTGATATTCTCTCCTATGATTTTATGCAACGCGCTATTTTAGCGGTGATTGCCATTAGTATTTTTGCGCCGATTTTAGGAATCTTTTTGATTCTCAGACGCCAAAGTTTAATGAGTGATACTCTTAGCCACGTGTCTTTAGCTGGTGTTGCTTTTGGTGTGGCTCTTGGTGTTTCTCCAACCATTACAACGGTTATCGTTGTAGTTTTGGCGGCTATTTTGTTGGAATATTTACGTGTGGTTTATAAGCACTATATGGAAATTTCAACAGCTATTCTCATGTCTTTGGGGCTTGCTTTATCATTGATTACTATGAGTAAATCAGCTAGCTCTTCAAATATGAGTTTGGAGCAATATCTCTTTGGCTCGATTATTACAATTAGCCAAGAACAGGTCATTGCGCTATTTGTCATTGCGGCTATTATTTTGCTTTTGACGCTTTTCTTTATTCGTCCCATGTATATTTTAACTTTTGATGAAGATACTGCTTATGTAGATGGCTTGCCTGTTCGCTTGATGTCAGTTCTCTTTAACATTGTTACTGGTATTGCGATTGCTTTGACGATTCCAGCAGCTGGAGCTCTATTGGTATCAACTATCATGGTGCTGCCTGCCAGTATCGCAATGAGATTGGGTAAAAACTTTAAAACAGTTATCTTACTGGGAATTGTTATCGGTTTTAGCGGTATGTTATCTGGTATTTTCTTATCTTATTTCTTTGAAACGCCAGCTAGTGCCACTATTACCATGATTTTCATTAGTATTTTCCTCTTAGTTAGTCTAGGTGGAATGCTTAAAAAACGGTTATTTTAATAAGAAAAATCCTCACATGTTTCACGTGTGAGGATTTATTTATAAATGCTTTAAAAAAGGGGTAAGGTCCCAGTTTTCTTGATTAAGCTAGTCTCGGATAACACGTGCTTGTGTATAGTTCTGACACTAAAGCAATCTTTCTTGAGATTTAGGACGGTTGATATGATTGGAAATCAAGAATTAGAATGATAGATAGTCGTTAAAAATCATATTTGTTCACTTGTCCTTGGGTATTCTCATAATGTGTGTATCAATAGTACTTTTCTTTTCTTTCAATCCAATGAGCTCGGTATTATTCTAAAAGTATTTCATATGAGACTTTTTAATAAAAGTTTAGTCACTTTACATTATAGGTTATATGGAATCTTTTATTCAGTCAGAGAGACTTATAGTCACTTTGATGGACTTACTCATTATAGAAATTATAGACCTAATATTTTAACTATAGCAACAAACAAATAAAAATAAACGGATTTAATTTCGTACCATATAGGTCTAAATCCTTTTAATAATAAATTATCCAACTTTTTGAGGGCAGTAGAATTATTTTCACAGTGTGATGATTACTACCAAGGAAGGCCTGCTGCAGCAATTTCAGCTTTTGAGGCATATTGACCATTTGGTCGGTGCCATCGCCCTCTGCTATCTCTGGTATAACCATTAGCCGCTTGTTGTGCCTGTTGAGCTTGCTCCTGTGCTAGAGCCGCTTGTTGAGCTTGAGCAATTGCTGCTTGTCTTTGTTGTTCTGCTTCTTGAGCAGCTTTTTGAGCGGCAGCTTCAGCCTCAGCTTTTGCTTTCTCTTCAGCTTGCCGTTTTTCTTCGTTTGCTTTTTTCTGGGCTTGTACCTTTTGCTCTGTAGCTGATGCAACAGTATTTTGCGCGCGTCCGGTAGCGTAATCGATGCTTGCGTTTGGCGAGCTATTGTCTAAAGTAACTTTACTAATCCCATTGGAATCTTGTATTGATTTACCGCCAATCGTGATTGCAAGGAGTTTTCCATCATTATCAATTCCAACGTACTGTAGTTCAATCTGTCTAGGAATCAATTCACGGTCTTTGTATATTGGAGTTACCTTATAATCAAGGTAGTAATTAGGGTGATTGGCAAGCCAAGAATCAAGTCTTTTTTCATAAAAGAGAATACTCTGCTCATTGGAGGAATCCATTCCCTTATATTTTCCTGAATTAACCCAGCTTGTTAGTGGAACGAGATTTTTTACTTCTTCATCTAAGCCAGAGAATTGATAGCCAATTAAGTGTCCGCGGTTCATCAACCAAGCCTTTTGTTCACCATTGTCAAAATAAAATTGATAGTTGTGCCAACCAACGGGATTTGTTTTTAAGCGTACTTTACGTTTACGTCTAGGTTCACTACTATCATTTAGCTGGATATGTGCGCCCCTAGCTCTTTTTTGTTGGTCTAAAGGTTGTAGAATCAGTTGTCTTTTCTTTTTAAAAGGCAAAAGCCCCAAGTCGGTCTCTTTGATGCTGGTCGTTGTTACAGTTGCCTTTGAGGTTTCTCCAGAGACAGGAGGTATGTAGTAACTGAACAGAGAAGTGGTGAGAACAAGGAGTGCAAATTTTGCAAACAGTTTATTTCTCATACTTTGCTTTCTAGCTCATTTTTTACGTGGTTTGAGCGGTACACGTTATCTATAACCTCAAGGGATTGACTTGAGAAAATAGTTTAAGTAATAGTTGGGGCTACCTAAAAAGGGAGCAGTATGGAACGTTATTCCATCAAAAAAGGATTTATCCTCTCTTGTTATCAGAGAATAAATCCTTTTTTGTGGTCTAATACTAGTTTTTCAAGAATAGAAATTCTAGGACATAGGTTTCTTTACTCTAATGACTAAATAACTATGAAATAAAGAAGTAATTGAGATTATTAATAAGTGAGAACAGCGTACTTTTTCTTACCACGACGGATGACTGTTAATTGATTATCAATTTTATCATTGTCACTTAATTGGTAATCTAAATCTTGAACGCGGTCTCCGTTAATGTAGATGGCTCCGTTTGTCACATCTTCACGCGCTTGGCGTTTGGAAGGTGAAATCTTAGCAGCTACTAAAATCTCGACAATATTAAGGTTGTCCTTAGCTTGAACAGCATAGTTAGGAACGTTGCTCAATCCTTGTTTTAATTCACTTGCAGATAGTTCTTTGATGTTTCCAGCAAAGAGTTGCTCTGTAATATTAAGTGCTTGCTCATAAGCAGCTTGTCCGTGGACTAGAGTAACCACTTCACGAGCTAATGTTTTTTGAGCTAAACGTTCATGACGCGCAGCTTCGAATTCTTTTTCGATGGTATCAATTTCGTCTAAGCTCAAGAAGGTAAAGATTTTCAAGAAGCGGATTGCATCATCATCCATCACGTTTAACCAGAATTGGTACATCTCATATGGAGATGTTTTATCTGCGTCTAACCAAACGGCATTTCCTTCAGATTTTCCAAATTTTTTGCCAGTTGAGTCAGTAATTAATGGAACGGTCATAACATGACCGGTTTTATCAGCTTTTCGACGAAGCAATTCAGTACCGGCAGTCATATTGCCCCACTGATCAGAACCACCAATTTGGAGAGTGACGTTGTGTTTGGCATTCAATTCATAGAAATCAAAGCCTTGCATGATTTGGTAAGCAAATTCGGTGTATGAAATGCCTGTTTCGATTCGTTTTTTAACAGAATCTTTACTCATCATGTAGTTGACGGTAAAGTATTTGCCGACATCGCGAAGGAAGTCAATAAAGCTAATTTGAGAGAACCAGTCGTAGTTATTTACAAGTTCAGCTTTATTATCGCCATTTTCAAAATCAAGGAAATTTGATAATTGACCTTTAATCTTGTCACTCCACTCCAAAACTGTTTCTTTGGTTTGAAGACTACGTTCAGCATCTTTAAAGGAAGGGTCTCCAATTAAACCTGTGGCCCCCCCCACAAGAGCGTAGGGTTTATGCCCTGCAAGCTGTAAGCGACGAGAAGTCAAAATAGCCACCAAGTGACCTAAGTGTAAGCTATCTGCTGTTGGATCATAACCGGTATAATAGGATACTTGCCCTTCTGTTAGTGCTTTGACAAGGGCTTCTTCATCGGTCGTTTGAAAGACCAAGCCACGAGCTTTGAGTTCTTCAAAAATATTCATAGGCTTTCTCCATTTTCATTATAGTTTCGAATCATTATATCAAAAAACGCTACTGCTATGCAAGCTTTATCAAAGTTTGGTATAATGGTAAATGAGGTATTTTATGGTGACATCAAAAAAGAAACACAGTAAGAGAAGAAAAGCGACTTTAGGGCCTTTAGATTTTGGCCCAGTCATTTTGCGTACAGTGAAGTTAATGTCTAACTTTTTTTACATTATTCTCTTTCTTTTTGGCATGCTTGGCCTAGGTATGGCTTTTGGTTATTTAGCTAGTCAAATTGATTCTGTTAAGGTACCTAGTAAAGACAGTTTAGTCAAACAGGTCAAATCCCTAACCATGATGTCCCAAATTGATTATTCCGATAACAGCTTGGTGACGATGATTGATACGGATCTTCTAAGGACCCCAGTAGCTAACGATGCTATTTCAGACAATATTAAAAAAGCCATTGTTTCAACAGAAGATGAGAATTTCAATGCTCATAAAGGGGTAGTTCCCAAAGCTGTTTTTCGTGCGACACTAGCTTCTGTTTTAGGGTTTGGTGAATCTAGTGGTGGTTCGACTTTGACACAACAGCTAGTCAAGCAGCAAGTATTGGGAGATGATCCTACCTTTAAACGAAAATCTCGTGAAATCATCTATGCTTTGGCACTAGAGCGTTACATGTCTAAGGATGATATCCTTTCTCATTATTTAAATGTCTCTCCTTTTGGTCGTAATAATAAGGGACAAAATATCGCTGGTATTGAAGAAGCAGCAAGAGGTATTTTTGGTGTTACTGCTAAAGATTTGACGATTCCACAAGCCGCTTTCTTAGCCGGCTTGCCTCAAAGTCCTATTGTTTATTCTCCTTACCTTTCAACGGGACAATTTAAATCAGAAGAAGACATGTCCTATGGTATTCAGCGTCAACAAAATGTTCTTTACAATATGTACCGTTCTGGCTTGTTGACTAAAAAAGAATATGAGGATTACAAAGCCTACCCTATCAAACAGGACTTTATTCAGCCTGAAGCTGTTACGGTGAATACACATGACTACCTTTACTATACGGTTTTAGCAGAGGCTCGAAAAGCCATGTATAACTACCTTATTAAAAAGGACAAGGTGTCAAGCCGTGAGTTAAAAAATGATGAAACCAAGGCTGCCTACCAAGAGCGTGCACGAACGGAATTGCAACAAGGTGGCTATAAGATAACAACAACTCTAAACAAGCCAATCTATAATGCGATGCAGAATGCTGCTGCACAATTTGGTAGTCTCTTAGATGATGGAACTGGTATGGTCCAGATGGGAAATGTTCTAACAGACAATAGTACAGGAGCTGTATTAGGATTTATTGGTGGACGAGATTACAATTTAAATCAAAATAACCATGCTTTTGATACTATTCGTTCACCAGGATCTAGTATCAAACCGATCATTTCTTATGGTCCAGCTATTGACCAAGGATTGATGGGAAGTGCTAGCATACTGTCTAACTATCCGACGACCTATTCAAGTGGCCAAAAGATTATGCACGTTGATAGCGAAGGGACGGCTATGATGACTCTGCAAGAAGCTTTAAATACTTCTTGGAATATTCCAGCCTTTTGGACACAGAAGTTATTGCGTGAAAAAGGGGTGGATGTTGAGAATTACATGACTAAAATGGGCTATCGCATCGCTGATTATTCCATTGAGAGTTTGCCACTTGGAGGAGGGATTGAGACCTCAGTTGCTCAGCAAACCAATGCATACCAAATGATTGCTAATAATGGTCTTTATCAAAAACAATACCTTGTTGATAAAATTACAGCTAGTGACGGCACAGTTGTTTACAAACATGAGAATAAACCTGTTCGTGTCTTTTCAGCACCAGCTGCGACTATTATGCAAGATTTGTTAAGGGGCCCGATTTCTTCTGGTTCAACCACAACCTTTAAGAGTCGTTTAGCAGCGATTAATCCTTCCTTAGCTAATGCTGATTGGATTGGAAAAACAGGGACAACAGAGAATTATTCAGATGTTTGGTTGATGCTGGCAACCCCTAAAGTAACTCTTGGTGGTTGGGCTGGTCATGATGACAATGCTTCGTTAGCACCTTTGACAGGTTATAATAACAATTCTAATTACTTGGCGCATCTAGCGAATGCTATCAATCAAGCTGATCCAAATATTTTTGGTAATGGGCAACGTTTTGCTCTTGATGGCGGTGTCATCAGAGCTTCCGTTCTTAAATCAACTGGTTTGCAACCTGGAACAGTAACCGTTAATGGTCGTCCATTAACTGTCAATGGCGAAATGACCACTAGCTTGTGGGCACAAAAAGGACCAAGTGCTATGACTTATAAATTTGCCATTGGTGGAACCGATGCAGACTATCAAAAAGCCTGGTCTAATTTTGGTGGTAAAAAAAATTAAGCTTGCTTTTTTAAAGAAAATAGTGTATAATATTATTAACTATTTGTCGTCCAATCTAGTTGAAATATTGTCCAACTAGGAAGAACAGCAGTTAAATCAAACTGATAAAGTCAGATTTAGCTGCTCTTTTTGTGTCTATTTTTAGATAAAAACGGGTCTTGTAACCCATATTTAAAGATTCTAAAAATTCACACTTGGGACAAATGATAACTTAGTTGTTCTTTGCAGCAAAGCAAAGCTTAAAAAGAAAAAGGAGCTAAAAACTTGGCAGGACATGAAGTTCGATACGGAAAACACCGTACACGTCGTAGCTTTTCAAGAATCAAAGAAGTTCTTGATTTACCAAATTTGATTGAAATTCAAACTGACTCATTCCAAGATTTCTTAGATTCAGGGTTGAAAGAAGTATTTGAGGATGTACTTCCTATTTCAAATTTCACCGATACCATGGAACTTGAGTTTGTTGGTTACGAATTTAAAGAACCAAAATATACCCTTGAGGAAGCACGTATCCACGATGCCTCTTATTCTGCACCAATCTTTGTGACTTTCCGTTTAGTTAACAAAGAAACAGGTGAGATTAAGACACAAGAAGTTTTCTTTGGTGATTTCCCAATCATGACTGAAATGGGTACCTTTATCATCAACGGTGGTGAGCGTATTATCGTTTCTCAGTTGGTGCGTTCACCAGGTGTCTACTTCAATGATAAAGTAGATAAAAACGGTAAAGTGGGCTATGGCTCAACCGTCATCCCTAACCGTGGTGCTTGGTTAGAACTAGAAACTGACTCAAAAGATATTGCCTATACACGTATTGACCGTACACGTAAGGTTCCATTTACAACACTCGTTCGTGCTCTTGGATTCTCAGGTGATGATGAAATCGTTGATATCTTTGGTGAAAGTGACCTTATTCGTAATACGATTGAAAAAGATATCCACAAAAACCCTTCAGACTCTCGTACAGATGAGGCTCTTAAAGAGATTTATGAGCGCTTAAGACCAGGTGAGCCTAAGACTGCTGATAGTTCACGTAGTCTCTTGATTGCGCGTTTCTTTGATGCACGTCGTTATGACTTGGCAGCTGTTGGACGTTACAAAGTTAACAAAAAACTCAATATTAAAACACGTCTTTTGAACCAAATTATTGCCGAAAACCTTGTGGATGGAGAAACTGGTGAAATCTTGGTTGAAGCGGGTACTGAGATGACTCGTAGCGTGATTGAATCTATCGAAGAACATCTTGATGGTGACTTGAACAAGTTTGTTTACACACCAAATGATTACGCTGTTGTTACGGAACCAGTTGTCCTTCAAAAATTCAAGGTTGTCTCTCCAATTGATCCTGATCGTGTGATCACTATCGTTGGTAATGCTAACCCAGATGATAAAGTGCGTGCTCTTACCCCAGCTGATATCTTGGCAGAAATGTCTTACTTCCTTAACCTTTCTGAAGGACTTGGAAAAGTAGATGATATCGACCACTTGGGTAACCGTCGTATTCGTGCTGTTGGTGAATTGCTTGCTAACCAGTTCCGTATTGGTCTTGCTCGTATGGAACGTAACGTTCGTGAGCGTATGTCTGTTCAAGACAATGATGTTTTAACACCACAACAAATTATCAATATCCGTCCTGTAACGGCTGCTGTTAAAGAATTCTTCGGTTCTTCTCAGTTGTCACAGTTTATGGACCAACACAACCCACTTTCTGAATTATCACACAAACGTCGTCTATCTGCCTTAGGACCTGGTGGTTTGACACGTGACCGTGCGGGTTATGAAGTGCGTGACGTTCACTACACTCACTATGGACGTATGTGTCCGATTGAAACGCCTGAGGGACCAAACATTGGATTGATCAATAACTTATCATCTTTTGGTCACTTGAACAAATACGGATTCATTCAAACGCCATATCGTAAAGTTGACCGTACAACTGGTAAGGTAACTAGCGAGATTGTTTGGTTGACTGCCGATGAAGAAGATGAGTACACTGTAGCTCAGGCAAACTCAAAACTTAATGAAGACGGTACTTTTGCAGAAGAAATCGTAATGGGTCGTCATCAAGGTAATAACCAAGAGTTTTCTGCAAGTATTGTTGACTTTGTTGACGTTTCTCCTAAACAGGTAGTTGCGGTTGCGACAGCATGTATTCCTTTCTTGGAAAACGATGACTCAAACCGTGCCCTTATGGGTGCCAACATGCAACGTCAGGCTGTACCATTGATTGATCCTAAAGCGCCATTTGTTGGTACTGGTATGGAATATCAAGCAGCCCATGACTCTGGAGCTGCAGTTATTGCCCAACATGATGGTAAAGTTGTCTTCTCAGACGCTGAAAAAGTAGAAGTTCGTCGTGAAGATGGCTCACTTGATGTTTACCATGTGACAAAATTCCGCCGTTCTAACTCAGGGACAGCCTATAACCAACGCACACTTGTAAAAGTTGGTGATATTGTTGAAAAAGGTGACTTTATCGCTGACGGTCCTTCAATGGAATGCGGTGAAATGGCCCTTGGACAAAACCCAGTCGTTGCTTACATGACTTGGGAAGGTTACAACTTTGAGGATGCCGTTATCATGAGTGAGCGTCTTGTTAAAGAAGATGTTTACACTTCAGTTCACTTAGAAGAATTTGAATCAGAAACACGTGATACAAAGCTTGGACCTGAAGAAATCACACGCGAAGTACCAAACGTTGGTGAAGAAGCCCTTAAAGACCTTGATGAGATGGGTATCATCCGCATCGGTGCTGAGGTTAAAGAAGGCGATATCTTAGTTGGTAAAGTAACACCTAAGGGTGAAAAAGACTTATCTGCTGAAGAGCGTCTCTTGCACGCTATCTTTGGAGACAAATCACGTGAAGTGCGTGATACCTCACTTCGTGTTCCTCACGGTGGAGACGGTATCGTTCGTGACGTTAAAATATTTACACGTGCCAACGGAGATGAATTACAATCAGGCGTAAATATGCTAGTTCGTGTTTACATTGCCCAAAAACGTAAAATCAAAGTTGGGGATAAAATGGCCGGTCGTCACGGAAACAAAGGTGTCGTTTCTCGTATCGTTCCTGTAGAAGACATGCCTTATTTACCAGACGGAACGCCTGTTGATATCATGTTGAACCCTCTTGGGGTGCCATCACGTATGAATATTGGACAGGTTATGGAACTTCACTTAGGTATGGCTGCTCGTAATTTGGGTATTCATATCTCGACACCAGTCTTTGACGGTGCTTCAGCTGAAGACCTTTGGGATACTGTTCGTGAAGCTGGTATGGATAGCGATGCTAAGACCGTTCTTTATGATGGCCGTACTGGTGAACCATTTGACAACCGTGTCTCAGTTGGTGTCATGTACATGATCAAACTTCACCACATGGTTGATGACAAACTTCATGCCCGTTCTGTAGGTCCTTACTCACTTGTTACCCAACAACCACTTGGTGGTAAAGCACAATTTGGTGGACAACGTTTCGGTGAGATGGAGGTTTGGGCCCTTGAAGCTTATGGTGCTTCAAATGTTCTTCAAGAAATCTTGACTTACAAGTCAGATGATGTCACAGGACGTTTGAAAGCTTATGAAGCGATTACCAAAGGTAAACCAATTCCAAAACCAGGTGTTCCAGAATCATTCCGCGTTCTTGTGAAAGAATTGCAATCACTTGGTCTTGACATGCGTGTCCTTGACGAAGATGACAATGAAGTAGAACTTCGTGATCTTGATGAAGGTGAAGATGATGACGTGATGCACGTTGATGATCTTGAAAAAGCGCGTGAAAAACAAGTTCAAGAAACTCAAGAAGTTTCAGAAACAACTGAAGACAAATAAGCCATCAATTCTTATTAAACAATTATTTACTAGACTGGGGCAAGTGCCCCAGAAGCTAGTAAAGTCATCAAAGGCAGAAAGGTAAAACTAGTGGTTGACGTAAATCGTTTTAAAAGTATGCAAATCACATTAGCCTCACCAAGTAAAGTCCGCTCATGGTCTTATGGTGAAGTTAAAAAACCTGAAACAATCAACTACCGTACATTAAAACCAGAACGTGAAGGACTCTTTGACGAGGTTATCTTTGGTCCTACAAAAGACTGGGAATGTGCGTGTGGAAAATACAAACGTATCCGTTATAAAGGAATCGTATGTGACCGCTGTGGTGTCGAAGTGACTCGTGCCAAAGTGCGTCGTGAACGTATGGGACATATCGAGTTAAAAGCTCCTGTATCACATATCTGGTACTTCAAAGGTATTCCATCTCGTATGGGATTAACCCTTGATATGAGTCCTCGTTCTCTAGAAGAAGTTATTTATTTTGCTGCTTACGTGGTTATCGATCCTAAAGATACGCCGCTTGAGCCAAAATCTCTCTTAACAGAACGTGAGTATCGTGAAAAAATTCAAGAGTATGGACATGGTTCTTTCATCGCTAAGATGGGAGCAGAAGCTATCCAAGATCTTTTGAAACGCGTAGACTTACCAGCAGAAATCGCTGAATTAAAAGAAGAATTAAAATCGGCAACTGGGCAAAAACGTATCAAAGCTGTGCGTCGTTTGGATGTGCTTGATGCTTTTAACAAATCTGGAAATAAACCAGAATGGATGGTACTTAACATCCTTCCAGTAATTCCACCAGATTTACGCCCAATGGTTCAATTAGATGGTGGCCGTTTCGCCGCATCTGACTTGAATGATCTCTATCGTCGTGTTATCAACCGTAACAATCGTCTTGCTCGTTTATTAGAACTTAATGCTCCTGGTATTATCGTTCAAAATGAAAAACGTATGTTACAGGAAGCCGTTGATGCTTTGATTGATAACGGTCGTCGTGGTCGTCCTATCACAGGACCAGGAAGTCGTCCTTTGAAATCATTAAGCCACATGCTTAAAGGTAAACAAGGTCGTTTCCGTCAAAACTTGCTTGGTAAACGTGTTGACTTCTCTGGACGTTCCGTTATCGCCGTAGGTCCAACCCTAAAAATGTACCAATGTGGTGTGCCACGTGAAATGGCTATCGAACTCTTCAAACCATTTGTGATGCGCGAAATTGTTGCTCGTGAATTTGCTGGTAACGTTAAGGCAGCTAAACGTATGGTTGAACGTGGTGATGAACGCATTTGGGATATTCTTGAAGAAGTTATCAAAGAACATCCAGTTCTACTTAACCGCGCACCGACTCTTCACAGACTTGGTATCCAGGCATTTGAACCGGTTCTTATCGATGGTAAGGCACTTCGTCTTCACCCACTTGTGTGTGAGGCCTACAATGCCGACTTCGATGGTGACCAAATGGCCATCCACGTACCACTTTCAGAAGAAGCACAAGCAGAAGCACGTCTTTTGATGCTTGCCGCAGAACATATCCTTAACCCTAAAGATGGTAAACCAGTTGTTACCCCATCTCAGGATATGGTTCTTGGTAACTACTATCTTACAATGGAAGATGCTGGCCGTGAAGGCGAAGGCATGATCTTCAAGGATAAAGATGAGGCAGTTATGGCTTATCGAAATGGCTATGCTCATCTTCATAGTCGTGTAGGTATTGCTGTTGATAGCATGCCAAACAAGCCATGGAAAGATAGTCAAAGACATAAAATCATGGTGACAACAGTTGGTAAGATTCTCTTTAACGATATCATGCCAGAAGACCTTCCTTACCTTCAAGAGCCAAATAACGCTAACTTGACTGAAGGAACACCTGATAAATACTTCCTTGAGCCAGGACAAGAAATCCAAGAAGTCACTGACGGCTTAGAAATCAATGTGCCATTCAAGAAGAAAAATCTTGGAAATATCATCGCAGAAACCTTTAAACGTTTCCGTACGACAGAAACATCAGCCTTCCTTGACCGCTTGAAAGACCTTGGTTACTACCATTCAACTCTTGCTGGTTTAACAGTGGGTATTGCTGACATTCCTGTTATTGATAATAAAGCTGAAATCATTGAAGCAGCTCACCACCGTGTTGAAGAAATTAACAAAGCCTTCCGTCGTGGTTTGATGACTGATGATGATCGTTATGTTGCTGTTACGACAACATGGCGTGAAGCAAAAGAAGCTCTTGAAAAACGTTTGATTGAAACACAAGATCCTAAGAACCCTATCGTTATGATGATGGACTCAGGTGCCCGTGGTAACATCTCAAACTTCTCACAGCTTGCCGGTATGCGTGGTTTGATGGCTGCTCCTAACGGACGCATCATGGAACTTCCAATCCTATCAAACTTCCGTGAAGGGTTGTCTGTTTTGGAAATGTTCTTCTCCACTCACGGTGCTCGTAAAGGGATGACCGATACGGCCCTTAAGACAGCCGACTCAGGATACCTTACTCGTCGTTTGGTTGACGTTGCCCAAGATGTTATTATCCGTGAGGATGACTGTGGAACTGACCGTGGTCTTCTTATCCGTGCGATTACAGATGGTAAAGAAGTAACAGAAACACTTGAGGAGCGCTTACAAGGACGTTACACTCGTAAGTCAGTGAAGCACCCTGAGACTGGTGAAGTCTTGATTGGTGCTGATCAGTTGATTACAGAAGACATGGCTCGTAAGATTGTCGAAGCTGGCGTTGAAGAAGTAACTATTCGTTCTGTCTTTACCTGTGCGACACGTCATGGTGTTTGTCGTCACTGTTATGGTATCAACTTGGCAACAGGTGATGCTGTTGAAGTTGGTGAAGCTGTTGGTACAATTGCTGCCCAATCAATCGGTGAACCTGGAACACAGCTTACCATGCGTACCTTCCATACGGGAGGGGTTGCCTCAAACACTGATATCACGCAAGGTCTCCCTCGTATCCAAGAAATCTTTGAAGCACGTAACCCTAAAGGGGAAGCAGTTATCACAGAAGTTAAAGGTACAGTGGTTGAGATTGAAGAAGATGCTACTACACGTACTAAGAAAGTTTACGTTCAAGGTAAAACTGGTATGGGTGAATACGTGGTACCATTTACAGCACGTATGAAGGTTGAAGTTGGCGACGATATCAATCGTGGAGCTGCTTTGACAGAAGGTTCTATTCAACCAAAACGCTTATTAGAAGTTCGTGATACCTTGTCTGTTGAGACTTACTTATTGGCTGAGGTTCAAAAAGTTTACCGTAGCCAAGGGGTAGAAATCGGCGATAAACACGTTGAGGTAATGGTTCGCCAAATGCTTCGTAAAGTACGTGTTATGGATCCAGGTGATACGGACCTTCTTCCAGGAACGCTTATGGACATTTCAGACTTTACTGAAGCCAATAAAGATATCCTTATTTCAGGTGGTATTCCTGCAACATCTCGTCCTGTTCTTATGGGTATTACAAAAGCCTCACTTGAAACTAACTCTTTCTTATCTGCTGCATCATTCCAAGAAACAACTCGTGTTCTTACAGATGCTGCTATTCGTGGTAAGAAAGACCATCTCCTTGGTCTTAAAGAAAATGTTATCATTGGTAAAATCATCCCAGCTGGTACTGGTATGGCGCGTTACCGTAACATTGAACCACAAGCCATCAATGAAGTAGAAGTTATTGAAGAAGCAAGTGTTTCTGAAGAAGCACCACTTGTTGAAGCAGAATAATCTAAAAAAGAAGTCTATCAAAGGCTTCTTTTTTTGGTTTAGGGTTGGCATTATAGTCCTTATGAGCAGATATTTTTTAAAATGGATTTTATTTAGCTATAATAGCCATAAGAAGGAAGTAAGGGTATGTATCAAGTAATAAAAATGTATGGTGATTGGGAGCCTTGGTGGTTCATTGACGGATGGCAAGATGATATTTTAGAAGAAAAGCAATTTGAAAATTGGCAGGAGGCTTTGGGATATTTTGATCAAGAGTGGCAGACTCTGAGAAAAGCTTACCCTAGTTTTCATAGCCAAAAAAATTTATTAGCTACTTTTTGGGAAAAGAGAGATACCAGATGGTGTGATGATTGTGGGGATGATTTACAGCAATATCATTCTATTTTATTATTAAAAGATAGAGATATTGTACCAAGCCGCTATTACCTTCCCCAGTTTGAGCAGCGAAATGACTCACCCCATACACCACTTACTTGCAAATGGAACATTTAAATTATTATTTTTAGAAAAAGAGAGAAAGTTGTTTTCAATACTTTCTCTCTTTTTTTCGAATAATAAAGTAAGGAGGTCATCATGGTTCAAGATTTAGCAAAAGCAATCATAACTCAAGCACTAGCGCTAGGGGCTCAGGATATTTATATTCTTCCTAATATAGACGGCTATTATCTTTGGGCAAGAGTAGGAAGTGAGAGGAAAGCTTTAGATGTGGATGGGTGTCATCGGGTGGCTAATCTTATTAGTCACTTTAAATATGTTGCAGGAATGAGTGTCGGTGAAAAAAGACGTTGCCAGTTAGGGGCTTGCGATTACCAATTAGATAAGCAAAAGGCAGTTTCCTTACGTTTGACGACTGTTGGTGATTATCGTGGGCAAGAAAGTTTAGTCATTCGTTTACTACATGATGGGCAAAAGGAGCTAAACTATTGGTTTGACGACTTTTCTTCCCTAAAAGAGGTCATTAGAGGTGCCAGAGGCCTATACCTCTTTTCAGGACCAGTGGGTTCTGGAAAAGCCACTTTGATGCACCAATTGATTTCGGAGACGTTTCAGGAATTACAGGTGATTAGTATTGAAGATCCAGTTGAAATCAAAGATGAGCGTATCTTGCAATTACAGGTTAATGATAGCATCGGCATGACCTATGACAACTTGATTAAATTATCGTTGAGGCATCGACCAGATCTTTTGATTATTGGTGAAATCAGAGACCAAGAAACAGCTAGGGCGGCTATAAGAGCGAGTATGACAGGAGCAATAGTCTTTTCAACTGTTCATGCCAAAAGCATTCCAGGAGTTTATGGACGTCTTTTGGAACTTGGGATAAGTCAGGCAGAGTTGGAAAATAGTCTTAATTTAATCGCTTATCAGCGTTTTATCAGTGGAGGAGCACTAATTGATTACAGTCAAAGAGACTTTGAAAAGCATAGCCCCCGAAAGTGGAATCAAAAAATTGACCAGCTTTTTAACTCAGGACATCTCACTGAGCAAGAGGCAAGGATCGAAAAAATTATCGCCTAAAGCACAATTAAAACTGGTGCAACTACTGGATAACCTATTATCAAATGGTTTTAGCTTGTCAGAGACGGTTAGCTTTTTGAAAAAGAGTCAACTACTTTCTAATAACGAGATAACAAAAATGGAAACTAGTCTTTTAAAAGGGGAGCCTTTGGCTGACATGCTTGCAAGCTTGGGTTTTTCAGAAGGAATTATAACTCAGGTCAATCTAGCGGATAGTCACGGTAATTTGGGATTAACGCTTCAGAAAGTCGGAGATTATTTAAAACAAGTACTCTTAATACGGCGAAAGATTGTGGAGGTCGCTACTTATCCTTTGATTCTATTTGTTTTTTTAATCGCGATAATGCTAGGTTTAAGGCATTATTTAATTCCACAATTGACTATTCAAAATCGACTAACTTATTTTTTGATGCACTTTCCAGAATTTTTCTTAGCTTCATTAGCTTTAGTAGCCTTAATGGTACTAGCTTTCCTGTTGCGATGGAGAAGACAAGCGCGGTTACAGCTGGTCAGTCGTTTTAGTCGATGGCCCATTTTCGGCTATTTTCTCAAACATTATTTAACAGCCTATTATGCTAAGGAATGGGGCAATTTAATTGGCCAGGGTTTGGAATTGCAAAGCCTATTAGCCATTATGGCTCAGGAGAAGTCTCAATTAATGCGAGAGCTTGCCAAGGACATGCAAAGTCATCTCCTATCCGGAAAAAGCTTTCACCAACAAGTAGCTGCCTATCCCTTTTTTAAAAAAGAGTTAGGGCTAATCATTGAATATGGCGATATGAAATCGAAACTGGGCTATGAATTAGAAGTCTATGCGCGTGAGAGTTGGTCTCGATTTTTTAGCCAATTACACCAAGCGACTCAACTGATACAACCGTTGATTTTTTTATTAGTCGCTCTTATTATCGTTGTTATTTACGCTGCTATTTTATTACCAATTTATCAAAATATGGGGGATGTTTTTTAAATGAAGAACTATTTATCAAGGCTAAAAGCACCTAAAGTTGCTGCATTCACACTTCTGGAAATGTTAATTGTTTTACTTATCATTAGTGTGTTGATGCTTTTATTTGTACCTAATTTAAGTCAACAAAAAGAAAAGGTAACTGACACAGGAAATGCTGCTGTGGTTAAAATTGTGGAAAATCAAGCAGAGCTTTATGAACTATCTCATGGTGCTAAGCCCACTTTAACTCAGCTTACTGATGAAGGCAGTATTACAGCCAAACAGCAAAAAGTTTATCAAGAGTATTATGGCAAGCATAAAGATGAAACTCAGAAATTATCACATTAAGGCTTTTACACTGATGGAAGGGGTTCTTTCTTTGTTTGTCATCACCTTTATGATTTTGTGCCTCTGGGTACCTCTCACAAACAGTTATGCGACAATCGAAGAACAACTCTTTTTCACACGATTTGAACACCTTTACCGTCATCATCAAAAAATGGCTTTGCTAAAGCAAGAAGAAATAGTCATAGCCCTACAAACTAGGCAGATTAGGGTGAAAGGGGATATTCTCAGAATTCCAAAAGGGATTCAATTGAAAACTAGCCAAGAATTAAAACTTGATAAGCAAGGAGGAAATCACTCTTTGGCTAAGATAAGTTTTGACAATAGGGGCAGACGAATCACGTATCATTTTTATTTAGGGAGTGGTAACTATCAAAAAACAAGTCAAAGCATTCATAGCTCTTGAAAGTCTAGTGGCTCTAGGACTACTATTAGTGCTAACAACTGTGATAATGAAGGCGCTAGAAGATTCTCGTCAGAGATTAAACCATTATCGACACAAGCAAGAAGTGTTGAACACAGCGGTCATGGCTATTCAAAGTCAACAAAGTCACTTATCAATCAATGATTGTCATCTTGAAGTGATTAGGACAGCAAAAGGGGTTATTATTCATGAAAATCAAAAAGAAGTTCTTAGAATGGAGCAAGAGTAAAGTAACTGCTTTTACTTTACTAGAATGCTTATTGACTTTGCTTATCATTTCGGGATCGCTCATAGTTTATCAGGGACTCACAAAAAGTCTTTTTGCTAATTGTCATTATCTCGCGAAAAATGATCAAGATCAGTGGCTTTTGTTTGCGCAACAGTTACGGACAGAACTAGCTGAATCTCATTTGCCAAAAGTGGTCAATAATAAATTATATGTTGAAAAAGGCAAGAAGTCCTTGGCTTTTGGTCAATACAAGAGTCATGATTTTAGGAAGACTTCTCAAACAGGTAGAGGGTACCAACCTATGCTCTTTCATTTGACCACTAGTAAGTTGACTTTAGAGGGAGAACGGCTCCATATTCATTTCAAATGGGAAAGTGGCTTGGAGAGGATATTTATCTATGATTTTCAAGAAAAAAGTTAAAGCAGGCGTACTTTTGTATTGCTTGTTTATATCTAGTGGTTTTTTATTAGTCTTACAAGTTTATCTGGCTCAAATCACTTATCAATATCAAGAATACCAGAGTCAAATAGATTACTCTAGGGCTCAGATAATGGCAGAAATAATTTTGCAAGAAAACAAGTTGGCTAATCAAGAGAAAGTCAATTATAATTGGGGAACAGCTAGTTATCATCTTAAAGGTAATAAGCGACAGGTTACTGTGACCTTTAAAAATAGTAGGAGCTATCATTTTATCTACCAAGCAAAGGATGTTGCTAAGACCAATTAGTAGTGAGGTATTCTTTGCAATTACCCTCAAATTTGGTATGATAGGTATATGAATTTTGAAACTATTGAAAAAGCCTACCAGCTGATTTTAGAGAATAGTCAACTGATTCAAAATGACTTAAAAACGCACTTCTATGACGCCTTGATTGAGCACAACTCCTTTTACTTAGGAGCCCCAGGTGCTAGTCAACAAGTGGCAGCCAGTATTGAGCGTTTAAAGGCATTAGAGTTGACTAAGGAGGAATGGCGTCGCGCCTACCAATTTATCTTTATCAAAGCTGGGCAAACTGAACAATTACAAGCCAATCACCAGTTCACACCAGATGCGATTGGCTTTATTATTTTGCATATTTTGGAGACATTGAGTCATTCGGATGCTATAGATCTGTTAGAAATAGGTAGCGGTACAGGTAATTTAGCCCAAACCATTCTTAATAACTCTCAAAAAACAATTAATTATTTGGGGGTTGAGGTAGATGATCTTTTAATCGATTTGTCTGCTAGCATTGCTGAGATTATGGAGTCATCAGCTCGCTTTATTCAAGAAGATGCCGTAAGACCGCAAATTTTGAAAGAAAGTGATTTCATTTTAAGTGATTTGCCAGTTGGTTTTTATCCTAATGATGCTATTGCAAAGCGTTATCAGGTAGCTAGTCATGAGGAGCATACCTATGCACATCACCTGTTAATGGAGCAATCTCTCAAGTACCTTAAAAAAGGAGGTTACGCAGTGTTTTTAGCTCCAGCTAACTTGCTGACCAGTTCACAAAGCCCACTCTTAAAGGCTTGGTTGAAGGATTATGCTCAGGTCGCTGCAGTTATGACTTTGCCGGATAATATTTTTGGAAATAAATCTAATGTTAAATCCATAGTAATCTTACAAAAGCAGACAGAAACCCCGACAGAAACCTTTGTTTATCCGATTAGAGACTTAAAAAATAGGGATAATATTCGGGATTTCATGCAAAAATTGAAAAAATGGAAACTCGATAATGCCATTTAGAACTTTTTTTGTTATTATAATATAACATCACAGAAAACGATTTCAGAGAGGAAAAAATGTCAAAAACAATTGCAATTAATGCAGGTAGTTCAAGTTTAAAATGGCAACTTTATCAAATGCCAGAAGAAGAGGTATTAGCACAAGGAATTATTGAGCGTATTGGTCTTAAAGATTCTATTGCTACCGTTAAGTATGATGGGAAAAAAGAAGAGCAAATTCTTGATATCCCAGATCACACAGAAGCTGTTAAAATGTTATTAAATGATTTGATTCATTTTGGAATTATTGCAGCTTATGATGAGATTACAGGAGTTGGACACCGTGTTGTTGCTGGTGGTGAACTTTTCAAAGAATCCGTTGTGGTTGATGATAAAGTTCTTGAGCAGATTGAAGAGTTATCTGTTTTAGCTCCCCTACATAACCCAGGTGCAGCTGCGGGTATTCGCGCTTTCCGTGATCTCTTGCCAGAGATTACAAGTGTTTGTGTCTTCGATACTTCTTTCCATACAACTATGGAAAAACACACTTACCTATACCCAATCCCACAAAAATATTACACTGATTACAAAGTTCGTAAATATGGTGCTCACGGGACAAGTCATATGTACGTTGCTGGTGAAGCAGCTAAAATGCTTAACCGTCCGTTAGAAGAATTGAAATTGATTACAGCTCATATTGGTAATGGGGTTTCAATTACAGCTAACCGTTATGGCAAATCAGTTGATACATCAATGGGATTCACGCCACTTGCTGGTCCTATGATGGGGACACGTTCTGGTGACATTGATCCAGCCATTATCCCTTACTTGATTGCGCAAGATCCTGAGTTGAAGGATGCTGCTGATGTGGTTAACATGCTTAACAAAAAATCAGGGCTTGGTGGTGTATCAGGTATTTCAAGCGATATGCGTGATATTGAAGCTGGCTTGGAAGAAAACAACCCAGATGCTATCTTAGCTTACAAGATCTTTATTGATCGTGTGAAGAAATTTATCGGACAATACTTTGCTGTCCTAAACGGAGCAGATGCTTTGGTATTTACAGCTGGTATGGGTGAAAATGCGTCATTGATGCGTCAAGATGTTGTGGAAGCTTTATCATGGTTCGGTATGGAAATCGATCCAGAGAAAAATGTCTTTGGATATCGCGGAGATATTTCAACAGCAGATTCTAAAGTTAAAGTCTTGGTTATTTCAACAGATGAAGAACTTTGCATCGCGCGTGATGTTGAACGCTTGAAAGCAAACTAGTACTATCTTAGTATAAAAATAAGCAATTCGAGATGCTTTATCTCGGATTGCTTTTTTGTGACTATTTTTTTAAAATAGGTTGACAAAAAATGTAAAGGAAACTATACTATAGTTGTAAAGTTTCCTTTACATTTGGAGGGTGTATGGACAATCGGATTCAGGAACTCAGAAAATCTCATGGCATAAGTCAAGCTGATTTGGCAGATGCCATGAGTGTGACGAGACAAACGATTATTTCGCTTGAAAAGGGAAGGTATAATGCTTCTTTAGAGTTAGCCCATCGTTTGGCACGTTATTTTGGTTTGGCAATAGAAGATATTTTTTTATTCGAGGATGATGATAAGGGGTGATGACATGTTTCAGAAAATGATAGCTGATTGGGTAAAACCAAAATCTCTAGCGACTTATAAAAGACAAGTCAGCCGATTAGCTACTTTAACATTGTGTTTAGGAATATGCTTTTTAGTTCTTTCTCTAGTTATAGACCTAAAGAGCTATAACCGTGGTTTTTTAGTAGGATTAGCTATAGGGTTGTTATTGTTAAGTGCTTCCAATTGGTATTGCATTTTGGATGAGAAACGATTGAAGGCCAATTATATTAAAACTTATGACGAGCGTCATCGACTGGTTACGAGATTAGCAGCTAATGGAACCCTTATCGTAAGCTTTAGCTTGCTTATTCTTTTTATTTGTTTAAATGCTTTTATGGGACTCGTCATCAGTTTTAGAAGCATTCTCATTGGTGGTTTGTATGTCTTGTTAATCACTTTTTTAGGATTGAAATGGTGCCTTGGGCGCCTCATTTAGGAGGAAATATGGAAACAACGTTTGCAAAACTCAAAAGCTTTTTAGTGAGATTAAAATGGTTGGCCTTTGCCTTGGTTATAGTGATTGTGGAGCAAAGTGCTCTTTTGCTGGTGAAGAAAGGACAAGCCTTGTGGCAAACGCTTTTACTTGCCCTTTTGATGCTAGTCATTAGCGGGGTCACTTATTGGATAGCCAAAAAAGTCAATTTAGTGGGTGGTAAGACCCTTTCACAAAAAGACTCTAAATGGCTTTGGATAGGTCTTGGAACCCTAGCTCTCTTTGTGATTAAGATGATTGGGGGTATTATTCTAATCATCGAAAAAGGACCTAATGCTAGCACAGCTAACCAGACTATTTTGGAAGAAGCTGGTTTACACCCTCTTTTATTATTAGTTTTAGTCGTCGTGTTGGCTCCTATTATGGAGGAGATTGTTTTTCGGGGCTTATTATTTGGTAAATTGTTTGGACCAAAATCCATTATCGGTCTTTTCTTGAGCAGTTTCCTATTTGGTCTCTTTCATGGACCCACTGATATCGGTAGTTGGGTGATTTATGGTGGTATGGGTCTGATGTTAGGATTTGTTTATTATCGGACTGAGAAGTTAAGCTACACCATGAGTATTCATTTTTTAAATAATGCTATTGCAGCTATTTTTCTATTAATAGCTATGTTTTTGAAACTGAAGTAAGCGAGGGCAAAAAGGATGTCATCTAAGAAGTCAATTCAGCAAAAATGCCATGATTGGGAAAAAAGATTCAAAATGATTGGTCATGTTTTAGTGGCCATTGGGTTTGTCTTGGTTGGAACTGGTCTTGTTTTTCTGGGGACTGGTAATCCCAACAAAGCCTTAGGCGCTATCATTTTTGGCTTTCTTTTCTTACTAGCATCAACTTTCTGTTTTTATGTCTTTGCGGAACCAACAGATTTGAAAGAGAGTATGATTTTTCGTCATGATGAACGAAATCGCTCTCTCAGACATAAAACCTGGTCTTATTTTGGCTATCCTCTTGTAGGCATCTTACTGCTAGTCGCCTTGTTTTTTCCTCAGTTGACACTTAAGCAGATGATGTCTATGAGTCTTTATAATATTTTAGTTTACTTGGTTAATCAGGGAAAACTAGGTAAGGACAAGAAGACTTTCAAATCTAAGCAGGCTTATATCGATTATCAACGACAACAGTTTCCTAAGGTCTCTAAACAGAACAAACACCTAGGATATGCTTTGATGATTTTTGCAACAGTCTTAGGTTTAGCTAGTCTTATGATGACTTTTTATGAGGTATCAACTTCAGCACCAGCTCATATGCTTCTAGTGATTAGTTTCCCACTGTTTTTCATGGGAAATATTCTGGCTTTTGTTCGACGTGACTTTAATGAGACGATGGTTGCTAAACGCTATGTCGTTGAAACGGATGAGCGTAATAAAGCCATAGCAGAGCGAGCAAGATGGATAGAAACGACTGTTATTGTCTTGGCTATCTTGGTCTTGGCCCTAGCCTTTCCACATTTACGCTTGAATAAGGTCATGGTTCCATTGCTAATCTTTGGAATACCATTAGACAGACTTTTACGATGGGCTCTGGGAAAATACGTTTTATAAGCAAAAAGCTCTTGCATAGGTTCATGCAAGAGCTTAGTTTTATGTGCTTATAATTCTTTGGCGCGTTGGATCGTGCGATCAATAGCAGAGCAAACCGAATGTGAAAATCTGTTTTTTTCCAAGTCCATAAGGCCAGCAATAGTGGTTCCGCCAGGACTACAAATCTGATCGATCAAGTCATGGGGACTATGGTGACTCTCTGCCAAGTGCTTGGCACTAGCGATAATGGTTTGAGTGACGATATCCAAGGCTTTTTCTTTTGGCAAGCCGTTTTTGACACCCGATTTGGCCAAGGATTTAATGAAAAGATAGATATAAGCAGGGCTAGAGCCAGCTAAAGCCGTAAAGGTATCAAAGTCTTTTTCAGAGATGGGAAAGGTTTTACCAAAAGAATCGGTCAATTCAGTGGCTAAATCAAAGAGCTCTTGGTCAACCCACTGATTTGCTGTGAGAGCCGTTGTGCTTTCTAAGATATTAGCGTTCATATTCGGCATGATGCGAAGCAAAGGAAGCCCAGAGCTAGTTAGCTCTGCTAATCTTGCTAGGCTGATGCCTGCGGCCATTGACATAATGGGTTGTTTAAAGTGTAAGTCACTAAGGACTGTCTCAAATAGTTGAGGCTTAATTCCTAAAATCACTAGGTCAGCTTGATCGATTAAGTCTTGATGAGACAAAGCGTAAGCGACCTGTAATTCTTTAGCGATGTCTTGTGAGCGTTGTAAAGATGAGCCTGAAATGATGATGTCATGTGGGCTATTTTTAATCCCTTTGATTATGGCACTCGCCATCTTACCAACACCAATAAATCCAATTTTCATAGGGTCTAGTGCTTATCCTCTTCTAATAGTTTTTGATGAGATCAACGGTTGAGCGATCTAGCTTTTTGACGATAGCTTGTAAAAAGGCTTGGGCTTCGACAAAATCATCCATAGCATAAAGGGTTTGGTGGGAATGGATGTAGCGGGCACAAACACCAATAGTTGTTGAAGGGATACCACCATTTTTAAGATGAGCCGCACCGGCATCGGTACCGCCTTTACCACAGTAGTATTGGAACTTAACGCCTGCTTCTTCAGCGGTTGTTAACAAGAAATCACGCATATCTTTTAGCATGACATGCCCTGGATCGTAGAAGCGTAGGAGTGTACCGTCACCAAGTTTGCCAGCGTCGCCATAAATATCTCCAGCAGGAGAACAATCTACCGCAAAGAAAAGCTCAGGATCAAATTGAGTGGTTGACACATGGGCGCCACGAAAACCAACTTCTTCTTGCACATTGGCACCAGCAATTAAGGTGTTAGCTAATTTTTGGCCTTTTAAGGCTTCCAAGAGTTCAGTAACCATTAAGACACTAAAACGATTATCCCAAGCTTTTGAGATGATGTTTTTTTGGTTAGCAGTGACAATAGTTTCGGATTGAGGAACAATGATATCACCAGGACAGACACCAAAGGCTTCTGCTTCAGCTTTATTGGTAAAACCGCCATCAAAAATAATATCACTGATTTTAGGCAGACTAGCAGAACCATTGGCAGCTCTTAGAAAATGAGGAGGGACAGAGCCAGAAATAACAGGAATGGCCTGACCTTGGCGAGTATATAGAGTAAAGCGTTGAGAGCTTACGACTAGCGGAATCCAGCCACCAATTTCAACTACACGGAAAGTCCCATCGGCTTTGATGTCGCTAACCATAAAACTGACTTCGTCCATGTGGGCAGCAACTAAGATACGAGGAGCCTTGTCGGCAGTGCTGTCTTTTATCCCAAAGATACCACCGAGTCCATCTGTCTCGACACGATCAACCAATGGGCTTATTTTATGTCGAAGGTAATCACGTACCTGATGTTCGTAGCCAGCAATGCCATCTAACTTCGTTATTTCTTTAATTTTTGCAATTAAATCTGTCATCTTTCTTCTCCATGTTTAGCAAGGGGAAACCCCGAAATACAGTATACCTTACTATTTTACCATTTTTTGAGTAAGTTTTAAGGAATGATTTCACAGAAAAATTAAAAAATCCTAAAGCTGTTGAGCTTTAAGATCTCTTAGGGGAATGCTTTTTAGAAAGCTGATAGCTGCCCTTTTTAGGCAGAAGGCTAATCATTAAGATGAGAAAGCAAGCAGCAATGGATAAAAAGAGAAGGGCACAAATCAAGGGAAGGGTGTCTACAGTGATTGCTAAAGATATGGGAAAGAGAGTTGGGTTCATGATTTTTTACCTTCTAAGTTATATGATAAGTTTATTTAATTTAAAAATAAACTATACTTAAAAATAGTATAACGCTCTCTCCTTAAGATTTCAAGTAAAGTTTGATGTTTTTTTAATTGACGTGAAATAAGCTGAGCCTATTTAAGAGTATTGGCTATTTCTTAGGATTAAGTCTAGCCTTTTTGAAGTGTCTTATGATAAAATGTAGGTTATGAAAGATAAAAAAAGAGGGATGATTTCAGGCCTAATTGCTATTGGAATCATAACTGGTTTAGCGCTAGTCGCTAAGAACAGGTATCAAGAACGAAAACAAGAAGAGATTATCAAGCAGATACGACAGACACTAGCGACCTTGGGGGAAGTTCAAGTCTTATACGTGGATGCTAAAGCGTCTAATCATAAGAAGGTTTGTGGAGGAGCGGTCTTAAAGGATGGTAAATCTTATGGCTACTGCTATGAGAAGGGGACAGTAAAGGTGGAGGAGGACTTGACATGATTGAGCCAAAGTCATATCAGGAATTAGCAGATATTATTGAGCAAGAGGACAAGGTGCTTTTGTTTTTTACAGCAGATTGGTGCCCTGATTGTCAGTTTATCTACCCTGTCATGCCAGATTTAGAAGCGGACTATCCTCAGTTGACCTTTGTTCGCATCAATCGTGATCTGTTTATCGATTTGGCTCAGCAATGGCATATTTTTGGCATTCCAAGCTTTGTCCTTCTAGAAAAAGGCAAGGAAATCAGCAGATTGGTGAATAAATTGCGAAAAACAAAGGCTGAGATTAGCGCATTTTTAGCGGATTTGATTTAAAAGAAAAGGAAGAAAGAGATGATTTTTGCATATAACAAGGAACAAGTTGGCGATGTCCTGATGGTGATCTTGCAAGATACCAAGGACATCAAACGTCAAGTGGAACGTAAAGGAAAGGTGGCTCGTGTATTTGAGGAAGCCACAGGTAAGACCTTGGCTTGGAATATTTTTGAGGTGTCAAGTTTAATTTCCGTTGAAGGAAATGGGCAAGTCTTTCTGTCAGATCAAGCCCTTGCTACTTTAAATGCTGAGCTAGCTAAGGAAGGTTTTGACGATCAGTTGGAAAATACGGCCGGTCCCGTTTTTGTAGTGGCTGAGATCAAAGAAATGGTGGATCATCCAGACAGCGATCACTTGCACATTTGCCAAGTGGCTATTCATGATGGGCAAATGGTTCAGATTGTGTGTGGAGCCCCTAATGCAGCAGTAGGCCTTAAGACAGTCGCTGCCCTTCCAGGAGCAATGATGCCAAGTGGCAGTCTGATTTTCCCAGGAAAACTTCGTGGTGAAGATAGCTACGGTATGCTTTGCAGCGCGCGTGAATTGGAGCTTCCAAACGCTCCACAAGTGCGTGGCATTATTGAATTAGCCAGTGATGTGACAGTTGGCGAAGCCTTTGACGCCACAAAACACTGGCAAGGTTAATAAAGAGATAAAAAGACAGAACTATCGGTCTTGGATTGAAGAAGAAATCTAATTTGGATTGTTTTCTTCAATCTTTTTTTGTTTTCCTTAACAATGTCCAACAGGTGGCTTTTCTAACTTTATTTATGCTCTGAGACGAATTTATTGGTTTGATTTGATGCCTTCAGTTGAGAAATCTTTTTCTTTTTCGAATAGTAAGATAAGGAGGTTGAAAATGTATAATAAAGTCATTATGATAGGACGTTTAGTAGCGACTCCAGAGCTAGTTAAAACGGCCAATGGAAAATCCGTTACACGTGTGACTGTTTCCATTAATCGACGCTATAAAGAGGCGTCTGGCGAGCGAGCTGTTGATTTTGTAAACGTAGTTATCTGGGGACGTTTGGCAGAAACCTTGGTTTCTTATGCTAGTAAGGGGAGTTTAATTTCTCTTGATGGTGAGCTTCGCACGCGCAAATATGAGAAAGAAGGCCAAATGCATTATGTTTCAGAGGTTGTGGTCTCTTCGTTTCAATTGTTGGAAAGTCGTGCGCAACGTGCCATGCGTGAAAATAACGTCGCTCATGAATTAGCCGACTTGGTCTTAGATGAGGAGGAGCTCCCTTTTTAAGCGCCTAAAGGAAGACATCTTATCCTATTTTGTTTACAGATAAGTCTTTTAAGTGGCTCAAAAAGACACCCTAAAAACTTTTTTCTCAAAAAACTTGACACTTTCTGCAAAAAGATTTAGAATATATAAAAAATTACAGAAAGAAAACAGGAGGTGCTGTCATGGTGACACAAAGCACAACTCATTTAACGACTAACCGTTATTACTATAGCTTCTTTAGATAGTGTTTGTAGACATGCTACCATGGATACAAACACGATGAACGTTATGTTTGTATCTATGAGGCTATAGCTATTAGAGTTGCTTGTCCACATAGATCATAAAATCTAAGTGGACACCATACAGCTATGTATTTTGTGATACTCTTGTACGCCTGTATAAGACCATTTAGATGATTCTAAATGGTCTTATTTTTATGCAGACGTAAAGGAGAAACAAAATGACAATGAAGAGAGTAAAGGTCTTTACCTTAATGATGTTGACACTAGGTCTATTGACAGCTTGTCGACAGCAAGGCCATCAAACTGGAGAAAAGGTGACGGTTGGAATTGTTCAGTATGCCGAGCATGCTGCCTTAGACCAAGCACGCCAAGGCTTTTTGGAAGTTCTTGACGAAGCCGGTTTTAAAGAAGGCAAGACCTTGAAGGTGATCAAGAAAAATGCTCAAGGTGAACAAGCCAACCTCCAAACCATGGTGGAACAAGTAGCAGGAAAGACGGACTTAAATTTTGCTATAGCCACACCTGCTGCTCAAGCTCTTTTAACGGCAGATTCTGAGACACCGTCAGTCTTTACAGCCGTAACTGATCCCGTTCAAGCGGGACTGGTGGATTCGCTGAAAAAGCCTGGTGGTAACATGACAGGTTCCATTGATGCGACAGATGTTAAGCAGCAAGTGGACTTACTTAGTCGGGCCTTTCCTCAGGCTAAAAAGGTAGGGATCTTCTACAATTCCAGTGAAGTTAATTCTGAATGGCAAGCTAAAGCTGCGCAAAAGGCTCTTGAACAAAAAAGGATTAAGGTTGTTACTAAAACAGTGACAACAAGCAATGACGTTCAAGCGGTCATGTCTTCTCTAGCCAGTCAAGTAGACGCTGTTTTTCTTCCAACCGATAATACAGTTGCTTCAACAGCTGCCACTATTGGAGAAGTGTTAAAAGAGGCTAAGGTTCCTGCTATGGGAAGTGATGAGGCTTATTTGGATGCCGTCTTGTTTACGTCAGGTGTGGATTACCATGCGATTGGAAGACAAGCGGGTCAAAAAGCTCTTAAACTTTTAAAAGGACAAAAGCCAGCCAATCTATCAGTCGCAAAACCTCAGAAAACTAAAATTGCAGTTAACGAAGAAATGGCTAAGGTTCTTGGTATTGATCCAAAGTTGATTCAAGACTTAGCTAAGAACAATCAATAGAAAAAAGAGTTGAGGAAAATATTATGACAAAAAGAAGTCGATATCTCTTATTATTACTACTTATCCCATGTTTGGTGGCCTGCCGTTCTAAAGAAAATACAAGCCATCCTAAAGGAAAAGAGTTGCGCATTGGCATATTACAGTATATGGAACATGACTCCTTGAGCGCTGCTCGAAAAGGCTTTGAAAAAGAATTAGTTAAAGCCGGCTACAAAAAGGGTCACAACATGGTACTGGATTATCAAAATGCCCAAGGGGAACAAGCTCAGCTCCAAACCATTGCTGAGAAGATGGTAGCAAAGGATGACCTTATTTTAGCTATTGCAACGCCGGCTACTCAGGCTCTAGCAAGGGTGAGCAGTGAAACGCCTATTCTTTTTACAGCTGTGACAGATCCGGTATCAGCTGGTCTTGTTGATAGTATTCAAAAACCAGGTGGTTTGATAACAGGAACAAGCGATCTGGCTCCTATCGACAAGCAAATTGGCAGTGCTCAACAAGCTTTGCCTCAGGCTAAAAAGGTTGGGATTTTATACACTACTAGTGAAGGCAATTCAGAAGTTCAGGTGAAAGAAGCCAGTAAAGAATTTGAAAAAAAGGGCTATCAGATTATCAAAAAGGGGATTTCTAGCTCTAATGATGTGCAGGATGCGACAGCCAGTTTGATGAAGGATGTAGATTTTGTCTTTGTCCCAACCGATAATACCATTGCGTCAACCATGTCTATGATTGGAGAATTGTCACGAACCCATAAAGTTCCAGTCATCGGTGGTTCAACCGATATGGTAGATGCTGGAGGTTTACTGACTTATGGCACTAATTATGAGCAGTTAGGCAGACAAGTAGCAAGGATGGCTATTCAAGTGTTGAAAGGCAAAAACCCAGCAGACTTAGCTGTTCAATATCCTAAAAAACTTGATTTGCATATCAATCACGAGATGGCTCAGCAATTAGGCATTGACTTATCCCAGCTGACAAAAGACTAAAAAAGTAGCTTCTCTTGAAAGCTCAGCTGAGACCTTTCAAGGAAGAATTGATTAAAAGGAGAAAAAGATGTCGTTAGTATTATCCAGTTTATCGCAGGGCCTACTTTGGTCCATTATGGCTATAGGAGTTTATCTGACCTTTCGTATTTTAGATATAGCCGATTTAACAGCAGAGGGGTCTTACCCACTAGGAGCAGCCATTTGTGCCACCTGTATTGTCTCAGGGATCAACCCTCTTTTGGCAACCCTCTTGGCCATGCTCGGTGGCTGTCTGGCAGGAATTGTCTCAGGACTGATCCACACCAAACTCAAAAACCCAGCCCTCTTAACAGGGATCATCACCTTAACTGGTCTTTATTCTATTAATTTAAAGGTTCTAGGAAAAGCCAATGTGGCCCTTTTACGCCAGAAAACGCTAGTAACCCAGTTATATGATATGGGCTTTACCAAACTAGGAGCGGTCTTAATCATTGGGGCAGTCTTTGCTCTTTTGGTCATTGTCTTATTGAGTTTATTGATGAAGACACGCTTGGGTCTTGCTTTACGCGCCACAGGTGATAACATCCCAATGAGCCAAGCAAATGGCATTGAGACAGATCATATGAAAATTCTGGCTTACTTGTTGTCTAACGGTCTTATCGCCCTTTGTGGGGCCTTACTTTGTCAAAATAATGGCTATGCGGATTTAAATGCCGGGGTGGGAACTATTGTTATTGGCCTAGCTTCTATCATTATTGCAGAAGTCATCATTAAAAATTTGAGTATTGGCTGGCGCTTAGCCTCTCTTGTCCTAGGGTCCATCTTATATCGTCTCATTATCTTAGCTATCTTATCTATTCCTGGAATGGATGCTGATTTGGTCAAACTCTTTTCAGCTATCTTGTTAGCTAGTGTCTTATTTATTCCAGAATTGCAAAAAAAGCTCAAGCTTGATCGTGTGAAACTAGTATAGGAGAAACGCTTATGTCAACATTATTAGCTATTAAAGATATTCACAAAACCTTTGAAAAAGGGACGGTCAATGAAAATCATGTCCTCAAGGGGTTGTCCTTAGACGTAGAAGCAGGGGATTTTATCTCCATTATTGGAGGAAATGGTGCGGGGAAATCAACCCTTATGAATAGTCTGGCTGGGACCTTAAAGGTGGACCAGGGTGATTTGCTTTTAGAAGGCAAATCCATCAAGCAGCTGTCAACCTCACGTCGCGCTAAAATGATTAGTCGTGTCTTTCAGGACCCCAAAATGGGGACAGCTTCTCGCTTAACCATCGAAGAAAATATGGCCATCGCTTATCGACGTGGTCAATCAAGAGGGCTGCATTGGGGAGTGACAGATAAGGAACGAGAGATTTATCGAAAAGCCCTAGCACCATTAGGACTGAACTTAGAGAACCGCTTGAAGGTAGACACTCAATTTTTATCTGGGGGTCAAAGACAAGCCTTGACCTTATTGATGGCTTCTTTAGTCAAACCAAAGTTATTGCTTTTAGACGAACATACAGCTGCGCTTGACCCTAAGACCAGTGCCATGGTAATGGAGCTAACACAAACCATTGTCGAAAGAGATCAGCTGACCACCATGATGATCACACATAACATGGAAAATGCTATTCGATATGGTAATCGTTTAATCATGCTCCATCAAGGGCAGGTAGTCGTGGATGTCAAAGGAAGTGCCAAAAAAGAATTGACAGTAGAAGAGTTAATGGCGTTGTTCCACCAAAATAGTGGGCAGGCTTTAACCGATGACAATCTTATTTTAACAACTTAATAGTCAAAAAGCATTGAAGAGGCTAAAGTCCTCATCCTTAGGGTTCAATGCTTTTATCATATTTAGATGTCAAAAAAATGACAAATAGGTCTCATTTATCTTGATTTTTTGAAAAGATCTTGACATACTTAACTGGTTAATTAAAATAAAGGAGACCTTTTTTATATGAAGTCCAAAAAACATATATTGTCGATTATGGGTTTACTGTTGTCATGCAACCTTTGCCTAGCAGCTTGTCATCAGCAAGAAAAGTCTGTTGATAGTAGCCCTAAGACAACTCATAAAACAAAGAAACCTTCTGCTAAGAAAAAGAAGGCTAATAAAAAAGAGGTATCTTTACAAAAAACTTCGGAGCGTAAAGGTGTTTCTGGTATTGATTTTAAAACAGATGATGGCTTTATCCTAACCAGTGAATCTCAGATTCAGAGTCGAACTTCCGATGGGATTATTGTCAAACACGGTGATCACACACATTTCTTTTTCTATTCAGATTTGAAAGGAAGCCGTTGGGAGTATTTGATTCCTAAAGACTACCAACCTAGTCATCAAGTGACTCCGAAAGCTAGCACTCTTTCAAGTGCTAGTGGTTATCGTTTAGCAGATGGTTATGTCTTTAATCCTAAGGATATTGTTGCAGAAGATGCGAATGGGTATACGGTTCGTCACGGAGATCACTACCATTACATTTACAAAAAAGATTTACCTGGTCCTGTCTACGCAGCCTCTCCATCACCAGTTAGCCCAAGTCCTATTGGTAGCCCAAGTCATTCTTCTCAAGCTGGGATTCCAGGATTAGATTTTCCAACCGATGATAATTTCCTTTACCAAGAAGGCCAGCCCTTTACTCGAACTGATTTAGGCATTGTTGTGGAGCATCATGGTCACCACCATATGATTCCTTATGATCAAATCCGTCAATCAGATAAGTGGCGTCATCTGCTACCAGATGATCAAGTCCCTAAAAAGGACTCAGTTGAGCATAAAGAGGTCCTAAGCCCTGAGATGCAAGCTTTACTAACAGCTAAGTTGCAAGAAGTGGCTAAGATGAACCCTCATATTCCGATTGAAAAGTTATTAGAAATGGTTCATATTGACGTTAAGTACAATATGATTACTTATCCACATGGTAACCATCACCACACTGACCCGATTGACCCAAGTAAACCAATTGATTGGCATGGAGTGGAAGAGCATCACCATTACCACCATCATGATCACGAAGAAAAGATGGGTGATGTGTCACAAGAAACTGAAACAGTCATAGGCCCTATTGTGACAGATTCGCAAGATGTGACTAAATTGCAGCGTGAAAGTTTGGTGAGCGATCATCATCTTCCCGTCAAGGATATCAATAGTTTTTGGGCAGTTAGCTATCGTATTGGTGATGAGCCTGAACGATTAAATTACGATAAAGATCGTGGGATTTTGACAGCCAATGGTCAAAAAGGGAAAACTGTTACTTATCTTGTTCGAAAAGATATTCCAATGGAAAAAGCGAATCTAGCTATACCTGAAACTGTAGCTAAAGAGCATTATTTCTTTAAAGACTGGGCATATGATTTGCCTAAAGAAGGATTATTAAAGGGAGATGCTATTATTAATGCTTCCTTTAGACATGAGAGACATCGCAACACGCCTTTAGTGTTTGCGGATGCATTTAATGGGGCAGATGTCAACGAAGGGGATTACACACACGTCTTATTCTCAACCCTTTATCATGGTAAATTAGGTATTGGAGACGATTTGCGTGCTGGCTTTACTTACTTTGTACGTCAAGGCACAACATGGAAAGACGCTCTTGCCAATGGTCTAAAATTACCAACACCAGACAGCACAGACCCTAATTATGAGTTTATTGACTGGGGCGGACATGGTTTCCCAGATGGAGAACAGTTAAACCAACCTGTTACTACTGAGATTTTCCTAGCTAATTTTGGTTTAAAACGTCAAGTCATTGCTAGTTATCTTCCAAGCGATGCTAAAAATCCTTTGGATACTAAGGATCCTAATCGTCCAGCTTCTGATGCGGTAGCAGCTCCTTATGATGCTAAGAAGTACTTCTCTATTGTTTTTGATGCAGGTGAGCATGCACACTTTGTAACGGACTCTGGATTGGTTAAACAAGTGGCCATGGTAGTAAGACGCGGTACTCGTTGGAGAGAACTTCAAGCGCATATTCCAACAGTTCAAGTGGAAGAAGGCTATCAACAAGGAGCTTGGCAGTCTATTATAATTAAATTAAATGAAGAAGTGAGTGAAGGAGTCTATTCCCCAACAGTCACTAAAGTTCAAGCAGATGCACCAAATACTGAATTAGCCAAGACGCAAGCACCTGTTTCTACAGAAGTGTCTAAAGCAGAAAAGGCTGAAAAAACAACGGAAACACTAGAAGTTCCTAAAGAATCAGAAGAAGCTAAAACGGAAGAGTCACCAAGCAAATCAGCTAATGATCAGGCACCTGATTTTCTTCCAGAAGATCAAAAGGCCTTATGGTCAGATGATTCTCCTTACGATGATCTTTAAAAAAACTTAGCTTAGTCTAGGCAACTGAGATATATTCTTTTACAAAAAAATAGACTGAAGCGCTTCAGTCTATTTTTGATGAGAAAACCAATGAAAAGGTTTGAAAATATAATGTTAAAATGAAAGAAAGTTTAAAAACAAATCAGTTATTAAAAGGCACTTTACAAGCTTATTAATTCGTGTTAAGGTATAATTTATAGTAATAGTATCTATGAGTTGATCCATTTAACAATCAAACGACAAGGATTAGAAAGGGATTACATGAAACAGACTATTCTTAATAAGAGGCTCACGGTTAAAGAAATCACTTTATCAGTCATTTTGATGGTGCTTTCCTACTCATTTCTAATTGGTACAGATTCTCTTTTTAAAAGTATAGGATCTTCCTTTCCAGAGCATAAGGAAGTGGTTACTAAATTAATTGCGACTATTCGATATCTTATCTTAGATGTCTTAGCGGCTTTATCCTTATATGTTCTTTATCCTAAGCGTGTCAGTCTCTTGTTTGGCAAACTAAAAAAGGGAGCTTGGAAACGTATTGTTTGGTGGACTTTCTTTGGTTTTATTTTGACCCTCTTGTTATTTTTAATAGGTGAAGTCCTTGATATGTCCTTGACAGCCAGTACTGCTGCTGGAAACTATTTCACCTTTGATTGGCATAATATTTTGTTTCGCTTGTTAGCAGGTTGGATGCCTTTATTAGGTGAAGAGTTGTGAACAGCTACCTTTACCCTTATCATCATCCATTGCCTGAGTCGTTATTTGTCTTCTCAGAAAGCTATCCTGATTGGTTCTATTCTAGGGGTTCTCATTTATGGGTTGTTACATTTACCTACCTATGAGTGGAGTTTTTATCAGTGTCTGGTTGTTATCGGACTTGGTCGTTTACCTTTTACCTATCTTTGGTTTAAAGAAGATAGTCTCAGGGCAGGTATCTATTCTTATGTTTTATATGATTATTGGCTCTTTGCCTTAATTATCTTTTTTACCCTGATTCCTTTTTAAAAATTATCAAAAATCCAATCACCTCTTTAGGGACTGGATTTTTTTCTTAGCCTAGAGAAGATCTAAGCTTTTTAATTTGTCATCAATCATAGCAAGAACCTGAGCCAAGTCTTCTGGTTTTTGCACGAAGTCAAAGGCATCGCCATCAATGCGCATTTTTGGAGAAACATCGTACTTGTCATACCAGTCAGGATATTCCCCGTGGACTTGTTGATAATAGGTTTGCAAGTCCGGGTTATCTGAGATTTGTTCATAACTACGGCCACGTTTTTGGATACGTTCTAGCATTTTCTCAAAAGACACATCGATGTAAACCAGAAGGTCAGGATGTTTTTTAGGCATGCCGTCAAGTTCTTCCAGCATGTTGGCTAATAATTCCTGATAGATTTCAAGTTCGGTCTTGGTCACGTTGCCGTTTTTATAATTGAGGGTTAAGAAGAGTTCATCCTCAAAGATAGACCGGTCTAGGATGTTATTATCAGCTTGGTAGGCTTCTTTAATGGACTTAAAGCGTTTGTTCAAAAAGAAGATTTGAAGCAAAAAAGCGTATTTTTGAGGGTCTTGATAATAAAGGTCAAGAACAGGGTTGTTATCTACGGCCTCGTAAAAAACATCTGTTCCTAAATGGTCTCCAAGAGCAGCTGCAAGAGAACTTTTCCCTGCACCGATCGTTCCAGCTAGTACAATCAACATGTTTCTCCTTCTAATGTCATTAGCGTACTTGGTTGAAAATAGCTTCAACTTCAGCTAAAGTCTCAGCGCGTGAAACGGAACCACGAACCTTAGCAGCGCCAGCTGTTCCACGTAAATAATGAGGGGCCAAGCCACGGAATTCACGCACAGCAATCATTTCTCCCTTAAGATTAATCAAGCGACGAAGATGATCTTCGGCAATGTCTAATTTTTTAGAGAAAGGAAGCTCAGGTAATTCTTGACCTGTTTCAAAGAAGTGATTGATTTGAGTAAAGAGGTAAGGGTTGTTCATGGCTGCGCGTCCAATCATCACCGCATCTACATCAATCTCTTCAATCATAAACTTGGCATCCTGAACTGTACGGACATCCCCATTCCCGATGAAAGGAATTTTGGTGATGGCTTTGGACACTCGAGCCAGGGTCTCATGGTCACAAGTGCCGGTGTACATTTGCTCACGGGTACGTCCATGCATAGCGAGCGCTGAAACACCAGCCGATTCTGCGGCTAAAGCATTTTCCACAGCTAAAGAGCTATCTGCCCAACCGGTACGCATTTTCACGGTTAAGGGAATGTCCAGGACAGAGGTCACTTCTTTGACGATGTGGCAAATCTTTTCAGGATCACGAAGCCATTTGGCACCGGCTTCATTTTTGACCACTTTATTAACGGGACAACCCATGTTGATGTCTACGATATCAGCTTTGGTATTGCTTTGGATGAAATCAGCCGCGCGCTTGAGACCTTCGGCATCCCCACCAAATAATTGGATAGACATGGGATGCTCATTGTCATCGATGTGAAGCATGTGAAGGGTTTTTTCATTATTATAAAGGAGTCCCTTTTCAGAAATCATCTCCATCACCACAAGACCTGCACCAAATTCTTTAGCAATGGTACGAAAAGCAGAGTTGGTCACACCTGCCATAGGGGCTAGGACTGTTCGATGTGGGATTTCTACTTGTCCAATCTTAAAAGAGGAATTAAGCTTTGTCATGAATGATAGCCTCCAAGTCATTTTCAGTAAATAGGTATTTTGTGCCACAGAACTGACAGATAATTTCAGCTCCCTTGTCCTCGTCCTTCATGGCTTGCAAGTCTTCTAGAGGCAATCTCATCAAAGCGGATTCGAAGCGTTCACGCGAGCAGTCACAAGCAAAAGCCAAAGGCTCTTCAGAGAGAAGCTTGTAATCGTCTTCCCCGTAAATAGCTGACAATAAAGCCTCGGTAGGATTATCAGAAGCTAGTAGGCTTGAGATAGCAGGCATCTCTTGCAGTCGTTTTTCATAGCGGGCAATCTCATCTTCAGAAGCACCAGGTAGGACTTGCACCATAAAACCACCAGCCACTTTAACCTTGTCGTCTTGGTCTAAGAGTACATTGAGACCAACCGCAGATGGCGTCTGCTCGGACTCTGTTAAGTAATAGGCAAAGTCTTCACCGATTTCACCTGTGATTAAAGGTGTGGTTGACGTATAAGGGTTTCCAGTACCGTAATCAGTGATGGTCACAAAGTGGCCATTCCCCATAAATGGTCCTACTAAGACCTCACCTGTAGCTGTTTTTTTGATGTCAACACCAGTATTTTGAATGTAGCCTTTGACATGTCCCTTGGTATCTGCCACAGAGATAATATGGCCAAAAGAAGAGTCACCAATGACTTTGACAGTGATTTTACTGTCTCCTTTTTGGTTGGCAGCTAATATTTGGTTGGCAATTAAGGTACGCCCAAGAGCCACTGTTGAGGAAGAAAGCGTCTGATGCTTTTCTTGTGCCACTTTAACTGTTTCCGTGCTATCAAGCACATAGGCGCGAAAAGCGCTAGAAGCAGCAATCGATTTAATCATTTTATCCATAACTTACATTATAACATAAAGGCAAATACTTGTGCTGCTCTAATAACTGAAAAAAATAGGAGTATGTAAGGCAAAAAATAGCTCTTCAAACAAAAAAACTTCCAGAATTTCTGGAAGTTTGGATTTACTTAAGCCTTTGTTGTTGCTGCTTTTTGAGATAATCTTTAACGGAGTTACCGGTGTGCTTTTGGAAAGTTTTGAGGAAATGTGTGGTGTCATAAAAATAGAGGAGTTTAGCTACCTCTCCAACTGGAATGCCACGTTTTAAGAGTAACTTTCCTTCATTGATTTTTTCTTTTAAAATGTATTGCTACAAAGAAATCCCAGCATATTTTTTAAAAATAGCACGCAAATGAGAATCAGAAATATAAAGATGGTTGGCGATATCGCTGACTTTTAATTTGTCGTAAAGATGATTTGCCACGTAGGATAAGATACATTGATAGAGCTGCTGTTTATCTGATATGCTTTTGTTATTTAAAGAATCGGAGAAGCTCAAAATAGCTGCGGCACGAATTCTAAAAACATCAATGGGGTTAGTGGCTTCTTCTATCATTCTTAAGTATTGTTTAGCTAGGTCATAACTTTGAGTGTTATGTGTATTTTCGGAAAACCCTAGTTCCACAAGTCTTGATAAGTAGACAATAGCTAGATCTTTTTCAGCTCTCAAGTTAGAAATAGCAGTTGTAGACACTTGTGATATAGGGATGTGATTAATCTCTTTTTTTAGTAAATCGCTGTTACCAAGTTTAACAAGCTCCATTATATGATTGAGATAAGTAAAAGCATCAGGCAACTGATAGGAGTCTCTAAGTTCATGGTTAAGATGTTTCAAAGAGTGGAGATCGGTAGTTATTTTTTGTGCATGGTGTTGTAATTGGTTGATTTTATCTTGGCATTCTTGCTCAAAATGCGTTTGAAAATAGGCATCAATCGTAATCAAAAGGCTTCGAATTTGTGCTAGAGAAAAAGTGGGCACTATTGCCATATAATCCAATAAGTCTTTTAAGGTTCGTATAGGGTATTGGCTTAGAAACTGATTTGCGAGAGTTTCTTGGTAGCTTTTTTCCAACTTGCGTGAATAAAAAGGCCCAATACAGATGATGTAGTTGCTTATAGGAAATAAAAGGAAAGATTCTTCGAGCAGGCCTTCAAGAAAGGAGAAATCAGCATCAAGTGTCATAGAGGCTTCTTTAATCACTTGATAATAAGGTGACAAATATTCTAAGTTACCGTAAGAATGGATAAGCTCGTAATCGCTTGACATAAGCAAAATTGGTAAATGAGTTAATGAATGTAACGCATGAATATGTTTTAAATCAAATACAGCCATAATCTTTTTCTCTCCTTTATTTAAGATTATGTAAAAGTTGTTGAACTGTCAATGAAAACGGTCTTTGAACAGTGGTTAAAACAAAACTAATAGCAAGCTTCTTTCCCTATTGTTATAATAACATTTTTGGAGATTAAAAGGGCTAGTTGCTTCAAATCATTTTGTGAAAATACGGGTAAAAGTAGTAAAAAACGACGTTTATTTAAAAAGTTAGAATTTTTAATTTTTTATTGTTTATAATGAATAGAGTGCCTAAATTTCTGGGCTAAAAATAAGATTTAAAATAAGATTAGGGAGAGATTTTATTAAATGAAAGTTTCAAAAAAATCATTGTACTCAGCAATGACCATGACCATGTTGATTGGGGCAAGTCTTGCACCAGTAGCTCAAACCATACCGGGGATGGTGGTAAGAGCAGAGACGGTGAAGACTGTACCAGAAAAAACGAAAGTGAACGTTTATAAGTTACAAGCGAAAGACTATGCTGATTATTTAAAATGGGATGGTATCGTTAATGATAATGGGGTAAAGTTATCCCAAGAGGAGATAGCAAAATTAGGTACTGATGTGACAATGTTAGATGGCGTTACCTTTAGAGTTTACAAGGTCAAAGATAAAAATCTGACAAATGATGAGATTAAGGCATACAGAACTAAAGAAAAAGCAGATAATGCTACGGATAAGCTAGAATATGTTAGTGAGAAGACAACTTCTAGTGGAGGATTAGCAACTTTTGAACTTGATTCAAAGTCCGATGAGCGCTATCTTTTTGTGGAATCAAATGCTCCTGAATTAGTTTCTTCAGCAATTGCCGTTCCTTTTGTGTTAGCGCTTCCAGTATCAAATTCTAAAGGTACTGGCTTTGAGACAGAAATAAATGTGTATCCTAAAAATATTTCTGGTGAAAAGCCCTCAGTAGGAAAGGATGTTAATAGTTTAGGAAATAATGCTATAGGAGCAGAAATCGGTAAAGATTTAACATTCTTCTTAAAAGGAACTATTCCAACAAATATTCAAGATTACACGCAATATCAATTTAACGATACATTAGATTCACAACTTTCATTTGTCTCAACCGCTGAACAAATTAAGGTGAAATATGGCACTAAAGAATTGACATACTCTGCTGATTATACTGTTGAGATTTCAGGTCAAACATTAACAGTGAAATTAACAGAAGCTGGAATTAATAAGATTGCAAAAGCAGTACCATTAGCAAATCGAAATAAAATTAACGCTACAACAATTGCAGATGTTAAACAAAATACTGACGAATCACCATTTATTCAAGTTGATTTTCAAGCAGAGATAAATGAAAATGCCATTTTAGGAAAAGACATTCTTAATAAAACAAGTATTACATATACAAACAGTGGCAATCAATTAGGAAATCCAAAAACGGACCCTAATAATCCATCGGTTCCTAGTCACCCTTCAAAAGAGACACCTCCATCAGATGAGACAAAAGTCTATACTGGTGGGAAACGTTTTGTTAAAACTGATGCTGGTAATGCTAATCAAAAGCTATCAGGGGCAGAATTTGATTTATTTTCTGATAGCGAAGCTCAGACAGCGATTAAATGGACTACTGAATTGTTAAAAGCCAATAAAAAAGGAATTGATGCAGGACAATTTGTTGATCCTAAGGAGAATGAAGCAATTGTTCTAAAATCTAATACAGATGGTACGTTTGACATTTTGGGGCTTTCTTATGGTTTAGAAGGTAAAACGGCAGTTGAAGGAACAACTGATTACTACTTGAAAGAAACAAAAGCTCCTGAGAACTATGTATTGTTGCAAAAAACAATTGCCTTTACTGTTAATCAAACATCCTACAATACAACCCCTGTTACAGTGACAAATCATAAGATGACGCCACCACCTGTAAAACCATCACATCCATTTGGTTGGATACCGCAAACAGGAGAAACACAGGCAATATTTTTAATGATAGTAGGGTTCATTTTTATCTTAGGAGCATTTATCCTTTTAGGTTATCGTCGTCTTAAGCATGATAAGGGGCAATATGACACCAAAAAAGAGAATGAATAAAAGAAATCTCTTTAGGGTTTGGTTATCTCGTTTTATCTTTCTGATCGGGTTACTGATTTTAGCATTTCCTATTATGAGTTAGATACTTTACTATCAGGCCTCACATCTTAAGATTAATGGGTTTAAAGAAGCAGTAACAAGGATTGACAAATCAGCAATCAAACACAGACTGTCTCTAGCAAAAGCTTACAATGCTAGCCTGGTTGGAAAGGCTAATCAGTCCGACCAAGCTTCTCTAAAATATCCCTACTCAGAAGACCAAAAACATGCAGGTCGTGTTGAGTATGCCAGAATGTTAGAAGTAAGAGAGCAAATAGGGCATCTTATCATTCCAAAGCTTAATCAAGATCTTCCAATCTATGCAGGAACGGGTGAAGAAAATCTCCAAAGAGGAGTAGGACACTTAGAAGGGACCAGTTTACCTGTTGGCAGCCCTCTATGCGGTGTTAACAGCGCATAGAGGGCTGCCAACAGCACGATTGTTTACCGATTTAAACCAGCTAAAAAAGAAGACCGATTCTATATTGAGCATATCGGAGGGAAAATAGCTTATCAAGTGGAGTCGATTAAGGTCATTACTCCTGATAGACTAGAAGACCTAGTCATTACACCGGGAAAGGATGAGGTTACTTTGCTTACCTGCACTCCCTACATGATTAATAGTCACCGTCTCTTGGTGCGAGGAAAAAGAATTCCTTATAAGGAGAAGGTGGAGGAAGGCGACAAAAAAGCAGGGCAAGTCCACCAATTGAAGCGTTACGCCAGTATAGGTCTGGTATTGATTTTCTTACGGGTTTTAGTCTGGTATAGGAAGAAGAAAAAGAAGAGAGGGAGAAAATAGATGCAAAGGATACGAGCCTTAGGTCAGCTCATTCGTGAACATAAGTTAAGAAGCATGTTATTTTTTCTAGGCATTCTTATCTTACTTTTTCCTATTGTTAGTCAGGTTAGCTACTATTTGGCCTCTCATCAAAAGATTAACCAATTTGAGCATCAAGTATCTTCTCTTGACAGGTCTGATATCAATAGACGAATAGATTTAGCTCAAGCCTATAATTCTGCTATTTCAAAACACCTGTTACTAGAGGATCCATTTACTCCGCAAGAAAAAAATGGTTTACAAGAATACGCTAGGATGTTGGAGGTAAACGAACAACTAGGCTACCTTGCCATTCCTACAATTGGACTTGATTTGCCAATTTATGCAGGGACATCAGCTAAGGTGCTTGAAAAAGGTAGTGGACATTTAGAAGGCAGTAGTTTACCAGTAGGAGGTCAATCGACTCATTCGGTTCTGACAGCTCATCGTGGCTTGCCATCGGCTAGACTATTTACTGATTTGAATCAACTCAAAAAAGGAGATCGTTTTTATGTCACTAATCTTAAAGAAACTCTGGCCTACAAGGTGAATCAGATTAAGGTGATAGAGCCTAGTCAATTGGATGCTCTTACAATTGTAGAAGGTAAGGACTATGTAACACTCTTAACCTGTACACCTTATATGATTAATAGTCACCGGTTACTCGTCAGAGGTGAAAGAATTTCCTTACCACTTAAAAAAATTAACCAAAAAAAGAGAAGCTCGATATCAATGTATCAGTATTATCGCTGGTTACTTTATGTGGTAATCGTTGGCCTACTTTTATTAGTGATGACCCTATCAAAAAGATACCTTGTTCGACGAAAATCATAACAGCTATTCATAACAGCCCCGGAGAGAGGACTAAAACTTAAAGGGGAAAGTGAGTATTGTGAATAAAGACAAAATCAAAAAGATATTACTTAAATTAACCGTTATTCTAGCCATTTGTCAATTACTTGTTCCAACAAGTCTAACAGCGATTACCGTGTTAGCTGAACAGATTGGCACAGAGACGGTTAGCAGTGGAAATGATAAGCTTCAGGATAGTGATTTGGACTTTGAAGAAGCGATGACAGAGTCAGGTGATGTCTTAAAAGACGCTTCGAAAACATGGCTATTGTTAACCTATAGCAAGATTGAAAAGGATCTTCCTTCTCAAGATTTGTTTCTAACATTACCTGCTGGTATGACAGTTGATACTGTGACAAAAGATAAACCACTAAATCTACAAAACTTATCTGTACCGAGCCAACTTGCTATTGATGAAGGCAAGGAAACCATCAATAATACGGATGTTATTTCTGGTTTTGAGCAGATTTCTGAAAGTGTTTATAAAATTAGTTTTAAGCCAACGACTCAAGTAGTCAATTTAGTATTTCAGGTGACAAATCCTGTTTCAGATGCAGCTATTGAACTCCAACTAAGTGACAAACAAGATGTCACCCAAGCTCTTCTTAAAAAGACACTGACTTTAATATCAGATTTAAAAGGTGAAGAAACACCTCCGTCATCAGCTTCATCAAATAAGATTCAGCCAAGAGCCATCCAATCATCACCATCAATGGGTAATCAAGATATCAGTAATAGCCTGACCCTTGCTAATCAGCAATTGACCTTAGTAGACAAAGATAAAAATGGCATTTATGATGTGGAAGCACCAGATTCCTTGTCATTTAAAGTTGATCTTAGTCTATTAGACCAGAGCTTAATTGTAGCAGGTAATTATTTTAACTTGAAGATATCCGATAGCATTCATTATAATATGCTCAATCCAACGGACATCAATTTTCCTGTTTTGAAGCAAGATGGTAAAGTCATTGCAGTACCAGAACTAACACAAGATAGTCCGGTAGATGGCTTGTTGAGAGCAACAGGAAAAATAGTTCGCTATACCTTTACAGATCAAGTATCGGGCTTAACCAACTTAAATTTAAAATTGGATTTAGGACATTCAGTCAATCCCAATGTTGTCCAAAAAAATGGTAAACACGATTTCAGCTATCAGATAGGTCAACAGATTATAAAACAGAATTATGATGTTCTTTATGCGAAACCGAAAGAAAATGATAAGCTTAATATCCATCAGCGCCTGACTTATACTGATTCCAAACAAAATCTTAAAGCAAGCAGTTTAATCTATGTCAATCCTAAACAGAATGTGCAAGAAGCAGGTCACCAAACATTAACGATAGATGTTGCTCCTAAAACATATGATGTAGGGGGTAAATTAGCGACTAATTTACTAAATCTAAACTCTCAAACAGATATAAAGGTTTATAAATTAAGAGATCCCAAAGGCATTACTGATGCAGTTAACCTAGACAAACAGTACTGGGAGGAAGTTAAAGGTTTATCAATTACAAAAGGAAATGATAAAATCGATATTGCTTTTGATTATAAGCAAGCAGAGAACACAGCATATGCTGTTGAGGTTACAACTACTCTTAATCAAGAAGGAGGACAGCCTCTACTAATAGCTCAGAGATCAAGTTTGCAAGCTTTAACAAAAAGTATTTCGGAAATAGATTCTATTGCCATAGTTGGTAGTGGTGGTTCTGCAATTGGGGACCAATCGCCAAAAGGGACACTCTACCTTAACAAGGTAGATAGCAAAAATTTGCACCTTGCCAATGCTACCTTCACCCTTTCTGGGACTACAACTGCAGGTCAATTTCTTTACCGTACGCTAGTAACAGATACAAAAGAAGTAGCGATATCGGACCTTCCTCCGGGTACTTATCAGTTAAAAGAAACAGCAGCTCCATCAACTTATGTTAGAATTGAAAGCCCTTGGACTGTAACAGTTGACTCTAGCGGTAAAGTCAGTATCACTGGAAATGATGCTGATACTAAGAAAACCCAAGAAGCTGCTGATATTGTGATTTTATGGGAAGCAACAAAGTGGCATTATGGAAGTTCACAATTTTATCAAGATAGAATTAAGGAGTTTGTTGATGCCATTGGAAATCCTAATGCTAGGTACACAGTTGTGGGTTATGGTGGAGATACTAGTGTAAAAGCTCAGTTCCTTCTTCAGTCAGTAACTGAGTCTGAATTAAAAAGTGCTATAAATAAGATTAGCTTAGCAACAAGCTTACCTGACAGTCGAAATTCTATACTTAATGCATATAATTTGGCACTTCAACACTTTCAAGAAAGTAAAGTAAAGCAAAAATATCTACTTCAATTAACAGAGTATCCGATTTACTATAATGAAAAAACATTGGTACCTAACAGTCAAGCGACTATGGATAGTATGAAATCTATAGATGTAATCCCGTACTTGTTAGTCGCAAGAGATCCTACACAAAATCGCAGTTCTTACTATCTCGACCCTCAAGGACCAAGCCCATCATTTGGTGGCCTATTTGCTAAAGACAATATAAAAGTTGCTTGGTCTAAGTATACTACAACTCTTTTTCAACCAGACTCATCAGATCACGGGTACGCGAATCAAATCCAAGCTATAGGATCAGCTATTAAACAAGCTATTCCAACATCTGTTTTGACTATCACAAATAAGCAAGGTGGCCAATTCAGTCTTAAGAAAATTGATGAAAATAAAAATGGTCTAGCAGGAGCGACCTTTACGCTTTCAAAGCGGACGACTGTTTTGAGTGCCTATCAAGTTCAGGGAGACTTTCCTTCTGTTAGCCAAGTGACTAGCTCCGATCGAACCACTTTAACCTTTGATCATTTAAAGCCTGGTGTTTACAATCTAAGAGAAAGTAAAGCACCAGAGGCATATGCCAAAGAAGATAAGACCTATGTGGTAGTCGTACAAAATTCTGGAAAAACAACGATTGTGGACGAAGTAAGTTTTAAAGAAACTGATTTTTCTATGACAGATGCCAGTACTCCTACAGAATACCCAACAAAAGAAATTGAGAATAAACCTAATCATATTAAATTCTTTAAAGTCGGTGACAAAGGTAAAGAACTTGCTGGTGCAGAGTTTGCCCTGAAAAAGGATAATCAAACGATTCAAACGGTGAAATCAGGCTCTGATGGCAGTTTTGGATTTAACAAACTTAAAGCAGGAAACTATGCGCTATGGGAAACCAAAGTAGCTGATAATGCCTATCAACTTCCAAAAGAAGTCGTAGCAACATTTAACGTGACCGATGATGGCGGCATTTCAGAACCTATAGGACGCCTCTTTATCCAAAATGCACAAAAGTCTGATCGCTATGAAATTAGAAATGAACTCATTAATAAAACCATTGATGATCAAAAAATTAAAGTCATCAAAAGAGATGAGCTGACGGACCTTCCTTTAGCTAATACTCAATTCCAGTTAGAAGCTTCTGATGGAATGATTTATCTGGGTCTGACAGATCGTAAAGGAGAGTATACCTTTGACAAGCTTCCTTATGGACAATATGTGTTAACGGAAATCGAAGCTCCAGATGGTTATATCCTAGATCGAACACCTCGTAAAATCAATATTACTGAAGCTAGTGGTTCTGAGACTGAGGTGGTAGCCAGCAGTCCAGTAGGTACTCAACCAGCCCCGGCTAATACGGAAAACGGGGGGGTGCCCCAACCACTACAGACACAGGCAAAGATGTTTCTGATAAAATCACCATCAAAAAATTGGAGATTACGTCTTCAAACGATGAAACACCAACTATTGTAAAACCCAACAGTGGTGAAAATATTGTCATGCGAGCTGAGTTCACCATTCAAGCAGGTAGTGACATCAAAGCTGGTGATACCTTTACAGTGACCTTACCAAATACCATTGATCCTTTTGGGATATCTGTGCCAGAAAATGTGGCTTTTCGGGTTATGGGACCACTTGGAACACTAGCACTTGGTAGCTACGATAGTACGACAAGAACCATCACCTACACCTTTACAGACTATATCACCAGATACGCGGTATCGACGTTTAGCATGATTTCGCCATTTTTCATTGATCGTCATACGGTTAAGTATAGTCAAAATATTGATATTTACCTTAAAATTGGGAAACAATCTTCACAGCCTCAAACTTTTGCTATTAATTATGATCCTTATTATGGAGCATTAGATACACATAATCCAGTTAACATTGGCTCAATGATTACAAGTTTGGATGAAGCGACAGGAGATTTTGTTAACTATATATATGTTAATCCGCTTGGAAAGAGATTAGAACAAACACAATTAACCTATACTGGAAGCGGATCAACTATTATCAATCAAGACACTAGAGTCCAAGTTTTTGAAGTTTCATATCCTACTGTACAAATGCCTCCGAGTTGGGGAGTTGACGACAAATCAATGAGAGAAGTATTTGACACTAATATTAGTAAGAGTGATGGTCGTATTCTTATTGATTTCTATGACGACCTTTTATACGGTAAATCTTATATCGTTAAAATCAGTGGCAAATCCGATTTAAAAAATAGCGATCCTATTCATACAGAAGCAGTTTTACAGCAGCGCTATTTTAATTATTACTCTTATTGGATGGAATCGGGTCTGTATGTTCCAAAAGGTCCTTTTACAGAAAGTTTTAGATTTACAGCTGATGTGACGAAGAAATCAGGCGAAAGTAATGCAGATGGTTCCATCGTTGTTAATTTGACGAACCGGAAAAATTATATCGACTTTACCAAAACAGATGCTCACGGTAATCCCCTTGAAGCGACTTTCGAGTTACGCAAAAAGTCAGGAAGTAGTGATACCGTAACTGTCGGTAGTCAGGTAAACTCAGATAAGACAACAGGTAAGTTTTATTTTGAAGGATTAGCTAAGGGAGATTATGAACTTTGGGAAGTGAAGGCTCTAACTGGCTTTAATAAACCAGTTCAAGCAGTGGCAACCTTTACCGTCAACGATGAAGGAGAAATCGTAGATAAAAGCCTAGCTGATGGTAAGATTGTCAATTACAAGGTTCCTGAATTACCAGCCACCGGCGGGATAGGAGTCCTACTTTATCTTTTAGGTGGTAGCCTATTGTGCTTTATGGCACTTTTTGGAAAGCGGCTTAAAAGAATGAAACCTTAATGGATGACTAGAGATGCTATCTTTAACGAGCTAATCTTACACAAGTAAAAGAGACAGATTCAACTGTCTCTTTTTTCTTGCCATTAAGCCTATTACTCATCTTTTTAACTTTTTGATGGTTAGTAGAAGTTTCAAACAAAAAACTTTCAGAAATTCTGAAAGTTTGGGAGGACTCATTGTAATTGTTTGGTGACAAACTCTTGGAACTTTTCTTCTTTAAGTTGATAAATCAGCTCCTGAATAGAGCGAACCGATTGGCTAGAATCATCAAAAGAAAATTCCGCAACAGCAACGCCTTTTGTAAGCTCATGCTGCACAAAGGGGATCAATCGACTGTTGGTGATGATCAAATCAGGTTTTAAATCAGGAATTTGGTAGACATTGTCTCGCAGTAGGTAGAAAGAATGAAAATCAATGCTTTTATTAGAATAGTGTGTAACAAATCATCTTTCGAATACTTATCCATTCTCAAGTCTTTGTATAGGATTGAAATGATTAACAATAATAGCAGTTTTCAGAACTTAAAATTACCTTTAAAAAAATCTAAAAAGCTTGATGATACAAGGTTTTCTCAAAAATAAGATAAAAAATGACATAAAATGGTGAAGAAATACTAAAAAAATATTTTAAATTCAGTTGGAATATGATAAGATGAGTTTGTTTGTTTGTTTGTTTTAAAAAGTTCTATAAATGATTTATTTTCATTAATAAATATACATAGAATACTAATATAAGAGAGGGTTAGTTAAAAAATGAACTATAAAAATGTGAATAAACTAGTAAGGCTAGGGGTTACTTTTGGGCTTCTTTTTTGGCAGCTAGCAACGCCAATAGGACAAGCAGCTTTTATGCAGGTAAAAGAACCTTCATCAACCTCAATTTCCAGTGACTCAGAAGACGAGTTAAGGAGTCAAAAACAAGAATCTACAGATAACAAAGAACTAGTTTCAGAAAATGGGAATGTAAAGATATCAGTAAAAAATGAGTCAGGATTTGAGCCAGATGCGTTAATCAAAGCTACTTTGAATAGCGAGTCTAAGGCGCGTGATAAGCAAAAAAATTATACTCAAGATATAGAGAAGATGTCTTTGGAATTGAGAAAGCAAGGACGATCAATAAGTGATGTCGACTTGGTTTCCATTGAATGTTCTACAAAGCAACTAAGTGATATCACAACAACACTAACTTTTATAAATGGCCTCACTTTAGCAGGCCTTGAAAAAAATAAGCAGAATATTAGAGTAGGTGTAGTTCTACCTGATGGACAAGTCCAGATAGTAACACCTGTAACTGAACAAGGAGAAGATGGTCATATTAGAAATCTAACTTTTACAGGACAAATTGGGGAAAGGCTTATTATTGTCAGCACAAACAGTCTAATGGAGGAACAATCAGTTTCATTAGCTCAGTATGGAACTTTATTAATTGATGGATCTGTTGTTGTGTCTAAGCAAGGTGTTAAGAATTACAGCAAGTCAATCACAGTAAATATTTTAAAGCCAAAGTTATCCTCAATCGAGAGCTCACTCGCATCTAAGGATTTTGAAATCGTTAAAAAGATTGACAATTTATACACATGGGATGAGCATTTTGATGTTTTAGATTTTGTTTCCGATGATTATGAAGTGCTAAAAGCAGAATTTCAGTCAGCTACAGATGCTGAACCAACTCTAAAAGAAATGTTATTTGGTCACTATAGGGTAGTGACAGCTAGGCCAGAGCAAAACAAAATAAGAGCAATTAAGAGCAATACAATTAATATTTATATTCGATCAACCAAGCCACTTGGTTTAAAACCAATGCCTATTTCTTCTTCGATAATCCAGCCAAGAGGTTTTCGTTCTTATCGCGCAGCAAGAAATATGCAAGCTGAAAATTCTCACAGTGAATTAGAGCACCACAAACGTATTGATTATCTAGGTGATCAAAAGGATAATCCTGATACCACAGTTGATGACAAAGAAAGAGGTCACGATACCTCTGACCTCTATCGTCTTTATCTCGATATGACAGGTAAAAAGCAACCATTGGATGTCCTAGTAGTTGTGGATAGGTCTGGGAGTATGCAGGAGGGAATAGGGTCGGTTCAAAAGTATAGATATTATGCTCAGAGATGGGATAATTACTATGGTCGATGGATTTATCATGGGACCTTTGATTATCCTAGCTATCAAGGTGAGTATTTTGACAGAGATCAAATTCGTTATCAATACAGAGGTACCGTATCTATATCTGATGGTATTAGAAGAGATGATGCAGTAAAAAATTCTCTTCTAGGCGTAAATGGATTGTTGCAGAGGTTTGTTAATATTAATCCAGAAAATAAATTATCAGTTATTGGATTTCAAGGTAGTGTTGATTACCCTGCAGGAAAATGGTATCCTAATCAATCTCAACGTGGTGGATTTTATCAGCCTAATTTACATAGCAGTAGGGATGCCGATACTCTCAAAGGATGGTCTACTAATTCTTTATTAGATTCTCATACTTTGACAGCATTGCATAACAATGGTACTAATTACCATGCTGCGTTATTAAAAGCGAATGAGATGCTAAATGAAGTAAAAGATGATGGTCGAAGAAAGATAATGATCTTCATAAGTGATGGAGTTCCTACATTCTATTTTGGAGAAGATGGCTATCGCTCAGGAAATGGAAGTTCAAATGATAGTAATAATGTTACACAGTCACAAGTAGGAAGCAAGCTTGCAATAGATGAGTTTAAGGATAGACATCCTAATCTATCAATATATTCATTGGGTGTCTCTAAAGATATTAATAGCGATACCTCTAGCTCGAGTCCTGTTGTTCTAAAGTATCTATCAGGTGATAATTATTACTATAGTATTACTGATACAGTAGAATTAGAGAAAACTGCAAATAAAATCGTTGAAGATAGTAAAATTTTTAACTTAATTATTTCAGATAGCTTAAGTCAGTATGTAGATTACTATGAGCAAAAACCTGACATACTTGTTACTAGAATCTCAAAGTCTACAAAAAAAGTTCAAACACTTTTTAAAAATGGGCAGATAACTAATGAGGGGAAATATATTGTTGAGAATGTCTTGTTTACTCCAAAAACTGATATTCAGTCAAAAGGCAAAGTTACTTTAACTTTTAAACCCGATTACAAGGTTGATGATGAATATACCTATACGCTTTCTTTTAATGTCAAAGCATCAGATAAAGCCTATGAATCCTATAAGGATATGCAAGGGAAGTATTCAGTGAATGGTGAGAATGATACGGATTACTCAGGTAATCAAACCAGTTCTGGAAAAGGTGGTCTTCCTTCTAACTCAGATGCTTCCATTAATTACATGGCTGATAGTCGTCAGCAGAAGTTGCCGTACCCGCACCCTGTTATTCAGGTAAAAACAATTCCTGTTAGCTTTACCAAAGTAGATGCTAGTGATACTAGTAAGAAACTTGACGGGGTTATGTTTGAACTCCGAATGGCGGACAAAAAAACTGTCTGGGAAAAAGGAACAACAGGATCCGATGGAAAAGTAACTTTTAAATATCTCCAAAAAGGGAAAACCTATTATCTTTATGAGACTAAGACCAGAATAGGGTACACTCTCCCAGAAAATCCATGGGAGGTTAAAGTTGATAGTAATGGTAAGATTACAGTAACCCATCCTATCGAAGGTAATTTGGCTTCTAAAGATGAGACCTATATCATAAAAAATCATAAGATTTATCGATTACCATCATCTGGTGGAAGAGGAAGTCAAGTTTTTATTGTTATTGGGAGTATGATGGTAACAACTACCATCCTGCTTTATAAACGTCATTCTAGAAAGAAGGTGGAAAATTAACAGATAAATACTAAGAGCTATATTAATTTAAAAATAGGAGAGAAAGAGTGAGAGAGAAAATAATGCAAAATTTGAAAAAAATATTAGTGACTTTTCTAGCTATTTTAGCCGTAGTTGGATTAGGTATGGGGACAGTTTCAGCACTATCAAAAGATGATACAGCTGAATTAAAAATTACAAATATTGAAGGTAAGCCTACCGTAACGCTGTATAAAATTGGGGAAGGTGAATACAGTGAGCGTGGAGATTCCTTTGTTAGATTTAAATTTATAAAAGGTGTTGTTTTATCAGAGGATAAACCTACCTCCACAGAAATCAATAAGATTGCCAATGATATAAATAGAGGTACTGTTAAAGCCGAACTCATTGATAAACAAGAGAATATTATAGGAGCTTATAACTATCGTGTAACTGGTGCAAGTGTTTACATAGCTAATATAATAACGGGAGCTGAGGATGGACGTACCTATAACCCGATTTTATTGACAGCTTCATATACTGGAGAAGGTGTGATTAAAGCTGGAGAAGTATCTGTAACTGATCATTATCTTTATGGGGAAACTGTAGTTGCTAAATCAAGTCAGCCCTTTATTAAAAAACATATCACGAAATCTTCAAAAGATGATAATAGAGATACTGCATCTGTGGGAGAAAAAATTGATTTCAAATTAACGATTCAGTTACCAAACTATTCTAAAGAAGCTACCAATAAAACAGTCTTCGTATCTGATGCTATGTCACAAGGTTTAACCTTTCTATCTAGTAGTTTAGTTATTAACTGGAATAGTCAAACTTTAAGAGCAAAAAACAATCGATTTGAATATAATAATAAAACAATTGCAGAGTTATCATTTAATGATAATAGCTTCCATCTTAATTTTAATTATGATAATTTAGAAAATCACGCCCCAGAAGTGATTTACAGTGCTCTTTTGAATGAAAAGGCAATTGTTGGTAAAGATGGTAACTCCAACAATGTAGAATACTACTTGAAAAGGCAACACTTTTCTGTACAACATTTATAAAGTGCTTTTTTCTTTAAGCAATTAATCTCCATGTCATGGGTGTCTGGTAGTTGAGACTGCCATGAATGCGATGGTAATTCCACCAGTGCACATAATCTTTCGTTTTAAGGATTAATTCTTCCAGTGACTGAAAGGTTTCTTGATGAATAAATTCAATTTTGAAAGCGCGATAGGTGCTCTCAGCTACCGCATTGTCATAGGGACAGCCTGCTTGGCTTAGAGAACGATTGATTCCAAAAGCTTCCAACATGTCATCAATCAGCTGATTATCAAACTCCTTCCCACGATCAGAATGGAAGATCTTGACCTTGGTCAGAGCGTAAGGGATGCTCTGAATCGCTTGTTTAACCAATTCGGCGGTCTTATGCCAACCAACTGACAAACCGATGATTTCACGATTGAAGAGATCAATAATCAAGCAAACATAAGCCCAGCTATTACCGACACGAACGTAGGTTAAGTCTGTTACTAAAGCATTTAGAGGCTTTTCTTGATGAAATTGTCTGGCTAAGTGATTAGGAATAGCTGCCACATTCTCCCTTTTGAATGTGGCTTGAAGGCTGCTTTCTGATAAACGGATACTAAGTTGAGTTTGTGCATGATGCGACGAATCCGACGACGAGACAGCTGGATGCCTTCATTTTCCAAACATTTCTTGATTTTCCTAGCCCCGTATCTGGCCTTACTTTCGAGAAAAATAGCTTTGATATTTTCTTCAAGTTCCGCTTCAGAGACTGGTTTAACAGCCTTGTAGTAATAGCTAGAACGAGGAATGTTCAACCAACGACACATGGCTGAAATGCTATATTTGTCTTTATTAGCAGTGATTACTTCTCTTTTCGTGCCATAATCACCGCCGCTTGCTTTAGGATATCTAACTGCATTTCGAGTTCTTTATTACGCTTTCGGAGTTCAATCAGTTCACGCTGCTCATCTGTAAGATTATCAATAGTTTTAAAGGAACCAGTTGTTTTAGCCTGACGTACCCACTTATCGAAGGTTGATGGGGTTAACTCATATTCTTTGATAAGCTCACTTCGTTTCATCCCTGCATTGTGAAGGTCAACGATTTGTTGCTTAAAGTCATCGGTGAAGTGGCGACGTATTTTTCTAGACATAATATTCTCCTATTTTCTTTAGTGTAGAACACTTTATAAATTCTGTCTAGTTTAGTGTAACCTATTCAACTATTCAAATAATCCCAATAAAGGGGAGACACATAAAACAACTGATAAACCTCAAGAAGGTGAAGGGTCTGGTATCACTAAAAAGACGGACAAAAAGACCGTTTACACCTATCGTGTAGCCTTTAAGAAAACAGGTAAAGATAATGCCCCACTAGCTAATGCTGTTTTCGGAATTTATTCAGATGAAACTGCCAAAACATTAGTTGATATTGTTGTGACAAATCAGGATGGGTATGCCGCTTCAAATCAAGTGGGTAAAGGGACTTATTACGTCAAAGAACTCAAAGCTCCTAAAGGATATTCACTGAACACTAAAGTATATTCAGTAGAAGCCCATTGGGATAAAGCAAAAACAACTTCTACAAATAATCGTTCAGAGACAATTTATACAACAGATGAAAGTCAAAAATCTCCAGGGACCGCCACAGTAGGTTGGTTGGTAGGCAATACCTTCTACAAAGAAAAGCCTGAAGGAAAAGATGCTAAAGTTGCTTATATCAAAAAATCTACAGAAGAGGCGTCTACAACAACCGAAGTTAAAGAAAATCAAAACGAAGGAGCAGGAACTGTTTTATTAAACGAAACAATCCCAAACACCAAACTAGGTGAATTACCTTCGACAGGTAGCGTTGGTACTTACCTCTTCACAGCTATTGGCTCGGCTGCTATGATCGGTGCAATTGGTATTTATATTGTTAAACGTCGTAAAGCTTAATGCTTTCAAAAGTCGAAATCAATCGAGACTGTCTTTATGCAGTCTCGATTTTTAATGATAAGGAACTGCTATGAAAGAAAGACTAAAAAATCTAGGGATATTATTACTATTTTTAATAGGCGTCATCATTTTTCTCTATCCTTTGGTAAGCAGTAGGTGGAATGCTTATCGAAATCAACAGTTATTGGGAACTTATGATCAACAGATTGCTAAAAGAGGTTTGTCAGAAACAGAGGTAATGTGGGAGAAAGCAAAAGCTTATAATGATCAGATAGGGATTCAGCCTGTCCCAGATGCTTTTTCATTTAGGGATGGCATTCATGATAAAAACTACGAAAGCCTACTTAAAATTGAAAACAATGATATTATGGGATATGTTGAAGTACCCTCTATTAAAGTGACGTTACCAATATACCACTATACGACAGACGAGGTGCTAACTAAAGGAGCAGGTCACTTATTTGGAAGTGCCTTACCGGTTGGTGGCGACGGGACTCACACGGTTATTTCTGCTCATAGAGGTCTCCCTTCGTCAGAGATGTTCACTAATTTAAATTTGGTCAGCAATGGTGACATGTTTTATTTTCGTGTGTTAAACAAGGTACTAGCATATGAAGTTGATCAAATACTAACTGTTGAACCAGATCAAGTGACATCGCTTTCTGGAGTCATGGGAAAGGATTATGCTACCCTAGTTACTTGTACTCCTTACGGTGTTAACACTAAACGTCTCTTGGTAAGGGGCCATAGGGTGCCATACCACCAAAAACAATACAAAAAAGCGCACACTTCGCCTAAAGGAATAGATAGAGCGAGGCTCTGGGTGGAAGTTTTATGCGCTGGCATGGGTGTGATAATAGCTGCTGTTTTGGTGCTCATCTATTCAAAGATAAGTGATAAGAAAAATAAATCTTCCCTTTAGGGAGTTTAGGACTATGAAGTAATAAAATTAAAGCGAATTTAGATGGTACTTGAGTTTTTTTGAATGTATTCTAACAAGTCGCAAAAAAAGTACACACTATAGTTAGTATCTTGGGAACTTAAAATCTTAAACAAAGTTATTTCTAGGAAATACCATTCTTAGACAAAAATAACCGATACTCTGTAAATAGAGTATCGGTTATTTTGATTAAACGATTAACTTTCTTATAATGTTTTTTCTAAAAACTCTTGGTACTTTTCTTCTTTAAGTTGATAAATCAGTTCCTGAATAGATCGAACTGATTGGCTAGAATCATCAAAAGAAAACTCAGCAACAGCAACGCCTCTTGTAAGCTCATGCTGCACAAAGGGGATTAGTCTACTGTGGGTGATGATCAAATCAGGTTTTAAATCAGGAATTTGGTAGACATTATCTCGCAGTAGGTAGTAAGAATGAAAATCAATGCTTTTATCTGAAAAATACCTTGGGAAGGAATCTGTTAGAAGATGAGCGTTCATAAAATTACTAGCTATTAAAACAACAACTAAAGGAGGTTGGATATTTCTTAGAATCTGCTCAACATGGTGGCAAAAAAGATGGAAATGCTTATAATTCAAGTAACGCTTTCCAGGCAGCTGAGCCATCCATTCTTCGACGATTAATTTTAAGGATGCATAGAGTTTTTGGTTTCCTTTATAATACGGAGAAATGAATAAATTGGTCTCAGGGATAAAATGTTGCAGATTAAACAAGAATGATTTGGAAAAAAAGATAAGTGCTTTGACTAAATTAGCCTCTTGCTCTTTTAGATTAGGTAACAGAGTAATGATAGAGTCTAGAAGTAAGCGAAAAGTATCATTTTCTTCAAACAGTTGACAACAATGTCTGATATGCTCAGGTGTCCACTGCAGGCTAGCAAAAGAGTTATTAGCGGTGATATAAGTTAAATAGAGATAATCCAAATCTCCTGTTGAAAAGCTTAGCTGACAATAAGATTCAATAATATCGTGGCTGCTTTTTTCCAAGCAATCGTAGATAAAAAGATTTTTTAATTGTCGAAAGATTCTTGTTTGGGGGATAGTAACCGTAAACTGATGTCGCTTCCATGATAAAGCTAGCAAAATATCATAGAAAGAAAAGGATTCTGATAACCAAGGTGAGGTTTTAAGATGTGTAGAACTGTGGGATAAAAAACGATGAATAATTCTTGTATCTTATTGCGTCAAATCATAAATTTTGATACCAAACTTACTATAAAGTAGGGCGATGAGATAGCGCATGCGATATTCTTCACCAACAATCTTGTTTTTAGAGAGTTTTAATTCAAAGTCTCTCAATAAAGGAATCAGTGATTCGCGCATGCGATAAGCTGAGGAACTTGACAAGAAACGTTTTCTCGCAAAATCCGTAAGAGGTCGAGAACAATCTTCATTTTTTAGACAAAAAGCTAATAATTGCAACGTATTGGAGCTTTCATAAAGTTGATGCAGATAAGTATCAATAAAAGTATGTTTGAAGGCACAAGAAACAGTATCTTTTTGAATAGACAATGTGATACTGGATGCGAAAAAAGCATTCAGTTCCTCACTGTAATGCTTTAATTGTAAAGGGGTTAAGCCGGTTTTTTCGACCACCTCAGTTATTGACAAAGAAGGTGTCTTGAAAAATAAGACAACTAGCTGGCATTTTGCTTTGATTGATGATTCCAAGTATTTTTCTAACAAGGAAAGGGTCCTCTCTTCCTACAATTAGATAGCTAAATAAACTATTACTAATTGTATTCTCCAACCTCCATTCTATCTAAGCTAGCAGCAGAAATCAACAAAATAAGCTAAAAATTTAGTAAGTAAAAAATGATTAAAAATGGCTTAAACTAAGGTTTTTCCCAAAAACAAGGATTTTAAACAGGTAATCTGGCGAAAAACTTAGTACGAATATATTTCTTTGACTTCAATAGAATGATATGATGTCACATTGAGAGGAGAGAAAATGAAAAAACAACGTTTCTAAACAAAGGAACCGATTTTTTGGTGCGCACAAAAGGTCGGCGTAAGCTAACTGTCACTTTAGTGGGAGTATTTTTTATACTTGCTGCAAGTACAAGCGGTGTGGGAGTAAGTCAAATAGTCTATGCTGCTGATGAGGTAAGCGTACCTAATTATAAAAGTCCAGATCCAGAATTTCCTTGGTATGGGTATGATGCATATAAAGGAATTAAACCAAGATATCATAGTCTTAAGGTTAACTTAAATGGCAGTCGTGAGTATCACGTATACTGTTTTAATCTAACAAAAGAATTTCCTCGTCCTTCTTATAGTATTACGAAAAATCTATATAAAAAAATTGATACTAGTGATGAGATCTTAAAGAAATATACTACAAAAGCACGAAACTTTGGTGGCAATGTAGATAAATTATCCCGAAGTATCCTCTTTATTTTTTGTTGTCGATTTTAGGTTAGCTCGGGAAATAGTTTCTCAATGATTTTAGGTGTGATGGCTTGGCCAGGCCCTTCTTGACAGTAGGTGTGCATATACATAGAAGGGTTGAAATTTAACTCAATACAGGTACAATTAGGGTTTTTAGGACTTGATACCTGGGTCATATCAGGAATGATCAAGTCAACGCCACAAACCCAAGCACCCATAGCTTTAGCCATCTCTGCAGCTAGTTGTTTGTAAGAATCATCCATTTGATCAGTGACATCTACAGAGTCGCCCCCTGTGGAGATATTAGAATTGCCGCGCAAGACAGCTTTTTCCCCAGGAGCAAGGATGGTTTCTGGGGTATAACCTTCTTGAGCTAGGTAAAGGCGCTCAATCTGTCCAAGTTGGATTTTTTCTAAAGGAGAGCGGTGATCATAACCACGAAGAGGGTTCTCATTTTTAAGGTCAATCAGTTCTTGGATGGTGTGACTGCCATCTCCAACCACATTGGCAGCAAGGCGCAGCAGAACCGCCAGACATTCCCCGTCAAGGACAAAGAAGCGGTACTCGGTTCCTGTGATAAAGTCTTCGACAAGGATAGAATGGTCTTCTGCAAAGGCGATTTCCACGGCTTTTTGGTAGTCTTCCTTACTGGCTTTTTCAGGGAAAATAGAGATCCCTAGACCAAAGTTTGTCGATTTTGGCTTAACCACAATAGCTTTGTTGGCAATCAGTGGAAAATAAGCTAAGGCTTCTGCCTTATTAGCAAATTCTTGTCCTTGAGGCGTTGGAAAACCAGCTTGGTCAAGGATTTTTTTAGTGACGGTTTTATTAGCCATGGCAAGGGGGATGACATAATTATCCTTAGCTGTCATATTGCCGTTTTTAACATATTCAATGTGATCCTGGTGCCAGAGCTTGATAAATTGATCCCTTTCATCCAAAATCTCTAAATGAAGTCCTTTTTGAATGGCATCAAACATGACCATTTGGGTAGACAATTCCATACTTTCGTAACCTTTTAAGGCATATGGGGCTTGCCATGCTAGCTGGTGATAGTTGTTAGCCATCTTCGTGCCAAAAGTCATGAGTGAGTTGTTCTCAATAGCTTTAAGCAGTTTGGCTGCCATGGTTTCTTCAGGATTTTGAATAACTCTGGTTATGTTCGTTAGGGTAGTCTGATAAATTTCATCTAAGTCAAAGTGTTCAATGACTTCTTGCATAGCTAAGAGTAGAGGCTTAGGGTCAGCTTCTTGAGGAAGAGCATCCAGAGGGTGAGCTAGAGCCACGGCTTCATTGATGGCTTTACTCATCTCTATGGTCTTATCAGAAGTCTCCCCTTCGTCCATCCATAAGAGGGCAAGGATAATAAGGTGGAAGGTATCTAGGGTTTCTTGTGACATCCCAAGAGAATCAAAAGGATTCAAGTCAAAGCTACGAAACTCCATATAAGTTACACCTTGTTCAAGGTAGTCGTGGTTGTGTTTGGCACCGCGTAGTCGAATAGGGGAGTAGAACTCTTTTTCCATGCTGAGATGACCTGAAGCAACCGCCTTTTCAATGTCTTCGATGTAGCGCTCAATACTTTGGAAAGATACCTTGACTTCTTCTTTATTGTTGTAACCATAGGCCTTACTGGAGCGTAAGGATCTGACAGCTCTCTTAGGTGAGTGGCTGTAAAACTCTCTTTCTGCCAAAGGACTAGCACCATAGAGATAAGTTAGTAACCAACGATAGGTGAGAAATTGACGAGCTAACTTCATATAGAGGTCATTTTTAAAGGTAACTCGAGAGGAGTAACCGCTTTCTTGAAAGAGCTTGTCAAGAGGCTGGCTGCCGATTTCAAAGTTATAATGAATGCCTGAAATTGATTGAAGTAGCACTCCGTATTTGTCAGCAAGATGTGAGCGGTAAGCGACCTCAGATGGATTGTCGAGCTTGGCAATGTGAATCTCAGCTTCTTGAAGATAAGGCGGCATAGATAATGGCCAGATGACTTCATCTGCCTCAAGTGAGCGCTGAGCGACGTCAGTAATAGCTCCTAGACGTCGTCTTATCTCTTTTGTTGATTTGGAGACGGGGGTGATTAATTCCAGTTGCGCCTCACTAAAGTCAGTTTGAATGTAAGGGTGTCTGTTTCTGGAACCCAGTGACTGGGGGTGTTCTCTTTGTGAGACATGTCCCTCTTGTGTGACTCTAAGACCTTCTCGTTCAATACCAAAATGGCCTTCCAAAATATGAGTGTCTTTAGGCAATGCCTGTAATAATTGATTTAGTTTCAATATCTTCTGTCCTATTTGCTTTTTATCATACCTAGTTTACAATTTTAAGACAAGAAACACAATTTTTTGAAATGCAAAGACAAAACCATGGAAAAGCCTTCCATGGTTTTTATCATTGATTAATCTGTTTCAATTTTTTTCAGATAGCGGTAGACGCTCGGTTCAGAAATATTGAGAATCTCAGCCACTTTTGAGACGGCTCCCTTCAATTGGAACACGCCTTTCTCGGACAGTTTTGAGACAATATCTACTTTGACCTCTTGGCGCAAGTGAACGTCTTGATTTAAAAGAGCTGGATCAATAATTTCACTGATAATATCTTGGATATTATTGGATAAGACTTCCACGGTTTCTTCTGATTGAGGTGAAGAGATTTTGCTACCTGTTTTGGGGACTAACTGGTTAAGGTTCAGGTTGGCTAGGTTTAAGATGTTTTCAGCGATACCTTGATAGGCTGAAATATCCATATTGATGCACAGCATACCTTCTAGCTTCCCATTTTGGTCCTTAATAAAAAAGGTGGAGCCACGGACTTCCTTGTTTTGAGGGCTTACAATAGCCTTATAGTTAGTGACATAGTCTTTTTCTTGATAGACCTTGTTGGTGATTAAATCAAGGGCGAAGGCTGTCAAGGGTGAATTAGTGGTTCGGCCGCTAATCTGATTATTAACAATTTCTCCTATGTAGATATCGTTTTTGTCAATGACGTGTAAGACAATCTCATAATTGTCCCCTAAAACCCCATGTAGGAACCCGATTACTGTTTTCCAGTATTGCAGTCTTTCTCTATCCATAACACACTTCCTATAAGCTTTATTACTAATATAGTAATATATTTCACTCTAAAAGACAATCTATATTGATTACAATAATTGACGATTAAAAATAATAAAATTTTATCAAAATAAAAATTTATTATTGACTATGAATACGGTTTCATGTAAAATTTAACTATAAAAAAATGAAGGAGGGTTATTTGATGAGCAAATACCCAAAAGCAATCGGTCCATATTCTATTTATAGCATTCAAGGAAATGTCTTATATACATCAGGTCAATTACCTGTCGATCCAGAGACAGGTGACTTAAAAGAAGGATTTGAAGCACAGTGCCGTCAGTCATTTGCTAATATTGCGGCCATCTTAGAAGAGCAAAAGCTAGGCTTAGGTGATGTCTTCAAATTGACCATTTATCTGTCTGACCTAACTTATTTTGGACAGTTAAATCAGATTATGTCAGAGCTCTTTGAAGAACCTTACCCAATTCGTACAGCTTATCAAGTAGCTGCTTTGCCAAAGGATGCTTTGATTGAGATTGAAGCTATGGCAAGTCTGAAAAACTAATGACGACTATATAAACTGTGATTAATAGGATGGTGGAATAATTTTATGGATATTATTATTGGGACGAGTCTTTTGATTCTTGTGTTGGCTATTTTTACTTTATTTAACTATAAAGCACCTTACGGTGCCAAGGCTATGGGGGCTCTTGCTTCTGCAGCTTGTGCTTCTTTTTTAGTTGAAGCCTTTCAAGATTCCTTTTTTGGAAAACTCTTAGGCTTTCAATTTTTAAGTGAGGTTGGTGGTGCAAATGGTGCCTTATCTGGCGTTTCAGCGGCAATCTTAGTAGCTATTGCTGTAGGTGTGACACCGGGCTATGCGGTTCTGATTGGCCTTGCCGTCTCAGGAACAGGAATTATCCCAGGCTTTATTGCAGGTTACTTAGTGGCTTTTCTCGTTAAATGGATGGAAAAAAATATTCCAGGCGGCTTAGACTTGATTTCGATTATTATTGTTGGGGCGCCATTGACCCGGTTAATTGCACAGCTCTTAACACCAGTTATCAACAATACGCTCTTAACTATTGGAGATATTCTCACTTCAAGTGCTAATAGCAATCCTATATTGATGGGGATTATTCTAGGGGGAACCATTGTAGTAGTGGCAACAGCTCCACTTTCATCTATGGCCCTAACAGCTATGCTAGGTTTAACAGGTATTCCAATGGCTATAGGTGCCCTGTCTGTATTTGGTTCTTCCTTTATGAATGGGGTACTTTTCCACAAGCTCAAACTGGGTGAGCGTAAAGACAATATTACCTTTGCTATTGAACCACTGACTCAGGCTGATGTGACCTCTGCCAACCCAATCCCTATTTATGTAACCAATTTCTGCGGTGGCGCTCTGTGTGGTGTCTTGATTGCTTTAATGAAATTAGTCAATGATACGCCAGGAACAGCGACACCAATTGCGGGCTTTGCGGTCATGTTTGCTTATAACCCATTAGCAAAAGTCCTTATAACGGCAGTCGGCTGTATCATTATCAGTCTCACAGTCGGATTCTTGGGGGGCACTTTCTTTAAAAACTTTAAACTGATTACCAAACAACAATTACAAGCCATGGACAAGTAAGCATTCCATTGTCTTTATCTACCATCTTTCAATTGTTTATAGCTAATTAAAAATCAAGGAAAAGACTTTCCTTTTAGAAATGAATTGACTTAGGAGGTTATGTATGTCTCTAGAAACATGGAAAAATGAAATTCCTGAAATCCAAAGAATGATGCGTTATGTGCCTATTTTTTGGATGAATGACCACTACAAAGGTGTCAAAGAGGCTAATAAGGTCTCACGTTTTGGTAAAGAAGATATTCGCGATGCCGAAGCACGTTTGCAACGTTTTGCTCCCTACTTTGCAGAAAATTTTGAGTGCACACGTGATAATAATGGGATTATTGAGTCTGAGATTACTCATATTCCCAATTTTAAAGCCTTTTTGGAAGAGGATTATCAGGTGACTATTCCAGGGAATATGTACTTGAAACGTGATGATACCTTACCTATTGCTGGAACCATTAAAGCACGTGGCGCTATTTATGAGGTCTTAAAACATGCCGAAACCCTAGCTATTGAAGCAGGGATACTAAGTGGCTTTGACGATGATTACCGCAAGTTTGGCAGTCAAGAATTTAAAGATTTCTTCCGTCAATATAAAATCATGGTGGGAACAACCGGAAACCTTGGTATTAGTGTTGGTCTTATGGGAGTGTCTTTAGGCTTTGAAGTGGTGATTCACATGTCTTATGATGCCAAAGAATGGAAGAAAAAGTACTTGCGTGATTACGGAGTTGTGGTGATTGAACACAAGACAAACTTCACTGAAGCTGTTAACCAAGGTCGTGCTGAGTCAGATGCTGATCCTAAGTCTTACTTTGTTGATGATGAGCATTCGGTTGACTTATTCTTAGGTTATACCGTGGGACCTTGCCGATTGAAGAATCAATTGGAAGAAGCAGCTATTAAGGTGGATGAGGATCACCCACTATTTGTCTTTTCTCCTTGTGGTATTGGAGGAAGTCCTGGTGGAACAGCCTTTGGTCTCAAACAAATTTATGGGGATCATGTGCATTGTTTCTTTGCCCAGCCAACACATATGCCTTCTATGTTAGTAGGTCTTCTTACTAAAGAATATTCAAAAGTATCTGTAGCTGATATTGAAGTAGATGCCAAGACCAATATGGATGGCTTAGCTGTGCCAAGAACGTCTGGATTTGTGGCAGAATTAATGCATCATTACTTTAATGGAGGCCTTACCATTTCAGAAGAAGAGCAGAAAAAATTACTAACTAAAATGGCTGATTTAGAAGACATCAAATTAGAGCCTGCTGCCTTAGCTGGAACGGTTGGCCCAGCCATGCTATTTGCAACTGAAGAAGGTCGTCAATACTTAAAAGCCCATCATTTAGAAGATAAGATGGCCAATGCAACTTATATTGCTTGGGCTACTGGTGGTAGTATGGTTCCTAAAGAAGACATGGATGCTTTCTACCAACAAGGCAAGTAAAACAACCAACCTATTTCTCTCCTAAAAAATGATAACTCCTTATCAAAAAAAGCCTGATAGCTGATGTTAAACAAGCTATTAGGCTTTTTTGTTTTTGATGGTATTACTCTCAATACTCGCTCTTTTTTGAGGTTAGCTTTCTTGGTCAATGCTTTCTTGCTTAATTTTTCCTTCATTAAGAAGGGCTTGAACGATTTTTTGGTCACGCAGTTTTACCGAATCGTTAATGGTCTCAGCAGATTTGACAATGACACTTTCAAGAGCAGCGCGTTCTTTACGACCTTGATCAATGGCTGCGATGATGCCATTATTTTGAGCCACTAAACTTTCAGCTAGAGCAGTAACGGATTTGATAGAGACGGTTGGACTCTGTGCAGAGCGCTCTAGGGCTGGAATAGCTTCTTTGCTGGTCTCAGCTAACATCTGGAGGGCGGCGTTATTAGCATTGACAATGGCATCAGCTGTCATTCCAGAGCGAACAGATTGTTGCATGATGCCTAATTGGGCAATAGACAGTTTCATTGTCGGAATAGTATTTCGACGAAGCATTCCCAATTTTTGTCGCATATCAGAAGAGACCTTGACCAAGTTACGCATCTGAGGTGTTGTCGCCCAAGCGACGTATAAACGGCTAAGGTACTCTGTGTGTTGTTGCTCTAAGGTATTGATGACTTCAGTCATTCGAGCCAGCGCATCACTCTCAACTTGGTATTCGTGAGTAGCACTATCTAAAGAAGCGATTTTATCTTGTAGCTTAGCAGCGCGTGAGGAGCTTTCTTTTTGGCTGGCTTCGATAAAGGCAATGACCCCAACCAGGTGTTCGATGGATTTGGTATTATCTTCGATTAATAGTTCAGCTGAGACAATATTACGAGCCAAGGTGTCTTCTTGCTTAACCACAGCAGCTGCCATGCCATCCATTTTTTGTTCAATAGATTGGGAATCAAAATAGAATTCTTGAAGGCCATTTTTACTTTGCTTGAAGAGTTTTTGAATGAGGTTTGGTTTTTTCTCTAAGTCAGCTGGGCTAGCGTCTTTGTATTTTGCGATAAAACCATTGAGCTCACGGTTAGTGTTTTTAAGCAAGTCATCCACTTGAGGAATCTGTAATTTTTTTTGCTCAGCAAGGATATGATTAACAGTGACATTCACGGCTTCAACAGCCGATTGACCAAAATCAAGAAGGGCATTTTGGTCAGACAAGAAGGTGTCGACAAGAGCCGGTGTTTTAGCAGTAATAGCAGTCTGCTGATCTGGGCTTAATTTCTCAAAAAAGACAATTTGACCAGTATTACTGGTGTTAGAGTCTGTGATAATTTCAGTCGTTTTATCTGTTTTAGTGATGGTATTATTAGCAATTTGGTCAATATCAAAATTAAATTCAGACATAAGGGCATCTCCTTTTTAAGGGTTTTCTGATGGGTGTTGGCGTGACTTCTCTTGCATGAGACGTAGACTAATGTCAAAATCTTTGAGGTCACTTTCGTTTAGTTGACGTAAATTTTCATCCAAATCCAAATCAAATTGTTTCATGGCTTCTAAAGCACCCTCTAAGGGTTGTTCTGCTTTGTAATAGTCTTTTGGGGAAGCTTTAATGCTTAAATAGCCATTTAAAATATCGTAGAATTTTTGCATACTACTGTCATGGATGGCTTCAAGTTCAGCCCTATTATCAGCTTTTTTGATTTTGTCTAAAATGGTCCGATGATCGGATCGAATACTTAAATAGATATCCTTGAGCTCAGGTGCTTTTTGGATAATCATCACATCCATATCTTGATGATCGGTGGAAGGGTCCTCTAACGCCTGTAATTGTTCTAACTGTAAGACAGTATCAACCTTGACATCATCTGCTTTTTGGTTGATACGATGAAAGGTGTCTTTTGAAATCTGTTTTTGTAATTGTAAGGATTCTCTTTTAATGTAATCTAGCTTGGGCAGCAACTGCTCAGCGGTTTGGCGGTAATGTTGATAATCATGAATCAACAAGTAATCATTTAAAAGCTTATGTTGTTTATCAGCCAAATGAACAGTATCCTTGAGGTCTTGAATACGTTTGGCTAGGCCTTGACTATGTAAGTATTTTTGTCGCTTATTAACTTTAAACACACCAATCCCAAGCGCAATGGCTGTTAATCCTAAAAGACTACCGTTGAGGATTTCTATTTCAGAGAGGAATCCCAAGGTAAATAGATAGATGAGTAGCCAAAGCCATTTTGGCAGTCGAGGTAATTTTTGAAGGAATAAATCGATTTGTTTTGCCATTTCTCTTTCTTTCTCATTTCTATGGATAAATACTTGTTACTAGTTATTTTACCTTAAAAGTTTGAATACTAAAAGAAAACACCTTATCTATTTAAGGCTTTTCTGAGCTTTTAGAAGAAAGGTGTTTGGCTTACCAGTTCCTAAATCTACCTTTAATGGCGGAATGTTCGTTTTTTCTATTTATTTTTCGCATTTAAAAAATGAATGAAACTATTTTCCTAATAATTATGTGGAAGGTTGGCGAAACATATCCTTTTTTGCTATAATAGGGTGTAAGATAAACTGCAGGTGAGATTCCTGCCATGTTTTCAAGAAAGGTGAAGGCCTCTGCTCTGCCATTCTAGAGTAAGCCTATATCGTATACATATGACATCAGTAGTAGTAGTTGGTACCCAATGGGGTGATGAAGGTAAAGGTAAAATCACTGACTTTTTATCTGCAGATGCAGAAGTGATTGCGCGTTATCAAGGTGGAGATAATGCTGGACATACCATCGTCATTGATGGTAAAAAATTCAAATTGCATTTGATCCCATCAGGTATTTTCTTCCCAGAAAAAATTTCTGTTATTGGTAATGGGGTGGTTGTTAACCCTAAATCATTGGTTAAAGAACTAGCTTACCTTCATGAAGAGGGTGTGACAACCGATAATTTACGTATTTCAGACCGTGCCCATGTTATCTTGCCTTATCATATTAAATTGGATCAATTACAAGAGGATTCAAAAGGTGATAACAAAATCGGTACAACTATCAAAGGGATTGGCCCAGCTTACATGGATAAAGCTGCGCGTATTGGTATCCGTATTGCCGATTTATTAGACAAAGAAATCTTCGCTGAACGCTTGAAAGCTAATTTGGCTGAAAAGAATCGTTTGTTTGAAAAAATGTACGATAGTACAGCTTTAGAATTTGATGACATCTTTGAAGAGTACTATGCTTACGGTCAAGAAATTAAAAAATATGTTACTGACACATCAGTTATCTTAAATGATGCTCTTGATGGTGGTAAACGTGTTCTATTTGAGGGTGCTCAAGGGGTTATGCTTGATATCGACCAAGGAACTTACCCATTTGTAACATCTTCAAACCCAGTTGCTGGTGGTGTAACCATTGGTTCTGGTGTTGGCCCAAGTAAAATCAATAAAGTCGTTGGTGTATGTAAAGCCTATACTAGCCGTGTTGGTGATGGCCCATTCCCAACTGAATTATTTGATGCAGTTGGCGACCGTATCCGTGAAGTTGGTCATGAATACGGCACAACAACTGGCCGCCCACGTCGTGTTGGATGGTTTGACTCAGTTGTGATGCGTCATAGCCGTCGTGTATCAGGGATTACAAATCTTTCACTTAATTCAATCGACGTTCTATCAGGACTTGATACTGTTAAAATCTGTGTCGCTTATGACCTTGATGGTGAACGTATTGATTACTACCCAGCTAGCTTAGAGCAATTGAAACGCTGCACACCAATCTATGAAGAATTACCAGGTTGGTCTGAAGATATTACAGGTGTTCGTAGCCTGGAAGATCTTCCAGAAAATGCACGTAACTATGTCCGTCGTGTTGGTGAATTAGTAGGTGTTCGCATCTCTACTTTCTCAGTAGGACCAGGTCGCGAACAAACAAACATTCTCGAATCAGTTTGGGCAAATATTTAAAAACAAAGATAATAAAATAAATATAAGATTGAATGCTACGGTCAGTAGTGTTCAATCTTTTTATTTTCTTTAAAGAAGGTAAACTAATAAACGACTCATTTTATCATTTAAAAGAAATTAATCTCATTTATTTTTAAATATTGTTGTCTATTAACAAAGTTATTAAAACTAATTTGAAATAGTTCATTCTGGCTTATATTGTCTTGTTATAAAGAAAAATACATAAAAAAATCAAATAGACAAAAAACTTATTTTTTTAAAAAAATAATAGACAACATTAACAAAAAAACACATTAATATTTAATTAAAAATAAGTTAATATATTATTCATAAATTAAAAATATAAAAGAGGAGTTAACATGCGTTTTCAAACAAAGCAAGTTTTCAGTATTCGTAAATTTAGTGTCGGTGTAGCATCCGTATTATTAGGTGCTTTTCTAATAGGGGGACAAGCCTCAGCAGATACTGCAACCATCACAACAACCACCGTAACAACAACAGTTACAACCACCGTAACAACCTCAGTTACCACAATTGAGTGGGGACAAATTGGATTAGGAAATCAACTACCTGAGACAGGACCAGGACTTCATGGCCGTACAGAAAATCTTCCAGGTCTAGAAGGTGGAAATCAGTCAGAAGAAATGACTTTTGAGACTGGTCCACAAATCGACCTTCCTAAATTAGAAGATCAAATGCCTCCAAAAGACAGTCCAAAGTTAGCTGATAAGGCAGAAGAGAAGGGTCATGATGATTCTCAACAAATGTTAGAGTTTCCATCTATCCAAAAAGAATCAGAAGCAGTGACACCAAAAGCAGATGACACAAAAGCTCCTGAATTAAGCGGAACAACATCAGAATTGCCAGGGTTATCAGGTGAGCGTGAGTCTGAAAAACTTCCAGAAGATGCACAAACTGTTCCAGAATTGTCCCACGTTGATCAAGATTCAGAAATCATTGGTCAAGATGAAATCATCCTTCCAAAAGAAGATGTCGAAAAATTGCCTGAATTAAGCGGAACAACACCAAAATTGCCAGGTTTATCAGGTGAACGTGAGGATGACACATTACCAAACAATGCGCCTGTTGTCCCAGAATGGATTAACTGGGAAACAGGCGAAAATATTTTCTTGGAAGAGGAAGAAATCCTTCTAGAAGACGCCAAAAAAGAGACAGAAAAACCAAACTTAGAAATGCCTAAAGTCTCCGATGAAGGCACTCAACAAATGCTAGACTTCCCAACTATTAAGCTTGATCCAAAAGCCGATAGCCAGGAGGAAGAAAAGCTTCCGGAAAATGCACAAACTGTTCCAGAATTGTCCCACGTTGATCAAGAATCTGAAATCATTGGTCAAGATGAAATTATCCTTCCAAAAGAGGATGTTGAGAAACTGCCAGATAATGCCATCATTATTCCAGAATTCACAGATTGGGAAGAAGACGAGCAAACGGAAATGGAAATGCCTAAAGTCTCCGATGAAGGCACTCAACAAATGCTAGACTTCCCAACTATTAAGCTTGATACAAAAACTGATAGCCAAGAGGCAGAAAAACTTCCAGAAGATGCACAAACTGTTCCAGAATTGTCCCACGTTGATCAAGAATCTGAAATCATTGGTCAAGATGAAATTATCCTTCCAAAAGAAGATGTTGAGAAACTTCCAGAACTAAAAGGAACAACACCAGCATTGCCAGGTTTATCAGGTGAGCGTGAGGATGACAAATTGCCAAATGATGCGACTGTTATCCCAGAATGGATCAACTGGGAAACAGGCGAAAACATCTTCTTGGAAGAGGACACTGTTGTCCCAGGAGTGAAAGTACCAAGTCGTCCTAACTTTGGAGGCAGCTGCGCTATCATGACGCCGGAAGATGCTAAAATGTACCAAGATGCTTACTTGGAAGGTTATCGTTTCAGATACTTGGATACACCGTACCCAGTATCTGATAACTGGCCAGAAGTTTACAAAGAAGGTTTTAAAAAGGGTTATATCGATGCTATTGAAGAAATGACTCAGATGAAATCTCAAGAAGAAAAACTTGCCAAGCAAAAAGAAATGGCAGTAGCTCCTATTATTAATGTCAATAGTGTGGCTTACCAGGATGGCTACAACCATGGCTCAAAGGGATGGGCAAAACTTCCATTTACACCCAGTTATAGCCAAGAATATATCAATGATTATAATCTTGGTTACGACGCTGCTATCCAAAATTCTAAATCTACTCGCTAATTAATAAGTAGATACCAATAAAAACTTGAAGAGAAAAAGAGAGAACGTTGTTCTCTCAGACGGTAGACAAACCCCATGTCTTTGTACCAATAGGGTGAGGAGCTTTGCAGGGGATTTACTAAATATCCTATTTCTGCGAGCGATAGCGAGCTTATTGAGACTACTTTCGCCGTGCTGAAAGTGTCTAAAACCCCTTTAATAGAAAGATTTTAGACACTCGGAACTGGCGAGACCTTAGGCTCGACAGTTAGGTATGGAATTCTTATAAGAAGTCGCTACCGTCCGACAGCACCTAAGGAAAGTAGCAAAAAGTGACTTTTTCTTCAAACTGAGAGAGAACGTTGTTCTCTCTTTTATTATGCCTCCTAGACAAAAAGTTGGTTCATATTTGCTAGATTTTGCAAACAATCTTGAAAATAAAGTTCGGTTTTCATAAGAAATAAGGTCTCAATGATAAAAATAATAGGTTTTTAGGGTATTTTTTGGTATACTGAAACTATATTCATTAGAATGTCACACGACTATGACTAAAATAAGTCATTTTAAGAAATAAGCAATTAGGAGATTAATGATGATGACAAAAAAACAATCGCTTCTCTTGGACTTGCGGCTACAGCGCTCTTAGCACTTGGTGCTTGTTCTAACCGCTCCGCTAAAAAAGGGTCAGATTCAGACTTAAAAGTCGCTATGATTACCAACCAAACAGGGATTGATGATAAGTCATTTAACCAGTCTGCTTGGGAAGGCTTAAAAGCTTGGGGTAAAGACAATGACCTTGAAAAAGGAAAAGGGTTTGACTACTTCCAATCAGCCAATGAAGCAGAGTTTACCACCAACCTTGATTCTGCCGTAACAAGTGGGTATAACTTGGTATTTGGGATAGGTTTTCCTTTGCATGATGCTGTTGAAAAAGCTGCAGCAGACAACAAAGACACACATTTTGCTATTGTTGATGATGTGATTGAAGGCAAAGACAATGTAGCAAGCATCACCTTCTCAGATAATGAGGCAGCTTACTTAGCGGGTGTTGCAGCTGCTAAAACCACAAAAACAAAACAAGTTGGTTTTGTTGGCGGTATGGAAGGTGTTGTTGCTAAGCGCTTTGAAAAAGGCTTTGAAGAAGGTGTTAAATCCGTTGATCCTTCTATTAAGGTTAGAGTCACTTATGCTGGTTCCTTTGCAGATGCAGCTAAAGGCAAAACCATTGCTGCAGCGCAATATGCTGAAGGTGCCGATGTGATTTATCAGGCAGCAGGTGGAACAGGTGCAGGCGTCTTCAATGAAGCTAAGTCAGTTAACGAAACAAGAAACGAAGCTGATAAAGTTTGGGTTATCGGTGTTGACCGTGACCAAATGTCAGAAGGAGACTATACTTCAAAAGATGGTAAGAAATCTAACTTTGTCTTGACATCAAGTATTAAAGAAGTTGGTCAAGCCTTACGTAAAGTGGCTGATAAAACGGCTAAAGGACAATTTCCTGGTGGTAAGGTGACAACCTTTGGCCTCAAAGAAGGTGGGGTTAACCTAACAACTAAGGGTCTGCCAGAAGATGTCAAAGAAGCTGTTGAAGCGGCTAAAAAAGACATCATTGATGGAAAAACAAGTGTACCAGAAAAATAAGTTGGTTTAGAAAAAGAGAAATCGAGAAATCGGTTTCTTTTTCTCTTTCTTGAAATTGAAAGCGATAACGTTCGTCTTTTAGCTTGAAAAGTCAAATTTTTTGAAAAAAGAGTATGATAAGTTTGTTTTTTTGTTATACTAGGTTTTCATTTCTTAACCATTTTGTTTTTGAAATGAAACTAAAGGAAATTAAGATATATATTATTTAGGAGGTTCGTTTTTCAATGAACAAAAAATTAGTGTCACTAGGTCTTGCGTCTACTTTGTTGTTAACTTTGGGTGCTTGTTCTAACCGTTCGCAAAAATCAAATGAAGCCAAATTGAAAGTGGCTATGGTTACAGACCAAGGTGGTATTGATGATAAATCATTTAACCAATCGGCATGGGAAGGTCTTCAAGCTTGGGGTAAATCTCAAGGTCTTAAAAAAGGTTCTGGATTTGATTATTTTCAAACGTCAAGTGAGTCAGAATACATGACAAACTTAGACACTGCTGCAACTAGTGGTTACAACCTTATCTTTGGTATTGGTTTTGGTTTAAGAGACAGCATTGAAAAAGCAGCCTCAGAAAACACAGATACACACTATGCTATTGTGGATGATGTTATCGAAGGAAAAGATAACGTGGCAGGCGTAACTTTTGCGGATAATGAAGCGGCATACCTTGCAGGCGTAGCAGCTGCTAAAACCACTCAATCAAAACAAATCGGTTTTGTTGGTGGTATGGAAGGTGTTGTTGTTAAGCGTTTTGAAGAAGGTTTCAAAGCAGGCGTGACTTCTGTAGACCCAAGCATTAAAGTATCAGTTGCTTATGCAGGTTCATTTGCAGATGCTGCTAAAGGAAAAACAATCGCTGCAGTTCAATATGCTAATGGCGCAGATGTCATCTATCAAGCAGCTGGTGGTACTGGAGCAGGTGTCTTTAACGAGGCTAAATCTGTTAATGAAAACCGTAATGCTTCTGACAAAGTTTGGGTTATCGGTGTTGACCGTGACCAAGAGCCAGAAGGCAACTACACTTCTAAAGATGGTAAAAAAGAAAATTTTGTCTTGACATCAAGTATTAAAGAAGTTGGTCAAGCCCTTAATAAGATTGCTACAGCAGCTGATTTAGGTAAATTCCCAGGAGGTAAAATCACAACCTTTGGTCTTAAAGAAGGCGGTGTTAACTTAACGAGCGATAAATTACCAAAAGAGGTTAAAAAAGCTGTTGAAGATGCTAAAAAAGCCATCGTATATGGTAAAATCACTGTTCCAGAAAAATAATCTAATGGATTAAGTGGTTAAGGTTTTTCCTTCAATCAAATAAAACTAAAAAAGCGATAGCGTCCTTTAAGGAGCGCTGTCGCTTTTTAGCTGTTTTTAAAAATAACAATGAATCTGGTGCTGTAAAAAAATCTCCTGATAAGCTTTAAGGTCTTCAGGATGATAAGCTTTGACATCTGCCACTTGGTAGTCCCTCTTCAAGAGTTTGTACTTGTTTTCGCCAAATTGATGAAAGGGCAGCAGCTGAACGTCCTTGATATTAAGCTTAAGAAAGAGTTGAGAAAAAGCTTTAGCATCCGCTAGGGAATCGTTGAAGTTAGGAATAACGGGGATACGCAGAACAATTTCTTTACCAGATTGAAAGGCATACTGGATATTTTGGATAATCACATTGTTATTGACACCAGTTGTTTTTCGGTGTTTAAGTGTTTCATAATGTTTTAAGTCGGTATAGATAAAATCAACATAGTTAATGAGTTGGACAAACTGTTCATGCTTGGCAAAGGCAGTGGTTTCGATAGCAGTATGTAACCCTTGCTTTTTGGCTTCTTTTAAAAGGGCTAGTGCGAAGTCAAACTGGGCGAAGAGTTCACCTCCTGATAAGGTCATGCCACCACCGGATTCCTCATAAAAATCACGGTCTTTAAGGACTTCTTCCATAACTTCAGAGACGCTCTTTTCTTGGCCAACGATTTCGGTTTTGCAGCCATCAGCACTCAGCATTTCCTCAGGAGCTTTTTGTTGTGATTCAGGATTGGCACACCAAGGGCAGCGTAAAGGACATCCTTTTAAGAAGACAGTGGTTCTGATACCTGGACCGTCATGGATACTGAAATGTTGAATGTTAAAGACGATGCCACGCTCTGTCATAAGCAAGTCCTCTCTTTCTTTATAGGCTAATGATATCAAATAAACGTAAATAAATCAATTACGAATGAAAGCTATTTTATCTTTTCAATTGTGAAGATAACTGATACAATAAGTGAGAGGCATCTTATGAATCGTTTAGAAAAAATCATACAATTAGTTTCGCAAGAAAAGAAAATAGATGTTAACAGCTTATCCCAGCTTTTGGGCGTGTCAAAAGTGACTATTCGTAAGGATTTAGACAAGTTAGAAGGAAAAGGACTCTTACGACGTGAGCATGGTTATGCTGTTTTAAACAGCGGGGATGATCTGAATGTCCGCTTATCCTATCAGTACAATATCAAAAAGAGTATCGCTCAAAAGGCTGCTGAATTGGTACAAGATAATGATACGATTATGATTGAGTCAGGGTCTACCTGTGCCATTTTGGCGGAGGTACTTTGCCAAAGTAAGCGTAACATCAAAATTATCACTAATTCTTGCTTTATTGCCAATTATCTTCAACACTATAACAGCTGTCAGATTATTTTACTAGGAGGTTACTACCAGCCCAACTCAGAAGTGACAGTTGGTCCTCTTTTAAAAGAAATGATTGCTTTGTTTCGTGTTGACCGTGTCTTTATTGGCACAGATGGCTTTGACCCTCACTATGGTTTCATGGGTAAGGACTTAATGCGATCTGAAGTCGTTCGCTATATGGCGGATGCTTCAGACGAATTGGTGATTTTGACAGATTCTAGTAAATTTGCAAAAACCAGTCTGGTGCATCAAATGTCCTTGGAACGTGTCAATCGTGTGATTACGGATAAAGGCTTAGACAAAGAGCACGAAGCGCTTTTGAAGCAGCACAACATTAACATTGATTTTGTTTCTTAGAAAATAGGGGTTAGGATGAAGGAAGAATGCAGACGATTGCTGGCCAAGGTGGCTTATTTGCATTATGTTCAGGGCAAGAGTCAGACAGAAATATCAAATGAAATGGCCATTTACCGCACTACCATTTGCCGTATGTTGGCCAAGGCTAGATCAGAAGGTATCGTTCGAATCGAGATTGCTGGTTATGATGCCAATTTATTTGCTCTTGAAGAATACGTTCGTCAAAAATATGGTCTGGAAAAAATTGATATTGTGGCTAATCAAATGGAAGACAGTGCAGACGATACTTTAGTCAAGGTAGCTAAAACAGCCGCAGAATTATTAAGGCAGACCATTAAAGATGGCGATAAGGTCGGCCTTTCTTGGGGAGCTACCCTATCTCGGGTGATTGATTATTTAGACCCTAAGACCCTAAAGGACACCATCATCTGCCCTTTGGCAGGGGGTCCAAGTCATATCAATGCTAAATTTCATGTTAATACTCTGATTTATCGCTTAGCGCGAATTGTACATGGTAATAGTTCTTTTATTAGCGCAATGGTGGTGCAAGAAGATAAAGGGTTAACCAAAGGCATTTTACAGTCTAAATATTTCCAAGAAACCCTAGATTATTGGAATCATTTGGACTTGGCGCTTGTGGGCATTGGTGGAGAGCCAAATGGACAACAAGAGAGTCAGTGGCGTGACTTGTTGACAGAGCAAGATTACCAGCAACTCAAAAATGAGGAAGCCGTAGGAGAAGTTTGCTGTCGCTTCTTTGATCAAGAAGGACACGGTGTGTATCAAGATTTACAGGATAGAACAATAGGCATTAGCTTGGAACAACTGAGAAGGGTTCCCAAAACAATTGCAGTAGCAACTGGTCAAGCAAAAGCAAAAGCCATTTTAGCTGCTTTGAAGGCAGGTTTTATCAACTATTTGGTAACCGATAAGGATACCATAATGGCGGTTCTTGAACTTGAAAAAGATCAAGAGTTTTCTGAATTTACTTAAAAGCAAAACCAGAGAAGAGTCCCCAATGTGTTGGGGCTTTTTCTTTTAGTAAAATTATCGAAAAATGTACCTTTGTTCGCTATCAAAAAACTGGCACTTTATGTATTGACGCAAGAAAGGAAGATGATAAAATGAGGTTATCAAAGAAATGTAAACGATCACAAACGTAAGGGATATTGCTTTTCAAAGGAAAGTCTCTTAGGAAAATGAGAAAAGGAGCCTAACTATGGAACTAATCGTCGCGGATCAAATCATTATGGGATTGATTTTAAATGCGGGGGATGCCAAACAACACATCTATCAAGCCTTAAAATGGGCAAAAAGAAAAGACTATGAAGCCAGTCAAAAAGAAATGGCCTTGGCTGATACGGCCTTATTAGAAGCTCATAATTTGCAGACCCAATTTTTAGCACAAGAAGCTAGTGGCAAAAAATCAGAAATCACAGCTTTGTTTGTGCATTCTCAGGATCATTTGATGACGACCATTACCGAAATCAATTTGATAAAAGAAATTATTAGTCTACGTCAAGAATTAGCTGAAAAATAAAATATAAAAAAGGAGATACTTATGATGAAGATTGGATTGTTTTGTGCCGCAGGTTTTTCAACAGGTATGCTTGTCAACAATATGAAAGTAGCCGCAGAAAAAGCAGGTTTGGATTGCCAAATTGAAGCCTATTCCCAAGGAAAACTGGCTGATTATGCTCCTCAATTAGATGTAGCCCTCTTAGGCCCTCAAGTCGCTTATACCTTAGACCAATCACAGGCCATTTGCCAAGAGCATGGTATTCCTATTGCCGTTATTCCAATGGCTGATTACGGCATGTTAGATGGAAAGAAAGTACTTGATTTAGCGCTCAAACTTGTCAACGAATAGGAGAATATCATGTCAACCATGTCTGTTCAAAAAATCATCACTCCAATCATGAAATTTGTTAATAGTCGCCCTATTATCGCACTGAAAGATGGCATGCTAGCTATTTTGCCTTTAACAGTAGTGGGAAGTCTCTTTTTGATTGCTGGTCAAATTCCTTTTCAAGGGGTAAATGATGCGATTGCCAGTCTTTTTGGTGCTGACTGGACGGAACCTTTTATGCAAGTTTATCATGGGACCTTCGCTATTATGGGCTTGATTTCTTGCTTTTCCATTGCTTATTCTTATGCTAAAAATGCTGGGGTAGAACCTTTGCCAGCAGGCGTTCTTTCCTTATCAGCCTTCTTTATTTTGATGCGGTCTTCCTATGTTCCTCTAGTGGGAGAGCCTATCGGTGATGCTTTGAATAAAGTTTGGTTTGGTGGGCAAGGGATTATAGGTGCCATTATTATTGGTCTGGTAGTTGGTGCTATTTACACAACTTTTATTTACCGCCATTTAGTCCTTAAAATGCCTGAGCAAGTCCCACAAGCCATCGCCAAACAATTTGAAGCCATGATTCCAGCTTTTGCTATCTTTATCTTATCCATGATTGTTTACCTTGTGGCTAAGCAATTGACAGGCGGGGGTACTTTTATTGAACTGATTTATTCTGTTATTCAAGTGCCATTACAAGGCTTGACAGGATCACTTTATGGAGCTATTGGTATCGCCTTTTTCATCTCTTTCTTATGGTGGTTTGGTGTTCATGGTCAATCTGTGGTCAATGGTATTATGACAGCCTTGTTGCTCTCTAATTTGGATGCCAATAAAGCCCTTCTTGCAGCGGGTGATTTGTCCTTAGATAAAGGGGCGCATATTGTTACTCAGCAATTCTTGGATAGCTTCCTTATTTTATCTGGTTCTGGAATTACCTTTGGTTTGGTTGTGGCCATGCTTTTTGCAGCCAAATCAAAACAGTATAAAGCTCTCGGAAAAGTGGCGGCCTTTCCAGCTATCTTTAACGTTAATGAACCGGTTGTCTTTGGTTTTCCAATTGTTATGAATCCCCTGATGTTTTTACCATTTATCTTAGTGCCAGTCTTAGCAGCTCTATTAGTCTATGGTGCCATAGCCTTTGGCTTTATGCAGCCTTTTTCTGGAGTCACTTTGCCGTGGTCTACACCAGCTATTATCTCAGGATTTATGGTAGCCGGTTGGCAAGGCGCTTTAATTCAGTTGTTGATTTTAGTCATGTCGACAGTTATCTATTTCCCATTCTTTAGAATTCAAGATAAGATGGCTTATCAAAGTGAGCTTACTCAGCAAGAATTATCATAATGCTCTTAAACCATCTCAGACGAGGTGGTTTTAAGGCTGCGGTATGAGGTTTGCACAATAGTGCAAGTGAACTTGACTTTTAAGAAATGCCTCCATAAGCTCAAAAAAGTAAAGAGATATGGTAAAATAATTACGAAAGAAACATTTTTATTTTCGTAAGAAAATAAGGAGATAAAAGATGACAGAAAGTAAAAGCTCTTATTTTGGGTCACTAACCCCACGAATGAACAGCTATCGTGAAGCTGTTTTAGAAAAGAAACCCTATATTGATGCAGAGCGCGCTATCCTAGCAACGCAAGCCTATCAGAAGCATCAGAATAAGCCAGCTAATTTAAAACGAGCCTACATGCTGCAAACCATTTTGGAAAACATGACCCTCTACATTGAAGAAGAGAGTCTGATTGCTGGTAACAAAGCGTCCTCCAATAAGGCTGCGCCTATTTTTCCAGAGTATACTTTAGAATTTGTTCTCAATGAGTTGGATCTGTTTGAAAAGCGTGACGGGGATGTTTTCTACATTACAGAAGAGACCAAGGAGCAATTACGGTCCATAGCACCTTTCTGGGAAAACAATAACCTACGAGCCCGCGCTGGCGCCCTCCTTCCAACAGAGGTGGATGTCTACATGGAAACAGGCTTCTTTGGCATGGAAGGCAAGATGAATTCTGGTGATGCCCATCTGGCTGTCAACTATCAAAAATTGCTTGAGTTTGGGCTTAAAGGGTTTGAAGAAAGAGCGCGTGAAGCAAAGGCTGCGCTTGATTTGACGATTCCTGAGAATATTGATAAATACCATTTTTATGATGCAGTCTTTATAGTAATTGATGCGGTCAAAACCTACGCCAAACGTTATGCTGATTTAGCAAGAAAAATGGCTAAGACGGCTAGTCCAGAACGGCAAGCTGAGCTACTTGAAATTTCCCGTATCTGTGATAAGGTGCCTTATGAACCAGCCCAGACCTTCGCAGAAGCGGTCCAATCTGTTTGGTTTATCCAGTGTGTTCTCCAAATCGAATCTAATGGACATTCTTTATCTTATGGTCGTTTTGACCAGTACATGTATCCTTATGTCAAGGCTGACTTGGAAGCCGGCCGTGAGACAGAAGATAGTATTGTTGAGCGCTTGACTAACCTTTGGATTAAGACCCTAACCATTAACAAGGTACGCAGTCAAGCCCACACCTTCTCTTCAGCAGGAAGCCCCCTTTATCAAAACGTAACCATCGGTGGTCAAACCAGAGATAAAAAAGATGCTGTTAACCCTCTGTCTTATCTGGTTTTACGAAGCGTGGCTCAAACGAAACTCCCTCAACCTAACTTGACGGTTCGTTACCACAAGGGCTTAGATAATCACTTTATGAATGAGTGTATCGAAGTCATGAAGCTTGGGTTTGGGATGCCAGCTATGAATAATGATGAAATTATCATTCCTTCCTTTATCAAAAAGGGTGTTTTGGAAGAAGATGCCTACGATTATTCAGCTATTGGTTGTGTGGAAACTGCTGTTCCAGGTAAATGGGGCTACCGTTGTACGGGGATGAGCTACATCAATTTCCCTAAAATTCTCTTGATTACCATGAATGATGGCATTGATCCCGCCTCAGGTAAACGCTTTGCGACGGGACATGGTCATTTTAAAGACATGACCTCCTATGCTCAATTGAAAGAGGCTTGGTATGCTACCCTTCGTGAAATCACTCGAATGAGTGTTATCGTGGAAAATGCCATTGACTTAGGCCTTGAACGTGAGGTACCAGATATCTTATGTTCGGCTCTGACAGATGATTGTATCGGCCGTGGCAAGACCTTGAAAGAAGGCGGAGCGGTTTACGATTATATCTCTGGCTTACAAGTGGGTATTGCCAACCTGTCAGATTCCTTAGCTGCCCTTAAAAAATTGGTCTTTGAAGAAGGACGCTTAAGTCCAGAAGCATTGTGGCATGCTCTTGAAACTGATTTTGCTGGTGAAGAGGGTGAAGCCATTCGCCAAATGCTGATTCATGAGGCACCAAAATATGGTAATGATGATGATTATGCCAATCATTTGGTGGTGGAAGCTTATGAAACATATATTGATGAAATCGCCAAATACCCTAATACCCGCTATGGCCGAGGCCCAATTGGAGGTATTCGCTATTCAGGAACCTCTTCTATCTCTGCCAATGTCGGTCAAGGCAAAGGGACTTTAGCTACACCAGACGGCCGTCATGCAGGAACCCCACTAGCTGAGGGCTGTTCTCCAGAACATAGCATGGACAAGAAAGGTCCGACCTCTGTTTTGAAATCGGTTTCTAAGTTGCCAACAGAAGAAATTGTTGGAGGGGTCTTACTGAATCAAAAAGTCAATCCACAAACCTTGGCTAAAGAAGAAGATAAGATGAAGTTGATGGCCTTACTGCGTACCTTCTTTAATCGCCTACATGGCTACCATATTCAGTATAACGTTGTCTCTCGTGATACCCTAATCGATGCCCAAAAACATCCTGAAAAACATAGGGATCTTATCGTTCGTGTCGCAGGTTATTCAGCCTTCTTCAATGTCTTGTCAAAAGCAACCCAAGACGATATTATCGAGAGAACAGAACACACATTTTAAGAGGAAAATACCATGGAATATATGTTAGACACTTTAGATATTGAGGCCATTAAAAAATGGCATCGTGTGCTCCCCTTAGCAGGGGTGACATCAAACCCTACCATTGCCAAAAAAGAAGGAGATATTGATTTTTTTGAGCGAATCAAAGAGGTTCGTGCTATTATTGGTGATCAAGCTTCGATTCATGTGCAAGTGGTGGCTCAAGATTATGAAGGGATTTTAAAAGATGCGGCGGCTATTCGTCAAGCTTGTGGCGATAGTATCTACGTCAAAGTGCCGGTTACTACTGAAGGCTTAGCAGCTATCAAGACCCTAAAAGCAGAAGGCTATCGTATTACGGCAACTGCTATCTACACGACTTTTCAAGGCTTATTAGCCATTGAGGCTGGTGCGGATTATCTGGCGCCTTACTATAATCGTATGGAAAATTTAGATATCAATGCTGAGGAAGTCATTGGTCAGTTGGCAGCGGCAATTGAGCGTGATTTTTCTGACAGTAAGATCTTAGCAGCTAGCTTTAAAAATGTGGGCCAAGTAACTAAGGCCTTTGCTCAGGGAGCTCAAGCTATTACAGCAGGACCAGATGTCTTTGAAGCAGCCTTTGCCATGCCCTCCATTCAAAAAGCAGTGGATGATTTTGGCAAGGACTGGGAAGCCATTCATCATAAGTCCAGTATCTAAACAAGCTTTCCCCTTTTAGAAAGATAAACAAAGAGTGCCTGATCTCCTTAGACTAGGCACTTTTTAATAGTGATGATGGTTATTATCCTTTTTGGCTTTGCTGAAACATAGCGAATGACAAAAAAACAGCTTCTTAGCTTAATAGCACTAAAGATCAAAAAAAAGCAGAACGGCTCATTAGAGCTTCTGCTTTTTAAGTTCTTCAAAAGGTTGTTGTTGGTTAGTAATAGCACTCTTAGCAGGGTCATTGTGAGCAATACGACTGGCTGCAGCTGCTGCAATAGCGCTGACAATATCATCTAAGAAGGTATGACAGGAGTGTCCATCTTTGGTATTGAGGGTTTCAACTATGCCTGGCTTAGTCTTATCGAGATAACCATAGTTGGTAAAGCCTATAGATCCGTAAAGGTTAACGATAGATAAAGCCATGATTTCATCAATACCATAAAGTCCCTCATCTTTTTTGAGAATAGTCAGTAAGGGTTGACTTAATTGGTTTGATTCAGCGAGTTTATCGAGCTCTATACCTGTGATGATGGCATTTTGCACCTCGCGTTTTTCAAGGACAGCTTTAACACTGTCTAAACATTCTTCAAGTGTCAGATGGGGAATGTACTTGTTTTGTAAAAACAAGACTAATTCTGCCATGTCTGTTAAACTAACACCTCTTTCTTGGAGGAGGTGATAAGAGACTTGTCGTAGTTCTTGATCGTTGGTCATAAAACATCTCCTTTTCTAAGTTTCTTTGCAAAATGACTAGAATCTGTTAGTGATCTGATTTTTTACTTTTTATAGTTCATGCCAATAATCATTCCAAGTAAGAGACCGATGGATAATCCGAGAGACAGATTGTCAAAGACAATACCCAAAGAGCTTCCAATACACATGCCAATTGTCATACCCTCAGACATAAAATCGTCTGCTTGAGCCTTCTTTTGGCGGCGAGCTCTTTCTTGCTTAGTTTTAGCGCTATAGATGGCATAAACTGCTAGTAGACTGACTATTAGTAGTGGTAGGATAATTCTGATGATTTCCATAGCCTTCTCCTTAATAAGGGGTAATTTCCCCTTTCCTTTGTAATAATGATTATATCAATTTTTTCTTACTTAAGCTCTTTAGAAGTGGACCTACTCCTAGAAAAGCCATAAATGCTTTTACAAAAGATAGGAAAGCGATTACAATAATCTTAAGGTAAACAAAGACTTTTAATGTGAACAAAATGGAGGTTTGTGATGACAAAGAAGACCTGGTATGTGATTGGGTTATCCTTAATCCTATTAGTGGGATTAGGTGGTACTTGGGCTTATCAGAATCATCTGCAGATGCGGCAAAAAGAAGAGAGACAGTGGCGACAGCCCATTTTCTCTAAAAAAACCATTAAGCTACCAAGTCCTCAACTAATGTCTGCTAAAGAAACCTTTGAAAAAGATGGTAAGACCTATCAAATCCTGTCAAAGACCTTACCTAAAGATGCGGGGCACCTGTATTTTTATTGTCACGTTAGTCCTAACAAAGAGGGATTGACCATTGATAAGGTGGAAACCCTTGCTTATGCGGCAGGGAAACAGGCGCTATCAGATTTGATACCATATACCTTTACAAAAGGAGATAGCCGTATCCATTTTACCGTCAATGGTCATCTAGTTGCTCTTACAGGGTCTCCTGTTCTCAAAGAAAATCACAGTTTAGATTCTCAGGTGGGGCAAATCAATGTTAGTCAGCAGAATCCTGAACCTAAAATTGTGAGTGACCTCCTAATTCTTGTGTTATGATAGGACAATCATAACTTAAAGGAGCTTGTGCGATGATTAAAAAAGTGGCTATTGTGAGCTTATCTAGTGGGATGCTGGGAGAAGACTTTATCCAGCATGAGTTAGACTTGGGTCTTAAGCGTCTTGAGGCTCTTGGCTTAGAGGTTAGTTTTACCCCAAATGCTTTAAAGGGCATTGATTACTTGAAGGAGCATCCAGAAGCTAGGGCTTCAGATCTGATTGCAGCTTTTGAAGATCCATCAGTAGATATGATTTTATGTGCTATCGGTGGTGATGATACTCATCGCCTGTCTCCCTACCTCTTTGATCATGAGGCTTTGAAGAAGGTGGTTAAGCAAAAAGTCTTTCTTGGTTTTTCAGATACTACTATTAACCATTTGATGTTACACCAGTTGGGAATCAAGACCTTTTATGGGCAATCTTTCCTGGCCGATGTCTGTGAATTGGAATCCGACAGATTGCCCTACAGTCGTGCCTACTTTGAGGAATTGGTGACAAGTGGACAGATTTTAGAAATCAAACCTAGTCCCTATTGGTATGAGGAGCGTAAGGATTTTAGTGCTAAAGCTCTAGGAACCAAACGTGTCCGTCATTTGAATCGTGGTTTTGAGCTCTTAAAAGGCTCCCCTACCTTTAGCGGTGAGATTTTGGGAGGCTACTTGGAATCTCTCTATCAACTTTTTGATCATTCATGCTATGACGATAGTGTGGCTATAGCTAGGAAATACCAGCTCTTTCCCTCTTTAGCCGATTTGACAGGTAAGATTCTTTTGTTGGAAATAAGTGAAGAAAAACCAGACCCTCTCTTATTTGAGCAAATGCTCAAAACACTAAAAGAAACCGGCATTTTTTCGGTGATTTCAGGGCTTTTGGTGGGGAAACCTATAGATGAGACCCATAAAGAAAGCTATCGGGAAATCCTATTGAAGGTGGTGGATACCGATATTCCAATCCTATACAACTTGAATGTGGGACATGCCACACCAAGAGCTATTGTACCATTTGGCGTGATGGCAGAAGTAGATGCCGAGGCTTCCGTCATTCGTTTTAAGATTGATTCATAAAAAAACCTCTGCCTATAGTGGCAGAGGTTTCAGATTGAAGACAAACTGGTCTAAACCTCCAGTTTGTCTTTTCTTTTACTATCATTATGATGATTTGCCTCATTTTGGCAACTTTCAGGCAAAGAAATAAGGCTATTCCAGCCATCCATTTGCTGTATTTTTCAGATTTAAACACGCTAAAGTAAGCCCAAGGGTTGCCCCCATTTTGGACTTTCCTTTAATCTCGTATAGCGTAAGTTATGGTATTCTTTAGCTGTCCCAAACAAGCGTTCAATAGTCTCTTTACGCTGTTGATAACGCTCTTTCATCCCTAGTTGGTGTCGGATGTCTTCGCAGACTTCTAAGTCATCTTTCCATAAATGACGTGTGATGACTTTTTGGTGGTTCTTCGACTGGGTACAAACTGATAAAAGAGCACAAGTCTGACAAATAGCTGGACCGCTTTTATACTCACGGTAACCGTCTCGATTAGTCGTTGAATAGTGCAAAGGTTGGTTTTCTGGACAAAGATAGACATCATAATACTCATCATAGATAAATTCTTTTGGCCGAAGCAGGTCCTTTTTACTATGAGGTCTTGTATAGGGAAAAACTGGTATGACACCTAGAGTTAATAAGTAATGAGCGATGCTTGGGGTTTTATAACCAGAATCAGCAATGAGATAGTGAGAGTTCAATGCTTTAATCTTGTCAAAGAGTTCAGGAAATGCCTGACTATCATGGACATCTCCAGCGTGAATACTATACCCCAATGCCCAACCATGTTTATCACAAGCAACTTGAGCGTTATAAGCGAAGACTTGTTTATGCTCTCCTTTATGAAACCAACCACTATCAGGGTCTGTTGTAGACATTTTCTTACTTGCGGGCTCTTTCTCTTTGGCGAGCCTTAAGGACTTTTTCCGTGTTTCTCCCTATCTTTGGCAATTTCCTTCTCCAATTGGTCACTCATAAATTTAGCTTGTGCCTCAACTTCCTGGTTGATGTATTTGTGATGATTAGCAGCTGCCTTGATATGAGTCCCATCCACAAAGATTTCGGTAGGATCAATCAAACCAGCATTGAGGCAGAGACCTAGAATATGAGAAAAGATGGCTTCAATGACTTGTTTATCTTGGAAACGACGGCTGTAGTTCTTGCCGTATGTTGTGAAATGAGGCGCCTTATCTTCTAGAATCAAGCCAAGAAACCAGCGGTAAGCTAAATTGACTTCAATTTCTTTGATAGTTTGACGCATAGAACGAATGCCAAACAGACATTGAATCATAGGAATCTTAATCAACATAACGGGATCCAAACTAGGACGACCATTATCAGCACAATAACTATCTTCAACTAAGTCATAAATAAATGAGAAATCAATGGCTTGGTCAATTTGACGTAAGAGATGGTCTTTAGGGACCAACTCATCTAAGCTATAAAAGCCAACTTGATTACGATTTTAGTTCGGATTTTCTTTGTGGAACATAGAGAGACCTCCTAGAGATTCTTGTCTTTATTATAACTCTTAGCGAACAAAAAAGCTCTAGAAATTCATTTTTATAGGGCTTTGTCTTCAATCTGAGCCTTTGATTATCAAAGGCTTTTTTATCTTTTAAACTAAACGAGAATATTTATTTTTGGTTCCCTCGTTCTCATCTATCCAGTTAGGAATAACTTCTTGTAACTTAAAGCCATGCTTTAGATAGAAGGGTATACCCCTCGTGTTGCCTGTCGTAACATAAACTTCTTGACGACTAATTAGATAGTTTTCAATTTGATACTCAGTTAAAAAGTCAAGTAATGCACTACCAATTCCTATCCCTTTGAGATCGGGCTTGACATATAAAACGTAGATAAAACCAACCTCATTGTCACATGTCCCTCCAATACATCCAAGGATATCATTCCCATCATAAGCAACTATATAACCATACCAGTCCTTAGATGATTCTTTACATTCTTCAGTAATCCGCTCAACATTATAAAAGTCATCTATTACTTTGGAAATATACTCATTAGAATATAGTTGAGCGTATGCTTTTTTCCAAGCTTGTGAACAAATATCAGAAATAGCTTGCGCATCTTCAATAGCTGCAAATCTAACTTTTATCATAAAATCTCCTCTAATTGCATTTATTAGTACTTTTGTTTTTGAATAGACTTCTGAAATTTTCTGTTAGTAATATATAGAAATATACCCATGGTGCTAGTTAATTTCAAAATATCTCAAATTGTAAGCTAGTATGATTTGTTCAATCCTCAATTGCAGCCCTGTCATGCCCCTATCCAGTGTTCGTTCCATATCAAAAAGGGAACAAAGTTCTGAAAATCTAGTCTCAATGGTTCGTCTCATAGCCATTAGTTTCCAATGATTATGCTGTTTAGCCCCTTCCATATTTTGACGCAAGGGAGTCCAGAGGTGATAGCCATTTTGCTTCAACTCATCTTTCAGCTCACGGTTAAGGTAACCTAAGTCTGCTAAAATGACGGATTGTTCACACCTTTCTAGCAACTCGTAAACTGCCTTAATATCATGAACAGAGGCTGGGCTGACAACATAATTCAGAATGTAGCCTGATAAGGTCACTAGCATGTGAACCTTAAAACCGTAAAACCACATATGTTTAGAGGCGGTGTAACCAATATTAGCTATCCCATTGAAAAGTCTGACCCTGTGGTTACGAATAGATTGACAAAGTGGCAAGGAAAGCTGTCTATAATACAATGGTATTGGGAGAAATTTGAGTGTTCATTGCCTGACGAATCACTTGAACCAGCCAAATCAACTGTCTTGCACGCCTATTAAAGCGACTTCTTTCTAGTAATGTACCGCAGGGAAATAGCTGACAAATCCTATAAAAGTGACGTTGTGATTTAATACCTAGTTCAGCTTGTAATAGCAGTAAAACTAGAAGAGATTGGTCTGAAACTTTGGACAGACAGACGTTACGACGGTGTTTGAAGTCTTCCGGACAATAATCCTGATAAAACTGAGAACAAATTTTTGATAATTGACGCATATTCCATTGTAAGTGATGGGATTTAGCTGTATACTGTAAGTGGCTCATTTGGACTAACCTCCTGTTTGTGTAGGCACTTACAGTATAGTCCTTTTGGGCTTTTTATTGTATTTTGAGATTAACTAGCACCACGGGTTAAATATATTTTATCATTCATTTGATAGGGAAACAAGTAAAGTTCAGACTTCAAAAGTACACTAAGGTTTATGTTAGTTAGCCTGTGTAAAGCAAAAAACTAAAACTACTACTCTGCAAGGAGTGTTGCCAGCGATTACTAAAAACGTAGTGAGACGGATTAGGTATGGTGCTGTAGGTGGTGTGTGAGACTAGAAATAGTTTTGCTAATGGATAAGGTGAACTTATTCGAATAATTAAGGCTTATTTGTTTTGTCTTGATTAAATATGCGAAGATACGAGCATACATTTAATTTTGTTTATTCTAAGAAATTGAAAAATGATCTTTATTAATTTAGGGGTCATTTTTTATTTTTGAAAAGGGTACTAATTGATAGTATCTTTTTTTGAGATATGTTTATTGTAAAATCGTGATTTATTTCATGGTTTTTTTATTTTGTTAATTATTAAAAAAAGGGGGGGATTAAGAGGAAAATATAGATGAAAAAAGAAAAAGACTTTTTTAGTAAACTGGAAAAAGCGAGAAAAAAACAAGAAGAATTAGATGATTTGATTAATGAAATATTTAATATATTTGATTTTGACTTATCAGAAATTCCTTTTGCATCTACAAATGCTACTAATCTAGAGGAGGCAATTTCATGCTATATCCTTTATGGAGAGAAACCTATTACAGGAGATATTTCAGATTTTTGGAAATTTGCTAAAGGGTATGAGGATTTTCATAATGAATATTAAATCGAAATGGTTGTTATTATTTTCATTACTAGTTATTAGTGTTGGTTTATTTATTTTAGATAATAGAAGTTATTTAACTCAAAAAGATTATAGGGATAATATAAAAGACACTAGAGTTAATTTAGTCTTTTATAAAAAGGGCTGTCCATATTGTAAAGCAGGTAAGGGTGAAGTTATAAAACAATTAAGAAAAAGTAAAGTAAGAACGTATTTTATTGATGTTGAAACAGAAAAAGGAATTAATATTGCTAGAAGTTATCTGAAATATAAACTTTTTGTAGAAATGAAATTTAGTTTACTAACCATGGTATGTTATAATAGTAGAAAAGGAGGGGTAGAAAATTATGGTTTATACAATTGAAGAAATAAAAGAAAAGATTCAGCCAATAGCTGAAAAGTATGAGTTGCCAGTAGTTTATCTCTTTGGATCATATGCCAGGAATGAAGCTGATGAAGATAGTGATATTGACTTAGCTATCTCAGTAAAAAATTTGGATATTACAGGTTTTGAGTTATTAGACTTAGAAGATGAGGTAAAAAGTCAATTTAATATACCTGTTGATTTTCTGATTGTAGAAGATATTGAGATGGGGAAATCTCCAATTGCATTACAAGTTAAAAAGAATTTTGAACAAGAAAAGGTAAGATTATATGAGACAGGAACAGTTAGAAAGAGATTATTATTTTCTTAAGCAGATGGTTTACTATTGTGAACAAACATTTGCGAGAATTGAATTTGCTAAGAGATCCCAGCTATCAATTAATGATGAGATGGTTATTGATTCTTTGGCAATGAATCTAGGTCAAATTGGTGAGCAGTTAGATTCTAGTAAGTTATCTGAGGAGTTAAGAGAAAAATATACGGATATCCCTTGGAGAAAAATAAAAGATTTTAGGAACTTAGCTTATCATAATTACGGAGCAATTAGGATACAAGTACTTTTAAGGATTATTGAAAATGAATTACCCATTTTACTTGATCAATTGTCATCAGTTTTGAGTGATGTGGAACGGAAGTTATCTAATCGTTAATAAAAAAAGAAGTCATGATTAAGTTCAAGACTTCTTTTTGTTTTATAAAAATAGTATTGTAGGAGAAAATAATATGAATTTAGAATTGCAAAAGTTAGGTTTTGTTGAAGTAATTTATCATGGTACTGGTGAAATGTGTTTTCAAAAAAGAACTAGAGGTCGTTTTATACACGAATTTAATATTTTTCCTGATGGAGAATTGATTATTAATTTTTATAAAAGCAGTGGGAGTATTACAATTTCAGATGATGAAGTTCTTTGTAATCGTAATCTCTTGCATAATGAAGCAAAAGACTTATTACTAGAATTAAGAAAGATTGGGTATTATTAATGAAACCAAATATTAAATTAAGTAAAATAAATAAAAAAATATTGGGTTATGTATTATTGATTAGTACGCTTTTATTAGTATTATTAGTGATTTGCTTTTTAATTTCCATTCACGAAAACTTACCTTTTTTAAAGGTATTTTTATTTGGGTTATTGATTTGGGTTATTGATTTGGGTTATTGATTTGGATTATTGATTTGGATTATTGATTTGGATTATTGATTTGGATTATTGATTTGGATTATTGTTGGAATTATTTTTGGGTTAATTGATTTTTCAATGAAGTTAATATTTAGTTAGTTTATGAATATATTAGACAGAAGTTAAGTTTTAGAAAGTTAGTAAAAATATTAAAAAATAGAAGCTACAATAATTATGTTTCTTTATTTTTTAAGGAAGATGAAAACACTCTGTTATTCGTTAAAAATGGTAAGAAATATAACAGATGTTTTTTGGTTAAGTTATCTTCTTATGACCTTGGTGTCATAAAATCGTATTTTATAGATGGTGATTTCATTATTTATAGTGGTATTGTGAAGTCACCATTGTTCAATTTATATTAGATAATAAAAGAAAGTGGTAGTCTATTGAGTTTTGGGATATAGATTAAAATAGGTATAAGTAATGGAGATCAAAGATAGAATAAGGGTTAAATTGGTTATATATTGCCTAATTGAAATAAGAGAATTTGTGTTGTCTCAATATACTAGTGAACTTATGGAAAAAATCAATAAAAAATTAGGTGATAGAGATGGGCATGGGATGTTATTGTTAACTTTAAGGAACTTGTTACCTTTTAAGGAATCCATATCAATTATTGTAGATGAAATATTTAAGAGTTTAGTAAATGATGCTAGGCATGTTAATGATAGTAAGGAATTATTCGTTTTTGCTGATGAAATGATACCTAATTATATTAATAAATTAAGATATTTGATTTTGGAAGAGTAATCTACTGATTTCATAAATATAGCCTAAGTTTTCGTGAAATAAAGGATTTGGTTTAAGTGTTTTTCCACAAGTTAAATGATTTAATGTGTTTGTTTTTGGATCATAATAGATTTCTTGAAACCAGTGAGAAATATCATAAGTATTAAAGTTCTCAATATGGTTGTTATTTTCATACAAAGCAACATTAGAACTATGATTTCCATTATATATAATAATTAAGTTCAGTGATTTGAAAAATTCTGCTCTCTTGTCGTCATCTGGTTGGAATGTGTTATTTATAAGTTCTCCGATTGTATAAAAATTATCTAGTAGTTTTTTTTGACTCCATAGTGTTGTTACAGTTGGAAAGAGGTTTATATTTAGAGTATTTGTTTCATTATCAATCATTTTAATAGAGAAATTTTTATTACAGTGGTTACAGAAAAGTTCTGTTGGAAAAATATCGTATGCTCCTCCAAAGTTCGATAAATGATCTGCATTTTCGCCCTTTAATATACGTAGAGTGGTATTTTTTTTGAAGTTCTAAGGTTAATATTTTTTTGAATTTGAGTGAGATTGCTTTTAGTTCTTCTTGAGAAAGTTCTTTATTTTTCAGGAATCCCGCGTTGTAAAATGAAGTGCAACAAAAAAGACATGTTCGTCTGATATACTAGAATTCCCCAATTCAGTATGGAAAGCAGATGAACATGTCCAACATTAATTCTACCAGAAAATCATCCTATTCTCATCTTTCAGCCACAGAACGGGGTGAAATTGCTGCTTATCTTAAAATGGGAAAGAAACCCGCTGAGATTGCTCGACTCTTGGGTCGTCACCGTTCTACAATCTGCCGAGAAATAAAACGTGGTTCAGTAGAACAGGTAAAGGATAAGAATGGAAAACAAACCTTCTTCAACGCCTATTTCGCTGATAGTGGGCAACGTGTCTATGAAACCAATCGTCAAAAGAGTTCTTATCTCAAGTTGAATGACTGCTCCGCTAGGTTCATTGAACAATTAGAATCTGCCTTGACGGCTAACATTCGTCTCCATAGTGTGGATAGTTTTGTTCAGACTTACAAAGTGAACCATCCTGAAGAAGTCGTCCCCTCTACCAAAACGATTTATCGTTATATCAAAGAGGGGGTATTAGCTATTAAACCAATCGATTTGCCTAAGATGGTTAGTATCAGAAAACGTTCTAAGAAAGTCATGAAGACGAATAAGAAGACTTTAGGTAAATCTATCGAAGAACGTCCAGAATATATTAATGATCGTTCTGAATTTGGGCATTGGGAGATTGATTTGGTTCTCGGCAAGAAAACCAAAGGTGAAGCTGTTATGTTGACTTTGGTAGAGCGCCAGACACGCTATGCACTAGGAGTTAAGCTAGAAGACAAGCAGTCCCAAACCATTAACCGTGCTGTCACGCATCTCATCAGTCAGTATCCTATTGCATCCATCACAGCGGATAATGGTTCTGAGTTTAGTTTACTCTCAAACTTAGAAGCTGTTGAAGTTTACTTTGCACATCCCTATTCTTCACATGAGAGAGGAAAAACGAGAACTTCAATGGCCTCCTCAGAGAATATGTCCCTAAAGGAGTCTCACTTAATCCACTAACCTCTGAAGAACTTGACAATTATATTACTGCCATCAATGAGCGCCCAAGACGACTTCTTCAATATCAATCCTCAAAATTCCTGTTTGAGCTATCCCGAACAGCTTAACATCTGGAACTCTAGTTATCTATGAACTGGTTGCACTTGACTTGACAACTTGCGTAGAAGAAAAGTCCCTGATTTTCCAATGAAATCAACTCCCTTTTTTAAGTATTTAGTGCTATAATAGAAACGATTGAAATCTTTAGATGAAAAGAGAGATAGCCTAGGAGTGATTTCTTGGGCGACTTGATTTCTCTTTCTAATATGATGAACAGGAGAAGAAGCATGTCTAAACCAATTCGTGTGCGTTATGCACCAAGTCCAACGGGGCTTTTACATATCGGGAATGCCCGAACAGCCCTATTTAACTACCTTTATGCCCGTCGTCACGGAGGCGCTTTTATCATCCGTATTGAAGATACTGACCGTAAACGTCATGTTGAAGACGGTGAACGTTCTCAGCTTGAAAACCTTAAATGGTTGGGAATGGATTGGGATGAAAGCCCAGAAACGCATGAAAACTACCGCCAGTCTGAACGTCTAGAACTTTATCAAAAATACATTGATCAATTGTTAGCTGAAGGAAAAGCCTACAAATCCTATGTCACGGAAGAAGAATTAGCTACTGAACGCGAACGTCAAGAAGCAGGTGGCGAAACGCCTCGTTATATCAATGAATTTATTGGTATGTCAGCTGACGAAAAAGCTAAGTACATTGCTGAGCGTGAAGCAGCAGGTATCGTTCCAACAGTCCGTCTTGCTGTTAATGAGTCCGGTATTTACAAATGGACTGACATGGTTAAAGGTGACATCGAGTTTGAAGGTGGTAATATCGGTGGTGACTGGGTTATTCAAAAGAAAGATGGCTACCCAACTTATAACTTTGCCGTTGTTGTTGATGATCATGATATGCAAATTTCTCACGTTATCCGTGGCGATGACCATATCGCAAATACACCAAAACAATTGATGGTCTATGAAGCTCTTGGCTGGAAAGCACCAGAGTTTGGTCACATGACTCTTATCATCAATTCAGAAACGGGTAAAAAATTATCTAAACGTGATACAAACACGCTTCAATTTATTGAAGATTACCGTAAAAAAGGCTATATGCCAGAGGCAGTCTTCAACTTCATCGCTTTACTTGGGTGGAATCCTGGTGGTGAAGAAGAAATCTTCTCTCGTGAGCAACTAGTCGAGCTTTTTGATGAAAATCGCCTTAGCAAATCACCAGCAGCTTTTGACCAAAAGAAAATGGACTGGATGAGTAATGAGTACCTTAAACATGCTGATTTTGAGACAGTATTTGCGCTATGCAAACCATTCCTTGAAGCAGCTGATCGCTTGACAGAAAAAGCTGAAAAATTAGTGGAACTCTATCAGCCACAATTAAAATCAGCCGATGAAATTGTGCCTTTAACAGACCTTTTCTTTTCTGATTTCCCTGAATTAACAGAAGCAGAAAAAGAAGTCATGGCTGGTGAAACAGTTCCAACCGTACTAGAAGCTTTCAAGGCTAAGTTGGAAGCTATGAGTGATGAAGAATTCCAACCAGAAAATATCTTCCCACAAATCAAGGCTGTTCAAAAAGAAACGGGTATCAAAGGGAAAAATCTCTTCATGCCAATTCGTATCGCTGTTTCAGGTGAAATGCATGGCCCAGAATTACCAAATACTATTTACCTACTTGGACGTGACAAGTCAATTGAGCATATTTCCAAGATGCTTTAAATGATAGTATTATTTATATCACTATTATTTTTTTTCAATATAAGTATAAAAAAGACGAATGATTTTTTACCTTAAGTTTTCTTAAGAAAAATGATTTCGTCTTTTCCTTGTTGTCAAGGCATTTGTCAGCAAATGAAACGGTATCTTGAGGTAACATTTCCTTAAAAGAATCTATTTTTAATATTTTTTTCATGTAATATGCTCTTAATTATTGTATAATACTTTTTTATCTTGCTTGGACTATTATGACTTTTTAAAAAAGACGATTATAGTTGGAGATTTAATTGTAACCAAATAGTATTGTCGGCTAAAGATGAAAATATGCTAAAATAATAAAGTTGGAAGGAGGAGAAATGACTAATATTGACTATGTTTTTTTGCTTCTTTCTATTTTGGTCTATTATATGACAGAAATTCGAATTTTTTCGTTTTTGTCAGATATTAAATTAGCCATTTGGAAGCAACTTTTTTTGTTGGCAGTCGCCCTATTTTTTAATCAATTTGCTTTTTTATCACCCCTTCTCATTGATCCTTTATTATTCCTGTTCATTTTAAAGCTTGAGAAGCAGCCTTGTTTGAGTTTAAAATCACTCTTTTTAGCCTTTATTCCAAGTGTCTTTATCGACTTATTATCTCGTTTTACCGTTATCGTGGTTATTCCTTATATCTTTTTAGCTCATGATATTGATGTGGGACATGGAGTGATTGATTTTATGGCTTACTTATTCTTCCCAGTTTTGCACTTATTAATTATTTTGTGGGAAAAGATTATAAAATAATATTTAAGGCTGATCATTCCAGTCGGGCTAGAAATTTTTACAAAATCCTCCTTATTTTTATTATTGCTTATTATGTTGATATCTTTATGATTTTAGGTTTCACCGATCCTTTTTTACATTTCAAACACTCGGTGACGGCACCTAGGTCATATAAGGTCTTGTTCTTAATTTTTAGTTTGTTATTGATTTACCTCTTATCTTATTTTAACCATGAGTCAAAAGAGTACCTGAAAGGCGAGCTCAAAAAAGAACAAGAAATTTACATTGATAACTTAGAGACTTATGGTAAGCAATTAGAAAAGCCCTATAAGGATGTCAGAGTCTTTCAAAAAGATTACCTTAATCGTTTGGAATTGCTTGGAAAAGCCATCGATGAGCGTTGTGTTACACACATACAAGACGTCTATGCACAAACCGTAGAAGACGCCAGTGATTACTGGGACGATAAACATTACAACATTTCAAAGCTTGGTAAAGTGACGATTTCTTCTATATAAAAGCCTCTTATCAGCAAAAGTAGTAGAAGCAGAAAAAGCCGGGATTTCATTGAACTTGGAGGTTCCTGATCTTATTGAAGAAAGTTTGATACCAGAGCTTGATTTGATTTTACTAATGTCTATTTTTTGTGATAACGCCATTGAAGCGAGCCTTGAAGCAGAGCACTCTAGCATGTCAATAGCCTATTTTTTAGTAGATCATAAACAAGTCTTTGCTGTTACGAATAGCACCAAAGAAGAAAAGGTTGATATTAATAAGCTTTTTGAAGAAGGCTATTCTTCAAAAGGAAGCGATCGAGGCATTGGTCTTTCAAATGCTCAGCGTATTTTACGTAAGTACCCGCAGTTGACTCTAAGGACAAAAAGTCAAAACGGTCAATTTAGTCAGACCTTAACCATTCCAAAAGTGGAGGAGTAAATGATTTACATTTATAGTTTGTTTTTCTTTTATCTCATTATTTGAAAAGGCAACACTTTTCTGTACAACATTTATAAAGTGCTTTTTTCTTTAAGCAATTAATCTCCATGTCATGGGTGTCTGGTAGTTGAGACTGCCATGAATGCGATGGTAATTCCACCAGTGCACATAATCTTTCGTTTTAAGGATTAATTCTTCCAGTGACTGAAAGGTTTCTTGATGAATAAATTCAATTTTGAAAGCGCGATAGGTGCTCTCAGCTACCGCATTGTCATAGGGACAGCCTGCTTGGCTTAGAGAACGATTGATTCCAAAAGCTTCCAACATGTCATCAATCAGCTGATTATCAAACTCCTTCCCACGATCAGAATGGAAGATCTTGACCTTGGTCAGAGCGTAAGGGATGCTCTGAATCGCTTGTTTAACCAATTCGGCGGTCTTATGCCAACCAACTGACAAACCGATGATTTCACGATTGAAGAGATCAATAATCAAGCAAACATAAGCCCAGCTATTACCGACACGAACGTAGGTTAAGTCTGTTACTAAAGCATTTAGAGGCTTTTCTTGATGAAATTGTCTGGCTAAGTGATTAGGAATAGCTGCCACATTCTTCCCTTTTGAATGTGGCTTGAAGGCTGCTTTCTGATAAACGGATACTAAGTTGAGTTTGTGCATGATGCGACGAATCCGACGACGAGACAGCTGGATGCCTTCATTTTCCAAACATTTCTTGATTTTCCTAGCCCCGTATCTGGCCTTACTTTCGAGAAAAATAGCTTTGATATTTTCTTCAAGTTCCGCTTCAGAGACTGGTTTAACAGCCTTGTAGTAATAGCTAGAACGAGGAATGTTCAACCAACGACACATGGCTGAAATGCTATATTTGTCTTTATTAGCAGTGATTACTTCTCTTTTCGTGCCATAATCACCGCCGCTTGCTTTAGGATATCTAACTGCATTTCGAGTTCTTTATTACGCTTTCGGAGTTCAATCAGTTCACGCTGCTCATCTGTAAGATTATCAATAGTTTTAAAGGAACCAGTTGTTTTAGCCTGACGTACCCACTTATCGAAGGTTGATGGGGTTAACTCATATTCTTTGATAAGCTCACTTCGTTTCATCCCTGCATTGTGAAGGTCAACGATTTGTTGCTTAAAGTCATCGGTGAAGTGGCGACGTATTTTTCTAGACATAATATTCTCCTATTTTCTTTAGTGTAGAACACTTTATAAATTCTGTCTAGTTTAGTGTAACCTATTCAATTTTTATGGATAGCTTGGTGGTTTTTTCTAAAACGTCGGGGATCACATTGGGCTGGAAGAAAGGTCTTCTTATTGGCTTTATTTTTAGTGCCATCAATATCGCTATCGGAAATTTGGTTTTAATTGATCAAGCTTTCTTTATTGTTCTTAGTTTTCTTTATGCGCTCCACAAGAAAATTTTTGAGCACATTTTTAATGGACTTTTTTCCATTATGATTGTAGAATTACTTTTTCGAACCATCGGCTCTTTCTTTTTGCTAGCAGTTATCGGCTACACCGTCAGCCAAATTAATAATAATTTAGCATTGACGGGGCTCTGCTATCTCTTGGCTCTGCCAGCTTTTTACATGTTTGCTTACATTTTTAGCATTGATTTGTCGCTGATAAAATTTATTCGCGAAGATCAATTGAAAAAATGGGTGACCTGGATGAACATTTCCATGGTCTTCTATTATATGTTGATTCACTTTTTTGTTTATGCTCAGAGTGATATCTTAAAAATGTATTTTCGTTATCGCTCGATTTTAATTGTGATTTACTTAGCCCTTTTTATGTGGGTCATTATTAAATTAGATCGTTTTGCTAAAGATCAATTGTCTCAGCAGTTAGATTTAGCTCAACAAGAGCGGATTTCTTATTTGGAAAATTATAATCACTATATTGAGCAACTATACCGTGAGATTCGAACAGTCAAACACGATTCAGAAAATATCTTGATTAGTCTAAAAGATAGCATTGACAGTGCTGACTTAGATGAGATTACCAAGGTTTACCAAACAGTGGTACAAAAATCAGCTAGTTCTATTAAAGAGATTGGCTTTGAAATATCTACTTTGGATAATATCAGTGAACCTGTTATTCGGGGATTACTTAGCTCCAAGTTACTGGCAGCTCAAAATTGTGGGATCGATCTCTTTGTTGAAATACCGGATATTATTGAGGAAGTTCCTATCAAACTCCTTGATTTTGTAGCTCTTTTGACAGTGGTTTTGGATAACGCTATTGCATCAGCTAAAGGTAGTAAGCGGCCTTTTTTATCCATTGCTTATTTTAAGCAAGATCAGAAACAGTGTTTCATTATTGAAAATAGTACCAAGCCTAATCGGATTGATATAGCCAAAAAATTCGATTGGAATAAGGCGGATGATTCAGAAGCCTATCAGAAGTGTCTGAGACATTTTCTGACGATTTTAGATAGTTACTCACAGGTGACCTTTTCTACCAAAAGTGACCACTATCGATTAAGACAAATGTTAGAAATGAGATAATAAAGAATGAATATTTTTATTCTAGAGGATGACTTCATACAGCAAACGCGAATTGAAACCGTCGTTAGAGATATTTTAGAAGACAGTAAAATCTCTTGTAGCAAGTTGGAAGTCTTTTCGAGTCCTCAAAAATTATTTGATAGTATCCAAGAAAGAGGCGACCATCAATTGTTTTTGTTAGATATTGAAATTGGTCAGGAATCTCGCTGTGGCTTGGAATTGGCGGCAGATATCCGTCGTAAGGATCCAAATGCCGTTATCGTCTTTGTGACCACTCATTCTGAATTTGCTCCTATCTCTTTTAAATACAAGGTTTCTGCTCTTGATTTTATTGACAAAGCGGTTGATAGTCAGCAATTTAAGGAACAAATTGAGGAGTGTATTCACTATACTAATCAGATGATGTCAAGTCGTGAAACAGAAGATACTTTTTTGTTTGAAACGCCACAGACACGTCTGAAATTACCCTATAAGGATATACTCTATTTTGCGACCTCAACAACTCCTCATAAGGTTTGCTTGTGGACACAGACAGAACGCCTAGAGTTTTATGGTAACTTGTCTGAAATACAAGCTGTAGCCCCAAAACTATACCTTTGTCACCGCTCTTAATTGGTTAATCTTGACAATGTGGTACGAATTGATAAAGCCAAGCAGCTGCTTTATTTTGAAAATGGAGATTCTTGTATGGTGTCACGTCTTAAAATGAAGAGCCTTTTTGAAAAATGGAAAGCGGTTCACTAAAAAGAACATTTTAGGATGAAAAATTAACATTTCAGGAAAAATGTGTCATTTCTCAGAAAATTTCGATATAATAAGTAATGTAAATAAAGATCTACGAAATCATCAGTTTATTAAGTGATCAATCCCCAATTCAATCAAAATATTGTTTTCTCTCTCTCTCCATAAACAAATAGTATTTTTGATATGATTGCTTTCTATCCCCAATGATAATTTCAGTTGTCTTTGTTTGGATATTACTTCACTGGTTATTCAATCAGTAATCATAAAACTCAGGAAACTGAGTTTTATTTTTTTGCTTTCATGGCGCTTAAAAAATTGTCTATGATGTGTAAGCCTTGCCTTAAATTACTTAGGGTTGAGGCTTTCTTGACATTTGTGGTATAATAGTCATAATTTAGATATTGGAGTTAAGTTTTGAAGAAAACCTATCGTGTCAAGCGTGAGAAGGATTTCCAAGCTATTTTTAAGGTTGGAAAGAGTGTGGCAAATCGCAAGTTTGTCGTTTATCATTTAGAAAAAGAACAAAAGCACTTCCGAGTAGGTATTTCTGCGGGTAAAAGGCTTGGTAATGCTGTCACCAGAAATGCTGTCAAGCGTAAAATTAGACATGTCTTAATTGATTTGAGAGATTCTCTTAAATCAGAGGATTTTGTTGTCATTGCGCGTAAAGGTGTTGAAGACTTAAGCTATCAAGAAGTCAAACAAAATTTATATCATGTTTTAAAATTAGCGAAATTGCTTGAGGAAGGTTTTGAGAGTGAAGAAAAAGTTTAAATTAATCAGTTTATTACCAGTCTTGCTATTACTAGCAGCATGTGGACGTGGGGAGGTAACCGCTCACTCATCTAACGGTTGGGACCAGTTGGTTTATTTTTTTGCCAAGGCCATTAAATGGCTAGCCTTTGATGGCTCTATTGGGGTTGGTATTATTTTATTTACCCTCATTATTCGCCTTGTGTTAATGCCTTTATTTAATATGCAAATTAAATCTAGTCAAAAAATGCAAGATATCCAACCAGAGTTAAAAGCGTTGCAAAAACAGTATGCTGGTAAAGACACTGAATCTCGGATGAAGTTAGCTGAAGAAAGTCAAGCCTTATACAAGAAATATGGTGTCAATCCTTATGCTAGTCTCTTGCCCTTAGTCATTCAAATGCCTGTTATGCTGGCACTTTTCCAAGCTTTAACACGTGTGTCCTTCTTAAAAACAGGAACCTTTTTATGGGCTGAATTAGCACAGCATGACCACCTTTACATTTTGCCAGTTTTAGCTGCCCTATTCACTTTTGCTTCAACTTGGTTGACTAACATGGCTGCTAAAGAAAAAAATATCATGATGACAGTGATGATTTACGTCATGCCTTTAATGATCTTTTTCATGGGGCTTAATCTGGCTAGTGGTGTGGTTCTTTATTGGACGGTGTCAAATGCTTTCCAAGTCGTTCAGCTTTTGCTTTTGAACAACCCGTTTAAGATTGTGGCTGAACGTAAACGTTTAGCTGATGAAGAAAGAGAACGCCGCGTTCGTGAACGCCGCGCCCGTAAAAAAGCTTTAAAGAGAAGATAGGAGTTTAGGTTATGGTATTGTTTACAGGTAAAACCGTTGAGGAAGCTATTGAAAATGGTCTGGCAGAGTTAGGACTATCCCGCCTTAAAGCACATATCAAAGTGATTTCCAAAGAGAAAAAAGGATTCCTTGGTTTTGGTAAGAAGCCAGCTCAAGTAGACATTGAAGGGATTAATGAGAAGACCGTCTATAAAGCGGATAAAAAAGCAGTTCGTGGTGTTCCAGAAGAAATCAACCGCCAAAACGCTCCTGTCATTCATCCAGATGAGTTGGCAGTTCAAGAACTAAAAGAAGCCAAGGCCAAAGAAGTTGCTGATCAAAAGGTGGTTCCTTTAGAGGGGCATGTAGCAACTGGTGAAGTTTCAGCACCTACAATTGCACCAAATAAAGATGATGCAGATAGTAAGTCTGCAGAGGAAAATACTGACAGAGCAGTCGAAGATGATACTTCTAGTCAAGAATTAGAAGACAGCTTGAGTAAAGATATTGATCAAGCGGCTCAAGAAGTTTCTGATTATGTGACTAAGATTATCTATGAGATGGATATCGATGCTACCATTGAAAGAAGTAATAGCCGTCGTCAAATCAATTTGCAAATTGAGACCCCAGAGGCTGGTCGTGTTATTGGTTATCATGGCAAGGTGCTTAAGTCTTTGCAACTCTTGGCTCAAAACTTCTTGCATGATCGTTATTCTAAGAATTTCTCTGTTAGCTTAAATGTCCATGATTATGTGGAGCACCGTACGGAGACCTTAATTGATTTTACACAAAAGATTGCTAAAAGAGTTTTAGACTCTGGTCAAGACTATACTATGGATCCAATGAGCAATAGCGAGCGTAAGATTGTTCATAAAACCATTTCAACTATTGAAGGTGTCGAGAGCTATTCAGAAGGCAATGACCCTAATCGTTATGTGGTTGTTAGTTTGCAACGATAATAAGTAGGAGCTTAGGACAAGTTTGTCCTAAGCTCTTTTTGTTACTGGTGCTTTTATGAGGAGCTGACTGATTCTAACGTTAATAATGTTAAGGGCTTATCGTCTGTGCAGTATTTTTTTGATTGACAGTTTTTAAATGTCGTGATAAGCTATTTTTGGAAAAACAAATCAAGATTTTTTGATATGAGGAGACTGTGATGTCGGATTTTACAAGAGATGCCCAACTGTTTAAAGCCCTGGCAGATGAAAAACGTCTTCTTATTCTAGATTATTTAAAGAATGGAGAGACTTGTGCTTGTGTTTTGATTGACGTATTAGGGATAGCCCAGTCTGCCTTGTCCTATCATATGAAAATTTTATGTCAATCAGGTATTGTCTCTAGTCGTCAAGATGGGAAATGGAAGCATTATCGTCTTAGTGAAAGTGGAGCTGATGAATTGCTTGAGCGTTTAAAAGTGATAACTGATAGTAAAGGAGAGCCTGCTAATGCCTGTCCTTGTCTTCAAAAGTCATCGTAAGTATGGCTTTTCAGTTTAATTAACATATCAAATTTTGTTGATATGTTGTAGAAAAGGAATATACATGTGGACCTTTATTCAAGACCAACTTTTAGGAATGAAGTGGTTAAATGACTTAGTTGAACAGTTTTTAACAATGATAGGGGTAGAAGTATCCTCGCAAATAGGGGGGAAGTTTACATTTTTTTATTTACGATGTGATTAAAATTACTCTTTTGCTTTGTTTGTTAATCTTTTTCATCTCTTATGTGCAAAGTTATTTCCCGCCAGAGCGTAGCCGAAAGATTCTAAGACGCTTTGATGGCATTTGGGCAAATATAGTTGCTGCTTTATTGGGGACGGTCACTCCTTTTTGTTCGTGTTCGTCGATTCCTCTTTTTATGGGATTCACCAGTGCAGGTCTTCCAGTTGGTGTTACTTTTTCTTTTTTAATCTCTTCACCGATGGTAGATTTGGGTAGCTTAATCCTATTGATGAGTATTTTTGGCAGCAAGATTGCTTTGATTTATGTCTTTCTTGGCTTGATAGTTGCTGTTTTAGGAGGCAGTCTTATTGAAGCGTTAGGTATGGAAAAGTTCGTTGAGGATTTTGTTAAACAGGCTAAAATGCCCACATTAGCAGAGAAAAAACTTTCTTTACAAGATAGAATGCAGTTTGCAAAAGAAGCGGTTAAAGAGACCTTTAAAAAAGTCTTTCCTTATATCTTGATAGGTGTGGGGATTGGTGCAGGCATTCATAACTGGATTCCAGAAAGTTGGGTGATTGCTACTTTGGGTAGTCATAATCCTTCTGGAGTCTTCATAGCCACCGCTATTGGCATTCCCATGTATGCGGATATTTTTGGATCTATCCCCGTAGCAGAAGCTTTATTAAGTAAAGGGGCGCAGTTAGGAACGGTTTTATCTTTTATGATGGCTGTTACAACTCTTAGTTTTCCCTCGCTTATTATGTTAAAAATAGCCGTAAAACCTCCCTTACTAATTGCTTTTATGGCTATTTGTTCCATAGGTATTATTGTAGTAGGTTATCTCTTTAATATGTTACAGTATCTCATTATTTAGGAGGAAAAAATGATGTCACAAAATGTCGTAGATCACTTGTCTGTTAAGATTTTAGGGTCTGGTTGTAAAAAGTGCAATTTATTAGAAGAACATGTCCGACAGGCTTTTCTGGAGCTAGACTTGCCGGTAAGGATTGCACATGAAAAAGATTTTGCTACTATTTGTAGTTATGGCGTTATGGCGTTATGGCGTTATGGCGTTATGGCGTTATGGCGTTATGGCGTTATGGCGTTATGGCGTTATGGCGTTATGGCGTTATGGCGTTATGGCGTTATGGCGTTATGGCAACCCCTGCCTTAGCTTTTGATGAGGAAGTGGTATCTTCAGGAAAAGTCCTTACTGTTGATGAGGTTAAAGGCCTTCTCAAGGAAAAACTAGGCGATAAATAGGGATTGAGAAAGGTTTAGGGCTTGAGCGTTTCTGACATTTTTAGGAAACTAGCTTAATTCCAAGTCCTTAGGGATGTAGAGATTTCAAAATATCATGTCAAGACAAAGTAAAAGTAAGTGTCTAGAGTTTTGAGAATTAATAAGAATATCGAATCAGTTTAAGAGAACGAGAAATCGTTCTCTTTTTGTATTGCTTTTGATTAGCAGAAAGGAAGTCGTTTTATGAAAACAAATCAAAAAAATTACGTATACAACAAAAACAATCAAGAAATATGGTAATTGCTTCACTGATGAAAGATACAGGTTGGCCACGGTCTAAAGTTGAGGAGTCACTTCGTGAACTTGAACAGTTTAATTTGATTGAGTTTCCTTCAACTTGAGAAACGATGTTGTAAGTTATTGGAATTAGTTAATAACTTATCAACAAAATCTTTAGAGAAAGAACTTACGTAGTGATAATGTTAAAGGTATGCTTGGATTCATAGCTGATTGTCTTTTTTACGCTTTTATATTGTATTATATAATAAGGACGCATAATATAACAGTATAACATAAAAACGCTTTCATAAAAAGACTTGTATTATAAAAAAAGATTTGTTATATTAGATTTGTAAAAAAATAATGATAAGGAGGAATCCCATGTCTCACTTGATTAGATGGTTTATTGCATTATTTTTTATAGTCATTTATTTTGTCTTCGTAGATGCATTTTCTAACTGGATGTTAATTCTAACTACAGTATATTTATTATTGGCTACAGTTACTTTTCCATTAACCGAAGAATGGGCAAGTAAAAAAATGTTAAACAAGTTTCCAATGTTCTCAACTTACAGTATTCCAAATTTGAATATCCCACTTATCTATATACTGTCTCCTGTGTTATTTTACTTAAAAATGAGGAAAAAATGAATAAGAAATTTAAATATTTATCAGTGATTTTGCTTCTTCTAATTTCTATTGGGACTATTTTTTCACCGATATCAGTAGTTGTTTCAGCACAAACAGTTGAAACCGAAATGGTAGAGTATAGTGACAACGAAATTAAAGCTGTTGCAGAGGAATTAAAGTTTTATTTTAGTGAAGCAGGATATCTTGATGATGACGGTGTATATCATGTAACAAACCCAGAACTAATTAAGCAAAAAGCAGATAGTGGGTCAGATGAAGTACAAGATTTATATGACCTTTATCTCAGTAGAAATGCACCAATTTATTATAAGAGTGGTAGAGATTTTATAGTCTGTATTGCAAGGGATTATTTTGGAGTATACATTGATATTTTAAATGGGAATGTCATTAGTGCTTTACAAGGTTATGTTTTAAGTCAACAGTGGGAAAGAGCTGCATTCTACTTTTTACAATTAATAGGCAAATCAACTTCAAAAGCAAATATAGTTGCCACTGCAGGACAGTTAGCCGTCGCTGTGTATAATTGTAGATCTAAATTATAATTAGTATTTTTAAGGGGATATTCATTAAGCTCGATTTATCATCAAGCTTTTAGTATATAATCTAAAACATTTTTTAACTAACATAATGTTAGTTAAAAATAGAGTTATTAAGTTTGATAAGAAATCTTTAGGGGATTAACCAAAATCTCAGTTGCTTATTGAAGATATAAGGAATAAAGCATCTTCACAATGTCATGTCGAGACAAAGTAAAAAATTGTCTTGACATGACCGCTTATTTATTATAGAATATTATGGTATGTTTAGTAACTGATATCACAAATAGCCGGCTAAACGAATACGAAAATCTATGAGGAGGTATTCACTGTGAAACGTACTTATCAACCAAGTAAAATCCGTCGTCAACGTAAACACGGATTCCGTCACCGTATGTCAACTAAAAACGGACGTCGCGTGCTTGCAGCTCGTCGTCGTAAAGGACGTAAAGTATTATCAGCTTAATCGCCAGAATATAAATAAAGTAAAACCAGGAGTGCTCGAGGCTCGTGGTTTTTTGTTTGCCTTTTATTTCTGAAAATAAATTCAATAATCTCCTATTTTTGAGAAAATATGAAAGTAGTTTCTAAAGCTTCAACTAATATTGTAAACGCTTTATTTATTGTTATAATAAGGTTGTGAACGTTCGTAAGATTAAAAAGCAAGGAGTAGACGAATGAAGGCTAAGGTTGATAAAGACAGCTTTTTAAAGATGATAAAAGGGGGATTAATTGTCTCTTGCCAAGCCTTGCCAGGAGAACCGCTTTATTCAGAAGACGGTGGTATTATGCCTCTTATGGCAAAGGCTGCTCAAGAAGCGGGTGCAGTAGGTATCAGAGCTAATTCGGTTCGTGATATTAAAGAAATACAAGCCGTTACCGATTTGCCCATTATTGGCATTATCAAAAAAGATTATCCTCCTCAAGAGCCCTTTATTACGGCAACTATGGCGGAGATAGATGCTTTGGCAGCACTAGATATTGCAGTAATTGCACTAGATTGTACCAAACGTCCACGTCACGATGGTCAAACCATTAGTGACTTTGTGAAGGCTATTAAGTCGAAATATCCGAATCAATTACTCATGGCTGACATCAGCACTTTCGAAGAAGGGGTTCTAGCTTATGAAGCTGGAGTTGATTTTGTTGGGACTACCTTATCTGGATATACGGACTATAGTCGTCAATCAGACGGTCCTGATTTGGCTTTAATGGATGCACTTTGCCGTCAGGGGATTCCAGTGATAGCCGAAGGCAAAATCCATACACCACAGCAAGCCAAAGATGTTCAAGATATAGGATTTGCAGGCATAGTTGTGGGAGGTGCGATTACGCGTCCCAAAGAAATTGCAGAACGCTTTATTCAAGCGCTCAAAGATTAAGTTTGTGTTATTAATTAGCTTATTAATCATAAAGGAGATTGTATGATGAATTTGAAGAAATTGGCTTCATTAACTATGCTTGGGGCATCTGTTTTAGGATTGGCTGCCTGTTCTGGTAATTCAGATAAGTCAGCAAGTGGAGACAAAAGCTCTTCTGCTGATAAAACAGAAATTACCTGGTGGGCGTTTCCCGTATTTACACAGGAAAAAGCAGAAGATGGTGTCGGCACTTATGAAAAGAAAATCATTGCTGCCTTTGAAAAGAAAAACCCAGAGATTAAGGTTAATTTAGAAACGATTGATTTCACCTCTGGTCCAGAAAAGATTACCACTGCGATTGAAGCAGGAACAGCTCCAGACGTCCTTTTTGATGCCCCAGGACGTATCATTCAATATGGTAAAAATGGTAAATTAGCTAAATTAGATGATCTTTTCACAGATGACTTCACCAAAGATGTCAGTAATGATAAGTTGATACAAGCCTCAAAAGCTGGTGATATCGCTTATATGTATCCGATTAGTTCAGCACCTTTTTACATGGCTTTAAACAAAAAAATGCTAAAAGATGCTGGAGTGCTTGAATTGGTTAAAGAAGGCTGGACCACAGATGACTTTGAAAAAGTGCTTAAAGCATTGAAAAATAAAGGTTACAATCCAGGTTCCTTCTTTGCCAACGGTCAAGGAGGAGACCAAGGGCCACGTGCTTTCTTTGCGAATCTCTATAGCAGCCATATCACTGACGACAAAGTCAGCAAATACACAACAGATGATGCTGACTCTATTAAAGCGATGACTAAAATATCAGATTGGATTAAAGAGGGCTTGATGATGAATGGCTCTCAATACGATGGCTCTGCGGATATTCAAAATTTTGCCAATGGTCAAACTTCATTTACCATTTTATGGGCACCTGCTCATCCGGGGATTCAAGCCAAATTATTGGAAGCAAGTAAGGTTGATTATCTTGAAATCCCATTCCCTTCAAACGATGGCAAAGCAGAACTAGAATATTTGGTTAATGGATTTGCAGTCTTTAATAACAAAGACGACAAAAAAGTGGAAGCTTCTAAAAAGTTCATCCAGTTTATTGCGGATGACAAAACATGGGGTCCTAAAAATGTGGTTCGTACAGGTGCCTTTCCTGTAAGAACTTCCTACGGTGACCTTTATCAAGACAAACGCATGGAAAAAATAGCGGATTGGACAAAACTCTACTCCCCTTATTACAATACTATCGATGGATTTGCTGAAATGAGAACCTTGTGGTTCCCAATGGTACAGGCTGTCTCTAATGGAGATGAAAAACCAGAAGCAGCCTTGAAAGCTTTTACGGAAAAAGCTAACAAGACCATCTCAAAAGCACAATAAGTGTTTCGTAAAGATAGCTCCTTTCCAATGCTCATAACAGGACTATTGGGAAGGGGCTTTTGTCATGATAAACCTTGATAGGGAGAGAGGTACACGTAAGTGAATGTCAATAAACTAAAAATGAGAGAAACCCTAATCTCATATGCTTTTCTAGCACCAGTCTTACTTTTCTTTGGTATTTTTGTCTTGATACCGATGATTATGGGATTTGTAACTAGCTTCTTTAACTATTCCATGACAGAATTTCGGTTTGTGGGATTGGCTAATTATGTTCGGATGTTTCAGGATCCTATTTTTATTAAATCGCTCATTAATACCTTAATTATCGTCATTGGCTCTGTGCCTATTGTCGTCTTTTTCTCACTTTTTGTGGCGGCTAAGACTTATGATAAAAATGTGGTGGCACGTTCTTTTTACCGTGCGGTCATCTTTTTACCAGTAGTAACAGGTAGTGTCGCTGTTACTGTCGTATGGAAATGGATCTACGATCCTGTGTCAGGTATCTTAAATTATGCGCTGCGTTATGTGCATGTGATAGAGCAAAATATCAGTTGGTTAGGGGATAAGCACTGGGCCTTGTTAGCCATTATTGTCATTTTGTTAACCACTTCTGTGGGTCAACCGATTATCCTCTACATTGCAGCCATGGGTAATATAGATAATTCTTTAGTGGAGGCTGCTCGAGTAGACGGGGCAACAGAATTCCAAGTGTTTTGGAATATCAAGTGGCCGAGCTTGTTGCCGACTACTTTGTATATCGCAGTAATTACGACCATCAATTCCTTCCAGTGTTTTGCTTTGATTCAATTGTTAACTTCTGGTGGCCCCAATTACTCTACTAGTACCTTGATGTACTATCTGTACGAAAAAGCTTTTAAATTGTCTGAATACGGTTATGCTAACACCATAGGAGTATTCTTAGCTGTTATGATTGCTATTATTAGTTTCGCCCAGTTTAAAATTTTGGGAAATGAAGTGGAATATTAGGAGGAGTTAAGATGACAAAAGCAAAAATTACCTTATCTGATATTCTGACGACATTTATTTTGTGTGTGCTCACAGTCTTGTTTATTTTTCCTTTTTATTGGATTATGACGGGAGCTTTTAAGTCACAACCAGATACTATTGTGATTCCGCCCCAGTGGTGGCCAAAAGCGCCAACTATTGACAATTTTAGAGCCTTAGTCATTCAAAACCCAGCCTTGAAGTGGCTGTGGAACAGTGTTTTTATTTCTTTAGCAACCATGTTTTTGGTTTGTGGGACGTCATCTTTGGCAGGTTACGCCTTAGCTAAAAAACGCTTTTATGGGCAAGGACTTTTGTTCTCAATTTTTATAGCAGCAATGGCATTGCCTAAGCAGGTGGTTTTAGTGCCACTGGTACGTATCGTGAATTTTATGGGAATTCATGACACTATGGCAGCTGTCATCCTACCTCTTGTGGGTTGGCCTTTTGGGGTTTTCTTGATGAAACAGTTTTCGGAAAATATTCCTACGGAGTTATTGGAATCAGCAAAGATTGATGGGTGTGGGGAAATCAGAACTTTCTTTAATGTGGCTTTTCCTATTGTAAAACCAGGCTTTGCAGCCTTGGCTATCTTTACTTTTATCAATACATGGAATGATTATTTTATGCAATTGGTCATGTTGACTTCGCGAGATAACCTAACCATTTCTTTAGGAGTAGCCACTATGCAAGCAGAAATGGCCACTAATTATGGCTTGATTATGGCGGGCGCAGCAATGGCAGCAGTGCCGATCGTAGCAGTCTTTCTCATTTTCCAAAAATCCTTTACCCAAGGGATTACTATGGGAGCTGTTAAGGGCTAAGGAGGTTCGATGCCATGATATATGATGATATTAGCTATATTCACAGATACAAAGGGATTCATCCTGACTTGGATAGTGCCATAAGCTATTTAGAAAGTCAGGATATTAAGCAATTACAAGAAGGTCGACACCGTATCTTGGATGATAAAATTGTGCTCTTTATTCAAAAAAATCGGCTTTCCAAAGACAGTAATGAGACATTTGAATACCATAAGCGTTATGCTGACTTGCATCTTTTGCTTGAAGGAAGTGAGTCAATAGCTTACGGACAGGGTGCTTGCCAGTATCTGGGAGATTTTAAAGATCAAGAAGATATCGGTTTTATGTCTTGTGATCAGTCGATTGCTCTTGTTTTAGGAGCTGGGCAGTTTGCCTATTTTTATCCTGAAGAAGCCCATCAACCTAACGGTTTCAATCATGCAGGAGAAGAAGTTGTCAAATGCCTCATCAAGGTTTTGATGACACAGTAGAAATAGAAAGGAAGTAGCCAGTGGCAGGATCCAAAAACACGATTGTGCAATCACTTTTTAGGCTGGATAGTAAGTGGATGAGGTATTCAGCTTTCATTTTTGATTTGCTGATTTTAAATGGACTCTTTTTGCTAACTTGTTTTCCTTTGGTCACGCATGGAGTGGCTCAGCTAGCCCTCTATGCAACTCTAAGAGATTTACGCCAAGGGCAAGCGGCGTCTGTTTCGAGGACTTATCTTCATTACTGTCGTCGTTATGGTAAAAGAGGATTGCTTTTGGGGATAACAGAATTAGTCTTGTTAGGAATAGCATTTTTGGATTTTTATTTGGTTAAGAATCAGACAACTCCGGCTTTTCAAGTATTTAAGCTCTTTTGCTTAGCTATAGGTTTTTTAAGTCTTGTCATTTATCGCTATGCTTATCCTTTAGCTATTAGGACATCTTTTTCACTGATTACTTTATGGCGAACATGTGTCTTGTTGGCAGCTTACTTTTTACCGTGGACAATTGGTTTTTTAGGTGTCATGGCGCTTGTCTTTTTAATGCTACAGCTCTCCCTTTTTTATCTGCTAATAGGGCTTTCTTTTTTAGCTATAATCGGCTGTAGCAGTATAAGCTATCTCTACCTAATAGTAATGGAAGGCTTGTTCAAGAAACTAAAATTTGATTAGAAAATAGAGGAAACCATTTATGAGAGATTTAAAAAAATACCAAGGTATTATTCCTGCTTTTTATGCGTGTTATGATAAAGAAGGAGCTGTCAGTCCTGAAAGAGTTCGAGCTCTGACGCAATACTTTATCGATAAAGGAGTTCAGGGACTTTATGTTAATGGTTCGTCTGGCGAATGTATTTACCAAAGCCTAGAGGATCGCAAGTTGATTTTAGAAAACGTTATGGCTGTTGCCAAAGGAAAATTAACTATTATTAATCATGTTGCCTGTAATAATAGTCAAGACAGTATAGCCTTGGCAAAACATGCAGAAAGTTTAGGGGTCGATGCTATCGCAGCTATTCCTCCTATTTATTTCCGCTTGCCAGATTATGCGGTGGCAGCTTACTGGAATGCTATTTCAGAAGCAGCCCCTCAGACGGATTTTGTCATTTATAACATTCCACAATTAGCGGGAATTGCACTGACACCTAGTCTTTACCAAGAGATGCTCAAAAATGACCGTGTCATCGGTGTCAAAAACTCTTCGATGCCAGTTCAAGATATTCAAGTCTTCACTGCTCTGGGAGGGGAGGATCATATGGTCTTTAACGGTCCAGATGAACAATTCTTAGGTGGTCACTTGATGGGTGCTAAAGCAGGTATTGGAGGAACTTATGGGGCAATGCCTGAACTTTTTCTACGCTTAAATCAGTTAATTGCAGATAAAGAGCTAGAAAAGGCTCAAGAATTGCAATATGCTATAAATGATATTATTGCTGTCTTGGTTTCTGCTCGTGGCAATATGTATGCGGTAATCAAAGAAGTGCTTCGTTTAAATGAAGGCCTTGATATTGGTTCGGTACGCTCACCTCTATTTCCTTTAGTAGAGGAAGATATGGTGATTTGTCAAGAAGCAGCATTGATTAATCGTGCCAAGGAAAATTTTTGTTAAACAGTTGGTAAGGAGAAAAGTATGGCAAAATACCTATCCATTGATATCGGTGGCACAGCCATCAAGTACGGATTGATTTCAGAGGAAGGGCAGATTCTAGAAAAACATGAGCAGGCTACACATGCTTATAAAGGTGGCCCCTATATCTTAGAAACAGTCAAAGGCTTGGTGGAAGATTATCATTCTAAAGAATGTCTGGCAGGAGTTGCCATTTCCTCAGCTGGGATGGTCGACCCTAATCAGGGAGCCATTTTTTACTCTGGCCCACAAATCCCTAATTACGCAGGCACTCAATTTAAAAAGGAGATAGAAGAAGCCTTTCAAATTCCCTGTGAAATAGATAATGATGTTAACTGTGCAGGTTTGGCAGAAGCCATTTCAGGAAGTGCAAAAGATGCTGATGTGGCCATTTGTTTGACCATTGGAACAGGAATTGGTGGCTGTTTGCTGGTCGATGGAAAGGTCTTTCATGGCAGTAGATATGCTGCTTGTGAAGTGGGATATATGCTGTTGCCAGATGGGCAATTTCAAGATTTAGCCTCAACAACCGCTCTGGTTCATGAAGTGGCTAGGCGCTATGGTCAAGAAGCTAGTCAGTGGGATGGTCGACGGATTTTTGAAAAGGCTAAAGCCGGCGATGTTCATTGTATAGCAGCTATCGATCGCATGGTAACTTACCTAGGCCAAGGAATAGCCAACATATGCTATGTGGCAAATCCTAGTCATGTCATTTTAGGTGGAGGAATCATGGCACAATCAGATTATCTCGCGCCAAAATTAAAAGCTTCCCTAGCTCATTATCTGGTTCCTAGCTTAGCGGAAAAAACACAAATAACTTTTGCTAGTCATGGCAACAGCGTGGGTATCTTGGGTACCTACTATCACTTAAGGCAAAAAGAGAAAACCTTCAAACACACCGAGAAGTAAAAAGGCGTCCCTTTAGGGAGCCTTTTGCTTTTAATCAGATTTTTCTTGTCCATTAATAATGGTATTTTTAAAGATTTTTTCTTTATGGACTTTATCAATAGCCAGAACATAAGCGTAGATAATATCCATCATAATCAATAAGGGAAATTGAGGAGAAACACGATTACCATAGTTGAGCTGGTGTGTAGAGGAGACCTTTATCACCTCAAAAGCTTGATGATAGTCTTCTTCTGACTGAGTTGTTAATAAAATGGTTTTGGCACCTCGGCTAGATGCTTGATTTAGAGCGTTGATGACAGAAGAAGTCTTCCCAGAGAGGGAAAAACCAAAGACAAGACAGTCTTCATTGACCAAACTGTTTGCCCAAGTAAAGCCATCGGTATCAGAATAGGCATCGCAAATAATTCCCAGTCGCATAAAGCGCAGCTTCATTTCTTGGGCGACTAAGGCAGAGGAGCCTTTTCCAAAGAAGTAAATACGTTCGGAGGCATCTATGCATTTAGCCAGATTTTGTAGCTTGTCTTCATCCACCAAATCATAGGTTTTATTAATCAAGGCATTGTAGTCCATTAAAACACGCTTTGTAAGCTCTAGGTTAATGAATTGGAAGTTATCTTCTGCTTCTTTCAAGCTGTTAATGTAATCAAAGGCGAAGGCGCTCTATAACCTGAAAAGCCACACTTCTTAGCAAAGCGTGTCAATGCAGCTTGAGAGACATGCAGTCGCTTAATCATTAAGGAAGCAGTCAAATCTTGTGCTTGTAAGTCGGTCTCCATAAAAAAATGAGCAATATCTTTTTCTAAGCTAGTCATATGTTCTAAGGCGGCTTCGATGGTTGTCACTAAACGATGGCTTTTTCTCATGCAGGACTCCTAAGGGTAAGGCTTTTCCTACCTAGTATAACATAAAAGTTAAGCAGGAAGACAGCGCAATTTGCCATCAGACTCACTCTGATGAGTATGGGTGAAGAAGGGGCTTAGATATGGTACAATAAAAAAGAGATGCCTCAGCTAGATGGAGGCAAAAAGGATAGAAAAAGAAATGAAACCTATATTTGATACACACACCCACTTAAATGTGGACACTTTTAAAGGAAAAGAAGAAGAGGAGCTGGCTTTAGCTAAAGAGATGGGCGTCGCTTACCACAATGTGGTTGGTTTTGACCAAGAAACCATTGACAGGGCCTTAGCTTTAGCAAACAAGTACCCAGAAGTCTATGCCACCATTGGTTGGCATCCAACAGAAGCTGGTTCCTACACGCCTGAAATTGAAGAAATGATTGTGGCCAACTTAAAGAATGAAAAGGTCATCGCCTTAGGTGAAATTGGACTGGACTATTATTGGATGGAAGACCCCAAAGAGATTCAAATTGAGGTTTTTAAACGTCAAATCCAATTGTCAAAAGATTATAATTTACCATTTGTGGTCCATACCCGTGATGCTTTAGAAGACACCTATGAAGTGATTAAAGAGGCTGGTGTTGGGCCCTGTGTTGGGATTATACATTCTTTCAGTGGAAGCTTAGAGGTGGCTCAAAAATTCATCGACCTGGGTATGCTGATTTCCTTCTCTGGAGTGGTTACTTTCAAAAAAGCAACCGACATTCAGGAAGCTGCGCAAGCCATTCCCCTAGATAAAATGCTGGTCGAAACCGATGCGCCATATCTTGCGCCTGTACCAAAACGTGGTCTTGAAAATAAGACAGCTTATACCCGCTATGTGGTGGATAAAATAGCAGAGCTTCGCGGTCTGACTTCAGAACAAATTGCGGAAGTAACGACGGCTAATGCCAAGAGGATTTTTAAGATTGACTAAAAAAATTAAGATTCAAGAAGTCATCGTCGTCGAAGGTAAGGATGATACTGCTAATCTCCGACGTTTCTATGAGGTTGACACCTATGAAACAAGAGGCTCAGCAATTAACGATGCTGACCTAGAGAGAATTGACCGCCTCAATCAGCTGCGTGGTGTCATTGTCTTTACAGATCCTGATTATAACGGCGAACGCATCCGAAAAATCATTATGCAGGCCGTGCCGACTGTTCGTCATGCCTTTCTAAACCGAGATGAGGCCGTACCTGGTTCCAAATCAAAAGGACGCTCACTAGGTATCGAACATGCCTCTTTTGAAGACTTGCAAAAAGCCTTATCCAAAGTAACCCAATCATACGACGACCAAAATGAGTTTGACATCACTAGAGAAGACTTAGTGAAATTAGGACTGCTCCTAGGTGGTGACAGTCGTAAACGTCGTGAATATTTGGGTGAAACACTTCGAATTGGCTATTGTAATGGTAAGCAGCTCCTCAAAAGATTGGAACTCTTTGGCATTACTCTAGCTCAAGTCAAGGATGCCATGGCTGATTATGACACACCCTAACGTAGAAAAACCATTTAGAAATGAGAAAATATGAGAATTGCTGATTATAGTGTGACCCGTTCAGTGCTCGAACGTCATGGCTTTACCTTTAAAAAATCCTTTGGTCAAAACTTTTTGACAGATACTAATATCCTTCAAAAAATTGTTGACACGGCAGAAATTGATAAGGGAGTCAATGTCATTGAGATTGGGCCAGGTATTGGTGCCTTGACAGAATTTTTAGCAGAGAATGCTGCAGAAGTCATGGCCTTTGAAATCGATGACCGTCTGGTACCTATCTTAGCGGATACCTTGCGTGATTTTGACAATGTTCAAATCATTAACCAAGATATCTTAAAAGCGGATTTACAAACACAGATTAAAGCCTTTAAAAATCCCGATTTACCTATCAAAGTGGTGGCCAACTTACCTTACTACATCACCACCCCTATTTTGATGCACTTAATTGAGAGCAAAATCCCGTTTCAAGAGTTTGTTGTTATGATGCAACGTGAGGTAGCAGACCGTATTTCAGCTGAGCCAAATACCAAAGTTTATGGCTCCTTATCCATTGCGGTGCAATATTACACGACGGCTAAGGTAGCCTTTATTGTCCCCAGAACCGTTTTTGTCCCTGCACCAAATGTCGATTCTGCTATTTTAAAAATGGTGCGCCGTGACCAACCCTTGATTTCCGTGCAAGATGAAAATTTCTTTTTCCGTGTCTCCAAGGTTGGTTTTGTTCATCGCCGTAAGACGCTTTGGAACAACTTGACTAGCCATTTTGGAAAAAGTGAGGATACTAAAGCTAAGCTAGAAAAAGGCCTTGCTTTGGCAGATATCAAGCCTTCTATTCGTGGAGAAGCCCTTTCCATTCAAGATTTTGGACGATTAGCTGATGCATTGAAAGAAGCTGGACTTTAAATAGTACATTAGTAACCCCTGTCAATGGCTGACCTTAGCCGACTGAGGGGGGCTTTTTTAGAAGAGAAGTTCTGGAGATAAAGTACTGAAGGGAAATAGATTTTTTGTTATAATGGAATTATTATAAGAAGAAAAAGGGAGCTCATTTGCAAGGTAAAATTATAAAATCTCTGGCTGGTTTTTATTATGTAGAGTCAGAAGGTCAAGTCTATCAAACGCGAGCGCGTGGGAATTTTAGGCAAAAAGGACAAAAACCTTATGTTGGAGATCTAGTTGATTTTTCGGCTGATGATCAGTCTGAAGGCTATATATTAGCCATTCACCAACGAAAAAATAGCTTGGTTCGGCCTCCTATTGTCAATATCGATCAGGCGGTGGTCATTATGTCTGTCAAAGAACCCGATTTTAATAGTAACCTTTTAGATCGATTTCTGATTTTATTAGAGCACAAGGGAATCCATCCGGTTATTTACATTTCCAAAATGGACCTGTTAAGGGATCCTGAAGAAGTGCAAGCTATTGCTGAAATTGGACGAAATTATAGAAAAATTGGCTATGATTTTGTTATGGATTTGGAAAGCTTCTTGCCGCTGTTAGCTGACAAAACCACTGTTTTTATGGGACAAACAGGGGTTGGGAAATCAACCTTGCTCAATCAAATAGCTCCGGATTTGGCTTTGGAAACGGGTGAAATCTCAGACAGTCTAGGCCGTGGTCGACACACGACTCGGGCAGTTAGTTTTTACAATACCCACGGTGGTAAAATCGCGGACACACCTGGATTTTCATCTCTTGATTATGAAATTGATAATGCAGAAGACCTTAATGAAGCCTTTCCTGATTTGCGTCATGTTAGTCATGACTGTAAATTCCGCTCTTGTACACATACCCATGAACCTCAATGTGCGGTTAAAGAAGCCGTTGATAAAGGTCTTATTTGGTCAGTTCGCTATCACAATTACCTTCAGTTTCTCAGTGAAATTGAAGATCGACGTGAAACATATAAAAAAGTTATTAAAAGAAAGTAGGTCTACTCCATGTCAACACTTAAAATTGCACCATCTATCCTAGCAGCAGACTATGCTAATTTTGCTTCGGAGCTTAAGCGCATTGAAGAAACAGATGCCGAGTATGTTCATATTGATATTATGGATGGTCAATTTGTCCCTAACATCAGCTTTGGTGCAGATGTTGTTGCTAGCATGCGAAAACACAGTAAACTTGTTTTTGACTGTCATTTAATGGTGGTTAATCCAGAGCGTTACATGGAAGCTTATGCTCAAGCAGGAGCAGATATTATGACCATTCATGTCGAAAGTACCCTACATAGTCATGGGGCTCTGCAAAAGATTAAAGGAGCAGGCATGAAGGCAGGTGTGGTCATTAATCCTGGAACGCCAGTGACTGCTATTGAGCCACTTTTAGAATTGGTGGATCAAGTCCTAATTATGACCGTTAATCCTGGTTTTGGAGGACAAGCCTTTATTCCAGAATGTTTGGATAAAGTAAGAGCTCTTGTTAAGATGCGCCAAGAAAAAGGTTTATCTTTTGATATTGAGGTAGATGGTGGTGTTGATGATAAAACCATTAAAGCTTGTTATCAAGCAGGAGCGAATGTTTTTGTTGCAGGTTCTTATCTCTTCAAAGCTACTGACTTGGTTAGTCAAGTTCAAACCTTGAGGACAGCTTTAAATGACTAAAGTAGCGATGTTTGCAGGTGGAGACCTGACCTACGTCAAAGATGATTTTGACCATTTTGTTGGAGTTGATAGAGGAAGTCTGTTTTTAGTCAAAAACGGACTTCCTTTGACAATAGCAGTAGGTGATTTTGACTCTGTAACAAGAGAAGAGTTATCGATGATTAAAGCGAAAGCTCAGCGTTTGGTGACTGCGGATCCTCAAAAAAATGATACTGATACCGAGTTAGCTTTAAAAGAGGTTTTCAAGCGTTTCCCCAAGGCCCAAGTGACTCTATTTGGTGCCTTTGGAGGTCGGATTGATCATTTTTTATCCAACATCTTTTTGCCTGGCGATCCAGAATTGGCTCCCTTTATGGCTCAGCTAACTCTAAGAGATGAGCAAAATAGTGTGACTTACAGACCTGCTGGTCATCATCAGATTATTCAAGAAGAAGGCATGACTTATGTGGCCTTTATGACAGATGGTAACGCTGAATTGGCCATCAGAGGGGCAAAGTTTGAGTTGACAAAGGATAACTTCTTTAAGAAAAAAATCTACTCCAGTAACGAATTCAAGAATCAACCCATTGAAGTGCATGTTCCAGAAGGTTATCTCATCATCGTCCAAAGTAAAGATCGGAGTTAAGATGGATATTATTCTATTAGCTTTAGTAATAGCAGTGCTAGCGGTTGCTCTTTTTTCTTATAGAAAAGTACAGGAGCTGCAAGGACACTTAAAAAAAGAGCTAGAAGATCATGCTGATCATTTATCGGATCAGCTATCTTATCAGTTAGATTTAGCGACTAAAAATCAAGTTCTTGATATGAGTCAGCTTATTAATCGTCAACAAACAGAACTCTTTCAGCAGCTGACAGAGATGCGTGAAGTGTTGCATCAGAGCTTGTCGGATAATCGTGACCGTTCTGACCAACGCCTTCAAACCATACAAGAGACCTTGAGTCAATCGGTCAAAACCATGCAAGAATCTAACGAAAAACGCTTAGAGGAAATGCGTCATACGGTTGAAGAAAAGCTAGAGCAGACCTTAAAAAATCGCCTCCAAGCTTCTTTTGAAACGGTGTCCAGACAGTTGGAAACCGTTAACCAAGGGCTAGGTGAAATGCGAACAGTTGCTCAAGATGTGGGAACCTTAAATAAAGTCTTATCCAATACCAAAACAAGGGGAATTCTTGGAGAACTACAATTGGGTCAAATTATCGAAGATATCATGACAAGTAGTCAGTATGAAAGAGAATTCCCAACAATTTCAGGTTCTAGTGAACGGGTGGAATACGCCATTAAACTACCAGGCAATGGCCAAGGGGACTATATCTACCTCCCTATTGACTCTAAGTTTCCTTTAGAGGATTATTACCGTTTAGAAGACGCTTATGAACTAGGCGATAAAAACGCTATTGAAAGCAGTCGGAAAGCCCTTTTAGTAGCTATCAAACGATTTGCTAAAGACATCAACAAGAAGTATCTCAATCCACCAGAAACCACTAATTTTGGTATTATGTTTTTACCAACCGAAGGCCTTTATTCAGAAGTGGTTAGAAACGCCAGTTTTTTTGATGCCCTTCGGCGAGAAGAAAATATTGTCGTAGCAGGACCTTCTACTCTATCAGCCTTGCTTAATTCTCTTTCGGTTGGCTTCAAAACCCTTAATGTTCAAAAAAATGCCGATGATATCAGCAAGATTTTGGGGAATGTGAAGGTAGAATTTGAAAAATTTGGCGGCTTATTGAGTAAAGCTCAAAAGCAAATCAATACGGCCAATAATACCCTGGAGCAGTTGCTCTCAACCCGTACAAATGCCATTGTTAGAGCCTTAAATACGGTTGAAAGTTATCAAGATCAATCCACCCAATCCTTATTAGATATGCCCTTATTAGAAGAGGAAGACCATGAAAATTAATCAAATGAAAAAAGACCAGCTTTTTGAAGGGTTTTACTTGATCAAATCAGCTGACGTCCGAAAAACACGAGCAGGTAAAGACTTTATTAACTTTACTTTTCAAGACGATACAGGAGAAATTTCAGGTAACCTGTGGGATGCCCAACCATACAATGTTGAAGAATACGTAGCTGGTAAAGTGGTCTTTATGAAAGGGCGACGCGAGGTCTATAATGGGACCCCTCAGGTTAATCAAATTACCCTAAGAAATGTTCGTCCTGGTGAGCCTAATGACCCTAAAGACTTTAAAGAAAAAGCCCCAGTTAGTGTGTCAGAGGTCCATGATTACCTTGATCAGATGCTCTTTAAAATTGAAAATGCCACATGGCAACGCATTGTCAGAGCCCTTTATCGCAAATTTGATAAAGAATTCTTTACTTATCCAGCTGCCAAAACCAATCATCATGCTTTTGAATCAGGTTTGGCTTACCATACAGCTACTATGGTGCGTTTGGCCGATACTATTGGTGACATCTATCCAGAACTCAATAAAAGCCTGCTCTTTGCAGGAATCATGCTTCATGACTTAGCTAAAGTACTTGAACTAACAGGACCTGACAATACTGAGTATACGGTGCGAGGCAACTTAATCGGCCATATTGCGCTAATCAACGAAGAAATTACCAAAGTATTGGCTGAGTTATCTATTGATGATACCAAAGAAGAGGTCATTGTTTTGCGTCACGTGATTTTGAGTCACCACGGTCAATTGGAGTATGGAAGTCCTGTTAGACCGCGCATTATGGAAGCTGAAATCATTCACATGATTGACAATATTGATGCTAATATGATGATGATGACAACAGCACTAAGTCGTGTCGGAGAAGGTGAAATGACTAACCGTATTTTTGCTATGGATAATCGTTCCTTCTACAAACCGAAATATGACGCTTAATCTGAAGAAAAATCGGACATTTCTTGTATGGAATGTTCGTTTTTTATTGACTTTATGATATAATAGTAGAAAGTACATAAAAATGGGGAAATTATGAAATTAAGACGAAGTGAACGTATGGTTGTTATCTCTAATTACTTGATTAACAATCCTTATAAATTGACCAGTTTAAATACCTTTGCAACCAAGTATGAAGCTGCCAAGTCTTCTATTTCTGAGGATATCGCAATCATCAAAAAAGCTTTCGAAGAAGCTAATATTGGTGACATCGATACGCTAACAGGAGCAAGTGGTGGTGTGATTTTTACACCTAGCATTTCTGAAGCAGAGGCACGTGCTATTGTAGAGGACCTATGTCAACGTCTTTCGGAAAATAACCGCATTTTACCAGGTGGCTATATCTACCTTTCAGATTTACTAAGTACACCAAAGATTTTACAAAATATCGGCCGTATTATCGCTAATGCCTTTAAAGGGCAAAAGATTGACGCTGTTATGACAGTCGCTACCAAGGGTGTTCCGCTAGCCAATGCGGTAGCTAACATCTTGAATGTTCCTTTTGTAATCGTGAGACGTGATTTAAAAATCACAGAAGGCTCAACAGTATCTGTCAACTATGCTAGTGCTTCAAGTGATCGTATCGAGAAGATGTTCTTATCAAAACGCAGTTTAAAACCCAATAGTCGTGTTTTGATTGTGGATGACTTCTTAAAAGGTGGAGGAACCATCACCGGTATGATTAGCTTATTAGCAGAATTTGATAGTACCTTGGTTGGTGTTGCTGTCTTTGCAGAAAATGCTCAATCTCAAAGAGATCAAATGGCTTTTAAATCACTCTTAAAAGTTTCAGAAATTGATGTTAAAAATAACAATGTCGTCGTTGAACTGGGAAATATTTTCGATAAATAATAACCAATATCATTACAGTTAGAAAAGGAGTAAGCATGGAATTAGAAAATCCAAAGTCAAGTCACGTCAAAAATAAGATCGCTTTAACGTCGACAATCGCCCTACTAAGCGCAAGCGTGGGGGTATCTCATCAAGTCAAAGCAGATGACGTCAAAACAAATGATACACAGGCTACAAATGCAAATGATGATAATCTCATCAAACCAGAAACTTTGGATGAAGCCTTAGCAGCTGTTGAAAATGTTGATCGTCAAATTGGTCAACAAAAAAGAGAATTAAAATATGTTGATTCAGAAATTGCACATGCAGAATCAGAAGTTGCCTTACTAGAAACGTTGAAAAACAATGAAACGGCTACAGTTGACAATACTGAAAAAGCCCTTCAATCAGTTGTCACAGTTAGTGATGAGGAATTGGCGACGCAAAGAGATAAAACTCAAGCTTCCCTTACCTCAACAACGAATCAGCTAGTTCAATCTCAAGCAGAGCTAACAACAGAAGAAAGTAATCGTCTTGCGCAAGAAGAGCGTGTAGCAAGTGAAGCTGCCCAAGCTAGTCAATTAGCTAAAGAATTGTCGGCTGTTGACCAGAAAGTGGCTAGCTTAAATGATATGATTAGCCAGCCTGAGGCAGTTACTTCTCAAGCTAACGAAGCTAGTCATGCTGTCAAATCCTTAGCTCAAGACCTTGAAAAAGCTAAGTCAGACTTAGCTACAATCGAAGAAACCACAAAGTCGTTGTTGCAGCAGGACTTGTTGAGTAATGAAGCAGCCTTACGTGAAAAAGAAGTTGAATTAAGTAAACTAGTAGCTAATCAGCCAAGTCGTCAAGTAAATGTTTCAGGCAGTAACGTCATGAAGGTTCCAGAAGGTTATCCTTTTGAAGAAATCAAAAAACTGACAGCTAGTGGTTACATTGGTACCGCTAATTACAACCGTTACTACTATGACAATGCAGAGACTATCATCACTAAAGCAACTCCAGGTCATCATATTAACAACTATGTTGATATTCCAAGTGATTTGGATCGGATAGTTGACCCTGATAATCTTAGCCCAGAAATCCAAAATGAATTAGGACAATTCGCTGCGGATCTTATTAACTCTGTTCGTCAACAACTAGGCTTAGTTCCAGTTATTGTTACAGAAGGCTCTCAAGAATTTGCCCGCCTTTTGACAAAAGAATATAAAAAGACACATGGTGATTTTCGTCCGTCATTTATCTATGGTCAACCAGGCCGTAATGGTCATTATGGAGTAGGTCCTCATGACAAGACCATTATTGAAGCCTCTGCAGCAGCTGTAGGACTTCGTCCTAACGATGACAACATGTATGAAAATGTTGGTTATTTCAACGATATTCACACGGTAAATGGTATCAAGCGAGGTATTTTTGACAGTATTCGCTACATGCTCTTTACAGATAACTTGCACGGCAATGTGTATGGACATGCGGTCAACCTCTTAAGGGTTGATAAAACCAATCCAAATGCACCGATTTATCTAGGTTTTTCAACGAGTAATGTGCAATCAATGAATGAGCACTTTGTGATTTTCCCAGAATCTAATATTCTTGATGCTAATCGTTTTAGCAAAACACCAATTGCCAAAACAAGCCAACTTGTCAATGATTCGGCAAGAACACAGCTCTTGAAAAGTAATATCGCGACCATTAAAGCGAGAATGGTTAACTTACAGTCACGCTTATCTCATCTGTCATCAGAAGCATCAATTAAGTCAATTCAAGCAAAAGTTGATGCCTTGCAAGAAAAGTTAGCGCTTAGCCAAGAAAAATCAAGCCAACTCAATAAACGTGTGGAAGGGTTATCAGATTCTAAAGGAGCCTTACGCACTCAACTGCTAAAAGCTAAAGAAGAACAAGTAGCTTTGCAAGGAAAACTTGATAAAGCACTAGCAACATTAGCTTCTTCAAAAGTAGCGTTGCATCATTTAGAGTCAGATCTTGCTAAGAAAGTTGATAAGATGGCTAGTCTAAAAACAAGAAAAGCCCACTTAGAGACCTTGCTTGAATTAACGACAAGTTCAAGCGGTAAAGTAAAACTTCATCAAAAATTAAATAAAATGAAACTAGCTTTACGTTTGACAAGCGCTCAATTAATCACTGCTAAAGATAACCTACAAAAGTTACAAGATCATAAGGCTGATTTACAGTCATCCATTGCAACAGCTGAGCAACGATTAACCTTGCTTCATTCCTTAGCGCAAAACAATCAATTCCGACCTTTTGGTGTCTTGCGCAACAACCTCTTTCCATTTGCAGAACCAAGAATGCTAAAAGCATCTTCACAAGAAGAAAGTGAGTTTGAAGCGATTCCTACTGAAGAAACTGAAGAAGTCCTCAGTACCGAAACTCTTAAGAAGATTGCCAGACAAGTGACTAAGCGTTCTTTTAGTCGTACGGCACAACTGGTTGCTGAAAGCACAGGTCTAGCAGCAGGTGCTATGGTTGAACAAGCCAGTGATATCTTAGCAGCGAAAGCTAATACGTCACAAGCTTCAGCTACTAACCCAATGGCTCCAGCCGCAAGCACTTCTTATGGCGCAGGCTCTTCAACAACAAGCAATATGACATCCGATCCAAAAGAAAGCACGGAACGTGCTTTGAAAGCGGGAGTCGTTATGTTAGCTGCGGTCGGTTTGACTGGAGCAAAATTAAAAAAAGATAGTGAATAATACTCTAAAAGAGTAAAAACAGTTTGACATCAAGTACCGTCTATGTTATTATATTAGACGGTACTTTTTACTTTTGGTCTCTCAAAAGTGTACAGAGACGTGCTGACAATTGTTGCAAAAAGTGCACCGGATATAGGCTGTCACCAAGTGCTATATCAACCAAAAATAAAAAACACAGGAGAATGTAGATGCCTACAATTAACCAGTTGGTACGTAAACCACGTAAATCTAAAATTGAAAAATCAGATTCACCAGCTTTGAACATTGGTTACAACAGTCACAAAAAAGTTCAAACTAAAATTGCTGCGCCACAAAAACGTGGAGTTGCAACTCGTGTTGGAACAATGACACCTAAAAAACCTAACTCAGCCCTTCGTAAATTCGCTCGTGTACGTTTGAGCAACCTTATTGAAGTTACAGCTTACATCCCAGGTATCGGACACAACTTGCAAGAGCACAGTGTTGTTCTTATCCGTGGTGGACGTGTAAAAGACCTTCCAGGGGTACGTTACCATATCGTTCGTGGAGCACTTGATACTGCAGGTGTTGCTGACCGTAAACAAGGCCGTTCTAAATACGGTGCTAAACGTCCTAAAGGATAATAGAAGGGGGATAAGAAAAAATGAGTCGTAAAAATCAAGCGCCTAAACGCGAAGTATTACCAGATCCATTGTATAACTCAAAAATCGTAACACGTCTTATCAACCGTGTTATGCTTGATGGTAAACGTGGTACAGCAGCTACTATCGTTTACGATGCTTTCACTGCTATCAAAGAAGCAACAGGAAATGACGCTCTTGAAGTATTTGAAACAGCTATGGACAACATCATGCCTGTACTTGAAGTACGTGCACGCCGTGTTGGTGGTTCTAACTACCAAGTCCCAGTTGAAGTTCGTCCAGAACGTCGTATAACTCTAGGACTTCGTTGGTTGGTAAATGCATCACGTGCTCGTGGTGAACACACTATGAAAGATCGTCTTGCTAAAGAAATCATGGATGCTGCAAACAACACTGGTGCATCAGTTAAGAAACGTGAAGATACTCACAAAATGGCTGAAGCTAACCGTGCCTTTGCTCACTTCCGTTGGTAAGATCAACCATTGGCTAACTTTAGTGCCTTTGCCTTTAAAAGGTTGGCTTTCTAAAGGAACCATTTAAAAACGAACATTTATCAAACGGGTAGGTCCTGCCTATCCGTTTTTTATAAATAATGCTATAATAAAGAGTAAACTAAAAAAATAGGAGAAACACATGGCTCGCGAATTTTCACTTGCAAAAACTCGTAATATCGGTATCATGGCTCACGTCGATGCTGGTAAAACAACTACAACAGAGCGTATCCTTTACTACACTGGTAAAATTCATAAAATCGGTGAAACACACGAAGGTGCATCACAAATGGACTGGATGGAGCAAGAGCAAGAACGTGGTATAACTATCACATCTGCTGCGACAACTGCACAATGGGATGGACATCGTGTTAACATCATCGACACACCAGGACACGTGGACTTCACCATCGAAGTACAACGTTCCCTACGTGTTCTTGACGGTGCGGTAACCGTTCTTGACTCACAATCAGGTGTTGAGCCTCAAACTGAAACAGTTTGGCGTCAAGCAACTGAATACGGTGTTCCACGTATCGTATTTGCTAACAAAATGGATAAAATTGGTGCTGACTTCCTTTACTCAGTACAAACACTTCATGACCGTCTTCAAGCAAATGCTCATCCAATTCAATTGCCAATCGGTGCTGAAGATGACTTCCGTGGTATCATTGACTTGATCAAGATGAAAGCAGAAATCTATACTAACGACCTTGGTACAGGTATTCTTGAAGAAGATATTCCAGAAGAATACTTAGAACAAGCACAAGAATACCGTGAAAAATTAATCGAAGCAGTTGCTGAAACTGATGAAGAATTAATGATGAAATACCTTGAAGGTGAAGAAATCACTAACGACGAATTGATCGCAGGTATTCGCCAAGCAACAATCAATGTTGAATTCTTCCCAGTACTTTGTGGTTCTGCCTTCAAAAACAAAGGTGTTCAATTGATGCTTGATGCGGTTATCGCATACCTTCCAAGCCCACTTGATATCCCTGCTATCAAAGGTATCAACCCAGATACAGATGCAGAAGAAGAGCGTCCAGCTTCTGACGAAGAGCCATTTGCTGCCCTTGCCTTCAAGATCATGACTGACCCATTCGTAGGTCGTTTGACATTCTTCCGTGTTTACTCAGGTGTTCTTAATAGCGGTTCTTACGTTATGAATACATCAAAAGGTAAACGTGAGCGTATCGGACGTATCCTTCAAATGCACGCAAACAGCCGTCAAGAAATCGAAACAGTTTATGCTGGTGATATCGCTGCCGCTGTTGGTTTGAAAGACACTACAACTGGTGATTCATTGACTGATGAAAAAGCAAAAGTTATTCTTGAGTCAATCGAAGTTCCAGAACCAGTTATCCAATTGATGGTTGAGCCAAAATCTAAAGCTGACCAAGATAAGATGGGTGTTGCCCTTCAAAAACTTGCTGAAGAAGATCCAACTTTCCGTGTTGAAACAAACGTTGAAACTGGTGAAACAGTTATCGCTGGTATGGGTGAGCTTCACCTTGACGTTCTTGTTGACCGTATGCGTCGTGAGTTCAAAGTTGAAGCAAACGTAGGTGCTCCTCAAGTATCTTACCGTGAAACATTCCGTGCTTCTACTCAAGCTCGTGGATTCTTCAAACGCCAATCTGGTGGTAAAGGTCAATTCGGTGATGTTTGGATTGAATTTACACCAAATGAAGAAGGTAAAGGATTTGAGTTTGAAAATGCTATCGTTGGTGGTGTGGTTCCTCGTGAATTCATCCCAGCTGTAGAAAAAGGACTTGTTGAGTCTATGGCAAACGGTGTTCTTGCAGGTTACCCAATGGTTGACGTTAAAGCTAAGCTTTACGATGGATCATACCATGATGTTGACTCATCTGAAACTGCCTTCAAGATTGCAGCATCTCTTGCTCTTAAAGAAGCAGCTAAGTCAGCACAACCAGCTATCCTTGAGCCAATGATGCTTGTTACTATCACAGCACCTGAAGATAACTTAGGTGATGTTATGGGACACGTAACTGCTCGTCGTGGACGTGTAGATGGTATGGAAGCACACGGTAACAGCCAAATCGTTCGTGCTTACGTTCCACTTGCTGAAATGTTTGGTTACGCAACTGTTCTTCGTTCTGCTACTCAAGGACGTGGTACTTTCATGATGGTATTTGACCACTATGAAGATGTTCCTAAATCAGTTCAAGAAGAAATCATCAAGAAAAACAAAGGGGAATAATAATCCCAAAAAAAGAGCAGAGCTTATCTGCTCTTTTTTCTTGTTTTATAGAACAAAAAAAGATGTAAAAAACAAAAATGGGAGATAGAGACAGAAGAGAAGAAAGGGAATTTTTTAGCTTCATTAAAGGTTTTAGAATCTCTTTAAAGCCTCTGATTCCCTTGAAAATAAAGGGTTTGCTTTTATGAAAACAACGAATTTGTTTGCATTTTTTCTGAAATAGTTATATAATAGATTTGTTGAAGGGTTATTGCAAAGGACTGCAAGTTAATCTTTTCACAATGGGTAGGGAGTAATCCCTTTATAATAATTCTTTTGATTTTCATAAGGAGGAAATCACTAATGGTAGTTAAAGTTGGTATTAACGGTTTTGGTCGTATCGGACGTCTTGCGTTCCGTAGTATTCAAAATGTTGAAGGTGTTGAAGTAACTCGTATCAACGACCTTACAGATCCAAACATGCTTGCACACTTGTTGAAATACGATACAACTCAAGGTCGTTTTGACGGAACTGTTGAAGTTAAAGATGGTGGATTTGAAGTGAACGGAAACTTCATCAAAGTTTCTGCAGAACGTGATCCAGAAAACATTGACTGGGCAACTGACGGTGTAGAAATCGTTCTTGAAGCAACTGGTTTCTTCGCTAAAAAAGAAGCTGCTGAAAAACACTTACATGCAAACGGTGCTAAAAAAGTTGTTATCACTGCTCCTGGTGGAAACGATGTTAAAACAGTTGTATTTAACACTAACCATGATATCCTTGATGGATCTGAAACAGTTATCTCAGGTGCTTCATGTACTACAAACTGTTTAGCTCCTATGGCTAAAGCACTTCATGATTCATTTGGTATCCAAAAAGGTTTGATGACTACAATCCATGCTTACACTGGTGACCAAATGGTTCTTGACGGACCACACCGTGGTGGTGACCTTCGTCGTGCTCGTGCTGCAGCAGCAAACATTGTACCTAACTCAACTGGTGCTGCTAAAGCTATCGGACTTGTAATCCCTGAACTTAACGGTAAACTTGACGGTGCTGCACAACGTGTTCCTGTTCCAACTGGATCAGTAACTGAATTGGTAGTAACTCTTGATAAAAACGTTTCTGTAGAAGAAGTTAACGCTGCTATGAAAGCTGCTGCAAACGAAAGTTACGGATACACTGAAGATCCAATCGTTTCTTCAGATATCGTTGGTATTTCATACGGTTCATTGTTTGACGCAACTCAAACTAAAGTTATGGAAGTTGACGGATCACAATTAGTTAAAGTTGTTTCATGGTATGACAACGAAATGTCTTACACAGCACAACTTGTACGTACTCTTGAGTACTTTGCAAAAATTGCTAAATAATTCATTTTAGAAACCTAGTTAATCTAGGTTTCTTTTTTTTATTTTAGTCGACAAAAATTTTACCTTATCTAATTCTTTTCCTCTGGTTGACAATCTCTTCTTATGGTAATACAATGGAAGGTGGTTAAAAATTAACCATGCTTAAGAAAGTTTTCAAATAGGAGGATATTATGAAATCACAGAAGCTTCTTAGCCTTGTCTCACTTAGTGTGTCACTTGTATTGGTAACTGGATGTTCCGTCAAGGACAATAAAAAAGCGGTTGCTCCAAAGGAGCCTAAGAAAGAGCAAGTACTTCGTTTATCAAATGACCAATTGCGGTCTAAAGAAAATACCATGTCAGTGCTATGGTATCAACAGTCTGAAGAAGCAAAGGCTCTTTATTTACAAGGTTATCAAGTGGCCAAAGACCGTCTAGATAGTCTTTTGGCTAAACCAAGCGAAAAACCTTATTCTATTGTTCTAGATATTGACGAAACTGTTTTGGACAATAGTCCTTATCAGGCCAAAAATATCAAAGAAGGAACTGGTTTTTTCTCCAGAGTCATGGGATTTATGGGTTCAAGAAAAATCAGCAAAACCAGTAGCAGGAGCTAAAGATTTCTTACAATATGCTAATGATAAAGGGGTTCAAATCTACTATGTTTCTGACCGAACAACTAAGCAAGTAGACCCTACAATGGAAAATCTAGAAAAAGAAGGTATTCCTGTGCAAGGAAAAGAGCATTTCTTATTCTATGAAGATGGCATGACTTCTAAAGAGTCTCGTCGCCAAAAAGTTATGGAAACAACTAATTTAGCCCTATTATTTGGTGATAACTTAGTAGACTTTGCTGAATTCTCTAAGACATCAAAAGAAGACCGTCAAACACTGTTAGATCAACTTCACCAAGAATTTGGAAACAAGTTTATCATTTTCCCTAATCCAATGTATGGCTCATGGGAGAGTGCTGTATACAAAGGTGAAAAATTAGATGGCAAAGGGCAAGTTAAGGCTAGTGAGAAGGCTTTAGAAGCTTTTGGAAACTAAAGCAATTGTTTAAATCGAAAAAGTAAAAATGAGATTTCAGAATCTATGAAAATTTGTGAAATAATTATTTTATTGTTTTCATATTTTAACTTTCTCAAGAGAATTGTGATATAATAGATAATATCAAAAATATTAAGGAGTCTATTCATATGGCTAAAATGACTGTTAAAGATATCGACTTAAAAGGAAAAAAAGTTCTTGTTCGTGTTGACTTTAATGTACCTTTAAAAGATGGTGTTATCACTAATGATAACCGTATTTCGGCAGCTCTTCCTACTATCAAGTATATTATTGAAAATGGCGGTCGTGCGATTCTTTTCTCTCACTTAGGACGTGTTAAAGAAGAAGCAGACAAAGAAGGCAAATCTTTAGCGCCAGTAGCTAAAAACTTAGCTGAAAAACTTGGTCAAGAGGTTGTTTTCCTAGGTGCTACACGTGGTGCAGAACTTGAAGATGCTATCAATGCGCTTGAAGACGGTCAAGTCCTATTGGTAGAAAACACTCGTTTTGAAGATGTTGACGGTAAAAAAGAATCTAAAAATGATCCTGAACTTGGTCAATACTGGGCATCACTTGGAGATGGTATCTTTGTAAACGATGCTTTTGGTACAGCTCACCGTGCTCATGCTTCAAACGTTGGTATCTCAGCAAACGTTGATAAAGCAGTAGCTGGATTCCTTTTGGAAAACGAAATTGCTTATATCAAAGAAGCTGTTGAAACTCCAGAACGTCCATTTGTAGCAATCCTTGGTGGTTCAAAAGTTTCAGATAAAATCGGTGTTATCGAAAACCTTCTTGACAAAGCTGATAAAGTTCTTATCGGTGGTGGAATGACTTATACCTTCTACAAAGCCCAAGGTATCGAAATTGGTAACTCACTTGTTGAAGAAGACAAGCTTGATGTTGCCAAATCACTTCTTGAAAAAGCTAATGGCAAATTGATCTTGCCAGTTGACTCTAAAGAAGCTAACGCTTTTGCAGGTTACGATGTTGTTCGTGATACTGAAGGTGAAGCTGTTTCTGAAGGCTTCCTTGGTTTGGATATCGGTCCTAAATCAATCACTAAATTTGAAGAAGCCCTTGAAGGTGCTAAAACCGTTGTTTGGAACGGACCAATGGGTGTCTTTGAAAACCCTGACTTCCAAGCTGGTACAATCGGTGTAATGGATGCTATCGTTAAACAACCAGGTGTTAAATCAATTATCGGTGGTGGTGATTCAGCAGCTGCTGCCATCAACCTTGGTCGTGCAGATAAATTCTCATGGATCTCAACAGGTGGTGGTGCATCAATGGAATTATTAGAAGGTAAAGAATTACCAGGATTATCTGCCTTAACAGAAAAATAAACTTCCATCTGTTGCAAGTCTCTGCAAAATCCTGATTTTGTAGAAAAGGAACAACCCTGGAATGTTAGAGAAAAGGTCGCTCGCGGCCTTTTTTTGTATGAGATGAAAAAGGTAAGTGTTCTACGATTTTCGTTCTGGGATGCCGAACCTTTCTTATTCTTTTTCGGTAATTAGTTTTCAAGTTTTGGCAATCATGTTAGAATAAACAGTATCTATAATGGATAGAAAATAAATGAGGCCTAAGTACAGATGAAGTATCGGTTTGATCCTACAAAATTTAAAATTGGCATGCGAACCTTTAAGACAGGTTTGGCAGTCTTTCTTGTTTTACTCCTATTTTCCTTCTTTGATTTAGAAGGCTTACAGATTGGCGTCTTGACAGCTGTTTTTAGTTTGAGAGAAGATTTTGATAGAACTGTTTCTTTTGGTTTTTCCAGAATTATTGGAAATACGATTGGTGGAATTCTAGCTTTGATTTTTTATTTTTTCAATGCTCTTTTTCATCAGCACATGCTAGTCACCCTGATATTAGTTCCTATTTTAACCATGTTAACGATTATGTTTAATGTGGCCTTTGGCAATAAGTCTGGAATTATTGGAGCAGTTGCGGCACTGCTGATTATCACCTTATCCATTCCTACAGGACAGACCTTTATATATGTTATTTCTCGAGTTTTTGAGACATTTTGTGGGGTCTTTATTGCTATTTTAGTCAATACTGACGTGGATTTGATTAAAAATAAGTGGTTTGGTAAAAAATACTTGAAATGATGTTAGAAAACCTAACATATATACTTGACAGCTAAAACAATTCAGCCTATAATAAGGGGGTGAAAGGAGTTCGTCATGAAAGAAAAAGAATTGAGACGCTCAATGGCAGTCTTCCCTATTGGCACGGTCATGAAGTTAACGGATCTCTCAGCGAGACAAATTCGTTATTATGAAGATCAAGAGCTGATAAAGCCTGAGAGAACAGATGGTAATCGCCGGATGTTTTCGTTAAATGATATGGATAGACTATTAGAAATCAAAGATTTTTTAAATGAAGGTCTAAACATTGCAGCGATAAAGCGTGAATACGCTCGTCGTCAAGACCGCTTGTTGCAAAAGCAAAAAGCCTTGACTGATGCTGACGTGAGACGTATCTTGCATGATGAGCTTCTCAATCAAAGTGGTTTTTCAACCCCTTCACAACATATTGGCAATTTTCGTATCTAAGCGATACTTAGAATGATTTTAAAGGAGACCTATTCAATGGCAATCACAGCAGCTGACATTCGTCGCGAAGTCAAAGAAAAAAATGTGACCTTCCTTCGCTTAATGTTCACTGATATCATGGGAATTATGAAGAATGTCGAAATTCCAGCAACTGAAGAACAATTAGATAAAGTCTTATCCAACAAAGCCATGTTTGATGGCTCTTCAATTGAAGGGTTTGTGCGTATCAATGAATCAGATATGTATTTGTATCCTGATTTAGACACTTGGATTGTTTTCCCTTGGGGAGATGAAAATGGTGCTGTTGCAGGTTTAATCTGTGATATCTACACAGCTGAGGGCAAACCTTTTGCAGGGGACCCTCGTGGCAACTTGAAAAAAGCTTTGAAACATATGGAAGAAGTTGGTTATCAGTCTTTCAATTTGGGACCAGAACCAGAATTCTTCTTATTTAAAATGGATGAAAAAGGTAATCCAACACTTGAAGTGAATGACAATGGTGGTTACTTTGATTTGGCACCAATTGACTTAGCGGATAATACGCGTCGTGAAATTGTGAATGTTTTGACCAAAATGGGCTTTGAAGTAGAAGCTAGTCACCATGAGGTCGCTGTCGGACAACACGAGATTGATTTTAAATACGCCGATGTGTTAAAAGCTTGTGATAATATTCAAATCTTTAAGTTAGTCGTAAAAACCATTGCCCGTGAACATGGCCTGTATGCTACTTTCATGGCGAAACCTAAATTTGGTATTGCTGGCTCAGGAATGCACTGTAATATGTCCTTGTTTACCAAAGATGGTCAAAATGCTTTTTATGATGAACACGATAAACGTGGCATGAAACTGTCAGACGACGCTTACTACTTCTTAGGTGGACTGATGAAGCATGCTTATAACTACACAGCTATCACTAACCCAACAGTGAATTCTTACAAACGTCTTGTTCCAGGCTATGAAGCACCTGTTTATGTGGCATGGGCAGGAAGTAACCGCTCACCACTTATCCGCGTTCCGGCATCACGTGGTATGGGAACCCGTTTGGAATTGCGTTCGGTGGATCCGACAGCTAATCCTTATTTAGCCTTGGCTGTTCTTTTGGAAGCTGGTTTGGATGGTATCATCAATAAAATTGAAGCACCACAACCAGTGGAAGCTAATATCTATACCATGTCTGTGGAAGAACGTAATGCAGCTGGTATTGTGGATCTGCCATCTACTTTGCATAATGCCCTAAAAGCTCTTCAAAAAGATGAAGTGGTTCAAGCCGCACTTGGTAGTCATATTTACACTAACTTCTTAGAAGCAAAACGTATTGAATGGGCATCTTATGCCACATTTGTCTCACAATGGGAAATTGATAACTACCTACACAATTATTAGAAAATAAAAATCCGCTCAACTTTTTGAGTGGATTTTTATTAATTTATTCATGTGTTGTGATTATTTATGAATAAAATGCTTTTAAAACGCTTATTTATAGATGAAAAAAATTTATCAAAAAACATAAAAATAAAATAAAAAATTTTCAGATAAATGTGTTTCCTTTTTTAAGAATTGTGATATAATTTAATCTATCAATTTATTTGATCATTTCACTAGGAGGTCTTTATATGACAAGATTACAATCAGCTACATGGAAACGTGTTGGATTCGGCACATTAACCCTTGCCTCTGCCGTCCTTTTAATGGCATGTGGCAATAAATCAACGGCTACGTCCTCTAACAAGGATGAAATTAGCTGGTACACTCCGACTGAAATTATCACCTTGGATATTTCAAAGAATACAGATACCTATTCTGGTCTAGCCATTGGTAACTCAGGGAGTAACCTTCTTCGTGCAGATGAAAAAGGAAAATTACAACCTGATTTAGCTAAAAAAGTAGAAGTTTCAGAAGATGGCTTAACTTACACCGCAACTTTAAGAGATAACCTAAAGTGGTCTGATGGCAGTAAATTAACAGCCGAAGATTTTGTTTATACTTGGAGACGTATGGTTGATCCTGCTACCGCCTCTGAATATGCTTATCTAGCAACAGAAGCTCATCTTGAAAATGCAGAAGAAATCAATAGTGGTAAAAATAGCGATTTGAGCTCACTAGGTGTTAAAGCTGATGGCGATAAAGTTATCTTTACTTTAACTAAACCAGCACCACAATTTAAGAGCTTGCTTTCATTTGGTAACTTTGTACCACAAAAAGAATCTTTTGTTAAGGAAGCTGGCAAAGACTACGGCACATCTTCAGATAAACAAATTTACTCAGGACCATATACAGTTAAAGACTGGAATGGAACAAGCGGAAGCTTTAAACTGGTTAAAAACAAAAACTACTGGGATGCTAAGCATGTCAAAACAAAAACCATCAAAATTCAAACTGTTAAAAAACCAGATACAGCCGTTCAAATGTATAAGCAAGGTAAGCTAGACTTTGCTAATATCTCAGGAACACCAGCTATCTATAATGCTAACAAAAAGAACAAAGATGCTATTCCTGTCTTAGAAGCTACCACAGCTTATATGGTCTACAACCAAACTGGCTCTGTTGAAGGCTTATCAAATCTTAAAATCCGTCAAGCACTGAACTTGGCTACTGACCGTAAAGGCATTGTCTCAGCAGCTGTAGACACTGGATCAAAAGCAGCGACTGCTATTGTACCAACTGGCTTAGCTAAACTTAAAGATGGTACTGATTTAACCAAACACGTTTCACCTGGTTACAAATATGATGAAAAAGAAGCTGCTAAACTCTTCAAAGAGGGGCTTTCAGAATTAGGAAAAGACTCACTTAAACTAACGATTACAGCAGATGCGGACAATCCTGTTGCCAAAGCCATGATTGACTACATCAAGGAAACTTGGGAAAGTGTTCTTCCAGGTTTGACCGTTGAAGAAAAATTTGTGCCATTCAAACAAAGGTTAGAAGATACTAAAAATCAAAACTTTGAAGTGGCTGTTGCTCTTTGGGGTGGTGACTATCCAGAAGGATCAACTTTCTATGGTTTGATGAAATCAGATTCTTCTTATAACTACGGTAAATTCTCAAACCAAGCCTTTGATAATGCTTATGAAAAAGCTTTAACAACTGATGCTTTAGACACTAAAGCAGCTGCAGATGATTATAAAGAAGGTGAAAAAGCTCTTTATGAAGCAGCTAACTATAACCCACTTTACTTCCGTAGCGGCCAAGGCTTACAAAATCCTAGCCTAAAAGGACTCATCCGTAACACTACTGGTTTAAATGTTGACTTTACATACGCCTACAAAAAATAAGATCCAAATGCGTCATAGCAAGAAAACTAAAACGTCTGTATAGAGATGATCAAACAGCTTTAAGGATAGGTTTTAAAAGGCTATTGTAACGAAATATGGCAAGAATTGGTGATAGCCAGTTCTTGCTTTTGTTAGAGGGAAAATATGACAAAATATCTATTAAAACGTGTGGCCATTTTATTAGCTACACTTTGGGTTGTTGTGACCCTTTCGTTCTTCCTGATGCAGGTCATGCCAGGAACACCTTATAATAATCCGAAATTAACGGATGAAATGATTGCCATGATGAATAAACAATATGGTTTGGATAAACCCTTGTGGCAACAGTACCTAACTTATCTGGTCAATATATTGCACGGTGATTTTGGCACCAGCTACCAGTCTATCAACCAATCGGTGACAAAACTTATCAGTCAACGTTTGGGCGTTTCTGTTCACTTGGGCTTGCAAGCATTGGTGGTTGGAATCACCTCAGGACTTTTTGTTGGGGCAGTTTCAGCTCGTAACAAAAATAACAAAATTGATGGGGTCTTGAGTGTGGTCTCTACGCTTGGAATATCGGTACCTGCCTTCATTATTGGTTTGTTACTATTGGACTATTTTGGATTCAAATGGGCTCTTTTACCGTTATCTGGTTGGGGTACTTTTGGACAGACCGTTTTGCCAACTTTGGCCTTAGCGATACCTGTTTTTGCTCAAGTGACACGTTTTTTCCGAAGCGAGATGATTGAAACCTTGAATTCAGATTATATTCAGCTAGCTAGAGCTAAAGGTTTGAGTAAGCGTCAAGTGACCAAAAAACATGCTTACCGTAATTCCATGATTCCGGTATTGACCCTTGTGGGACCTATGGCAGCTAATATTTTGACAGGTTCAGCCTTGATTGAGCAGATTTTTTCCATTCCTGGAATCGGGCAACAATTCGTTTCTTCGATTCCGACAAAGGATTATCCTGTCATTATGGGAACAACCATTGTCTATGCCTTGATGCTTATGGTGGCTATTTTGATCACCGATATTATTATTAGTATTGCCGATCCGCGCGTGCGTTTGGGATAGGAGAGTGTTATGCTAGAAGATACAAAATCATTTCAACTTGTGGGAGCAGGTAGCTCTGACTCACAAGAAAAGATACAAAAGCCAGCACTATCTTTTCTTCAGGATGCTTGGCGTAGGCTAAAACATAATAAATTAGCAGTGATTGCTATGGGATTTTTAGTTCTTTTACTATTGTTTTCACTAGGGTCTTCTTTGGTGGTCTCTAAAAAGGATGCTAATGCCTTTAAGAGTAAAGAAGTCAGTGTTTATCGTAATTTACCACCTAAGTTGAGTGACAGTTTACCATTTTGGAATGGGAGCATTACTTATGCCGGAAATACAGAAGCTAATGATGCTTATGCGGATCAAGGGGTTCCAGAAGGTCAAAAATTTCTTTTAGGAACTGACAATCTTGGTCGTAGTCTTGGCAAACGTATTACCGTAGGGATTCGTATTTCATTATTGATTGCGGTTGTAGCTACCTTAATTGACTTGGTCATTGGGGTGACCTATGGCTTGGTCTCTGGTTTTACGGGCGGTAAAGTTGATACGGTCATGCAACGGATTATCGAGATTATCTCTTCGATTCCTAATCTGGTTATTGTGACCATGCTTGGTCTTTTACTTGGAAATGGGGTCATGTCTATTATTATTTCCATTGCTATTGTGGGGTGGACATCAATGGCCAGACAGGTTCGTAATCTGACGCTCTCTTATCGCGAACGGGATTTTGTTTTGGCCTCACGTGCGCTTGGAGAAAGTCATTTTAAGATTGCCTTTAAGCATATCTTGCCAAATATTTCAGGGATTATCATTGTGCAAATCATGATGACGGTTCCAAGTGCCATCATGTACGAGTCTGTTTTATCGGCTATTAATCTAGGGGTAAAACCTCCAACAGCGTCACTTGGATCTTTGATTACTGATGCTCAAGAAAACTTGCAATATTACCCTTATCAAGTCTTGCTACCAGCAATGGCTTTGGTCTTCATTTCATTGGCCTTTATTCTTTTGGGTGATGGGCTTCGCGATGCCTTTGATCCAAAATCAAGTAACGATTAGGAGGATGTCAGATGACAGAAGAAATAATTTTAGATGTTAAAAACCTCCACGTTGATTTTAAAACCTATGCTGGAGACGTTAAAGCCATTCGAGATATTCATTTTACCTTAAAAAAAGGGGAAACCTTGGCTATTGTAGGTGAGTCTGGCTCTGGAAAATCAGTGACCACGCGTACCTTGATGGGCTTGAATGCTAAAAATGCAACTATTTCTGGTGAAATCAACTTTAAGGGCAAACGTTTAGATGCTCTAAAAGAAGAAGAATGGGTCAAATTACGAGGCAATGAGATTGCCATGATTTTTCAAGATCCTATGACCAGTCTAGATCCTACCATGAAAATTGGCATGCAGATTGCAGAAGCCATTCTCATTCATCAAAAGATTTCCAAAAAAGAAGCTTTAGAGCGCGCCTTGGAATTGATGACACAAGTTGGGATTCCAAATGCTGAGGAACATATCAATGATTACCCTCACCAATGGTCAGGTGGGATGAGACAGCGTGCTGTTATTGCCATTGCACTAGCAGCTAACCCTGAAATCTTAATCGCTGATGAGCCAACTACAGCTTTGGATGTGACCATTCAAGCACAGATTCTGAAGTTGATGAAAGACATTCAAGCCAATACTTCCTCGTCCATTATTTTTATCACCCATGATTTAGGGGTGGTGGCTGGTATGGCAGACCGTGTAGCGGTGATGTATGCTGGTGAAATTGTTGAATATGGAACCGTTGATGAAGTCTTTTATAATCCGCAACATCCTTACACATGGGGATTGTTAAACTCAATGCCAACAACCGATACAGAAGCAGGAAGCTTGGAATCTATTCCTGGAACACCGCCGGATTTATTGAACCCACCTAAAGGAGACGCTTTTGCGGCTCGTAACGAATTTGCTTTGGATATTGACCATGTAGAGGAACCTCCAATGTTTAAAGTTAGTGATAATCATTACGCAGCTACTTGGTTACTTGATGAGCGTGCACCACAGGTCACTCCGCCTTTACAAATTCAAAAACGATGGGCCAAGTGGCAAAGAATGAAAGGAGGCGAGGCTTAATGGTAGAAACACGTAAAAAATTAGTAGAGCTAAAAAATGTCTCCCTAACCTTTAATAAAGGCAAAAAAAATCAAGTTAAGGCTATTGATAATGTCAGTTTTGACATCTATGAAGGAGAAGTCTTTGGACTGGTTGGTGAATCGGGTTCTGGAAAAACAACGGTAGGCCGTGCCATTCTTAAATTATATGATATCAATGAGGGTGAGATTATCTTCAATGGTGACAAAGTCTCACATCTTAAAGGCAAAGAGCTTCATCAATTTCGGAAAAATGCCCAAATGATTTTCCAAGATCCTCAGGCCAGCTTGAATGGTCGTATGAAGATTAAAGATATTGTGGCAGAAGGATTGGATATTCACAAGTTAACCAGTTCTAAAGAAGAACGCGAAGAACGTGTTCAAGAGCTGTTAGATTTAGTTGGGTTAAATAAAGATCACCTTACTCGTTACCCTCATGAGTTCTCTGGGGGGCAACGTCAGCGGATTGGTATTGCCAGAGCTTTGGCGGTTAAACCTAAATTTATCATTGCTGATGAACCGATCTCAGCACTAGATGTGTCCATTCAGGCTCAGGTAGTTAACTTGATGCAAAAATTGCAACACAAACATGGCTTAACCTATCTCTTTATTGCCCATGACCTTTCCATGGTCAAATACATTTCAGATCGTATTGGGGTTATGCACTGGGGCAAACTGCTAGAGATTGGAACAGCAGATCAAGTCTATCATAACCCTATCCATCCTTATACCAAGAGTCTCTTATCGGCTATCCCAGAGCCTGATCCTGTGAAGGAACGTCAACGGGTAGCAGAAGTCTATGATCCTAGTCAAGAGCTCGATGGTCAGGAACGTCACATGCATGAAATCAGTCCTGGACACTTTGTTTTAGCAACAGAAGCTGAAGCACAGGCTTACAGAGCTGAGCAACTCTAAATCAAAAAAATCCCTTAAGTTTATTGACCTCACTTAAGGGATTTTTGCTATCAAAAAACACGAGCTTTCTAGCTCGTGTAGACCTGTTAAATATTAATTATCAGGTGTCAGCACCATTGGAATAATAATCGGTTCACGCTCTGTCTTTTCGTATAGGAAAGGACGAAGTGCGTTAACGATGGCACCATTAACCGATTGGATACTAGCATCTTTATTTTTTAAAGCGATACGAATAGCATTAAAGAGGACGCGTTGGCTTTCACGGATTAAATCTCCAGATTCACGCATGTAGATAAAGCCACGACTGAGAATATCTGGTCCTGCCAAAATCATTTGTGTCTCAAAATCAACAGTTGCTACCGCAAGAACAACACCATCTTCAGAAAGATCGCGACGATCACGCAAAACAGCTGTTCCGATATCGCCGATACCGTTACCATCAACATAGATATCTTGCGCATTAAAGCGACCTGCTAAGCGAGCACTATCGCTGGTTAGGGCTAAGACATCACCATTTTCCATGATAAAGATGTTTTCTTCTGGAATACCCGTATCAACAGCCAATCCAGCATGGACTTTTTGCATACGGTATTCGCCGTGGACGGGCATAAAGTATTTTGGTTTAATCAAGCGCAACATGAGTTTTTGCTCTTGTTGGCCACCGTGACCAGAAGTATGAATGTTATTAATCTTACCATGAATCACGTCAACACCAGCTTCTTGAATAGTGTTGATGAGCTTATTGACACTAGTGGTGTTTCCTGGGATTGGACTAGAAGAAAAAATAACGGTGTCGCCTGGTTGAAGGCTGACTTGTCGGTGGGTACCATTAGCAATTCTAGCTAAGGCTGCCATCGATTCTCCCTGACTACCCGTACACATGATCAAGACTTCATTGGCATGATAGTTCTTAAGTTCGTTAGGCTCAATGAAGGTTCCTTTCGGGACTTTGATATAGCCAAGCTCAATCCCGTTGACGATTGCTTTTTCCATGGAGCGTCCGAAAACAGCGATTTTACGACCGGTTTTAACAGCTGCTTCAGCTGCCTGTTGTAAACGGTAGATATTGGAGGCAAAAGAAGCAAAGATGATACGTCCGTGAATGCCTTCAATGATTTTTAAAATGGACTGACCAACCACTTTTTCAGAGTTGGTAAAGGTCGGCACCTCAGCATTTGTCGAATCAGATAAAAGACAAAGAACGCCGTCCTCACCAAGGGCTGCCATGCGATGAAGATCAGCTGGATCACCAACGGGTGTAAAGTCAAACTTGAAATCTCCGGTACAGACAATTTTACCTTGAGGGGTATGAATCACAATTCCTAGAGGCTCTGGGATAGAGTGTGTTGTCCTAAAGAAAGTGACACTCATATTTTTAAAGGTGAGCTCAGTGTTATGGTTAATTTCGTAGAGAGTAGCATCACGAAGTAAGCCGTGTTCTTCTAATTTGCCACGAATAAGGGCTAAAGCCAATGGTCCTGCATAGATGGGCACATTAGCTTGTTTAAGAAGAAAAGGAATCCCACCAATATGGTCTTCGTGTCCATGGGTAATGACTAAGGCTTTGACACGATCAAGATTATCGACAATGTAAGAGTAATCTGGAATAACGTAATCAATCCCAAGTAAGTCATCTTCAGGAAACTTAATACCGGCATCGACAATGATGATTTCATCTTTGTATTCAATCCCATAAGTATTTTTTCCAATTTCCCCAAGTCCACCGATGGCAAATACCCCAACTTCATTAGGTTTTAAACTGATATTTGTCATCTTAGAACTCCGTTAATTCAAAAACACCGGTCTCTTTTTCGTATTCGAGGTGTTTATCTGAGAGAAGCTCAATAAACTCAACATTATATCCTGTTTTTTCCTCGACTAATTTGCGGGCTTTGATACGGCCATCTAATTCGTTATCAGCTGTAATGTCTAGGTAAAGAGCTTGAGTGTTCTCGCGGCGTGGGCTACGTTCTTTTGTTTCTTGATAGAAAACTTTATAAATCATGTGTGGTATCTTCCTTTCGTTGTGAATCAATTATCCAAACAATAACAAATAGGTCAAAGCTAGAGACTATTTCTTTGACGACTAACTATAAGGACACCCTCAACTTTAGCTTTGGTAAGCACTCCTTTAACTCAACAAGCTTTTCTTGTGGGGCTTAAAAGAGAAATATAGGGTGTTAATCATTGTGTAATAGATTTAGACCTGATTCTGTGCAATTACTAGAATTATACCATATAATCAGCTTTTAGTAAAAAGTTTCGTCGAAATACTTAGCCACTAGCTTAAGCTGGCATTTTTGTTCAAGTATTAGGTTTTGTGTTATAATGGTCAATAGAATTGACAGCAGAAAGGCCAAAAATGAAGATACTTGCATTTGATACCTCAAATAAAACCTTATCGGTAGCTATATTAGAAGATCAGCTCCTCTTAGCTGATATGACAATTAATATTAAAAAAAACCATAGTGTCAGCCTCATGCCAGCTATTGATTTTTTGATGTCTTCTGTTGATCCCAAGCCTCAAGATCTCGATCGTATAGTCGTGGCTCAGGGTCCAGGTTCTTATACTGGTCTTCGAGTTGCAGTGGCCACAGCTAAAATGCTAGCTTACAGCTTATCGATTGATTTAGTAGGCGTTTCAAGTCTTTATGCTTTGGCATCTCAGGTTTCAAGTCGCTATCCAGATGCCTTGGTGATTCCTTTGATTGATGCTAGAAGACAAAATGCTTATGTTGGCTGTTATCAAGATAAGCAAGCAATCAAAGAAGATAGTCATCGTCCATTGGATGCACTCTTATCAGAATTGTCCAGTGAAAAAGATCTGATTTTTGTGGGGGAAGTAGCTGCTTTTGAAGAGCTTATCACAGAAAAATTACCACAGGCTCGCATTCAAGCCACTTTACCAAGTGCTTTTGAATTAGGTCTATTAGGACAGACCTTGCCAAGAGAGACAGTCTCTGCCTTTGTTCCTAACTACCTTAAGCGAGTGGAAGCTGAAGAGAATTGGTTAAAAACACACCAAGAAACCAGTCCAGAAGACTATATTAAGCGAGTGTGAGCATGTTGTCGATTGAGGAAAAAGCAAAAGCTGTTTACAATCTTTTGAGTCAGGTCTACCCCCATTCCCCTTGGCAGCTATCTCAGATTATAGCTGACATGCAACAAGAACAGGTTGATTATTTTCTGATATTTGAAGGAGACCTTTTGGTGGCATTTCTAGCCATTCAAAATCTTGTTGGGGAAATTGAAATTACCAATATTGCTGTCTTACCAGATTATCAAGGTAAGGGCTTAGCTTCACGCCTGATGGGGAACCTCTCAGATGCTAGTGAAAGTGTTTTTTTAGAGGTCAGAGAATCTAACCATAAGGCGCAAGCCCTCTATCGCAAACATGGTTTTGAGTGTGTTGGCAAACGTCCAAACTATTATAAAGAGCCAGCAGAAGCTGCATTGATTATGAAACGAGAAGGAAGTCATGACAGATAGATACCTTTTAGCCGTGGAGAGTTCATGTGATGAAACCAGCGTTGCTATTTTAAAAAATGATCATATCTTATTAACGAATATTATTGCAAGTCAGGTGGAAAGCCATAAGCGATTTGGAGGAGTAGTCCCTGAAGTTGCTAGTCGTCATCATGTGGAAGTGATTACCACCTGTTTTGAGGATGCCCTTAAAGAAGCTAATATCACGGCCAAGGACCTTGATGCTGTGGCAGTTACTTACGGGCCAGGACTAGTAGGATCTCTTTTGGTTGGCCTCACTGTGGCTAAAGCCTTTGCTTGGGCTAATGGCTTGCCACTTATTCCTGTCAATCATATGGCAGGGCACCTTATGGCTGCGCGTGAGCAAACAGAGCTAGTGTACCCCTTGATGTCCCTCTTGGTTTCTGGGGGTCACACAGAACTAGTCTATGTCACAGAGCCTGGAAACTATCACATTGTCGGAGAAACACGTGATGATGCTGTTGGAGAAGCTTACGATAAAGTAGGTCGTGTCATGGGGCTTACCTATCCAGCTGGTCGAGAAATTGATCAGTTGGCCCATCAAGGAAAGGATATCTATCAGTTTCCACGCGCTATGATCAAAGAAGATCATTTGGAATTCTCTTTTTCTGGACTGAAATCTGCCTTTATCAACCTTCATCACAACGCCAAACAAAAAGAGGAGACCTTGGTTTTGGAAGACCTTTGTGCTTCGTTCCAAGCGGCCGTTTTAGATATTTTATTGGCAAAAACCAAGAAGGCTTTGGATCGCTATCCTTCTAAGATGCTTGTGGTAGCTGGAGGGGTGGCAGCCAATCAAGGACTAAGAGAGCGCTTAGCTCAAGATATCACTGAAGTCCCAGTGATTATTCCGCCCTTACGCCTCTGTGGGGATAATGCTGGCATGATAGCTCTAGCAGCAGCAGTCGAATACGATAAGGGGCATTTTGCTGGTTTGGATTTGAATGCTAAACCAAGCTTAGCTTTTGATAATTATGACGAAAAAGCTTAACGTGAAAATCATATAGTAATGTCAAAAACCACGCCAGATGCTTCGTGATAGCATTTCTAGACGTGGTTTTTTTGATTGTTAGCAAAAAAGCAAAAAAACAGCTCGGCATCTTGGCATACCGAACTGTAATGATGATAAATAATTGGCTTCTATGATTACTAAAAATTAAACAAGGTGAGTCAAGCTTACCAGCTGGCTTTAGTGACGCCAGGAAGCTGTCCTTTGTGAGCTAAGTCACGGAAATTGATACGGCTAACACCAAACCTACGCATGTAAGCATGAGGACGGCCGTCAATTTTATCGCGGTTCTTCAAGCGGTTTGGATTTGAATCACGAGGCAATTTGCGAAGTGCTTCATAGTCACCATTGGCTTTAAGTTCGCGACGAAGGTCAGCGTACTGTTCAATCAGTTGGAGCTGCTTTTGGTATTTAGCAATTTTTGACTTTTTTGCCATTGCTTTCTCCTTCTTAATATTTAATAACCTCAGAGTCGTTATCAGCGCTCTGAATTCCCTTAACTGGTATTTAACCAGTTAAGGGAACGTGTAACCATTATACAATAAATAAAAGGAAAAGCAAGCAAAAAAATTAACTAGTTACCCGTGGTGCTAGTTAATCTCAAAATACAATAAAAAGCCCAAAAGGACTATACTGTAAGTGCCTACACAAACAGGAGGTTAGTCCAAATGAGCCACTTACAGTATACAGCTAAATCCCATCACTTACAATGGAATATGCGTCAATTATCAAAAATTTGTTCTCAGTTTTATCAAGATTATTGTCCGGAAGACTTCAAACACCGTCGTAACGTCTGTCTGTCCAAAGTTTCAGACCAATCTCTTCTAGTTTTACTGCTATTACAAGCTGAACTAGGTATTAAATCACAACGTCACTTTTATAGGATTTGTCAGCTATTTCCCTGCGGTACATTACTAGAAAGAAGTCGCTTTAATAGGCGTGCAAGAAAGTTGATTTGGCTGGTTCAAGTGATTCGTCAGGCAATGAACACTCAAATTTCTCCCAATACCATTGTTATTATAGACAGCTTTCCTTTGCCACTTTGTCAATCTATTCGTAACCACAGGGTCAGACTTTTCAATGGGATAGCTAATATTGGTTACACCGCCTCTAAACATATGTGGTTTTACGGTTTTAAGGTTCACATGCTAGTGACCTTATCAGGCTACATTCTGAATTATGTTGTCAGCCCAGCCTCTGTTCATGATATTAAGGCAGTTTACGAGTTGCTAGAAAGGTGTGAACAATCCGTCATTTTAGCAGACTTAGGTTACCTTAACCGTGAGCTGAAAGATGAGTTGAAGCAAAATGGCTATCACCTCTGGACTCCCTTGCGTCAAAATATGGAAGGGGCTAAACAGCATAATCATTGGAAACTAATGGCTATGAGACGAACCATTGAGACTAGATTTTCAGAACTTTGTTCCCTTTTTGATATGGAACGAACACTGGATAGGGGCATGACAGGGCTGCAATTGAGGATTGAACAAATCATACTAGCTTACAATTTGAGATATTTTGAAATTAACTAGCACCATGGGTAACTAGTTATCTTTTTTTAGCCATAATATCAAAAAACTCCATATCTAAATATGGAAGTCAGGTATTAATAATTATCTAAAGGGTAGTTAATGAGTGTCGCTTTGGCAACTTTGAGATTGAATGTTTAAGTCAAATAAATCAGCTGGGATATAGTGTTTATTTGTCACTAGGACCTTTTTCCCTTTAAAGACACTTTCTTGAATCAGAATAAAAGCACTGTCTTCAGATAAAGTATATTTGGTAGCAGTGTAGTTACCGGTATTAGTATAGCTGATTTGATTGTGGGCATGAGTGGCATTGCCTGATTGGTAAAGTTTTTCTTCTAAAAAAGACTGAATAGCTTCTTCGTGATTGAGATCGATGCCAAAATCAGAAATGACCTCAACTGGAATAAAGGATAGGCTGTAAGCGATGACTTTATCATGAGAATGATACCAACGGTCAACAATGACTACTACAGGTGTTTCTTGTTGTAAAGAGGCATTAATGGCAACGGTAGGAACCTCAATACGAAATTCTAGCTCAATTCTGGTAATGTCAGCTGATAATCCGACATGAACAGGATGCTGAAGACATTCCAATCCCTGATGACAAGCACTCTCAGGGTGTTTTAGGATAAAATTACCCTTACCCCTAATGTTTTTGATTAAGTGATCTTCTTGCAAGAGAGCTAATGATTTTCGAAGAGTCATCCGACTAACATTGAGTTGTTCAGCTAGCTCTGGCTCTGATGGTAGCTGCATGCCAGGACTGTAAGTACCGTCTTGGATGAGTTGGAAAATTTTATTGTAGACTTGTACGTGTTTGAGCTTTTTGAGCTTGGTACTTAACTCATGGGCTGACATTTGACTTACCTCATCATAACTTTTGTCGTTTAACTTGTCTAAAAAAGAGTTGATTCTTTTAAAAAAGGTCTCATTTCTTAGAAATGCTAATAATTATAGTGTTAGTATCTCACAGGTAGGAGCCATTTGTCAAAAAAATTTGCCAAAAAAAGATCAGAAAAAAGCGTTTACAAAACAATTGGTGTATGATAATATACAAGTGTGTTAAAAATTAGACAAGTAAAATACAGGAGGTTTTAACATGCAAAATTATTCAGGTGAAGTTGGACTACAATACCATTTACAAATTCGTCCCGGTGATGTAGGACGTTATGTGATTGTGCCAGGTGACCCAAAACGTTGTCATAAAATTGCACAGCATTTTGATAATCCTGTTTTAGTTGCAGATAGCCGTGAGTATATTACCTATACAGGCACTTTGAACGGGGAAAAAGTCAGTGTCACCTCAACCGGGATTGGTGGTCCATCAGCCTCTATCGCTTTGGAAGAACTGGTTCTTTGTGGTGCAGACACCTTCATTCGTGTAGGTACTTGTGGTGGTATTGATTTGGATGTTAAAGGTGGCGACATTGTGGTTGCAACAGGAGCTATCCGTATGGAAGGTACTAGTAAAGAGTACGCTCCCATTGAGTTTCCAGCGGTTGCCGACTTAGAGGTGACAAATGCACTTGTCAATGCTGCTAAAAAACTTGGCTACACCCACCATGCTGGTGTGGTACAATGTAAAGATGCTTTTTATGGTCAGCATGAGCCAGAGCGTATGCCAGTAAGCTATGAATTGCTTAACAAATGGGAAGCGTGGAAACGTCTTGGGACGAAAGCTTCTGAAATGGAATCAGCAGCTATGTTTGTAGCCGCAAGTCATTTAGGGGTTCGCTGTGGTTCAGACTTCTTGGTTGTTGGTAACCAAGAACGAAATGCCGCTGGTTTAGATAACCCAATATCACATGATACGGAATCAGCTATCAAAGTTGCTATCGAAGCGATTAAGACATTGATTGAAGAAGATAAACGCAAGTAATCAAAGTTACAGGAGTTTATCATGTCATTTATTTATAACATCATCGGAATCATTCTGGCTCTTCTCTTAGTGCGTTTCCCGCTTGGACAAAAAGTGGTTAGCATTGTGTCTGATGCTGTCACTAAAGTGATCAACTGTGGACAAGCTGGTCTTAATTTTGTCTTTGGCTCTTTAGCTGACAATACAGCGGCAACAGGCTTTATCTTTGCCATTCAAACCTTAGGGAATATTATCTTCTTGTCCGCCTTAGTGAGTTTACTTTATTATGCTGGCATTTTGGGCTTTGTGATTAAGTGGATTGGTAAAGGCGTTGGAAAACTCATGCACACTTCAGAAGTTGAGAGTTTTGTCGCAGTTGCTAATATGTTTTAGGGCAAACAGATAGCCCCATCTTGGTCAGCAAATACCTCAAACAGATGACAGATAGTGAAATCATGGTTGTCTTGGTTTCTGGTATGGGGAGCATGTCGGTGTCGATTTTAGGAGGCTATATTGCCTTAGGCATTCCAATGGAATACCTCTTGATTGCTTCGACCATGGTACCGATCGGAAGTATCCTTGTGGCCAAGACCCTTTACCCACAAGTGGAACCCATTCAAGAAATTGAAACGGTTAAAATGGATAATAAAGGGCAACATTCAAACATTATTGATGCCATTGCTGATGGAGCTAGCACAGGTGCCCAAATGGCCTTCTCTATTGGAGCTAGTTTGGTGGCCTTTGTTGGACTCGTTGCTTTGATTAACATGATCCTAAGTGTCTTTGGTATTCGCTTAGAACAAATCTTCTCTTATGTGTTTGCGCCATTTGGATTCTTAATGGGATTTGACGGTAAAAACATTTTAATGGAAGGAAACCTTCTAGGTAGCAAGCTTGTGCTTAACGAATTTGTGGCTTTCCAAGAATTAGGTCAGCACATTAAATCGCTTGACTATCGTACAGCCTTATTGGCAACTATCTCACTTTGTGGGTTTGCCAACCTTTCTAGCCTTGGTATCTGTATTTCAGGTATTGCGGTCCTTTGTCCTGAAAAACGTGGCACTTTGGCAAGATTAGTTTTTAGATCTATGCTTGGTGGCATTGCCGTTAGTTTATTGAGTGCCCTTCTTGTGGGACTCGTTACCCTTATTTAATGTTATAATAATAGCAAAGCCTTGAGTTCTTTGAGCTTGAGGGTTTGCTTGCTATCAGAAAGAGAGAAAAACATGCAACTTGATCACATTTTAAAAACAGTAGACCATACCTTATTAACAACAACAGCTACTTGGGAAGAGATTAAGGTCATCTTAGACGATGCTATGGCTTACCATACAGCTTCTGCTTGTATTCCTGCTTCATACGTTAAAGAAGCAGCCACTTATGTGGAGGGTAAATTGCCAATCTGTACAGTTATTGGTTTCCCAAATGGTTACAGCACAACAGCTAGCAAAGTTATTGAAACCAAAGATGCCATTGAAAATGGGGCTGCTGAAATCGACATGGTTATTAACCTAACGGATGTGAAGAATGGTCATTTTGATAAGATTGAAGACGAAATTCGTCACATCAAAGCGGCTTGTCAAGACCACATTTTGAAAGTTATTGTGGAAACATGCCTATTGACAGAAGAGGAATTAATCACACTTTGTGGCGTCGTGACACGTGCAGGTGCTGACTTTATCAAAACATCAACTGGTTTTTCAACAGCTGGAGCAACATTCAAAGATGTTGAAATCATGGCAGCTAACATTGGTGAAGATGTTCAAATCAAAGCAGCTGGAGGCATTTCATCGTTAGAAGATGCTGAAAAATTCATTGAGCTTGGCGCATCACGTCTGGGCACAAGCCGTATTATTAAATTGGTCAAAAACGAAGCTACAGAAGCAGGTAGCTACTAAGATTACGTCAAAAGATACTATTTGACAGCGTAGTAAAGGAAAATAGGTTGAAGCTGTCTTAGAAACAGGTAATTCATATGCATTATGAAGAGCATTACAAGGAATGGCTAGCAAATCCTTTTATTGATGAGGCTAGCAAAGCAGAGTTATTGGCCATTAAAGATGACCAAGAAGAGATTAAGGACCGCTTTTATAGCAGTTTGGCTTTTGGAACAGCTGGCCTTCGAGGTAAGCTGGGAGCTGGAACCAATCGCATGAACGTTTACATGGTGAGTAAGGCCGCTCAGGCTTTGGCTAATACCATTAGTGAGCATGGACAAGAGGCTAAGGATCGAGGGATCGCTGTCGCCTATGATGTGCGCTACCAGTCGCAAGCTTTTGCGGAGTTGACGTGTGCTATCATGGCAGCTAATGGGATCAAATCCTATCTTTTTAAAGGGATTCGACCAACGCCAATGTGTTCTTATGCCATTCGACAACTCCAATGCATCTCTGGTGTTATGGTGACAGCTAGTCATAACCCACAAGCTTACAATGGCTATAAGGTTTATTGGCAAGAAGGCTCGCAAATCCTTGATGATATTGCTGATCAAATTGCAGGCCATATGACTAAGATTGAAGCCTTTGAAGAGGTTAAAGTCATGCCTTTTGAGGAGGCTCTAGCTTCTGGAATGGCCTCTTATATCAACGAGGCGCTAGAAGAGGCCTACCAACAAGAGGTGCTGGCTTTGGCTATTCACGATCAAGCAGTGGATAAAGCGATTAAGGTGGTTTATTCTCCTCTAAATGGGGTGGGAAATCTGCCGATCCGCCAAGTACTGAAAAGACGTGGTTTCACTAATGTCTCTGTTGTTCCTGAGCAAGAATTACCTGATCCAGACTTCACCACAGTGGGTTATCCTAACCCAGAAGTTCCAAAAACTTTTGCCTATGCTGAAAGATTAGGTCAACAGTTAGATGCGGATATTTTAATCGCAACAGATCCCGATTGTGACCGAGTGGCCTTAGAAGTCAAAGGCCCAGACGGTGGCTATGTCTTTATCAACGGCAATAAAATGGGTGCCTTGTTAGCTTACTACATTTTTTCTCAACGAAAAGAAATGAAGACAATGCCAGAAAATCCTGTCCTTGTCAAATCTATTGTGACCAGTGACTTTGCCAAAACCATTGCGACCGCTTTTGGTGTGGAGACCGTTGAAACTTTGACCGGCTTCAAAAATATCTGTGGCAAAGCTGATGAGTATGAGCTAACCAAGAGCCATAACTATCTCTTTGGTTTTGAAGAAAGCATCGGTTTTTGCTATGGCACATTTGTCAGAGATAAGGATGCCGTGAGTGCCTCTATGATGGTGGTTGAGATGGCAGCCTACTATAAAGCAAAAGGGCAGAGCTTACTAGATGTTTTAGAAGAAATGTATGAACGATTTGGTTATTATAACGAAAGACCAATAACCTTAGAGTTAGAAGGACTTGAAGGTCAAGAAAAGATAGCTGCCATTATGGAAGCTTTCCGAAAAGAACCAATCAGTCAGATTGGACAAATGACACTAGCCAAGACCATTGATTTTAAGTTGGGCTATGAGGATTTGCCAAAACAAAACTGTTTGAAGTTCTACTTTGATGATGGCTCTTGGTATGCCTTGCGGCCATCAGGAACAGAGTCAAAACTAAAAATCTATAGTTATAGTATTGGGGAAAATGTGGCAGACAGTCTTTCTAAATTGGACGCCATAGAAGCAGCTTGTCAGGCTAAAATAGCCAAGTTATAAAGCATAAAGAAAAACTGTCATCTTCTGATGGCAGTTTTCATCATTAATAATGCATGCTTCCGGCAACCCAGCCAGAGCAAAGAGCAGAGGTGATATTGAAACCACCAGTATGGGCATTGATATCAAGTACCTCTCCTGCAAAGTGCAGGCCAGGAACTTTCTTGCTTTCTAAGGTTTTGGGGTTAATTTCTTTCAAATCTACCCCACCCTTGGTGACAAAGGATTTGGCTAGAGACATTTTGCCAGTAATGGCAATAGGAAATGCTTTAAGCTTTTGAAGTAATTCTTGTTCTTGTGTAGGGGATAAGTGTTTTACTTTTTCTGGAAAATCACTAGCCAAAAAGTCAGCTAGACGCTCTGGGAGAAGCCCCTTCAGAGTATTTTTGATGGTTTTGTCACGGTTTTCACTCAAATAAGTTAGAATGACTTGAGGTGACTTTTGGGGTAAGAAGTCAAGATGAGCTATTTCCCCACCTTTGACAAATGATGACAGACGAAGCGCTGCAGGACCAGACAAGCCAAAATGAGTAAAGAGCAAATCGTGCGTAATGACATGTTTGCCATAAGAGAGGGTGACGTCATCAAGCGAAATCCCTTGTAAGGCTTTATGAGGGAAATCTGTTAACAGAGGACTCTCTGCGGCTTCTAAATCTGTGACTTGAAGTTTAAAATGCCTTGCGATCTCATGGCCAAAGCCGGTCGACCCCGTTGAGGGATAGGACTTACCGCCAGTCGTGACAATTAGCTTAGGGCAAGTAAACTGCTGATCGGCAGATTTGACCACAAAAAGGTCATCCATTTTTTTAACTGAAACTACCTCAGTATTGGTTAGCACTTGTCCACCCAAGGATTTGATTTTTTGCTCCAGAGCATCAATAATGGTTTTTGATTTGTCAGTGGTTGGGAACATGCGCCCGTGGTCTTCTTCTTTTAGAGCGACGCCATTTTCCTTGAAAAATTGGATGATGTCATGGTTATCAAACTGTGAAAAAACGCTATAAAGAAAGCGCCCATTTCCCGGGATTCCTGCTAGAAGGTCATCAAGTGTGCCATTATTGGTCACGTTACAGCGTCCGCCACCAGTTCCGGCCAGCTTTTTACCTAAGCGCTTGTTTTTTTCGATGAGCAGTGTTTTGTAGCCATAATAGCTACTAGCAATGGCTGCCATCATGCCAGCAGGACCACCACCAATAATAATCGTATCGTATTGTGTCATAACCCTATTTTAGCACATTGTACAATGCTTGAATAGAAAAGTGGTTACTTGGCAAAAAAAGAGGCTTCAACTCCTAGATTTCAAGGGCTTATCAACTAGGCTAAATTGACAGAAATCTAGTATTGTGTTACTATTTTTAATAAGAATATTCAGTATAATGATAAAGAGGAAATTATGGCAATTGAAAAGACAGTTAGTGAACTAGCTGACATTTTGGGGGTAAGCCGTCAGGCTGTCAATAATCGCGTCAAATCTTTACCTGAAGAGGATCTTGACAAAAATGATAAGGGAGTCACTGTGGTTAAGCGTAGTGGCCTTATTAAGTTGGAAGAAATTTACAAAAAGACCATTTTTGACGATGAGCCAATTAGCGAAGAAACCAAACAGCGCGAACTCTTAGAAATCCTTGTGGATGAAAAAAATACTGAAATCACTCGTTTATATGAGCAATTAAAAGCTAAAGATCAGCAGTTGGCTTCAAAAGATGAGCAAATGCGTGTCAAAGATGTGCAAATTGCTGAAAAAGATAAGCAACTAGACCAACAGCAGCAGTTAACAGCTAAAGCTATGGCAGATAAAGAAACCCTTAAGTTGGAGTTAGAAGAAGCCAAGGCAGAAGCTGATCAAGCAAGGTTACAAGTGGAAGAAGTCCAAGCAGAAGTGAGTCCTAAAAAAGGCTTCTTTGGCCGACTTTTAAGAAAATAAATCAATGAAGCAAGACCCCATTAGGGTCTTTTTTCGAGGAGAAAGATGAAATGATTAGAGACATACATTGCCTTTGACCTAGAATTTAACACAGTGAAAGAGGTAAGCCATATTATTCAATTATCTGCCGTCAAAGTGGTTAATCACCAAGAAGTTGACAGCTTTGACAGCTATGTTTACACTGATGTGCCCCTACAGAGTTTTATTAATGGTCTGACAGGAATTACGGCTGACAAGATCAGCAAGGCGCCAAAGTTAGCAGAAGTCCTTGAAGTCTTTAAAACCTTTGTGGGAGAGACTGCCTTAGTAGGCTACAATGCTCAGAAATCAGATCTTCCTTTGTTGGCAGAGCAAGGTTTGGACTTAAGTGGTCAATACGAAGTTGACCTTTTTGACGAGGCCTATGACAGACGCAGCACGGACTTAAATGGCATTGCTAACCTTCGTTTACAGACAGTTGCAGAGACGTTGGGCATTAAGGGCAAGGGACATGATAGCTTAGAAGATGCGCGAATGACAGCTCTTGTCTACGAGAAATTTTTGGAGTTTGATGACAATAAATCATATTTGAACCAGCAAGAAGAGGTGCAAACAGACAATCCCTTTGCGGCTTTGGGAGGCTTATTTGATTAGTCACGCTAGCTATCTTTTTAAAAAAAAGAAAAATTACCTAAGGTCAGGGCTTGCTTGTGACCCTGGGTAATGTTCTATCATTAGGACAGAAAGGAGGTGAAAGACATGTCTCAAACCTATTCCACTGGAGATTTGGCCAATCTTGCCAAAGTATCTGTGAGAACGGCTCAATATTATGATAAAAGAGGGATTTTAGTACCTTCTCAGCTTACTGAGGGAGGACGCAGAATCTACACTGAGTCAGATTTGGAACGGTTGAAACTTATTTGCTTCTTACGGGAATTGGATTTTTCCATCGAGCAGATAAAGCGCGTGCTAGCAGAAGATAATGCCATGGCAGTGTTAGAGCTTGTGTTGGTAGATCATATCCAACAGTTAGAAGAAGACTTAAGGACTAAAAAGCACCAACTTGACACGGCTGTCAATCTCTTGTCAGGTATTCGTCAATCATCTAGTCACTCTTTGGAAAACCTATCAGACATGTCGCTTACCATGAAAAATCAAAAAGCTTGGCGTCGTTTGCAGTTGAAAATGTTTAGCGGTATTATGCTAGCAATAGTGGTCCATCTTATGTCAGTGTTACTCACTAGCTATTTTAACTTATCTTGGTTGATATGGATAGAGGCTCCACTATGGATAATCTTTTTTACGTTATTGATCATTTATTTTCGGAAGCAATTTGAATACCTATGTCCAAATTGTCATTCTATTTTTGAACCAAGTTTTAAAGAGTTTGCTTGGGCAGGCCATACCCCAAGAACTCGCAAACTGACTTGCCTCCACTGTCATCAAAAATCCTATTGTTTAGAATTGGCTAAAGAAAAATAAGCAAAATCTCCACTGGATTGTCCAGCGGAGATTTCTTACTATTAAAATGGTAATTTGCCAGCAAAAGCGCCCATTGTTTTTTTAGTGGCATCATCGACTTGTTTAAGGGCATCATTGATGGCTTGAGTGGTCATGTCAGATAGGGTTTCCATATCTTCAGGATCAACAACAGCTTCTTTGAAATCAATAGCAACCAATTTCTTGTCGCCAGTAAAAGTAGCTGTCACCAAATCCTGAGCAGACTTGCCCACAAACTCCATAGCTGCCAAATCAGCTTGCTTTTGTTCCATTTGTTTTTGAAGCTTTTGTACTTGCTTCATCATGTTTTGCATATTCATCATGAGATTTTCTAGATTCCTTTCGTATCAAGGGGTTAGCCCTTGTTGATGATTTCTGGATGCCTTATGTTATGGTCAAATAAGGCATCAATTTTTGTTATTTAATAAGTATATCATAGAAAAAATGATTATCATAATAGCTTTATAAATTGTATTCATATTTCTTGTTAATAATAGGAAAACAGGCTTCTATATTAAAATTAAACGAATCTTTTGTAGATAGCATTATCTCCTAGCTACGGTTCTAAACTAAGGAATCACTATTTTTAAAGTAGAAACAATTAATAGATAAGGATTTTTCTTCTAAGAATAGGGATTTTTCCACTTTTTTTGAAAAAAGAAAGCGATTTTATGGTTTCCTAAGAATGACCTAAGAATTATTTTATATTTAGCTTAAACTTACTTTATGTCTGGTTGTTATACTTAGTTCATAAAATAAATAACAAAAAAGAAAGAGGTAATCGCCATGAAAAAAACGACTACAGAAAAACAATCCCTAACAACTAAATTTGTGAAACTTGGATTGGTTTCAGCAATGTTTACAGGAGGTGCTCTTCTTGCTCTGCTAGCTTCAGCTTCAACTTATACTGACTACGATTATGATGCAGCTTACCGCAATGCTCAAACAGCTGAACTACCAGAATACATTACAGGTTCAATCTACGGTATTCTTAACCAAAACTCAAGTGTGACCTATCCAAAAGATATTGATGGTGCTCAGCCAGTAGCTTAAAAAGCGCAAGAAACCCTAACCTTAACAGATGATGAAATCTTAGAACGTGTTCAAAAGCTTGAATTGCCAGAATACATCACTGGTGGTTCCGTAAATAGCATCATCAACCAAAATTTAAGCCAAACTTGCCGTTAAGGACTGCTACACATTATAGGATTGAGACAATCAGCTTGTGATGAGATAGGAACTGTTCAAGTGCCAGGAATATGCTTTAGCAGAGATAATCTCATCGGATGTTTGGCTCAAACAGGAGTTAGTGTTATACTTGAAAAAGTATAGCACTAATTTTTTTATCAAGGAGAAAACATGACTTACAAGATATTATTAGTGGATGATGAGCTTGAAATCACAGACATTAATCAACGTTACTTGCAACAGGCTGGTCATCATGTGACAGTAGCAAGTGATGGTGCGCAGGCTCTAGAGATTTTTCACAAGGATCAGTATGATTTGATTATCAGTGATATCATGATGCCTAAGATGGATGGTTATGATTTTATTTGAGAAGTGTTGCTGGAAAAACCTAAACAGCCTTTCCTCTTTATTACGGCAAAAATTTCTGAGCCAGATAAAATCTATTCCTTAAGCTTGGGAGCAGATGATTTTATTTCTAAGCCTTTTAGTCCACGAGAATTAGTCTTGCGTGTCAAAAACATTCTCAATCGGATTTACGGTAAAAGCAGTCAAAGTGACCAATTGGTCATTGGGGATTTAACCATGGATCACAGTACCCGTGTGGTGACTGTGGCTAATCAGGACCTCAATCTCACCAATAAAGCTTTTGATCTGTTGTGGATTTTAGCCAATCACTTGAACCATGTTTTTTCAAAAACAGAACTTTATGAGCGCGTGTGGGAGGAAGAGTATTTGGATGATACCAATACGCTCAACGTTCATATCCATTCCCTGCGCAATGACTTAGCAAAATATAGCACAGACAAGACGCCTAAGATAAAGACGGTCTGGGGTTTGGGCTACAAATTAGAGGGGTAAGATGCGACTAAGAACCTATATTGTTATCGGCTATTTAGTGTCCATGCTCATTACCATAGCAGGCCTAATTGTCGGTTTAAATCAAATGCTCATTACAACTAAAGACATTTCTTATATTTTAATCATTGCACTGATTGCCTCATTAGCAGGAGGAATTGTGAATATGATTCTTTTGACCAATGTCTTTTCATCGCTTAAGAAATTAAAGGAGAAGATGCAGGCTATTTCCCCCAAAAAACTTTGACCGTGACAGACTGATCAAGTCACCTTTAGAGTTTAGGGATTTGGAAGGTAGTTTTAACCAAATGTCCTTAGAGTTAGAAGCTAGTTTTGAATCACTCAATGAGAGCGAGCGTGAAAAATCTATGATGATTGCACAGCTGTCTCATGATATCAAAACACCACTAACCTCTATTCAGGCTACTGTGGAAGGTATTTTAGATGGTGTCATTCCAAAAGAAGAAGAACGCCATTATTTGAATACCATTTCAAGGCAGACCAACCGATTAAATCAACTAGTTGAAGAATTACATCTGGTTAGTTTGAATGACCAAAGGCAGCTTGATAAGCAAGCGGGTCAACTCATCTATCTCGAAAAGTTGTTAATTGATATCTTGTCAGAATTTCAGTTAACTTTTGAACGTGAAAATCGCTCGGTTCATATTGATATGTCAAAAGAGGTGGTTAAAATCAAAAGCCAATACGATGCTCTTTCTCGCATCATTTTGAATTTGGTCAGCAATGCCATCAAGTATTCAGAGGCCAATACGGCTTTGACCATTAAAGCCTATCGTCAAGGCGATTCTGTCCGAATTGATGTCATTGATCAAGGTCAAGGTATCAAAGCAGAAGATTTGGATAGGATTTTCAAGCGCTTGTATCGTGTGGAATCATCACGTAATATGAAGACAGGCGGTCATGGCTTAGGGCTTTATATCGCAAGGCAATTGGCTCATCAGCTAGAAGGTGACATTAGGGTTGACAGTCAATTTGGAAAAGGCAGTTGCTTCTCATTGATTCTAAAAGATTATTAGATACTGCCTAGCCTAGTTTACTCTATCAGTTATAGTCCTCTCTATTTTAGAGAGGCTTTTTGGTGTGTGCAGTTGGGGTTTGACTTCTGATTTTCACTGGTCTATTATGAAGATAAGATTTTTCAAGTAGCATGAAAGAGGAGGAAGAAATGTCTCAACGTATTTATTTAGCAGATGATGAAAAAAATATCCGAGAATTACTGGTTCCATTTTTAAAACGGGACGGTTTTGAGGTGGAAGCTTTTGAGACAGGGGATGCTCTTTTAGCAGCTTACGCTAAAACTAAGCCAGACTTGGTGATTTTAGATGTGATGATGCCAGGAACAGATGGTCTAACTGTTTTAAGTCGGATTAGACAAGAAGATGAGCAATTGCCTATTGTCTTATTAACTGCTAGGGATTCAGATGCTGACTTTATCACAGCTTTCATACTAGGGATAGACGACTATTTCACCAAGCCTTTTTCTCCCATTAAACTAAGCCTGCACGTCAAGGCTCTTCTTAAGCGTCGTCAAAAAGACCTTGGATTAAGTCAAGAAAAAACCTATTTAGACCTCACTTTAGACACTACAAGCCGCCGAGATCATTTGGCTGGAAAAGAGTTACCTCTAACGAAAACAGAGTTTGATTTGTTAGATATCTTACTTGAAAATCCGGGGACAGCCTATTCGCGTGAAGACTTATTAGATCGCATTTGGGGCTAGGGTGATATTGAAAGTCGTGCGGTAGACGATACCGTCAAACGCTTACGCCGGAAATTACAGGATTACCCAAGTCAGCTTCGCATTCAAACCGTTTGGGGATTTGGCTTTAGGTTAGGACAAGATGACGCATGACAAAAAGACGTTTAACCCACGACCTGATTTCAATTTCAGGACTGACCCTTTGCTTGGGTTTTATTTTAATCTATTTTTCCTTTCATTATGTTATTCGCGATTATGTTAATCAAATGACCAGAGAAGCTATGCAGACGCATTTTTTGGTATTAGATAGCATCAATCAAAAAAAGGACATCCCAGATATTGTGTCCGAAAATAATGTGTTTGTCTGGTCTCAATATGCTATTGTTGATCAGGAAAAGCAGTCTCTTTTTACCAGTGATGCTAAGCAAAAAAAGAAGGACAAGCTATCTACGATTATTTACTGGAACACCGCTTGCAAGAAACCGCCAAAGCTAACTCGGGCTTAATTGTGACAGCACCTTCTAAAAAAACCTACCTTGTTCGAACTAAGCAATATAAAGGTCAACTAGAAGATGGTTTGATTGTCAGAGAAGGACCAAAAAGTGATGAAAAAACCTACCTTGCCTTGGTCTTTACGGATGTGACAACTATCCAAAAGGTGGTTGACCGGGTTAATCTTGTCTTATTGATTATTCTCTTTTTGACCTTGTTGCCCTTGCTGTTAATTATGCGAAAAACCATTTCTGGTATTGGAGAATCCATTGAAGCGGTACGCCAGTATATTGCGCGTTTATGGCGAAATCAAGACCAGCCTAAAGCAGAAGCACAGCGGGTTATCTTTTCAGAATTTGATGGTTTGTTACAAGAAAGTCACGACATGGCTAATCGCATTAAAGAAGCTGAGGAGACTCAGTGCCAATTTTTCCAAAACGCCTCCCGTGAATTACGAACTCCTCTCATGTCCATTCAAGGTTATACCGAGGGACTGAAAGAAGGGGTAATCCCTCAGGAGCAAGCTTTGCCAGTGATTCTTAGTGAAAGCTATAAAATGAAGCAATTAGTGGATGATATGATATTCTTGTCACGTTTAGATAGTCGTGAAAAACTGTCTCAAGAGAAGCTTTCCTTGTCTCATTTAGTTCAGGATTTTTGTGAATATTTTACTCCGATTGCAAATCAAGAGGGATTAAGCTTGATTTGTAGTGGGCTGGATGATGGCCTTCAAATTATCGGTAATCAGGAACTGTTACAAAGAGCTTTCTCAAATATCATGACCAATGCCCTGCGCTATGCTAGAAAGTCAATTAAGATTTCTCAGAGTGAGGGACAGCTCAGTATTTCAAATGATGGCCCTGAAATTTCAGCTGCTGAACTGCCTCATATTTTTGAACGTTTTTACAAGGGAGCAGGAGGACAAACAGGTATTGGACTAGCTATGACCAAAGAAATTTTGGAGCAACATGGAGCGACTATCAGAGCTGAAAGCAAGCCTCATCAAACCACTTTTATTATTGATTTTACTTGCCACAAAATTGCCACAACTTCACCTCAAACTTTCGGAGAATAAGTTGGAAAAAAAGCCTATACTATAATCAAGATAAGAAAAGCTTATCTAAAAAAAAGAAAAGGCAGGTATCACTAATGAACTATTCTAAAACACTAAAACACTAAAACACCTTTCTATTGCAAGTCTTCTTACCTTTGGAACAGTAACGTGTCTGCAGGCTAGCCCTATTGTTTCAGCTGAGCAAGCGGTTAAAGAACCTGCATCCAGTATCAAAGTCAAATTAGAAGCTGCAGATAAGGAAGCAGAACCAATTTATCAAAAAATGGATAGCATCAACCAAGAGATTATGGCGCTAAAAGAAGCGACAATAGGTCATCACGAAAAAGAACTCACTCAGCAGCTTGATCACTTATATGATCAACACCAGGCCCTTTTGGAAAAATTCTATGACGCCATTTGTGACGCTTATTGGTCAACAAGTGACGAAGCTAAGGCCCTAGTGGCAGAAACTAACTTGTCTGAAGAAGACAAACAAAGTTTAGTATCATACTTTGATCAAACAGATAAGATTGAAAAAGAGCTTGATAAGCAGTATGAAGCCTTCGACAAAGAAGTGACTGAGCAAAATGCTCAACTTGAAGCCCTCACCAAAGAAGCAGATGCTATTTACCAAAAACATGGTATTTCAAAAGATGCTCTAGAAGTATTTTACATGGGTCAAGACCAGCTTCCAGCAGACTAATTTCTTAGCGACTCCTTTTTAAGACATCATAAAAAAGCTAGCAACCCTTAAAGGTCTTGCTAGCTTTTTTGATTGATTTGCTTTTTCTTGACTAGTCCTCTTTGGACTGATGGGATAAGAGGTCTTGTCCAAAATCTAACCACTTATTATAGTTGTTTTCAGAAAGGCGCTCCGAAATCATCATTAAGTCTTTTTGGGGCAGATGATAATCAACTCCCTTTGACTCAGAGGCTCTTAAATCTTCTTCCATTAGTGCGGTTAGACTGACGTTAAAAATAGCAGCAATATCACTTAAAAGTCCTGATTTTGGAGTGTATTTTCCTTTTTCCCATTCACTGATTGAGGAAGAGCTTTTGCGTCCCAAGAGCTTCGCAAGTTCTAATTGTTCCATATTCTTTTGTAATCTAAGATATTTTAAATTAGTTGCAAAAAAGGTTTTCTTTGCGGACATAGCGGTCTCCTTTAGTTATATATAAGCTATCATACCATAAATCAAATTAAATCAAAAGATTTAGAAAAAAGGTAAAAAGACAAAAAACTTGACTTCATAAAAACCGAAGTTTATAATATGATTAACATGTGGAACTAATATGGGATAAGTATAGGGGAGAAGAAAGTGACCAAGTCAACCTTAAGAGAGATCAGAATTGCCCAAAAGATAACGCAACATCAACTATCAGAAATGACGGGTATTTCTGTACGCACCATTGCCCGTTATGAAAAAGACATTCAGACTTTTCGGCGAGCCAAATATGAAACCTTAAGAGGAATTGCCCAAGCATTGACGGTATCAGTCGATGATATTTTTTTAGATGATGGATCGGATTTTATGAAATAGAAAATGCAGCAGTTGTGAAAAGCTGCATCTTTTTGGATTTTTAATATACTTAAGTATGATTTACTTTAAAATTAATAATAGTTATTTTTGACTGACTTTTTTCTAGGAAGGTTATATAATGTCGCTAGGGTCATTTGACTAAATGAAGAAAAGGAGTTCATATGTTAACAGAAGAAATGAAAGAGCTTATCGCTAATCAATTAGCCATTGTGGCAACAGTCGATGAGCATGGCAATCCTAATATTGGTCCTAAACGATCTATGAGATTATTAGATGATAAGACCCTTATTTTTAATGAAAATACAGGTGGTCAGACCCAAGCCAATATTGACGCTAATGGTAAAATTGAGGTTGCTTATATTGACAGAGAGAAATTAAGAGGCTACCGTTTCAGAGGTCGTGCGGAAATCATTCATGATGGACCTGTTTATGAAGAAGCCAAAGCTTGGGCAGAAGGTAAAATGGGAGTTCCCAAAGCGGCAGGTCTGATTCATATTGAGGACATTTACAGTTTGCACTCTGGTGCTGAAGCTGGTAAGAAAGTTACTCTATAAGATAAAAAAGAGTTTTAGTGTGTGCTAGAGCTCTTTTTGAATTATTTTTGACATAAATGACATCATAAATAAATATTTGTAACAAAAATGAAATAAAAGTATTGCTTTTTTTCTCGAATGAATTATAATGAAAGAGTAAAAATAAAAAATCATTTAGGAGAATGACATCATGAAGACTCTCAAAAGCACAGGTTTATTAGTAACGCTTTCCCTTTTAGTTGGGACAACTTATCCTATTCAAAGCGTTTTAGCTGAAGATATGGCTCCTACAACAAGCCTTCAGGAGAAAAGCCAAGGGAGTGTGACTGTGGATGCTCAGCTTAGACCTAATAAACCCATCATTGATACCAAAATTAGAACTAGTCAGCCTTTAAAAAAAGCAAATTAAGCAACTGTATTACTTCTGGATGCCAATGGTAATACCATAAATCAGTACGAATACGGTATGCAGGCAGGTCAATCACAATTTTCAGTCTGGTTTGAGTTAAACTACCAACAAGTTGGTGATTATAGTATCGCCGTGACCGTAAAAGATGAGACGACGACTTTCTCTGGAGGTTCAGAAGCAGTGCATTTTGATGGTAAAGTGCAAAAACAAACAAATTCAGAAAATAAAGAAAGCACAAATCAAACTGAAAACAAGAGCCAATCTTCTCTGACGCCAGAAAATAAAGTATCTCCTTCTACAAATACTACAAATCAAACAGTTAACAGTGGCAGCAATCAAAATAGAGTTAAGGCCTCTGCCCCATCTCAACAAAAGGTTAGTCAAGCAAAAACAAAGGCAAAGCCAAAAGATGAGCAAATGCTGTCTGATCGTGATGAAACACAAGTAGAGACGAAAAAATCATTTCCTTGGGGAGTGGTAGGATTACTAGCAGTAGCAGGTCTAGCCTTGTTAGCCTTACTTGCCAAAGTTTTTCTTCGAAAATAAAAGAATTAGAAAGGTTTATTTGATGGCTTTCATGCTATAATGAAACTATGAAAGATAATCAATTAATAGAAGAAAACAATGATATGGTGTACGGTGTCCATGCCGTCACGGAGAGTTTACTGGCAAATACAGGTAATAAACTCTACATTCAAGATGATTTGCGTGGCAAAAATGTTGATAAGATAAAGGCTTTGGCGACTGAGAAGAAGGTGTCCATCTCTTGGATGCCAAAGAAATCTTTAACCGAGATGACAGAAGGTGCTGTGCATCAAGGTTTTGTCTTACGTGTCTCAGCCTTTGCCTATACCGAATTAGACAATCTCTTAGCCAAAGCTGATGAAGAATCAAACCCTCTGATTTTAATTTTAGACGGCTTAACAGATCCCCATAATTTTGGTTCTATTTTGAGAACGGCAGACGCTACCAAAGTTTGTGGGGTGATTATCCCTAAACATCGTGCCGTTGGGGTGACCCCTGTGGTGTCTAAAACATCTACCGGCGCTGTTGAGCATGTGCCAATTGTCCGTGTGACCAACCTCAGTCAAACCTTAGATAAACTGAAAGAAAAAGGATTTTGGACCTTTGGAACCGATATGAACGGAACGCCTTCTCACAAGTGGAATACCTCAGGGAAGTTAGCCCTTATTATTGGAAACGAAGGAAAAGGCATCTCAGCTAATATCAAAAAACAGGTTGATGAAATGATTACTATCCCAATGGATGGACATGTGCAAAGTTTGAATGCATCAGTGGCTGCTGCTGTCTTGATGTATGAAGTTTTTCGACATAAACTATAACAGATGAAAAAAAGACTCTTATTGGTTGATGGCTACAATATGATTGCTTTTTGGCAAGAAACCCGTCAATTATTTAAAACCAATCGTCTAGATGACGCTAGAGAAGTATTGTTGCGTAAACTTAATAATTACGCGCACTTTGAGAATATTGAGATTACCTGTGTCTTTGATGCCCAGTATGTTCCTGGATTGCGTCAGCGCTATGATCACTATAAGATTTCAGTCATTTTCACTGAAGAAGAAGAGACGGCAGATGCCTATATCGAACGAAGCGCAGCAGAGCTCAACACAGCTCTTCAAATGGTAGAAGTAGCGACCAGTGACCTCAATGAGCAGTGGACCATTTTCTCACAAGGAGCCTTAAGGGTCTCAGCGCGCGAACTAGAGCAGCGAGTCAATACCGTCAAATCTGATTTAGATAAAATGTCTAAACAGATTGATTTGACCAAGCCCAAACTCAGACCTTGGGATGAAGGACAGTTATCTCAATTACAAGAACTTTTAGATGAATTATAGAAGGAACTCCAAGTGAGTTTCTTTTTTTGTCATAAATACAAAACAAAATGTAAAATATAATTGACAAAATGACAACTGAGTTGTAAACTAAAGCTATCGAAACGATTAGTGCATTTTGGATAAGGTTAGCATAAGCTGGCGCAAGCCAAGTCATAAGGAGGGCTTAAGATGAAGAAGCAAAATATCGTTAAAAATCAATGGATTGCTATTGGGATCACAGGTCCTATGGCTCTTGTTAGTCTCATTGCGGCCGGTACAGCTCAAAATCCCTTTCAACAGAAGATTTGTGGTATAGCTAGTCTTCTATTAGTGATCATTTTGATCTTATTACTTTGGGGACTTAAGTCGGCTAAAAAAATGCAAGACAAATTAGAGGCTGGATGCACTGAGGATAAGGATGTGCAAAAGCTGTTAAAAACACCTGTCTATGATGAACGTCAGAAACTTCTAGTCTCAAAAAGCTATCAGTATGGCTTTTGGACTATACTTTTCTTACTTTGGGTTCAGAGTGTATTGGGTCGTTTTTGGTCAGAAACCGTTTCTGCTGAGTTCATGGCTCTCTTAACTATGTATACAGGGAGCACTGTATCAGCTAATCTTAATGGAGCGTCACCGTTTGTTGATCAACGTTTTGGCCATATTGGAAAGATCATAACCCTTCCTACCATCCTATTGGGCCTACTTTCTAGTCTAGGCGCGATTTGGGCAATGACAAAAGCTTCTGGATTAGCTCAAGTCTTTGGACATAGCGGCGCAGCCAGCATGTTTTGTTTGGGAGTTTCTTTGATAGCTATGGGAGTATCGATTGTCATCGGTCGTCGCCGGTTTAATGAGGAGGAGTAATAGGAAGTAGAAAGCCGTTTTGGTTCCTCATCTTCAAGCACATATTAGGTCCTTTTGTTCTATTTAGGATACACAACATCCTCACAGATACTTATGTTTATCAATGATTTGCAAAAGATGACGAGAAATCTTTGAATAACAAAGATTCTCTTCTTTAAAAAATAAGACTAGAAAGAGGGGACACCGTGAAAAATTTGAAATTAAAGGCTGCGCGTGCAGGAAAAGATTTATCCCAGCAAGCCTTAGCTGATTTGGTTGGAGTCTCCAGACAGACCATTGCAGCAGTGGAAAAAGGCGATTATAACCCGACTATTAACTTATGTATTGCTATCTGTAAAGTGTTAGATAAAACCTTAGACGATTTGTTTTGGCAAGCAGAAGAAGACTAAGAACATGTCAGCTAAAAGAGCCTTATAAAAATGCTAAAAAATAAGAAAAAGAGTGTAAAATAACTTGACTTGAACACTCTTTCTTTGGTATGATAGTAGACGGTATTGTTTACCCCATTTGAAAGGCCCCGGAACCTTCCAAATACCTTTGCGTGGGACGGAACACCCACCAACAACTGTAAACAAATATTACGAATTCGTATAGGAGAAATCATGAACAAAACAACTTTTATGGCTAAAACTGGCCAAGTTGAACGCAAATGGTACGTTGTTGACGCAACAGATGTACCTCTTGGACGTCTTTCTGCAGTAGTTGCTAGCGTACTTCGCGGAAAAAACAAACCAACATTCACACCACATACTGATACAGGTGACTTTGTGATCGTTATCAATGCTGAAAAAGTTAAATTAACTGGTAAAAAAGCAACTGATAAAGTTTACTACACTCACTCAATGTACCCAGGTGGTTTGAAATCAATCACAGCTGGTGAACTTCGTTCTAAAAATGCTGTTCGTTTGATTGAAAAATCAGTTAAAGGCATGCTTCCACATAACACTCTTGGACGTGCACAAGGTATGAAATTGAAAGTCTTCGTTGGCGCTGAGCATACACATGCAGCACAACAACCAGAAGTACTTGACATCTCAGGACTTATCTAAGAGGAAAGGAGCATTATATAATGGCACAAGCACAATATGCAGGTACTGGCCGTCGTAAAAACGCTGTTGCACGCGTTCGTTTGGTTCCAGGTACTGGTAAAATCACTATCAACAAAAAAGATGTTGAAGAATACATCCCACACGCAGACTTACGTCTTGTTATCAACCAACCATTTGCAGTAACATCAACTGAAGGTTCATACGATGTTTTTGTTAACGTTGTTGGTGGTGGATACGGTGGACAATCTGGTGCGATCCGTCACGGTATCGCGCGTGCATTGTTACAAGTAGACCCAGACTTCCGCGATTCATTGAAACGCGCTGGACTTCTTACACGTGACGCACGTATGGTTGAACGTAAAAAACCAGGTCTTAAAAAAGCTCGTAAAGCTAGCCAGTTCTCTAAACGTTAAGAACAGCTACATTACAGCATTTACAGCACTTCATGGTTCACACCATGGGGTGTTTTTTTGTATAAAATTGTGTCACTCCACCGACCTAATAAATTTTCATATTAATGAAAAAGTGTTTATTGATACCTTAATATGTTATTTACCCGTGGTGCTAGTTAATCTCAAAATACAATAAAAAGCCCAAAAGGACTATACTGTAAGTGCCTACACAAACAGGAGGTTAGTCCAAATGAGCCACTTACAGTATACAGCTAAATCCCATCACTTACAATGGAATATGCGTCAATTATCAAAAATTTGTTCTCAGTTTTATCAAGATTATTGTCCGGAAGACTTCAAACACCGTCGTAACGTCTGTCTGTCCAAAGTTTCAGACCAATCTCTTCTAGTTTTACTGCTATTACAAGCTGAACTAGGTATTAAATCACAACGTCACTTTTATAGGATTTGTCAGCTATTTCCCTGCGGTACATTACTAGAAAGAAGTCGCTTTAATAGGCGTGCAAGACAGTTGATTTGGCTGGTTCAAGTGATTCGTCAGGCAATGAACACTCAAATTTCTCCCAATACCATTGTTATTATAGACAGCTTTCCTTTGCCACTTTGTCAATCTATTCGTAACCACAGGGTCAGACTTTTCAATGGGATAGCTAATATTGGTTACACCGCCTCTAAACATATGTGGTTTTACGGTTTTAAGGTTCACATGCTAGTGACCTTATCAGGCTACATTCTGAATTATGTTGTCAGCCCAGCCTCTGTTCATGATATTAAGGCAGTTTACGAGTTGCTAGAAAGGTGTGAACAATCCGTCATTTTAGCAGACTTAGGTTACCTTAACCGTGAGCTGAAAGATGAGTTGAAGCAAAATGGCTATCACCTCTGGACTCCCTTGCGTCAAAATATGGAAGGGGCTAAACAGCATAATCATTGGAAACTAATGGCTATGAGACGAACCATTGAGACTAGATTTTCAGAACTTTGTTCCCTTTTTGATATGGAACGAACACTGGATAGGGGCATGACAGGGCTGCAATTGAGGATTGAACAAATCATACTAGCTTACAATTTGAGATATTTTGAAATTAACTAGCACCATGGGTGTTATTTGTATAATGTAATTATATAATTGGGAAATTTTTTCTTTTATAATTATTACATATAAAAATTGTTATAAAAGTGAATTATTATTTATTAGGAGTTATAACGATTGTTTAACTTGATAATTGAATTTTTTAGTCAAAAAAATTAGGAGACAATTTTGTGTTTTTGTTTTAGTATTTTTGATTATTATGCCTTTATTAATTAATTTTGCATTTAAGATTTATATTAATGAATCTTTGTCCGAGTTGACCATAATTGATAAATTAACTCTCCTTGGTCAATTGTATGCCCCAAAGTTGCGGGTGCAGGTCACTCAAGTAAATATAGAAAATATTGTAATCAAAACTGGAAGAAAGTATCACAGGATAGAAATTGAAAATATTCTGGATATTTAATTATTAGAGGAATTTGCCTATGACTAGACGAGAATTATATGAAGATAAGTTACAGTTGGATTATATGTCAGAGAGTTATCTCAAATTTGAAGAGGATTTCTACAAATATTCTAATATGAAAGTACCTTTGACATTTTTAACAGATGATATATTACTCACCATGGCAAAATCGGAAAGAAATTATTTTAAATTAAATAAAGAGAATGCCAAAGATAATCGTGATTATTACTTTGTCTTTAATGTGGATGCGACTGAAGCTAAATGGAAAGTGAGGAAGTATGAGTATGTAGGAGAGAGAAGAATTATGGATTAAGCAATGCACAAGTCAGAAATGACTTGTTTTTATATATTTCAATCGAGTACAAATTTTTACTATCCTGATATGACCTCACGATTTCATGATATAATAACACTATATTAAAAGTGAAAGGAGCATCTATGCTACCGATTTCATATGATAAGTTGTGGAAATTGTTAATTGATCGTAAGATGAATAAATCACAATTAAAAAAAGATGCTGGATTAAGTTCCAACATAATCGCCAAAATGGGAAAAAATCAACCTGTGTCGCTTGAAACACTTGTTAAAATTTGCCAAACACTATCCGTCAATATTGAGGATATTATCACAATAACAGAGGACAATAAATGATTACATCAGAAGAAATCAAAAAAACGATTATGGGATGGGGCTAATGAGCTTCGTGGGTCAATGGATGCATCACGCTATAAGGACTACATGCTAGGTTTGATGTTTTATAAATTTCTGAGTGATAAAACATTAGAAACTTTTGCCAATAATGCTGGACTAAGTAAAAATGACAATGTACTAGAAGAGTATTCTAAAGCACGTGAAGAGCTTGGTGATGACATTGAGGATATGATCCTGAAGGATCTAGGCTACTTTGTAAAACCAGAATATCTTTATCAACAATGGATTAAAGATATGGATGAAGGTACCTTTGCCGTTCAAAAAGTAGCAGATAGTTTAAATGAATTTGAAAAAATTGCCAACACATCTCTAGATTCAGATGATTTTAAAGGACTTTTTGCCAGCTCAACATTAGACTTGAGTGATACGGCACTCGGTAGTAATTTAAATGAACGTAGTAAAAATATTGTTGCTCTTATTAGACTTTTTGAAGATTTGGATATGGTTTCTCTCCAAAAGGATGATGTTCTTGGAGATGCTTATGAATATCTCATTGGTCAGTTTGCTATGGAGTCTGGTAAAAAAGCTGGAGAATTTTACACACCTCGTCAAGTCAGTGAAGTTATGGCTCAAATTGTCTCAAAAACAAAGGACATGACATCTATTTACGATCCAACGGTTGGATCTGGTTCGCTACTATTAACTGTAAAAAAACATTTACCAGTAACAGTACAAAAGAGTCTTGATTATTATGGTCAAGAAAAGAATACAGCAACTTTCAACTTGACTCGAATGAATCCTCTTCTACATGGCGCACGTCCGGAAAAGATGAAGATCAAAAACGGTGACACTCTGTCACAAGATTGGCCAGAAGATCCAGAACGTCCAAATGAAGGTGTGCTATTTGATGCGGTGGTTATGAACCCACCCTATTCGGTTAAAAACTGGAATCGTTCAAACTTAAAAGTGAGTGATCCACGGTTTGAAATGGTCGGAACGCTTCCGCCAGATTCTAAAGGGGATTTTGCTTTTCTTTTACATGGTTTACCCATGGTGCTAGTTAATTTCAAAATATCTCAAATTGTAAGCTAGTATGATTTGTTCAATCCTCAATTGCAGCCCTGTCATGCCCCTATCCAGTGTTCGTTCCATATCAAAAAGGGAACAAAGTTCTGAAAATCTAGTCTCAATGGTTCGTCTCATAGCCATTAGTTTCCAATGATTATGCTGTTTAGCCCCTTCCATATTTTGACGCAAGGGAGTCCAGAGGTGATAGCCATTTTGCTTCAACTCATCTTTCAGCTCACGGTTAAGGTAACCTAAGTCTGCTAAAATGACGGATTGTTCACACCTTTCTAGCAACTCGTAAACTGCCTTAATATCATGAACAGAGGCTGGGCTGACAACATAATTCAGAATGTAGCCTGATAAGGTCACTAGCATGTGAACCTTAAAACCGTAAAACCACATATGTTTAGAGGCGGTGTAACCAATATTAGCTATCCCATTGAAAAGTCTGACCCTGTGGTTACGAATAGATTGACAAAGTGGCAAAGGAAAGCTGTCTATAATAACAATGGTATTGGGAGAAATTTGAGTGTTCATTGCCTGACGAATCACTTGAACCAGCCAAATCAACTGTCTTGCACGCCTATTAAAGCGACTTCTTTCTAGTAATGTACCGCAGGGAAATAGCTGACAAATCCTATAAAAGTGACGTTGTGATTTAATACCTAGTTCAGCTTGTAATAGCAGTAAAACTAGAAGAGATTGGTCTGAAACTTTGGACAGACAGACGTTACGACGGTGTTTGAAGTCTTCCGGACAATAATCTTGATAAAACTGAGAACAAATTTTTGATAATTGACGCATATTCCATTGTAAGTGATGGGATTTAGCTGTATACTGTAAGTGGCTCATTTGGACTAACCTCCTGTTTGTGTAGGCACTTACAGTATAGTCCTTTTGGGCTTTTTATTGTATTTTGAGATTAACTAGCACCACGGGTATGGTTTATATCATTTAAGTCAAAAAGGGACAATGGCCATTGTTTTGCCACACGGAATACTTTTCCGTGGTGGTTCTGAAGGAGCAATTCGTCAGAAACTACTTGAAAAAAACTTAATAGATACTGTTATTGGTTTACCAGGAAATCTCTTTACGAACACGGGTATCCCAGTTTGTGTTCTTATTTTGAAGAAAAACAGGGAGTTAAATGATCCTGTTTTAATGATTGATGCTTCTAATCATTTTATCAAAGTTGGTAAGCAAAATGTGCTACAAGATAATGATATCGCTCGTATAGTCGATACTTATCTTGAGCGTTCTGAAATGGAAGGATTTAGTCACCTTGCAAATCGAAAAGAAATTGTTGCGAATGACTATAATCTAAATATTCCACGTTATGTTGAATCAATAGACAAAGAAATACCTCAAGATGTTGAGGCTCATATTAATGGAGGTATTCCAAGACATAATATCAATCAGTTGACAACGTTGAATAATCTTGTACCAAATGTTTTAGAGAATGCTATTAGAGACATCAGACCAGGTTATGTTCAACTGACAGTATCTACTGACGATTTGGAAGAAACGATTTTATCAGATAAATCATTGACAGAACAATTTTCTAAAATTCAAGACGATACAGAGTCTTATATTGAGAAGTGTTGGAAAGCATTACATGGCCTTAATCCTGAATCTGATCTAATAGCTTTCAGAGAATCCATGCTATCCGAAATTAAAGATATTTTAGGACAATTTGATGGTGTCGATACATATGAAGGTTACCAATTGGTAGCTGATATTTGGAATAATTCTCTGAATCATGATATTGAACTGATCGCTTCAAGTGGTTTCTATGAAACTAGCCGTTTACGTGAACCCAATATGGTACTGAAAGGTAAAGCGAAGGAGAAAGCTCAAGATGGTTGGATTGGAAAAATTATCCCTAATGCACTAATTGAACATGTCCTTTTTACTGATGTGGTTTCAGAGATTTCAGACTACCAAGAAAAGGTGTCACAAATTGATAATGACCTCGCTGAGATTGTTGAAAATGCCAAAGTAGAAGATAGCGATGAGTATAATATCCTGTTTGACTTATTGAAGCGAGACAAAGAAGGTGAATTACAAGATAACTTTGATAATAAGTTACTGAAAGCAGAGTTAAAAATCGTTGAAAAAGAAAGTGAAAGTTACTATTTAATTAATCGTATTCTTTCATACGGAAATGAAAAAACAGCTTTAAACAAAACGATCAAAGAAAAAAGTTCGGAGATAAGAGATGCTATATTTGAAAAGATTATTACGTTAACCAATGAAGAAGCAGACGCATTACTCTATCAGAAATGGTTTGGGGATCTAACTGAACAACTGATTGCCTTGGCTAAAAAGCCAATTAAAGAGGAGTTACAAGTTTTATCTATACTAAATGATCGCTATGGATTGACATTGAATGACTTAGATAAAGAGATTTCGAATTTAGAAAACGAATTTGAACTACTTTTTTCTGAACTGGTGGTGAACTAAATGATACAAGAAACTACTAAATCACCTAAAAGACGGTTTCCAGGTTTTTCTGACACTTGGGAACAGTGGAAGTTGGGGGAACTTATTAATGTAACGTCAGTAAAAAGAATTCTACAATCGGATTGGAGAGATTTTGGAATTAGATTTTTAAGAGCAAGAGATATCGTTGCTGAGTATAAAGGAGAAAAAACTACGGATAATTTATACATTTCTGAAGAAAAGTATGAAGAGTATTCTAGAATTTCAGGAAAAGTTAAAATTGGTGATTTATTAGTCACAGGTGTTGGGTCAATTGGAGTTCCAATGCTTATAAAAAATGATGATCCCGTCTATTTCAAAGATGGAAACATAATCTGGTTTAAAAATGGAAAAACTATTGATGGAAACTTTTTATATTACTCTTTCATTGGGAATTTAATTCAGAAATATATAAAAAATGTTGCCGGTATAGGTACTGTGGGTACATATACTATAGAGAGTGGAAAAAACCACCAATTTCACTTCCAAGCAAGCCAGAACAACAAAAAATCGGACAATTTTTCCAATCTATTGATACCCTCATCACTCTTCATCAGCGTAAGCTTGATAAATTAAAAAAAGTAAAAGAAGCTTACTTAACAGAGATGTTTCCTCAAGAAGGTGAAGATGTTCCTAAAAGACGTTTCCCAGGATTTACTGAACCTTGGGAACAGCGGAAATTGGGGGAGTTGTCAGAAATTGTTCGAGGAGCAAGTCCGAGACCGATACAAGATCCAAAATGGTTTGATGTTAATTCTGAAGTTGGTTGGTTACGAATTTCTGATGTCACTGAACAGAATGGAAGAATATATCACTTGGAGCAGAAAATTTCTGAATTAGGCCAAGAAAAAACTCGTGTATTGCGTGAACCACATTTATTGTTGAGTATTGCAGCTACCGTTGGAAAACCAGTTGTGAACTACGTTAAGACGGGAGTAAACGATGGATTCTTAATTTTTATGAATCCAAAATTTGATAGAGAGTATATGTTTCAGTTGTTAGAAATGTTTAGACCTATGTGGGCAAAATATGGACAACCAGGTAGTCAAGTAAATTTTAATTCTGATTTAGTCAGAGAACAATCCATTTCTATTCCCTCACTGACTGAGCAGGAAAAACTTGGCCAATTTTTCCAATCCCTAGACAGTCTCATCTCTCTTCATCAGCGTAAGCTAGACAAGCTAAAGAAAACGAAAGAAGCATTCCTAGAAGAAATGTTTATATAGATAACAGACAAAGGAGTATTTGCCTATGAGCAATAAACCTAAAGATGCCTCAGAACAAATTTTTCAAGAAAATTTTGTCAAAGAACTAGTAAAATATAAGTGGGTTGCACCAGAAGAATTAAATGGCAATGCATATAAAGTTACTGTCGATGACCTGATCAATCATTGGAGACAAGAATTAAATCGGTTGAATGCCTCAAGTCTTGAGGGAGTTCCTCTAACGGATGGCGAATTCTCACAGGTCATGGCCAAAGTTAATCAAATTAATAATAGTTATGAAGCTTCTAAACTCCTATCAATGGAACAGTCAAATGGACGCATTGATGGTATTTTCAGAGATAATCATCCCGATGTGACACGCAAACAAATCACATTGGATATTTTCAAAAAAGCCCAAGTTGGTGGTGGAGAATCAACCTATAAAATAGCTAGAGAAGTTCAGACGGATAATGGGAATCGCTTTGACATTGTGCTTTTAATCAATGGTTTACCTCTCATCAATATTGAACAAAAGCGAACAGATAAATCATTAGATGAAGCTATTGGTCAATTTAAACGCTATTATAAAGATGGTGAGTATGTTAATAACTTCATGGCATTTTCGCAAATGATGGTAGTGACAACCGAAATTGAAACTCGTTACTTTGCGACTCTAAAATCTCTAAAAGATTTTAATCCATCCTTTGTTTTTCATTGGTCAATAAAGCAAGAAGTTGAAAGATCAGGTAATCTGGGAAAAGCATTCAAGCAACGTATTGTGTCAGATTGGCGAGAAGTTGTCAAAGAATTTTTAATGATCCCAATGGCTCATCAAATGGTAGGTGATTATCTAGTTATTGATGAAGCAGAAGATGAAGAGAATCGCAGACACATGTTGATGCGTCCTTATCAAGTGCAAGCTCTACAAGCTATTGAATCGGCAGCTTTCGGCTATGATAATAAGGATAAAATTCCCCACGGAGGATTTGTCTGGCATACGACAGGTTCGGGTAAGACCATCACAAGCTATAAAACAGCTCTATTCTTATCACAACGTGCTGGATTTGATAAAGTTATTTTTTTAGTTGACCGAAAAGACTTAGACAAACAGACAATTGATTCTTACACAGCTTACTCTGCTTACGAGAATGTAACGGTTGATAAGACCCAATATACCTCAAGTTTACGACAGTCCTTAACAAAAAGATCAGGAATTGTTGTGACGACAACATTCAAACTAAACAGCCTTGTTAAACAATTGAATGAGGCCCAAGATGATAGCTTGAAAAACAAACGATTTGTCTTTATTATTGATGAAGCCCACAGGACTACCATGGGTGAGATGATGATTACAATAAGAGGCTACTTTAAACAAAATGGCCTGTTCTTTGGTTTTACAGGTACACCTTTATTTGATGACAATAAAGTTAGAGGAATGATCAATGAAAAGAGTGAGTTGATCAATACCACTGAGAAATTATTTGGTCCCTTGTTACATCAGTACACTATTGATGAGGCGATTGCTGACGGTAATGTTCTAGGTTTCCACATTGATTATCTCAATACTGGGGAATTTGCCTCTTACGAACAGTTACGGGAAAAACTGCTAGAGTTGAGACTGAATGATAAAGAAGAACATCAATCTAAAAAAGAGCTTGAACGCTCTATTCAGGCTTTATCAGATTTGGAAATTGAAAAAGAGGCTCATAAGACCAATCTAATTACATACCAAGACCAAACACATATCCCTAGAGTAGTAACGGAAATTCTTGATAATTGGTATGAACAATCTCAGGGTGCTCAGTTTAATGCTATGCTAACAGTGGCATATAAGGAACGAGTCATTCAGTATTATAGGGAATTTAAAAAGCAAATTTCTGAAAGGGAAGATCATCAAAATGTTCCTAATGTTGCAATGACTTTCAGCTTTGGAAATGAGAATGACCTTGAGAATGTTTCAAGAGATATTGAAGAAGAAATGTTCGCAGACTATGAACAAATAACTGGTGTACACATTATTCCAGGTGATAATAAAAAGGGAGAGAAGTTCTATTTTGAAGATCTAACGGAACGAGTAAAAAGAGGAGGAAGCGGTCGTAATCCTAAAAATATTGATCTTGTCATTGTTGCCGATCAATTATTAACAGGATTTGATGCCAAACGTTTAAATACTCTATATGTGGATCGTAAATTAGAATTACAAGGACTGATACAAGCTTACTCCAGAACAAATAGAGTATTTGGTAAAGATAAAGAATTTGGTAGTATCATTAATTTCCAATGGCCAAAAATGACAGAAGAATATGTTTCTCAAGCACTGAAACTTTATGGAAGTGGCGGAAAAAATAGTCGAGTAACTGTTGAAAAGTATAGTTTAGCGGTTGAAGCTTTTGCTTCCAAAGTTAAAACGTTACGAGAAACGATGAAAGATCCATCAAAAGATTGGATTCTAATCAAAGATAACGAAGAAGCTAAAACAGAATACCGCAAAGTCTTTGTTGACGCTAATAGCCAGCTGAATAAAGTGAGTCAGTATTATGAGTTTGAGTGGGATGATGATCGATTTGGTATAGATGAACATTTATGGATGATGTACTACGGTGCTTATAAAAACTTGAAAGGTGATAATGAAGATGGTGGGGGTGATGATGAAGTTATCCTTCCACTCTTTAGTCGTACGAAATTACAAAGTACGCAAGTTATTGACGCGCAACATATCCTAAATCTAATTGGCTCAAATCTTTTTATCGTTAACGGTACTAAGCAACTGGACGCAGAAACCTTGAGACTTGTTTATGAGCAGATTCAAGAACTTAGTAATATGGGTCAAAATGACCAAGCTGAACTCTTGAAGAAATTTGTGGATGAAGAAGTTGCAGATGGAAATTTCTCTTCTGATCGAGACTTCACAACAGCTTTTACAGAGTGGAAAGAGGATATTCGTAATTCAGTTATTACAGAATTCGCAAGTGAGTGGGGAGTCAATCCTGCCTTACTGATTTCTTCAGTTGATGAATATTCAGCCAAAAATCCAGATTATATCCCATTTGGTGATGAAATCAGTAAAACTCTAGATCCACAAATGGCTACTAATGAATTTAAAGGTAAAAAATTACTTTTGAATATGAAACTAAAAGCCATTTTACCGAAGTGGATGAATGAAGTGAAGAAAAAGTATTAAGGGATTTATTGTGTTTAGTATGTTATTAAAATTAAAACGACTCTAAAATAAAACGATATATTAAAATCAATTTCATATTAAACTCAAGAAATTGGTTCTAGATAGTAAGGGGATATCTTTGCCTACGTTGCATTGCAGATGACGGCTATGGCTTTACTTGACTATAGTTTAGACCAGCCTGATCATGGTATTAATTGCCTTAGTAAGTCTAAGATTTTACAAGAATGTTTGCTGGCCCTGGGGATTCCTGCAAGGAGAATGCACTTGATGCCTTTTGGTCCCTATGATTTGGATTGTCATGTTGTGGTAGAACTTTTCGATGATCAGCTCCAAAAGTGGATCATGTTAGATCCTACAAGCGACACGTATTGTGTGAATGAACAAGGTCTACCGCTTGATTTATTAGAGATGCGAGAGGCTTTTGAGAAAGGCCAAGAGGTGACTATCTTAGTCAATGGCCGTCCTCTTAAGAAAAGCGACCAAAGAATGCTTAAGTCCTACTATGCTAAGAATCTTTTTTACCTTAAGGCAGATTGTCATCAAACGGTTGACTTTGATGGAGAAATGGTTGATTTTAGGCCAAGCCATTTTGACATCACTTCTTATCGTCGTGCTAATTTAAAATATCGTTATCAAACCTTAAAAAATATGCCAGAAGTTGAAGTCAAGCTATTAGAGGAGGCAAAGAAAGCCATGGAAACTTTTGTTTCTGATGATAGCAAAAACGTTAGGGTTGCTTGCTTAAAAAAAGGCCAGCCAATGTTAGCAGTGGGATACTAAAACCGTAAAATATGTTCCATTTTTCTGTTTTTACAATAAAAATAATTAACAAATAAATGCATTCTTGGTTAAAAAATTAAAATAACACTTGATAAAATATATAATTTTGCCATAATTTAGTTATATTTTTTAGAAAGGAGATAAGATATGTCTCGTGTATGGCTAAAATTAGCAGAATATATCTTGATTATTCCTTTTATCATTGGTTCTTTGATTTACCATTATGTTAATAAATAAAGCTATTTTGAGAGAGTGTTAAACCGCTCTCTCTTTTTTGTATCTTGGAAGGTCTTCAAATAAAAGTTTTCCTATAATGAATTACCTCTATGGAAAGGTTTTCAATTGCATTTGTTAACAGTCTGATTTATAATAAAGTCAAATTGTGAGATAATTTAACAATTCTTAGCTGAAAAAAGAGATTGTTATGAGAGAAACGACATGATAAGAATTGGCTTATAGTTTATATTAGTTTTAAAAATTATCATTAAAGGAGGGGAAACCTATGGTATTCTCTAAATCGAAATGCATTTGTTTAATGTCAGCTGCTACCTTGGTAGCAGGATTAACTTTTTCTCTGTCTCCAACCATTTTGGCCGATACGACCTGTGCTGCAAATCAGTTATCCTATGATTTATTAGACAATCAAGTTCCTGGGAAAGGGGCACAGAACGAAGATCCAAGCCTGGATCCGCTAGACAATCAAGTTCCCGGAAAAGATGCGCAGAATGAAGACCCAAGTCTGAATCCACTAGATAATCAAGTTCCTAGGAAAGGAGCGCAGAATGAAGACCCGAGTTTAGATCTGCTAGACAATCAAGTTCCCGGAAAAGATGCACAAAATGAAGACCCGAGTTTAGATCTGCTAGACAATCAAGTTCCCGGAAAAGATGCACAAAATGAAGACCCAAGTCTGGATCCACTAGACAATCAAGTTCCTGGGAAGGATGCACAGAATGAAGACCCAAGTCTGAATCCACTAGACAATAAAGTTCCTGGGAAAGGGGCACAGAATGAAGACCCGAGTTTAGATTCCCTAGACAATCAGGTTCCTGGAAAAGGAGCACAAAACGAAGACCCAAGTCAAAGATAAATGCTTTTGAGCAGTCAGGTTTATTTTGACGGGCTTATAATATTCATACTTAAAAAGTCACTTTAGCACAATGTTTTTAAACAAAGGTTAAAGTGACTTTTAGTATGGAAAGGTGAAGGCTATCAGCCTTATCGTTTTTTACTGTTTAATGAGAGGGTTGTTCTTGAAAGGCGGGTTGCTAGGGCAGATATGATGGATAATCCCAATAAATTCCAAACCAGGTTTGCTTTCTTCTCGTTAGTTTGAGGTAGTTGTGCCTGATACGCTTTTGGTTGGTACCCTTTAGCCATAAGGGTTTGTGTTGTTTTTTGGATACTTGGTGATAATTGAGTCGACTTGTTTTGTGTTTTGGATTCGAGGTCTACTTCAGGTGCTTTAAGCTCAGGAGCCTCAGCTTTTGATTTTTTGGCTTTAGAAGTTTCAACTATAGGAGCTTCAATTTTCGGTCTATCAACTTCAGGAGTATCTACCATAGGCGTTTTTACTTCGGGCATATCACCCTTAGGAGCCATTGCTTTGAGATTAGTTAACTTTTGAGTAGCCAGCTCAAGTGACTCTTTCAACTCTGTCAAAAGTTGAGCTGTTTGTGCTTTGCGTTCATGAGCAACGGAGAGGGGCATAGCTTTATCCGTTGGAACGGTAGCCTGTAGTTTTATTTGTAGGGCTTTTAATTGGTCAAGTTTAGCATGTAGCTCAGTGCTCTTAGCTTCAGCGGCTTTTAGTTCAGCTTGTCTTTTTGATAATGTTTCTTTTGCCTCCGTTAATTTAGCTTTAGCAGCTTCAAAACGAGAACGCATACCTGAGTTATCACTGAAGTCACCTTGATAAGGATTGTCAATTTTAGCTTTGTCAAATGATGCCTCAGAAAGAATTTGACTGTCACTTACTTGAAGAATATGTACGGTTACGACATTCCCAATTCGAGAAAGGCTTGTTCCAAGATAAGCGCCTGAAATTCCTGTGCCAACTAAAGATTCGGTATGTGCCCAATTTGAATCATGATCATTATTCATCATATGTTCGATAGATTGAAGAATTCGTTCTTTAAGATCTTTCAACGTGAACATATCAGTATCAGAATTTTTTGCCATACCCGCATCTTCATAGATGTTTTTACCTGGGCTTGTTTGTAAACCATTTGAACTTGCGGCATTGTTAATGTCATCATAATCATGACCTTTTTCGAAGGAATTAAAATTATCTTTTCGATATCCGTCAGCTACATTTTTAGCGAACTTAGTGGCCCCGTTAGTGACAAAGACATTTCCAGCATTTAGCTTGGCACCTGCTTTTCGAGCTTGGTTACGAATTTGGTTGACAATTGATGCTGTATAATTTGATAAGTCGATTAAATCGTCATCTGAAAGTTTATTAGGATCTACAGAACGAGAGTCACCAGCATTTTCTTTGAGTTCAAAAGTATTACTTGGTCCAAACATTTGAAGATCTGTAAAATAGTCAGTATCTCCTTTAGTAGCTAGAGCTTTTGCATAATCATCATCTAATTCCACCCTACTTGCTTCTTTCGGGTGACTAACTTTTGCAAGTTCAGCCTCGGCAGATGCATAAACTTGCTATGCTGTATCAAACGCTTCCTGTGCAAGTGCAAGTTCATCTCTTTCAGCAGTAAGGTTATCAGTGCTAGTAGATATCTCTTTTTCTAGCTTTGTTATTTCAGAACTTACTTCAGCTTTTTTGGCGTCAAGTTCTTTAGGGTTTGTTTCAGCACCTGTTTGCTCAGATTTTTCAACCGCTTTTTGGGCTTCTGATACTTGTGTTTGTAAGTCTTTGATAAGTGCTTCTTGAGCTTGAATGTCTTCATCAAGATTACTTTGATGACTTTTTGTGCTTAAAAGGGTTGGGGTGTTGGTGCTAATGCTTGTATCGGCTTGAATGGTGTTTGCGCTTACATAAACGCTTGTTAAAATGGCGGTGCTTGCCAAAAGGTACTGGCTGCTTTTTCTTATCATTCTCATAACTCTCCTTTAATGAGCTTTATAGCTTAATTACTGCTATTTTAACAAAAATGCGATACTTATTCAATACAATTTGTAATACAAATAAAAATATATACAAACCGGCAAAAACATCTTACTATTAAGGGTGGAATAGGAGACAAAAATGGCATTTCAACTAAAATCTGATAAAAAAGAATCGGAAACAAAAACAATTCGTTTTCCACTTGAATTAATAGCATCCATTGAAAAAGTAATTGTTAATAAAGAGGTTACTTTCTCAAGTTTTGTGATACAAGCTTGTCAGTATGCATTGGAAAATATGGACAAAGACCCTAAATAAGGTTTTTGAGAGACGAGTCATTCAAAAAAAGTTCGAGCTTTTGTTAGGATTTTTTATTTTTATCGTAAGAAGAAGGAAGGCATTTGGATGTTTGCACAAATAATTTTGTGATTTCGTCAATTACCAAATAGTCCTTATTTTTATAAGATGTAAGCGTAAACAAAAATATAAGGAGATTAATAAATGAATACGATAGAAATTCCCTGGTTTGCGGCTATCTTTGGTTTATTGTTGGCTATTTTTTTAATTTTAAAAAACTCAATCCTGTTTATTCCCTATTTTTAGGGGCAATTGTAGGAAGTTTGATTGGTGGCGTATCACTGGCAGATACAGTAACCATTTTGATTACAGGGACACAAAGTATCATGGGAACGGCTGTTCGTGTCTTGGCGGCTGGTTTATTAGCGGGTGTCATGATGGAATCAGGAGCTGCTGAGTCGATTGCCCATGCCATTGTGACTAAATTAGGTGAGAAAAAGGCTATTTTATCCTTGGCCTTGTCAACTATGATTATCACATCCGTTGGTGTGTTTATTCCTGTAGCGGTACTAATTGTAGCACCGGTAGCCCTATCTGTTGGTAAGCAAACGGGAATTGGTAAGCTTGCTTTACTAACTGCTCTATCTGGAGGCGGAAAGGCAGGGAATATTATCTCTCCTAATCCAAATACAATTGCTGCGGCAGAAGGTTTTCATTTAAATCTCAGTGATGTGATGTTAGCCGGTTTTATCCCTGCTATTTTTGGCCTTTTGACGGCAGTCTTGGTGGCAAATCTGATTAAGCATAAGGGCATTCCAGTTTTAGAGAAAGATATTGATCTTGTTGAAGAGAAAAGCTTGATGCCTTTGAAGAAGGCTTTGGTAGCACCTTTGTTAGCTATTTTCTTGCTCTTGCTCAATCCTATTGGTAATCTGTTGCAGTTAGGCTTTATTCAGGATTTGAAAATTGATGCCCTTTATATTTTACCTTTAGCTTCGGTTATTGGAACTTTAGCTATGGGGCATGGTAGGAAATTAAAAGATTATGCTTCGGCAGGGTTGAAGCGTGTAACGGATACGGTTTTGATTTTAATCGGAGCAGGTGCTATTGCAGGATTGATTTCTTCATCTGATTTGTCTGCTCAGGTAGTGCATTTAATTGATACCATTGGTATTTCAGGAAGCTTTTTAGCTCCTATTTCAGGGGTACTGATGGGACTGGCGGTAGGTTCTACTTCAACGGCAGTCATTTTAGCCACAGGATCCTTTGGACATGCTATTTTAGATACAGGTGTTGCACCTTTATCAGCAGCTGTTATGGTTCATACGGGAGCTACTGTTATTGATGGGGTTCCTCAAGGTAATTATTTCCATATCACTGCGGATAGCATGAAAATGTCCATTAAAGAACGCTTACAAGTCATGCCTTTTGAAATCTGTGTCGGTGGTGTTATGACGATTGTAGCGATTATACTGTCAAGCTTTGGTTAGGAGGAGAGACGAAATGCCTAAAAAATTTGTACTAGCACCAGATTCTTTCAAAGAAAGCATGTCTGCCAAAGAAGTCTGCCACCACATGTCACTTGGAATTAAAAAAGTCATGCAAGATGCCGAGATTGTTCAGGTACCAATGGCTGACGGAGGTGAAGGTACTGTTGATGCCACAGGCGGACAAAAAATTCCTGTTCAAGTATCAGGTCCCTTTCCCGAAGAGAAGATTTATACCTATTTTGGTTTACTAGGAGACGGTCAAACGGCTGTCATTGAAATGGCTAAAGCTAATGGTATTGGCTTGCTATCTAAAGAAAAGCGAAATCCTCTCAAGACATCCACTTTTGGGACTGGCCAACTTATCTTAGCGGCTCTAGATTATGGGGTTAAGAAAATCATCATTGGAATAGGGGGCAGCGTCACAAATGATGGCGGTGCTGGTATGGCAGCGGCATTGGGTGCCCGCTTCCTTGACGCTTCTCATGAAGTGATTCCTTTTGGTGGTGGCTATTTATCAGAATTGGCCCATATTGATGTCTCAAACCTTTACAGTCGTTTAGAAGATGCATTGCTTCAGATATGACCAATCCTTTGACAGGTCCAACAGGGGCTTCAAGAGTCTTTGGTCCCCAAAAAGGAGCCGATCCAGAGATGGTTGAGCAACTAGATGATAACTTGAAGCATTATGCAGCTCTTATTAGACAAGACTTGGGAGTTGATATTGAACTGATTCCAGGAGCAGGAGCTGCTGGTGGTTTAGGAGCGGGACTACTAGCCTTTACCAATGCTTCTTTAAGACCAGGAATTGATATTGTTATTGATGTGACAGGACTAGAAGAACATATTAAAGCAGCTGATTATGTCTTTACCGGAGAAGGTGGCATGGATTTCCAAACCAAATTTGGAAAGGCTCCTTATGGCATCTCTAAGTTAGCCCAAAAGCACCAGAAACCTGTCTTTGCTTGTGCAGGCTACATTGGTGAAAAAGTTGACGTTTTATACGATGAAGGAATGACTGCTATTTTCGGAATTCTGTCTAAAACAGGAAGCCTGGAAGAAGCGCTTAAACAGGGCAAAGAAAATATTGAGAGAACCGCAGAGAATATTGCGCGTGTCTTATTAGTGGCCAACCAATAATTCACTTCGGTATCCCTCCGTTTCATAAGAAGTGACAATGGGGTTCTAAATCCATCAAGCCTAAAAAGCATGCTATAATAAAGAATAGTTAGTAAAAACTAGGGTTGAGTTGTGAAGAGCAAGGTAAAGAGATGATTTAGGGTTAGAAAATAGAGGGTATCATGCAAAGTTTAGACCAGTCACAAGCACAGATTATTGTGGATCGTTTGATGGAAGATATTCCCTACAATATCAATATCATGGATCGTTTTGGGAAAATCATTGCAAGTGGTGATAAGAAAAGAATCAGACAGCAGCATTATGCAGCTGAACAAGCTATCAAAACAAAAGATAGGATTGATGTCTTTAAAGATTCTAGATATGCTAAAAAAGGAACCAATGAGCCCATCGTTTACAAAGGTGAGCTACTTGGTGTGGTTGGCATTAGTGGAGAACCAAATGAGGTTGGTCCCTTCACTAAAATTGTGAGTTCAATCGTTTATTTGCTAGTTCAGGAGATGCAGGATTATCGTTATCTCCAAAAAATGAAAAATCAAAAGAACTGTTTTTTGAATCAGCTCTTAGACTACAATAGTTCGGAAAATTACAGTGATAGCTTAGTTAGTCAAGGTTTAGTTTTTTATCAATTAAATTTATTGGTAGACAATAGATGTGTCTTAAGTCAGAACAAAGACCTGATTCGAGACTTAGCCGGTGACTGTGCTCTATTTCATTACAAAGACTTTTATTTCTTTTTGAGCGACACCATCACTCCGCATCAATTGGAGGAGCAATGGCGTCTTCGCCAGAAGACTTCTTTAGTGATTATCAGTCAAGCCAAATCTTCTATTTAAAGAAGCTGTAGAAGAAGCCAGTCTTGCTTGGTCGGTGGCGGATTTCTTTAAACTAGGCGACCAGCTCTTTCAGGCCCAGGAGATTCCTTATTTGTTTGTTTTTGATTTAGCGGAGCGTGTGGATGATGATATTTTAAGTAAGGTAGATGCGATCTATTCCGATTACTATGAAACCTTAATCGTTTTTGCTAAGGAAAATAGTAATTATTTGAGGACTTCTCAAAAGCTACATATCCATCGAAATACCCTTAGTTATCGGTTAAATCGCATAAAAGAAGAGACAGGATTAGATCCCTGTCTGTGGTACCAACTAACTCGATTACTTTACTATTTTAGTTTGTCTTATTTAAAATAGTTATTTCTTACGAGGAAGAAATAAACAGTTTCTAATCGTCTAAACAAGTTTAGCCAAATGCTAGGCTTGTTTTTGTTTGTCAGTAAAAAGTTTTGATATATTAAGAATAGATTCGAAAGGTTGTTCGCAAATCTACCATTTCTTCTCTATATAATGTGGAAAGAAGTTGGTTTCAAAAAAGTAAGCGCTTACTATAAAATAAATATAGAAGCCTGAAGGGAGATATGATGAATATTAGACAACGTAATGTCTTAATCCAACTTTTAGGCTTGAATGATTATGTTAGCGGTCAAGCTCTAGCCGGTCAGTATAAGGTTTCAAGTAAAACCATTTATGCTGATTTAAAGAGATTAGAAACTCTCTTAGAGAGGGAAGGTTTACAGTTAGTGCGCCTACCTAGGCATGGTATCAAAATAGAAGGGACTTATTTTCAAAAAGAGAAATTAAAAAATCAGCTGACTGACTGGAAAGATACCACAAATAATAAGGACTTCCAAGAACGTGAAAAAGATTATCTAAGAAAACTTTTTTTAGAAACTCAAGCCCTCGTGGTGGCAGACCTTTCAGAAGATTTTTATTTGAGCGAAACTTCTGTTAGACGAGATCTGGATAAACTCGAGAAAACGATACTCACTCACGGTATTCGATTAATGAGAGCAAATGGTAGCCTCATGCTTGAAGGGGAAGAAACAGAGCTACGTAATTACCTTAGGTATGTCTTGCTTGAAGGCTCACAAAACGCTAAGTCAAAACAAAATGAGCTTACATTTTTAAGTACTTTCTTTCTGGATGAGAAGGTTGAGTTGCTTTTACTATTCCAGATAATCATTTAATTTATTTGTTAGTGGATCTTTTAATTGCTAAGTCGCGAATTAGTTTAGGTTATGGTTTAAAAAAGGCAAAAGGAGGTATAGAAGAAGATATTCGAAGATTTGAAGTCTACCTTTTTGCAGGGGATTTGCTAAGTCGAAGTTTAGGAATCCCTTTGGAAGAAGTTTCTGATCAAGAAATCACTCAGCTAGCCTTTACTATTTTATCGATTGGTTACACCAAAGAGAATCATACAGGCAGTCAGTTTGAGCGTCTTGCTATTCAGTTAATTGACAAGGTCAGTGACCTATCTGAGATTGATTTTAATAATGATTCTTATCTTCAAGATATGATTGCCAATCACATGCGTCCCATGCTTTATCGTTTGAAAAATGACATTAAAATTGAAAACCAGACCACAGAAGAAATCAAAAAGCGCTATTCCATCTTATTCAATATGGTGTGGTTAGCTTCTAAAATTGTTTCAGATCAGTACGACTTACAATTTTCGGATGCAGAGATTGCTTTTTTGACCATTTACTTTGAAATTGCAGTGGAAAAATTGGAAAAACCTTTAGTGATTTATGTGGTTTGTCCTCATGGTTTAGCCACATCAGAATTGATTATGAACACCTTGCGTCAAATGCTCTCACCTTTTGATCATCTCAAGAAAATTGAGTTATCAGAAGTCACTGAAGCACAAGTGGCTAAAGCGGATATCTTAATTAGTTCAGTTGTCCTAGAAGCTGTTAATCAAAACTATATTTTAGTTAGCCCCCTCTTAACGCGACAAGAAACCGAGAAAATTCAAATGGCTTACCAAGAGTTAAGAGACGGTAATCGTAAAATGTTATCACTGATTAATGATAAGCATCACCTTAACCACTCAGTGATTCGAAGTCTAGTGGATGACAATCTTTATTTACGTCAACAACTATTAGATAAAGAAGCAGCTATTTCTTTTTTGGTAGAGCAAGGTAGCACTGTTAATAATGCTAGCCCTAGATACTTAGCATCAATCATAGCACGAGAGGCTATGGGAAGTACCAGTGTTTGTACAGGAGTAGCTTTGCCACATGCCGCCCCCGAACACGTCAGTCAATCTCAATTGATGTTGATGAGCTTAGAAGAACCTATCTTATGGGGGACAAATTGGGTTAGCCTAATTATCCTGATTGCAATCAAAGAAGGTGAAGAAGAAAGGTACAAAGATGCTTTGATTTATCTTTATTCCAAAATTGATGATAGGGATTTTATTGATACTTTGGCAAAGATGGAGGATGAGGATTTATTTATGAAAACATTATTTGAAAAGGAGACATGATATGGATGAAGAGTTGGTTTTTCTTCAAGTTGAGAAAAACAAAGATCAAACAGAAGTCTTAAGAACCTTAGCAAAAGCACTTTTTGATAAAGGTTTTGTGAAAGAAGGATTTAGCCAAGCCGTCATTGAAAGAGAAAAGAGTTTTCCAACAGGACTTCAGTTTGAAGGTTATGGCATAGCTATTCCACATACAGATAGTTATTATGTTAACCAAACACAATTGGCAGTGATGACCTTGAAAGAGCCGGTTTACTTTACTCAAATGGCGACGCAAGAGGAAAAAGGAGCTGTTCGTATTGTGATTATGTTGGCAATTAAGGAGGCCCATGGGCAACTTGATATGTTACAAAAACTAATTGGCTTATGCCAAGATTCTGACTTGGTGCAAGAAATGTTGTCCTTTCAACAAGATGATAGTCAGAAATTGTTAACCTTATTGCAGAAGCATCATATTATTTAGGAGGTTGTTATGTTTGACATACTGCAAAGTTTTATTGATTTAGGAGCAATCGTTGTTCTACCTGTCTTAATTTTTATTTTCGGACTCTTACTTGGAACACCTGCCAGAAAGGCTTTCAATGCGGGCTTAATCGTTGGGATTGGATTTGTTGGTTTAAATCTAGTTGTGGAGTTATTGTCTGGTAGTTTGGGTAAAGCGGCTCAAGCTATGGTGGAACGTTTTGGACTTCAGCTGACTACTCTTGATGTTGGGTGGCCTGCAGCAGCAGCCATTTCATATGGAACCTTGTTAGGCAGTCTGGCAATTCCTCTTGGGATTGGAATCAATATTCTATTATTGTTTATAGGATGGACAAAAACCTTAATGGTTGACATGTGGAATTTCTGGCATGCCGCTTTTGTGGCGTCACTAGTATATGCGGTAACCCATAGTTTTGCGCTTGGTTTGTACGCTATGGTGACCTATCAAGTGATGATTTATCTTTTAGCAGATATTATTGCACCAGCTATCAAACGCTTCTATGGATTTCCTAACATTACTTTCCCACACGGTACTTCAGCTCCAGGATTTTTAGTGGCTATTCCTTTGAACTGGCTCTTTGATAGAATTCCGGGATTTAATAAGATTGAGGCTGATCCAGAAACCATTCAGAAAAAATTCGGTATTTTCGGTGAAAGCACAGTAATGGGGTTGATGATAGGAATCGTTATTGGCTTGCTAGCAGGATATGATATGCAAGGAACCCTTCAGCTAGGAGTCAAAACGGCAGCTGTAATGCTTTTGATGCCTCGTATGGTTTCAGTCTTAATGGAAGGTTTGGCACCTATTTCAGAGGCTGCTAATAACTTTGTTCAAAAACGCTTCCCAGGTCGTGAAGTCAATATCGGCATGGATTCAGCTTTATCTGTCGGCCATCCAGCTGTTTTATCAAGTTCCCTTTTGTTAGTTCCGATTACCATATTATTAGCAGTAGTCCTACCAGGAAATACAACATTACCGTTTGGAGACTTGGCAACCATACCGTCTGTGGTGTGTTTGATGGCAGCAGTTTTCAGAGGAAATATCATTCGAACTGTAGTCGGTGGTTCCCTCTATATGGTGTCTATTTTGTACATTACGTCTTGGGCAGCTCCGCTAGTAACTTCAGCTGCTAAAGCAGCCAAATTTAATTTAGAAGGGCATTCTCGTATCACAGCTATGGCAGAAGGTGGACTTTGGCCAACAGGACTATTTATTGCCGCTGCTAATTATTGGCCATGGGTATTTATTTCTCTGATTTTAATCATTTCTCTAGCAGGGCTTTATATGGTTAATCATTCTAAAACAAATAAAAGTGAGGTAAACTAATGAAAAAATTACTAGTAATGTGTGGCTCTGGAATTGCAACGTCAACAGTAGTGATGGGGAAAGTAAAGACTTGGCTACAAGAAAATGGCTACCAAGATCAGGTTCAACTTTATCAATCAAAGATTGCTGAGGAAATCAATCATATTGATGATTATGACATTGTTATTTCAACAACTGTCGTCCCTGACCAAGTCAAAGACAAGGTTATTATGGGATTGCCTTTATTAACTGGAATAGGAACAGAGCCCTTATGGGCAGAGGTTAAAAAAGAAATCGAGGCCTAACCATGCGAGTGAGTATGTCAGCCCTTCTTAAGGCGGCGCAAAAAGGGCATTATGCTATTCCCGCCATGAATTTTATTGATTTTAATAGTGCTAAAGCCTACGTTGAAGCAAGTGAAGAAAAAGATTTGCCACTCATATTGGCGTTTGCCCAGTCTCATAGTGACTGGCTTAGCCTAGAAGAGGCGGCAGCAATCGGACGATACTTTCAAGAAAAAGCAAAAACACCAATTGTGCTTCATTTAGATCACGGACAAGATAGTGCTTTTATTAAAAAAGCTATTTCACTAGGTTTTAATTCGGTTATGATTGATGCTTCTTTGGATAGTTTTGATAAAAATGTTAGAAAAACCAAAGAAGTGGTAGCTTATGCTCAGTCTCATCAAGTAGCTGTTGAAGCTGAGATTGGCTTTGTGGTAGCTAATGAAAATTTAGAAAATCACAAGAAAATAGAGTCGATTTATACTGAGGTATCGGTAGCAAAAGCTTTTTTTCAAGAAACCCAAGTTGATTCTTTAGCGGTATCTATTGGAACAGCTCACGGGATTTATAAAGGAAGGCCTCACCTTAATTTTCAACGTTTGCATGAAATAGCACAAGAACTTCCAATTCCACTAGTCTTACATGGAGGTTCCTCATCAGGAAATCAGAATTTAAAACGATGTTCCCAAGAAGGGATAGCTAAGATTAACATCTTTTCTGACGTCATGGCAGCAGCCTATCAAAAAAGTCGTGATTCTGCCGCTTATGATTACCCTAGCCTTAATCGAGCTATGATAGAAGCTATGAAATCAGTGCTCATACATTATTATGAGGTCTTTGGAACGAAAAAGGAGCTGAGTTTATGACAAAAAAATGTTGCCCAAACTTTTTTATCTTTAATCCTAAGTCCTACTTATATGGGGAAGCATTACTTGAATTAGCAGAGCTAGCAGATAGCTTAGTGGAGGAAACAATCAGCATTTTTGTGACAGGACCCTATGTTAGCTTACCTGCTATGAAAGCGAGAACGAAACAGATTATAGTAACAGCTCAACATTTAGATGGCATAGAGCCTGGAGCAGGCATGGGCAAAGTACTACCCGCTTCTTTGGTGGATGCGGGGGTTGATGCCGTTTTCTTAAATCATGCTGAGAAGCCATTGACACTTGCAGAGTTAGTAGAAGCCTTAAAAGCAACTAAAAGGTATGGGTTACTTTCCATTGTATGTGCTAATTCAGTTGAGGAAGCACGTGCCATTGTATGTGCTAATTCAGTTGAGGAAGCACGTGCCATTGCTATGCTTAACCCGGATATCATTTTGTGTGAACCAACAGAACTCATTGGTACAGGAAAAAGAAGCGATTTATCCTATATAAAAGAAACTAACCAAGCCATAAAAAGTGTTAATCCAGATATTCTTATCATGCAAGCGGCAGGTATTAGTAGTGCAGAGGATGTTTACATAACCTTAAAAGCAGGTGCGGATGGTACAGGCTGCACTAGCGGCATAGTCAAAGCACCATCTCCAAAAGCAATACTAGAAGAAATGGTTGCCGCCCTAAAGCAAGCAGTAAAGGAGAGGTAGATGGTCATTTTTCAAAAAAACATCCTATAAAAACAGTAGCTGCTAGAGATAGCTACCATGATATAACAACATTAGTAGCAGAATCTATTAAAGAAAGTGGTATTCAAACAGGAATCTGCCTTATTCATAGCCCACATACCACCTGTTCCATTTTTTATGAAGAATACACGCATGATGATTACAATGGGGATGATTACCTCTCGCTTGACTTATCAAAGAAACTTGAGAAAATGATTGAGCCACACCTTTCCAAAGATAGTTACTACTATCCTGGTCCCAAACACTATGAAGCAGTAGAAGCTTGGCCTCATCCAGAGCAATGGTTACCAAATGGTGATAAGAAAGCTTTGTGGAATGGCGATGCACATCTAAAAGTAATCTTAATCAGTTCTAGTCAAACTGTTCCAATAAGTAAGGGTAAACTTTCGTTTGGCAAAACAGGATATCTCTATTTTGTTGATTTCGATAGAACTAGAGAAAGGGAACGCTTTTTTCAACTAACGATAATGGGAGAATAGCTGCTCAACTTAAAGCAAGTACCAATTTGGTGCTTGCTTTTTACAAAATAAAAATTTTCGCAAGTTGTCAAGTCAAGTGCAACCAGTTCATAGATAACTAGAGTTCCAGATGTTAAGCTGTTCGGGATAGCTCAAACAGGAATTTTGAGGATTGATATTGAAGAAGTCGTCTTGGGCGCTCATTGATGGCAGTAATATAATTGTCAAGTTCTTCAGAGGTTAGTGGATTAAGTGAGACTCCTTTAGGGACATATTCTCTGAGGAGGCCATTGAAGTTCTCGTTTGTTCCTCTCTCATGTGAAGAATAGAGATGTGCAAAGTAAACTTCAACAGCTTCTAAGTTTGAGAGTAAACTAAACTCAGAACCATTATCCGCTGTGATGGATGCAATAGGATACTGACTGATGAGATGCGTGACAGCACGGTTAATGGTTTGGGACTGCTTGTCTTCTAGCTTAACTCCTAGTGCATAGCGTGTCTGGCGCTCTACCAAAGTCAACATAACAGCTTCACCTTTGGTTTTCTTGCCGAGAACCAAATCAATCTCCCAATGCCCAAATTCAGAACGATCATTAATATATTCTGGACGTTCTTCGATAGATTTACCTAAAGTCTTCTTATTCGTCTTCATGACTTTCTTAGAACGTTTTCTGATACTAACCATCTTAGGCAAATCGATTGGTTTAATAGCTAATACCCCCTCTTTGATATAACGATAAATCGTTTTGGTAGAGGGGACGACTTCTTCAGGATGGTTCACTTTGTAAGTCTGAACAAAACTATCCACACTATGGAGACGAATGTTAGCCGTCAAGGCAGATTCTAATTGTTCAATGAACCTAGCGGAGCAGTCATTCAACTTGAGATAAGAACTCTTTTGACGATTGGTTTCATAGACACGTTGCCCACTATCAGCGAAATAGGCGTTGAAGAAGGTTTGTTTTCCATTCTTATCCTTTACCTGTTCTACTGAACCACGTTTTATTTCTCGGCAGATTGTAGAACGGTGACGACCCAAGAGTCGAGCAATCTCAGCGGGTTTCTTTCCCATTTTAAGATAAGCAGCAATTTCACCCCGTTCTGTGGCTGAAAGATGAGAATAGGATGATTTTCTGGTAGAATTAATGTTGGACATGTTCATCTGCTTTCCATACTGAATTGGGGAATTCTAGTATATCAGACGAACATGTCTTTTTTGTTGCACTTCATTTTACAACGCGGGAAATAAAAATTTTTTTAAAAAATGGTTGACAGAGACAAGTTGATCTAGTATACTAATAAAGTTGTCAGATGAGAGGACGCGTCAGTGAAAGAAACTGAAAAAAAGTAGTTGACAAGTTTTCTTAGATTTGATAGAATAAAGAAGTTGTCTCGCAAGAGATAAAGACCTTTGAGAACTGAATAAGACGAACCAAACGTGAGGGTGATATGGAGACATATTACCCGTCAAAAAACGAGAAATAAATCTGTCAGCGACAGAAAAGAACGAGTAAGTTCAAACTATAAATGAGAGTTTGATCCTGGCTCAGGACGAACGCTGGCGGCGTGCCTAATACATGCAAGTAGAACGCTGAGGACTGGTGCTTGCACTAGTCCAAGGAGTTGCGAACGGGTGAGTAACGCGTAGGTAACCTACCTCATAGCGGGGGATAACTATTGGAAACGATAGCTAATACCGCATGACAATTAAGTACACATGTACTAAATTTAAAAGGGGCAATTGCTTCACTATGAGATGGACCTGCGTTGTATTAGCTAGTTGGTGAGGTAACGGCTCACCAAGGCCACGATACATAGCCGACCTGAGAGGGTGATCGGCCACACTGGGACTGAGACACGGCCCAGACTCCTACGGGAGGCAGCAGTAGGGAATCTTCGGCAATGGACGGAAGTCTGACCGAGCAACGCCGCGTGAGTGAAGAAGGTTTTCGGATCGTAAAGCTCTGTTGTTAGAGAAGAACGGTAATGGGAGTGGAAAATCCATTACGTGACGGTAACTAACCAGAAAGGGACGGCTAACTACGTGCCAGCAGCCGCGGTAATACGTAGGTCCCGAGCGTTGTCCGGATTTATTGGGCGTAAAGCGAGCGCAGGCGGTTCTTTAAGTCTGAAGTTAAAGGCATTGGCTCAACCAATGTACGCTTTGGAAACTGGAGAACTTGAGTGCAGAAGGGGAGAGTGGAATTCCATGTGTAGCGGTGAAATGCGTAGATATATGGAGGAACACCGGTGGCGAAAGCGGCTCTCTGGTCTGTAACTGACGCTGAGGCTCGAAAGCGTGGGGAGCAAACAGGATTAGATACCCTGGTAGTCCACGCCGTAAACGATGAGTGCTAGGTGTTAGGCCCTTTCCGGGGCTTAGTGCCGCAGCTAACGCATTAAGCACTCCGCCTGGGGAGTACGACCGCAAGGTTGAAACTCAAAGGAATTGACGGGGGCCCGCACAAGCGGTGGAGCATGTGGTTTAATTCGAAGCAACGCGAAGAACCTTACCAGGTCTTGACATCCCGATGCCCGCTCTAGAGATAGAGTTTTACTTCGGTACATCGGTGACAGGTGGTGCATGGTTGTCGTCAGCTCGTGTCGTGAGATGTTGGGTTAAGTCCCGCAACGAGCGCAACCCCTATTGTTAGTTGCCATCATTCAGTTGGGCACTCTAGCGAGACTGCCGGTAATAAACCGGAGGAAGGTGGGGATGACGTCAAATCATCATGCCCCTTATGACCTGGGCTACACACGTGCTACAATGGTTGGTACAACGAGTCGCAAGCCGGTGACGGCAAGCTAATCTCTTAAAGCCAATCTCAGTTCGGATTGTAGGCTGCAACTCGCCTACATGAAGTCGGAATCGCTAGTAATCGCGGATCAGCACGCCGCGGTGAATACGTTCCCGGGCCTTGTACACACCGCCCGTCACACCACGAGAGTTTGTAACACCCGAAGTCGGTGAGGTAACCTTTCAGGAGCCAGCCGCCTAAGGTGGGATAGATGATTGGGGTGAAGCCGTAACAAGGTAGCCGTATCGGAAGGTGCGGCTGGATCACCTCCTTTCTAAGGAAATGGAATACGTTTATCGTCTTATTTAGTTTTGAGAGGTCTTGTGGGGCCTTAGCTCAGCTGGGAGAGCGCCTGCTTTGCACGCAGGAGGTCAGCGGTTCGATCCCGCTAGGCTCCATTAAAACAGGATACTAACAGACGGTTCGCTTGCGAAAACTTCTGTAGAAAATTAGGAAACTGACAAAGTGTGTTTACACACAAGGAAGTTTATCTATTTTCCTAAGAAGTTAGTCTGGAGTTCAACTCAAGTTTCTGTTTTATCTATAGTCCATTGAAAATTGAATATCTATATCAAATTCCACGATCAGAAATGATTGTAGAAAAGTAACAAGAAATAAACCGAAAACGCTGTAAGTATTTAATGAGTTTAGGTCGCAAGACCAAAAATAAGGTTAAGTTAATAAGGGCGCACGGTGGATGCCTTGGCACTAGAAGCCGAAGAAGGACGTGACAAACGACGAAATGCTTTGGGGAGCTGTAAGTAAGCGCTGATCCAGAGATGTCCGAATGGGGGAACCCGGCATGTAATGCATGTCATCCATGACTGTTAAGGTCATGAGAAGGAAGACGCAGTGAACTGAAACATCTAAGTAGCTGCAGGAAGAGAAAGCAAACGCGATTGCCTTAGTAGCGGCGAGCGAAACGGCAGGAGGGCAAACCGAGGAGTTTACTCCTCGGGGTTGTAGGACTGCGACGTGGGACTTTAAAATGATAGAAGAATTACCTGGGAAGGTAAGCCAAAGAGAGTAACAGCCTCGTATTTAAAATCGTTTTGAGCCCTAGCAGTATCCTGAGTACGGCGAGACACGCGAAATCTCGTCGGAATCTGGGAGGACCATCTCCCAACCCTAAATACTCTCTAGTGACCGATAGTGAACCAGTACCGTGAGGGAAAGGTGAAAAGCACCCCGGGAGGGGAGTGAAATAGAACCTGAAACCGTGTGCCTACAACAAGTTCGAGCCCGTTAATGGGTGAGAGCGTGCCTTTTGTAGAATGAACCGGCGAGTTACGTTATGATGCGAGGTTAAGTTGAAGAGACGGAGCCGTAGGGAAACCGAGTCTTAATAGGGCGCTTTAGTATCATGATGTAGACCCGAAACCATGTGACCTACCCATGAGCAGGTTGAAGGTGCGGTAAGACGCACTGGAGGACCGAACCAGGGCACGTTGAAAAGTGCTTGGATGACTTGTGGGTAGCGGAGAAATTCCAAACGAACTTGGAGATAGCTGGTTCTCTCCGAAATAGCTTTAGGGCTAGCGTCGATGTTAAGTCTCTTGGAGGTAGAGCACTGTTTGGGTGAGGGGTCCATCTCGGATTACCAATCTCAGATAAACTCCGAATGCCAACGAGATATAATCGGCAGTCAGACTGCGAGTGCTAAGATCCGTAGTCGAAAGGGAAACAGCCCAGACCACCAGCTAAGGTCCCAAAATATATGTTAAGTGGAAAAGGATGTGGGGTTGCACAGACAACTAGGATGTTAGCTTAGAAGCAGCTATTCATTCAAAGAGTGCGTAATAGCTCACTAGTCGAGTGACCCTGCGCCGAAAATGTACCGGGGCTAAAACATATTACCGAAGCTGTGGATTACCTTTAGAGGTAATGGTAGGAGAGCGTTCTATGTGTGAAGAAGGTGTACCGTGAGGAGCGCTGGAACGCATAGAAGTGAGAATGCCGGTATGAGTAGCGAAAGACAGGTGAGAATCCTGTCCACCGTAAGACTAAGGTTTCCAGGGGAAGGCTCGTCCGCCCTGGGTTAGTCGGGACCTAAGGAGAGACCGAAAGGTGTATCCGATGGCCAACAGGTTGATATTCCTGTACTAGTGTATATAGTGATGGAGGGACGCAGAAGGCTAACTAAAGCGTGCGAATGGAAGAGCACGTCTAAGCAGTGAGGTGTGATATGAGTCAAATGCTTATATCTAATACATTGAGCTGTGATGGGGAGCGAAGTTAAGTAGCGAAGTTAGTGATGTCACACTGCCAAGAAAAGCTTCTAGCGTTTAACTATACACTACCCGTACCGCAAACCGACACAGGTAGTCGAGGCGAGTAGCCTCAGGTGATCGAGAGAACTCTCGTTAAGGAACTCGGCAAAATGACCCCGTAACTTCGGGAGAAGGGGTGCTGACTTAGGTCAGCCGCAGTGAATAGGCCCAAGCAACTGTTTATCAAAAACACAGCTCTCTGCTAAATCGTAAGATGATGTATAGGGGGTGACGCCTGCCCGGTGCTGGAAGGTTAAGAGGAGTGCTTAGCGTAAGCGAAGGTATGAATTGAAGCCCCAGTAAACGGCGGCCGTAACTATAACGGTCCTAAGGTAGCGAAATTCCTTGTCGGGTAAGTTCCGACCCGCACGAAAGGCGTAATGATTTGGGCACTGTCTCAACGAGAGACTCGGTGAAATTTTAGTACCTGTGAAGATGCAGGTTACCCGCGACAGGACGGAAAGACCCCATGGAGCTTTACTGCAGTTTGATATTGAGTATCTGTACCACATGTACAGGATAGGTAGGAGCCATTGAAGACGGGACGCCAGTTTCGTTTGAGGCGATGTTGGGATACTACCCTTGTGTTATGGCTACTCTAACCCAGATAGGTGATCCCTATCGGAGACAGTGTCTGACGGGCAGTTTGACTGGGGCGGTCGCCTCCTAAAGAGTAACGGAGGCGCCCAAAGGTTCCCTCAGACTGGTTGGAAATCAGTCGCAGAGTGTAAAGGTATAAGGGAGCTTGACTGCGAGAGCTACAACTCGAGCAGGGACGAAAGTCGGGCTTAGTGATCCGGTGGTACCGTATGGAAGGGCCATCGCTCAACGGATAAAAGCTACCCTGGGGATAACAGGCTTATCTCCCCCAAGAGTTCACATCGACGGGGAGGTTTGGCACCTCGATGTCGGCTCGTCGCATCCTGGGGCTGTAGTCGGTCCCAAGGGTTGGGCTGTTCGCCCATTAAAGCGGCACGCGAGCTGGGTTCAGAACGTCGTGAGACAGTTCGGTCCCTATCCGTCGCGGGCGTAGGAAATTTGAGAGGATCTGCTCCTAGTACGAGAGGACCAGAGTGGACTTACCGCTGGTGTACCAGTTGTCTTGCCAAAGGCATCGCTGGATAGCTATGTAGGGAAGGGATAAGCGCTGAAAGCATCTAAGTGCGAAGCCCCCCTCAAGATGAGATTTCCCATGATTTTATATCAGTAAGAGCCCTGAGAGATGATCAGGTAGATAGGTTAGAAGTGGAAGTGTGGTGACACATGTAGCGGACTAATACTAATAGCTCGAGGACTTATCCAAACCGAAGTCAATATTGACAGCGAGGCGGTTTCTTGATAGAATATAGATATTCAATTTTGAGTGGACTACACAAGTAGTGCCCAAAAGAGTTAAGTGACGATAGCCTAGGAGATACACCTGTACCCATGCCGAACACAGCAGTTAAGCCCTAGAACGCCTGAAGTAGTTGGGGGTTGCCCCCTGTTAGATACGGTAGTCGCTTAGCCTTAATCCGCCATAGCTCAGTTGGTAGTAGCGCATGACTGTTAATCATGATGTCGTAGGTTCGAGTCCTACTGGCGGAGTAAGTTGAGTGAAAAAACTTCTACTTATTCGTTATTAGTGATAAAATAGTTCTATGTTTAGATATAAAGCAATTATTTCTTATGATGGGACCTTATTTTCAGGTTTTCAGAGACAGAGTGCAGCTCGTACAGTTCAAGAAGAGATTGAAAAAACACTATTAAAACTTAATAGTGGCGTTCCTGTACAAATTCATGGTGCTGGACGAACTGATGCCAGTGTTCATGCTTACGGTCAGGTTATTCATTTTGATCTTGAAGCACAGTGTGATATTGAGAAGTTGCGATTTGCTCTTGATACGCAGACACCAGATGATATTGATGTGGTTGGCTTAGAAGAAGTGGCAAATGATTTTCATTCACGTTACAATAAGCACTCCAAAACCTATGAGTTTATTGTTGATATTGGTCGTCCTAAGAATCCTATGATGCGAAACTATGCGACACACTATCCATATGCTTTGGATATTAGTCGGATTGAAGATGCTATAAAGGACCTTGTTGGGACTCATGATTTTACTGGTTTTACAGCTGCAGGGACTTCCGTTGATAATAAGGTACGAACAATTACTCATGCCAGTGTTTGTCACGAACCATCAAAGCAGTTTTTGATTTTTACTTTTTCGGGGAATGGTTTCCTTTATAAGCAAGTGAGGAACATGGTAGGTACCTTATTAAAAATTGGGAACGGACGGATGCCAATTGAACAAGTTAAGTTGATTTTGACAAGTAAAAATAGGCAGTTAGCGGGTCCTACGGCTGCAGGAAATGGATTATACTTAAAGGAGATTCAGTATGAACAATAAGTACCTATTAGCCATTTCAGGCAATGATATTTTTTCTGGTGGTGGCTTGTCTGCTGACTTAGCCACTTTCTCAGCTAATCATTTTCATGGATTTGTGGCGGTGACTTGTTTGACAGCTGTCTCTGAGAATGGCTTTGAGATTTTTGAGACTGGTCCGAAGGTTTTTTCCTTACAGCTGAAAAGTCTTGGAGAAGTACCGTTTGTGGGGATTAAAATCGGATTATTACCGTCGGCAGATAGCATTAAAGAGGTACGTGATTTTCTTAATAATCAAGTATCTATTCCATGTGTACTTGATCCTGTTTTGGTTTGTAAAGAGAAGCACGATCACGCTGTTTCCTTATGCGACCATTGTGACACCTAATCTTGTGGAAGCTGAGATATTATCACAAATAGCTATTAGAAGTTTAGAGGATATGCGACAGGCAGCTAAAAAAATCTATGACTTAGGTGCCAAAACGGTGGTCATAAAAGGGGGAAATCGTTTTAGTCAGGATAAGGCCTTTGATCTTTTTTATGATGGACAGGCATTTCACTTATTTGATTATCCGATTTTACCTCAAAATAATATTGGTGCAGGTTGTACCTTTGCGTCAAGTATTGCTAGTCATTTGGTCAATGGCCATTCTATTTTGGAAGCCATTAAACTAGCTAAGGATTTTGTTTATCAAGCTATTTTACATTCAGATCACTACGGAGTAAAACAACATTATGAAGAAAACTAACTTACAGCAATTAAGCTTAATGGCTATTATGACAGCACTCACGCTTGTTTTAGGTTTATTTGTTAAACTACCTACTCCAACTGGAGTAACCACTTTATTAGATGTAGGTATTTATTTTACAACTTTTTATTTTGGTGGTCGTCAGGCTTTTGTCGTCGGTGGCTTATCTGCATTTTTATTCGACTTGATTAGCGGTTACCCACAATGGATGTTGATTAGTCTTGTAGCACATGGCGGACAAGGTTATCTAGCAGGATTCAGTGGTAAATCGCGCTTCTTGATGCTAGTTTTAGCTACTTTGTTTATGGTAACAGTCTATTTTTTGTCATCTTCTATCATGTATGGAGTAGGGACTGCCTTGGCTGAAGTACTAACAAATACTATGCAAAATCTGGTTGGAATGCTTGGTGCTTATTTGTTAGTTAAGGGTTTAAAACATTTGAGATGAGGCGTCATATGGACTTAATGGCATTAAAAGAACAAACACAGGCTATCATTAGTGATATTTTGGATCGTTCAGCTATTCAAAAAAATCAGTTATTTGTTTTGGGGCTATCCTCTAGTGAGGTGGCTGGTGGACTTATTGGAAAAAACTCCAATTTAGAAGTGGGCGAAGCCATTGTTAGTGTGCTTTTGGAAGAGCTAAAATCCAGAGGGATTCATCTTGCTGTTCAGGGTTGTGAGCATATTAATCGCGCATTGGTTGTTGAGGAAAAAGTAGCACTGGATAAAAATCTTGAAATTGTCAATGTGTTGCCAACACTTCATGCAGGAGGAAGTGGCCAATTGGCTGCCTTTAAATTAATGGAAAATCCTGTTGAAGTGGAAGAAGTTGTTGCTCATGCAGGGATAGACATTGGGGATACTGCTATTGGAATGCACATAAAGAGAGTTCAAGTTCCTCTTATTCCGCTTCAAAGAGAGCTTGGCGGTGCTCATGTGACAGCTTTGGCTAGTCGTCCTAAGTTAATTGGTGGTGCCAGAGCAACTTACAAAGAAGACATCATTCGAAAAAATGGAACCATTGGCTGATTTACCCAATGGTTCTTTTATGTTATTTATTTAATGTGTGGCATAGCTGGAGCCGTTGGAAGATCAATACCAGATTTTATCAAGGCTTTCTGATAGAAGGCGTAGAAGGTGTGGTAAATCATAAATTGCTGACCATTTTCTGTGAAAATAGTAATACGAAAAATAAATTGACCATTTGGGTTGGTTTGTGGTCCAAGGATGTTTGGTTTTCCAACAATTTGTGGGAAGTTAGGGAGTTCTTGTTCATTGACGGCTTCAATAATTTCGGTAACTTGACTAAGGTCAGTAGTGGAATATAAAGGAATTTCAATTAAAGCACGCATATTGCCCCGAGATTTGTTGCTTACGACGGTAATACTGCGGTTTGGGATAAAGTGCAGTGTTCCATCAAAACCACGAATTTGGGTAGTCCGAATGCCAACACTAGAAATATTACCTTCAATATCGGAAATAGCAACGGTATCACCGACTTCAAATTGATTTTCAAAAAGAATGAAAAAACCATTGACAACGTCAGACAAAAATCCTTGTGCTCCTAGCCCGATGGCAACCCCTGCTATTCCAGCTCCGGCTAAAAGACTGGATACCGGAATGCCAAGTAAGCTTAGAATCCAATAAATTAATAAAAAATATAAGACATAATTGAGAATATTGTTCATTAATTTGGAAAGGGTTTTTTTCCTGGCTTCTGTTTGGCGAGAATAAGAAAAGGATTTTGTAATGGCCTTTTCAAATAAATAGGTAACAAGTTGCTTGAACAGGACAAAGAAAATCAAAAGCAGCAGTAAAGATCCAATTTTTGTCAATAAAGCCACTGCTAATTCTTCAAAATGCAGTTGGTTGAGGTAGTTAGTTATAATTGTCATAAAAAACCTTTCTATCTTTGTTAGTTTATCAAAAAAGCACTTAAAATGAAACCAGTTAGTCAGCACTTTTCTCAATGCTATTACTTAATAGGGAAGAGAGTTGACTTTCATCTAAAGTGGATTGTGAAAGAATAAGCTGTGTGTGAATCTTGGAAATTTTCAGTAATATTTTTTTATTAATACAAATATTTTTTTATAATTAAAATGCTATTAAAATTAAAATAAGTATGCTATATTGATTTCCAATAGGACCTATTATTGTTTGCAAACAGGAGGGAAAGAAAGCTAAATTTTTTTACGTAATTATGTAAACGCTTGCAAAAAGAACAGAGATTTCTATGGTGACACATCTCATAACTCAAGTTTTAACAGAATTATCGGTTTTAGGCCTAACAGTTAGTTTAGCGACTTCAGCTTCTTTTTTAAATACTAATCAGGTTCAAGCAGATACTCATGATAAAGTATCAAGTGCTTTAGAAATGAAAGATGGCGCTATCTTACATGCTTGGTGTTGGTCCTTTAATACCATCAAGGCTAATTTACCAGCTATTAAGGAAGCTGGCTACACAAGTATTCAAACGTCTCCTATAAATAAGGTCATTGAAGGAAATGGCAGTAATAAGAGTTTAAAAAATTGGTATTTTCATTATCAACCTACCGATTACAGTATTGGGAATTATCAACTTGGGACAGAAGAAGAATTTAAAGCTATGGCTAAGGAGGCAGACAAGTATGGAATCAACATCATTGTAGATGCTGTTTTAAATCATACTACTTCTGATATCAATGCTGTAAGTGCAGAAATTAAAGCCATTCCTAATTGGACACATGGAAGTACTGAAATTAAAGATTTTAATGATCGTTTTCAATTAACTCAACGAGCTTTACTGGGGCTATATGATTGGAATACTCAAGATAAGGCTGTTCAAGAATACCTCCATAATTATTTTAAACGGGCTGTAGCAGCAGGTGCAGATGGTTTTAGATATGATGCTGCCAAACATATTGAGTTACCTGGAGAATACAATAGCAATTTTTGGACAGTTATCTTAAACAATGGTGCAAAATTTCAATATGGAGAAATTCTTCAAGGAGGAGCTTCTTGTGAAAATGAATATGGTAAGTTAATGAGTGTAACGGCTTCTAATTATGGAAGATTTCTACGACAAGTCATTAGTCAAGGTTATGTAAAAGACGCTGACTTAATTGATTTTCAAGTAGATGGCGTCTCAGAAGATAATTTAGTGACATGGGTTGAATCACATGATACTTATGCGAATAAGGAAGAAGAGTCAACTAAGTTAAATGATCAAGATATCAAACTCGGTTGGGGTATCGTAGCCTCTCGTAAAGAGGGAGCACCTTTATTCTTTTCACGCCCTCGTGGAGGTGGCGGGGGAAATGATGCTCAGTTCCCCGAAAAAAGCCAGCTTGGAGATGCAGGGAGTGATCTTTACAAAGACCCTACTATTGTAGCTATCAATCAGTTTCGTAATAGGATGAATGGACAAGAAGAATATATTAGAAATGCTGGTACAGACCAAGGATTAGTAATGGTTGAGAGAGGTCAAAAAGGAGCTGTTATAACCAATTTAACGATAGATAATAAACCGATTTCTTCAGAGACTACCCTTAGAGATGGGGAATATAAGGATGTTTTATCAGGACAGGTGTATAAAGTTTCCAATAAACAGATAAAAGGTGAGATCGCTAAGAGATCAGTTGCTATTCTTTACCCAGCTAGTTAAAAGAAGATTTCTTCATTCAACAAATGCGCTCTTTTATAGTAGGGCGCATTTTTGGTGAGAAGCGACTAGCAATAGCTTCTTTTCACGCATAAAAAACTTTAAAAACGCTTTAAAATATGTTAAAATGAACTGTATCTAAATTATTTTAAGGAGAAATGACTTAATGTCTACATCATTTGAGAACAAAGCTACAAATCGTGGCGTGATTACATTTACAATTGGTCAAGATAAAATCAAACCAGCTCTTGATCAAGCATTTAATAAAATTAAGAAAGACTTGAACGTACCAGGTTTCCGTAAAGGTCACATGCCACGTCCAGTATTCAACCAAAAATTTGGTGAAGAAGTCCTTTACGAAGATGCTTTGAACATTGTCTTGCCAGAAGCTTATGAAGCTGCTGTTTCAGAACTTGGTTTAGACGTGGTTGCACAACCAAAAATTGATGTTGTTTCAATGGAAAAAGGTCAAGAGTGGACTCTTACTGCTGAAGTGGTTACAAAACCAGAAGTGAAACTTGGTGATTACAAAGACCTTTCTGTAGAAGTAGAAGCTTCAAAAGAAGTTTCTGATGACGAAATCGATGCAAAAATCGAAACAGAACGTAAAAACCTTGCAGAACTAGTAGTGAAAGAAGAAGCTGCAGTTGAAGGTGACACAGTTGTTATTGACTTTGTTGGTTCTGTTGATGGTGTTGAATTTGACGGTGGTAAAGGTGACAACTTCTCACTTGAGCTTGGTTCAGGACAATTCATTCCAGGTTTTGAAGAGCAATTGGTTGGTTCAAAAGCTGGTGACACAGTAGAAGTTAATGTTACTTTCCCAGAAGCTTACCAAGCTGAAGATCTTGCTGGTAAAGATGCTAAATTCGTGACAACAGTTCATGAAGTTAAAGCTAAAGAAGTTCCTGCTCTTGATGATGAGCTTGCTAAAGACATCGATGAGGAAGTTGAAACTCTTGATGAATTAAAAGCTAAATACCGTAAAGAACTTGAAGCAGCTAAAGAAATGGCTTACGAAGATGCTGTTGAAAGTGCAGCTATCGAATTGGCTGTTGAAAATGCTGAAATCGTTGAATTGCCAGAAGAAATGGTTCACGATGAAGTGCATCGCTCAATGAATGAATTTATGGGCAACATGCAACGTCAAGGAATCTCGCCTGAAATGTACTTCCAATTGACTGGTACAACTCAAGAAGATTTACATAACCAATATTCAGCTGAAGCTGACAAACGTGTTAAAACCAACCTTGTTATTGAAGCAATTGCAAAAGCAGAAGGTTTTGAAGCTAGCGACGAAGAAATTGAAAAAGAAATCAATGATCTTGCAACTGAGTACAACATGCCAGTTGAACAAGTTCGCTCACTTCTTTCAGCTGATATGTTGAAACACGATATTGCTATGAAAAAAGCAGTTGAAGTAATCACAAGTTCAGCAAAAGTTAAGTAATGATTTGACTTCGGTCATTGACATAATGAATAGAACTTAGACCTTTTCTAGGTTCTATTTTTATTTTTAGAAAAAGTCTGAAAATAAAGGGTCAAAGGCTTGATGTAAGTGGTAAGAGTTTTTAGAATAGAAAATAATTTAAGGAGAACAGAGAAATCTGTTCTCTTTTTGTTCGCTTAAATTTCAAAGAAAGGTGAAGTGAACATGGAAGGTATTGAAATTATTTTAGATATTGAAACTCTTGAAATTTTTCAAATCATTGATCACGGTAATTCTACAGCTGATGAAGAAGTGCATGAACAATTAACTTTATTTTAAATATATTAATTTCATTATCTTAGAGGATGCTGCTTATGAAAAAGAATAGTTTATATGAACAGTTAATTAATAGTGAGCCGATGGGATTTATTGATCCTCTGACTGATTTAGGTGAATTTGATATTTTTCAAATGAAGTTTAAAAAACCAGTTAGACATTTAAAAAATAAGTATTCAGGGAAACCATACTCTCTGCATTGGCAAAACAAGATAGAGGATATGAGGTCTCTATTTATCAAGTATCAAGAAAGCTTAAGAGAAGATGTAAAAGAAGAAATCGTTATTAGTAGTAGGGCCAGGAATCATGAAAATAAGGAATATTTAAATGAAATTGTAACCACCTACTTAAAACTAGGTTTTAAATTTCCTGAAATTGAAAAACGAGTATCTTTATCAGTAAAACGATTACGAAACCACTGGAACAGAAGAGACTACATTTCCAGTCATAAATTAGTAATTTATCATAAAGATGATTTAAAAGTTGGCCATTATGAAACTAGAGAAAATTTACCGAGAAATTTAGGAGTTCAATATAAATGCTTGATAGTTCAGGAAATGAAAGAGGATTTTTACAAATAAAATGAATGCAATTAAACAACAGATTGAATCCTTAATTGAAGACTTAGAAAACTATAGCCAATCGCTTGCTGATTTGTCAAAAGGACAGTATGATTTGTTGAATCAGACGTGGCCACTCAGAAGATAATCTAAGACAGATTAATACATTCTACATTGATTTTGATATTACTTCTTCAGCTGAAGAAATGACTTCTGGAGATATTTTAACGGCAGCCATTGATTTAGGATTTATGCCAACATTGATTTTAAAATCGGACAAGGGCTATCAAGCTTATTTCGGATTGGATAGACAAGCATATGTGACGACGCATTCAGAATTCAGAGTTGTAAAGGTGGCCAAGGCTATCTCGCAAAACTTGAGAAATTATTTTGCACAAACATTGCCAGTAGATATGACGTGCAACCATTTTGGTATTGCACGTATGCCACGAACGGACAATATAGAGTTTTTCCATGCTGATTATACTTATTCATTTCAGGAGTGGCTAGATTGGTCAATGAAGCAGTCTGCTTTACCTTTTCCTAGCAATAAACCTAATTTAACGGTTATTTCGGGATCTGAAGGTATCAGACAGATAGATGAACCTTGGTACCAGCTTTTGATGAGAGAGGCAGGTATTAGAGGAGAAAAGGCTCTGATGGGAAGAAACAATGTGTTATTTACTTTAGCACTGGCCAACTTTTCATCTGGTGTCTCTCAGGGGGATTGTGAGAGCATTTTAGCTGATTTTAATGGACAATTAGCCGAACCACTCTCCTCAGCCGAATTTTCAAAGATTATTTTTTCAGCTTACTCGGGTAGATATGAGGCAGCAAGTCGAGATTACATTAAACTACTATGTAAAGCATGGGTTAATGAGAATCTAAAAGCCTCAGAGTTATTTACAAATCAAAAGTGGCATAAATTCAAAAAGAAACGTGCTGATCGCAAGCATAGCCATCTTCATGAGTGGAAAGCTGATGTTATGACTTATTTGGAAGGTTATTTTCAAACAGAAGATCCATTTATTCAAACAACAAAAAAAGCTATCAGAGAAGAATTAAATATTCCTGAGAGATCATTAGATAAAGTATTAAAAGCACTAAAAGCTGATCGCAAAATTTTCTTTGTGGTTAAATCTGGACGAGGAGGAGGAATCAGACTAGCTTCCGTTAAAGCAATTGTTCTTTCTCTTATTCAGATAAAAAAAGAGCACCAGGAGGCTTATTTTGCTAATATTGCTGCTTTCTTTGAAGAAAGTATAGGATTCACTAAAAGGGTGATAGAAGGGGTTAAAAATGGGCTTAAACAAGAAAGACAGTTATCTCTATTTGAGGCTGACATTGGGTAGTTGATAAAACCCGCAAACTGCCATTACATTATATCTATGATACGAGTAAAGAGATTAGTATTGTACTACTAAAGAACTAATAATGAAAAAAGGAGTCTTGAAAATGAAATATATTATTTTTAGTTTTGAATCAGGAGATTATTTAAGTGATGAAAATGGACATTTAATCGTTTTTGAAAGTCAAGGATTAGCATGCCAATATTTACAACGTCATTGTCATATTGTTATGCCAGTTTCAAAAACAAAGAAGTTTACTAATTATCCACCATACTATGCAGCACCTTATCGTTTTCATCAAGTAAGTTAGGAGAAGAATATGGAAAAACAATATTACCCGTGGTACTAGTTAATCTCAAAATACAATAAAAAGCCCAAAAGGACTATACTGTAAGTGCCTACACAAACAGGAGGTTAGTCCAAATGAGCCACTTACAGTATACAGCTAAATCCCATCACTTACAATGGAATATGCGTCAATTATCAAAAATTTGTTCTCAGTTTTATCAGGATTATTGTCCGGAAGACTTCAAACACCGTCGTAACGTCTGTCTGTCCAAAGTTTCAGACCAATCTCTTCTAGTTTTACTGCTATTACAAGCTGAACTAGGTATTAAATCACAACGTCACTTTTATAGGATTTGTCAGCTATTTCCCTGCGGTACATTACTAGAAAGAAGTCGCTTTAATAGGCGTGCAAGACAGTTGATTTGGCTGGTTCAAGTGATTCGTCAGGCAATGAACACTCAAATTTCTCCCAATACCATTGTTATTATAGACAGCTTTCCTTTGCCACTTTGTCAATCTATTCGTAACCACAGGGTCAGACTTTTCAATGGGATAGCTAATATTGGTTACACCGCCTCTAAACATATGTGGTTTTACGGTTTTAAGGTTCACATGCTAGTGACCTTATCAGGCTACATCCTGAATTATGTTGTCAGCCCAGCCTCTGTTCATGATATTAAGGCAGTTTACGAGTTGCTAGAAAGGTGTGAACAATCCGTCATTTTAGCAGACTTAGGTTACCTTAACCGTGAGCTGAAAGATGAGTTGAAGCAAAATGGCTATCACCTCTGGACTCCCTTGCGTCAAAATATGGAAGGGGCTAAACAGCATAATCATTGGAAACTAATGGCTATGAGACGAACCATTGAGACTAGATTTTCAGAACTTTGTTCCCTTTTTGATATGGAACGAACACTGGCTAGGGGCATGACAGGGCTGCAATTGAGGATTGAACAAATCATACTAGCTTACAATTTGAGATATTTTGAAATTAACTAGCACCATGGGTAATATTATATTATTAGAGGGTTTTACTTGACGGGGTTTGGACAAGAACCTAGAGTAAATTATTTTAAAATAGATTCTGATCATCCAGAATTTGACTTAGTACAAGCAGGTGATGTCTGCTTAACTTTTTATCAAGATAACTCAGTAATAACCAGTCTACCTGCGCTTATTAGAGTAGATGGAGTAATTACTAATGATAAGCAGGTTCAAGATTTTTTAAAAACAGAAAAAGTAGAGCATATTCCCTTTATGCCAATCGTGCAGATCTATCCATCTTTTGATCCCTTAATGTTTAGTAAGTTGATGTCGACATGTAATAAAATGACTGAAGAAGTGAGGAAACAGTCAGAATTTCATTTTGTTCAGAGTAGTATTTTTGATTTTATTGAGGAGTAAAATATGAGACGTACAGGAATTATTTTAGGCATAGGAGGCTTACTAATTATACTTGGTTTAGGAGTCTATTTTAGTATAGGACATAATTATGAAAATCAGTTGACGCAGGATGATTACTCTAATGTTCTTGATTTAAAAACTTATAACATTGTTTGTTATAAGAAAGGGTGTCCATTTTGCGAAAGTAGTCAGACAGCTATTTTGAAGGCAAAGAAAAAAAGTCCAATCACAACATTTTTTGTTGATGTGGACTCAAAAGAAGGTCAAAAAGTTGTTAAAAAATATAGTATAGAAAAGGCATATTCTATTATTGTTGTCCGGGAAAATTTTGCTAAAGTTTATCGATATGCATATAAAGAAAATGGTAAGATTGGTCCCAACACAGATGTTATTAATCAATCTTTTAGAAAGTAAAATGGTGTAATCATGGAAATATTAGAATTAGATCCTAAGTTTTTTGTAAACTCAGGTAAAACAGCGCCTTATAAGGTGACAGAAATTATTGGTAAAGATTATCCAGATGATTTTTTAACACCAGGCGAGGAAAAAAGTTTCCTTATTTTAAACAAAGAAAAAGCATGGATTGTTCACTCAGATTCATTGGTATCCGTAGCTGAGGAGTTAGAAAGTTATTTAGGTTTGTCTGTTGATGATTTCATTATGATTTCGCTTGGGACAAAATATCATAAAAGATTTTGTTTTAGTGATAATTACGAGATTTGGGAAAAATATTTTGTGAAATTAAGAGAAGCATATTATTCTGACCAGTCCTCAAAATAGAGATTTCCTAACAATTTGTGATCAGACTTATCTGTTTTGTAAATTCTAATTTTTGAATTAGATGTCACAAAAAACCTTCCCCAAACATAAAGATGAAAAGGAACTCCGGTCTGATAATACTTCAATAGTTTTCGATGTTGTTGAGAAGTATCTGTTAAAACATCGACCGCAATAAAAACTGCTGGATTTTCAAAATAAACATTTTCAAGTTGGCATTTTTGATCAAGCTCTAATAATAGTAATTCTTTTCCATCTTTGGTCTTAACCTTTTTGGAAAAGGCTTTACCGTGATAAACTTTTAGGTCCAATGATAGCTTATAGTTTCCGTATCGTAACTCTTGAAAGAAAGTTTTAAGCGGTGCTACTGTACCGTTAAAATTAACGATATCATTTGGATGAGAATGGAACTGATTGACAGTTGATGATAATTTTGAAAGCTGGGTAGGTCGTTGTTTAACTACTGGAGACTCAAAATCAGATTGATATGTTCGCCTGGTTTTTCCACTTGAAGAGGTTTGTTGAAGATTCCCAACGTCTTCATAAGATGTTGGATTACTCGTAGATAAATTGATAATAATGTCTTTAGAAGGTTTATAAGTTTGTTCTGCTTGCTGTTTAGTAGAATGTTTTGAAACTTTAGTTATTTTAGAAATATTTGGACACAAGTTGCTATGTTTGTCATCATATCCACTACGATATTTAAAGTAAGGAGGAACTTTCCACTTATCAGGAGTATTCCTTACATTAACTAAAGTTACAGGAACTGGACAGTTTTGATCACATCTGAATTCATCTGAATCTAGTGGCTGAGAGTGGAAATAAGCATAGGCTTTTTCAGGCGAAATATCATCTTTAAAATGTTTTGAGAAAGCATGGTCGTGCTTCATCTGTATCACCTCTTATCTTAATTACTTTTATTTTACCACTTACATATATAATAAAGAAAGCGTATTTTACTATGATAGAAAAAATAGAAAACAAGTATCAGTTTACCCAGTAGCTAAATAATTGTTTAACATCGCATTACATAAGGCCTTCCGACTTTTCGGAAGGCTTTTTTTTGTTTTGGTACCCATTTTGGTACCCATATTCTAAAAGCCAATGTAGGATGCGAATTTATCTGCTACTTTATTTTTAGCTTTTTGTGTGACATGGGTATAGATATCCATAGTAGTTTGTATGTTTTCGTGACCTAATCTTTCTTGGACCTCTTTTATTGTTGCTCCAGCTTCAAACAGTAGGGAGCAGTGGGTGTGTCTGAATCCGTGTGGAGTTATCCTTTTGAAGTCTGGATGCTTTCTCCAAATACGATTTAGCATGTTGTTGACATTAACGATACTTTTTGGATTGCCATCTTCATTTTTAAAAAGTAAGTCTTTTGTGCTATATTTTTGCCATTGTTTCAAAATCCCGCGTTGTAAAATGAAGTGCAACAAAAAAGACATGTTCGTCTGATATACTAGAATTCCCCAATTCAGTATGGAAAGCAGATGAACATGTCCAACATTAATTTTACCAGAAAATCATCCTATTCTCATCTTTCAGCCACAGAACGGGGTGAAATTGCTGCTTATCTTAAAATGGGAAAGAAACCCGCTGAGATTGCTCGACTCTTGGGTCGTCACCGTTCTACAATCTGCCGAGAAATAAAACGTGGTTCAGTAGAACAGGTAAAGGATAAGAATGGAAAACAAACCTTCTTCAACGCCTATTTCGCTGATAGTGGGCAACGTGTCTATGAAACCAATCGTCAAAAGAGTTCTTATCTCAAGTTGAATGACTGCTCCGCTAGGTTCATTGAACAATTAGAATCTGCCTTGACGGCTAACATTCGTCTCCATAGTGTGGATAGTTTTGTTCAGACTTACAAAGTGAACCATCCTGAAGAAGTCGTCCCCTCTACCAAAACGATTTATCATTATATCAAAGAGGGGGTATTAGCTATTAAACCAATCGATTTGCCTAAGATGGTTAGTATCAGAAAACGTTCTAAGAAAGTCATGAAGACGAATAAGAAGACTTTAGGTAAATCTATCGAAGAACGTCCAGAATATATTAATGATCGTTCTGAATTTGGGCATTGGGAGATTGATTTGGTTCTCGGCAAGAAAACCAAAGGTGAAGCTGTTATGTTGACTTTGGTAGAGCGCCAGACACGCTATGCACTAGGAGTTAAGCTAGAAGACAAGCAGTCCCAAACCATTAACCGAGCTGTCACGCATCTCATCAGTCAGTATCCTATTGCATCCATCACAGCGGATAATGGTTCTGAGTTTAGTTTACTCTCAAACTTAGAAGCTGTTGAAGTTTACTTTGCACATCCCTATTCTTCACATGAGAGAGGAAAAAACGAGAACTTCAATGGCCTCCTCAGAGAATATGTCCCTAAAGGAGTCTCACTTAATCCACTAACCTCTGAAGAACTTGACAATTATATTACTGCCATCAATGAGCGCCCAAGACGACTTCTTCAATATTAATCCTCAAAATTCCTGTTTGAGCTATCCCGAACAGCTTAACATCTGGAACTCTAGTTATCTATGAACTGGTTGCACTTGACTTGACAACTTGCGTAGGCTTATTTGTCGTGTCTTTTTCTTAAAAAAAGCTTGTTATTCCATTTGTAGTGTGCTATAATTGTACAAAAAAAGCGCAGTGGCGGTAACCACTACGCTTTACCGAGTAAGACCTTTTTCAACGCCCCTTACTCAGTCTTTATCATAAGATACAGGATAACTCCGAATCTGTCAAGACTGAGCAAAGGAAAATTTGTTCAGTCTTTTTAAAAAAAGAAACTCGGTAAGTTCTCCTTAATAGAAATTTGACAATTCTAAAAAATTTTTCCACTTACCGGCTTGATAAAAGCTTTGACGAAATGTCTTTTTTAGCGTAGAATAGTAAGGAATGATAAAATAAGGAGAACTGCCTTGAAATTAGACGTATTTGCAGGACAAGAAAAAAGCGAACTTTCCATGATTGAAGTAGCGCGTGCTATTTTAGAAGAGCGTGGTCGTGATAAAGAGATGTATTTCAGTGATTTAGTAAATGACATCCAAAATTATCTTGGAAAATCTGATGCAGACATTCGTCATGCCTTGCCATTTTTCTACACAGATTTGAATACGGATGGCTCTTTTATTCCACTTGGAGAGAACAAATGGGGACTTCGTTCTTGGTATGCGATTGACGAAATCGATGAAGAAATCATCACTTTAGAAGATGAAGAAGATGGGGCACCAAAACGTAAGAAAAAACGTGTTAATGCCTTTATGGATGGTGATGAAGACGCTATTGATTATAGTGATGACGATCCAGAAGATGAAGATTTTGCAGAAGAATCTCCTGAGATTGAATACGATGAAGAAGATCCAGAAGATGAAAAATCAGAAGTGGAATCTTATGACTCGGAATTAAATGAAATTATCCCAGAAGATGATTTTGAAGAAGTTGATCTTAACGAAGAAGAAGACGAAGAAGAAGACGAAGAGTAGAGAGATGCTTTTCTAATTCTTTGGATTTGACAAACTGCCTATTATAGTTTATATTATTATTCGGGCACCTCTTTAAGAGGTCGAGTAAAGCTCCCTAGTTAATAGGGGGCTATTTTTGTTTTTTCAAAAGAAGTTTCGTTTTAGTCGAACGCTTGTTTTCTATCTCAGGAAATTACCCCAAAGCGTACAGACTAGAATCAAAAAATAAGACAATTACTTATTCATAAGAATAAACAATAGAGTCAAGAGGAGTATTATGACAAAGTATATTTTTGTAACGGGTGGTGTGGTATCATCGATTGGTAAAGGGATTGTAGCAGCAAGTCTTGGACGATTATTAAAAAACCGTGGCTTAAAGGTTACTATTCAAAAATTTGATCCCTATATCAATATTGATCCGGGTACTATGAGCCCTTACCAGCACGGAGAAGTGTATGTGACAGATGATGGTGCTGAAACAGACCTGGACTTAGGGCACTACGAGCGATTTATTGATATCAATCTAAATAAATATTCTAACGTTACGACTGGTAAAATATACAGTGAAGTTCTTCGCAAGGAACGTAAAGGTGAGTATCTTGGTGCGACGGTTCAGGTCATTCCTCATATCACAGATGCCTTAAAAGAAAAGATTAAGCGCGCTGCAACTACTACGGACTCTGATGTTATTATTACTGAAGTCGGTGGTACAGTTGGAGATATTGAGAGCTTACCATTTTTAGAAGCGCTTCGTCAGATGAAATCAGATATGGGCTCAGACAATGTGATGTATATTCATACCACTCTTCTTCCTTATTTGAGAGCTGCAGGTGAAATGAAGACTAAGCCAACGCAACACTCTGTTAAAGAACTACGTGGTTTAGGTATTCAACCTAATATGCTGGTTATTCGTACAGAAGAACCTGTCGAACAAGGTATCAAACATAAGCTAGCTCAGTTTTGTGATGTCAGTCCAGAAGCTGTTATTGAATCTCGAGATGTGGAACACCTCTATCAGATTCCTCTAAATCTACAGGCCCAATCAATGGACCAAATTGTTTGTGACCACCTTAAAATAGAGGCACCAAAAGCTGATATGACGGAGTGGTCAGCTATGGTAGATAAAGTCATGTCACTTCAAAAAACCACAAAAATTGCTTTGGTTGGTAAATATGTTGAATTACCAGATGCTTATCTATCCGTTGTTGAAGCACTCAAGCACTCTGGCTATGTTAATGACACAGCGATTGACTTGGAATGGATTAATGCGAATGACTTAACTGCAGACAATGCACAGGACTTACTGGGCAAAGCAGATGGTATCATTGTGCCAGGTGGTTTTGGCCAACGCGGAACAGAAGGTAAGATTCAAGCGATTCGTTATGCGCGTGAGCATGATGTGCCAATGCTTGGGATATGTCTTGGCATGCAGTTAACCTGTGTGGAATTTGCCAGACACGTCTTGGCTTTAGAAGGAGCTAACTCTTTTGAATTAGATCCGAGCACCAAGTATCCGATTATTGATATTATGCGTGATCAAATTGATATTGAAGATATGGGTGGAACCTTGCGTTTAGGCTTATATCCATGTAAACTAAAAGCAGGATCACGCGCAGTTGTAGCTTATAACAACCAGGAAGTTGTGCAACGTCGTCATCGTCATCGCTACGAATTTAACAATGCCTTTCGTCAGCAATTTGAGGCAGCAGGTTTTGTTTTTTCAGGAGTTTCACCGGACAATCGTTTAGTCGAAATTGTTGAATTGCCAGATAAAAAATTCTTTGTAGCTGCTCAATATCATCCTGAATTACAAAGTCGTCCAAATCGTCCTGAAGAATTGTATACAGCATTTGTGACGGCAGCTGTTCAAAATAGTCACTAAAAAGTGTCCACCTTGTCTGTTAGTTAAAAAGGAATTTATCCTATAAATACTGAAAGAGGTCTAGCATGGTTTCACTATTTTTACCCTTACTGGAAAGAGTAGGATTAATTATTTTGCTGGCTAATCTATTAATGATTAGCCCTTTTTATAAAGGATTGATGTATGAAAGGTCCTCTACTAAGGTAAGTTGGATTTTGATTCTAACCTTTAGTATTTTTGCTATTATTAGTAATTTTACAGGCGTCTTGGTTGGTCAAGAGTTAGGGCTTGATAGCGGGGGGCTGCTCAATCTTTCTGCTCACACCTCTATTGCCAATACAAGGACGTTAACTATTGGCATGTCAGGTCTGATTGGAGGTCCCTTTGTTGGCTTCTTTGTTGGTTTAATCTCGGGCTTGGTTAGATGGCTACAAGGAGGAAGTGCTCCTTATACCTATTTCATTTCTTCCTTATTAATTGGTCTCTTGTCTGGATTAGTTGGGAAATTGAGTTTAAAAAATAACCGTTACCCTCAGGTTTGGCAGGGAAGTCTTTGCGGTGCTTTGATGGAAATTGTTCAAATGCTTTGCATTTTATGCTTCATTCCTAATAAAGCACAGGCTTGGTCTTTGATCCAATTGATTGCTTTACCAATGGTATTTGTAAATGCCTTGGGAACAGGGATTTTTCTCTCTATTATTTTAGGAACCCTTAGGCAGGAAGAGAGTACAAAAGCCATTCAGACCCATGATGTTCTTGAATTAGCCAATACAACCCTACCCTTTTTTAGACAAGGTTTGACAGAGGAATCGGCTCAAAAGGCCGCTCTTGAAATCAAAAAATTCATGCGCGTGTCCGCAGTCAGTGTTACCAATCGTCACTCTATTTTAGCCCATGTGGGGGCAGCAAGCGATCACCATATCCCAACTAAAGAAATCATTACAGATCTTTCCAAGCAGGTGATTGAAAGTGGGGAGATTCATGTGGTGAGACAGAAGTCTCAGATCGGATGCAGTCATCCAGATTGTCCATTGGAAGCTGCTATTGTGGTGCCATTATTTGTCAGAAAAAAAGTAGTGGGTAGCTTCAAATTGTACTTTACGGATGCTGAGAGTTTGACCTATGTGGAAGAGCAACTGGCTAGTGGGTTAGGTAATATCTTTTCATCTTAGCTGGAGTTGGGTCAGATGGCATTAGAGCAAGGCTTGTTGAAAGATGCCGAAATTAAGTCTTTGCAAGCGCAAGTCAATCCGCATTTTCTCTTTAATGCCATTAATACCATTTCGGCTTTGATGCGGTTTGATAGTGAAAAAGCTAGGCATTTGCTCTTGCAACTTGGTCATTATTTTAGAGCTAATATTAATAGTACCCGTCAAAATCTGGTTTCGATAGAGACCGAACTAAATCACCTAGAAGCCTATTTGACGATTGAGCAAGCGCGTTTTCCTAATCGTTACGATATTATGATTACTATTCCAGAAGATCTTAAAAGTGCCACTATCCCTCCTTTTTTGATTCAAATATTAGTTGAAAATGCCTTAAAGCATGCTTTTGTAGGCCGAAAATCTAATAACAAGGTCTGGGTTGAGGCTCAAAGAAAAAGAGATAAACAACTCGAATTAGTGGTAAGAGATAACGGTCAAGGTATTGAGCTACACAAATTGAAGTCTTTGGGCAAGGAAGTTGTGGCCTCCCAAGAAGGGACTGGCTCAGCTTTAGAAAACTTGAATAAGCGCTTAATCAGCCTTTACGGAGATAAAGCTTTCTTTGATATTAAGTCTAGTCAGGAAGGTTCTTGTTTTACCTTGATTATTCCTTTACAGCAATTGGAGGAGGAAAAATGAAAGTCGTAATTATAGATGATGAACCCCTAGCAAGAATGGAATTAGCCTTTTTGTTAGAGCAAACCCAACAGGTCGAAAGTATTTTTCAGGGAGAATCAATCGAAGATGCCCTACAATTAATCCTTACACAGCAACCAGACCTCTTGTTTTTAGATATTCATCTAACTGATGAGAGTGGATTGGATTTGGCGAAAACCGTGAGTTCTGTTTCCAACCCACCTTTGATTATCTTTGCGACAGCTTATGATAATCATGCTGTTGAGGCCTTTGAAGTCAATGCCCTTGATTACATTTTAAAGCCATTTGAGGGTTCTCGTATTCAAAAGGCAATTGAAAAAGCACAGCTGGCTTTGACTAATAAACAATCCTCATCTTCTAAGGAATCGCTGCAGCAAAAGGAACGTTTAACCATTGAAGTAGACGAGCGCATTTATTTGCTGCCCTTTTCTGAAATTGTTTATTGTGAGGTGCAGGGAAAAGAAACCACTGTTTATACGGCTAAAAAGCAGTATACCAGTCACATTAGCCTAGGGGCTATTGAAAAACAATTGAAGGCAAGTCGCTTTCTTAAGGTCCACCGTAGTTATTTGATTAATTTAGATGAAATCAAAGAGATTCAGCCTTGGTTTAATCAGACCTATCAAGTCACCATGTCAAATGGAGGCAAGGTTCCTGTTAGTCGTTCTTATCTGAAGCAGTTTAAAGAGCAAGTGGGACTCTAAAAATGTATCTTGAGACAAGATAAATGCATTTGGCGCTAGCATGAGAACGTTTTAGTCCAAAAAGAGCTTTTTAAGCTCTTTTTTCGTTATACTAAAACCATCAAAAGACATAGAAAAGGAGACTACCTATGAAAAAGAATTACTCTGTTATTTATCAAAGCGTTGTTATTGGCTCTATTGTGATGATCTCAAAAATCATTGAACTCTTATCTCCTATCAAAATGCCAGCATCTGTTATTGGCCTTGTTCTCTTGTTTATGGCATTATCGACTAATCTATTGAAATTGGAACAGGTTGAAAAAATCGGCGATGCTCTGGTCAACAACATTGGGTTATTCTTTGTACCGGCTGGTATTTCAGTTATCAATTCTTTTGGTCTATTGAAAGCTCACTTTTTCCTAACCATTGCCTTAATTGTCATTTCAACCTTATTACTATTAGTAGGTACAGGATGGATGACACAACTATTGATGCAAGTAGAAACTAAACCTATTACTGAAACAGGTCACAAGTTAGTCACTAAACAAGCCTTTCAAGGTAAAGGTTCCATCGTTCAAGGAAAATTATTAGCTAAATAAGCTTAAGAGGAGGAAGATATCAGGGCAGACTATATGACGATTTTAAAAGTATCCCCTATATTTGGTGTCCTCTTATCCATTGGAACTTTCTTCATTGGGCAGGTCCTATTTAAAAAAACCAAAGGTTTCTTTCTTTTTGCTCCTCTTTTTGTCGCAATGATTTTAGGGATTGCAACCTTGAGCGCTACAGGTATTAGCTTTGCTGACTATAACAAAGGAGGACAAATCATCAGTTTCTTTTTGGAACCTGCCACTATTTGTTTTGCCATTCCCTTGTATCGTAAACGCCAAGTCCTAAAAGATTATTGGCTTCAAATTATTGGAGGGCATTACCTTAGGAAGTATTGTGGCAGTTTATGGGATTTACATGGTGTCTGCCTTATTTAATCTTGGTAAAGTAGTTATGGCCTCTATGCTTCCACAACAGCTATTGCCATGCTAACTTCTCTAGCAATGGGAGGTTCAGCAGAGTTAACCTCTCTAGCTTGTATTTTAAATGGTGTTGTCATCTATGCCTTAGCGAAACCATTGATTAATCTCTTTAAAATCACAGATCCTATCGCTAGAGGATTAGCTCTTGGAACCGCAGGTCATGCCTTAGGTGTTTCTGCGGCAAAAGACTTTGGACAAGTAGAAGAGTCAATGGGGTCTATCGCACTAGTTGTTGTCGGAGTTATCGTGACAGTAGTGGTACCGATTATGGGAAATATTCTTCTTTAGGTCACCTTTCTCATTGATAAAATGACTAAATAACCATTGATAAAAAACGATTCAACCCTCTAAAAGGAATCTATTTGAGTAATAGAGCTTTCCTTTTTGAGGGTTTTCTTGTAAAATATTTGATATGAAAACAATTCGAATCTCAAAGTATTTATTTTTATTATTGCTCTTATTGACTTTAGCTAGTGTTGGAGCTAGTTTCCATTTTTTCCGGGTTGCTCAAGTTCGTGAAGAAAAATCTTTTATTAATAATAAAAAAAGAAGCACTGATAATCCCCTTTATCCTTCTGAAAAAGCCTTTGATCAATTGCCTAAAGAAAATCGTTACATGACGAATAGAGGTTTCAAACAAAAAGCTTGGTATCTTCCTGCTGCTAAGCAGAGCAACAAAACAGCGATTGTTGTCCATGGTTTTACCAATGATAAAGAAGACATGAAGCCATACGCCATGCTCTTTCATGAGCTAGGTTATAATGTCTTGATGCCAGATAATGAGGCTCACGGAGAAAGTCAAGGTAATCTTATTGGTTATGGTTGGAATGATCGTCTAAATGTTAAGAAGTGGTCGCAGTTATTAGTGTCAGAAAATAAAGACAGTCAGATAACACTATTTGGTGTCTCAATGGGGGCAGCCACTGTCATAATGGCAAGTGGTGAAAAGTTACCTGAACAAGTGATTAACATTATTGAAGATTGTGGTTATTCCAGTGTTTGGGATGAACTCAAATTTCAGGCGAAGGATATGTATAATTTACCAGCCTTTCCTTTATTATATGAAGTATCTGCTCTCTCAAAGATTCGTGCTGGCTTTAGTTATGGAGAAGCAAGTGCTGTTAAGCAATTGGCAAAAAATAAACGTCCTATCTTATTTATCCATGGGGGAAATGATAAATTTGTACCGACAGAGATGATTTATGATAATTATAGAGCTAGTAAAGGTCCCAAAGAAAAGCTAATTGTTAAGGAGGCAAAACATGCCAAATCTTATGAAACCAATCCTAAACAATACCAGGAAAAAATAGCTCGATTTTTAGAAAAATATAGTCAATAAGTATTGACAGATTTACTCATTGTTGCTATAATATTTTATATTGCTAATGAGTAGCGGGGATGGCGGAATTGGCAGACGCGCAGGACTAAGGATCCTGTGACCGCTTTAGGTCGTGAGGGTTCAAGTCCCTCTCTCCGCATAAGATGAGACAAGCTGAGCTTTGTCTCTTTTTTTGTTTTTCAAAGCCACATTATTTGACCAATTGAGAAGAATATGACTTAAGAAAACGCTTTAAGCTGTGAAGTGCTGGAAATTTAATGAAAATTGTGCTAAAATGAACAATGTAAACGGGGGTTGACCCCGAAAAATAAGAGGAGGCCTTACAAATGGCAATCGTTTCAGCAGAAAAATTTGTACAAGCAGCTCGTGAAAACGGCTACGCTGTTGGTGGATTTAACACTAACAACTTAGAATGGACTCAAGCTATCTTGCGTGCAGCAGAAGCTAAAAAAGCTCCAGTTCTTATCCAAACATCAATGGGTGCTGCGAAATACATGGGTGGTTATAAAGTATGTCAATCGCTTATTTCTAACCTTGTAGAATCAATGGGGATTACTGTTCCTGTAGCTATTCACCTTGACCACGGTCATTATGAAGATGCTCTAGAATGTATCGAAGTTGGCTACTCTTCAATCATGTTTGACGGTTCTCACCTTCCGGTTGAAGAAAACCTTGCTAAAACTAAAGAAGTTGTTGAAATTGCACATGCTAAAGGTGTTTCAGTTGAAGCTGAAGTTGGTACAATCGGTGGTGAAGAAGATGGTATCATCGGTAAAGGTGAATTAGCACCAATCGACGACGCTATTGCTATGGTTGAAACTGGAATCGACTTCTTGGCTGCTGGTATCGGTAACATCCACGGTCCATACCCAGAAAACTGGGAAGGTCTTGCTCTTGACCACTTAGAAAAATTAGCAGCAGCTGTACCTGGTTTCCCAATCGTATTGCACGGTGGTTCAGGTATTCCTGATGACCAAATTAAAGCAGCTATCAAACTTGGTGTTGCTAAAATCAACGTTAACACTGAAAGTCAAATTGCATTTACAGAAGCAACTCGTGAATTTGCTCGTAACTACGAAGCAAATAAAGCTGAATACACAGCTAAAAAATTGTTTGACCCACGTAAATTCTTGGCTCCAGGTATGAAAGCTGTTCAAGCAGCTGTTGAAGAACGTATCGACGTATTTGGTTCTGCAAACAAAGCTTAATATCATTATGATATTATAAAGACTCGCTTATTGAAGCGGGTTTTTTTCTATATCAAAAGCTAAGTGTGATTTTATGGCCACTAATAATTATTACTAACTAGAGAAGAGTTTTGATTGACTCCTCTAAAAAAAGTCTGCTAAAAACCTATAAAACCGCGGATGAGATGTTTTTAATTAGCTTGTTTTAAGATATGAAAAAATAAAACTGGAATAAAAATTCAAAAAACTTGACTTTTGAATAAATATACAATATGATATAAACTAATTAATTGAAAGTGAGAGTCATTATGGTAAAAGAAACATTAATATTAGCTTATTCAGGTGGTCTAGATACGTCAGTTGCTATCGCTCGCTTAAAAGAAGATTATCAGGTAATAGCTGTCTGTATGGATGTCGGTGAGGGTAAAGATTTAGATTTTATTCATGACAAAGCCTTACGAGTGGGAGCAAGTGATTCTTATGTTATTGATATCAAAGAAGAATTTGCGACGGATTATGTTTTACCAGCTCTTCAAGCACATGCTTTTTACGAACAAAAATACCCGCTAGTCTCAGCTCTAAGTCGTCCTGTTATTGCTAAGAAATTAGTGGAAATAGCTCACGAGAAGGGGGCATCTTATATTGCTCATGGCTGTACAGGAAAAGGAAATGACCAAGTTCGTTTTGAAGTTGCCATCGCAGCACTAGATCCAGATATTAAAGTCATTGCCCCTGTTAGAGAGTGGTAGTGGTCTAGGGAAGACGAAATCGCTTATGCTATTGCCAATAATGTTCCGGTACCTGCTGATCTTGATAGTCCCTACTCTGTTGATCAGAATTTGTGGGGTCGTGCTAATGAATGTGGGGTTTTAGAAAATCCGTGGCATCAAGCGCCTGAAGAAGCGTATGATATTACGGTTTCACCTGAGGAAACGCCTAATAAGGCAGAATACCTTGATATTCATTTTGAAAAAGGTGTCCCTGTAGCTCTCAATGGCGAAGCCATGGCTTTGTCTGATTTGATTTTGACGGTCAATAAAATAGCAGGAGCCCACGGTGTTGGTCGAATTGACCATGTCGAAAATCGTTTAGTGGGTATTAAGTCTCGTGAAATTTACGAGTGCCCAGGAGCTGTAACCCTATTAGCAGCTCATAAAGATATTGAAGATTTGACGCTGGTTAGGGAATTATCACACTTTAAACCAATCATTGAAAATGAATTGTCACAGCTAATATACAATGGTTTATGGTTTAACCCGGCTACCCAAGCTCTAATGGCTTATATCAAAGCAACACAGGAACAGGTTAACGGTATTACTAAAGTAAAATTATACAAGGGACAAGCTCAAGTGGTAGCACGTCGATCTGATAATTCTCTTTATGACGAAAAGTTAGCGACTTACACAGCGGCGGACAGCTTTGATCAGGAGGCGGCAATTGGTTTTATCAAACTCTGGGGCTTACCAACACAAGTCAATGCTCAAGTTAATAAAACACAGCTACAGTAGCAAAGGGTGATAATGATGACTAATAAAAATCATAAACTTTGGGGCGGTCGTTTTGAATCGGGTTTAGAAGGCTGGGTCGAAGACTTTGGTGCTTCGATTCATTTTGATCAACGCCTAGCTCCTTATGACATAAAAGGCTCTATAGCGCATGTGACAATGCTAGGAGAAACAGGTATTATCCCTTTAGCGGATGCTAAAGAGATTCAAGAGGGGTTGGAAGAGCTTTTAAAGGATTGGGAAAAAGGAGACTTGGTTTTTACCAGTGATAACGAAGATATTCATATGAATATTGAGAGTTTATTGACGCAAAAAATTGGACCAGTTGCAGGAAAACTTCACACAGCCAGATCACGCAATGACCAAGTAGCTACTGATATGCACCTATATGTCAAGGATAGTCTTCATCAGTTATTAACAAAATTAAGGAATCTTCAGCAGGTTTTGCTAAAAATCGCTGAGAGAGAAGTTGAGACGATCATGCCTGGCTACACTCATTTACAGCATGCCCAACCCATCTCATTTGGTCACCATCTGCTAGCCTACTTTCAAATGTTTAGCCGGGATTATAAGCGATTTGAGTTTAACTTAGAGCAGGCAGACCAGTCCCCCTTAGGAGCAGCAGCTTTGGCTGGAGCTACCTTTCCCATTAATCGTCACATGACGGCAGATTTAATGGGATTTGCTAGCTGTTACAGCAATTCCTTAGATGCTGTTAGTGATCGTGATTTTATAATTGAATTATTATCCAATGCTAGTCTCCTAATGATGCACATGAGTCGCTTTTGTGAAGAACTCATTCATTGGTCTTCACATGAGTATCAATTCATCCGCTTATCAGATGCCTTTTCAACGGGCTCATCGATCATGCCTCAAAAGAAAAACCCTGATTTAGCTGAATTGATTCGTGGGAAAACAGGTCGTGTCTATGGGAATCTCTTTGCCTTATTAACAGTCATGAAATCCTTGCCCTTAGCTTATAATAAAGACTTACAAGAAGATAAGGAAGGGGTCTTTGATACCGTTGATACCATTATGGTGTCAATGGATGTCTTAGCAGGCATGCTTGAGAGCATGACTGTTAATCGTGAGAAAATGCTAGCTGGAACACAAAAGGATTTTTCTAATGCTACAGAATTAGCTGACTATCTAGCTAGTAAAGGCATTCCTTTTAGAGAAGCCCATGAGATGGTAGGCAAGCTCATTTTAAAAGCCGTTCAAGAAGATTACTACTTGCAAGATATTCCTTTTAGTCTTTATCAGCAAGTTAGTCCATTGATTGAAAAAGATATCTACCAATGCCTGGATTCAAAAAGGGCTGTAGAACGGCGTCAATCCTATGGAGGAACAGGTTTTTTAGAAGTCAAAAAACAAATTGAGCTAGCCAAAGAGGCACTGGCTCAATCAGAAAAGTAATCGAATAACTCTTAGGACGTTAAAAAGATAAATAGTAGGGTGACAAATAGGTTGGAAATCAAAAAGAGTCCCGCGTTGTAAAATGAAGTGCAACAAAAAAGACATGTTCGTCTGATATACTAGAATTCCCCAATTCAGTATGGAAAGCAGATGAACATGTCCAACATTAATTCTACCAGAAAATCATCCTATTCTCATCTTTCAGCCACAGAACGGGGTGAAATTGCTGCTTATCTTAAAATGGGAAAGAAACCCGCTGAGATTGCTCGACTCTTGGGTCGTCACCGTTCTACAATCTGCCGAGAAATAAAACGTGGTTCAGTAGAACAGGTAAAGGATAAGAATGGAAAACAAACCTTCTTCAACGCCTATTTTGCTGATAGTGGGCAACGTGTCTATGAAACCAATCGTCAAAAGAGTTCTTATCTCAAGTTGAATGACTGCTCCGCTAGGTTCATTGAACAATTAGAATCTGCCTTGACGGCTAACATTCGTCTCCATAGTGTGGATAGTTTTGTCAGACTTACAAAGTGAACCATCCTGAAGAAGTCGTCCCCTCTACCAAAACGATTTATCGTTATATCAAAGAGGGGGTATTAGCTATTAAACCAATCGATTTGCCTAAGATGGTTAGTATCAGAAAACGTTCTAAGAAAGTCATGAAGACGAATAAGAAGACTTTAGGTAAATCTATCGAAGAACGTCCAGAATATATTAATGATCGTTCTGAATTTGGGCATTGGGAGATTGATTTGGTTCTCGGCAAGAAAACCAAAGGTGAAGCTGTTATGTTGACTTTGGTAGAGCGCCAGACACGCTATGCACTAGGAGTTAAGCTAGAAGACAAGCAGTCCCAAACCATTAACCGTGCTGTCACGCATCTCATCAGTCAGTATCCTATTGCATCCATCACAGCGGATAATGGTTCTGAGTTTAGTTTACTCTCAAACTTAGAAGCTGTTGAAGTTTACTTTGCACATCCCTATTCTTCACATGAGAGAGGAAAAAACGAGAACTTCAATGGCCTCCTCAGAGAATATGTCCCTAAAGGAGTCTCACTTAATCCACTAACCTCTGAAGAACTTGACAATTATATTACTGCCATCAATGAGCGCCCAAGACGACTTCTTCAATATCAATCCTCAAAATTCCTGTTTGAGCTATCCCGAACAGCTTAACATCTGGAACTCTAGTTATCTATGAACTGGTTGCACTTGACTTGACAACTTGCGGATCAAAAAGAGTCAAAGGGAAGAGTGAAAAAAGTCTTGCCAAACAAATCTTGCTGTGATAAAATGGATAGGTATGTGGTGCTAGCACATCCGTAAACATATTCTACGTAGGAGGAAACAGATCACAATGGCAAAAGTATGTTATTTTACAGGTCGTAAAACCGTATCAGGTAACAACCGTTCACACGCAATGAACCAAACTAAACGTACAGTTAAACCAAATCTTCAAAAAGTTACTATCCTTGTTGATGGTAAACCTAAAAAAGTTTGGGCTTCTGCTCGTGCGCTTAAATCTGGTAAAGTAGAACGCATCTAATAGAAATAAGCCTTAGGGCTTTTTTCTTTTTACATGTTAAAGCTAACCAAACCCTCATTTGCCTTATCTTTTACATTGGCATTAGATTATGGTAAAATAGGATGAATAAAAACTTTTTGAGGTAGTAACTATGACTGTAAAAATTAATACAAAAGATGGTCTAATTGAGCTATCCGATGACGTTATTGCAACTGTCGTGGGTAGTTCAGCAACGGAAATTTTTGGCGTTGTTGGAATGGCTAGCAAAAGTGCGATAAAGGATAATTTTCAATCACTACTTCGCAAAGAAAACTATGCTAAAGGTGTGGTGGTGAAATCAACAGATATGGGTATTTCTGTTGATGTTTACACGGTAATGAGTTACGGTGTAAAGATTAGTGAAGTGTCTAAAAATATCCAAGAGCGTGTGAAATTTAACCTTGAAAGTCAACTCGGACTTTCTGCAGATATGGTTAATGTTTACGTTCAAAATATTAAGGTTGTAGGAGAAAATTAGTGTCAAATATTACAACAAGCTTATTCCAAGAAATGGTTCAAGCGGCAGCGACTCGTCTTGGTAAACAAGCAGAATACGTCAATTCCTTAAATGTCTTCCCAGTTCCAGATGGAGATACAGGGACAAACATGAGCATGACAATGGATAACGGTGCCAAAGAAGTTGCCGATAAGCCAGCGTCAACTGTTGGTGAAGTGGGTCAAATCCTTTCTAAGGGATTTTTGATGGGTGCGCGTGGTAATTCAGGTGTTATCACATCACAGTTGTTCCGTGGTTTTGGTCAAAGCATCAAAGGCAAAGAAGAATTGACTGGTAAAGACTTAGCGCAAGCTTTCCAAATGGGTGTAGAAGTGGCTTATAAAGCTGTTATGAAGCCTGTTGAAGGTACTATTTTGACTGTTTCTCGCGGTGCTGCCACTGCTGCCCTAAAAAAAGCTGAACTGACTGATGATGCTATTGAAGTCATGCAGGCTGCTTTGGATGGTGCAAAAGGGGCTCTTGCAAAAACACCGGACTTACTACCAGTATTAAAAGAAGTTGGTGTAGTGGACTCAGGTGGTCAAGGACTTGTCTTTATTTATGAAGGGTTTATGTCGGCCTTAAATGGTGACTATGTTGCCTCAGAAGACTTCAAGGCTACTCCTGCTAATATGTCTGAAATGATTAATGCTGAGCATCACAAATCAGTAGTAGGTCATGTGACAACCGAAGATATCACTTATGGTTACTGTACAGAAATTATGGTGGCTTTGCGTCAAGGTCCAACTTATGTCAAAGAATTTAACTATGAAGAGTTTCAAGGCTATTTGAGTAATCTTGGTGATTCCTTATTAGTAGTCAATGATGACGAGATTGTTAAAGTCCATGTTCATACAGAAGATCCAGGACTTGTCATGCAAGAAGGTTTGAAGTATGGTTCATTAATCAAGATTAAAGTGGACAATATGCGTAATCAGCATGAAGCTCAAGTTCAAAAAACAGATGCTAAAGAAGTTAAAGCAGAAGCTAAAGATTTTGGTTTAATTGCTGTTGTTGCGGGTGATGGTCTAGCAGAGATTTTTAAAGCACAAGGTGTGGACTATATTATCTCTGGTGGGCAAACCATGAACCCATCAACCGAAGATATTGTAAAAGCGATTGAAGCTGTTAATGCCAAGAATGTTATTATTTTACCAAATAACAAAAATATCTTTATGGCAGCTCAATCTGCAGCAGAAGTGGCAGAAGTGCCTGCAGCTGTGGTTGAAACTCGCACAGTTCTACAAGGTTTCACAAGTTTATTGGCTTTTGACCCATCTAAGTCTTTAGATGAGAATGTGGCCGATATGACAGCTAGTCTATCCGATGTTATTAGTGGTAGTTTGACACTTGCTGTTCGTGATACAACCATCGATGGCCTTGAAATCCACGAAAATGATTTCCTTGGTATGGTAGATGGTAAAATCGTAGTCTCAAATCCTGATATGATGACTAGTCTAAAAGCTGCTTTTGCTAAGATGATTGATGAAGATAGTGAAATTGTAAGTATCTTTGTTGGTCAAGAAGGTAGCCAAGAGTTGGCTGAGGAGCTTGCTGATTACTTAGAAGATACTTATGAGGATGTTGAAGTTGAAATCCATCAAGGTGATCAACCCGTTTACCCATTCTTGATGAGCGTAGAATAATAAAATCAAAAGAGGTGGACATCTAGTCTAGCTCTTTTTTGATACCTAAAAACAGGAAAAATTGGTAAAAAGTAATGATTTTATTTGACAAAAACTAGGAAAATATTATAATTGTCTTATAACAATAAGTCAAGTTTCGTTAGTAGCTTAATTTGACAAAAAGGAGAGTATTATGTTGGGATCAATTATTACTATTGCTATTATCCTTATTTTGCTTTTGGCAATCGTTGCAAGTACCTTATATGTTGTCAGACAGCAGTCGGTAGCTATCATTGAACGATTTGGGAAGTACCAGAAGACGGCAGGCAGTGGTATTCATGTGCGTTTACCGTTTGGTATTGATAAGATTGCCGCTCGCATTCAATTGCGTTTATTACAATCTGAAATCATTGTAGAGACAAAGACAAAGGATAACGTCTTTGTTACCTTGAATGTGGCGACTCAGTATCGTGTTAATGAGCAAAATGTAACCGATGCTTATTACAAATTGATTAAACCAGAATCTCAGATTAAATCTTATATTGAAGATGCCTTGAGATCATCTGTGCCGAAATTAACCTTAGATGAGTTATTTGAGAAAAAAGACGAGATCGCTCTTGAGGTCCAACATCAAGTAGCAGAAGAAATGTCTACTTATGGATACATCATTGTTAAAACGTTGATTACAAAGGTAGAGCCTGATGCGGAAGTCAAACAATCAATGAATGAGATTAATGCGGCTCAGCGTAAACGTGTTGCGGCTCAGGAATTGGCCAATGCCGATAAGATTAAAATCGTGACGGCTGCAGAAGCAGAAGCGGAAAAAGATCGTTTGCATGGCGTGGGGATTGCCCAACAGCGTAAAGCTATTGTAGATGGACTAGCAGATTCTATTCAAGAATTAAAAGAAGCTAATATTAGTTTAAATGAAGAGCAAATCATGTCCATTTTGTTAACGAATCAATATTTAGATACTCTAAATACTTTTGCACTTAGAGGAAATCAAACCCTCTTTTTACCAAATACACCAAATGGGGTAGATGACATTCGTACCCAACTCTTATCTGCTCTCAAAACGAGATAAGCATCAAAAAAGTGAGCTCGTTTTAAAGCTCACTTTTTTAGTTTAATGTTGATGAACAAAATTGCTCTCTCAAGAAATATGAAGAAGGAGAAAAATAGTGAAACAGTTTTTGAAAGATACCAATTGGATTCAGATTGGTTTGGTATTAGCGCTTAGTTTTTTACTGATGATGGCTAGTGATTTATTGGGTTATTTATTTATACCGGAAATTAGCGAAAGTAATCCTTATTGGTATACTTTTATGTCTTATTTCAATTTCATCAGCATGTGGGCGGGTGTTCTTTTGGTGGTCTATTCTTTTCCAAGTGAGCACTTTATGAAAAAGGCCATTGTGAAAAACTCAAAGGGAAATACTTATGCTTTGCTATTATGGGGGGCTCTTTTTTAGTTTTGTCCTCAATGCTTTTTGTGCTTTAATGGCACTCTGGCATGGTGATATTCATTTAACATTTAAAAGCTTTGAGCTATTGCCTCTTATTGGTTTATTTTTAGCTGTTTTTATCCAATCTTCAGCTGAAGAAGTATTTTGTAGGGGATTTCTCTATCAAAAATTACTACAAGCAGATGCTAGACCTATCTTTGCTATTGTTATAAATGCTTTGTTTTTTGCGGGACTTCACCTTTTTAATGACGGCGTATCCTTTTTAGCCTTTTATGATTTAGCCGTGACAGGTCTCTTCTTTTCACTGGTGGTTTACTACTTTGATAGTTTGTGGATGGCAATGGGGCTTCATGCGATGTGGAATTTTACACAAAGCATTTTACTAGGATTACCTAATAGTGGTGAAAGCTTTCCTTATTCAGTCTTTCAGTTAGATATAAGCCGAGTACATGATAGTTTTGCTTATAATGTTGCTTTTGGTCTAGAAGGGACAATCTTATCTTCTTTAGTGATGACATTTGCTTGCTTAATCATTTATTTTTGGAAGAGAAAGGACAAAGAGCCTCTTTGGATTTAATGATATGGAATAAAATAATAGATAAAAAAATGATTAAGACGGAGGGAAGGTGTCTTAATCATTTTTTGTCTGACTTAAGTTTGGAGAGATAAAAATAGAATACTATTTTTTACCATAACGTTTGTACTCATGAATGATTTTCAGAGCACGTTTTCTGGTTTTGATATTAGGACTTTTAAGTCTTCTATAAGCTGACGCTAGGTCAGTTTTTTCTGCCATATTATCCTCCTACTAATAAGATTATTAACGTTAACAAAAGATAGTATAGCACAAAAAAGTTAACCGGTAAAGTATTTTGTATGATTTTCTTAAAAAATAGATGAAGGCATCTGATTTGATGGCTTATTAAAAATATAAAAAAACGACCTAAAAGGTCGTTTTTTGAAAATTGAGTATTTTATTAATTAAAAGAATATTAAGGTATTTCTCTTAAGGAGTAGAGTCAAGTTTGGCTAACTTAGAAGCTTATTATTTCCAAGCTAAAAGGAACATTTCGAGTTTATTAAGGACCTCTTCAGCATAAGGAGAGTATCCGCGAGAATATGTAAATCCAGCTTCACGAGGTAAATATTTTGAATCAGCTTTTGCTGATGATGTTACTGCTGAAAGAGAAAGAGCAACCATTGTTGCTACCATTACTTTAGATAATTTAGATTTCATAAGAAAATCCTTTCAAAAATATAATTTAATTGCACACCATCTTTTATTTGTGCATAATTTATTATATCAATTAACATTCATTTTTTCAATATATTTTTAATAAAATAAACATAAATAAAAGAAAATTCTTAGTAAAATAAATGAAAAGATATGTAATGATTAAATAAATATTCGTTTTATAAAATAAGCTATCTTTATTCAGTTGAAAACACTATAATAAAAGGGTTTGTGTTATTTTTATTCTAATAAAAAGCCTTTATTTTTTTAATTATTACTTTACTGGTTAATTGATAGAATTAGGTTATAGTAAAATAAAAGCAAAAATCAATCAAAAGGGACATTTTTTCTTCTTTTATAAGTTTAGCAGTATAATTTTTCAATAAAAAAGCTAGACTACCAACAGGCAGTCTAGCTTTGGGTTGTTTATTTTAGGAAGCGTTGTAAAAATTCTTGAGTACGAGCTTCTTGAGGTCGTTCAAAGATGTCTTGGGGGCTTCCCTCTTCAGCAATTAAGCCTTTATCCATAAAGATAACACGATCAGAAACATCTCTAGCAAATTCCATCTCGTGTGTGACGATAATCATAGTTAAGCCAGATTTGGCTAGGTCTTGCATGGTTTTAAGGACTTCACCAACCATTTCAGGGTCAAGTGCAGAAGTCGGCTCATCAAAAAGCATAGCTTCTGGATTGACAGAAAGTGCTCTGGCAATAGCCACGCGCTGTTTTTGGCCACCGGATAGTTGTTTAGGTTTGGCATGCCAATATTGCTCGGTCATCCCAACGGCATTCAGGTTTTCCTTAGCGATAGCTTCGGCTTCAGCACGGTCACGCTTAAGAACAGTTGTTTGTGCAACGATAGCATTTTCAAGGACGTTCAGGTTTTCAAAGAGATTGAAGGATTGGAAAACCATTCCTAATTTTTCTCTGTAATGCGTGAGATTATAATGCTCTGCTAGAACATTTTCCCCATGAAAAAGAATTTCTCCAGCAGTTGGCTCTTCAAGTAGGTTGATCGAACGCAAGAAAGTTGACTTTCCAGATCCAGATGAACCAATAATTGAGATTACTTCTCCTTTGTTAACAGATAATGAGATGTCCTTTAGGACCTCATTGTTACCGTAGGATTTTTTTAAATGATTAATTTCAATAATAGGATGAGACATATTAGACCTCCGAAACTTGCATTTGATTTGCCCCAGTTGTATAGGAATCGGCATCAAAGCGACGTTCGATATAACGTAGGATGCGAGTTACTGTAAAGGTTAAGACAAAGTAAATGATAGCAATGATAGTAAAGGTTTGGAAATATTGATAGGTTTGTGTCGCCACAGTATTTCCTGAGAAGTAGAGTTCAACAACTGAGATAACGTTCAATACAGATGTATCTTTGATGTTAATCACAAACTCGTTACCTGTTGCAGGCAAGATATTACGCACTACCTGTGGTAAGACGATTTTGCGCATGGTTTGCCCGTGGGTAAAGCCAAGTGCTGTGGCGGCTTCAAATTGTCCTTTGTCAACGGCATAAATACCACCACGGACAATCTCACTCATATAGGCGCCGGTGTTAATGGATACGATAAAAATAGCGGCTAAGGTACGGTCAATGGAAATGCCAAAGGCTTGCGCAGTACCATAGTAGATAACCATTGATTGTACAATCATAGGAGTGCCTCGGAAGACTTCAATATAAACATTTAAAAGCCAACCGAAAAGTTTTTGACCAAGGGCGCTCAAGCGATGTTTTGCTTTTGGTGCAGTACGGTAAATACCAATCAAAAGGCCGATGAAAAGTCCTGTGATGGTACCAACCATTGAGATGAGAAGGGTCATTCCAGTTCCACGAAGGAATTGTTTCCAGTTTCCTTTGAAAATGGTCCACATTTGTTTGAAGAATGATGGTTTGGTTTCACTTGAAGTTTTTTCAAGTGGTTGCTTTTGGATCATATCATCCATCAAAGCGACACGATTCTCCTCTGAAAGTTGGCTAAGAACCTGATTGACTGAGGCAAGTCGTGCATCATCTTTACGAAGCCCAACGGCAATAGCAGCGTCAGCAGCAGATACTTTAAAGCCATCTCTTAAAGCAATCATTTTGAAGCTAGAATCGGCTGCTTCAGCTGTCATAGCTTCAGGACGCTCAGAGATATAGCCATCAATAACTCCTGAAGAAAGAGCTTGACGCATCTGAGAAAAATCACCCATTGGTGTCTGGCGGTTAACTCCTTTAATCTGTTTGAGTAAGTTGACATGCCAAACACCTTGCTGAGCAGTTATTTTAGCACCAGAGAAATCTTTAAGTCTTTTTGCTGCTTTGTATTTACCTTCTGAAGCAACAACAATAACAGGCTGGCTAGTGTAATAGCTGTCAGAAAAGGCAATTTCTTTGCGACGTTCTGGAGTGGGACTCATACCGGCAGCAATCATGTCAATTTTGCCTGATGTTAAGGCTGGGATTAAACCAGTCCAGGATGTCTTGACAACTAATAATTCTTTGCCCATGTCCTTGGCGATTTTTTTAGCCACTTGAACATCATATCCGTTAGCGAATTGCTTAGTGCCTTCGATGGGTACAGCACCATTTGAGTTGTCATCTTGAGTCCAGTTAAATGGTGCATAACCTGCTTCCATTCCGACTCTTAAATATTGGTCTGCCTGGGCAGTTGTCATCCCTCCAAAAAGGATGCATAAGGCAGCCAGACAGCTAAAGACTAGCTTTTTCATATAGGTCTCCTGTTTAAAAATAGTATTCAGGACTATTTTACAGTAATTTTCATGCTTTTTCAATATATTCAGTCAGAAAGACCGTCTTTTTCTGGTAAAATATTCAGAAAAATGTTTAAAAATAAAAATCAAGAGTTCACTTATTATGACACTTCCTTTTTTTAATATGATAAAATAGAAAAAAGAGGAGGACTGGTATGAAAAAATGGTTTGTCTTTGGCTTTATCTTATTGAGTTTTTTAGGAGCTAAGGTTGGCCTTGCGGATGTAGACTATCGTATTCCTAGTTATGATGGTCAGCTTTATCTTTTTGATGATAATACAGCACGCTTTGAACAAAAAGTTACCTATCAATTTGACAGTTCCTATAATGGTCAGTATATTACGATTGGTAAAGTAGGAAATTTACCCAAAGATTTTCAAATTAATCCAGAGCCTCACATCGATATTTTCAAAAATGATGAAAAGGTTGATTTTAAGAAAGAGATAGAAGATTTAGGAGATGGTTATCGCTTAAAACTCTATAATTCGGGGCATAGCGGAGATAGAGTAGAGGTCAAAGTGTTCTGGCAACTCAAAAACCTGATGACCCTCTATCATGATGTGGCAGAAATCAATTGGCTGCCCATTAGTGACTGGAATCAAACCATTGAGAAGGTAACCTTCTCTGTGAAGACGCCAATGGCTGTTCCGGACGCTCGCTTGTGGGCTCATCGTGGCTATTATGAGAAAGAGCCTGAGGTCACAAGAAAAGATGCTATTTTAAGGCAAGAAAAAAGATTGCGCAGACTAGAAACTTCCGTCAAGTCTTTTTTGGAAAAATGCTTCCTCTAGCTTCTTTAGTCTTTATGCTCTTACAGTTAATGGCTTATGTTAAAGCAAAGAGAGCTTTTAGCCGCTTTAGCCAGCAAAACAAAAAAGATCATCTTTATGAAGCGCCAGAAGAGTTATCTCCTCTAGTGCTTACGCAAAATATATATGGTAAGTCTTTTAAAGAGATGGTGGATTCAGGAGATGCTCAACTCATAAATAGTGGGATTACCTTTGAACAAATGATTCAAGCAACCCTCTTGGATTTAATTGACCGTAAGCTTTTGGGGCTTTCAAAGGAGGAAGGTAAACTTCAGATTGAAAACCTGTCAAAAGAAGCATTAAATAAGGAGGAAGCTCTCTTTACAGAAATGGCTTTTGGAGAGAAAACAAAAGTAGACATTGAGCGCTTATTTGCTCATTATCAATATGATAAGCAACAAATCAAAGTGTTGAAAAAGAAATATCATGGTAAGCAATTAGAGGAAATGGTGCATCAATCCTCGGAAGCTGTTTTAGCTCAGATTAAACAAAAATCTCAAGCAATCACTGAGGCGGTTGCAGAGACAATAGCACAATTAGGCTTAAAAAGTCCCTATCGTCCTTTGAGCCATCGCGAACGTATCGGTGTTCGTAGTAGCCAATGGATGGGAGGGACCGGTTTAATCTTACTTCTAATCGTCATGGTATTTCTGTTTATACAAGGTAGCCAACTAGCTCCAATCTATCTAGGGCTGTTTGCTCTTGAGGCACTTATTTTGCTTTATACGGCCTTTCACTTGGAGACTTATATGCTTTCTGGTGTGGAAACTCAAGAAGGTGCTTATCGGGTTCACCAGTGGCAAAGTTTCCGTAATATAATTAGAGATATTAACAAATTTGACGATGTTGAGATAGAAGGTTTAGTGGTTTGGAACCGAATTCTAGTGTATGCAACCTTATTTGGTTATGCTAAAAAGGTTGAAAATTATTTGAAGGTGCATCGTATTGCCCTTCCTGAAGCTTATCATGTCCTTAATTCGGGGAACCTGTCTTACCTTCTTTACAATACAACCCCTCATTTTGTTTCAACCCTATCTTCTGCTACTGAGGCTTCTCATTTTACAGTGCCATCTGGTGGAAGTGGCATGTCAGGAGGTGGCTTCTCTGGAGGCGGAGGAGGCGGAGGTGGTGCCTTCTAGGCAAGACTCCACACCTCTTTTTAGGATATGCTATTTGTATTAAAATCTGCTAGAATGGATGCAGTAAACATCAAAAGGAGAATAGATGTTATTTTTTGAAATTGTAAAAGCCATTTTCTTTGGTATTGTTGAAGGGGTAACAGAGTGGTTGCCTATTTCCAGCACAGGGCATTTAATCTTGGTTCAAGAATTTATAAACCTTAATCAAGACAAAGCTTTTATGGAAATGTTTAATATTGTGATTCAATTAGGAGCTATCATAGCTGTTATTGTCATTTATTTTCAGCGTTTAAATCCATTTCAACCAGGGAAAAGCGCCCTAGATGTGCGATTGACGTGGCAACTCTGGTTGAAGGTGTTTATCGCTTGTATCCCATCAATAGTAATCGCTGTTCCTTTGGATAATTGGTTTGAGGCTCATTTTTATAATATAATTGCTATCGCCGTCGCCCTTATTGTCTATGGGATAGCTTTTATCTGGATTGAAAAGCGTAATGAGAAGGTAAGTCCTAACGTGACGCAGTTATCCCGTATGTCCTATAAAACAGCCTTTCTTATTGGTTGCTTTCAGGTTCTAAGTATTGTTCCAGGAACAAGTCGTTCAGGAGCAACTATTTTAGGAGCTATTATTTTAGGAACAAGTCGAACAGTAGCTGCAGATTTCACTTTCTTTTTAGCTATTCCAACAATGTTTGGTTATAGTGGTTTAAAAGCACTTAAGTTCTTTTTGGATGGAAATAGCCTGATTTTCTCTCAAGTCCTGATTTTACTGGCAGCTAGTTTGACAGCTTTTGTGGTAAGTTTGTATGTCATTAAGTTCTTGACAGACTATGTTAAGAAACACGATTTTACTGTCTTTGGTCATTATAGAATCGTTTTAGGGAGTTTATTAATTGTTTACGCTCTTTTTAAAGCTATGTTTTAAGGTACTATAAAGAAATTGTTTGTCTTTCTAAATGAGGGGCAAACCTTCTTTTTTATAGTAAGATTAGTCCTAAATTGCGAAATCAAAGCAATTCTAGTATAATAAAATGACTATGCGTGCGAGGTATAAAGTATGGAAATGAAACAAATTAGCGAGACAACGCTAAAAATAACCATTAGTATGGATGATTTAGAAGAGAGGGGAATGGAGTTGAAAGACTTTTTGATTCCTCAGGAAAAGACAGAAGAGTTCTTCTATTCAGTCATGGATGAGCTTGACTTACCAGATAATTTTAAAGATAGTGGCATGTTGAGTTTTCGAGTGACACCTCGAAAAGATCGTTTGGATGTTTTTGTAACTAAGTCTGAGCTTAACAAAGACATTAACCTTGAAGATTTGGCTGATTTGGGAGATATTTCTCAGATGACACCAGAAGACTTTTTCAAGAGTTTGGAACAATCCATGCGTGAAAAAGGCGATGTTAACGCCCATGAAAAACTTGAAAAAATAGAAGAAATGATGGAAGAAGCGGTAGAAGCAACCCTGTCTGAACAATCTGACGAAGTGGTGGAAAAGTCTGAAAACACTAGTGAACCACTTGATTACGTCCACTATGTCTTGGATTTTGCTTCTGTTAATGATGCTGTTTATTTTGCTAAAACGGTTGACTTTCCAGTAGAGGCTTCAGAACTTTATAAGAGTGATAAGTCTTATCATATGACGGTCTTGCTTGATGTTCAAAACCAACCGTCTTATTTCGCCAATGTTATGTATGCACGCTTGATTGAGCATGCTAGTCCAGGTACTAGAACAAGAGCTTACTTACAAGAACATGGATTACAGCTGATTTTGGATGGCGCTGTTGAGCAATTACAGAAAATTGAGTTGGGATAAAAAGTATGTTTTCATTTACGATAGACTATGTCTTGGCTTTAATTGGTGGTTTTATATTATCCTTAATTTTTACTCCGCTTGTTCGCTTTCTTGCTTTTCGAGTAGGAGTTGTTGACAATCCCAATGCCAGAAGAGTTAACAAAGTTCCTATGCCTACTAGTGGTGGTTTAGCGGTCTTTTCTTCTTTTCTCATCACCAGTTTGATTTTGATGCCTATGGCATCGGCGGGTATTTATTTTGAAGGGCAAACTTATTTTCAATACATTTTACCAGTAATTGCTGGAGCCCTTTTGATTACCATAACTGGTTTTTTGGATGATATTTTTGAATTAAGGCCGAAATTAAAAATGCTGGGTATCCTTATGGGGGCTATTGTCATTTGGGCTTTTACCGATTTTAAATTTGACAGCTTTAAAATTCCCTTTGGAGGTCCATTATTGGTTTTTGGTCCATTCTTAACCTTCTTTTTGACAGTTCTTTGGATTGTCTCTATTACAAATGCGATTAATTTAATAGATGGTTTAGATGGACTGGTTAGTGGTGTTTCCATTATTAGTCTGTTGACGATGGCAATTGTGTCTTACTTCTTTTTGCCTCAAACAGACTTCTTTCTCACCCTGACCATTTTAGTTTTGATTGCTTGTATTAGTGGCTTTTTCCCTTATAATTATCATCCAGCTATTATTTATCTTGGTGATACAGGGGCTTTATTTATCGGTTTTATGATCGGTGTTTTATCCTTGGAAGGTTTGAAAAATGCCACTGCTGTAGCAGTTGTAACACCAGTTATTATACTGGGGGTTCCTATTATGGACACCATCGTTGCAATCATTCGTCGGAGTCTTTCTGGTAAGAAATTCTATGAGCCAGATAAAATGCATCTCCATCACCGCTTGCTTTCTATGGGCTTCACGCATCGAGGAGCTGTTCTAGTGGTTTACGGAATTGCTATGCTTTTCTCTTTGATTTCATTGTTGCTCAATGTGTCAAGTCGGGTTGGGGGTGTTCTCTTGATGCTTGGGTTAATATTTGCCTTAGAAGTCTTTATTGAGGGCTTAGAAATATGGGGTGAAAAACGGACGCCGCTCTTCAATCTTTTGAAGGTTATCGGAAACAGCGACTATCGTCAATTAACGCTCTTCAAGTGGAAACAAAAAAAGTGATCTCAAACATGTCAAAAGCCTATTAAGGCTTTTTTGTTATTAAAAAAGACCGCCATTATAAGTCGGAGAGGATAGTCTTAAGCGCCTTTGTATCAAGCTTTTGATTTTTTTGTTATAATGAAAGATAAGTTAATCAATCATGGGGCTAGCATTGGTTTTTTTCATTTAAAACTAGTTGCCCTTACTAGAAGTATGAGGTGTAGGATGTCAATTCTTGAAATTAAAAATTTACATGTTTCAATAGAAGAAAAAGAAATTTTAAAAGGGGTTAATTTAACCTTGAAAACGGGAGAAATCGCAGCCATTATGGGGCCAAATGGAACAGGTAAGTCCACACTTTCAGCAGCTATTATGGGCAATCCTAATTACCAAGTGACTCAAGGCGAAATCCTACTGGACGGGGTTGATATTTTAGAATTAGAAGTGGATGAACGAGCACGACTTGGTCTTTTTTTAGCCATGCAATACCCATCTGAAATTCCTGGTATTACAAATGCTGAGTTTATGCGTGCGGCCATGAATGCAGGTAAAGAAGACTCAGAAAAAATCTCAGTGCGTGATTTCATTACCAAGCTTGACCAAAAAATGGAATTACTTGGCATGAAGGAAGAAATGGCGGAACGTTATTTAAATGAAGGTTTCTCAGGCGGAGAGAAAAAGCGTAACGAAATTTTACAACTGCTTATGTTAGAGCCTACTTTTGCACTTTTGGACGAGATTGACTCAGGACTTGACATTGATGCTCTTAAAGTTGTCTCAAAAGGTGTTAATGAAATGCGTGGTCAAACCTTTGGTGCTATGATTATTACGCATTACCAACGTTTGTTGAATTACATTACACCTGATCGTGTCCATGTCATGATGGATGGACGAATCGTCTTATCTGGAGATGCAGCCTTAGCCACTCGACTAGAAAAAGAAGGCTATGCAGGAATTGCAGAAGAGTTGGGCATTGATTACAAAGAAGAAGTTTAAGAGGTCAGCTCGTTTTGACCAGTAAGAAATCACAGAAAAAGGAATAATCAATGACAAAAGAAAGTATTTTGACTTTTTCGCAAGAAAGAGCAGAGCCCCTTTGGCTACAAGAGCGTCGACTCAAAGCCTTTGAGTCCATGCCTAATTTGGAAATGCCAACAATTGAGCGAGTGAAATTTCATCGTTGGCATTTGGGCGATGGCACAATTACTGCTGACCAAGAGCTTCCCAATGTTCCGGATTTTACAGCTTTAGGAGATAATCCAAAGCTCGTCCAAGTAGGGACGCAGACATTACTTGAGCAACTACCTATGGATGTGATGGCAAAGGGTGTTGTTTTTACTGATTTTTACAATGCCCTTGAAGAAATTCCAGAAGTAATGGAAGCCTTCTTTGGAACTGCTGTGCCTTATGATCAAGATAGACTGTCCGCTTATCATGCCGCTTATTTTAACAGCGCAGCCGTTCTTTATGTTCCCGACTTTGTTGAGATAGAAGAACCTATTGAAGCCATTTTCTTACAAGATAGTGATAGTCAGGTACCCTTTAATAAGCATGTACTTGTCATAGCAGGTAAGGGGAGTCGCTTTACTTATCTGGAACGTTTTGAATCGATTGGGAATCAGACTTGTCAAGCTAGTGCTAATATTGGAGTGGAAGTCTTGGCTCAAGCAGGTAGTCATGTGAAGTTCTCTGCCATTGATCGCCTTGGCAAATCGGTAACTACCTATATCAGTCGTCGCGGACGATTGGAAAAAGATGCAACCATTGATTGGGCTTTAGCTGTTTTAAATGAAGGTAACGTTATAGCGGACTTTGATAGTGATTTGATTGGTCAAGGCTCTCATGCTGATTTAAAAGTAGTTGCTGCTTCTAGTGGCCGACAAGTTCAAGGGATAGATACTAGGGTGACTAATATTGGTCCTAATAGTGTGGGGCATATTCTTCAACATGGTGTTATCTTAGAAAAAGGAACCCTAACCTTCAATGGTATCGGTCACATTCTTAAAGGAGCCAAGGGAGCAGATGCACAACAAGAAAGTCGTGTCTTGCTGCTTTCAGATCAGGCACGTTCTGATGCCAATCCCATTCTCTTGATTGATGAAAACGAAGTGACTGCAGGACATGCAGCATCTATCGGTCAAGTAGACCCTGAAGACATGTATTACTTGATGAGTCGCGGTCTAGATAGAGAAACTGCTGAAGGATTGGTTATAAGAGGTTTCTTAGGAGCAGTTATTGCAGAAATACCAATTGCCTCTATTCGTAAAGATATTATTGAGGTTTTAGATCGTAAAATTAGTAAACGCTAATGTTTTCATGCTAACGAAAGGAGTTCTCATTGTTTAATCCTAATAAGATCAAAAAAGAGTTTACGATATTGGACCAAACAATCAATGATGAAGCTCTTGTCTACTTAGATAATGCTGCCACAACGCAAAAACCTCAGAGTGTTTTAAAGTGTTTGCAAGCTTATTATGAAGAGGATAACGCCAATGTTCACAGAGGAGTGCATACTCTAGCAGAGCGTGCGACTCGCCAGTATGAAGCCAGCCGACAAAAAGTGGCTGATTTTATAAAGGCAAAATCATCTAAAGAAGTTCTTTTTACAAGAGGCACAACAACTGGGCTGAATTGGGTAGCAGCATTTGCAGAAGAGCTATTAGAAGCTGGTGATGAAGTTTTGATTTCGATAATGGAGCACCATTCTAATATCATTCCTTGGCAACAAGCCTGTCGTAAAAAGAAGGCGAAGCTAGTTTATGTTTATCTCAAAGATGGTCAATTGGATATGGAGGACCTAAAAGAAAAAATAGGTCCTAAAACCAGATTTGTCAGTTTAGCTCATGTTTCCAATATTTTGGGGTGTATTAACCCTATTAAGGAAATTACCCAACTAGCACATGAGCATAATGCTTACATGGTCGTGGATGGAGCGCAATCAATTCCCAATATGCCTATCGATGTGCAAGAATTAGACTGCGATTTCTTTGCTTTTTCAGGACATAAGATGCTAGGGCCTACAGGCATTGGTGTCTTATACGGGAAAGAAGAAATCCTTAACCAAATGTCTCCAATTGAGTTTGGGGGCGAAATGATTGATTTTGTCTACGAACAAGAGGCGAATTGGAAAGGCTTGCCCTGGAAGTTTGAGGCAGGTACCCCAAACATTGCTGGAGCTATAGGATTGGGGGCAGCTATTACTTATTTAGAGTCTCTAGGGATGGCTAATATCCAGTCTCATGAAGCAGAGTTAGTGGCTTATGTTCTGCCAAAATTACAGGCTATTTCTGGTTTGACGGTCTACGGGCCAAGTCAAGCCAGTAATCATGTTGGAGTGATTGCCTTTAACTTAGAAGGTATTCATCCTCATGATTTAGCAACAGCTTTAGATTATGAAGGGATTGCTGTTAGGGCTGGTTATCATTGTGCCCAACCGTTACTTCAGTACCTAGGCGTTCACTCCACAGTAAGGGCTAGTTTTTACCTTTACAACACTAAAGAAGACTGTGATCAGCTGGTTTCAGCGATTCTAAAAGCGAAGGAGTTTTTCAATGGCACTCTCTAAATTGTCGAGTTTATATATGGCGGTTGTGGCAGATCACTCTAAGAATCCCCATCATCACGGACAATTAAAAGGTGTTGAAGCCGTTCAACTTAATAACCCAACTTGCGGTGATGTGATTTCACTTACTGTCAAATTTAATGGGGACATTATTGAAGATATTGCTTTTGCAGGTAATGGCTGCACGATTTCTACGGCCTCTTCAAGCATGATGACGGATGCTGTCATTGGTAAAACGAAAGAAGAAGCCTTGGCACTAGCTCGTATCTTTTCTGACATGGTTCAGGGAAAAGACGAGCCTCAACAAGCCTTGCTAGGAGAGGCTGAATTATTAGGGGGAGTGGCTAAATTTCCTCAGAGGATTAAGTGCTCAACCTTAGCTTGGAATGCTTTAAAAGAAGCTATCGAAAGAAGTCAAGAAAATCAGTCCAAGGACTCTTCATCACAACACAAAGGAAATTAAAAATGTCTGATATCAATGAAAAAGTCGAACCTAAACCCATTGATCTGGGAGAATACCAATTTGGATTTCATGATGATGTTCAACCTATCTATTCAACTGGTAAGGGCTTAAATGAAGCAGTGGTACGCGAGTTATCAGCTGCCAAAAAGGAGCCCCAATGGATGCTCGACTTCCGTTTAAAATCACTTGAAGCTTTCAATAAGATGCCCATGCAAAAATGGGGAGCCGATCTTTCAGATATTAATTTTGATGATATTATTTATTATCAAAAACCTTCTGATAAACCAGCTCGCTCTTGGGATGATGTTCCAGATAAAATCAAGGAAACCTTCGAAAGAATTGGAATTCCAGAAGCAGAGCGGGCTTATCTTGCTGGAGCATCAGCTCAATACGAATCTGAAGTTGTCTACCACAACATGAAAGAAGAGTTTGAAAAATTAGGTATTATCTTCACTGATACGGATTCAGCGCTCAAAGAGTATCCTGATTTATTTAAACAATATTTTGCGAAGTTAGTTCCGCCGACGGATAATAAACTAGCGGTACTAAACTCAGCTGTTTGGTCAGGTGGAACCTTTATCTATGTTCCTAAGGGGGTTAAGGTAGATATTCCCTTGCAAACCTATTTCCGTATTAATAATGAAAACACGGGACAATTTGAAAGAACCTTGATTATTGTAGATGAGGGAGCTAGCGTTCATTATGTAGAAGGCTGTACAGCTCCGACTTACTCTAGTAATAGTTTGCATGCTGCCATTGTTGAGATTTTCGCCTTAGATGGTGCTTATATGCGCTACACCACCATTCAAAACTGGTCGGACAATGTCTATAATTTAGTGACCAAGCGAGCGCGGGCTTTAAAAGATGCCACGGTTGAGTGGATTGATGGTAATTTAGGTGCTAAAACGACCATGAAGTACCCATCTGTCTATTTGGATGGACCAGGAGCACGTGGCACTATGTTATCTATAGCCTTTGCGAATGCAGGACAACATCAAGACACTGGTGCTAAAATGATTCATAATGCTCCCCATACCTCATCTTCAATTGTTTCCAAATCAATTGCCAAGAGTGGTGGTAAGGTGGATTATCGAGGGCAGGTGACATTCAATAAACAGTCTAAAAAATCAGTTTCTCATATTGAATGTGACACCATCTTGATGGATGATATTTCCAAATCAGACACCATTCCTTTCAATGAAATTCATAACTCACAAGTAGCTCTTGAACATGAAGCCAAGGTATCAAAAATTTCAGAAGAACAGCTTTATTATCTGATGAGTCGTGGTTTATCAGAAGGTGAAGCTACTGAGATGATTGTAATGGGCTTTGTCGAGCCATTTACCAAAGAACTACCAATGGAATACGCTGTTGAGTTAAACCGACTTATTTCTTATGAAATGGAAGGCTCTGTTGGTTAATTATTTTTTCCTTATCCATTATAATTTCTTGATGGATAGGGTTTTACAAAAGTTGCTACTAACCCAAGCGGTTAGTTTTTTAGGTTAGTCTCCCTATCAGTTATTTGAAGAAGCAAAAAACCATCTTAATTAAAAGATGGTTTCAGATTGAAGAAAAAGTCATTTATTGCTACTTTCCTTAGGTGCTATCGGAGGTAGGTTAAACAGTCAGGGGAGTGACTGTTTAAGAAAACCAAAGAATTCCATACCTAACTGTCGGGCCTAAGGTCTCGCCAGTTTCGAGTGTCTAAAATATTGCTATCGCTCGCAGAAATAGGATATTTAGTAAATCCCCTGCAAAGCTTCTTGTCCTATTGGTATAGTGACAGGGGGTTTGTCTACAGCCAAAAACTATCTTAATTAAAAGATGGTTTTTAAATAAGCTTTCTTAGGTCATTAAGAAGGCAATGAGAGCCAAGATCAGGATGATAAGAATAAATAAAGCAAGTCCAACAAGTATTAACTGTCGATTTTCTTGGAAAAAATTATCAGAGTGCTTTGTTAGAGGTGCTTTTTCTTTAGTTTGCTGCTTTTTAGGAAGCTTTTCGGATGTACTAGAAAGTTTAGGAAGTAGACGTTCTAATTTTTTCCTTTGTTTTGCAGTGAGCGTTTTAGTCTCTTCAAAACCTTTTTCTAATAGAGCATTGGCAAAAGGGTGGCGATAAAATTCACCAGTTTGGTCTGTCCAATCTCCTACTCCCATAATAATGGCAATTAATCTTGTTTCTCCACGCTTAGCGGTTACCATTGCGTTAAAAGCAGCACCAGGACTAGAACCTGTCTTAAGTCCGTCTACACCTTCCATGCCGTATTTATCATTTGGTAGAGAATAATTATAGCTATGAAATTCTTCTTCATAAGGTGTTCCCACCATGGTGTGAACGACAGAGTCTTTAGTGTAGTTGAGAATATCAGGATACTTTGTTAAAAAATGGTATAGTAATATAGCTAAATCACGAGCAGTTGTAGTATTTCCGGCAGTCATATCGTATTTGCTGGGATTATAGTAGCCTTGAAAGGACTGGGCAGCTGCACCGCTGGCATTCGTGAAATGGGTATTTTTCATTCCTAGTTTTTTAGCGGTTTGATTGATACGGTCAATAAAAGCTGACGCATCATTTTTAGACAAATAATTAGCAATCATGACAGTAGCAGCATTCGAAGATGGCACCGCCGTCATGGTAATTAATTCCCGGATGGGATAATCAACACCGGCAACAATATTATTATTGCTGATCTCGTAGATTTTACTAATAGCCTGATCCGTTTCAGTAGCCTTGATGGTCGTGTCTAAGCTTACTTTTCCTGCCTTTAAGTCCTGGAAAAGAAGAAAAAGAGTAAACATTTTTGACATACTTGCCGGATCTCTAGGGATGTCAATATTATCTTGCCAAAGAATCTCGGCATTTTTGGTATCGATGACAATGGATGCTTTTGGTCGATAAAAATCACTAACAGTGTAGCCTACTTGGCGAGTGATATCCATGATATCATCGGCTTGTATGCTGGTGCTAGCCCAGAAATGAAACAAGAGGTAGCAAATCACTAAAAGTCGTTTGGTCAATTTGAAGCTCCTTCAACAGATAATTATCATTATTATACCATGTCAATAATACAAAAGAAAGAACTTTTAAATGATATTAATTTTTTATAAGAATAAGGGACGCGAACTTGTAATACAAAAAGTTCCAAAATCCTTTATTAAATGTCAATAAGATGAAAAGTGTCATTAGTTTAAAGAAAAAGTTGTTTTTCCTCTCCTAGGCGCTATCGAACAGCTTAAAGAGTCTGGGGATGACTGGCTAAGAAAAGCAAAGAATGTCATGCCTAATTATCAAGCTTAAGGTCAAGACAATTTCGAATTTTATTTGACTTGGGACATAGCTTTTGTTATAGTCTGATGTCATCAAGCTATCGTTAACATTTTTCTATATTATATAGGAAGAAATGATTACAAAAGTATTCTATAGTTTTTCGTTAACAAAGCGAACGAAGTGATTCCACCAAATTTTTAAGAAGAAACTTCTAGAAATATCTTTGTTAGCGACAAGTTCTATTTGAGGTGTTTGGCCAATATAGCCTTTTCCGATTAAGTGCTTATCATTAAGTCTTGCTTTAGCTAGTACTTCCCCTTTTTTGATAGGAGCATATCGTTCAGGAGTTGTAGCAGTTAGCTGAAAAGAGGTTTTGCTTTGATCATCTGCAGCTTTAATCAGAGTTAGGTTGGTCTTTGGAACAATTTGGACACTATTATCTGGGCTATCCAAGACGGTTAAGGCCTTTAGCTTTTGAGCTTGCCCTTTTTTAAGGACAGTCACTTTTACAAACCTGCTGGCAATATGTTGTAAGAGTTGATTGCTAGCTTCGAAAACAGCATTAGGGTTTTCTGGGGCACCATCAGCTGAGAGCACAATTGAGATAATTGTCAGATTACTTTCCTGGCTGACAGCTAAAAAGGAGGATCCCACTTTTTCCGAATAACCTACGAATAACCCTTTGACTCCAGGCCGATGATAAGGCATTCCTTTTAGCATGTGATTATAGGAAAAGATACTGGTATTGGCAAAACTTGTTGAAGCTTCTTTTGAAATATCCAAAACTTCTGGAAATTCGGACAGTAAATGACGACTGATTACCGCTAAGTCGTGAGCGCTGAGTTGGTTCTCATCTTCAGAACTTGATTCTGGATAAATGTTTTCTCCTAAAATTTCATTAGGAAGTCCACTAGCGTTTACTAATTTAGCATCAGTAATTCCCCATGCCGATAGTTGGTCTTTCATTTTATCCACAAATTTAGGTTCAGTACCCCTTATTTTTTCAGCTAAGGCTATAGCAGGGCTATTGGCATTTGTGACAATCATCGCTTTCAATAAATCTCTAACAGTATATTTTCGAGCATCTAAAGGAACATTGCTGATATTATAATTGGTTGTTAATTCATAAGGGTAGTTGGAAATGGTGACTGGAGTATCCCAATGCAATTTTCCTGCTTTAATTTCTTTGTAGACCATGTAGGTGGTTAAGATTTTGCTGATAGAAGCAACAGGTACAGCTCTTTTTGCTTTTTTTTCATATAAAATTTTTCCAGTCTCCAACTCAAAGGCTAAGCCGTTTTTGGCTGGGAGCTCAAAGTCATCCGCCTGAACAGAACTAGCTAGTGTCAAAAGACATGTAAAGACTAATAATAAAGCAGTTAACGCTTTTTTCATTCGTTTTTCCTTCTTTAACGTGTTTTTATTAATTATAACATAACTTGACACTAACTTTTAAGCCTCTTTCTCAAATGGAGATGTTGTAAAAACGCTATCATGAGAGATTCTTTTCCTATTTTAAAATTAGTGAGAGATTGTTATCAAGCAAATGGAAGCTCTTTCCTTATTTTAAATGAATAAAAAGAAGAATTTATTCCAAAATATTCAGATAATTTTTGACTATCATTATTTTCATTGACTAAAAATTTTGATATAATACCTTTAATTAACTTATTTCATTTAACTTTAGTAACAAAACGAAAATGAAAAATAACGTTCAGGGGTGACTTATATGAAGAAAAGTAAATGGTTAGCAGCTTTAGGAGTTGCTGTGCTGTCAGTCTCTGTTTTAGCTGCTTGTGGCGGCAAAAACTCATCCAGTGGTTCCAATGCAACAAAGACTTATAAATATGTCTTTGTTAATGACCCAAAATCTTTAGACTACATTCTCACTAATGGTGGTGGTACTACTGATGTAGCTACACAAATGGTAGACGGTCTTTTAGAAAATGACAAATACGGAAATTTAGTTCCTTCATTAGCTAAAAACTGGAAAGTGTCAGAAGATGGCTTAACCTATACTTATACTCTTCGTGATGGGGTGTCTTGGTATACTTCAGATGGAGAAGAGTACGCCCCTGTTACAGCAGAAGACTTCGTAACCGGTTTGAAACATGCCGTTGACGGCAAGTCTGAAGCTCTTTACGTTGTTGAAGACTCTATCAAAAACTTAAAAGCCTACCAAAATGGTGAAGTTGATTTTAAAGAGGTTGGGGTAAAAGCTCTAGATGACAAGACTGTTCAATACACTTTGAACAAACCTGAATCATACTGGAACTCTAAAACTACTTATAGTGTCCTTTTCCCTGTAAATGCTAAATTCTTAAAAACACAAGGAAAAGATTTTGGAACGACAGACCCATCCTCAATTCTTGTGAATGGAGCATACTTCCTCAGTGCTTTCACCTCAAAATCTTCCATGGAGTTCAATAAAAACGAAAGCTATTGGGATGCTAAAAATGTCAATATTGATACAGTTAAACTAACTTACTCAGATGGCTCTGATCCAGGTTCATTCTATAAGAGTTTTGACAAAGGTGAATTTAGTGTAGCTAGCTTATATCCGAACGCCCCAACATATAAGTCTGCTAAGAAAAAATATGCTGATAACATTACTTACGGAATGCTGACTGGAGATATCCGTCATTTATCTTGGAACTTAAACCGAACAGCATTTAACAATAGTAAAAAAGACCCTGCTCAACAAGACTCAGGTAAAAAAGCGCTAAATAATAAAGACTTCCGTCAAGCTGTCATGTTTGGATTTGACCGTGCCGCTTTCCAAGCCCAAAAATTTGGTGAAGATGCTAAGACTAAAGCTCTTCGTAACATGCTTGTGCCACCGAGTTTTGTAACAGTTGGGGACGAAAATTTTGGAGACGTGGTTGAGAAAGAATTGTCAACACTTGGTGACGAATGGAAAGATGTTAAGTTAGAAGATGCTCAAGATGGCTTCTACAATCCAGAAAAAGCTAAAGCAGAATTTGCAAAAGCAAAAGAAGCCCTTTCAGCTGAAGGTGTTACTTTCCCTGTTCAATTAGATTATCCGGTTGACCAAGCTAATGCTGTAACTGTTCAAGAAGCACAATCATTCAAACAATCTGTTGAAGCTTCACTTGGAAAAGAAAATGTTCAAGTAAACGTTATTGAAACAGAAACATCTACACATGAAGCACAAGGTTTCTACGCAGAAACACCAGAACAACAAGACTACGATATCATTTCTTCTTGGTGGGGACCTGACTATCAAGACCCACGTACTTACCTTGATATCATCAGCCCAAGAGATGGTGGTTCAGTAGTTCAAAAATTAGGTATTAAAGCAGGAGAAAGCGATGAGGTTGCAGCTAGCCTTGGCTTAGATACTTATCAAACACTACTTGATCAAGCAGCTGCTATCTCTAATGATAATGATGCTCGTTATACTGCTTATGCTAAAGCACAAGCTTACTTGACTGATAGTGCAGTTGATATTCCAGTTGTTACTTTAGGTGGAACTCCTCGTGTGACAAAATCAGTGCCATTTAGTGGTGGCTTTGCATGGGCAGGTGCCAAGGGACCATTGTCATATAAACAATTGAAACTTCAAGAAAAACCAGTTACTGCTAAACAATACGAAAAAGCAAAAGAAAAATGGTTAAAAGCACAATCGAAATCAAACGCTGAATACGCTAAGAAGCTAGCAGACCACGTTAAGAAATAAAACGATGTTCAAAATAGAACTTTCTCGTTTCACTGAGAAAGTTCTTTTGAACTGTTGAGGATAACTATGAAAAAATACATTTTAAACCGTATCTTACGATCGCTTGTATCGGTTGCAATGGTGACGGCTTTAACATATACCATCGTATATACATTAGTACCTACAAGTCTTATTTTCAAACAAGATCCAAACTATAATAAGATGACAACTACGCCTGATAAAAAAGCTGATTATGAAAATTTGACTTTCCAAAGAATGGGCTATATAAATTATTACAACAGTAGCGAATTGAGAAATAAGGTTTTAAAAGAAAATGGAGCTACTTCTGATAAATCAAGTTACGAAAAATACGTTAATAAACTTGGAAATGGTTGGAAGTTAAAAACCTTACCCGTAAGTAAAAAATTCTATGCTACTCGTAGTATTCCTATTTATGAACGCGTTTGGAACTTCTTTTCTAATTTGATTGTTGTTGATCATCCATGGAAAATTCAAGATAAAGAAAATCCTAAGTTGGAACGATACGTACGCTTTGAAAACGACAAGGCTATTGGCTGGTCTCTTGTTGGTTCGGGAACGAAACATAAGTATTTACTATATGTTAACGGAAAATTCCCATACCTTCATCAAAACATTGTAACCCTAAACTTAGGGACCTCTTACCCAACTTATAGTAATATTCCAGTTCTTCAAGTTATCTCACAAGGACAAGGGAAAACACATATTCAAGATGTAACCTTCCCATCTGGAATCACTAAAAAATCATCCGTTGATATCTATAGTCGTACTTATCGTAACCCCTCAACTATTGATGACTTGACTAAAAATAATTATGGTAAAAATGATGCTTACACAAGAACGATTAACAATTATGCTGATCCATCAATGATTCATAATTCCTTTGTCATCGGATTCTTTGGTGTTTTAATTTCTTACATAATTGGCTTGCCTTTAGGTCTGTTTATGGCACGCTTTAAAAACACTTATTTTGATCGTTTCTCAACGGCAACAATGACTTTCATGCTAGCTTTACCAAGTATTGCAGTTATTTATGTAGTTCGTTTTATCGGAAGCGCCATTGGTTTGCCAGATTCTTTCCCTATGTTAGGTGCTTCAGACCCTCGTTCATATGTTTTACCGGCTGTTATTTTAGGTATCTTAGGTATTCCTGTTACCGTTATCTGGTTCCGTCGTTATCTGGTGGACCTTCAAGCCAGTGACTGGGTAAGATTTGCGCGAGCAAAAGGATTATCAGAGTCAGAGATTTATAAAGATCACCTCTTTAAAAATGCTATGGTACCGATTGTTTCTGGTATTCCTGCAAGTATTATTTTAGCGATTAGTGGCGCAACTTTAACAGAGACTGTTTTTGCCTTCCCAGGAATGGGTAAAATGCTTATAGACTCTATTAAATCGGCTAATAATTCTATGATTGTTGGTTTAACCTTTATTTTCACCGTCTTATCTATTATTTCACTTTTGTTAGGCGATATTGCTATGACATTAGTAGATCCGCGTATTAAATTATCAGCAAAAAAAGGAGGTAAATAAATATGGAAACAATTGAACAATCAAAATTTCAATTTGTTGAACGTGATAGTAGAGCCTCCGAAGTCATTGATTCTCCTGCTTACTCTTATTGGAAGTCAGTTTTTAGACAGTTCTTTTCAAAAAAATCCACCCTTTTGATGTTGACTATTCTTGTGGCGATTTTGCTGATGAGTTTTATTTACCCGGTCTTTGCTAATTATGACTTTGGAGATGTCAGCAATATTAATGACTTTTCTAAACGCTATATCTGGCCAAACGCGGAGTACTGGTTCGGTACTGATAAAAATGGTCAATCTCTTTTTGATGGGGTTTGGTATGGTGCACGAAATTCTATTTTGATTTCGGTTATTGCTACCCTGATTAATATCACAATTGGAGTTGTCTTAGGTGCTATTTGGGGTGTCTCAAAAACATTCGATAAAATTATGATTGAGATTTACAATATTATCTCAAACATTCCATCGATGTTAATCATTATTGTATTGACTTACTCTCTAGGCGCTGGGTTCTGGAATCTTATTTTAGCATTTTGTATTACGGGTTGGATTGGTGTTGCTTATTCTATTCGTGTGCAAATCTTGCGTTACCGTGATTTAGAGTACAACCTTGCTAGTCAAACACTAGGAACACCTATGTATAAGATTGCGGCTAAAAATCTTTTACCTCAATTGGTTTCGGTCATTGTGACTATGTTGTCTCAAATGCTACCAATTTATATTTCATCTGAAGCCTTTTTATCTTTCTTTGGAATAGGGCTTCCGACAACAACACCAAGTTTAGGGCGTTTAATTGCTAATTATTCTAGCAACTTAACAACAAATGCTTATCTCTTTTGTATTCCTTTGTTGACTTTGATTTTAGTTTCGTTACCACTTTACATTGTCGGACAAAATCTAGCTGATGCTAGTGATCCACGTTCACATAGATAGGAGTTAAAATGACAAATAATAAAAATGTAATCTTAACTGCCAAAGATGTGGTAGTGGAATTTGATGTACGTGATCGTGTTTTAACAGCTATTAGAGATGTTTCTCTAGAGTTAGTTGAAGGAGAAGTTCTCGCCTTTGTTGGAGAATCAGGCTCAGGTAAATCTGTTTTAACCAAGACATTTACAGGAATGCTAGAATCAAATGGCCGAATTGCGAATGGTTCTATTCAATACCGTGGTCAAGAATTGACTGACCTGAAAACAAATAAAGATTGGGCGCCTATCCGTGGTGCAAAGATTGCTACAATCTTCCAAGATCCAATGACTAGTTTAAGTCCGATCAAAACGATTGGAAGTCAAATTACAGAAGTCATTATTAAGCATCAAAAACTAGATCGTAAGAAAGCTAAAAAGTTGGCTTTGGATTATATGAACAAGGTAGGTATTCCAGATGCTGAGAAGCGTTTTGAAGATTTTCCTTTTGAATATTCAGGAGGTATGCGTCAGCGTATCGTTATTGCCATTGCTTTAGCTTGCCGTCCGGATATTTTAATCTGTGATGAGCCAACTACAGCTTTGGATGTTACTATTCAAGCTCAGATTATTAAACTACTTAAAGATTTACAAAAAGAGTATGAATTTACCATCATTTTCATCACACATGACTTAGGAGTCGTAGCGAGTATTGCAGATAAAGTTGCTGTGATGTATGCTGGGGAAATCGTAGAATTTGGAACTGTTGAAGAAATTTTTTATGATCCGAGACATCCATATACTTGGAGCCTTTTATCAAGTCTTCCTCAGTTGGCAAATGAGTCAGGTGGATTGTATTCTATTCCTGGAACGCCACCATCGTTATATTCTCCAGTTATAGGGGATGCATTTGCTTTACGTTCAGAGTATGCAATGGTTCTTGATTTTGAACAAGCTCCTCCAGTTTTTAATGTTTCTGAAACACATTGGGCAAAAAGTTGGCTCTTACACCCAGATGCTCCTAAAGTAGAAAAACCTGAAGTGATTCAAGACTTACATCAAAAGATTCTGCAAAAAATATCCCGTCAGGAGGAAGGAAATGACTGATAAATTAGTCGAAGTAAAAGACCTAGAAATTTCCTTCGGTAAAGGAAAGAAAAAATTTGTTGCCGTTAAAAATGCCAATTTCTTTATCAAAAAAGGAGAAACATTCTCTTTAGTTGGTGAATCCGGAAGTGGTAAAACAACGATTGGCCGAGCAATAATCGGACTCAATGAGACAAGCTCAGGACAAATCATCTATGATGGTAAGGTTATTAATGGAAAACGCACACGATCAGAAAATAGTGATTTGATTCGTAAAATACAAATGATTTTTCAAGATCCTGCAGCCAGTCTTAATGAGCGTGCTACAGTTGATTACATCATTTCTGAGGGACTTTATAATTTTAAGTTGTTCAAAGATGAAGATGAGCGTAAAAATAAAATTAAAAATATGTTGACAGAGGTTGGTCTGCTTCCTGAACATTTAACACGGTATCCACATGAGTTTTCAGGAGGTCAGCGTCAGCGTATTGGTATTGCAAGAGCTCTTGTTATGGATCCTGAGTTTGTGATTGCGGATGAGCCAATTTCAGCATTGGATGTTTCAGTTCGCGCACAGGTTTTAAACCTGCTAAAACGAATGCAGGCTGAAAAGGGGTTGACCTATCTTTTTATTGCGCATGATTTATCTGTTGTTCGATTTATCTCAGACCGTATTGCCGTAATCCACAAAGGGGTGATTGTTGAAGTCGCAGAAACAGAAGAACTTTTTAATCATCCAATCCACCCTTATACTAAATCACTACTTTCAGCAGTTCCAATCCCGGATCCAATTTTAGAAAGACAAAAGCAACTAGTGGTTTACAATCCTGATCAACATGATTATACAGAAGATAAGCCATCAATGGTTGAGTTAAAACCAGGACACTTTGTATGGGCAAACCAAGCAGAAGTCGAAGCTTATCGCAAATCTATTTAAAAGAGGTTTAGCCTCTTTTTTATTTTTTAAAAAATGGTTGACAGAGACAAGTTGATCTAGTATACTAATAAAATTGTCAGATGAGAGGACGCGTCAGTGAAAGAAACTGAAAAAAAGTAGTTGACAAGTTTTCTTAGATTTGATAGAATAAAGAAGTTGTCTCGCAAGAGATAAAGACCTTTGAGAACTGAATAAGACGAACCAAACGTGAGGGTGATATGGAGACATATTACCCGTCAAAAAACGAGAAATAAATCTGTCAGCGACAGAAAAGAACGAGTAAGTTCAAACTATAAATGAGAGTTTGATCCTGGCTCAGGACGAACGCTGGCGGCGTGCCTAATACATGCAAGTAGAACGCTGAGGACTGGTGCTTGCACTAGTCCAAGGAGTTGCGAACGGGTGAGTAACGCGTAGGTAACCTACCTCATAGCGGGGGATAACTATTGGAAACGATAGCTAATACCGCATGACAATTAAGTACACATGTACTAAATTTAAAAGGGGCAATTGCTTCACTATGAGATGGACCTGCGTTGTATTAGCTAGTTGGTGAGGTAACGGCTCACCAAGGCCACGATACATAGCCGACCTGAGAGGGTGATCGGCCACACTGGGACTGAGACACGGCCCAGACTCCTACGGGAGGCAGCAGTAGGGAATCTTCGGCAATGGACGGAAGTCTGACCGAGCAACGCCGCGTGAGTGAAGAAGGTTTTCGGATCGTAAAGCTCTGTTGTTAGAGAAGAACGGTAATGGGAGTGGAAAATCCATTACGTGACGGTAACTAACCAGAAAGGGACGGCTAACTACGTGCCAGCAGCCGCGGTAATACGTAGGTCCCGAGCGTTGTCCGGATTTATTGGGCGTAAAGCGAGCGCAGGCGGTTCTTTAAGTCTGAAGTTAAAGGCATTGGCTCAACCAATGTACGCTTTGGAAACTGGAGAACTTGAGTGCAGAAGGGGAGAGTGGAATTCCATGTGTAGCGGTGAAATGCGTAGATATATGGAGGAACACCGGTGGCGAAAGCGGCTCTCTGGTCTGTAACTGACGCTGAGGCTCGAAAGCGTGGGGAGCAAACAGGATTAGATACCCTGGTAGTCCACGCCGTAAACGATGAGTGCTAGGTGTTAGGCCCTTTCCGGGGCTTAGTGCCGCAGCTAACGCATTAAGCACTCCGCCTGGGGAGTACGACCGCAAGGTTGAAACTCAAAGGAATTGACGGGGGCCCGCACAAGCGGTGGAGCATGTGGTTTAATTCGAAGCAACGCGAAGAACCTTACCAGGTCTTGACATCCCGATGCCCGCTCTAGAGATAGAGTTTTACTTCGGTACATCGGTGACAGGTGGTGCATGGTTGTCGTCAGCTCGTGTCGTGAGATGTTGGGTTAAGTCCCGCAACGAGCGCAACCCCTATTGTTAGTTGCCATCATTCAGTTGGGCACTCTAGCGAGACTGCCGGTAATAAACCGGAGGAAGGTGGGGATGACGTCAAATCATCATGCCCCTTATGACCTGGGCTACACACGTGCTACAATGGTTGGTACAACGAGTCGCAAGCCGGTGACGGCAAGCTAATCTCTTAAAGCCAATCTCAGTTCGGATTGTAGGCTGCAACTCGCCTACATGAAGTCGGAATCGCTAGTAATCGCGGATCAGCACGCCGCGGTGAATACGTTCCCGGGCCTTGTACACACCGCCCGTCACACCACGAGAGTTTGTAACACCCGAAGTCGGTGAGGTAACCTTTTAGGAGCCAGCCGCCTAAGGTGGGATAGATGATTGGGGTGAAGTCGTAACAAGGTAGCCGTATCGGAAGGTGCGGCTGGATCACCTCCTTTCTAAGGAAATGGAATACGTTTATCGTCTTATTTAGTTTTGAGAGGTCTTGTGGGGCCTTAGCTCAGCTGGGAGAGCGCCTGCTTTGCACGCAGGAGGTCAGCGGTTCGATCCCGCTAGGCTCCATTAAAACAGGATACTAACAGACGGTTCGCTTGCGAAAACTTCTGTAGAAAATTAGGAAACTGACAAAGTGTGTTTACACACAAGGAAGTTTATCTATTTTCCTAAGAAGTTAGTCTGGAGTTCAACTCAAGTTTCTGTTTTATCTATAGTCCATTGAAAATTGAATATCTATATCAAATTCCACGATCAGAAATGATTGTAGAAAAGTAACAAGAAATAAACCGAAAACGCTGTAAGTATTTAATGAGTTTAGGTCGCAAGACCAAAAATAAGGTTAAGTTAATAAGGGCGCACGGTGGATGCCTTGGCACTAGAAGCCGAAGAAGGACGTGACAAACGACGAAATGCTTTGGGGAGCTGTAAGTAAGCGCTGATCCAGAGATGTCCGAATGGGGGAACCCGGCATGTAATGCATGTCATCCATGACTGTTAAGGTCATGAGAAGGAAGACGCAGTGAACTGAAACATCTAAGTAGCTGCAGGAAGAGAAAGCAAACGCGATTGCCTTAGTAGCGGCGAGCGAAACGGCAGGAGGGCAAACCGAGGAGTTTACTCCTCGGGGTTGTAGGACTGCGACGTGGGACTTTAAAATGATAGAAGAATTACCTGGGAAGGTAAGCCAAAGAGAGTAACAGCCTCGTATTTAAAATCGTTTTGAGCCCTAGCAGTATCCTGAGTACGGCGAGACACGCGAAATCTCGTCGGAATCTGGGAGGACCATCTCCAACCCTAAATACTCTCTAGTGACCGATAGTGAACCAGTACCGTGAGGGAAAGGTGAAAAGCACCCCGGGAGGGGAGTGAAATAGAACCTGAAACCGTGTGCCTACAACAAGTTCGAGCCCGTTAATGGGTGAGAGCGTGCCTTTTGTAGAATGAACCGGCGAGTTACGTTATGATGCGAGGTTAAGTTGAAGAGACGGAGCCGTAGGGAAACCGAGTCTTAATAGGGCGCTTTAGTATCATGATGTAGACCCGAAACCATGTGACCTACCCATGAGCAGGTTGAAGGTGCGGTAAGACGCACTGGAGGACCGAACCAGGGCACGTTGAAAAGTGCTTGGATGACTTGTGGGTAGCGGAGAAATTCCAAACGAACTTGGAGATAGCTGGTTCTCTCCGAAATAGCTTTAGGGCTAGCGTCGATGTTAAGTCTCTTGGAGGTAGAGCACTGTTTGGGTGAGGGGTCCATCTCGGATTACCAATCTCAGATAAACTCCGAATGCCAACGAGATATAATCGGCAGTCAGACTGCGAGTGCTAAGATCCGTAGTCGAAAGGGAAACAGCCCAGACCACCAGCTAAGGTCCCAAAATATATGTTAAGTGGAAAAGGATGTGGGGTTGCACAGACAACTAGGATGTTAGCTTAGAAGCAGCTATTCATTCAAAGAGTGCGTAATAGCTCACTAGTCGAGTGACCCTGCGCCGAAAATGTACCGGGGCTAAAACATATTACCGAAGCTGTGGATTACCTTTAGAGGTAATGGTAGGAGAGCGTTCTATGTGTGAAGAAGGTGTACCGTGAGGAGCGCTGGAACGCATAGAAGTGAGAATGCCGGTATGAGTAGCGAAAGACAGGTGAGAATCCTGTCCACCGTAAGACTAAGGTTTCCAGGGGAAGGCTCGTCCGCCCTGGGTTAGTCGGGACCTAAGGAGAGACCGAAAGGTGTATCCGATGGCCAACAGGTTGATATTCCTGTACTAGTGTATATAGTGATGGAGGGACGCAGAAGGCTAACTAAAGCGTGCGAATGGAAGAGCACGTCTAAGCAGTGAGGTGTGATATGAGTCAAATGCTTATATCTAATACATTGAGCTGTGATGGGGAGCGAAGTTAAGTAGCGAAGTTAGTGATGTCACACTGCCAAGAAAAGCTTCTAGCGTTTAACTATACACTACCCGTACCGCAAACCGACACAGGTAGTCGAGGCGAGTAGCCTCAGGTGATCGAGAGAACTCTCGTTAAGGAACTCGGCAAAATGACCCCGTAACTTCGGGAGAAGGGGTGCTGACTTAGGTCAGCCGCAGTGAATAGGCCCAAGCAACTGTTTATCAAAAACACAGCTCTCTGCTAAATCGTAAGATGATGTATAGGGGGTGACGCCTGCCCGGTGCTGGAAGGTTAAGAGGAGTGCTTAGCGTAAGCGAAGGTATGAATTGAAGCCCCAGTAAACGGCGGCCGTAACTATAACGGTCCTAAGGTAGCGAAATTCCTTGTCGGGTAAGTTCCGACCCGCACGAAAGGCGTAATGATTTGGGCACTGTCTCAACGAGAGACTCGGTGAAATTTTAGTACCTGTGAAGATGCAGGTTACCCGCGACAGGACGGAAAGACCCCATGGAGCTTTACTGCAGTTTGATATTGAGTATCTGTACCACATGTACAGGATAGGTAGGAGCCATTGAAGACGGGACGCCAGTTTCGTTTGAGGCGATGTTGGGATACTACCCTTGTGTTATGGCTACTCTAACCCAGATAGGTGATCCCTATCGGAGACAGTGTCTGACGGGCAGTTTGACTGGGGCGGTCGCCTCCTAAAGAGTAACGGAGGCGCCCAAAGGTTCCCTCAGACTGGTTGGAAATCAGTCGCAGAGTGTAAAGGTATAAGGGAGCTTGACTGCGAGAGCTACAACTCGAGCAGGGACGAAAGTCGGGCTTAGTGATCCGGTGGTACCGTATGGAAGGGCCATCGCTCAACGGATAAAAGCTACCCTGGGGATAACAGGCTTATCTCCCCCAAGAGTTCACATCGACGGGGAGGTTTGGCACCTCGATGTCGGCTCGTCGCATCCTGGGGCTGTAGTCGGTCCCAAGGGTTGGGCTGTTCGCCCATTAAAGCGGCACGCGAGCTGGGTTCAGAACGTCGTGAGACAGTTCGGTCCCTATCCGTCGCGGGCGTAGGAAATTTGAGAGGATCTGCTCCTAGTACGAGAGGACCAGAGTGGACTTACCGCTGGTGTACCAGTTGTCTTGCCAAAGGCATCGCTGGATAGCTATGTAGGGAAGGGATAAGCGCTGAAAGCATCTAAGTGCGAAGCCCCCCTCAAGATGAGATTTCCCATGATTTTATATCAGTAAGAGCCCTGAGAGATGATCAGGTAGATAGGTTAGAAGTGGAAGTGTGGTGACACATGTAGCGGACTAATACTAATAGCTCGAGGACTTATCCAAACCGAAGTCAATATTGACAGCGAGGCGGTTTCTTGATAGAATATAGATATTCAATTTTGAGTGGACTACACAAGTAGTGCCCAAAAGAGTTAAGTGACGATAGCCTAGGAGATACACCTGTACCCATGCCGAACACAGCAGTTAAGCCCTAGAACGCCTGAAGTAGTTGGGGGTTGCCCCCTGTTAGATATGGTAGTCGCTTAGCTTATACCACTCAATGGGAGTTTAGCTCAGCTGGGAGAGCATCTGCCTTACAAGCAGAGGGTCAGCGGTTCGATCCCGTTAACTCCCATAGTATTAAAAGATACAGGTCCCGTAGTGTAGCGGTTATCACGTCGCCCTGTCACGGCGAAGATCGCGGGTTCGATTCCCGTCGGGACCGTCAAAATAGTCCAATGGACTATTTTAAGTTGGAGATGAAGCAAGTAAAGTTGTAGCAGTTTCAACAAAAAGACTCGTTAGCTCAGTTGGTAGAGCAATTGACTTTTAATCAATGGGTCACTGGTTCGAGCCCAGTACGGGTCATATAGGCGGGTTTGGCGGAATTGGCAGACGCACCAGATTTAGGATCTGGCGCTTAACGGCGTGGGGGTTCAAGTCCCTTAACCCGCATAAAAGATTAGCCGGCTTAGCTCAGTTGGTAGAGCATCTGATTTGTAATCAGAGGGTCGCGTGTTCAAGTCATGTAGCCGGCATTGAAAAAAGTTGCGAACGTAGTTCAGTGGTAGAACACCACCTTGCCAAGGTGGGGGTCGCGGGTTCGAATCCCGTCGTTCGCTTTTGAGGAGCCGGGGTGGCGGAACTGGCAGACGCACAGGACTTAAAATCCTGCGATGGTTCACATCGTACCGGTTCGATTCCGGTCCTCGGCATTAATTTAATATAGAGCACCCTTAGCTCAACTGGATAGAGTACCTGACTACGAATCAGGCGGTTAGAGGTTCGACTCCTCTAGGGTGCATCAGTTCGGGAAGTAGCTCAGCTTGGTAGAGTACTTGGTTTGGGACCAAGGTGTCGCAGGTTCGAATCCTGTCTTCCCGATTGATGGCGGTGTAGCTCAGCTGGCTAGAGCGTCCGGTTCATACCCGGGAGGTCGGGGGTTCGATCCCCTTCGCCGCTATTTGTTTTTATGGATGACTTTGGACCTTTAGCTCAACTGGTTAGAGCACTCGGCTCATAACCGAGCGGTCGTAGGTTCGAGTCCTACAAGGTCCATATCATTTGGAGGATTACCCAAGTCCGGCTGAAGGGAACGGTCTTGAAAACCGTCAGGCGTGTAAAAGCGTGCGTGGGTTCGAATCCCACATCCTCCTTTAAAAATAACGCGGGATGGAGCAGTTAGGTAGCTCGTCGGGCTCATAACCCGAAGGTCGTAGGTTCAAATCCTGCTCCCGCAATACATAAGATTTATGTAGTTGGCTCGGTAGCTCAGTTGGTAGAGCAATGGATTGAAGCTCCATGTGTCGGCGGTTCGATTCCGTCTCGCGCCATATTATATTGCGGGTGTAGTTTAGTGGTAAAACTACAGCCTTCCAAGCTGTTGTCGCGAGTTCGATTCTCGTCACCCGCTTTATAGTTTTCCCAAGCTATATATTTAAGCTTGGGCGCGTAGCTCAGGTGGTTAGAGCGCACGCCTGATAAGCGTGAGGTCGGTGGTTCGAGTCCACTCGTGCCCATTTTGGAGAATTACTCAAGAGGTTGAAGAGGACGGTTTGCTAAATCGTTAGGTCGGGTAACTGGCGCAAGGGTTCGAATCCCTTATTCTCCGTATAATATGAAAAAAGATGATCTTGAATGGTCTTTTTTTAATGTTCTATTCTGATCATGTCTCATATAATATTATGCATATATTTCGGGGTTAGGTATTTTTATAACTAACTGATGTGTTTTAATTTAGTTTGATCTAAGCTGTCAAAAGACAATGACGTTTAAAAACTTCTGATATCATACGATAGGAATCTGTTTAATGTTTTTAAGTAATTAACCGCCAAGGGGATTTTACAATTTATCCACATGTTAATAAGTACTTTTTATTGAACTTGGGAAAGTTTAGCTTAATTCCCTTTTTTTATTATTTATTACACATAACTGTAACAATTGCGTAACATTACTTGCTTCTTTTTTTGGTAAAATATAAGATGTCTTATCGAAAAGGAGTAGTTTTTTTATTATGAAAAAAAGAATTTTATCAGCAGTTCTTGTAAGTGGTGTAACCCTTGGAGCAGCAACAACAGTAGGAGCTAATGAAATAGATTCTAAAATTGCAGCAGCAGAATCAACTATTTCATCTCTTAATGCCGAACAACAAGCGACTCGTAACCAAGTTGTGGCATTGCAAGCACAAGTTAGTTCACTACAATCAGAACAAGATAAATTGGCAGCAAGAAACACAGAACTTGAAGAACTTTCAAGACAATTTGAACAAGAAATTCAAGCTCTTACAAGCCAAATTATTGCTCGTAATGAAAAATTAAAGAATCAAGCGCGTAGTGCTTATAAAAACAATGAAACTTCAGGTTACATTAATGCACTTTTGAATTCTAAATCAATTTCTGATGTTGTCTCTCGTTTAGTAGCTATTAACAGAGCCGTTTCTGCTAATACCAAAATGTTAGAAAAACAAAAAGCTGATAAAGTTTCCCTTGAAGAAAAACAAGCAGCTAACCAAGATGCTATCAATACAATTGCAGCTAATGTTGCAATGATTGAAGAAAATCAAAATACTTTACGTACTCAACAAGCTAATTTAGAAGCAGCAACTGCTACTTTAGCTCTTCAATTAGCATCCGCTACTGAAGATAAGGCTAATTTGGTAGCTCAAAAAGAAGCGGCTGAAAAAGCAGCTGCTGAAGCTTTGGCACAAGAACAAGCAGCAAAAGCTAAGGCAAAAGAGCAAGCTGCTCAACAAGCGTCATCCGTTGAGGCAGCAAAAGCTACAGTGGTAGCTCCAGTTGCTACACCAGTTTCTGAAGCTGTAACAGCAGCACCAGTAGCTCAACAATCAGATCCATCTACACCTGCTCCAATTACTGCACCAGCGGCGAAAGTAGCACCAGCTCCTGTTATGGCGACACCAGTGGCTCGTCCACAAGTGACCTATAGTGCTAATAATACTTATCCTGTAGGACAATGTACTTGGGGTGCTAAATCATTAGCTCCTTGGGCAGGAAATAACTGGGGTAATGGTGGACAATGGGCTTATAGCGCTCAAGCAGCGGGCTTCTCAGTTGCTTCAACACCTATGGCGGGAGCAATTGCAGTTTGGAACGATGGAGGCTATGGTCACGTAGCTGTAGTTGTTGAAGTACAAAGTGCATCAAACATCCGCGTTATGGAATCAAACTTCAACGGATGTCAGTATGTTGCTGACCACCGTGGTTGGTTTAACCCATCTGGTGTTGTATTTATCTATCCACGCTAATAATATCTTAAACTAGAACATTTTTGTTCTAGTTTTTTTATTTATTTTTTTAAAAGAAGAAGAGTGTAATTGAGGTTCTTTCTAGTGTCATTTTTAATTTCATTTGATAATTTGTTTAAAAAACGTTAAAATGGTATAGGATTAAAACTTTGGAGGAAAAAATGTCTTATTCTGATTTAAAATTGTTTGCACTTTCGTCGAACAAAGAGTTAGCAGAAAAAGTTGCTTCTGCTATGGGTATTCAACTTGGTAAGTCTACTGTGCGCCAATTTTCAGATGGTGAAATTCAAGTCAATATCGAGGAATCGATTCGTGGGCATCATGTTTTTATTTTACAATCTACAAGCTCTCCAGTTAATGATAACTTGATGGAAATCTTGATTATGGTTGATGCTTTAAAACGTGCTAGCGCTGAAAAAATATCTGTCGTGATGCCTTATTACGGCTATGCTCGTCAAGACCGTAAGGCGCGTTCTCGTGAGCCAATTACATCTAAGCTAGTCGCTAATATGTTAGAAGTTGCTGGAGTTGATCGTCTCTTAACCGTTGATTTGCATGCTGCACAAATTCAAGGTTTCTTTGACATTCCAGTAGATCATTTAATGGGTGCTCCATTAATTGCTGATTACTTTGATCGTCATGGGCTTGTTGGTGAAGATGTTGTTGTGGTGAGTCCAGACCATGGTGGTGTCACTCGTGCTCGTAAGTTAGCGCAATGCCTCCAAACACCAATCGCAATTATTGATAAACGTCGTAGTGTTGATAAAATGAACACTAGCGAAGTGATGAACATTATTGGTAATGTAGAAGGTAAAAAATGTATCTTGATTGATGATATGATTGATACTGCTGGTACTATTTGCCATGCGGCAGATGCTTTGGCTGAAGCAGGTGCAACAGCTGTATATGCTTCATGTACACACCCAGTGCTTTCTGGTCCAGCTCTGGATAATATCCAAAATTCTGCTATTGAAAAATTAATTGTTTTAGATACAATTTATTTACCAGAAGAACGTTTAATTGATAAAATTGAACAAATTTCGATTGCTGATTTAATTGCTGAAGCTATTATTCGTATTCATGAAAAACGTCCACTATCTCCTTTATTTGAAATGGGAAAATAAGGAATTGACCTAAGGTCTAGGTAACTGTTGATAAGTGTTATTAACAGAGCCTAGATCCTAGGTTTTTCTTTTTTGTTTATCAACTATCTGCAAATTATGAGTAGTTTGTGTATAATAATAGTTGACTTGCTAAACTGTGGATAAGTTGTGGAAACTCATTTTTTCAGTGTGGAAATCTTAGTTAAAGAATGATGGAGAAATATGCAAACGAAAGAATCATTTGGTATTGTACTATATAATAAAAATTACCGTGAAGATGATAAATTAGTTAAACTATTTACAGAAGTTGCTGGTAAACGGATGTTTTTTGTCAAGCAGATTAGTCGTTCTAAATTAGCATCTGTTGTTCAACCCTTGAGGGCGGCAGAATTCATTCTTAAGCTGAGCGATACAGGTCTTTCCTATATTGAAGATTATAGTCAGGCAGAGACTTATCGTCATATCAATGAAGACATTTTTCGATTGGCTTATGCAACTTATCTTTTAGCACTTGTGGATGTCGCTATTGCTGATAACGAACCAGATCCTCATTTATTTGCTTTTTTAAAAAAGACACTTGATTTAATGGAAGAAGGCTTAGATTATGAAATCTTAACTAATATTTTTGAAATTCAACTTTTAGAGCGTTTTGGAGTCCAGTTAAACTTTCATAATTGTGTTTTTTGTCATCGGGCAGGTCTTCCTTTTGATTTTTCTCATCGCTATTCAGGTGTTCTTTGTCCACAACATTATCATGAAGATGAGCGTCGCTATCATTTAGATCCCAATGTTCTTTATCTTTTGGATCGTTTTCAAAATTTAGATTTTGATGACTTGAAACGCATTTCCTTAAAACCAGAAATGAAACAAAAACTTCGTCAGTTTATTGATGCTATTTATGATGATTATGTTGGTATAAGACTGAAAAGTAAAAAATTTATTGATGAACTAGAATCTTGGGGAAATATTATGAAAAAATCAGATAAATCAAAGGAGACTAGTCGAGATGGGAAATGATGTTAGAATATGCTATAATAGAGTCACTATTTTCAGTAGAGAAGAGTAGACGTAAAGGAGCAAAAATGAAGAAAATTGCAATAGATGCTATGGGTGGAGACAATGCCCCTCAGGCTATTATTGAAGGTGTCAATCAGGCGATCAAAGCTTTCTCAGATATCGAAATTCAACTTTATGGTGATCAAGAAAAGATCAAACCTTATCTGATTGCTTCTGATCGTGTTTCTATTAGTCATACGGATGAAAAAATCAATTCAGATGATGAACCTGCAAAAGCTATTCGTCGTAAAAAGAATGCTTCGATGGTCTTGGCAGCCAAAGCTGTTAAAGATGGACAAGCTCAAGCTGTTTTATCTGCCGGAAATACGGGTGCCCTTTTAGCAGCAGGACTTTTTGTAGTTGGTCGTATTAAAGAGATAGATCGGCCTGGTTTAATGTCAACTTTACCGACAATAGATGGTAAGGGTTTTGATATGTTGGATTTAGGTGCAAATGCTGAAAATACGGCTTCTCACCTTCATCAATATGCTATTTTAGGGTCTTTTTATGCTAAAAATGTAAGAGGTATCGAACGTCCTCGTGTGGGATTACTTAATAATGGTACCGAGTCTACTAAAGGAGACTCTCTTCGTAAGGAAACTTACGACTTGTTAGCAGCTGATGACAGTATTGACTTTGTAGGAAATGTGGAAGCGCGTGATTTGATGTCTGGAGTGGTGGATGTTTTGGTTGCGGATGGTTTCACAGGAAACGCGGTATTAAAAGCTATCGAAGGAACTGCTATTAGTATAATGGGACAATTAAAAGAGGCAGTGACTTCTGGTGGTATTAAAGCCAAAATTGGAGCTCTTTTCTTAAAAGATAGTTTATATCATTTGAAAGATTCTTTGGACTACTCAAGTGCAGGAGGAGCTGTTTTGTTTGGACTTAAAGCTCCTGTTGTGAAATCACATGGTTCGAGTGATGCTAAAGCTATTTTTCATACGATTAAACAAATACGTACTATGTTGGATACCAATGTTGTTGGACAATTAGTTGACGTATTTTCTAAGGAGGAAAAGGAAGATGACACGAAATGATATTTTAGAAAGAATCATTACCCTCATCAGTAAGCAAAAAGACACAATTGATTTTACGATTACTGAGGATACTAATTTAAAGGATGATCTAGGGGTTGATTCTATTGAATTGGTTGAGTTCGTGATTAATATCGAAGATGAATTTAATATCGAAATTCCAGATGAAGCGGTAGATCACATGGTTTCTATGGGTGATATGCTAGATTATTTGACTAATCGTTTAGAAAAACAATAAATCAATAAAGAGAGAGCGAAAGCTCTTTTTTTGTTACAAAAAACGAACTATAATATTTTTTTTAATAACAATGTAAACAAAAAGTTGAATAAAGAGCATTTATATGTTATTCTTTAATAAAAAAAGTCGAGAAAGGCGAACCTTAAAATGTCAAACAACCTTATTTATTCAGGGAAAGCAAAAGATATTTATCAGACAGAAGATGAAGGGGTTATTTTATCCGTTTATAAAGACCAAGCTACTATGTTAAATGGTGCTCGCAAGGAGTCTATTAGTGGAAAAGGAGCGTTAAATAATCAGATTTCATCACTTATTTTTGAAAAATTAAATAAGGTTGGTATTGCAACTCATTTTATTAAACAGGTATCAGATACCGAGCAATTAAATAAAAAAGTAAGCATCATTCCTTTAGAAGTCGTTTTACGTAACGTTGCGGCAGGTTCTTTCGCTAAAAGATTTGGAATAGCAGAAGGTGCTCTATTAGAAAAGCCAATTATTGAATTTTATTATAAAAATGATGACTTAGATGACCCTTTCATTAACGATGAACACGTGATTTATCTAAAAATCGCAACTGATGAACAAATTGCTGATATCAAAGAAGAAACACTAACGATTAATAAGCATTTAAAATCTTGGTTTGAACAGATTGGACTTCAATTAATTGATTTTAAGCTGGAGTTTGGTTTGGACGCAGAAGGCCATCTCATTTTAGCTGATGAATTTTCACCTGATAACTGTCGACTTTGGGATGAAAAAGGAAATCATATGGACAAAGATGTTTTTCGTCGTGACCTTGGTAGCTTGACGGATGTCTATAAGGTGGTACTTGAAAAACTGCAGGGATTAAAATAAGACAAGGAAGGAAATGAACCCGACTGGGAAGCTTGGGAAGCTCAAAGAATCTGATGAGACATTTTTTGAGATTTCCAATTGAAAACAAAAAATGGGAGTTGCTTCTACTGAAATCAAGATTTTAGTGGGTTATCTATTTTTTTGTTGCTTCCTTGTCGGATTTGGTATCTTAGAAATGGATAAACGTATTTTTGTTGAGAAAAAAGCTGATTTTCAGGTAAAAGCTCAATCATTACTTAAAGAATTAAGCCAAAATTTGCAACTAAAAACATTGAGTCATTTGCGTATGATTCAAGTTTATGATGTTTTCAATTTAGAAGAAGCTTTATTTGAGGCTGCTCAAGAACATATTTTTTCGGAACAAGTAACGGACGAGCTTTTAAGTGAAGAACGACTCTTTTCAGAACTAGAGGAGGCAGTGTTTTTTGCTATTGAAGCCTTACCTGGCCAGTTTGATCAGCGTGCAGCTAGCTCTCAAGAAGCCCTACTACTTCTTGGCAGTTCATCGGACGTATCTGTTTTGACGGCACAACTTTATTTGGTCAATAAAGACATCAATCAAAGTGAGCTAGAAGCCATTAAGGGCTATCTATTGAATCCTGTTGATTCACGTTTTAAAGATGTAACAGTCGGAATTGCTAGACATACTTTGTCAGAATCAGAGCGTAGAATTCCAACACTTGATATTTTCAATACTTATGTAGCAGAAGATTTTGCACGCTATAAGACCGAGCAAGGATTAGCTATGGAAGTCGAAAACTTATTGTTTATTCAAGGTTATTTCAAGTCAATTGGTCGCGTACCTACCGAGACGGAATTGAAGGTGCTAGATACTTACTGGTCTGATCACTGTCGTCACACGACTTTTGAAACGGAATTAAAGGCTATCGATTTTTCAGAATCTAAATTCCAAAAACAATTACAAGCGACTTATGATAAGTACATCGCTATGCGTAACGAATTAGGACGCTCTGACAAACCACAGACCCTTATGGATATGGCTACAATCTTTGGCCGTTATGAGCGTGCTAATGGGCGCCTAGATGATATGGAAGTATCAGATGAAATCAATGCTTGCTCTGTTGAAATTGAAGTGGATGTCAATGGTGTCAAAGAACCGTGGTTACTCATGTTCAAAAACGAAACTCATAACCACCCAACAGAGATTGAACCATTTGGTGGTGCAGCAACCTGTATTGGTGGTGCCATTCGTGACCCATTATCTGGTCGCTCATATGTTTATCAAGCTATGCGTATTTCAGGCGCAGGCGACATTACGATGCCAATTGCGGAAACTCGTAAAGGTAAATTACCGCAGCAAGTCATCTCAAAAACAGCGGCGCACGGCTATTCTTCATATGGAAACCAAATTGGTTTAGCAACAACTTATGTTAAAGAATACTTCCATCCAGGTTTTGTGGCTAAACGCATGGAGCTTGGTGCTGTTGTTGGGGCTGCTCCTAAGGAAAATGTTGTCCGTGAAAAACCAGTAGCTGGCGATGTGGTTATCCTACTAGGTGGGAAGACAGGTCGAGACGGAGTTGGTGGAGCAACTGGTTCTTCCAAAGTGCAAACTGTTGAATCAGTTGAAACAGCTGGTGCAGAAGTGCAAAAAGGGAATGCTATTGAAGAACGTAAAATTCAACGCCTCTTCCGCAATAGTCATGTTACGCGTTTAATCAAGAAATCCAACGACTTTGGTGCTGGTGGTGTTTGTGTTGCCATCGGTGAATTAGCTGACGGACTGGAAATTGATTTAGATGAAATTCCATTGAAGTACCAAGGATTAAATGGAACAGAAATTGCTATTTCAGAATCACAAGAACGGATGGCAGTAGTGGTACGTCCTGAAGATGCAGATCTCTTTATTGCAGAATGTGCTAAAGAAAATATAGAAGCAGTAACGGTTGCTCAAGTAACTGAGAAACCAAACTTGGTAATGACTTGGAATGGTCAAACCATTGTTGATATTGAACGTTTTTTCTTAGATACCAACGGTGTGCGCGTGGTAGTTGATGCTAAGGTTGTTGATAGTGCATTAGAAGCTTTTGAGCAAAAAACAACATCCATTGAGACTTTAGAAAAAGACACGATAGCTCTCTTATCAGATCTTAATCATACAAGTCAAAAAGGCTTGCAAACGATTTTTGATAGTTCTGTTGGTCGATCAACTGTTAATCATCCTATTGGAGGCCGTTATCAATTAACACCAACAGAAAGCTCTGTTCAAAAACTGCCTGTTCAAGATGGTGTAACAAATACAGCCTCTGTTATGGCACAAGGTTATCACCCTTATTTGGCAGAATGGTCTCCTTATCATGGGGCTGCTTATGCGGTCATTGAAGCAACAGCTCGTCTAGCGGCAACAGGATCGAAGTGGTCACAAGCTCGCTTTTCCTATCAGGAATATTTCCAACGTATGGATAAAATGGCAGAGCGTTTTGGACAACCAGTAGCAGCATTACTTGGTTCTATTGAGGCACAAGTGCAGCTTGGTTTACCATCTATTGGGGGTAAAGACTCCATGTCTGGTACCTTTGAAGAATTGACTGTACCACCGACTCTGGTAGCTTTTGGTGTGACGACAGCTGACGTGAACAAGGTTTTATCTCCAGAATTTAAAGAAGCTTGTGACTTTATTTATTACTTGCCAGGACAGTTGATTTCAGAAACGATTGATTTTGACTTAATAACATCAAATCTAAAAACACTTTCTCTGATTCAAGATAACTATCAAATTTCTTCTGCTTCTGCTTTGAAGTATGGTGGACTATTAGAAGGTCTTTCTTTAGCCACTTTTGGTAATCATATCGGAGCAGTCGTAGATATTCCAGAATTGTCGACGAGTTTGTCAGCTCAGTTAGGTGGCTTTTTAATCACTTCTAAAGAAGAGATTCCAGAAGCTATTAAGATTGGTCAAACTAGCTCTGATTTTAATTTAGTTGTAAATGGGATTAGTCTATCTGGTGATACATTATTGAAGGCGTTTGAGGGCACTTTAGAAGATATCTATCCTACTGTTTTTGAACAAACACAAACACTTGAAGAAGTTCCTTCTGTGATGTCAAACGACCTTATTAAATCGAATGAGACCATTGACAAACCTGTGGTTTACATTCCTGTTTTTCCGGGCACTAATTCTGAATACGATTCTGCTAAGGCCTTTGAGCAAGCTGGTGCCTTAGTTAATATGATTCCTTTTGTGACCTTAGATGAAAAAGCTATTGAAGAATCTGTTAGCACAATGGTTGCTAATATAGCCAAAGCAAATATTATTTTCTTTGCAGGTGGCTTCTCAGCAGCTGACGAACCAGATGGCTCGGCTAAATTTATCGTCAATATCTTACTCAATAATAAGGTTCGTGCAGCTATTGATGCCTTTATTGAAAAAGGTGGTTTGATCATTGGTATCTGTAATGGCTTCCAAGCTTTGGTTAAGTCCGGTCTGCTTCCTTATGGTAATTTTGCAGAAGCGGCTGCTACTAGCCCAACACTTTTCTACAACGATGCCAACCAACACGTGGCTAAAATGGTTGAAACACGTATTGCAAACACCAATTCACCATGGTTGGCAGGTGTTCAGGTAGGTGATATTCATGCCATTCCAGTATCACATGGTGAAGGGAAATTTGTAGTCACTGAAGCGGAATTTTGTCAATTACGTGATAATGGCCAAATTTTCAGTCAATATGTTGATTTCGATGGGAAACCTAGCATGGATTCTCGATTTAACCCCAATGGATCTCTTCATGCTATTGAAGGAATTATCAGTTCTAATGGTCAAATTATTGGTAAGATGGGACATTCTGAACGATTTGAAGCAGGTCTTTTCCAAAATATTCCTGGTCAAAAGGATCAAGGATTGTTTGCCTCAGCTGTGGCCTATTTTACAGGTAAGTAAGAAAGACTTTTAAAAAAGAATAAATTGAAAAAATGAGGTCAAATTAGCAGGTATGAAACTGTCTAAGTTTTCCCTTTTTAGATAAAGTAAAGGGTTTAACCCTTTTGTATAGAGGTAAAAATGACATATGAAGTAAAATCTCTTAATGAAGAGTGTGGTGTCTTTGGTATTTGGGGACATCCTCATGCCGCTCAAGTCACTTATTTTGGTTTACATAGTCTTCAGCATCGCGGTCAAGAAGGTGCGGGGATTATTTCAAATGATAATGGATTGCTTCATCAGCATCGTGATACAGGCTTATTATCTGAGGTTTTTAAGGATCAGAATAATCTGGATAAGTTGACAGGTCAAGCTGCTATTGGACATGTTCGATATGCAACAGCTGGAACAGCATCTATCAATAATATTCAACCTTTCTTATATCAGTTTACAGAGGCTCAATTTGGCCTTTGTCATAATGGTAATTTAACCAACGCCATTTCTTTAAAAAAAGAATTGGAACGTGATGGTGCTATCTTTAATGCGTCTTCGGATACGGAAATTTTGATGCATTTGATTCGTTGTAGTCATCATCCTGAATTCTTAGGTAAGGTAAAAGAGGCTTTGAACACAGTCAAAGGTGGTTTTGCTTATTTACTGATGACCGAAGATAAATTGATTGCTGCTTTAGATCCTAATGGTTTTAGACCCTTATCTTTGGGGCAGATGAAGAATGGTGCATGGGTAGTATCTAGTGAGACTTGTGCCTTTGAAGTGATTGGTGCGAAATGGGTTCGTGATGTGTTGCCAGGTGAGATGATTATTATTGATGATCAAGGAATTACTTATGATCACTATACACAGGACACACAACTGGCTATTTGTTCAATGGAATACGTTTATTTTGCGCGTCCTGATTCGACGATTTATGGTGTGAATGTTCACACAGCACGTAAACAAATGGGTAAACGCTTGGCACAAGAATTCAAGCATGAAGCTGATATTGTAGTTGGTGTTCCTAACTCCTCTCTTTCAGCAGCTATGGGCTTTGCAGAAGAATCGGGTTTACCTAATGAAATGGGACTTGTTAAAAACCAATACACCCAAAGAACCTTTATTCAACCAACACAAGAACTGCGAGAACAAGGTGTCCGCATGAAGTTATCTGCTGTATCAGGGGTGGTTAAAGACAAACGGGTGGTCATGGTTGATGATTCCATTGTTCGTGGGACAACTTCTAGACGTATTGTCAAATTACTTCGAGAAGCAGGAGCTAAAGAGGTCCATGTGGCTATAGGAAGTCCTGAACTCAAATACCCATGCTTCTATGGAATTGATATTCAGACCCGACGCGAGTTAATCTCGGCAAATCATAATGTAGATGAGGTCTGTGACATTATTGGAGCAGACAGCTTAACCTATTTGTCACTAGAAGGCATGATTGATGCTATTGGTTTACAAACAGATGTTCCAAATGGTGGTTTATGTGTGGCTTATTTTGATGGTAATTACCCAACACCTCTTTATGATTACGAAGAAGAGTACCTTCGTAGTCTCGAAGAAGAGACCAGTTTTTACATTGAAAAAGTCAAATAGGTGCTAGTTATTACGCAACCACAGGTTACAGGCTTTTGAGGGCGTGAAAATTAGCCCTTTGTGGAGAAGAAAGAGGAAAGATATGTCAAAAAATGCTTACGCACAGTCAGGTGTGGATGTGGAAGCAGGTTATGAAGTAGTTGAACGCATCAAAAAACATGTAGCACGTACAGAGCGTGCGGGTGTGATGGGTGCTATAGGTGGTTTTGGAGGAATGTTTGACCTTTCAGCAACTGGTGTCAAAGAACCAGTCCTTATCTCTGGAACAGATGGTGTTGGAACCAAACTTATGTTAGCCATCAAATATGATAAGCACGATACAATTGGTCAAGACTGTGTAGCCATGTGTGTCAATGATATCATTGCTGCAGGTGCAGAACCACTTTACTTCTTAGATTATATTGCGACTGGTAAAAATGAACCTGCTAAACTGGAAAAGGTTGTTGCAGGTGTCGCTGAAGGATGTGTTCAAGCAGGTACTGCCCTTATTGGTGGTGAAACGGCTGAAATGCCAGGTATGTATGGCGAAGATGACTATGACTTGGCAGGCTTTGCAGTCGGAGCTGCTGAGAAATCTCAAATTATAGATGGTTCAAAAGTTTCTGAAGGCGATGTACTTTTAGGCTTAGCATCAAGTGGGATTCATTCTAATGGTTATTCACTTGTACGTCGTGTTTTTGCGGAGTATAGTGGTGATGAAGTTCTTCCTGAGTTGGAAGGCAAAAAATTGAAAGACATTCTCTTAGAACCAACTCGCATTTACGTGAAAGCAGTACTGCCATTAGTTAAGGAAAACTTGGTTAACGGGATTGCACACATCACCGGTGGTGGCTTCATAGAAAACGTTCCACGTATGTTTGCAGATAACTTGGCTGCTGAAATTGAAGAAGACAAAGTGCCAGTTCTACCTATTTTCAAAGCCCTTGAAAAATATGGAGAAATCAAGCATGAAGAAATGTTTGAAATCTTTAATATGGGAATTGGTCTCATGATGACTGTCAAACCTGAAAATGTTGACCGCATTAAAGAACTTTTGGATGAACCTGTTTATGAAATTGGACGTATCGTTGCAAAAGAAGATAAGGGTGTTATCATCAAATGAGCAAAAAAATAGCGGTATTTGCCTCTGGAAATGGGTCAAATTTTCAGATCATTGCAGAGCAGTTTCCCGTAACTTTACTGTTTACGGATAAGAGACAGGCTTATGCTTTAGAACGAGCGGATAAGCTAGGCGTGGCAAATTATAGCTTTGAACTCAAAGAATTTACAAGCAAGGTCGCCTATGAAGAAGCTATTGTGGCCCTGCTAGATGAGCATGAGATTGATTTGGTTTGTCTAGCTGGCTATATGAAAATTGTTGGTCCAACTCTACTGGAAGCTTACGAGGGCAGGATAATCAATATTCATCCAGCTTATTTATCTGAGTTTCCAGGTGCTCATGGTATTGACGATGCCTGGCAAGCAGGCGTGACGCAATCTGGAGTGACTGTTCACTGGGTGGATAGTGGTGTTGATACCGGGCAAATCATCAAACAAGTGCGAGTGCCTCGTTTACCAGAGGATACCATTGAGACATTTGAAACCCGTATCCACGAAACTGAATACCAACTTTATCCAGAAGTTCTTCGTGAGCTTGGAGTAGAAGAAAAATAGTATCTAGAGTAAAGATTAGCTTATTAATCTTTAATGATAAAATCGAAGTGATTGTCATTTAGAGAAGTATCACAAAACATTTTCAAGAAAGAGAAAAGAGAGTATAATGACTAAACGTGCACTGATTAGTGTTTCTGATAAAAATGGTATTGTTGAGTTTGCCAAAGCATTAAAAGATTTAGGTTGGGACATCATCTCAACAGGTGGAACCAAGACAGCTCTTGATGCAGCTGGACTTGACACTATTGCTATTGATGATGTGACTGGTTTTCCTGAAATGATGGATGGGCGCGTGAAGACCCTTCATCCTAATATCCATGGTGGCTTATTAGCTCGTCGTGATCTTGACAGCCATCAAGATGCAGCTAAGGAAAATGCTATCGAGATGATAGACCTTGTTGTGGTTAACCTTTATCCTTTCAAAGAAACCATTTTACGTCCAGATGTGACTTATGATTTGGCAGTTGAAAACATTGATATTGGTGGCCCCTCTATGCTCCGTTCAGCAGCGAAAAATCACGCTAGTGTAACGGTTCTTGTTGACCCAGCTGATTATCAAGGCGTATTAGATGAATTGGCTAGTCAAGGAGAAACGACCTATGAGACACGTCAACGGTTAGCAGCTAAAGTCTTTCGTCACACAGCAGCTTATGATGCCTTGATTGCGGAGTACTTTACAGCACAAGTTGGTGAAGAAAAGCCAGAGAAGCTGACCTTAACTTATGATTTAAAACAAGCTATGCGTTATGGTGAAAATCCGCAACAAGATGCGGATTTCTACCAAAAAGCCATTCCAACAGACTACTCAATTGCATCTGCTAAACAATTGAACGGCAAAGAATTGTCTTTTAATAATATCCGTGACGCAGACGCAGCTATCCGTATCATCCGTGACTTTAAAGACCGTCCAACAGTGGTAGCTCTTAAGCATATGAATCCATGTGGTATTGGACAAGCAGATACTATTGAGACAGCATGGGATTATGCTTACGCAGCTGACCCAATTTCTATTTTTGGTGGTATTGTAGTGCTTAACAGTGAGGTTGATGCCGCTACTGCTGAAAAAATGCATGAGATTTTCTTAGAAATTATCATTGCTCCAAGTTATTCTGACGAAGCGCTAGCTATTCTAACAAATAAAAAGAAAAATCTTCGTCTCTTGGAATTGCCATTTGATGCTCAAGAAGCAAGCCAGGTGGAACCTGAATTCACTGGTGTTGTGGGTGGTATGTTAGTTCAAAACCAAGATGTTGTGGAAGAAAATCCCGATACTTGGGAAGTAGTGACTGAACGTCAACCAAACGATCAAGAAAAAGAAGCTTTGACGTTTGCTTGGAAGGCCATTAAGTATGTTAAATCTAATGGTATTATTGTGACAAATGATCACATGACCTTGGGTGTGGGATCAGGCCAAACTAATCGTGTAGCTTCGGTTCGTATCGCTATCGAACAAGCTAAAGACCAACTTGAGGGAGCAGTCCTTGCTTCTGATGCCTTTTTCCCATTTGCAGACAATATTGAAGAAATTGCCGCAGCTGGTATCCGGGCTATTATCCAGCCAGGTGGCTCGGTGCGTGATCAAGAGTCTATCGAGGCTGCAGACAAGCATGGTATTACCATGCTATTCACAGGACAAAGACATTTTAGACATTAAGAAAAAAAGACTGAATTCTTTCAAGAAATCAGTCTTTTTTAATAGGGGGATAGAATACTTTCTAACTTATACTTTTTTAGCTTTGTCCATGATGAACCATGTTCCACGTGAACCCATCTGAACATAAATGCCGTTGGATGGCTTATCTACTTTTAAGACTTTATAAGTACCTGGGACGGTAAAGTATTCTCCACTGTGGAGAATTTGATCGCCAATTGTGTTTCCTTTGGCATCTGTTTCTGTTAGAGGACCTGGATCAATCCAGTTGTAATGAGTAGGGTCACCTCCAGCTAGTTGGCTACTAGTGATGAGACCGTTAATAACTTGCGTGACTTTAAATACTCCAGGGAAAGTCACTTGATCTCCGACAACGATAGGGTTTTGAATGGCAGTGGTTGTGGTAGTTTTTGCATGTGTTACCTCAACAGTGTTAGACTTTTCAGTTATTTTTTTCAAAGGGATATAGCGACGGTTTCCAGAGAAACTTAAGTAACTAAGCCAGTCATAGCCATCCGAACTTAGTAATTGATCATAATTGACAGATTGTCCAGCATCATAATAACCTAAATCTGGACTGTCAATTTTAGCTTCTCCTTTGATAAGGTGTTTTTGAGTAAACTGATAAAGACCACTTTTGGGGAGTGTTTTATCCTTGTTGGAAAGCGGCTGGTTGATTTCTACAGAAGAAGATGAGGTGGTCGATGGTAGATCCTTAAAATGGATGAAGCCACTGACTTTACTTTTATGTATTTGACGTTTATGATACTTTTCAGGTCCTTGTCCAGCATTATAATTATATTCTTCAAGTGTGACATAATCATTTGATACCTCAGCAACCCAAGACACATGGCCATAGATAGCACTTGAGTTGTTTGCTCCCTTATCAAACCAAGCTACAGATCCAACTTTTGGCGTTTTATTCACAGCGTATCCTTGTGTTTTAGCAATATGTCCCCACGTATGGGCATTACCATACCCTCTTGGTAATTGAAAACCATTGGCTGAGCTAAGGCGAAAAGCTACAAATGATGTACATTGACGAACATACATATTCCAAGAATCAATACCACTCTCTTTTTTCCATTTACTTGGGTAGTTATCACCGAGAACTTCTGCCTGAACCTGTGACACACTATTTGGATTAAAGAGTGGTGCAGCAGTGCTGATTGCTCCGTTAACACTTAAAAGGATTGCTCCTGAAACTAACAATTGATGAAATTTTTTCATTAATAACCTCCTATAACCTATTATTCGCAAGTTAAGAGATAAAAATGGCAATAGCTACTAAAAAAAGTGAAGCTAAATAGCTCATCATATTTGACTTCCTATAAATGGTCACGAAACTTTTTTTAAAAAAGAACGGAGTTTTAGAGAAAAGACGAGATATGATATGATTCTTAAAATACGAACAAATATGTTATAATAACTTTATATTATTCGTTATTAAGAAAGGAAATCCCTACTGTTACTGGTTACAAAATAGGTTTCTTATGTGAAATTATTTCTTTTCAAAAGTTAAAACTTTGTAATTGGTTCTAGGGAGTGTAAGTTATGAAATTATTGGTTGTTGGTTCGGGTGGTCGTGAGCATGCTATTGCTAAGAAATTGTTAGCATCTAAGGATGTTGAGGCAGTCTTTGTTGCTCCAGGGAATGCTGGGATGACGCTTGATGGTCTGATTTGTGTGGATATAGCTATTTACGAACATTCAAAATTAATTGACTTTGCTCAGGAAAATACTATTAGTTGGAGCTTTATTGGCCCAGATGATGCATTAGCTGCGGGGATTGTTGATGATTTTAACAAGGTTGGTCTCAAAGCTTTTGGTCCGACGCGTTTGGCCGCAGAGCTGGAGTGGTCAAAAGACTTTGCCAAGGAAATGATGGTTAAGTACCAAGTTCCGACTGCTGCCTATGGCACATTCTCTGACTTCGAAGAAGCCAAGGCGTACATTGAAAAAGAAGGGGCGCCGATCGTTGTTAAGGCCGACGGTTTAGCTTTGGGCAAGGGCGTTGTGGTTGCGGAAACTGTTGAAGAAGCTGTTGAAGCGGTGCACGAGATGCTTTTGGATAACAAATTTGGTGATTCTGGGGCGCGCGTGGTTATTGAGGAATTCCTGGCTGGTGAGGAGTTCTCACTCTTTGCCTTTGTTAATGGGGACAAATTCTACATCATGCCAACAGCTCAAGACCATAAACGTGCCTACGATGGAGATAAGGGACCCAACACAGGTGGGATGGGGGCTTATGCATCAGTTCCCCATTTATCACAGGCTGTCATTGACCAGTCCGTTGAAACCATTATTAAGCCTGTTCTTGAAGGGATGATTAAAGAAGGTCGTCCTTATCTGGGTGTCCTTTATGCTGGCTTGATTTTGACGGAAGCTGGTCCGAAAGTGATTGAGTTCAACGCTCGCTTTGGTGATCCAGAGACACAAATTATCTTGCCTCGTCTAACATCTGACTTTGCTCAAAACATCAGTGATATTCTTGATGGTAAAGAACCTGAGATTACATGGATAGAGGGTGGTGTAACTCTTGGCGTTGTTGTTGCCTCAAATGGCTACCCACTGGCTTACGACAAAGGGGTGACACTCCCAACCAAAACAGAAGGCGACATTATCACCTATTATGCGGGGGCTAAATTTTCGGAAGATGGCCAAGCACTGCTCTCAAATGGCGGCCGTGTTTACATGCTAGTCACCACAGAGAACAACGTCCAAGCTGCGCAGAGTATCATCTACAAAGAACTGGCAAGCCAAAACACGGAAGGTCTCTTCTACCGAAATGACATTGGCAATAAAGCAATAAAATAGGAAGACAAGAAAAAAGACTCAAAAAGGAGACAAGTATGACACCTGACATTTCAATTATTATGGGCTCTAAATCAGATTGGGCGACCATGAAAAAAGCAGCTGATATCTTGGACCAATTTGGTGTGGCCTATGAGAAGAAAGTTGTTTCTGCTCACCGCACACCAGACCTCATGTTCAAACATGCCCAAGAAGCGCGTGGACGTGGTATCAAAATCATCATTGCTGGTGCAGGTGGGGCGGCTCACTTGCCAGGGATGGTAGCTGCTAAGACAAACTTGCCAGTTATTGGTGTGCCTGTCAAATCACGTACCCTTTCTGGAGTTGATTCTCTCTATTCCATCGTTCAAATGCCAGGTGGCGTGCCGGTGGCAACCATGGCTATTGGGGAGGCGGGAGCTACCAATGCTGCACTCTTTGCTCTTCGCATCTTGTCCATTGAAGATAGTAAGATTGCGGATGCGCTAGCTGATTACACAGAAAAACAAGGAAAAATGGCAGAGGAGTCGACTGATGAACTCATCTAAAACTATTGGAATTATTGGTGGTGGCCAGTTGGGTCAAATGATGGCTATTTCGGCTATTTATATGGGGCACAAGGTGGTGACTTTGGATCCGTCGGCAGATTGTCCGGCTTCGCGGGTTAGTGAGATGATTGTGGCAGCTTACGATGATGTGGCAGCACTGAAAGAACTGGCTGACCGTTGTGACGTCCTCACTTATGAATTTGAAAATGTCGATGCGGACGGTTTGGATGCCGTTATCAAGGAAGGGCAATTGCCACAAGGAACTGACCTGCTTCGCATTTCCCAAAACCGTATTACTGAGAAAGACTTTTTGGCTAACAAAGCTGGGGTCAAAGTGGCGCCTTACAAAGTGGTTAAATCGGCTGCTGATTTGGACGATATTGACTTGTCCAAAAATTATGTCCTCAAGACGGCGACCGGTGGTTATGATGGCCATGGGCAAATTGTCATTAAGTCTGAGGCTGACCTTGCTGCTGCAAGGGAATTGGCTGACGCTGCTAATTGTGTTCTGGAAGAATTTGTTGCTTTTGATTTGGAAGTGTCTGTCATCGTTTCAGGAAACCAGAAAGAATTCACGGTCTTCCCAGTCCAAGAAAATATCCACAGAAACAATATTTTGTCTAAGACAATTGTGCCAGCTCGTATTTCTGAAGAACTTGCTGAAAAAGCTAAAGCAATGGCTTTGGAAATTGCTAAGCATTTGGATTTGGCTGGAACGCTTTGCGTCGAAATGTTTGCCACACCAGATGATATCTTGGTCAATGAAATTGCACCACGCCCGCATAATTCTGGGCACTACTCCATTGAAGCCTGTGATTTCTCACAGTTCGACACACACATTCTGGGTGTGCTTGGTCAGCCGCTACCAGCTATCCACTTGCACGCTCCAGCAGTTATGCTCAATGTCTTAGGCCAACATACGGATGCTGCGCAGCAATTTGTTGCCAACAACCCTAGCGCCCACCTACACCTTTATGGTAAACTAGAAGCTAAGCAGAACCGCAAGATGGGACATGTGACTTTGTTTAGTGATGTGCCAGACGAGGTTGAGGAGTTTGGTAAAGGGATAGATTTTTAATCCTATTATTGCTTAAATTAAATGTAAAATTATTTAGAGAAATGAAGAGGGTGTTTCCGAGTAATTGAACTCGGGCTCTCTACTCTTTGGAAATAAAGAAAAGAAAGGAACAAGGGCATCGTATTTATTGAGCTGAATACGGGCTACGGACTTCCATTCAAAAATTAAGATAAAGAAATGAGAGAGGGTGTTTCCGAGTATTTAAACTCGGGCTACTCTACTCTTTGAAAATAAAGAAAAGAAAGGAACAAGGGCACTGTATTCTTTAAACTGAATACGGGCTACGGACTTTGCAAAAAAAGATAGTTTCTCCTAGAACTTAATGTTCTTCGTCAAAACTACTATTTTTGCGGTGTCCGCTTAACGCCCTTAATATCTTAAATTATGCTAGAACGTTATTCACGCCCTGAGATGGCGGAAATTTGGAGTGAAGAAAATAAGTACCGTGCTTGGTTAGAGGTTGAGATTTTGGCCGATGAAGCTTGGGCTAAGTTGGGTGAGATTCCTAAGGAGGATGTGGCTAAGATTCGTGCTAATGCCGATTTTGATGTGGACCGCATTCTTGAGATTGAAAAAGAAACACGTCATGATGTGGTGGCTTTCACGCGTGCGGTTTCAGAAACGCTTGGTGAAGAGCGTAAGTGGGTTCACTATGGTTTGACATCAACTGACGTTGTGGATACGGCCTACGGTTACCTTTACAAGCAAGCCAACGACATTATCCGTCGTGACCTTGAAAACTTCACTAACATTGTGGCTGAAAAAGCTAAAGAGCACAAAATGACCATCATGATGGGCCGTACCCACGGTGTGCATGCAGAACCGACAACTTTTGGGATTAAGCTGGCAACTTGGTATAGCGAAATGAAACGTAACCAAGAGCGTTTTGAACATGCGGCGGTTGGTGTTGAGGCTGGGAAAATCTCTGGCGCGGTAGGCAATTTTGCTAATATTCCTCCATTTGTGGAAGAGTATGTTTGTGGCAAACTTGGCATTCGCCCTCAAGAAATTTCAACACAGGTCCTACCTCGTGACCTACATGCAGAATACTTTGCGGTACTAGCCAGCATAGCAACATCTATTGAACGCATGGCAACTGAGATCCGTGGGCTACAAAAATCAGAACAACGTGAAGTAGAAGAGTTCTTTGCCAAAGGGCAAAAAGGTAGCTCTGCTATGCCTCATAAACGTAACCCAATTGGTTCAGAAAATATGACTGGTCTTGCGCGCGTAGTTCGTGGTCACATGGTTACAGCCTATGAAAATGTGCCACTATGGCATGAACGTGATATCTCACATTCATCTGCAGAACGGATCATCACACCTGATACAACTATCCTTATCAACTACATGCTTAACCGTTTTGGTAACATTGTTAAGAACTTGACGGTCTTCCCAGAAAACATGATCCGCAACATGGGCTCAACCTTTGGTTTAATCTTTAGCCAACGTGTTATGCTTAAATTGATTGAAAAAGGCATGACACGTGAGCAAGCTTACGACTTAGTGCAACCTAAGACAGCTTACTCATGGGATAACCAAGTGGACTTTAAGCCATTACTGGAAGCTGATGAAGAAGTAACATCTCGTCTTAACCAAGATGAAATTGATGAACTCTTCAACCCTGTCTACTACACACAACGTGTTGATGACATCTTTAACCGTTTAGGATTATAAGCATTTCAAAAAGACCTTAGGGTCTTTTTCTTTTTATAAGAAAAACCGAATATTTATCACAAAATTCTTATATTTCTTAATTTTCTATTAATCCTTATGCTATAATAAAGAAAGGGAGGGTGGAGATAAGGTATGTTAGCTAATTTTGGGGAAAAGGTAAGAACACTTCGGTTTGAAAAGAAACTGACACGAGAAGAACTTTGTGGAGATGAATCAGAACTTTCGGTTCGTCAGCTTGCAAGAATTGAGTTAGGACAGTCGATTCCCAGTTTATCCAAAGTAGCTTTTATTGCAAAAAAACTTGACGTTAGTGTAGGTTTTTTAACGGATGGTGAAGATTTGGAATTGCCTAAGCGTTTCAAAGAGTTGAAGTACTTGATATTACGAACGCCAACTTATATGGATGGAGATAAACTCAAGACACGTGAGGCCCAATTTGATGAAATATTTGAAGATTACTATGACCAATTGCCAGAAGTAGAACAATTGGTTATTGATTGTTTGCAGTCAAAATTTGATGTTTATCAGAGCGGGGATATCAATTTTGGTTCACCGCTGATTCAAGAATATATTAATCAAATTAGTAAAAATACAAAATATCAGTTAAATGATTTATTGATTATAGATTTATACTTAACTTGTGCTGTAGTATCAAATTTTAGTAAATATCATTTTGATCTAAGTTTATATCAGGAATTTGTAAATACTATTTTAAAAAGTGAAGAAGAATTACTGCTAGAAGATTTGTTCATGCTAAACAATATTTTGCATACTTGTTTGGATGTTTCCATAAGATTAAAAGATTACTTGAAGGTAGAACAAATGCTTCTGTTAAGTCAAAAAATCATGTCTAGAATTCAAGACTTTCAAAAAATACCTATGTATTGCATGTATTATTGGAAATATGCTTTATATCATTTAAATGATTTTGCAAAAGCAAAACATTTTTATGAGCAATCAGTGATGTTTACGAGTTTGACAAATGATAATTATTTAGTGAAAAAGTTAGAGAAAGAATGGTTAAAAGATAATTTTTAAACAGGACATTGGTGTCATGTTACTATAGCAATATAAGGGTTATAATATTTTTTGTAAAAAATTAATAAGAGATAGAGGTACAAAAAATGTTTAAATCTTATAAGTATTATTTCATTCTTGCAGCTATTTTTATGATGAAATCTGCAGCGTTTTTATCAGATAAAGACTGGTGGAATTTAGGCTAAGAATCATCAGTCTTGTGCTATAATAGTCCTATGACTAGAATTTTAGATAATGAGGTAATGGGTGATGAGGAGTTTGTTGAGCGAACTCTTAGGCCACAGTATTTACGAGAATACATTGGACAAGATAAGGTCAAAGATCAATTAAAGATTTTCATCGAGGCAGCTAAAATGCGAGATGAGTCGCTTGATCATGTCTTGTTATTTGGTCCTCCTGGTTTGGGGAAAACCACGATGGCTTTTGTCATTGCTAATGAGTTGGGAGTTAATTTAAAGCAAACGTCAGGTCCAGCTATTGAAAAGGCAGGGGATTTGGTAGCCATTTTAAATGATTTAGAACCTGGCGACGTTTTATTTATTGATGAAATCCATCGCATGCCTATGGCGGTTGAAGAAGTTCTCTATAGTGCTATGGAAGATTTCTATATTGATATCATGATTGGGTCAGGAGACTCCAGTCGTAGTGTTCATTTGGATTTACCGCCTTTCACACTGATTGGGGCGACGACGCGTGCGGGTATGCTTTCGAATCCCTTGCGGGCTCGTTTTGGGATTACAGGCCACATGGAATATTACCAAGTAGACGATTTAACAGAAATTGTTGAGCGGACAGCTACTATTTTTGACATGGCTATTGTGCATGAAGCCGCCTTTGAGTTGGCTCGCAGAAGTCGAGGGACACCTCGTATTGCCAATCGCTTGCTCAAGCGTGTTCGTGATTATGCTCAAATTATGGGTGACGGAACGGTAACGGCTCAAATCACTGATAAGGCATTAGAAATGCTTGATGTAGACCGAGAAGGCTTGGACTATGTCGATCAAAAGATTCTGCGTACCATGATTGACATGTATAGCGGTGGGCCGGTTGGACTGGGAACTTTATCGGTTAACATTGCCGAAGAAAGAGAAACAGTTGAGGACATGTATGAGCCTTACTTAATTCAAAAAGGCTTTATTATGCGGACTCGAACCGGGCGCGTGGCTACTGATAAAGCCTATCAGCATCTGGGTTACCCTCTACCAAGTGATACCCCTTAGGAAAGTTTCATATGATAACAAAAACATGCCATCTGATGACGGTGTGTTTTTGAGTATTTCTTTTTGTGACCAATCTTAACCTTACTTAATTGTGATCGGATAAACCTTAGCGTCAGGTTGGTAGGCTAAGTTAAAAATATTAAATTCATTTCAGCTTTCTAACCTGGAAATTTGCTATAATAGGTGAAAGGAGTTTTTCATGAAAAAAGTATGTTTTGTTTGTCTTGGAAATATCTGTCGCAGTCCGATGGCTGAATTTGTGATGAAAGCATTGGCTAAGCAGGACCAGTTGGTTATTGAAAGTCGTGCAACTTCAACTTGGGAACAGGGAAATCCGATTCATCAAGGCACGCAGAAAATCCTAAAGAAATACGATATTGATTATGATGGGCAAAAAAGCTCCCAACAGATAAGTCCTCATGATTTTGAAGCTTTTGATTACATCATCGGTATGGATTGTGATAATGTTAAGGATTTAAAAAAGATGTCAGCTAAGAATCAGGCGTCAAAAATTCATCTCTTTATTGAGGGTGGCGTTCCAGATCCGTGGTATACTGGTGATTTTGAAGAAACCTACCGTTTGGTGACCAAAGGGTGTCATAGCTGGCTTGACCAACTGAAAGATGACTTCTAAAGCTAGTATTAGGAAAAATGATAGATGAGTATAAGCGATGAACTATTTAGATAAAGTGAAAAAACAATTGCATATTACTAGAGCAAAGATGGAAATCTTGTCAGTAATCATTATTTTGGTTTGTGGGTTGTCTGTTTTGTCGGTAACCGTGACCTCCAAAACGAGCCTGACTTATGATAAGGGGCAAATCAAGTACACTGGTTATGTGCTTAATCATAAAATGAATGGACAGGGGAAATTGGTCTATTCTAATGGAGATACCTATGATGGACAGTTTAAAAATGGGGTCTTTGAGGGGAAAGGAACCTTTACGGCTAGTAATGGTTGGTCTTATAGTGGTCAATTTAAAGCAGGACAAGCAGATGGTAAAGGTGTTTTAAAGGCAAAAAATGCAAAGGTCTATAAAGGGACCTTTAAACAGGGGATATTTCAAAAATGAGAATAAAATGGTTTTCGTTTGTTAGGGTAACAGGGTTATTGCTTGTTTTACTCTACCACTTTTTTCAACATCATTTTTCAGGAGGATTTATAGGTGTCGATGTTTTCTTCACCTTTTCAGGTTATCTGATTACAGCCTTACTTATTGATGAGTACACAAGTAGAGAAACGATAGATATTATTAGCTTTTTAAGACGACGTTTCTATCGTGTTGTGCCACCGCTTGTTCTCATGATTTTGGTAACGATTCCCTTTACCTTTTTGGTTAAAAGTGATTTTATTGCAGGTTTAGGCAATCAAATCGCAGCAGTCTTGGGATTTACTACCAATTTTTATGAAATCTTAACCGGTAGTAGCTATGAAAGTCAATTTATCCCTCATCTTTTTGTGCACACGTGGAGTTTAGCCATTGAGGTTCACTTCTATTTAATCTGGGGACTTTTGATTTGGTTATTAGCTAAGAAAAATTACACTCATAAGCAATTCAGAGGTATTATTTTTCTCATTTCTTCTGGTATTTTTGCGGTTAGTTTTTTAAGTATGTTCATTAGAGCATTCTTTGTTTCAAACTTTTCTTTGATTTACTTTTCGACTTTCTCACATAGTTTTCCATTTTTCTTAGGAGCTATGTTTGCCACTATGACAGGCATAAAAGATACCACTATCCGCTTTCAAAAGAATGTTCGCCTATGGCCAAGAAAACATGTTATTGCTGTTTTAGTAGGCTCATTTGCACTACTTTTCTTGTTGACGCTAAGTTTAGATTTCAATAATATTGTTACTTATTTGTTTGGTTTTGTATTGTCAAGTTTGTTTACTTCAATTATGATTTATTCAGCTAGAGTTTTAAATGATCAAACACCAGAGTGGCAAGAACCTCTTGTGGTAACTTATCTTGCTGATATTAGTTATGGTATTTATCTCTTCCATTGGCCTTTTTACATCATCTTTACTCAATTGATGCCAAACTGGTTAGCTGTGTTGTTAACGACCTTCTTTTCAGTTCTGTTTGCGACGCTTTCTTATTATGTGATTGAGCCAATGATACAAGCTAAACAACCTAAGTTACTTGGGTTAGAGATTGACTTGTCGCCCTATATGAAGTGGTTTGCGGCTCTTGCATTGGCCTTGTCTGTCTTGACAATTACGACTTGCTTTGTGGCACCTACCGTTGGAAAATTTGAGAAAGAGCTTTTAGTAGGATCGCTACAACAAGCTCAGTCTAATATCAATCGTACCCATACTTTAGCGGCAGGGGATGCTAATGCTTTAAGTGATGTTAGTGTTATTGGTGACTCGGTGGCACTTCGCTCTAGTGCTTCCTTTTCAGCTTTGATGCCAGCAACGCAAGTTGATGCTGCGGTAAGTCGTAACTTTAGTGATGCTTATGAACTATTTAACAACCATATTCAATCACAGACTCTTTCTAAGACCGTAGTACTAGCAGTTGGGGTAAACTCTTTAGATAATTATGGGCAACGTGTACAAGATTTTATTGATGCCTTGCCAAAAGGCCATCGCTTAGTTCTTGTGACACCTTATAATGCTAAAAATGCTGCTCAAGTAGCAGAGGCACGTGATTATGCAGTGACTTTACCGAAAAAATACTCTTATGTGACTATCGCTGACTGGTATAAGGTTGCTATTGAGAATCCAGATATCTGGTATGGTACGGACGGTGTCCATTATAGTGACACGGATACTAAGGGAGCTGATTTATATGTCTCAACTATTCAAGCAGCTGTAGAAAGAGCAGCTAAAAAATCTGCTAAATAAGACCGAGAGGTCTTATTTTTTTGCAATGTTCTAATCTGAGTAAGGACTAAAAAAGTTTGAAAAAAAGTTCACAATTTTATTGTGAAACTATTTACAAACTCCAAAAAATGATATAATAATCTTGTAAATAATTTTGCGAAACATTTAACAAACAGTTTCTAGAGGAGAATCATATGGCTGAACAAAACCTAACACCAGAACAAAGGATGCAAGCAGCACAAGTACATGTTGATGGACTTGTTCAAAAAGGCTTGGTGGCTTTAGACGAATTCCGTCAATTAAACCAAGAACAAGTGGACTACATTGTGGCAAAAGCTTCTGTTGCAGCACTTGATGCCCACGGTATCTTGGCTATGCATGCTTTTGAAGAAACTGGTCGTGGTGTGTTTGAAGATAAAGCTACTAAAAATCTTTTTGCTTGTGAGCACGTAGTTAATAACATGCGCGGTGTAAAAACTGTTGGTGTTATCGAAGATGATCCTATCACAGGACTTACTAAAATTGCTGAACCAGTCGGTGTTATCTGTGGAGTTACACCAACAACTAACCCAACTTCTACAGCAATCTTTAAATCATTGATTGCCCTTAAAACACGTAATCCAATCGTATTTGGTTTCCATCCATCAGCTCAAGAATCATCAGCTCATGCGGCACAAATTGTTCGTGATGCGGCTATTGCTGCCGGTGCTCCTGAAAACTGTATCCAATGGATTTCAGAGCCATCTATGGAAGCAACTGGTGCTTTGATGAATCATGATGGTATTGCAACAATCCTTGCTACAGGTGGTAATGCCATGGTTCGTGCGGCTTACTCATGTGGTAAACCTGCTCTTGGTGTGGGTGCTGGTAACGTCCCTGCCTACATTGAAAAATCAGCTGATATCCGTCAAGCTGCTCATGATATTGTTATGTCTAAATCATTTGACAATGGTATGGTTTGTGCGTCAGAACAAGCAGTTATCGTTGACAAAGAAATCTACAACGACTTTATCGAAGAATTCAAATCTTACAAAACTTACTTTGTTAATAAAAAAGAAAAAGCTCTTCTTGAAGAATTCTGTTTTGGTTCAAAAGCAAACAGTGAAAACTGTGCTGGTGCTAAACTAAACGCAGATATCGTTGGTAAACCAGCAACTTGGATTGCAGAACAAGCAGGCTTTAAAGTTCCAGAAGGAACTAATATTCTTGCAGCAGAATGTGCTGAAGTTGGTGTTAATGAACCATTAACACGTGAAAAATTATCTCCAGTTATTGCAGTTCTTAAAGCTGATGATGTTGAAGATGGTCTTAAAAAAGCTCGCCAAATGGTTGAATTTAACGGACTTGGGCACTCAGCTGCTATCCATACTAAAGATGAAGAGCTTGCTAAACGTTTCGGTACTGAAATGAAAGCAATGCGTATCATCTGGAATTCTCCATCTACGTTTGGTGGTATCGGTGACGTTTACAATGCCTTCATTCCATCATTAACACTTGGTTGTGGTTCATATGGACGTAACTCAGTTGGTGATAACGTTAGTGCTATCAACCTTCTTAACATCAAGAAAGTAGGGAAACGTAGAAATAATATGCAATGGTTTAAAGTTCCTTCAAAAATTTACTTCGAGCGCAATTCAATTCAATACCTTCAAACATGTGAAGGTATGGAACGTGTTATGATCGTTACTGACAAATCCATCGAAAAACTTGGTTTTGTTCAACGTGTTATCGACCAATTGAACCTTCGTAACAATAAAGTTGCGATTCAAATCTTCTCAGATGTTGAGCCAGATCCAGATATCACAACTGTTCAACGTGGTGCACAAGTGATGCGTGCTTTTGAACCAGATACAATTATTGCTCTTGGTGGTGGTTCTCCAATGGATGCGGCTAAAATCATGTGGCTCTTCTACGAACAACCAGAAGTTGACTTCCGTGACCTTGTCCAAAAATTCATGGATATCCGTAAACGTGCCTTCAAATTCCCTGCACTTGGTAAAAAAGCGAAATACATCGGTATTCCAACAACTTCAGGTACTGGTTCAGAAGTAACACCATTTGCCGTTGTTTCTGATAAAGCAAACAACCGTAAATACCCACTTGCTGACTACTCATTGACACCAACACTTGCAATTGTTGACCCTGCATTGGTTGAATCTGTTCCAGGTTTCATTGCAGCAGATACAGGTATGGACGTCCTTACTCATGCTACTGAAGCTTATACGTCTAACTTTGCTAATGACTATACTGATGGACTTGCGCTTCAAGCAATCAAACTTGTCTTTGATTACCTTAAAAAATCAGTGCTTGACAATGATGTGGAAGCTCGTGAAAAAATGCATAACGCTTCTACAATGGCAGGTATGGCCTTTGCCAACGCCTTCCTTGGTATGAGCCACTCTATGGCTCACAAAATTGGTGGGGCTCACCACACTGTTCACGGTCGTACAAATGCTATCTTGCTTCCATATGTTATCCGTTACAATGGTACTCGTCCAAGCAAAACAACTACTTGGCCAAAATACAACTACTGGAAAGCTGATGAAAAATTCCAAGACATCGCTCGTATGTTAGGATTACCAGCATCTACTCCAGAAGAAGCTGTACAATCATATGCTAAAGCCGTTTATGATCTTGGTGTTGCTGTTGGAATCAAGATGAACTTCAAAGATCAAGGGATCGATGAAAAAGTTTGGATGGATAGCTTACATGAAGTTGCTCTTCTTGCTTACGAAGACCAATGCTCACCAGCTAACCCACGCTTACCAATGGTAGCTGACATGGAAGAAATCATGGCTGATGCTTACTATGGTTATGCAGAACGTCCAGGACGCTTAAAATAAGATGTGATGTAAAGGAGTAGGATTTCCTACTCCTTTTTTGTGGATTTCAAAAAGTTAACTGATTAATTAAATTGCAAATTTTTTTTGAGAAAAGTAAGAAATTTGTTTGACAAACATGATAGTGAATTGTACAATATTGCGTAGAAAACGGTTACAATTCTAATATTTGATCCTTTTGGAGGTATATATGAAAGCTGTTGTTGTCAATGAGACCAGTTCTGGTGTTGAGGTGATTGATTGTCAAAAACCAAAACCAGCTTATGGTCAAGCTCTTGTAAAAGTAGAGTATTGTGGTGTTTGTCATACGGATTTGCACGTTGCTCATGGCGATTTTGGGGAGGTTCCTGGTCGTATTCTTGGGCATGAGGGTATTGGAATCGTCGAGGAATTAGGTGAGGGAGTCACTTCTCTTAAGATTGGAGATCGGGTTTCTATCGCTTGGTTTTTTGAAGGATGTGGTTACTGTGAGTATTGCACAACTGGTCGCGAGACCCTCTGCCGTTCGGTGAAAAATGCAGGCTATTCTGTTGATGGCGGAATGAGTGAGTATGCTCTTGTTACTGCTGACTATGCTGTCAAAGTTCTTGATAGTTTAGATTCGGCTCAAGCTTCTTCCATAACATGTGCGGGAGTGACTACCTATAAAGCGATTAAAGAATCAGATGCTGCACCTGGTCAATGGATTGTTGTCTTCGGAGCAGGAGGGTTAGGAAACCTAGCTGTACAATATGCTAAAAAAGTCTTCAATGCTCATGTAGTAGCGGTTGATATTAATAATGATAAATTAGAGTTAGCTAAAAAACTTGGCGCTGATATTGTTGTTAATGGGAAAGAAGTTGAAGATGTCGCTGCCTTTATTCAAGAAAAAACGGGTGGTTGTCATGGGGCAGTGGTCACAGCCGTTTCTAAGGTAGCTTTTAATCAAGCTATCGACAGTGTTAGGGCTGGTGGTACTGTTGTAGCTGTTGGACTTCCATCTGAGTATATGGAATTATCTATTGTTAAAACAGTTTTAGATGGTATTCGAGTAGTCGGATCTCTAGTGGGAACGCGTAAAGATCTGGCGGAGGCTTTTGCTTTTGGGGCAGAAGGCTTAGTGGTGCCAGTAGTTGAAAAAGTTCCAGTTGATACGGCGCCTCAAGTCTTTGACGAAATGGAAAAAGGATTGATTCAAGGGCGTAAGGTCTTATATTTCACCTTAGCCTAAAAAAGCAAAGGAGCTAGGTTATAACTTAGCTCTTTTTGATTTGTCTTTTTGTGATACAATAATTTGAAGACTAGAAATGTGAGAGAGGCAGTTTTCTAGTGATTTCTAAAAGATTGGCAGTGTAAATGATAAGAAAAAAGAAAGATATCCTGAGATTAGCCTTACCAGCAATGGTAGAAAACATGTTACAAATGCTTATGGGAATGGTAGATAATTACTTAGTGGCCCAGATTAGTCTTGTAGCGGTCTCGGGAGTTTCTATTGCAAATAATATTATTACTATTTATCAAGCTATTTTCATTGCTTTAGGCGTAGCAGTCTCTAGCTTAATTGCTAGGAGTTTGGGAGAAAATAATCAGCTTAAGCCAGTCAAGTATATGGCTGATGCTATTATGGTTACTCTGGGATTTTCAGTGGTGTTAGGACTAATCTCACTTTTTGGTCAAGAAGCCATGCTTAGCTTTCTAGGTGCTGATGCAGCAGTTACGGCTATGGGTGGGAGCTATTTAGCTGTTGTAGGTGGTATGATTGTCAGTCTTGGATTATTGACTAGTTTAGGAGCTATTATTCGAGCACAAGGCTTAGCTCGGATTCCTATGCGAGTTAGTTTCTTCATTAATCTGCTCAATGCTCTATTATCAGCTCTATCAATTTATGTGTTCAATCTGGGAATTCTAGGAGTAGCTTGGTCAACAGTTATCTCACGATTTGTTGGGGTTTTACTGTTAGCTTCGTTTCTGCCCTTAAAAGCTATTTGGCAAGAAATGGGTAAGGGACCAATCGATAAAGCGGTCTTTAGCTTGTCACTTCCCGCAGCTGGTGAACGATTGATGATGCGAGCTGGTGATGTGCTGATTATTGCAATCATTGTCCAATTTGGAACAAAGGTGTTAGCAGGAAATGCTATTGGAGAAACCTTGACTCAATTTAACTACATGCCTGGGATTGCTATGTCGACAGCAACAGTGATTTTAGTCGCGGGACAATTAGGGAGTCGGCAACTGCAAGATATGCGAGAAACGATTAGAGAAACCTTCTTTTTGGCGACACTTATGATGTTTGTTATGGCAATAGCAAGCTACCTCGTGGGCCCAACCTTGATTCCTTTGTTTACAAGAGATTTTCAAGCTCATAGGGCTAGTATGATTGTTCTCCTTTTTTCATTAATTGGAGTTCCTGCAACGGCAGGAACCTTGATTTATACGGCTGTCTGGCAGGGCATGGGGAAGGCTCAGTTTCCTTTTTATGCCACTACTGTTGGCATGTGGTTCATTCGTATCATTTTTGGTTATATTATTGGTATTGTTTTAGGTTATGGATTAGCAGGAGTTTGGCTAGCTACAGTTTTAGATAATTCGATTCGTTGGTTTTACTTGGCTTATCGTTTTAAAAAGGAGTATAACTCTCCTTTGAAGAGCATAAGTGACAAGTGATTAAGGTCTTATTTTTAGGAGAGAAGAAAAAACGCAAGTTGTCAAGTCAAGTGCAACCAGTTCATAGATAACTAGAGTTCCAGATGTTAAGCTGTTCGGGATAGCTCAAACAGGAATTTTGAGGATTGATATTGAAGAAGTCGTCTTGGGCGCTCATTGATGGCAGTAATATAATTGTCAAGTTCTTCAGAGGTTAGTGGATTAAGTGAGACTCCTTTAGGGACATATTCTCTGAGGAGGCCATTGAAGTTCTCGTTTTTTCCTCTCTCATGTGAAGAATAGGGATGTGCAAAGTAAACTTCAACAGCTTCTAAGTTTGAGAGTAAACTAAACTCAGAACCATTATCCGCTGTGATGGATGCAATAGGATACTGACTGATGAGATGCGTGACAGCACGGTTAATGGTTTGGGACTGCTTGTCTTCTAGCTTAACTCCTAGTGCATAGCGTGTCTGGCGCTCTACCAAAGTCAACATAACAGCTTCACCTTTGGTTTCTTGCCGAGAACCAAATCAATCTCCCAATGCCCAAATTCAGAACGATCATTAATATATTCTGGACGTTCTTCGATAGATTTACCTAAAGTCTTCTTATTCGTCTTCATGACTTTCTTAGAACGTTTTCTGATACTAACCATCTTAGGCAAATCGATTGGTTTAATAGCTAATACCCCCTCTTTGATATAACGATAAATCGTTTTGGTAGAGGGGACGACTTCTTCAGGATGGTTCACTTTGTAAGTCTGAACAAAACTATCCACACTATGGAGACGAATGTTAGCCGTCAAGGCAGATTCTAATTGTTCAATGAACCTAGCGGAGCAGTCATTCAACTTGAGATAAGAACTCTTTTGACGATTGGTTTCATAGACACGTTGCCCACTATCAGCGAAATAGGCGTTGAAGAAGGTTTGTTTTCCATTCTTATCCTTTACCTGTTCTACTGAACCACGTTTTATTTCTCGGCAGATTGTAGAACGGTGACGACCCAAGAGTCGAGCAATCTCAGCGGGTTTCTTTCCCATTTTAAGATAAGCAGCAATTTCACCCCGTTCTGTGGCTGAAAGATGAGAATAGGATGATTTTCTGGTAGAATTAATGTTGGACATGTTCATCTGCTTTCCATACTGAATTGGGGAATTCTAGTATATCAGACGAACATGTCTTTTTTGTTGCACTTCATTTTACAACGCGGGGAGAAGAAAAAAATAAATTTTTTTTGAGAAATAACTTGCATCTCTCTATCAAGTATGATAATATATTATCAAGTCTGTTTCAGAAAACAGAAACCCAGGTCAAGTAAGTGTTCTCACTTACAATAACACAGTTAATGATGGGGCAACTCAAAGTTAAGAAAAAGAAAAAGCCTTGCAAGTATTCTTGTAAGGCTTTTTTTGTGTTTATTTTGCTTATTTTGCTTATTTTGCTTATTTTGCTTATTTGGGTTGGCGTCTGGCAAAGTCTAAGAATTTGAATTTTTCCAGTTTATGACGACTTTCGGTAAATTGGAATTGGTCGTTATTAGATAAGTAAACTTTTGATTTGACTGAAACCACATGTTGGTCAGAACCTAAATCTAGCAGGATTTTATCACGATCAGTCACTTGGTCAATAGTAACCTCTTTTAAGGCAAAATCAATAGCCAAATGCAAGTCCTTTTCTAAATAATGGTAGATGGAGTGTTCGGCAATCTCTCTGGTCATCAGAGGAACTTTTTCTTTATAGAGATAATCAATATCTAAAACAGAAGCAACTCCTTCTACTACGCGTTGTCTTGTGATTCGCCAAACTAGACTATTGACGCTAAATCCTGTTAGTTTAGAGAGCTTTTGATCAACAATCAGTTTGTCAATGGCGATGACATTGGTTTTAGAATCCATATTAAAATAAGTTACTAATTCTTGGTAGCTGGTCAATTCTGATATGGGAAATAGGATTTGATGATGTTTAATGACTTGTATGCCCCGACCTTGTTTTTTTGTTATTAAACCAGCTTTATTTAGCAGAGATAGTGCCTTTCGGACAGTGTTACGGCTAGCCTCGTAAGCTGTGGCTAACTCCATTTCGGTGGGAAGGAAATCACCTTCTTGGTAATAGTCCTTGCTAATCCTTTCTTCCAAATCTTTATAAATGGCTTGGTATTTTTTCATATGATTATGCATTCTTTCTGACTTGTCTATTTTTTTACATACAACACACCTTATTTTACCAAAATAAAGCCTTTTTGTGTGCAAACAACTTGCCTACAAATTTGTAATCGATTACAATAAAAGTGTCAGAATCCTTCTTATTTGGAATGGGTTGATACAGGTCACATTGCTTAAGCTTTTAGGCTAGCAATAGAAAAATTAGGGGAAATCAAATGGGAAAATTTGAACACGATGCTAGGAGTCTTCTTACCGCTGTGGGTGGAAAAGAAAACATCAAGGCTGTCACACACTGTGCTACACGCATGCGCTTTGTTTTGGATGATAACAGCAAAGCCAAGGTAAAAGAGATTGAACGCATTCCTTCGGTCAAAGGAACCTTTACGAATGCCGGACAATTCCAAGTCATCATCGGGAATGATGTGCCTGTTTTTTACAATGATTTTACGGCTGTTTCAGGCATTGAGGGTGTGTCAAAAGAAGCGGCTAAATCAGCTGCAAAGAGTAATCAAAACCCTCTTCAGCGGGTCATGACGATGCTGGCAGAAATCTTTACACCTATTATTCCAGCTATTATTGTAGGTGGTTTGATTTTAGGCTTTCGAAATATTCTTGAAGGGGTTCATTTTCAGTTTTTAGGCCAACAAATGGAGAATGGGAAGCTTGTCTTTGATGCAGCTAAGAATCCTGTTTGGAATACCATTGTCAATGTCTCGCCATTTTGGAGCGGCGTTAATAGTTTCTTATGGTTACCGGGTGAGGCTATTTTTCACTTCTTGCCAGTTGGGATTACTTGGTCCGTAACCCGTAAAATGGGAACAACTCAAATTTTAGGGATTGTTTTAGGGATCTGTTTGGTATCACCACAACTACTGAATGCCTATGCTGTAGCAGGAACACCGGCAGCTTAAATCGCTAAGAACTGGGTTTGGGATTTTGGATTCTTTACCATTAATAGAATTGGGTATCAATCACAGGTCATTCCCGCTTTACTAGCTGGGTTATCCCTTGCTTATCTTGAAATTTTCTGGCGTAAACGTATTCCAGAAGTCATTTCGATGATTTTTGTGCCTTTCTTATCTCTAGTACCAGCTCTTATTTTAGCGCATACTATTTTAGGACCTCTAGGGTGGACTATTGGTAAAGGTATTTCCTTTGTGGTTCTTGCTGGTTTAACTGGTCCCGTTAAGTGGCTCTTTGGTGCCATCTTTGGTGCCCTTTATGCGCCTTTAGTTATTACCGGACTTCACCACATGACTAATGCCATTGATACACAATTGATTACGGATACGGCAAGTCGTACAACAGGACTTTGGCCAATGATTGCCCTGTCTAATATTGCTCAAGGATCTGCCGTTTTGGCTTACTATATCATGAATCGCCATGATGAGCGAGAAGCAGAAGTTTCGCTTGCAGCGACTATTTCTGCCTACTTAGGCGTAACAGAGCCTGCCCTTTTTGGGGTCAACCTTAAGTATATCTATCCTTTTGTAGCTGGTATGATTGGTTCTGGAATTGCTGGCTTACTGTCAACATCGATGAACGTTCAGGCCAATGCCATCGGAGTGGGTGGCTTGCCAGGTTTCATGTCTATTAATGCGAAGTACATGCTTCCTTTCTTCATCTGTATGGCGGTGGCTATTCTTGTGCCAATGCTTCTCACCATTTTTTTCCGAAAATCAGGAATCATGACGAAAACAGAAGATGAGGCTAAAGCTCCTGAAGAACAGGTAAAATCAACTTCTCAAGCAACTGTGGTTGCTAACGCCGTGAGTCAGGAAAAAAGTATCCACTTAAAAAGCCCTTTAACTGGTCAGCTTAAACCCCTATCTGAAGCTCAAGATTCAGTATTTGCTCAAGGTGTTATGGGTAAAGGTGTTTTGATTCAACCGAGTGAGGGACTCTTAGTGTCACCTGTTGATGGTCAAGTAACGGTTCTATTATCGTCAAAACACGCTATTGGTTTAGTAACAGATAATGGTATCGAACTCTTAATGCATATCGGCATGGATACTGTTAACCTTTCAGGTAAAGGATTTGAAACGCACGTTAAGCAAGGCGATATGGTTAAAGCTGGTGATAAACTCATAAGCTTTGATATAGCTAGTATTGAAGCAGCTGGTTACGCTACAGAAACGCCAGTTATCATTACTAATCAAGAAGACTTGACTGTGGAGATTGAAGGCCCACTACCAGGTCAGATTCAACGTCAAGAAGACTTGATGAGTGTTCATAAGGCCTAAAGGTAAGGCTAATAATGGCATGAGGGAACTGGAAGCAGTTCCCCCTAGTCATTTTTAAAAGAGGATAAGAGATGACAATAGACAAAAGAAAAGTAGTTTATCAAATTTACCCAAAATCTTACAAAGATACCACAGGAAATGGGGTTGGAGATTTAAGAGGAATTATAGAGAAACTCCCTTATTTGAGTGAGCTTGGTATTGACATGATATGGTTAAACCCTTTTTACCCAAGTCCTCAACGAGACAATGGCTATGACGTGTCTGACTATAAGGCGGTTAATCCAGAGTTTGGAACCATGGCTGATTTTGAAGCATTGGTGGCAGCTGGGAGAGATTATGAGATTGATTTCATGTTAGATATGGTCTTGAATCACTGTTCGACAGACCATGTTTGGTTCCAAAAAGCCTTAGCTGGGGATTCTTATTACCAAGATTTCTTTATTTTAAGAGATGAACCGACAGATTGGGTATCCAAATTCGGAGGCTCTGCCTGGGCACCTTTTGGGGATACTGGCAAATATTATTTGCATCTCTTTGACATCAGTCAAGCAGACCTCAATTGGCGTAATCCTAATGTGCGTCAGGAGCTCTTTGAAGTGGTCAATTTTTGGCGAGACAAAGGCGTCAAAGGTTTTCGATTTGATGTCATTAATCTCATTGGTAAAGATGAGGTCCTAAAAGATTGCCCAATCAATGATGGAAAGCCAGCCTATACTGATAGACCCATCACCCATGACTACCTTCACATGATGAATCAGGCTAGCTTTGGTCAAGATGAGACTTTTATGACGGTTGGGGAGATGTCTGCGACTACAATTGAGCATTGTCTTTTATATACGGCACCAGAGCGTGAAGAGTTATCGATGGCCTTTAATTTCCATCATTTGAAGGTCGATTATGACAAGGGTCAGAAGTGGACACTGATGGCCTTCGATTTTATCGCTTTACGTGACTTGTTTCACGCTTGGGGTGAAGGCATGAGTCAGGGAAATGGCTGGAATGCCCTTTTCTATAACAACCATGACCAGCCAAGGGCCCTTAATCGCTTTGTAGATGTGGCCAATTTCCGTGAGGAAGGAGCAACCATGCTAGCGGCTTCTATACACCTATCACGTGGAACGCCTTATATCTATATGGGAGAAGAAATCGGCATGCTTGATCCAGACTATGAGTCAATGGTAGACTACGTTGATATTGAGAGTCTCAACGCCCATCAAATGCTCTTAGAAGAAGGAAAAACAGCACAAGAAGCCTTCCAAATCATTAAGGCCAAGTCTCGCGATAATGCAAGGACGCCTATGCAATGGGATGCTAGTGACAATGCCGGTTTTTCACAAGTGACACCTTGTTTGAAGGCTGGCAAATCTTATCAGACCATTAATGTGGCCAACGAAAAAAGTGGCAAGATTTTTCCTTTTTACCAAATCTTAATCCGTCTTCGTAAGGAATTGCCAATCATTGCAGAGGGAGATTATACAGCAGCTTACAAGGACAGTGACAAGGTTTATGCCTTTGAACATCAATTAGATGGTCAAAGCCTATTAGTCTTAAATCATTTTTACCCTGATAAGCTTGAATTAGAACTGCCTAAGGCTTACCAAAATGGCCAAGTCCTCATCAGTAATTATCCCCTAGCGCAGCTAACAGATAAGATCAGGTTAGCCCCTTACCAAACAGTAGCTATTCTAGCCAATTAAGCCCTTCCTAGGTTGAAAAACCTAGGTTTTTTCATTTCCCCAAAATAGTTCTAAACCACTGACTAGCTTCTCTTATGCTAAACTGGAAATAGTTTGTGGCTGATTGGGGCTTTCTTTGAGCCCAAATGAGCCCAAGTGTGATGAGAGAGAAATTGTGCCCAATAGGGTCTAGTTTATTGTAACCGTTTTCGATAGAATAAATTCAGAAAGGAAAGTAAATGGTTGATAACAAAGCAGTGGTCATTTTGATGACCTTGATGTCTTATCGCGAGTTAACGCGGTATGAATTGAGTGTTAAAACCAAATTTTCAATCAAAGAGATTGAGGAGCGTATTGGTGATCTTAATCACTTTTTAAAGGAGCATCATTTCCCACTTATAGGAATCAGTCAATCGCATTACCAGATCAGTCAGGAATTAAAAGAGGCTTCTGAGCAGATTTTTGAGCCCTTAAATGCTGAGCAAATCTACTTGTCACAGGCTGAGCGGATTAATCTGATTTACCTTTATACCTTTTGTCGGAAAGAGTTTGTGTCCAATACGCACTATCAAGATTTTCTAAAAGTCAGTAAAAACACAACTTTGACGGATATCAAAGCCTTGAGGGCAAAAATGGCTAATTTTGGTTTGGCTTTAAACTATAGTTGCTCGACAGGCTATATCTTGGTCGGACCAGAAAGGCAAAAGCATCAGTTGGCAATGGCAACTATTAGTCAGCCGTTGACCTCCTCGATTGGCTTGTGGGCTTTGGACTATGTTTTAGCCTCATGGAACTATCCAGTATCTTTTGAGAGGGTTAGTCAAAGCGTCAAAGATTATTATCAAACTTTTCAGATGTCTCCTATCTTGGACCGTTTGCAAGAAGGGCTTTATGCCATTCTTTTTATGGCTTGTCGCTATCAGCGAGTCAAGGAGTCGGTCAAGGTAGAGCCTTTATTGGTCTCTGAGCAATTGCAGCAGTTAACGACCTTGCTGTTGTCTACCATTTTGACGGACTTTGAACAGCCTGAGTCTTACCAGAAAGAGGACCATCACTACTTTAGCCTTCTCTTAGCCGGCTGTTTTGAGGGGGAAGGTGATGTTAGTGATCAATTCTTTGACAATCTGACCGTGGCTATTATTAATCAGATACAGACGGTAGCTCTTCTCAATTTTCAACAAATAGATCAACTAAAGACTGACTTAAAGAGACATCTAGTGCCTGCTTATTACCGCTTGCGTTATGGCTTACCTAGTCATAATGACTACACCTTACGCATCAAAGAAAGCTACGCAGACCTCTTTGATTTGGTTCAGCAGGCCTTACAACCGCTAGCTCAAGAACTCAATTGTCCTATTCCAGATAGTGAGATTTCTTATTTTGTCTTGCATTTTGGTGGCTATTTGAAAACCGTTAAGGAAGCATCAGACAAGCCCTATAAGGCCGTTATTATTTGTCCCAATGGTGTCAGCTCCTCTTTGATTATCAAAGAAAATTTGAAAGTCTTATTTCCTGAGATTGCTTTTCAAGGCATTTCAAGGATTGATCAATTGGATCAGATGGATAAGTCCTGTTATGACTTGATTTTTTCAACCCTTCCTTTAGAAACAACTAAGCCTTCTTATTTGGTTCCTATGGTGATGACGGATGAGCAAAGCCTTCAATTAGTGAAGCTAGTCAGTCAGGATTTTCCAGAAATCGGTAGAGATATCGAAACAGATCGTTTGCTTGATGTGATCAGCCCCTTTGTGACCGTTAACCAAGAAGATGAACTACGCATCGCTTTAAAAACTTATTTAAGGCAAGATTTTAAACGAAAGGATTATAGACCCGTGCTAAATGAATTAATAACCCCAAAAACCTATCAGTTTACGACTGATTCCCTAGATTGGAAAGAGGCCATCCGCTTGGCTGCGAAACCTTTGTTAGATGGTGGTCAGATAGAAGCAAGCTATCCAGAAGCTATGATCCAAAAGGTAGAAGATTTCGGCCCTTTTATCAATTTGGGTAAAGGCATTGCTATTCCGCATGCCCGACCTGAAGATGGGGTCAAAGAAGTAGGCATGTCCATGTTGGTTTTGGATAACCCCATTTTTTTGCTAGATGACACCAAACAAGAAATTCACTTGTTGATTTGTATTGCAGCTATCGATAATGAGACACACTTAAAAGCACTGTCTCAACTGACAACGATTTTACGCGACAATGGGAAGGTCGCTCAATTACTTAGGTCAACATCCTATCAGGATATTACAACTATTATTTCAGAGGAGGTATAAGGAATGTTAAGAATTGGTACAGCTTGTGGTTCAGGATTAGGATCTAGTTTCATGGTTCAGATGAACATCGAATCGGTATTGCGCGATTTAGGAGTGACAGGTGTCGAAGTGGAGCACTATGACTTAGGTGGTGCTGATCCCAATGCAGCAGATATCTGGATTGTGGGGCGTGATTTAGAGGATTCTGCAGGTCATTTAGGAGACGTGCGCATCTTAAATAGTATTATTGATATGGATGAATTAAGTGCCTTGGTCAAAGACATTTGCCAAGAAAAAGGCCTTATCTAGAAGGAGATAAGCATGACATTTTTAGTAGATATTGCCAGTACACCAGCTATTTTAGTAGCCTTGATTGCCATTGTTGGCTTGTTACTTCAGAAAAAAGCTGTTCCTGATATTGTAAAAGGTGGCATTAAAACTTTTGTTGGTTTCTTAGTGGTTTCAGGTGGTGCGGGTATTATTCAAAGTTCTCTGAACCCTTTTGGTAAGCTGTTTGAGCATGCCTTTCACTTATCTGGGGTTGTGCCAAATAATGAAGCTATCGTTGCGGTTGCCTTAACCACTTATGGTTCTGCCACTGCTTTAATCATGTTTGCAGGGATGATTTTTAATATCCTGATTGCGCGCTTCACTAAATTTAAGTATATTTTCTTGACTGGCCACCATACTCTTTACATGGCTTGTATGATTGCCGTTATTATGTCTGTAGCAGGCTTTAAATCCCTTCCTCTTATTTTATTTGGTGGTTTGGCTTTAGGGATTATCATGAGTGTGTCCCCTGCTTTTGTTCAAAAATTCATGATTCAGCTAACTGGTAATGACAAGGTTGCCTTGGGGCACTTTAGTTCTTTAGGTTATTGGCTTAGTGGAACTGTTGGTCAATTATTTGGGGATAAGTCTAAGTCAACAGAAGACATTAATTTTCCAAAGAGTTTGTCCTTCTTGCGTGATAGTACAGTCAGCATTACCATCTCTATGACCATTATCTACTTGATTGTAGCTATTTTTGTGGGTCCAGTTTGGATTGCTAAGGAGCTTTCTAATGGTACCCACGGTTTGGTTTATGCCCTACAATTAGCGGGTCAATTCGCAGCAGGTGTCTTTGTCATTTTAGCCGGAGTACGTTTGATATTAGGTGAAATTGTCCCAGCCTTCAAAGGGATTTCTGAAAAATTAGTGCCTCATTCTAAACCAGCCTTGGATTGTCCTATCGTTTATCCATATGCACCAAATGCGGTTTTAATTGGTTTTGTTTCTAGTTTTATTGGTGGACTTGTCAGCATGGTACTTATGATTGTGACGGGAACGACTGTTATCTTGCCAGGAGTTGTGCCACATTTCTTCTGTGGAGCTACGGCCGGTGTTATTGGTAATGCTTCGGGCGGTGTTCGCGGGGCAACCTTGGGAGCTTTCTTACAAGGGATTCTGATCAGTTACCTTCCGATTTTCTTGATGCCTGTTTTAGGTGGTCTTGGCTTTGAAGGTTCTACTTTCTCAGATGCTGACTTTGGCTTATCAGGTATTCTTCTTGGAACGCTCAATAATATGGGTGGTACAACAGCTATTGCAATCGGTATTTTAGTGATTTTAGGTCTTCTAGTAGGTGTATCAGTAGTAGGAAAAGCCAAAACAAAGGAGGGGTAAGCCATGGCTCTTACAAGAAAAGCTCTAACTGATTTACAGCGGTTTGCTGATCAGATTCGGCTTAATACTCTTGAAACGCTCAATCATTTAGGCTTTGGGCACTATGGTGGTCTCTCTATTGTAGAAGTCCTAGCGACGCTTTATGGGGATATCATGCCTATGACGCCAGAGCTCTTTAGCCAAAAAGATCGAGACTACTTTGTTTTATCTAAAGGCCATGCGGGTCCAGCTCTCTATAGCACCTTGTATTTGAAGGGATTTTTTGATAAAACCTTTTTGCACTCCTTAAATAGCAATGGGACAAGGCTGCCTTCTCATCCAGACCGTAACCTAACGCCTGGCGTTGATATGACAACGGGATCTCTAGGACAAGGGGTGAGTGTGGCTACAGGAATCGCTTACGCTCAACAGATAGAAGAATCAGAACATTATACCTATGCCATTGTTGGCGATGGTGAATTAAATGAAGGCCAGTGCTGGGAAGCTTTTCAATTTGCTTCTCATCATCAGCTGAGTCATTTTATGGTTTCTGTTGATGACAATAAAAAGCAACTAGATGGAAGAACTCAAAATATTTGTTGTCCGGGTGACTTTGTGGCTAAGTTTGAGGCCTTTGGCTTTGAGAGTGTGCGTGTCAATGGTTCAGATATTGAGGCTATTCATGAAACCATTACTAATTTTAAAGTCTCATCAAGTCCAAAACCCAAATGCATCGTTTCAGATACCGTTAAGGGTCAAGGTGTGCCTGATTTGGAGAAAATGGAGGCTAATCACCACTTAAGACCGACACCAGAAGAAAAGAGGATGCTTGAAAATGCTGTTCAAGTGTTACATGAAAAATTGGAGGTCAGCCAATGAGTCATCAGAGTAAAGAAATGCGTCATGTTTACCGTGATTTTCTTATCGAAGCCAGTCAAAAAGAGCCTAAGATAGCTGTCTTAGAGGCTGACCTATCAAGCTCGATGGCGACTAATCAATTAGCCCAAGTCTTGGGCAAGCGTTACATTAATCTTGGGATAATGGAAGCTGAAATGGTTGGTGTGGCTGCTGGTTTAGCGGTCAAAGGCTATAAGCCCTACCTGCACACCTTTGGCCCCTTTGCCTCAAGACGGGTTTTTGATCAACTCTTCATTTCACTAGCTTATGCTCAGTTGAGTGCTACCATTATTGGGTCAGACGCAGGTGTCAGTGCTGAGATGAACGGTGGGACGCATAAGCCTTTTGAAGAAATTGGCTTGCTACGCTTAGTTCCCAAAGCAAACGTTTATGAGGTTAGTGATGATGTCCAATTTAAAGCCGTTTTAGAAGAAACCTTAACTCAAGATGGCCTTAACTATATTCGAACCATTCGTAAGGCACCGGTAGCCCTTTATGAGGAAGGTGATGATTTTTCAAAAGGCTATATGATCCTTCGTCAGGGTCAAGACCTAACGATTGTTACTTCTGGCCTCATGGTCAGCAATTGCTTAGAAGTAGCTGATGCTCTGGCAGAAGATGGTTACGCTATTGGGGTGATTGACCTCTTTAGAATCAAACCTCTGCCACAAGATTTGGCCCAAGAATTGAAAGGAAAACCAGTCTTGACCGTGGAAAACCATAATCAAATTGGTGGCCTTGGAAGTGCTATTTGTGAATTACTCAGCCAAGAGCCAGAGACGCCAGTTTCTAGAATGGGCATTGATGAAAGCTTTGGGCAGGTGGGCAAAATGGATTACCTACTAGAACAGTACCAGCTCAATCCTGATGCCATCAAAAAGCGTATCAAAAGCTTATTAGCTTAAGAAAAGATAGCAATACATTTCTGTTTAAAAACCTCTAGCAGCTAGCTTGGCTGAGAGGTTTTTTGTTTTAGTTTAGGCTTAACCCATCTCTTGTCACTCATTCTTTGGTATGGCATCAGGTCTTGGCAACAGAAGTCCTTGCTTTTTGTCAGGTCAATTTAAGGAGAATTTAATAACAAAAGGTATTTTTCTTAATTAAGATTGGTTTGGATTGCCCATTTCTACTTATTTTTTGCTACAATGGGAGGTAATACACTAGAAAAGATTTTTTCTAAATGAAGTGAGAGAAGGAGCTTTTAATGACAAAAACCTACCAAGAAGATTTTTACCAAGCTGTCAATGGTGCCTGGGCACAAACAGCTGTCATTCCAGATGATAAACCCCGTACAGGTGGCTTTTCAGATTTAGCTGATGAGATTGAAACGTTGATGTTAAGCACAACAGATGCTTGGTTAGCCGGTCAAGACCTACCACAGGATGCTATTTTAGAAAACTTTATTAAGTTCCACCATTTAGTGGCAGATTATGATAAGCGTGATCAAGTAGGAGTAGCACCAGTTCTTCCCTTGATTGAGCGTTATCAAGAGTTAGGCTCATTCGCTGAGTTTGCAGAGCATATTGCTGAGTTTGAGATGGCTGGTCTACCGAATGACTTTCCATTTGGTGTAGATCCTGATTTTATGAATGCCCAGATAAATGTTCTTTGGTCCTATGCCCCAAGCATTCTTTTGCTAGATACGAGTTATTATGAAGAAGGGCATGAAAAGGCAGAAGAACTCCGTCAGATTTGGCGCCAATCTCAGGAAAAACTCTTACCACAATTTGGCTTTTCTCCTGAAACTATTCAAGACCTATTGGACAAGGTGATCCAGCTTGATAAGCAAGTGGCAAAATACGTTTTATCTCGTGAAGAATCTTCTGAATATGTGAAGCTTTATCATCCCTACACTTGGGAAGCATTTACCAAGTTAGCACCAGAAATGCCTTTTGAAGCTATTTTTGAAGCTATTTTAGGTCAAGTTCCTGATAAGGTTATTGTTCCAGAAGAGCGTTTTTGGACAGACTTTGCAGCTCACTACTATTCAGAAGAAAACTGGGAGCTGTTAAAGGCTAATCTGATTTTGGATGCAGCTAATGCCTACAATGCTTATTTGACTGATGCTATTCGTGTGGAATCAGGCGCTTATTCGCGGGCTCTTTCAGGAACGCCCCAAGCAATGGACAAGAAAAAAACAGCCTTTTACTTAGCTCAAGGACCATTTAATCAAGCTCTTGGACTTTGGTACGCTAGTCAGCGCTTTTCTCCAGAAGCTAAGGCAGATGTAGAGCATAAAGTTGCTAAGATGATTGAGGTGTACAAGTCACGTCTTGAAACAGCTGACTGGTTAGCCCCTGCGACACGTGAAAAAGCTATTGTGAAACTCAATGTCATTACACCACACATTGGTTATCCTGAAAAATTACCAGAAACTTATGCTAAAAAAATCATTGATAGCGAGCTTTCTTTGGTTGAGAATGCCCAAAATTTGGCGAAAATTGCGATCGCCCATAGCTGGAGCAAATGGAATAAGCCGGTCGATCGTAGTGAATGGCATATGCCTGCTCATATGGTCAATGCTTATTATGATCCGCAACAAAACCAGATTGTCTTCCCAGCAGCCATTTTACAAGCGCCATTCTATGCTTTAGAACAGTCTTCGTCAGCTAATTATGGTGGAATTGGAGCTGTTATTGCGCATGAAATTTCCCACGCTTTTGATACTAATGGGGCTTCCTTTGATGATAATGGTAGCTTAAATGATTGGTGGACAGAGGCTGATTACGAAGCCTTTAAAGAGCGTACAGACAAAGTAGTAGCTCAGTTTGATGGGCTTGATTCTTATGGTGCTAAGGTCAATGGCAAGTTAACCGTCTCAGAAAATGTCGCTGACTTGGGTGGTGTGGCTTGTGCTTTAGAAGCAGCTCAATCAGAAGCTGATTTTTCAGCGCGTGATTTCTTTATCAATTTTGCTACCATTTGGCGCATGAAGGCGCGTGATGAATTCATGCAAATGATGGCAAGTATTGATGTCCATGCGCCGGGTGAATGGCGCACTAACGTGACCTTGACAAACTTTGACGAGTTCCACAAAACCTTTGATATCAAAGAAGGTGATCCTATGTGGAGAGCACCAGAAGATCGGGTGATCATTTGGTAAATCCGTCATTAAAAAAGAAAAGCTAGGAAAAAATTCCTAGCTTTTTTATTTGCATGTTTTAAAAAAACTACCCTTGTAAAGAAGGGTAGTTGTCATAGAAATTAGTTGTTGAGAGCAGCAGCCATAGTAGCAGCAACTTCTGATTCAAAATCGTTAGATTTTTTCTCGATACCTTCACCAACTTCAAAGCGAGCAAATGTGATTGCTTTAGCATTTACTGAGTCAAGGTAAGCTTCAACTGTTTTGCTGTCGTCCATGATGTAGACTTGTGCAAGAAGTGTGTAAGCTTGGTCAACTTTAGTGTTGTCAAGCATGAAGCGATCCATTTTACCTGGGATGATTTTGTCCCAGATTTTTTCTGGTTTGCCTTCAGCAGCTAGTTCATCTTTGATAGCTTCTTCAGCTTTGGCAATTGTTTCTTCAGTCAATTCAGCTTTTGAACCGTATGCTAAGAATGGAAGTGCTGGTTTGTCAACCATTGCACGTGACTCGTTGTCAAGTTCGATAGCGTGGTTCAATTGTGCCAACTCATCTTTGATGAATTGTGGGGCAAGCTCAGTGTATGAAAGAACAGTTGGTTTCATCGCAGCAACGTGCATTGATACTTGTTTAGCAAGTGTGTCGTCGCCACCTTCGATAACAGTGATAACACCGATACGGCCACCGTTATGTTGGTAAGCACCGAAGTGTTGCTCATCTGTTTTTTCAATCAAAGCAAAACGACGGAATGAGATTTTCTCACCGATAGTAGCAGTTGCGTTAACGTAAGCTTCAGCAAGAGTTTCACCTGAAGGCATTACAAGTGCAAGAGCTTCATCGTTGTTAGCTGGTTTGCCTTCAGCGATAACTTTAGCTGTTTCGTTAACCAATTCAACGAATTGAGCGTTTTTAGCAACGAAGTCTGTTTCAGCGTTAACTTCAACAACAGCAGCAACGTTACCGTTAACATAAACACCTGTTAAACCTTCAGCGGCAACACGGTCAGCTTTCTTAGCTGCTTTAGCCATACCTTTTTCACGAAGTAATTCAACGGCTTTGTCCATGTCTCCGTCAGTTTCAACAAGTGCTTTTTTAGCGTCCATAACGCCGGCACCAGATTTTTCACGTAATTCTTTAACAAGTTTAGCTGTAATTTCTGCCATTTTTATATCTCCTTGATTTTTGATAATAAAAACGAGACAGAGCGGTTTGCATTCTGCCCCGTTTAGAGTTTAATTGTCAAAGGGTTTTCTTAGTCGTTTGAACCTTCTACAACTTCAACGATTTCTTCGATTGAATCAGCTTTAGCTTCTGATGCGAAATCAACGTCTGCATCTTCACCTTGACGGCCTTCGATAACAGCATCAGCTAATTTAGCAGTGATCAATTTAACGGCGCGGATAGCGTCATCGTTAGCTGGGATGATAACATCGATATCATCTGGATCAGCATTTGTATCAACCATAGCTACAACTGGAATACCAAGTTTTTTAGCTTCTTTAACAGCGATTTGTTCTTTATGTGGGTCAACAACGTACATTACGTCTGGGATACGAGGCATATCTTCGATACCGCCTAAGAATTTTTCAAGACGTGCACGTTGTTTGTTAAGAAGTGCAACTTCTTTCTTAGGAAGAACTTCAAAAGTTCCTTCTTCTTCCATACGTTTGATTTCTTTCAAACGAGCGATACGTTTTTGGATTGTTCCCCAGTTAGTAAGAGTTCCACCCAACCAACGGTGGTTGATGAAGTATTGACCAGCACGAGTTGCTTCGTCTGCAACAGCTTCAGCAGCTTGTTTTTTAGTACCAACGAACAAGATAACAGCGTCATTTGCTGCAGCGTCACGAACGAATTCGTAAGCTTGGTCAGCTAATTTAACAGTTTGTTGTAAGTCGATAACGTGGATACCGTTACGTTCTGTAAAGATGTATTTAGCCATCTTAGGGTTCCAGCGACGAGTTTGGTGACCAAAGTGAACACCAGCCTCAAGAAGTTGTTTCATTGAAATTACTGCCATGAGTAGTTTCTCCTTTATAAAATGTTTTTTCCTCTCCTAGACGTTGACTCGCAGTTCAACCTTGCGGCAACAGAACCACAATCGGCCTGGGATGAGTATTTGCCGTCTACACGACTTTAACATTCTATCAAAAAAAAGTCACAAAAGCAAGGAGAAATGCTATGGATTACCTTATTTTTGAGGGAAATCACGTGCATTACGTATTTCTTTGTTTATTGGGAAGTGTGAAGACAAGCTTTTGGTCATTTTGGGTGGCACTTGCCAAATCGTTTTATTTAAGATATAGTGAACTTGACTAAGTTTTGGAGGCGTTTTCATAATGAAAGATATTAGATTTCAATTGCTTGGCATACCCCGGATTTTTCTTAATGGAGAAGAACAATTTTTTTCTTTTGCTAAAGTAAACGCCCTCCTCTATTATCTTGCTGTTAATGGAACTGTTGATCGTGAAACAGCCGCTAGCTTGTTGTGGGAAAATAAAAAAACACAGGTTGCTAAGAAAAACCTGCGTAATACCATTTATCAAGTCAATAAAGCACTGGATGCGGATCTCATTATTTGTCCTAATCGTAACCTATTAACCTTAAATCCTGAGATAGCTATCAGTAGTGATATCTTGAGTTTTTTAGCTTCACCAAAGACTCATCTTTCCTTATATCAAGGAGAATTCTTACAAGGCTTTTATTTAAAGAGTGGTGAGGCTTTTGAGTTGTGGCTAGCTAAGGTTCGCTTGCAGTGCGAACAACTTTACCTGAAGACCTCTTACCAAAAAATTGAAGAGGGCATGGCTGCCGATGCGGTTGAAGACACTGAAGAACACTTAAAGCAGCTTATTGAACGAGATGAGTTTGAGGAAAAAACTATCAGCTCCTGATGAGGTTATACCAAGAAAGCAACCGTTCTAGTAAGGTCATTGAAACCTATTATCAACTGTCCAACCTTTTTGATAAGGAATTAGGGATTCAGCCCAGCCCTAAGAGCCAACAAATCTATCAAGAGGTGGTTGCCAAAGACCGTAATGACCGAAAACTGAAACAGTTTTTACACAATAGAACGCATTTTTTAGGGCGAATCGATGAAATTAAACAATTAGAAACCTACTTTGCCAATTGTCTGGCTTACCGGCAAGTGGGTGCCTTGGTCTTGATTGGAGACACAGGTGTTGGGAAGCGTACACTAGCCAGACAAGTTTTAGCCAATCAAACCCAAAAATGCCACATCATAACGGCTAATTGTTTTCGAGAAGAAGCCATGGATTCTCTCTTGCCTTGGCGAAGCATTTTAGATGAGCTAGGTGCCTTGGTTATTGAGCATCGCTTATTGACTACAGAGGATTGGAAAGCTGCCTTGCGCCAATGTTTTCCACGTTTAACAGCTTTTCATCAAAAACCTAATCACCCCTTTGTGAAAGATCAAATGAGTTTGTTGGTTTCCTTTATTGTTGATATTTTCCAACACTTGGCAGATATTAAAGGGTTAGTGATTTTAATTGAAGATTGTCATTGGATGGACGAAGATAGTTTAACCCTTTTGCAACGGGTGATGAATCAGTTGACTCATTATCCCATTGCCTTTGTGTTGACCAAACATTTGGGAACTACCCCTCAATTGGCTGTTTTTTTAAATGGATTACAAAACCAAGAACGACTAGAAACCATTCATCTAGAACCTTTCAGCCAAGAAGAGAGTTTTGCCTTTATTCAGACTCAACTGGGACAAAGAACCATCAGTCAAGAGGAAAAAGGGCACCTTTATCAGGCAAGTCAAGGGATACCTTTTTTCTTATCAGAATACACACAGGCTTTGTTGAGAAATGAAAAATTTGAGCCTTTGACGCCAGCAATCAAGGCAAAATTAGGCTTGAAATTGGCCAATTTGAGTAGCCGAGATGACGAACTTCTCAATTATTTGTCTTGTTGCAGAGAAGCTGTGGCGTTAAACACTCTCGCCCAAATCATGCAATTACCTTTGGAAGAAGTGATTGATATTGTTGATGGCTTGTCTCATTTCTATATTTTAGTGGAGAAAAGCCAAGGAGATGAGGTCATGGTATCTTTTCACCAAAGGATTATTCAGCTTTACAGTTATGACCGTTTGTCCTTGGCTAAACGACGGCTCCTACATGGGCAAATTGCTAAGCGATTGGAAGAATTATTACCTCTATTGACCAATTCTCCACAGCTGTTAGAAGAAATTGCCTATCACTATCAGCGCTCCCGTCAGGTGATTAAGGCATTAGAGTACCGCTTAAATTACTTAGATGCTACGTTACAGTTTCAGCACGAACTCTTCCCGATATACTCTAAGAGACTAGGTTTGGTAGAAAAAACGGAGTGTGAGAATCATCTGCTCTTGGAAAAACAATTTAAGACAATTCGTAAAAGCATTCAAGACTTGGAAGCTAATTATGAGAATAGTCGTGATTTTCAGCAGCTTATGATTCGCTTTTCTTATTTAGAGGGGCGCTATGATATCCGATCAGGACGTTACCAAGATGGGATAAAACATATTCAAAAAGTCATTTCCTTAGCTAGGGAACTCAATTTAACTTCTTTTCTCTTGGAGGGATATCGCCAGCTCATTCATTACTGTATTCAGGTTGAAAACAAGCCTGAGATGCACTATTACACGGAACTGTCTTTAGATGCTGCTGTAGAGGCTAATAATTTTGAAGCCATTACCATTAATTTACGATTAAAAGGCCTCTACCATCTGATTGACGGTGACTTAGAAGAAGCAGAGCGATTGATTCATCAGTCAATTCAATTCTTCAGGGTTAGACCAGCTTTGCAAAATAAGTATGCTATTCAAATTGCGGCGGCTTTAGATTATTTAGCTGAAATGGAGCAGATGAAAGGACGATTTCAAGAAGCTATTCTTCTTCAAAAAGAAGCTATTTCTCTGACAGCTAATAAGCCAGCAGAATTATCGGTAAGTGTCTTTTATATTGGGCTAGGGATTTCTTATTATTACTTAGGCGACACTAAAAAGTCAGAGCGGTTCTTAAAACTAGCTAAAGAGGCCTTGAAAAATCACGTTCATCCTTGGAAAGAAACCCAGTTAGAGATGTATCTAGGACTTATTGATTGGGGGAATGGCCGTTATCAAGCTATTATTGATTTGTTAACTCATCAGGAAAGTTTTATTAATCGTTATAGTAATCCGAGAGATAAGGGGATGGTGTTTTATGTTATGGCTAAGGTTAAGTCTCACTTAATCTTAGAAAATCATTTTCTAACAAAGGAAGAGTTATCATCTTTAAGCCAACTGCTTGATAAGCGTTTTGATTATTATTATGAAAGAGCTAAAACTTATCTCAATCCTTATCGGGACAAATTACTTATCAAAGAACTAGACAGGTTAGCCCAAAAACTTTTATCGTCATAAATCTATCAAAAAGGCCCTTCTGTTTACTAACAGAAGGGCCTTTTTTTATGGGTGCTGTGCCATAATTTGCACCAAATAGAAAATAAAAGTTGCGGCAAGATTTGCGGTGTGATGATCGATATCGTGAGGAGGAGACACTTCCACAATGTCAAATCCCAAGAGTTTGCCACTGGCTGCAATATGTTGTAAAACCAAAACAGCTAGGTTAGGATCAACCCCTAGAGACTGAATGGCGCTGACACCAGGAGCAGCTCCCACCGCAAAGCAATCCATGTCAATGGTTAAGTAGACCTGCTTTTGCCCTTCTAAAAAATGATCAATGATTTGACAGACTTTTTGATAGCCCAATTTGTAGATATCTTGGCCAGTTAAAAAGGCGATGCCTTTAGATTTGGCAACAAAATCAAAGAGAAAGAGATTATTATTATGCTCTTGAATCCCTAAGACCAAGTATTTAAAGAGTCTGTCACTCGCAACCGCATCGTCAAACATTTGCCTAAATCCTGTGCCGGAGTTGGGGCCATTTTGATCATAAGGACGTAAATCAAAATGAGCGTCCAGATTGATAACAGCTAACTCTTTATCTTCTTCTGGCAATGAAGCTAGCAGTCCAGAGTAATGGCCATAGGCGGTTTCGTGTCCACCTCCAAGTACGATGGGACGCAGGTTTAGCTCTCTCATGCGTTGAATGGCTTTTGATAAGCTGGCTTGCAATTCTTGCAGGGATCTGTTTGGCCCATCAATGTTTCCAACATCATAAACATTGACCTGACTGCCTAGGTGCCAAGGGAATTTGGCTAACTGGCTACGAATGGCAGCGGGGCTTTCCACAGCTCCCACACGACCGTTATTGATGTAAACCCCTTTGTCACTTTTAAATCCAATTAAAGCAAAATGTGTCCCTTCAAAGGGAGTTAAGCTAGGGTCATTAAGGTCTAAGAAGGTCATGACCATTCCCCATTTGGCTGTATATAAGTCGTCATCGATACCCCCATGATAGTAGATGGTACTGACAGGGTAGTAATCTTCTAACATGTTATCATCTCCTTTTAGGTTTATCATAGCAAAAAGAATAAGAGAGTCAACTCTTTTTAGGTTTTTGCTAAGAAATAGAATGAAAAAAGAGTAGAAGCTGAGGCGACTCAGTCAGCTTCTACTGCCTCATAGGGATTATTAAAATTGAATAGATAGGTCGACAGCGTTTTCCACAGCAGCGAGGAAGTCAGGGTTTTCAATGACTTGGGAAGCCTTGTTGAGTTCCTCATAGATTTCAATATCTTTATCGTGGTCAATAAAGTTGACCTGTTGACGGAAGAAGTCATAAGCGATTTGAGTTCCTTTTCCAAGGGCTTGCTGATTCGTTTTGAGATCCAAAACTTGGCAGGCTGCCATGATTTCAGTGGCAACGATGCGGCGAGAATTCTTAAGGATTTCACCTGCTTTACGAGCTGCAGTTGTGCCCATGCTGACAAAATCTTCTTGGTTTTCACAAGACGGAATCGAATCCACACTAGCAGGGTGAGAGAGCACCTTGTTTTCAGAAGCTAGTGATGCGCAGGCATATTGGGTAATCATAAAGCCTGAATTTAGGCCAGGATGTTTGACTAGGAAGGATGGCAACTTGCTTAACTGACTATTGACTAAGCGTTCCACGCGACGTTCTGACACGTTTCCGATCTCAGAAATAGCGATACCAAGGAAATCAAAAGGCTGTGCCATTGGTTCACCGTGGAAGTTACCACCTGAAATCACGTGACCATCTTTACAGATAATAGGGTTATCGGTGACAGAATTGATTTCAATTTCAACCTTGGTTTTGACGTAGGCAATGCTGTCTTTACTTGCCCCGTGAATTTGAGGAATGCAACGAAGGGTGTAAGGGTCTTGAACACGCTCTTGAGTAGCAAGGGTTGTGTTTTGGCTACCTTCAAGCAGGTGACGAATATTACGTGCCGTTGCTAACTGACCGCTTTGTGGACGAATGGTATGAAGTTTTTCTTCAAATGGACTGGTAATACCGTTATGAACTTCTAAAGACAAGGTGCCAGCCAAGTCAGATAATTTCAGCAACTGGATAGCATCATAGGTGGCTAGGGCACCGATACCAGTTAGGACGGTAGTGGTGCCATTAATGAGGGCGAGGCCTTCTTTAGCCGCCAAATCAATGCATGCAATCCCTGCCTTGTCCATGGCTTCTTTTCCTGATAGGAGTTGCCCTTCATAGTATGCTTTTCCAAGTCCTAACATAGGGAGAACCATATGAGCAAGAGGTGCTAAATCTCCCGAGGCCCCTAGCGAGCCTTTTTCAGGAATATAAGGGTGCACCCCTTTATTTAACATGTCAAGAAGTGTCTCGATGGTTGATAAACGAATGCCAGAGAAGCCTTTGACTAAGGAATTGATACGGATAAGCATGATAGCACGCACGGCGTCTTCTGGCAATGGGTCACCAAAGCCACTCGCATGAGTACGAATTAAGTTTTCTTGGAGTTGGACAGTATCTTCTGGTGAGATACTGACGTTACACAGAGAGCCAAATCCTGTATTGATACCATAGACCACACGTTTGTCACGGACAATATCATCAACAATTTGCCGTGAGGCTTTAACATCTTCTTTGGCAGCTTCAGCAATGTGACAGGTGACACCATCACGCGCTACAGCTACAACATCTTCAAGCCTTAAACTATTACCATCTAAATGAATGATTTTTGTCATGGTTTATTCTCCTATATTCTTTCTTCAGGTGGAAAAGGTTGAGATCTTTTTTTTCGACCATACATGAGGAAATAAATGCTACTTGCTATAGCGACACCAACGGCACCATAGATAAAGTTTTTGGGGTTATCACCCCAAATCATCAATAAACTAATGATGACAGCAATCCAAGGGATAACAGGACCAAAAGGTACTCTAAAAACAACTTTTGCTTCTGGTTCTTCTTTGCGTAATTTCATAACGGCAAGAGCAGTTGGAATGTATTGGAAGAAACGAAAGCCAACGCTGAGAGTTGCTAAATGTTCAAAGGATCCTGTCAAAAGAAGGATGATGGCAATAGTGCTTGAAATGGCAATGGCAACTAATGGAGCCCCATTTCGATTTTTCTTAGCAATAGCTGCTGGTAATAGCCCTTCGTCAGCGATAGCAGCACCGTAGCGAGGAACCATGATAGACTCTCCCAAGTTAAGTCCTGTAATGGAAATTAGCGCACCGATTGAGACCATCCAAGCACCCGCAGGGCCAATCATTTTCATAAAGGCATCCTGAACGGGAGCGTTACTCATCATGATTGTAGGACCAAGCATTGCGATGGTACCTGCAATAATTAACATGTATAAGATGGACACGATACTGATGGAACCAAGGATAGCACGAGGCACATTCTTTTCGGGATCACGCATCTCGCCAGCGACAATAGAGAGGGTTTCAAAACCGATAAATCCATAGAAAATGTAAACGGCAGTATTAGAGATAGCCCCTAACAAATCCATTCCTTCTTCTAACTGTACAAAGGGTGTAAAGTTAGGCAGACCATTTTTAATAAAGAAGAGGGTACAGATGGAAAAAGCAACAATAGGAATTAATTTTGCAATCGTAGCCGTAATGGTAAAGATTTTGGAAGTCTTTAACCCAGCAATATTCATTAGGGATAATAAGATGACTAGGCCTATACTAAGCGGGATATTTTTTCCTTCAAAAGATGGGAAAGTAATGATAAACATTTTGGCAAATCCAGCTGCCATGGCTGCCCAAGCAAATATGGTAACAGCCCAGCCTAAGATACCCACGTTAAAGCCAACGAAATCTCCAAATGCACGTTTTGAGTATTGGAAAGCTCCGCCATTTTTCCCAAAATAGCCAGAAACTTCCGCAAAACAGACAGCTAACATGATTGTTAAGATTGCTGTTCCAAACATAACAGCAATTGCAGCAGGTCCAAGCCCCTTATAGATAGCTTGGGGTAATAGAAAGATTCCAGAGCCGATGACAGCATTGATACCATACAATGTTGCACCGCTCAAGCTAAATTTTGCTTGTTCTCTTTCTTGTTCGTTCATGTGATTAGACGCCATAAAAGCTCTCCTTTTTGTATCAATTACCTTGGTCACTTATAAGTGACAAGAAGGCATAAAGAAGCGATGTGTCATGTTTTCCTAATAGGTGCTAATAAGTGAGAAATTAACCTATGATAAGAGAGGTTCTCTCCTATCATAGGGTTTCCCAGAGTTCTGTCCAAATAGCCAATGGTTTTTGGTAGGTCTTGCCTTTTTGGGACATGTGCCAGTTTGTCTTTTGTTGATTGTCTTTAAGGACTAATAGGTGTTTGTGAGGTAAGGTTATCTGTTGCTGGTTTTCCAGTTTGATCTCAATATCTTCTAGCGCGTAAATCAAATGGATATGAGCGCTAGATTCCTCTATGTCATCTGCCTGCCAAATGGCTTTTAACTGTCCTTTGTAATGATCATCATAGATGAGGTTAACGTCTTGGCAGGTGCCTCGGCTAACCATTCGTGAACTGCCTTCAAAAGCGTAACTTTCAAAGGGAGCTAGGGAAATCTCTTTTGAGTGACTGAGATCACTTAAGATAATGGTTTTATCTAAAGGCATCAAGAGTCGGTGGTAATCCTCTAAGAGGGTAAAGGTGGTTTGCCTAAGGGCGACAGTGGCAGTAGAGAGACGATAAGCGAAATGACCTGGCTTATAATGCCCCTTTTCTGGGTAGAGGTAAAGTTGAGTGGTTTTTCCTCCGGACCAGTCAGATTGGACATAATCAGATGGTCTTATTAGGCTGATATCAATCATTTCCTATCTCCTCGTCTTAATTTTAGAACAATCCTGTGATATTACTCTCCTCATCGATATCTATTTTTTCACTGGCAGGTACCTTAGGAAGACCAGGCATGGTCATGATAGCACCTGTTAGAGCAACGATAAATCCAGCACCGGCAGATACCTTCAGATTACTGATTTTAAGGGTGAAATCTTTTGGTGCACCTAAGCGTTTGGCATCATCTGAGAAGGAATACTGGGTCTTAGCCATACAAATGGGATAGTTGCCAAAACCGAGTTTTTCTAATTCAGCCATTTCTCGCTTGGCCGCAGGGGTTAGACTGATACCTTTTCCGCCATAGACTTTAGTGACAATTTTAGTAAGCTTGGTTTCAATACTATCATTTTCATGGTAAACAAAGCTAAAGTGGTTGTCTTGGTCAGCTAGTTCACGACCACCAGCGCCGCCATTTGCCCAAACGTCTGAGATAACCACATCAACATCGCGTTTTTGACAAGCAGCATAGACAGCCTCTAATTCAGCCTCGGTATCTAAGGGGAATTTGTTAATGGCAACAACTACTGGAAGCCTATAGACTTCTTGGATGTTAGCCAAGTGTTTGTCTAGATTAGGAAGACCATCTATAACAGCCTGAACATTTTCAGTAGCTAGGTCTGCTTTTGGCACACCGCCATGCATCTTAAGGGCACGGATAGTAGCCACTAAGACTACAGCAGATGGGCGAAGTCCAGACATGCGACATTTGATGTCAATGAATTTTTCAGCACCCAAATCTGCACCAAAGCCAGCTTCTGTAACTGCATAATCTCCGTATTTTAGAGCTAATTTGGTGGCTAGGATACTATTACAGCCATGAGCGATATTAGCAAATGGGCCACCGTGAATAATAGCAGGTGTGTGTTCCAAGGTTTGGACAAGGTTAGGGTGAATCGCATCTTTAAGAAGAGCTGCTAAGGCACCACCAGCTTTGAGGGCTTTAGCAGTGACAGGCTCTCCTTGGAAATTATAACCGATGATGATTTTTTCAAGGCGTCCTTTCAGGTCTGTGATTGTTTCAGACAGGCAAAGTATAGCCATGATTTCAGAAGCGACCGTAATGTCGTAGCCATCTTCACGTGGAACACCGTTGACCTTACCTTGTAGCCCATTGACAATATGACGCAACTGGCGATCATTCATATCCACCACACGCTTCCAAGTGATGCGTCTGGAATCAATGCCTAAGGCATTACCGTGGTGAATGTGATTGTCAATAAGAGCCGCTAAGAGATTGTTGGCAACTCCGATGGCATGGAAATCTCCTGTAAAGTGAAGGTTAATATCTTCCATGGGTACTACCTGCGCGTGACCACCACCTGCAGCACCTCCTTTAATCCCAAAGACGGGACCTAAAGAGGGTTCACGTAAGGCGATGACAGCCTTCTTGCCAATGGCAGAAAGCGCATCTACTAAGCCAACGGAAGTGGTTGTTTTACCTTCACCAGCTGGCGTTGGGGAGATGGCAGTGACTAAGATTAATTTACCATCTTTTTTCTCTTTTAACTTAGCTAATTGTCGGGCATCAATTTTTGCCTTATATTTTCCATAGAGGGTTAAGGCATCCTCTTCAATACCAATGGATTGAGCCACATCTGTAATAGGGCTCATTTCAACTGAATTGGCAATGTCAATATCTGATAACACCATGTTTGCTCCTTTACATCATTAAACCATTCCAAGGATCTCTTCATAAATCTGATCGGCTAAGTGACAGCCCTTGTCTAATAGAGTTTGCCCTTGGTGCTGATAATCAGAGACAAATTCCTGGTCTTTGATGCCTGATAAGTTAATCAAAACATTGAGCCAGGCTCCTTGTAAGCCAGCTTTTAAGGAAAGCGCAGCAACTCCTAAGTCACTAGCGGCATTGGTGTTTGATTTTCCAACGGCAGCTTTGGTAGTTTCAAGAGCTTCTAACATCAAGTTCATCATCTGTAAGGGGGATTTGGCAGCTTCTTTTAGAGCACTTTGCATGGCTTCTTTATGAGCCAGCTTATCCTCATCTGTTTCTTTTGGCATGTCAAAGACAGCAGAGACCAGATTAAAAGCTTCTGTATCCTTGTCAATGGCATCTAATAAGTCCTGTTGCAAGCGACTACTTTTGGTGTGAAGGTCTTCAATAATGTCTTGATAGTCGGCATACTTTTTCTTGCCAAGCGTCAATTCACAAACCATTTTGGTTAAAGAAATGCCGTTGGCACCGGATAGTGCAGCAGCAGATCCGCCTCCAGGAGCTGGCGCATCTGAGCCAAGTACCTTAGCAAAATCCGTCAAACTTAAATCAACTAATCCCATAAGACACCCCCTAGCCTAATAAATTGTTTTCTAACACTTGTTTGTGGTAATCAAAGTCTTCTACCTGTAAATAGTATTCAGCCACATCTACTAAGGCTTTAGCAGGTGCTAAGCCGATGATTTCAGAACCAATAACATTCACACCGTAGCGACGTGCTTCAAATTTGATGGTTTCAAAGGTGCGATAAAGGGAACATTTTTCAAAATTGACCATATTCATTGAGACTTGAGCAATGTTGCGGTCTTCAAGCATGAGGCCGATTCCTTTACAATATTTATAGCCACCTGATGATCCACGGATTATTTTGGCAATATTTTTAGCCACTTCCACATTGTTGGTATCTAAGTTGACATTGAAAGCAACCAGAGGCATACGTGCTCCAACAGCTGTCACACCAGCAGTAGGGTGAATTTTGCGGTCGCCATAATCAGGTGCCCAGTCTTCTTCTAAGAGTTTTTCAGGCATGCCTTCGAATTGCCCTTTACGGACTTTGGCTAAGTTTTGACGCTCTGGACGTGAGGAAGAGTCTTCGTAGAGGAAGATTGGAATCCCTAATTCACGGTTAATGCGCTCTGCTACTTGTTTAGAAATCTCGACACACTCTTGTGTCGTAATGTCTTTGATTGGCACAAATGGGCAGACATCAGTTGCTCCCATACGAGGGTGTTCTCCGTGATGTTTGGTCATATCGATATTTTCAGAAGCGTATTTCACTAACTGAAAAGCGACTTCTTGGATTGATTCTTCATCACTAACCAAGGTAAATACACTACGGTTGTGACTAGCGTCTGACGAATAATCGAGTAGTGTTACACCAGCGACACTTTTGGCAGTTTTAACAAGGCCATCAATGACGTCTTGGTTACGACCTTCTGAAAAATTTGGAATACATTCAACAATTTTTGCCATCTTAATCTCCTTTGGGGAAAGTTAGTTATCAAGAGGATAACCTTTTTGCTTCGTTTTTAGTCAAATAGGTTTTTAACAGCGGCACTGACTAGCTCATCATTGGCTAGGTAAGGGATGGTGATGTGATCAGTACCAGCATGGAGGCGATTGTACTCAATAGCGGTTTCAATGGCATGTTCATTACGTGCCCAGTTACGTCTAGCAACGCCCCCCATGGTGTCCCAAGCAATGGCTGATTTGATAATATCGTCAATACGTTCACTACCATCAAGGACCAGACCAAAGCCACCATTAATGGCCTTACCAATACCAGTTCCGCCACCATTGTGGAGAGCAACTAAACTCATACCACGCGCAGCATTTCCGGCATAACATTGAACGGCCATATCCGCACAGACATTTGAACCATCTTTGATATTGGATGTTTCACGGAATGGTGAATCAGTACCAGATACATCATGATGGTCACGACCAATCATGACAGTACCAATCTTGACTTGACGAACGAGTTCGTTAAATTTAAGAGCAATATTGACGCGCCCTAAACAATCTTGATAAAGGATACGCGCTTGGGTACCAACTACCAGTTGATTTTTTTCAGCATCGCGAATCCAGTTGTAGTTATCACGGTCTTGGTAACGGCGTTCAGGATCGATAGCTTCCATGGCAGCTTTGTCAGTAGCTACCAAGTCTTCGTGTTTACCACTTAGACAGACCCAACGGAAAGGCCCATAACCATAGTCAAAGAGCATAGGTCCCATGATATCTTCGACATACGAAGGCCAGATAAAGCCGTCTTTGTCATCATTGCCATTTTTTGAAATGTCCTTGATACCTGAATCATAAACAGCCTTCATAAAGGCATTGCCGTAATCAAAGAAGTAAGTGCCTTTTTGAGTTAAACTCTTAGTAGCTTCAAAGTGACGGGCTAAGGTATCATCTACCAATTTATGGAATCTGTCCTTATCTTCTGCCAAGAGACGAGTTCGTTCTTCAAAGCTAATATCAACTGGACAATAGCCGCCATCGTAAACATTATGACAAGAGGTTTGGTCTGACAAGAGATGAACATGAATATTATTTTCATCAACATATTCCAGCAAGTCAACGATATTACCATGGTAGGCAATTGAGGTTGACTCCTTATCTTCCATAGCTTTTTGAGCTAATTGAACAGCTTCTTCTGGGCTTTCTGCGATTTGGCTGATCCAACCTTGTGAATGGCGGGTCTCAATACGGGATTGATCGACCTCGGCTACAATGGCAACTGCTTTAGCAATCTCAGCAGCCTTACCTTGAGCCCCACTCATACCGCCTAGACCAGATGAGATGAAGAGTTTTCCAGTCAAATCACCATCATCTGCGACACCAAGTTTTAAGCGACCCGCATTCAGGAGGGTATTGAAGGTACCATGGACAATCCCTTGAGGTCCAATATACATCCAACCGCCAGCAGTCATTTGACCATAGTTAGTCACCCCCATCTCTTCAGCAATTTCCCAATCTTTCATATTGTCATATTCACCAACTAAAAGACCATTGGTGATAATAACCCGCGGAGCACTTGCTTTTGATTTGAAGAGACCGACCGGATGACCGGATTCAACGACTAAAGTCTGTTCTTCTGTCATGACTTCTAGGTATTTTTTAATCAAACAATACTGCATCCAATTGGCACAAACAGAACCAGTTTCCCCATAAGTAACTAATTCGTAAGGGTAAAGGGCAATATCAAAAGAAAGATTATTATCAATCATGACTTGCATGGCTTTTGCGGCGGTACAATTTCCTTTATACTCATCAATTGGTTTGCCGTAAATGCCTTCATTTGGACGCCATCTGTAACCATAGATGCGTCCCCTTGTTTTGAGTTCTTCCAGAAACTCTGGAATGACATCTTCATGGAATTTTTGTGGCACATAGCGTAGGGCGTTTTTTAAGGCAATTTCGGTTTGAGCTTGACTGAGACGAAAGCCCCTGTCTGGTGCGCGACGAATACCTTCTTCAAAGACAGTCTTTTCAGGTAAAACATCATCCAATTTAACAGTCATAGCTGCTGCTATTTCATTTTCACTGTAAAATGACATGGAAAATTCCTCCTAAAATTTATTTCCCCCTAAGTCTAACTTAAGCTAGTCTATAAATAGTCACCCCGAGCAAAAATCGTTAAATGCTATTGATAATTTCTCTTCTTGTCATTTTTTGACTAAAATTTGACGCTTTGAGGATAGAATGGGGACATGATAAGAGTCAGCTAGAGGCAAATGCTGTTCTTTTTAGCTTGGCTTTGGTATCTTAGTTTTAACAGTTGAATGACAGGTTTATCAAAGAACAAGGTGTTTTCCTAACAAATCCTTTGAGCCTAACAACATTACGTTTCTTGATTTCATGGAGGTTTTTATATGGTCGCTGAACGAATACTGATGCATTTTAATCAATTATTGACACCTCGTGACCCAGGTCATCCCCTTGCTGGAGAAGAAATGGCACAAGCAGAGGTGATTGAGGATGCCTATGTTGCTATCAAGGATGGGAAAATTCTGGCACTGGGTTCTGGTGAACCAAACCAGGAGCTTATAGGACCAGAAACAGATCTAATCTCCTATGAAGGGAAGCTAGCGACACCTGGTATTATTGATTGCCATACGCACTTGGTGTATGGTGGTAGTCGTGAGCACGAATTTGCCCAAAAACTAGCAGGGGTTTCCTACTTAGATATTTTAGCACAAGGAGGCGGTATTTTAAGCACGGTTAGAGCTACTCGTGCAGCCGATTTTGACACTTTGTATCAAAAATCCAAAAGACTGTTAGACTATATGTTATTGCATGGTGTTACGACAGTTGAGGCTAAAAGTGGTTATGGTTTAGATTGGGAGACAGAGAAGCGTCAATTAGACGTTGTAGCAGCACTTGATCGTGATCACACCATTGATTTGGGGTCAATTTTTATGGCGGCCCATGCTATCCCAGAAGAATACAAAGGCAATTCAAAAGCTTATCTTGATACCATTGTGTCTGAGATGTTACCTAAAGTGAAAGAAGAAGGATTGGCAGAATTCTGTGATATTTTCTGTGAGAAAAATGTCTTTACAGCAGATGAATCACGCTATCTTTTGCAAAAGCCAAAGACTTAGGCTTTAAATTGCGCATCCATGCAGATGAAATTGCATCGATCGGTGGGGTTGATGTAGCAGCCGAGCTTGAAACTACCAGTGCTGAGCATCTGATGATGGCGACAGATGAAGGCATTGCCAAAATGAGTCAAGCAGGTGTTATCGGGAATTTACTACCTGCTACAACCTTTAGTTTAATGGAAGATACCTACGCTCCTGCTCGTAAAATGATTGACGCAGGGATGGCCATTACCTTATCAACAGACAGTAACCCTGGATCATGTCCAACCGCAAATATGCAGTTTGTTATGCAACTAGGCTGCTTCGTGCTGCGCCTAACTCCGATTGAAGTCTTCAATGCGGTTACTATTAATGCTGCCTATTCAGTCAATCGCCAAGATCGTGTAGGAAGTTTAGAGGTCGGAAAAGAAGCTGATATTGCAATCTTTGACGCTCCAAATAGTGATTACCCGCTTTATTTCTTCGCCACAAACTTGATTCATCAAGTCTATAAAAAAGGTCGCTTAGTAGTTGATCAAGGACGCATTGTCTAAAAGAATTTGAAAAAGAGACTCATTAAGACACTAAAAGAGCACTTCGACTGAAGTGCTCTTTTTAACTTAGAATAGTGTGTTTTAATAAAGAGATAAATTATTGACGAATCAGGTAGTCAAAGGCACCAATCGCAGCAGTAGCACCAGATCCCATAGAAATGATGATTTGCTTGTAAGCTGAATCCGTACAGTCTCCAGCTGCAAAAATACCAGGAATATTGGTTGAACCATGTTTGTCAACGATAATTTCGCCACGATCCGTTAAGTTGATACCACTGTCTTTTAGCCAACCTGTATTTGGGACAAGTCCGATTTGGACAAAGACACCTTCAAGGTCAATATGTTTTTCTTGACCACCATCACGTTCGGTGTAGTTAAGTCCTGTCACATGGTCTTCACCAACGATATCTTTTGTGGCAACATTCTTAAGAGTGGTCATGTTGTCAGTTTGAGCTGCACGGTCTTGTAGGACCTTATCTGCTTTTAGTTCTGGTAAGAACTCAAGCACGTAGACATGCTTCGCTAAGCCAGCCAAATCAAGAGCTGCCTCTAAACCAGAGTTACCACCACCAATAACGGCAACGTCTTTACCTTCAAAGAGTGGGCCGTCACAGTGAGGACAGTAAGTCACCCCTTTGTTACGGAACTCATCTTCTCCAGGAACGTTGATGTTACGCCATTTAGCACCAAGTGCCAAAATAGCTGTCTTAGCTTTCAAGACGGCATCATTAGCCAAGGTAACTTCTACTTCCTCATTTTTAGTGATAGAAGTCGCTAGTTGAGCCTTGATAATATCCACTTCATAAGACTTAGTATGTGCTTCGATTTCTGCCATCAATTTTGGTCCCTCAGTATAAAGGGTACCAATCATGTTTTCAATACCAACAGTTTCCATGACTTGGCCACCAAAGGTTTCAGCCAGAAGTCCTGTTTTTAGCCCCTTACGAGCGGCATAAATAGCAGCACTATTACCAGCAGGTCCACCACCGATAACGAGAACATCATAAGTTCCTTTATCAGCGAAGGCTTCTTCTGAAAGAGGGCCTGAGACTTGCTCAATGAGTTGCTCAATAGTAGCACGACCAGAAGTGAATTCTTCATCATTCAAGAAGACAGTCGGCACAGACATGATGCCTTTTGCTTTAACCTCTTCTTGGAACATGCCTCCCTCAACCATAGTGTGAGAGATGTTCGGATTGAGCACAGACATAATGTTCAAGGCTTGAACAACATCTGGACAGTTATGGCAGGATAAGCTGACATAAGTTTCAAAGCTCAAAGGACGGTCAATAGTTTTGATGCGATCAATCACATCTTGGTCTACCTTAGGAGCTCGTCCAGACACCTGTAAGAGTGCTAGAATAAATGACGTAAACTCATGCCCTAAAGGAAGACCGGCAAAAACAACACCGCTATCTTGGCCTTTTTGAGTGACTTTGAAACTTGGTTGACGTTTTAAGACTGCTTTTTCAACACTGATACGATCAGACATTGATGCAATCTCTTCAATAAACTCTTTTACTTTTTGAGAATTGTCATCCTCACCAAGGTAAGTCTCTAAAACAAGATCAGATTCTAAAAGAGCAAGGTATTGGTTAAGTTGTTCTTTAATGTCAGGACTTAATGCCATGGCTTTCCTCCTTTATGGGCTAAATCTTGCCGACAAGGTCAAGGCTAGGTGTCAATGTTTCAGCGCCTTCTTTCCATTTAGCTGGACAAACTTCACCTGGATGTTTGCGCACGTATTGGGCTGCATGGATTTTATCGATCAAAGTACTTGCATCGCGGCCAATACCATCAGCATTGATTTCCATCATTTGGATAACACCATCTGGGTCAATGATGAAAGTACCACGTTGAGCAAGTCCATCTTCACCAAGAACGTCAAAGTCTCTTGAGATAGCGTGAGATGGGTCACCAATCATAGGGTAAGTGATAGTACCAACAACATCAGAGTCATCGTGCCAAGCTTTATGAACAAAGTGTGTATCGGTTGAAACTGAGTACACTTCAACGTCTAATGCTTTGAGTGCTTCATATTGTTCTTGTAAGTCACCCAATTCTGTAGGACAAACGAATGAGAAATCTGCAGGGTAGAAGCAGAAGATCGCCCATTTTCCTTTGACATCTTCGCTTGTCACGCTAATAAATTTACCATTATGGTAGGCTTGTGCTGAAAATTCAGCAATTTCTTTTCCAACTAAAGACATGTAAAGTGTCCTCCTTTTTTTAACTTAATATAGTTGTATTATAAGAAAAGAAAATGATTCTGTCCACTCATAAAACCCTTGATTTTACTGGATTTATCTGTATTTTTTCTGACAATTCAAGTGTGAAAAACATCACATTAATTAAAATCATTCTAAATAAGGCGAAAACCCTTTCATAACAAAGGTCAATAGAAATGATATTTTCTGACAAAATTAATCTTAATAACATTTTTCTTCTTCTTTGTGACGAAAAAAATTAAGCAGCCTTAAAACAAACATCCAATTGTCATATAATTTTATCTTGACGAATGATTTCTTTTAAGGTAAAATAGTTTTTGTTGTGGCGGTATAGCCAAGTGGTAAGGCACGGCTCTGCAAAAGCTTGATCGTCGGTTCAAATCCGTCTACCGCCTTTAGTATACAAAACAAACCTTGATTAACTTCTTAAAAATGTTGTTAAATCAAGGTTTTTATTTTTTACGACAGGATAAAAAAAGAGAAAAAAGGAAATAAAGTCGGTCAAAAATCGGTCAAATTTCCGAAGATGTCTTTTATTACCTGATTGTTCTTTTCTTTGAGTTTATCTAGCTGATGAGCATACACTTTTAAAGTGATGTTTAGGTTCTCATGCCCAAGCAACTGAGATATGGATATTAGGTCAACGCCCTTTAAGATTAAAAAAGATGCGTAAGTATGACGTAGAGAGTGATTACGCACAGGACGACCAACAATTTTTTTAACTAATCTATTGCAGAGTGAGTTAGAAGCTCCGCATAGCACCCTATTTAATTTGTTTTCTTTATAATGATTTGCTTTAAATGCTTTGAGCAATTTTATAGTTTGATGATCAATTGGAATTTGTCTTTTTGATTGCTCGTTTTTTGTTTCCTTGAATTCTTGAGTTTTTGAGTAATCAAATGATTTATTAATGTCTATAGATCCCTTTTCAAAGTCTATGTCATTCCAAGTTATTCCGGTCGCTTCGGCGAATCGTAGTCCAGTCACTGCTATGATGTATAGAGTAAAGTAGGAAATATACTGGTATTTCTCACTCGTTACTTTGATTAGATTAAGGTATTCATCCTCTTCAAGGAAATCAAATTCTTTTGCTCTAGCTTCTTTTTGAGATTTTACAATCGCACCTTCGGCAAAATTTGTTTTGATAAGTCCACCTCTAACTGCTACATTGACAGCCCCTTTAATTTGATAGTGGAACTTTTCAAGTGTTTCTTGTGCATATTTTTTGGCAAACTCGTTGATTATTTTTTGGTAAAAGGTATGTGTTACTTTATTAAGCTTGATATCGCCAAAATATTTTTTGATGTGTTTGAGGTTTTTAGTGTAAGTTTCCCAAGTTTTGTCGACAACGTGTGGACGTTTGTAAATTTCTGCCCAATCTTTACAAAAATCATAAAGGGTTATATCTTCATTGCTATTATCTTTGTTAATGTTTGCTTCAGCTTTAATCGCAGCAGCAGAAGCTAGAGCCTTAGTAGCGAATCCGCCCTTTGACTTTTCTCGTTTTATTCCTTGGTTATCTGTGTAGTAAATGCGATAGGACCACTTATTGCCGCGCTTCCTAAATTTTGCCATTGTTTTCACCTCATTTTTCTGTTAAAATGGGTACAAGAAAACGAGCCATTTAATGCTTTTTTCTTATACGGTTTTGCCTCACGCTCTCCTCGCTAAAATTGAGCGTGGGGCTTTTTTAGTTTTTTAAAACAAAAAAAGGGCGCTTATTCGAAAACAGGCGCTCACAGTGGAGTTGGACACTCCAAAATAATGTTTCAGTGGTAGCGAGGCTACCAAAATTACACCTTAATTCTAACATAGTGATATTTAATTGTCAAGTTTCCCCCACTGGCCAGATAATAACTGCCTTGCGAGAGCTTTATCAATGTTGTCCATGATTTCTTTGGACAATGTTATTTTTCCGACAGGGTCAAGATCGTTAATTGGTTTAGCGATTTTTAGTTTGCTGACAGAAGTGATTGAGTCCAGCTTGGTGTAGGACACCTTGTCATAATTTGCATATCTTTTTTTGAGGAAGTTAATTTTGTCTAAGTCTGATTGTATCCATTTTCGGACAGTGATGTTTGCTACGGGCACATGAACCCCTTTAGGGTCATATCTATTGTAATATTTCATCCATATATCATGATATTTATTTTCTTTTTTAATCTGAAAAAACGCTGGGGGAACTGGTAACGAGTGGTGTATCCGTTCCACTTCAGTTGTTAGGTTTAGCACATTTTGAACTGTTTGAACTGTTTTTTCGGCATCATCCATTATGCTCGTAAAAATCTCTTTGTTAATTGACAGACTCTCTTTAGAATTTTTTGATGTTAGCGGTAAGATAGTTAGCTTTCCGTTATTGGGATGATCTTTTTTATTCAGCACAATCCCAAAGTGCGAATCGGAAAATTCATTGCCGATATTTATTCCAAAATGAATAAAGACGATAGTTCCTCGTTTGTATCTCTGATATTTTTGAGATTTAATTAAGTTTTCTGTTTTAAAAATTTTAGCGCGCTCGAGTTCTTGTCTTGATAATTTGTAAAATTTGGGATTTTTCGGATTATCAGAGATATTCAATAGAATTTTCTTGCTACGGCTTAAATTTTGTTTATTCAATGCTTTACTATCCATTTCTGCTCCTGCCTATCCCTCCCTATAAATATCTACGACTTCTCCGATAGTTCTGATATTATCATCTTCAGACAAGTATATTTCTTCGTAGTTGTTGTTCAAGCTTTGAAGATACCAAGCACCACCGTAGTCACGCTTTAGCTTCTTAACAAAGTTTTTTCCGTTAATTTGAAAAATACCAATATCGTTAATATCGACCTGTGAAGTGATATTAATAAACAAAAGGTCGTTGTCTTGAATAAGTGGTTCCATTGAATCGCCAGCTACTTTTGCAATAGTATCATATTCTTCAGGAACATCACTAGCACGCAATCTAACTTCCATATGTAGGTTGTCTTCTTGAAAAGTACCGTTACCTGCCGCAACAAGACCCTCGACATAATCATTGATATAATCTTCTGTCTCCTCAAGCTTTTTATCGAACATAGAAACAACTTTATTTTGTTCTTCTAATTGTTCGTTAGCGAAGCTGAGGACTTTTTCTTGTCTAGGTTGTTCTAGTTGGTTGTAGATAGAAACGATTTCAGGTTGATTAGATATTTCTGTCGTAGTGATTTTATCTTCGCTATTAATAGGTTGTACCCCTAGTAAAAATTCAGGAGTTACTCCTAGAACTTTAGCGAAATCATTCGCTCTATCAAGGGGGAATCCCCTTGTCCTATTGAAATACCTTGATAGTCCAGACTTAGCCATCCCTACCTGTCTTGCTAACTCGCTGATAGATAGCCTCTTTTCTTTTCTTAGTTCATCAATAATTGTGATAATTTCTTCATTAGTTCGCATATTTCACTCCTTAAAAGAATTATACCACCGTTCCCTAAAAAGCACAACAAAAACCCCTGGAAAAACTTTTTAAACTTTTTTGATTTATTTGTTGACAATAAAGAACAAAAGTTGTAAACTAAAATTGTTCACTCGGGAGAACAAAACACAATACAATGAGAGGAGGATTTTTATGGGAGTTGACTATTTACGAGTTAAAGCCGAAAGAATAGCAAAAGGTTATACCCAAGACTATATGGCTGAGCAGATGGGTTGGTCTGATAGGGCACGTTATGCGAAACGTGAAAATGGAATTGTTTCATTTGATGCTGACGAATTGGCGAAAGTAGTTCACATCTTAGGATTTTCAAAAGATCAAATAGGAATTTTTTTTACAAATAATGTTCACTAAAAAGAACAAAACTAACGAAGGGAGAAAAGTGTGCCAGAAGATTTAATCAAACAACTAGAAGTTGGATCGGAATTTCTAGCAAAGACGTGTTTACATAGCAAGATTATTATCACGGTGGATGGTATTCGGCTTGTGGAAACAAAAGAGTTCCACCCAGTGAGCGGAACTCTACTAGATTAGACAATACGTGTATAAGTGTGTATTTTAGCTAATCTATGAATATTTGAGCCAACAGACCCAACCAGAACAGAACGGTATTCCGTTTGGCTTACATTGTGATAATGGTAAATAGAACCATTATTAAACTCAACTTCCAAAGTGTTATTTTCCCAACCAACACTTCGGACGTTACTAGATGAAACGTATTGACGTTGCATAACTTATCTCCTTTCCGTAATGATAATCTCATTATAGCACGGTAGGAGGAACTACACAGATAGAAAGGAAACACATGAGACCAAAGCGATATCCGTATCAAAAAAGACCAGCTGATAAGCTAGTCATTCCAGAGTTTAAAAAAAGGATTACCTTAGAAGAGTTATTAGAGTCAATATTTGATAATTATCGAAAAATTCATTTTTCAATTTGAACCTTTCCTAATTCTTCAAGTGTTTTAAAAACACTAAGTAACATTTTTTTAGCTGAATCCTCACTAATTCTCAACAATAAATCTAAGACCTGTTGTTTTTGAGTTTCAGTTAAATCGAGATTGATTTTATCCATTTCTTTTGTAACGTTTTCTCTAATAATGGGCTTTATATCATAATCAGCTAAAATCTCAAGAATTTTATTATCCATGGCTTGTCCTCCTTTCCATAATTTTTGAATACAACGGTGAGAGGTCATATTCAAATAAATTATATCAGAAAGGATATAAGAACACAATATATTGTGTCGTCAATATACAAAAACACAACATATTGAAGTTTGGATAATCTATGAAGAAAAAACTAGACAAAATTCTCATTGATAAAGGAATGAGTAAAAAAGAGTTATCGGAGAAAACAGGAATTAGTTACAACACCATTATGAATATCGGTAAAAAAGATATTTCGTTTAACAAAATGAAAAAAATCGCCGATGTCTTAGGTGTCAGCCTAGACGAATTTAGATAACAAAAAAAGTCCGACGGGAATCGGACTCAAAACAAAACTTACGAGGTAATTTTATCATGGATAGCAGATTATTACAAATGCTAGATGAGTTTGAAGCGGGTCTTATTGATCGCAAAATCAAAGTCATGAAAATGATTAACAATGAAACGGAAACTTATCCGCTAGAACTCAATAAAAAGCAAGTTAGTAAGATGTTTGGGATTGACCCTAAAACATTTGACGCAAGATTTAACAGCCACAAAGATTTCCCACGTATTGAAACGGGAGGTCGGGAAAAATATCCACGAGATTTGGTCATTGAGTGGTATCACAGAAATTGGAGTATAACATGAACAAATTAGAATTATTTTTATTAGCAACAACCGTCATCTTAGCGGTCATTGCTAGGGTGCAACACGAAGTCATCAAAAAACACAATTCGCCAGAGAATAAACGCAGAATTTTTAGGGAAGTGGCTTTAGAAAACAGCAAGAAATGGAGTGCAGAACGTTATGTCTAAATGGGAATTACAAAAACAACTACTGGAAAATGCGACAGATTTTGAGAGCACAGTTGAGGCTTTACTTGACTTAAACGAGTCTGGCGAAATATCTGATCTGGAACTCTTACTGAATTTAAAGGATAAATTCAGAAGCTATTCCAAAGAAAAAATACGCATCCTTAATGAAATTCTCAGGCTAGGAGGCGCAGAATGATGACAACTTTTGAAAAGATTATTAAGAGCCTTAATCGGATTGAGGGGGAGTTAGTTAAACCTGAAGCTGAAAGACGAGATAGTTTACCTATCCTATCTGCGCAGTTGAGTGCTATCAAGCAAGATTTAAAATTGATGCTTTGGATTGAACTACCGACGTTAAATGACGTAGAGAAATATGAAGCTCTTTATCAAGGAAATGATTTTAAATTCAGTGAAACTTTCTTAGAGCGCCAAGCGACGAGAAAAGCCTTTTGGAGACGATTAGCTAAAGAAACTTTCAAAGAAGATCAGGATAAGAGGAATTCTGTTAAGTTGGCTGAGAAAGAATTTAAAGATGCGACGATATCGTGGCGAGAATTTTTGTGGGGTAAAAAGAAATGAATGTATCACTAAAACTCCTAGGTGAAACGCAAGCGGGTTTAAATGATATTTTACGTCAGGGGGGCTCTCTTGTTCCCAAATCCAAGCCCTGGCGGACGCAGTTTTTATACTAACAACTTTAAAACAAGTAATTGAGGAGAGAAAATGAAACCATCAGAACTAATTAGAAATTATTTTAAAGAACATACAGGTAAGACAGAGGCTGATTGTGCAAAAGCAACAGGGGTAGAACGTAACACAGTAAAGCAGTGCGTTTGGAGAGATAGGCAGCGAGGTCTTGCTACAAAAGATAGAGCTACTGGATTCGTCACTTACGAGGATGGATTTGCAGAGATTCCAGAAAAAATCAATGGGCATCCTCTTGCTAAAGTTAGCCATGAGATGCTTAATAGATTGCTTGAACAGACTGAGTTTATTACAGATGACGAGCTTCTTTTGAGATACTCAAAAGAAATCAGATTATATATTGCAGAGCTGAAAGGATTATTACGATGAACTATTTAGAATATGCACTAGCTTATCTTGAACGTGAGTTAGAAATTATTGATAATGAAGTTATCGAAGTTGAGTTGCCCGACGGAGATTGGGAGTTTGTGCCTAATCCCTATTACGAGGAAGGTTTGCATAACAGACCTTATTATCGCAGCCAGGTTGCTAAAGACATTCTTGATATTAAAGGACTTTTGGGGAGGTGAGGCTATTGATTGCATCAAAAAAGACGGCTTAGGAAACCGTCAACAATTACACACACACTTAAATTATAACACAGAAAGAGAGGAACACAATGATTGAAGTAACTTTTAAAGCAGAGAGCATGGCAGGTGTTTTCGATGCTATGCGTGAAGCTCTGGATATGCCGAAAACAGTAACCAAGGATGCGGTTGAAGAAAAACCAGCCCCTAAAAAGAAAGAAGAGTCTGTAACTTTGACATTAGCTGACATTAAGAAAATGGCTAAAGCCAAGGTTGAAGAAGGGAAGTCAAAGGACATCAAGGAGGTCTTGAAAGAGATGGACGTCGCAAAAGTTGGTGAACTTGAAGAATACCAGTTTGCGGAGTTTGTTGAGAAGTTGGAGGCCCTCTAATGCCAGTAGAAAATCACGCACTACTGTCTGCTTCTAGTGCTCACAGATGGCTTTATTGCCCTATGCTACCGAGATTAGAAGCAGACTATCCTAGCCGCGACACCGTATACACTCAAGAGGGCACAAGCGCCCATGAGCTTTCTGAAATCAAACTGATGTACAAGTCTGGTAAAATCACCAAGCGTAAATTTAACACGTTAACCAAGGCTTTTAAGGAAAACTCAGACTTCTACAACGAAGAGATGGAAGAGATGACGGAGCTTTACACAGATATTGTTATGGAGCACCTAAATGCTTATGAGGACGCTGAAATTGAACTTGAAAAACGGGTTGATTTTAGCGACTGGGTGCCTGGCGGTTTTGGGACTTCGGATGTTGTCATTTTGACGGATGGGGTCATTGAAATTATTGATCTTAAGTATGGTAAGGGTATGCCTGTGTCTGCTAACCAAAACCCACAGATGGGGCTGTACGCTCTAGGAGCTTACGCTTCCTACGATATGGTTTATGACTTTGACCGCATCAAGATGACCATTATTCAACCGCGTTTAGATTCGGTTAGTTCTGTTGACATTTACGTAGAGGAGCTTCTGTATTGGGCGGATAATGTTGTCTTGCCTATGGCCGCTCAAGCAGACGCAGGCATTGGTGACTGGAACCTAAGTGAAAAAGTATTGCAGTGGTCTCCTGTCGCAGCTAAATTGGTGCCAAGAGCGCAAGAAAACTGGGAATTAATTGATAAATATGACTATCAGGAGCCTGTCTATTTATCTGATGAAGCCGTCGCAGAGATTCTTGACAAAGCCTCAGCTATCAAGAAGTGGGTTGAGTCAGTTGAAGCCTATGCCCTGAAAGAAGCACTCTCAGGAAAAGAAGTTCCAGGCTATAAGATTGTCGAAGGTAGAAGTAATCGTGTGCTTACTAATAAGGAGGCAGCTGCGGCAATACTTGAGAAAAACGGCTTTGAAGATATCTACAAACCAAAAGAGCTACTGTCCATGGGGGCGCTAGAGAAGATGGTTGGAAAAACAACCTTCTCAGAACTGCTCTCTGAATATATTGATAAACCACAGGGTAAGCCTGTACTTGTCCATGAAAAGGATAAGCGCCCAGCAATTAACAGCTTAGAACAAGCTATTAAAGATTTTGAATAGGAGAAAAAATTATGACAACAACACCAAGCACAACTAAAGTAGTAACCGGAAAAGTACGCCTAAGCTATGTAGCTTTACTAGAGCCTAAAGCTTTTGAAGGTCAAGAGGCTAAGTATTCAACAGTTATCTTAATTCCAAAGACAGACAAAGCCACAATCAAGAAAATTAAAGACGCGCAGAAAGCTGCTTATGGAGCTGCCAAGGACAATAAACTCAAAGGGGTTAAATGGGAGCGCGTTAAAACAACGCTTCGTGACGGTGACGAAGAAATGGATATCGAAGAGCACCCAGAGTACGCTGGACACATGTTCATGTCAGTGTCAAGTAAAACTAAGCCACAGATCATTGATAAGTATAAAAACCCAGTTGACTCAGCTGATGAAGTTTACTCAGGTGTTTATGCCCGTGTATCACTTAATGCTTATGCTTACAACACAGCGGGAAATAAAGGCATCTCTTGTGGTCTGAATAATGTTCAGATTGTTGCTAAAGGAGACTACCTTGGCGGTCGTTCGTCAGCTGATGCAGACTTTGACGAGTGGAACGAAGAAGAGGACGAAGACGACATTTTATAGTAGAGGGCCTCTTTAGAGGCTCCTCATTTTTAAAGGAGAGGTATGAGACATTTAAATATTGATATTGAAACCTATAGTTCGAATGACATCAAAAATGGGGTTTACAAGTATGCTGACGCAGAAGATTTTGAGATTTTACTTTTCGCTTACTCTATAGATGGCGGAGAAGTAGATTGCCTTGATTTGACAAGGCAATCTCTACCTGAAGACATCAAAGATATGTTATTTGATGATAAGGTCCGAAAGCACGCCTTTAATGCCCAATTCGAAAGAGTTTGTCTCAGCCGTTACCTCGGTCTACCTTACTATCTAGATCCTTGCCAATGGCAGTGTACTATGGTGTTGGCTCAAGAATTAGGTTTGCCTTCAAGCTTGGAAAAGTGTGCGCTGTATTTAAAATTAGCACAGGAAAAAGATACCTCGGGTAAAAACTTAATCAGATACTTTTCCCTGCCTTGCAAACCAAGTAAAGCTAACGGTGGGAGAACTAGAAATTTACCAGAACACGCCCCCGAAAAGTGGCAAATGTTTATTGACTACTGCATCCAAGATGTTGTTGTTGAGATGGCAATTGCCGAAAAACTAGAGTCAGTTCCTGTGCACGACCGTGAATGGGATTACTACGCCTGTGACCAGAGAATCAATGACAGAGGCGTGGCGCTTGATAAAGAGTTAGTTGCTTCGGCCTTGTATTGCAAAGATGTTAAGATGGAAAGTTTGTCTGGTGAACTAAAAGCTCTAACAGGACTTGATAATCCTAATAGCAGGGCGCAGTTGCTACCGTGGCTAAAAGAACATGGCTATTCGGCTAGTGGGCTGACTAAAGCAGATGTTGAACAGGAACTTAAGACGGCCGAAGGAGAGCTTAAGAGAGTTTTAGAACTTAAACTACAAACCGCCATGTCAAGTCTAAAAAAATATGAAGCTATGGAAAGAGCTATGTGCTCAGACGGACGAGTTCATGGGCTACTTCAGTTTTACGGGGCTAGCAGGACAGGACGATGGGCGGGTAGAGTTGTCCAGGTACAGAACTTAGCTAGGAATTATATAAAGGACCTAGATGATGCTAGAGAGTATGTTAAAAAGCGTGATATTGATGCTGTGGAGATTTTATACGATAGCCTTAAGGACACTTTAAAGCAGCTCGTACGAACGGCACTCGTGGCTAAAGATGGCTGTACCTTCTATGTCTCTGACTTCTCGGCGATTGAGGCTAGGGTGATTGCGTGGTTTGCTGGAGAGCAGTGGAGGCTTGACGTGTTTTCGACGCACGGGAAAATCTACGAGGCGTCTGCCAGTCAGATGTTCGGAATTCCAATTGAGGAGATTGACAAGGAACTGCGCCAAAAGGGCAAAATTTCAGAGTTAGCACTTGGCTATCAAGGAGGTCCTGGAGCGCTTAAGCAGATGGGGGCTCTAAACATGGGAGTCAAGGAAGAAGAGCTTCAAGGGCTAGTTGATGACTGGCGCAGGGCTAATAAGAAAATCGTCCAATTTTGGAAAGACGTACAAAGAGCCGCCATCAAAGCCATCAAATCGAGAGCACCAATAAAACTTGGAAAACTATGATTTAGATACCGTAAAGGTTTCCTCTTTATAACATTGCCTAGCGGTAGGAACTTAGCTTATGCAAGAGCCAAGGTTGAGCCGGGCGACTATGGAGACAAAATTGTCTATGAGGGCCAAGGAGATAAGGCCTACTTCACAGCGCAAGAGACTTACGGCGGTAAGCTTGTCGAAAATATCGTTCAGGCGACAGCTAGGGATATTCTAGCCGAAGCGCTTCTGAGAATTGAAGCTGCAGGCCATGGTGTTGTTTTCCACGTTCATGATGAGGCTATTATCGAAGGCTCAGGCCTGACAATCGAAGAGGTTAATGATTTGATGGCTCAGACCCCTGAATGGGCGGAGGGTCTTCCTTTAAATAGCGAAGGCTACATAACAAAGTATTATATGAAGGATTAGATAGATGAAGCAAGAAAAACTAATAGTAAAGTCTTCTCCCCTGCAAGAGCTTCATATCGCAACAGGTAGTTCGCGAACAGCTAAGACATGGAAAAATATCACGCTAACTTGGCAGGAGCTGGTTGAGAGGTTAGAGAAACCTACAGTCACCCAAGAGACGTTTGCGGAGTACCAGAAGATGTCTCGAGCAGAAAAAGGGCAAGCAAAAGACGTAGGGGGCTTTGTCGGTGGATGGCTAAAGCAAGGTAAACGGAAAAATGAAAACGTTCAAAGTAGGTCCTTGGTTGCGCTTGACGCAGATAGCCCAAGTAAAGATTTCTTAGATAGGCTAGACCTGCTTGCAGATTATGCATACGCACTCTACAGTACTCACAGCCACTCAAAAAAAGCTGCTAAGTACCGTCTTATTATCCCTACTGACCGTTTAATGATGCCTGATGAATATGAGCCAGTCGCTAGATATTTGGCTAATCAACTAGGCATGTCAAACTTTGATGACACGACTTATCAAAGTGTACGCTTGATGTTCTGGCCGAGTCACTCAAGAGATGCAGACTTTACGTTTAAATATAACGACGAGGCTTTTCTGAGTGTTGATGAGGTGCTTGATACATACCCGGACTGGCATGACTCAAGTTTCTGGCCAGAAAGCCCGACGCACGCTGTTAAAAGACAGCGCGAAGCTAAAAAACAAGGTGACCCGCTTAGTAAAAAAGGACTTATTGGAGCCTTTTGTCGTAACTATGACATTAGACAGGCCATTGCAACGTTCTTACCTGAGGTTTATGAAGAAGGAACGACTCCTGATAGGTACACCTACACTGAGGGCTCAACCGCAAATGGCTTATTTATCTATGATGATGTCTTCGCTTATAGTCATCACGGGACAGATTCCGTGGGGGATACGCTTGTAAATGCATACGACCTTGTTCGTATCCATAAATTCGGAGAGCAAGATAGCGAGGCTAAAGATAATACTCCTACTAATAAGCTACCATCAAGTAAAGCGATGAATGCTTTTGTCTCTGACTTACCCGAAATTAAAGACTATCTAATGGCGGAGGCTTTAGGCGATTTCGATGAAGAGTTACCAGTCGAATATGACAGAAGCTGGCTTGAAATTGATGAGGGGGGCGAACCTGAGGTCAATAGTTATTTGCTAGCAACGCAGATTATTAAGGAGGTTCCGATTTATTGGGATGGCTTAGAATTTTTACGCTACGACGCTAAAAAAGGCATCCCGTTGTCTATGACCCCGAGGCGACCTGTGAAACCTTTGAGGGTTTTCTTAGAGAGACCGTCGGAGCTGAAAATATAGATTTCACCCGTGGTGCTAGTTAATCTCAAAATACAATAAAAAGCCCAAAAGGACTATACTGTAAGTGCCTACACAAACAGGAGGTTAGTCCAAATGAGCCACTTACAGTATACAGCTAAATCCCATCACTTACAATGGAATATGCGTCAATTATCAAAAATTTGTTCTCAGTTTTATCAGGATTATTGTCCGGAAGACTTCAAACACCGTCGTAACGTCTGTCTGTCCAAAGTTTCAGACCAATCTCTTCTAGTTTTACTGCTATTACAAGCTGAACTAGGTATTAAATCACAACGTCACTTTTATAGGATTTGTCAGCTATTTCCCTGCGGTACATTACTAGAAAGAAGTCGCTTTAATAGGCGTGCAAGACAGTTGATTTGGCTGGTTCAAGTGATTCGTCAGGCAATGAACACTCAAATTTCTCCCAATACCATTGTTATTATAGACAGCTTTCCTTTGCCACTTTGTCAATCTATTCGTAACCACAGGGTCAGACTTTTCAATGGGATAGCTAATATTGGTTACACCGCCTCTAAACATATGTGGTTTTACGGTTTTAAGGTTCACATGCTAGTGACCTTATCAGGCTACATTCTGAATTATGTTGTCAGCCCAGCCTCTGTTCATGATATTAAGGCAGTTTACGAGTTGCTAGAAAGGTGTGAACAATCCGTCATTTTAGCAGACTTAGGTTACCTTAACCGTGAGCTGAAAGATGAGTTGAAGCAAAATGGCTATCACCTCTCGACTCCCTTGCGTCAAGATATGGAAGGGGCTAAACAGCATAATCATTGGAAACTAATGGCTATGAGACGAACCATTGAGACTAGACTTTCAGAACTTTGTTCCCTTTTTGATATGGAACGAACACTGGCTAGGGGCATGACAGGGCTGCAATTGAGGATTGAACAAATCATACTAGCTTACAATTTGAGATATTTTGAAATTAACTAGCACCATGGGTAAAATAAGGCATATATAAAACACGTATATAAAAAAGAATTAATAAGTTGAAAAAAACGTAACCCTGACCTTTATTGACCAAAGGAGGAAAGATGAGGACTGAAAAAGACATTGAAAATTATTTGAAAAAGAAAACAAAAGGGCTGTGTTTAAAATTTACCAGTCCAGGGACGATAGGAGTGCCTGACAGAATTGTTGTCATGAATACGGGAACCTTTTTTGTAGAGGTCAAAGCGCCTGGTAAAAAACCAAGACCCAGCCAAGTTGCAATGCACAAAAAAATAAAAGAGGCTGGTCAGCACGTTTGGGTTGTTGACTCTTATGAATCAGTGGACATGGCCTTAAAAGAAATGGAGAAATGGGCGTGAGACTGCACGAGTACCAAGAATACGCTAAGACGTGGATAGTAGAGCACTCTTATTGTGGGCTTTTACTTGACGTGGGCCTTGGCAAAACACTGACAGCATTATCAGCGATAGATGAGATTCAAAATATTTTTTCCGAGGATCATAAGATTTTAATCGTAGCCCCTAAAAAAGTGGCGGAAGAAACGTGGCCAACGGAGATTGAGAAATGGCATTTTGATTTCACCTACTCTAAAGTTTTGGGGAGTGAGGGAAAACGAATTGAAGCGTTAGAAACAGAAGCCGATATCTATTTGATTAATCGTGAGAATGTTACTTGGCTTGTTGAATACTACAAGACTAAATGGCCGTTTACCTTTGTGGTTATTGATGAGCTGTCAAGCTTTAAGTCTAGTAAGTCAAAACGGTTTAGGGCTTTGCGAAAAGTTAGACCGAAAGTCCAACGCCTTGTAGGACTAACAGGAACCCCAGCGCCTAACAGTTTGGTTGATTTGTGGCCGCAGATTTATCTGATGGACAGAGGCGACAGGCTTGAGACGAGCCAGACTCGATTTAAAGACAAGTATTTTGTTCCTGATAAGCGTAATGGTCCAATCATTTACAGTTGGGCACTTAGGGATGGTGCAGAAGCAGAAATCTATGACAAGATTGAGGATATCTGTGTCAGCATGAAAGCTAAAGACTATCTCAAGTTGCCCCCACGAATCAACAACGTTGTATCAGTTAAGTTATCTAATATGAAAGCTTACAAACAGCTTGAAGCTGATTTGGTGTTGGAGTTTAAAAATAAAGAAATATCTGCGGCTAATTCTGCGGTCTTGGCCAATAAATTACTTCAAATGGCTAATGGTGCTATCTATGATGATGATAAAACAACAGTTGCTATACACGACGACAAACTTGACGCGCTTGAGGACATAGTAGAAGAAAGCCAAGGCCAGCCAATCTTAGTTTTTTATCAGTATCAACATGATTTTGAAAGACTTAAGAAACGATTCCCTCAGGCTGAAGAGTTGACGTCAGTTGACAAGTGGAATTCCGGAAAAATACCAATTCTTCTGTGTCACCCTCAATCAGCTGGGCATGGGCTTAATCTACAAAAAGGCGGGCATATTATTGTTTGGTTTGGGTTAACGTGGAGTCTTGAATATTATCAGCAAGCTAATGCCAGATTAGATAGACAGGGACAGACAGAACCCGTTATTGTGCACCACATTGTTGCAGAAAATACAGTTGATGAAAAAGTACTTAGGATTTTACAAGGCAAAGAAAAAAATCAGAACGCCTTACTTGAAGCAGTTAAGGCGCAGTTAGGAGTCTAGATGAAAAAAGAATGTGTCGTTAGAATCTACACGGGTAGAGAAAAGAATTTTGAGGCAAAACCTCAGTTTGAAGAGAAAACCTTTACGCGAAAAGCAGACATGCTGAGGTTTTGGGATTCTTGCGAAGCAACAGTTAAAGAAAAATATACTAGGGAGTGGAAAAAATGACAGAAGAACTAATAAATCCGCTACTAGATACGATAAAGAGACAAGAGGATAAGCTCTATAAACAGGCTAACGTGATCGTCATGCTGATGACAGCAGTTATTATGTTACTGATGATAAGTATCGCCTTACAAAACCACTACGAGCAGCAAATAACAGGACTACGTTCGCAGCTTGTACGGACACAAAAGCAGCTTAAACGTGCTAGCGAGGATAGAGATAGACAGACAAAGCGGATAGCTGAACTGACAGGGAATGGGGGATGAAAAATGGGATTTAGTGAACAAATTAAAACAAGTAAAAGCGACGAATATTACACGCCAAGATACGCAGTAAATGTGATCTTGCCATATCTAACAAAATTCAAACACATTTGGTGTCCGTTTGATAAAGAACATAGCGAATTTGTGCAAGCACTACAAGAACTTGGATATGAAGTAACTTTTGGGCATATTGAAACAGGAGAAGATTTCTTTGATTATGATGAAGTTCCAGAAGGTGTCGACTGCGTAGTAAGCAATCCTCCATTCAGCAAAAGAGATGCGATTTTTAATAAGTTGTATGACTTAGAAATTCCATTTGCCTTAATTATGAATATGAATGGTTTGTTTGACAGTAAGGCTAGATTTAATCTTTTTAAAGACAATAATTTCGAACTGTTAATTCCAAAAGGGAGGATGAAGTTTTTTGATGAAGAAATGATATCAAGAAATAATCCAAACTTCCAAAGCATCTATGTATGTAATGGAGTTTTAAATAATCAAATAGAGTTCACAGATATGATTGCAGAATTGACTGGAAATGGGAGATGATTATGTCATTAATTGATGAAGTAAAAGAATGCGGTTCAGAATCTCACAAAAAGTGGTTTGATAGATTTTTTGATGATTTAAAAATCGAGGAGAAGATTAAACAATCTGCGATGAAAGGTTTTTCTGGTTATAAAATCTCTATTTCAAAAAATGATGAATACTTAGCTAGACGACTTAACAGTCAAAAAACAGTAGATTTACTAAAACAACGACTGGGAGACGGTTTTGAAGTCGAAATAAAAAATCTTGAATCATCATATACAATCTTTGGTAAACCGGTTGTAATAAGTAGAGATTTGTGTATTTTTTGGAGGACAGGAGATAAGGATGGACGATAACACAGCAGTTGTTTTGACACTGCTAATATTATTTTTACCGATTATTATTAGTAGCTTTAGAGATTGAGTGAGGTACAAAATGACAGAGCAAGAAATTAAAAATCTGCTTAATGACGGCAGAAACCTAGTATCAGACGCAATTAGCAAGTGCTCTTTAGCGACAAGCGAAGTTCCTTTATCTGCGGATGATAGCTTGGTTGACAGTGCTTACGATTATATCATTCACGGCATAGGTGACGTTGATAAAATAGCTAAAAAAATAAGTGATGAGGTAACAAATGAACATTGAAGAAGCGATTAAAAAGATAAGAGAGCTTGACTTATATGGATTATCCCCAGCAGAGTCAAAGAAAGCAATCATACCAATTGTTTGTCAAATTAAACTCGACCAACAAAAAGTGGTAGTGCCTAAGTTTGTGGCGGAGTGGTATGAGGAACATAAAAATGAGTTTTATTTAAATTTACATAAGTTAGCTTGGGAATTAATTGAAAATTTAGATGAAGATTACTTTGTACCTGAAAAAGCATTAGATAGTGATTTTAAGCGTTGGTATCACAAAAATAAAACTGCTATTCAAACACTCATCAATATGCACCAGTTCGGCTATGATGCTCTTAGCTTTTGGGGATGGTTGGAGAAAAAATAATGGTTATCAACTCACCGAACAAGAAATCCGTAAAGACTTTGACTGGGCATGGCAATGGGCGAAAGAGGTGACGGAATGAGCAGGGACAAAACCAGAATCAGAAGCATTGTGAAGTCCATGAAACAGCTAGGTGCTAGCGAAGAGGAGACAGATGACTACATATGGCTATGTATGTTTAAAAAGCCTCACGTCATAGCTCAAGTCCGTAAAAAAGCTAGGATTTTCAGGAGTGAAGGGTGGGTAACAGATGACTGAAGAATTAGGAGTGTTGCTTGGCGATGATAAAACATCCTACTTTTTTAAGATGAACGTCGACGGAAAACCATTGTATTGTAAAAGTTTCTTTAACGCCTACAAATGCACACGCAAAGAAGCTGAACAGTTTCCGCAGTTTAGGTTCGTGCCGATAAAAGAGTTGGAGGGGCAATAATGGAAGAGTGGAGAACTGTTAAAGGTTATGAAGGAGTATATGAAATATCAAACACTGGCAAGATTAGAAGCTTGGACAGGCTGATTACATGTAGCGATGGAAGAAATGTATTCTATAAAGGTATTGAACTTAAATATTCATTAAATAAAGACGGATATTGTGTTGTTGCTTTATGCAAAAACGGCACCCAAAAAAGCGCTCATATACATAGATTAGTAGCGGAAGCATTTATCAAGAAAAATAGGCAAAATTTGGAAGTCAATCATATAGACGAAAACAAAGAAAATAACAATGCCAAAAATTTAGAATGGGTTACCAGAAAAGAAAACTGTAATCACGGAACTAGAACAGAAAGGAGTCAAAAAAACAGAACATATGAAAATGTAAGGAAAATCCCAGTTAGGAAGTTAGACTTGAGTGGAAATGTTATTAATGAATACTCATCAATTAGCGAAGCAGTAAAAGAATTTAACGGCTATATTATTGTAGTATCAAGGGTAGTAAACGGAAAAAGAAAAACAGCTTATGGATACAAATGGGAAGCTATTTAATCAACCAAATAAATTTAAGAAACTAAAATTACTGTTTAGGTAATGATTCTGCAAGGCACTGTGAGAATTTCAATGCGGATCGTGTGCCTGTCCGCAAAAAAAGACGTCCACATGGAACGCCCCTAGCAATATTATCAACACTAATATTATACCATACTGAGGGGGCTTTCATGACGTTTTTTCCAGAGATTGATATCCAAAAAACAAAATCCAATGCCAAGCGTAAATTGAGAGAGTATCCACGCTGGCGGAGGATAGCAAATGACGTAGATACTCAAAAAGTTACAGCTACTTACTCATTTGAGCCAAGACAACCGCATGGAGTCCCTAGTAAGCCTGTTGAGAGGCTAGCGCTTAATCGTGTGTCAGCAGAACAGGAGCTGGATGCAATTGAGCAAGCTGTTAGTATGATACTAGAGCCAGAGAGACGCAGAATTTTGTATGACAAATACTTAGCGCCTTATAAAAAGGCAGATAAGGTTATTTATACAGAATTATGTATGTCTGAGAGCTTTTATTATGATACGCTTGATATTGCTTTGTTAGCTTTTTCGGAGCTATATAGAGAGGGTTCGTTAATTGTTGAGCAAGGAGTTTTTAGCTAGTTTTTATACAGTAAACAGATAGTTTATACATATTTTTACATGTTATTATGGTACTATCAAAATAACAAGAAGAGATAACCGTTTTACCAACTGACTATTTATTTAGTCGCCAACTTTAACTACGATCAAACTTGTTATTTTAAAGGCACATGGGACGTGCAGGTTCGATTCCTGCCGTCTCAATAGTGGTTATTTCAACCACTAGAGCAATACAGCGGGCGTGGGACATGGAGCGGAGTTTTAACCGTTTTTGTGTAGACCTTATGGTATTAATCACGTTCGATTCGTGATGGGTCTATCAGCGTCGGAAGAGACGCGACCCCACATTCCTTCACAGGCAGACACGATCTGATATGTGGGTTTTATTAAGACTTAGCAATGCCTCTTGACAATGCGTACCAGCGCTAAGTCGATGTCAAGGTTGGACAAGACAGTGCCAACCGACATATTAACCGCAAGTCCAAAACCAAGGGTCGCAACCTTGCTTGTGGTTAGTAGGAACAACGGTTGTAAGTCGGTTCGATTCCGACTGTTCCTATGTAGAGCTCTAAGAAGTCTACGGGCCTTAGGAGCGATGAAGTTAGAGAATTGCATATCGCTCTAACTCAATATGCACAGTCATCACATTGTGGTGGCTTTTTATTATGTAAAAAAGAACCACAACAGTGGCTCTTATGCTTGCAATTTTAATTCAAGCGCTTCAGTAAGGACTTGAGAAAAGTTGAGGTTTTTATCTTCGGCTGCGTCGTTTAACCATTCAGGGATAGTCACGTTTTTGCGGACTTTTTTGGAATGATATTTTTTCATATAGGCAATCATATCAATGCCAATTAAAGCAATATCAGAATCACGATACTGTTCTTTTAAATCGGAAACGGAGCTAGCCTTTGGATAGTCGGTATAGTCTTCAAGGGCAAAGCCTAAGACTTCGACTGCCATTTCATAGGCGTGTTCTAAATCGTTACCGAAAGTAATAGCTTCAGGAACATCTGGAAAACGAACGCCAATTGAACTAGTTTCGTCATCATGTGTAAATATAGCTGGATAGATTAACATAGTTTTTTCCTTTCTAGGTAAACAATAACCAAGATGGTCAGGGCTTATTTCAGCCCTGCCTTCTTGAGAATATCGTCTTCGGTGCCGTTTGGAATATCACCTTTGTGCATGGGAACGATTGTGATATTGCCTGTTTCGAAGTTTTTGTACTTTGCATGGCTACCGTTTTGATTGACTTTTACAAAGCCGTTCTTTTTCAAGAGTTTGATAATTTCTCTTGCGGTTCTTGGCATATTGCTTACCTCACTTTCTATACTTATATTATACACATAAACAATGCAGATGTCAATACATAATACGCATAAAATACACAAAAAGGAGGTGATGGAAAATGGGATGACCGAAAAACAACAACTTTTTGCCGATGAGTACATCATCTGTTTAAATGCTACGAAAGCCTATAAGAAGGCTTATCCTAATATAAAAAAGGATTCTGTTGCTCAGGTTAATGGTAGTCGTCTGCTATCAAATGCTATGGTAAGGGCCTATATAGACGAAAGGTTAGAAGAATTAAAATCTGAACGCGTCGCTGATCAACAAGAGGTGATGGAATTTTTGACAGCTGTTATGCGAGGAGAAGTTAAAGAGCCTTTGCTAGTCCTCGATGGAGAAGGTACTCAAAAGGTGATTGAAGCTAGGCCTAATGTAGCGACTAGGAAAAGCGCAGCGGTTGATTTAGGAAAAAGATACGGATTATTTACGGAAAAAGTTGACCTCAACGCAACTGTAACAGAAGCTAAGAAATTTGATGACATTGTCAGTCAGTTAGGCGGTGAAGGGCTTGAAGAGTGAGTTTCCTTTATCGCAAAAGTACATTGATTTTTGCAATAGTTTTAAAAATGTTGATGCCGACTTTTTAGAAGGGACAACTGCCGCTGGGAAAACGACCGTTGGTGTCGGGGTTAAATTTATGCGAGCTGTTAGTCGTAGTACAAAAAAATTCCACATTATCGCAGCGAAAACTGTCGGTGTCGCAGAAAAAAACTTGATCAATCAAGATAATGGCATATTAGATATTCACAAATCAGCAATTTATAGACCAGATGGGGATAAAGATGCTAAACTCCCTCACATTAAATTTGAAGGCAAAATCATTTATGTGCTTGGTTACGATAATAAAGATAAGTGGACACTTGTCCTTGGCGGTCAGTATGGTTGTGTTTACATAGATGAGGTCAACACGGCAAACATTGAGTTTGTTCGAGAGATGTCAACTCGTAATGATTATATGATGGCGACACTTAACCCTGATGACCCAAACTTACCGATTTACAAAGAATTCATCAATCGTTCAAGACCTTATAAAAAATATGAGGGTGATGTACCAAAAGAAATTTTGTCAGAGCTAAAAGAGCCAGTAAATCCCAAGTGGAAATACTGGTTCTTTACGTTTAAGGATAATCTCTCGTTGACCGAAGAAGCGATTCAAAAGAAGATTGACTCCGCTCCTATTGGCACAAAGATGTATAAGAATAAAATTCTCGGACTTAGAGGTCGTTCGGAAGGGTTAGTATTCCCTATGTTCAGAAGAGAAACAAATGTTATCACAAAACAACAAGCCAAAACTTACAGTTTTGTGCAGTTTTCTTGTGGGGTCGATACTTCTTATTCAGAGCGTTCAAATGACACTATTGCTTTTATCTTCCAAGGCATTACTAGCAAAGGAGTTCTTGTGACACTTACCGAAAAAGTCTATAACAACAAAGACTTGGGGGGAGATAAAATCGCTCCATCAGATGTTGTTGTTAAACTGCATAGGTTTCTGGATGATTGCAAAGATGTCTGGGGTTTTGCAAGAAGAATTTATGTTGATAATGCAGACCAAGCGACAATGATGGAATTAAAAAAATATGCATCTAACAACGGACTAATTTATGAGTTCATGAATGCCAATAAAAGGTTAAAAATCATTGATCGTATCAATTTAATGGCAGGGTGGATAAAGCAAGGCTTTTATTATGTTGTTGAAGACTGTGAAAATCATATTCACGAACTGGAAGTTTACTCCTGGAAAGAAGATAAAGATGAGCCTGAAGACAGAAATGACCATACGATTAATGCTTGTCAGTACGGATTTATTCCTCACATAGACAAAATAGGAGAAGTTTTACAACAGTCAAATCAGTTTGAAGTTCTTAGGGCTGGCTTTGGCTACTAGAGAGGAAAATAATGTACACAGAATCATTTAGAGATAGCACAGGAAGGGCTAAAACACTAGAATTTAGATTCCACCGTGAAGCACGCATGAGGTATCAAGCGGAAAGTCTAAAGAGCTTGTTAGACGAAAAATATAAACTACTTCGTGAAATGATTGAACACCACGAGAAAGTGCAAAAACCACGCATCCAAGAGCTTTTAGACTACGCAGAGGGCAATAACCACACCATCAGCGAAACAGGCCGTAGAAAAGACGATGACATGGCTGACGTACGTGCTGTTCATAATTATGGTAAGTATATTTCCACGCTTAAACAGGGCTATCTAGTGGGTAATCCTATCCGTGTAGAGTATATTGATGGCACCGATCAGCAGCAAGGCTTATTAAAGGACTTATCTGTTAAAAACAATTTCCACCAGCTGAACCGCAGATTAGTAAAAGACCTATCTAAGGTAGGCCGAGCGTTTGAATTGATTTATCGCAGCATGGATGACAAGACAGAGGTCGTGAGACTAGATCCACGGGAAGTATTTGTTATCTATCAAAATAACCTAGAGCAATCAAGTTTGGCTGGTGTGCGGTATTACCACAAAAACCAATTAGATGGTACGACAAAAATAGTCGAACTTTACACTGATAGCAAAATCCTGAAGTTTGAATACGATGGTGATTTAACACCTATTGGAGAGGCTTCCTCTCATGCGTTTGGTTCGGTGCCAATCACGGAGTATCTCAACACAGATGATGGCATGGGCGACTACGAGACAGAGTTGTCTTTAATCGACTTGTATGATGCAGCGCAGTCTGACACAGCTAACTACATGCAAGATTTGTCAGATGCAATTCTGGCCATTTTCGGACGGGTGTCATTTCCGCCTGATGTTCAGACAGCCAAACAGCGTATCGAATTTATGAAAGTGATGCGTAAAGCTCGTTTGATGAACCTTCAGCCACCTGTTGATCAAGAAGGTCGTGAAGGGTCCGTAGATGCCAAATATCTATATAAACAATATGACGTGCAAGGGACCGAAGCCTATAAAAATCGTATTGTGTCCGACATCCATAAATTTACTAATACGCCAGACATGACAGACAGCAAGTTCGCCGGTCAACAATCTGGTGAGGCGTTGAAGTGGAAAGTGTTTGGTCTTGATCAGGAGCGTGTCGACATGCAAGCTTTATTTGAGCAATCTCTTAAACGTAGATACAAACTAATCGCTCGTGTAAGCCAACTGCTTAAAGAGATTGATGACTTTGACATCAGCAAGCTTAAAATCACATTTACGCCAAACTTACCTAAGTCGCTGCAAGAAAAGATTGAGTCCTTTAAAGCGTTGGGTGGGGAGTTATCACAAAAAACAACGATGTCTATTACAGATATTGTGGAAGACGCTCAAAAAGAATTTGAAAACATCCAGTCAGAACGTCGGGAGGAAGAATCTAACAACCCGTCGCTATCAGACTTTGACTTGGAGGTGTTAAGACGTGAAACTAACACGAAAGCAGAGCAATGGAGCTTATAATCGCGAAAGAAAAGCGATGAATGCATGGGTTAAAGCAGATTTAGACCACGAAGCTATGTTAAAGCAGTTATATACGCAATCAAAGGCACAAATTGAGGCTAACATAGATCGTTTTTACATGCGCTATGCTGACAAACGCGGCCTCGATAAACGTACTGTGAAGAAGTTAGCCGACAGTTTTGACGTTACAGCTTATCAAAATATGGCGAAAGAAGCGGTCGCTAATCGTGATTTTAGCAAAGAAGCTAATCTGTGGCTTAGCGTGTATAATCTGAAAATGAAAGTCAGCAGAGAGGAACTCTTGCGAGCTGAACTCAATTACGAATTGCTTAAACTGCATAGTAAAATGGATAACCAGATGCAATTAGCCAGAGAAAAAGCGGCGCTTGATGAAATCAAACGTCAGGCAGGTATTTTAGGTGGACAAGGTTCTGTCGCTAAAAGATTAAAAGGTATCCTAAACGCAGACTTTTATGGTAAAAATTTTTCTGAACGGGTCTGGGGAAACAACGGTTTATATCATGAAATACAAAAAAGTCTTTTTAGCTCCCTTTCGCGTATAGCGACAGACATGCAAGGATATAAAAAAGAAAAAGAACGATTGATGAGACACTTTGATGTTGCAGAATACGAAGCACTAAGATTACTCAAAACCGAAAGTGCAAGAATTAGAAGTGATGTCCAGTTAGATGCTTATAAGAAAAATGGGTTTACACATTATATATTTGTCTGTGAACCTGGTGCTTGTCAGATTTGCTCACCTTATGATAAAGAACGATTTGAGTTAGGTAAAGGATCAACGGCTGTGACCATGCCGCCACTACACCCTAACTGCAAATGTTCAACGTACGGAGAGATTGATTACGATAGTATTATTAAATAACAACAGGCGGGCAACCGTCTTTTTGTACCAAAAAAGCAGGAGGGAATATGAATCGAGAAAGTAAACCAGGCATGGAAAGCGTAAAAATCGGAGGGTTGACATACTCTGTTGAAAAAACATCGGACTTGCAAGGAAAGAATGGCAATTGGGGTCTTATACACTATAAAACACAGCAAATTAAGCTAGATGACTCATTAACCGAGCAACTCGAAGACCAAACGCTCATCCATGAAATTACTCACGGAATTTTAGTCGAAGCAGGCTATACTAACCACGAAGAGGACCAAGCTAACCGCATTGGTCTTATTTTGTATCAAGTATTGCGGGATAACGATTTTAGTTGGTTGTACAAAGGGGAATAAACAATGAATAAAATATCATTAAATATCGAAATCACTTGGGAAAACAAAGACGAATTCCAGCAAATCATGAATAAAGTTAATGAAACGAAAGAAGCTTACGAAAAAGCCTTAGAAGCTGCGGGAAAATTTGTCCCTAAAATGTCGTGTGCAACAAAGTTAAATAAAGGAGAAAGCAATGAATAAACGCATCAAGAAAAAACGTAGATTAGAGACATTATTAGGCTTAACAATCGGTCAAATTACAGCGTTGCGATTGGAGCTAGACGCAGTTAAATCAGCGACGCTAGATAACCAAGCAGCCATCAAGTCAATTGGTGATGAAGTTGATTACATAAAGCAAAATTACAAACGGAAGTGGGGGAAGAAATGAAATATCGTAAGAAACCTGTCGAAGTTGAAGCGTTTCAGTGGTACGGTGATATTCGTCAAAAAGAAGATCCAGAGTGGATAATTAGCGCGATTTCGGAAGAAAGAGCTTGGATTGCGGTTGACAAGGTTGTTAACAGTCCTGTTTTACGTATAAACACTTTAGAAGGTGTTATGACAGCTAATCAAGGCGATTACATCATCAAAGGCATCGCTGGTGAATTTTATCCATGTAAACCTGATATTTTTGAACAGACCTATGAATCAATCTAAACCAAAGTCGTAGCAATACGGCTTTTTATTGTGCCCTGAGCATGGCCTAAAAAGGCTCAAATTAATCACTAGCGTGGCTTGTGGATAAAAACACTTAATAGGGACTAGAAGACATGAGGCGCCCGTTTTCGTGGCTCTGTGGTGTGTTTAAAAACAGGACTAGCGTGGGAGGAAAAATGAATAAAGAACTATTAGCAAAACTTTTTAAATGTGCTCCAGATACCGGTACAGGTTCAGAAGGGGCTTCTGACTCAGATAACCAACAAAACGACACAGATGAAGAATCTAGCGACGATGGTTTTAAGGCCCCACAATCTCAATCAGAGTTGGATAGTTACACAAATAAAGCTATTCAGAAAGCCTTAGAAAATCAGCGCAAGGATGAAGCTAAGCGTATTGATGACGCTGTAAAAAATGCTTTGGCAAAAGAAAAAGACTATTCCAAACTATCCGAAGAAGAGCGCCAACAGCGTGAATTTGAAGATAGCAAAAAAGCTTTTGAAGCTGAAAAAGCCAAGTTTGAACACGATAAACTTGTGGTGCAAGTCGAAAAGGACCTTATCGAAAAGGGGTTACCGTCTGAATTTGCTGAATTGCTTGCTACAAAAGATGCAGAAGATGCACTAGAGCAAGTAAAAACATTTGAAGCGGCATTTAAAAAGGCAGTAGCTGAAGAAGTTAAAAAGACCGTGCGACAAGAAACCCCAGCAAACGGCGGTGGGTTAAGCAAACAAACTAATTACGGTGCTAACTTGGCTAGTAAGGCAGCACAACAAAGCACCAAGCTTTTTTAGGAGGAAAACATGAATAAACGTAAAGTAACAACATCTAAAGAGATTCTACACAATCTCGACTATGAGGCTATGTCCGTCACTTTAGATTCAAGCACAATCGGTAAAAAAGTTGTTCCAGCTGGGACAGTGTTAGCAGGTGTTTCGGAATCAGTATTTAAAGACCGTAAACAGAAAGTAAAAACCGTGACAAATGGAGAAGTTTCTAGCGAAAACAATATCTGCGGGATTTTGCTGACAGATGTTGATTTAACAAATGGCGACGCAGCTGGTTCTTGTGTTTATCGTGGCACTGTCAACGCAGATAAACTTGCAGAAACAACGCTAGCAGAGGGTTTCACAGAATTAGCAACAAAGCTACCACATATTGTTTTTATCAAGGGAGGTAAATAAACATGGCATTGATCCACGAAATTATCACATCGGAAAATATCAAAGGTTTTTACAACGCCAAAAACGAAAGTATTGAAAACACGTTGGGCGAAAATGCGTTTCCGCCAAAACAACAATTAGGACTCAAGCTTTCGTTTATTAAAGGTGCAGCAGGCAAACCTGTTACTCTTAAAGCGGCAGCTTTTGATACTAAAGTGCCACTACGTGATCGTATGGCTGTTGAATTGCTTGACGAAGAAATGCCATTCTTCAAAGAGGCTATGGTTGTCAAGGAAGCAGACCGTCAGCAACTCAATTTGTTAGCTCAAACCAAAAACCAAGAACTTATTGACACGGCGTTAGCAGCGATTTACAACGATAAAGTAACGCTTATTGCAGGTGCTAAAGCACGTCTAGAAGCAATGCGCATGGAAGTGTTGTCTAAAGGTAAAATCCATGTTGCATCAAACGGTGTCATGAAAGATTTTGATTATGGATTAGATCCTTCGCAAACAACCAAGCCAAGCACAAAATGGGATCAAGCAGAGACCGCGACACCACTTAAAGACATCGAAGGTGCTATTGAAAAAATAGCAGAACGTGGCTTTGTACCAGAAGCTATCATCATGAACTCTAAGACGCTTAGCTTGATCAAGAATGCTAAATCAACTCTTAAAGTCATCAAACCAATGGCACCAGATGGGGCAGCTGTGACTAAAGGTGATTTGGAAAGTTATATTGCTGATGAACTAGGTCTTAAAATTTTATTTAAGGATGGCATGTTTATTGGTGATGATGGTAAATCTCGTAAATACTTCCCAGATGGTTTTGCAACTTTGGTACCTAACGGCAACCTTGGTTACACTGTATTTGGGACAACTCCAGAGCAGTCAGACTTGCTTGGTGGTGAAGCGACAGATGCTGAAGTATCAATCGTTGAAACAGGTATTGCGATTACCACTACTAAGACAACAGACCCAGTGAACGTCCAAACCAAGGTATCTATGATTGCTTTGCCATCGTTTGAACGCTTGGAAGAAGTACAAATTATCGACGCCTTACAAGAAGGTTAAGGAGGTGCTTTATGGCCGAAGTTATTAAGGCTTTTAGAGACAAAGTGACGACTAATGCTTATTATGTAGGCGATGATTACAAAGGAGATCGTATCGAGGAATTGACAGCCAATGGTTACTTGGCCGGAAATACTCCTAAACTTGATACTGTCGAAGAAGTTGACCTAGATAAGTTAAAAGTTGACGAAATCAAAGCAAAACTTGATGAATTGGGTGTGGACCATGACCCAAAGCTCAAAAAGCCAGAATTATTGGAACTTTTAAAACAGTCAGCTAGCTAGGAGGTGTTTATGCAAAAGATAAACACAGATAGCATTATAGCTAATGTGAAGCTTGATTTAGGTATTGACGATACCTTACAGGATAATCTGCTTAGCATGTTACTAAAACGTGTTACAGACCATTTTAAAGCGGAGTATGGCGTTGAAGATATAGACAACGCCTTTTTCTTTGTCTTTGAAGATTGTCTGATTGCTCGCTTTAATCGCAGAGGGTCGGAAAGAGCTAAAAGCGAAAGTGTGGAAGGACACACAACCACCTACTATGACTTTTTAAACGAGTTTGAGCCTTACGACAAAATGATTAAATCTAAGCTTAACCTAATTAAGGATAAGTCTCGCGAAGGAGGCTTGTACTTTTTATGAGATATGCAGATAGAATTACATTTATAAAGGCAACAGATGAGCGATATGATCCAGATTTAGGAGAATATACACATACAGAAGTTATAAGCAAGACTTTGCCTTGTTTTGCGATGGATATGGGTATGGAAAAGTCTGTACAGATTTTTGGAGATTATCAAAAATCACGAAAAGTTGTTTATGTAAAGCAACCGTACAATCAAAAATATGATTTTTGTGAGTATAAAGGTGTGAAGTATAGGGCGTTGGCTGATAAGCAATCAGAGACTGTTTTTTATCTCGAGGAGGCTGTCTAATGCCAGGGGTAACTATTGAATGGAAAGGTATTGAAAAGGCCTTTAGTAAGCTTGTGAATGCCCCTGGTAACATCGACAGATTAATTGATGCAGTTGTTAAAAATAATGCTGAAAAAGCTAAAGCAGAGGCACAAAGAATTGCACCTTATGACACTGGATTTTTACATGACGAGATCTATGCTCACTATCCTGGCAAAGCTTGCGCAGAAATTATTTCAAACGCTGGATATTCAGGTTTTTTAGAGTATGGTACAAGAAAAATGCCGGCTCAACCATTTTTGAGGCCAGCAATTGAATCGATTTTACCAGACCTCGAAAAGGATTATAACAGCGTCATCAGGAGGGCCTTTAAATGACACCTAACAACGCCGTTTTTAGGCAGTTTTTCAAAGAATGTTTGGTTATTACTAAAGATACTTATGATTATATTCCAGATGCAAGTGCAAAATATCCGTTTATCTATATTGGGGAATCATCAAATACCCCGAATAATAATAGTGAGCTTATGGGAGATATTAGGCAGACGATACACGTTTACGGAGAGTTGAAAAAACGCTCAAAAATAGATGATATCGCTGCTAATATTCACGACAAAATCGGTGCTTTAAAATTTGCATTTGGTTACAACATTCTTATTGACCGAATTAACGAGCGCACAATAACAGAAAATTCAGAAACAACACCGTTATTACATACGGTGCTTGATATTTACTTAACTTACACAAAGAAAGGAAACTAAATGCCAGAATTAATTCAAGGAAAAAGCTTTTTGCTATTCTTTCGTAGATTAGCTGACGCTAAGACAAAAGATGCTGCAAAATTGCGATTCCAAACAGAACACGCTATCAAAATGGAGAAAGAGACCGAAGCCACAAAAACAAAAGACGGTATTGTCAATGCGTTGTCTGATGGCGAAAACACAGTTGACATGTCTTCATTAGCTTATGTCGAAGACACAAAGACAAAAGCAATGTGGAAGGAGCTTCGCGAGTGGTTTAAAGCGGGAGACATTGTTGAGGTTTGGCAAGTTGATTTAACATCCGAAAAGGGCGGAGATTATGAAGTTGACTACTTCCAAGGGTATTTTAAATCGTTTGAGATTTCAGCGCCTGCTGATGGAAAAGTAGAACTATCTGCCTATACGCTATCATTATACGAAGTTATACGAAGAAGTTGCGCAAGAGCTTGGTAATTCAACCATACTAAAACTTTAATTAAAATTAACGAAATTAGATAGTAGCAAGATCCCTGTATCGCTACTAAATGAATTGGCAGATTTTTATAAAGTAGATGTTAATAATATTTTTTTAGGCAATAAATACGATTTAAATCATATAAAACAATTACAACACTAGAAAGGACAATATGAACGAACTAGAAAACAAAATAAATGAACTTGAAGAAATAGTAATCAACATGGATGAAGTAGCTGTAGTGATTCCATGGAAGGTAGCAAAAAACCTACTACAAAGAGCAGGTTATTTATCAGAAGAGGAACGCAGATTGTTGCAGTGGAAATTTGGAGATTCTCCCCACCAAGGTAAACGTTCCGAAAAAGTCCGCAATATGCTAGAGGGACTTAGGAATAGTGGAAATTCCGAGAATAGCTGATAATTTTAATTCTGTTGTTTGGTCATTGTGCATGAAAATGAGGGTTTCATTTTTAAGACCAGCTGTTGAGACTATTATGCCAGAGTTTGAAAAAGACTATCGCAGTGTTATTAGGAGGGCTTTTAAATGACACCTAACACAGCTGTTTTTAGGCAGATTTTTAAAGAGTGTTTGACGGTAACTAAAAATACCTATGATTATTTGCCGAATGCCAATGCTGAATATCCATTTGTTTACATTGGGGAGTCATCTAATACGCCTAACAATAACAGCGAACTTATGGGGATGGTTAGGCAAACAATACATGTCTATGGAGAGCTTAAAAAACGCTCTGGAGTAGATGATATTGTTGCTAATTTACATGATAAAATCACCTCTCTAATATCTGCATACGGTTATAACGTTCAAGTTGATCGCATCAATGAGCAGACATTACCTGATAACTCAGACACAACGCCATTGTTACATACGGTGTTAGATGTCTATTTAACTTATACAAAAAAAGGAGAATAAATGCCTGAATTAATTCAAGGGAAAAGCTTTCTGTTGTTTTTCCGTAAATTAGCAGACGCTCAATCAAAAAGCGCAGCTAAACTAAAATTTCAAACAGAGCATTTCATCAAAATGGAAAAAGAAACCGAAGCCACAAAAACAAAAGACGGTGTCATCAATTCGCTGTCAGATGGCGAAAATACCATTGACATCACTTCCTTAGCTTATGTCGAAGACACAAAGACAAAAGCAATGTGGAAGGAGCTTCGCGAGTGGTTTAAAGCGGGAGACATTGTTGAGGTTTGGCAAGTTGATTTAACATCCGAAAAGGGCGGAGATTATGAAGTTGACTACTTCCAAGGGTATTTTAAATCGTTTGAGATTTCAGCGCCTGCTGATGGAAAAGTAGAACTATCTGCCTCTTACGCTATCAATGGAAATGGAGTAGAAGGAAAAGATAAACTGAGCGAAGATCAACAACAAGCGGTATCGTCTGCTCAGTACGAGTACCAAAAAATGGCGGCTACACAAGCGTCTAAAACATCTTAATAAGTTGGGATTACCCCCCAACTTATTTTTTTATATTAAGGAGAAATTTAAATGGAAGCAACTATTGGAAAGAAAACACATGAACTTATTTTTGGTTTTAAATTTTTGAAGTTTATCAATAAAGTTCGTTCGGTAACAATGGACGGCGTATCAACAGGCGTTGGGGGGATGACCATGATTGAAGCTGGAGCAGGATTTAAAGATCCAGAAGTGCTTGAAATCATTTTAAAGGGTGCTACAAACACCTCCACATCAAAACCAACAGATGATGAGTTAGAAAGCTTTATTGAAGAACTGATTGTAACAGGGGAATATATTGATTTTTATGATGAAGTAATGGCAGAAGTAAAAAAGGATGTAATCCTCCGTCAAGCTATCGCAGGAAATCAAAAAATCGAAGTAGTAGCCAAAGCCAAATAAATTTCTCCTTCGACGATTTAATGGCAATAGCAATCGGACGTTTTGGCTTAGAGTTAAAAGATGCTGAGCGTTTAACATGGCATGATTACTGTATTTACGACTTGGCTTACCAAGTTAAAATGCAGGAACAAGAAACTATGCTTGCTAAACAAGCTTGGTTTAATCAAGCGGTCAAAGCAACAAAAGGGAGTGGTAAAAGTATTAAACCTGCTTATAAAAACTTTAATGAATTTTATAACGCTGAGAAAGCTTTTGCTTCTGTTTTTGGAGTTGCTCAAGAAACCAAACGATTATCTATTGCTGATTTGAATCGTGCAATTAACCGAAAGGAGGTATAGATGGCAAGTGTTGCGGATTTTACGCTGACAGCACTGATTAAGGCGGATGCCAGTGGTTTTAGAGCGGGTATTCAAGATGCGAAAGGTGCTCTTGAATCTTTGCAAGCTTCATCTGGCAATAAGTTACAAAAAATCAGTGACAGTTTTGTTGGTGTAGGTAAGGCATTGACCGCTGGATTGACATTGCCGCTGGCTGCAATTGGCGGGGCTTCACTGAAAGCCTTTTCTGAGTATGACACTGCATTAATTGGAGTGCGCAAAACCACAGATATTTCTGGGGATGCTTTAAAAAGGTTTAGTAAACAAATCATGGGGTTGTCCCGTGAGATTCCAAATAGTGCTGTCGAGATTGCAAACTTGGCAGAAGTAGCTGGGCAATTAGGCATAAAAACGGACCAAGGAGGGAAACACCTCCTTAACTTTTCAAAAATAGCTGCCCAAATGGGGACAGCTACAAACATGTCATCTGAGCAAGCCGCAAATGCAATGGCTCGCTTAGCAAATATTACACAGATGCCTCAGACGCAGTTCCACAGACTGGGGTCAACTATTGTTGCGTTAGGGAATAATTTAGCTACAACCGAATCTGAGATAGCTGATATGTCTCTACGTTTAGCAGGTACAGGTCACCAAATCGGTTTGACTGAAGCACAAATAGCAGGGTTAGCGGCTGGTATGAGTTCTGTCGGCATTAACGCAGAAGCTGGCGGATCTGCATTTTCTCGCGTTATGCAAAAAATTAATACTGAGGTGCTTTCTGGCGGTGATAATTTAGCTAAGTTTGCGAAAATATCTGGCCAAAATGCCGAACAATTTGCTCAAACCTGGAAGACAAAACCACAAGAAGCTATTTTGAGCTTTGTAAAAGGTCTAGGAAAGATAAAAGCGAGCGGTGGAGATGTTACTCAAACACTTAAAGATCTAGATATAAGGTCAATACAAGAAATTGATACTCTAGCACGTCTATCAGGAGCTGGAGATTTACTGTCTAAATCTTTTGGTATTGCAAACAAAGCATGGGCGGACGGAACAGCTCTGCAAAAAGAAGCCGATGCAGCGTCCGAAAGCTTCGCTAATCAACTCAAGAAACTTAAAAATGCCCTTTTTGAAGCAGGTACTGTCATTGGAGGACAATTAGCTCCGCACATTGGTAAAATGGCGGAAAGTATCCGACAGGCAGTGCAAGCATTTAATGACTTAGACCCAAAAGTGCAAGCTAATATTGTTAAATTTGGTTTATTTTTGGCTAAAGTCGGCCCTGCTATATTAATTGTCGGTAAAATCATTAAAATCATTGGTTTAATTAGCAAAATTTCCATTGCGATAGCATTTATCGGTAAGTTAGCAACAGCTTTCAGAACCGCAGGAACAGCCATCGCTGGATTTAAAGCCGTCATAACTTTAACAGGTGGTCCGATCGCTTGGATTATAGCAGGGATTATGGCTCTGGTAGGAGTAATAACATATCTTTGGACGACAAACGAAGGTTTTCGTAACGCGGTCACCAATATTTGGGAGGCGATAAAACAAGCATTTGCTACCGCTTGGGAATTTATCCAAAACGTATGGAACGCTGCACCAGGGTTCTTCTCTGGACTATGGGAAACCATTAGCAGTGGTGCGTCCTCTGTTTGGGATAGCGTTAAATCTGTATGGCAGTCAACGGTTGAGTTTTTAAAATCAATTTGGCAATCTGTTGCAGATTTCTTCGCTCCATTTTGGGAAGGAATTAAAACTTTTGCGCTGAATGTTTGGCAAAGCTTCATTGATGGAATGGCTCCGATCATAGACTCTTTCAAAAATTTTTGGGGAGCTGTGGTTGAGCATTTTAATGTAATCGCCGAACAAATAAAACCTATCTGGGAAGATCTCAAGCAATTCTTTAGCGATACTTGGAATTTAATAGTTGGTATTTTCGAAGTTGCATTTGCTATCTTAGCACCTATTGTTTTAATGGGATTTGAAGCCATAAAAACAAAAATTATTATCGTGTGGGAAGCAATTAAAGCTATCGTGCAAATAGCATGGGATGTGATAACCACTGTTATCCAGACAGCTTTAGCAGTTATAGGAGCTGTTTTAATAGCTCAATTCGAAATCATTAAAGCTATCATTAAAGCTGCATGGGATTTTATGACAACGCTTATTCAGACTGTTTGGACGATAATGACGACTATCATATCAACGGCAATTAATGTAATTGCAGATATTATAAGAGTTGTCACAGCGGTTATCCAAGGAGACTGGCAAGGTGCTTGGGATGCGATAAAATCCATTGCTGAAACAATATGGAATGCTATTCTGACCATAGGTCAAGCGCTATTTAATGCTTTAAAATCAGCTATCGAAACTATCTTAAACACCATACAATCTATCTGGGGTGCCGTTTGGAATGCGGTTAGTTCTGTCGCTTCGAGCATTTGGAATGCTATCGTGTCTATTATCAGCAATGCCATGTCAACTATGCAAAATGCCGTTAGTAATGGCATCAATGCAGTGAAAAATTTCATCACCAACGGATGGAACTCTGTTGTTGGCTTTTTACGTGGCATTAATCTTTTTTCAGCTGGTAGTGCTATCATGCGAAGCTTTCTTGATGGTGTTAAATCAATGTGGGGATCAATTACTAACTTTTTCGGAGGTATAGCAGGTTGGATCAAGGCTCACAAAGGACCTATCAGTTACGATAGACGCTTGCTTATCCCTGCTGGTAAGGCAATTATGGGCGGATTTAATCGTAGCTTGGTGAAAGGTTTTGAGTATGTCAAAAGTAATGTATCCGGTATGGCTGGCAAAATCTCTGACTTAGTTGGAGCGGGGTCTGTATTTGATACAGATATGCGTAGCACAATATCAGGAGCAGTTACAGCAGGTGTGGAAGTTGATCTAGGACATCAAGCAAAACCTCTGGAAGTTGTATTGGAGCTAGGCAATAGAGCTTACGAATTATTTGTTGATGATATTACTGATAGACAGCAGACTACTGCTAAATTAAGAGAGGTCTATTAATGTATGATTTTTCAAAAATGGAGAGTGGTGCGAGCGTAACAGCTCGCTTGCCATCTGATAATATGTCTGTTAACGGGGAACCGTTAAATGAGATAGTACCAGGTTATAGACAACTGCATGTTGCAGGTCGTGGATTGATCGGACAGGAAATCGAAACTATTACTATTCCCAGTCGAAGAGGCGTTTATGTTACAAATATCCAAGATAAAGAAAGAGAGTTAACTATAACTTTCCAACTTGTGGCCAAAAAATCCGAGGACTTACGTAACGCATATACAAAACTAAACAAAGCCTTGCGGGGAGAATTATCCTTAGTTTTTGCAGATGAGCCAGACTTTACTTATAAAGGTTATTTAAGCTCTGTGCCAAATGACGCCGAGCAATCACTAACCATTGTATCTAGCTTTACAATTTTAGTGCCTGACCCTTTTAAGCAAGGTAAAACAAAATCATCCACAGGGCTCATCACGCTTACCGATGCCGATGAGGTTTTGCCGAGTAAGATTACACTAGCATTATCCGGAAGCGCATCAGAGATCGAAATAACAGCTGGAAACAATCGCATGAAACTTAAAGGCCACTACGGTGGAGGTGACAAAATTACCATAGAGTGGTTAGCTGATGAGTTTGTGATTAAACACAATGCCAACTTAGCATTATCTCATTTGTTACATTTATCTGTACCGGAGGAGTTTTATGTAAAAAACGGAGATACTATAAAAGCCACTAATGCGACTGTAGAGCGTGTTGAATGGAGGGATGAGCAGTTATGATTTATCTTTTTGATAGAGATGAAAAATTAATAAAAATCATCCGCAAAAACGCATGCAAATCTGTTACACAAAAACAAACATTGACCGATACTAATTACGTCTCGGATATGCTAACAGCAGAAATTAAAGCTTTACCGGATGATATTTTGGAGCAGTCGGAATACATCGCTATACCTACCAAAGAAGATAAACGGAAGTTTCATCTTTTTTTATTGCCCGAGATGAGACAGAGGGTGATGTTACAGTTTTCGATGGCGTCCAATCTGGAATTGAAGAACTTAGGAAAGCAGTCTCTGAAAACAAAAGGCCTCGCAAACGTGATGCTAGAGAGGTCATTGAGTATTTACTAAAAGATACAAACTGGCATGCTAGATATGTCGCAGAAACAGGAAAATCATCTACTAATTTTTATTATGATTCCGTCTTTGACTCCTTGTTAAAAGTTTGCTCTGCTTGGCAATTAGAAATGCAGTTTTTTGTGGAGATGAATAACAACGAAATCGGCGCAAGGTACATTGATTTTAAAAAGAAAATCGGTGTCGCTGAAGGTAGACGTATTGTTTATGGCCATAACGCTTTAAAAATTTTAAAGCAAAACGAAAAATCTGAGATTATCACAGCGATAATTGGTAGAGGAAATGGCCAAGAAGTATCTTCTGCCGATGAAAACGAGGGTGGACAAGCTGGGTATGGTCGCAAGATTACATTTAAGGATGTCGTTTGGACCAAACCTAAAAACCCATTAGATAAGCCAGCCGGGCAATTATTTTTAGAGTGGCCAGAAGCCACAGAAAAGTACGGGATCAATATAAAAGGTAAAAAAATGCCTAAAATAGGCGTTATTGATATTGATTCTGATGACCCAGAAGAATTAATCCAGCGATCTTACGAGTATTTGGTAGATCATGCTCGTCCTAGAGCTACTTTTAAAACGACATCTGCTTACTTAAAAGCCGGAATTGGCGACACTGTGAGAGTAGTGAGGAAAGACCGCAATCTTGATTATGAGGTGCGCGTCTTTGAAATCACTTGGGATAGGCTAAGCGACAAAGCGACAGATATCAAGTTAGGTGATAGGCTAAATGCTTCTGATAGCTTAAAAAAATCTCAATTACAGTCGCATTTGACAGATAGTGTTTCAGACGCCGTATTTGATAGTCTTGGTCATTTTTTAAAAGATGAGTTACCAAGTGCGGGTGGATTTAACACAAACTTTTATGGCGAAAACGAACCTGATAAAAGCAAGGTAAAAATTGGTGATACTTGGTTTAAACCAGACCCAGAACACGAAGGACATAAAATCCTTTTGGTTTGGGATGGCGAAAATTGGGTTGAAATCATAAGAAGTTATAACCCCGATGTAGCAAAGACAGCGGTCGAAGAAGCTTTAAAAGAAGTAGAAAAAGCCAAAAAAGCGCAAGAAGAAATCAACCAGCGTACTGACAAAGAGCTTGAAGAGTTTAGAGAAACCCTCAAAAACCTAGCTTTGCCAGAAGAAGCCATCAAGAAAATCACCGAGTCTATCAAAGTTGACGACATCCCGTCACTTAAGCAAAACTTTGATGACCTAAAAAACAAGGTCAGCGAGACAGCCCGATTAAACGCTGAAATCATAGGCACAGATGGTAAGACCCGCTACAACAAAAATTTGCTGGTTGGCGACCCTAATCGTACTAAGTCTTATGATGAGGACTTTATCGAGATTGAGGCCAACGACGGCGGCTTTAAGCGTGGCGAGACCTACACAATTAGCTTTAGTCAGACTTGTGAGCTGCTCCAAAAAGTGGCTATCACGCTGACGCAGGCTAATAACAAGGGACTTAAGCTAGTGCTGACACCAACGAAGGCCAAGATGGAACCGCAGACCTTTAATCTCACCAAGGACACAGAGGTCATCAGCGTTTATCCTTTGAGTTATACAGGCACTTTAACGGGCGATTGGTATAAATCTAAGCAAATAGATTTAAATGTGTCAGAGACGCAAGAATTAGCTCTAGAGATGGCTTATAAAGAGGTCGCAGATGCCAAAGGGGCAACCATTATCGGTAAGCAGTCTGATAAACCAAAAATTATTTTAGATGGAAGGAGGAACAGATGACATCAGTCGAAACAATACCAATAAAAATTGTCTTTGCCCGCAAAGATGCCTCAGAATGGCAGTCTATTAACCCTGTTATTGATGCAGGGGAGATGGTTGTAGAACTAGACACTCACAGGCTAAAGGTCGGAGATGGTAAAACAAGCTATAACGACTTGCCTTACTACGAAGGTCCGCAAGGTGAGTCAGTGACAAAAGTACAACTTTCCGAGGATGGAGAGCTATCTATCTGGATTGGCGACCGAGAGACAAAGCTTGGCAACATCAAAGGCCAAAAAGGTGATAGAGGTAAGAGTGTAGAGAGCGCTCGAGTTGATGAGTCAGGTCACTTAAAAATAAAAATCGAAGACCAAGAAGAGGCTGATGTAGGTAGTGTAAAAGGTGACAAAGGCGATAGCATAGCTATCCAAATCCACGAGATTGTATCCGATGGCTTAAAAGTGACTTTTACAGATAATACTACCGTCATCATACCAAAAGGGCCAAAAGGTGATACTGGTGATGCTAGAGGAATTAACTTAGATGACTATGTTACAAAGTCAGAGCTAAAAACCGTGGGTGCGCCAGATGTTAAAGCCATTAATGACTTTTTAGGACTATCTCAAAAGATGTTTACGAGCAACTATAGTTACTCTGATAGTCTTTTAAAAAGCTATAGTAGCCCTAGTTACTCTGCTAGCTGGTATGTCAACGAATCAACCAAAGACGTCAATGTCAAAGACAAAGTATTGATTACCATAAGTAACACGACAACCCGAGTGGATAACTACTTGGAGGTATCGGTTACTTATGTTGGCTCTAACTACGTGACTGCTACCTCAACAGGGAAGTTATTAACTACTCCTGGCGAAGTTAATGTCCTAACGAAAGAACAAATCGCAGCTGCTTATGCTAAGAAAGAGCACAAACACGAGATTGACGATATCAAGGGCTTACAGAATTCTTTAAACCACAAAGCCAATGCCCAACATAGTCATAGCGAGTACTTACCACAACCGGTTGCGGACAAGCTTTACCTTTCCAAGAGTGAGCTTCAAGGATATTTGTCTGGTTATCTCAGACAAGGCGACATCCAATATCAACTTAACAATATTGGCAAGCTAAAAGATGAGGTCACGGGTCAGTACCTATCTGTCCAAGTGGTTGATAAGGGTCGAGTGCCAAGTGATACCAGCGGCATGATTGTTTTTGAGCGATCTGGAGGCAAATGATGACGTTACAAGATATACCAGATAACATTTTTATCAGTTAGTAGAGCAAGCAGTAGATACAAAGCTGGTTTGGGGCAAGAGCGTGCAAATAGATAGCTATTACATATCTAACCGCGACAAGTACCGTTTTAGAGCTGGCAGAGATGTTAATATCTATCACATTGTGTCTAGCACACAAGCTGATGTCTATGCGGCAAATAAGTATAACTATCA
>NZ_AEUX02000006.1 GCF_000188015.2 Streptococcus ictaluri 707-05
GCTACCAACTTAACCACCTTGCAAGCCCCTCCAACAGCTGATCAAACACAGCTAGCTCATCAAGCTGGCCATCAATCAGGGGAGTTGGTATCAGAGGTAAGCAACACTGAATGGGATAACGCTGTCACAACAGCTCAAGAAGCAGGTGTTACTGTAAAACAGTCTGAGAAGGTCACGCATGATAGCTTATCATCTGCTCAAGCCGATTTAGAGAAACAAACTCAAGCTGTCACAGAAGCGACAACTAAACAAGAAGCCAATAAGGCAGCTTTTAATCAAGCAATGGCAGAAAACAAGCTATTGCTCAAGCCAATCGTGATGAAAAAGAAAGGGTTGATGCTCTTAACGCTAAAGGAGAAGCAGAGACCAAAACTAAAAATGAAGCAGCTCAAGCTCAAGTAGATGCACAAAACAAACAAGCGCAAGAAGCGGCTGATACCATGAATGCCAAATTAAAAGCAGACTATGAGGCCAAGTTAACTGAAATCGAGCGACTCAAGGCTGAAAATGAAGCCATCCGTCAGCGCAACCAAGAAGCTAGTCAAGCGACTCATCAAGCTAATCAAGCAGCCCAAGCAGCCTACCAAGAAAAGCTAGCAGATATTGAGCGCATCAAAGCCGAAAATGCTGCTATCCGTAATCGTAACGCTAAGGCTCAACAAGAAGCAGAGCGTCAAAACCAAGCGCTACAAGCAGCTTATGAAGCAAAATTGGCAGAAATCAAGCAGATTGAATCAGAAAATGAAGCTATCCGTAAACGTAATGAACAAGCAGGTCAAGCGACGAATCAAACCAATCAAGCAGCTCAAGCTGCTTATCAAGAAAAACTAGCAGAAATTGAGCGTATCAAAGCCGAAAATGCCGCTATTCATGATCGTAATGCTAAGGCTCGACAAGAAGCAGAACGTCAAAACCAACAGGTTTTGGCTGACTATGAAAAACAACACGGGGAAGCAGCCCAAGCCTTAAAAGATTACTTGGCAAAAGCTCCTGACAATGTCACATTGGATCCTATCTTTAGTGCCGAACCAGCCACAGCCCCAAACGGCGATGTCATTAAAGATGAGTTTACTTATAACAGTGCTGACAATACTTTTGTGTGGACAAAACAACTCCATGACTGGAAAAAAATTTGTTGGTAAGGTCAATATCCATGGGAAACTCCTCATCACAAAGACGGTTGATCCAACAACAGGAAACGTGAAGAGCGTCCTTACGTCTGTTACTCTAACGCATCTTGATCACACTAATGTTGCAGAACCAGAAGCCGTCGTGTTTGAGGAAAACGTTTGGATTTATGATAATGCGAATCAGGAGATTTTCCATACTAAGTTTGATGTGCGTCAAGCTGGTAAGATTGATATTCATAAAACTTATACGGTAAACAAGACCTTTGACCTCGCTGCTGGTCAAAAAGGAGAGTCCTTCTTATTAGCCAATATCAAGGATGTCTGGGTGACAGGTGAGCCTTCTAACCTATCTGTAACGTTTAATAATACTAATAGACCTAAGCCAGAGCTTCCAGGCGAGCCACCACAACTGGTGACACCTGTCTTAGAACAAGAAAAGCCATTGCCGCCAACCCCAGAAAAACCGACTGATGGTGTTCCAAACTTAGAAAAGGAAAAAACGGTCCCACCGACTCCAGTTAAACCAGAGTCAGTTAAACCTGTTTTAGAACCAGAAAAACCATTGCCACCAGCCCCAGAAAAACCGACTGATGATGTTCCAAATATAGAGAAGGAAAAACCGGTTCCTCCAACTCCAGTTAAACCTGAAGCGGTTAAACCAGATCTCAAAGGCTTTACGCCAGAGGTTTATGACCCGATTAAACCAGTTGTGAAACCCTATGTCACCGTTCCTGAAAAAGTCGTTTATGAGGTTATGGTTCATCCTGTTCAAGTGAAACAAACGCCAACAAATGTTAAATCTGTGACGAATAGTGATCAGGTTAATGTTAATGGACAACTGGTACCAAAAGGATCAACGGTAACGTGGGAGCTTGTTAATACCGCTCTCAAAGCTGGTCGTCAGGATATCACAAGCTATGAGCTAATCGACCCACTACCAGATGGTTTTGAGTTAGATGTTACCACCACACAAACCCTTTCTCCTGATTGGGTGATAACAACAGATGAAGCAGGCAAGGTTAGTCTTAAGGCTTCGCAATCCCTTTTGGAGCACTTCAATGCTAAACGTGACCAAGATGTAGAAGTCCCTAAGGTATCACTGGTTGGTCGTTTACTGAATGATGCGGGGACTTACCACAATACCTTTAAGACGGTGGTCACTACTCCAAATGGTAGCTATACGGTAACCTCTAACACACCAGTGATCTATACACCAGGGAACGATCCAAAAACACCTCGTAACCCAGGAGGAGATAATCCAACACCGCATGATAATCTGATTCAACCAACTAAAACCATTGTGGATGACAAGGGTCAGTCCATTGATGGGAAGTCTGTCTTGCCAAACAGTACCCTGACTTACCTGGCTAAGCAAGATTTTGATCAGTACAAAGGGATGACAGCTGCCAAAGAAAGTGTCATGAAAGGCTTTATCTATGTCGATGATTACAAGGATGAAGCTATCGATGGTCATTCACTGGTTGTGAATTCAATTAAGGCCGCTAATGGAGATGATGTGACTAATCTCTTAGAGATGCGCCATGTATTGTCTCAAGATATGCTTGACGATAAGCTAAAAGCACTGATCAAGGCATCAGGCATTTCTCCAGTCGGTGAATTCTACATGTGGGTAGCTAAAGATCCAGCGGCTTTTTACAAAGCTTATGTTCAAAAAGGGTTAGACATTACCTACAACTTGTCCTTTAAACTTAAACAGGAGTTTAAGAAAGGTGACATTACTAATCAAACCTATCAATTAGATATGGGGAATGGCTATTACGGCAATATCGTGGTTAACCATCTCCCTGAACTAGCTGTTCATAAAGAAGTGCTTGACCAAGATGGTAAGTCTATCCAAAATGGCACAGTGAAAATCGGTGATGAAGTAACTTATAAATTGGAAGGTTGGGTCATCCCAGCAGGTCGTGGCTATGACCTAACAGAATATAAATTTGTGGATCAACTCCAGAATACGCATGACCTCTACCAGAAAGATAAGGTCCTTGCGACAGTTGATATCACTTTATCAGATGGTACTATTATCCCTAAAGGCACTGACTTAGCTCAGTACACTGAGACAACCTACAATAAGGAGACAGGTCACTATGAGTTGGCCTTTAAGGCAGACTTCCTTGCACAAGTTCCACGTAGTAGTGCTTTTGGGGCAGATGTTTTTGTGGTGGTTAAACGAATCAAAGCAGGCGATGTGACAAATGAGTACACCTTGTATGTCAACGGTAATCCTGTGAAATCTAATAAAGTCACCACTCATACGCCAGAACCACCACAACCTGTAACTCCAAAAGCTCCAGCTTTACCATCCACAGGAGAGCAAGGAGTATCTGTCCTAACGGTGCTTGGCGCCGCCTTACTCTCACTCTTAGGCCTTGTAGGGCTTAAAAAGCGTCAACAGTAAGTTATTAATGGATAGATCTTGGCTTAGTCTAATTTAAGAACAGATAAAAGGCTGCGGTGAGCCTCTAGAAGCTCTGATCATTTTATGCTATAATGAAAGAAAAATCAGAGGGGATAATCAGTTATGGAAAAGGATAAAAAGTTGGATAGGCATGTAACAAAAAGTGGTTATACCTATTACACGCCACGTCAAATAGCTCCACAGGCTCCACAAGTCCCTAAAGAGGACAAATGGAAGAAAGGATTGAAGTGGCTTGGACAAGCTCTTCTAGCTAGTCTGAAGAACCTACCAGGGCTTATCATGAAAGCAGCGGTTCTCATGGTGACAACCCCACTCATGATTCTGCTCTTTATCTTTAATCTACTAAAGAGCCTGTTAGTAACCGCCATTGGCTGGTTCGTGTTTAAAGTGGTTGTTGGCTTTTCTGTCATTTGTTATTGGGCATTTCTGACGAAAGAAGGAGCTCCTCCGGTTAGTGTTGAAAAATGGACTTTCGACTGGATTATGCCAAAAGGTGTTCCGATTTATCATTGGTGGGAAACCACTATTATCGTTGTCCTCGCTATCATAACTGCTCTTACTCTAACCTTTTATTCAGATGAGGTCTAACCCTCATAAAATCTACCATACACATAGACACTAAGTCATTCTTAGTGTCTTTTATTTTTTAGAAAAACAGAAAGTGAGAAACATCTATATGCAAACAGTTGTCAATTTTGTGAATCAAATCGGAACAATCGGAGGTTTGGTCGGTCTTGGTTGGGCGGCCTGGGGTGCTTGGGACTTGGCTATCGGGATTCGTCGGGAATTGGACGATAAGAAGGACAAAGGGATCCAAAGTGTTATCCTAGGTGCTCTTCTTGGAGGCGTTCTGAAAACTCTCTTTTCAGCCCTTGCCGCAGGACTATCCTCTATTGGGTAAGACAAGGAGGTGGTGGTCATGAACCAATCCACACTAGACCAACTAACAATGAGCCTTAAAGACTATAACCCAACGGCTTATAACCTGATGGAGACAGTCTCAGGCTCTATGGAAAAAGTTGCTATCTTGCTTCTCTTACTCTTCATGGGGATCAACCTGCTTAACTGGAACCAGCAACTCAAAAGCAATGGTGGCGAGTTGACCTTACAACTTTGGATTGAGGAAATCCTCAAATATGCGATTGCCCTCTTTCTCATTCTCTATGTGGATGAGATTTTTGATAGCCTGTCCTGGCTCTTTAATGTCATTATAAAGATGGTCGCAAAAATTGGTATTGATCCTTTCAGTTCTAAAGCACCATCCTATAAAGGATTGAACGTCGTAATGAAATGGATATTTCAACTTATTTATGGTGCAGTTGACTTTGTCGGTCAAATTTCAACCAAGTTATTGATTCTGTTGCGTTCCTTTACCCTCTATACCTACAAAGGAATTGGAAAAATTGTCGTGGCCTGTTACATGATGGAGAGCCTTCGACCCATTTGCTTTGGCTTTTTTAAGCTTTATATTGCGGCCGTCCTTCAGGGATTGATTTTAGTCATTGTCATCATCCTTTATCCAGCTATTGTGACCAATGACCTACTAACCGTAGCTAAGACAGGAGCTTTGACTAATGCCTTTATAGCCATTGCCAAAGGGATTGTTTATATCATTGTATTGTTTGGTAGCCAACGTATGGCCAAGAACATTATGCAAGTCAACTAAAGGAGAAAAACATGACCAATTTGAAACTATTGATAGAACAAGAATTTACCAAGGTTAAAAAAGAAGGAGCTTCAACTTGTCTTACCTCTAATAAGTTCATGGAACAAGAAGATGTTTCAGACCTGAAAAGAGAAATTGAAGCTCTAGAAGAAATGGTTGCCTATCTGGAGCCTTATAAAGGGATGTTTGAGTCCCTAGCAGAACCCTTGTATGACTGGTTACTCTATGGGAAAGTCAATATTGAAGAGCTCCCCCTAGAAAGCCGAATGTTTTCCCATGCGTATACCTACGCTTGGCGATATGCGGAGGCTAAACATGATGAAACCTATGGGATGGCTATTATTGATTTACTTCAATCAGACATGACCGAACTTGTCCAGTTAGGAAAGCTAGATCAAGAGGCCTATGGTGACTATCTCAAGCAATGGATGGACTACCTTGCTCGTGGTCTATCTGCCTTTAAAGACAGTAAAGACTATGATAACTATTTCCTGAAGCTCCAAGAAGTCCACAAAGCGTTATTTGATGAGTATATTGGAGATATGGAAGATAATCGGGATTGGGTTTCACTATTGTAATCATCGTTTTTGAGCATTAGCTTTATGATATAATGAAAGAGAACGCATCATGACCGAAAGGAGTTTAGAAGTCCTATGATAACTATAATGACAAAACTATATACGTGGTGGACAGGTCGGCTTGAGCGTCGATACAGGGAAGCACAAGGCTATTATAAACAGCTAACTAAAGAAGCCTTGATGGCTGAATGGATAGAATTAGAGGTTAGAAAAGAAAAGAGCTCCCGCAGATGGGAACTTTTGCTGGGGCTAGTATTAACGGTTATTTTCTCAGATGATCTTAAGCGTTTTCTAGCCATTGTTTTTGCCCCACTAACTGGTGTTTCCGTAAAGGATTTACAAGTAAGTGTCTTGATAAGTATCCTTGTAGCCTTGTTGATTATTTTTTTATTAATGGCTATTGTGTTTTACAATTTTAGCTATTCTTTATTATTGAGACGCTATCTTATTTTGAAGCGTTATTTAGAAGAGCACCAAATTTAACGACAGGAGCAGAGTATGAACCGAGAGCGAGTTTTTGAATTATTGGAAAGTCCATATACTCCTTATATCTTTGTAGAATCAACTTATGTAATTGTTGCTATTGTTTTTAATATCAAATTATCTTATATCAATAAGCTACTAAATCAAAACTTTGATGTTGATAGGATGATAGTTCAAAAAGATGTGATGATCGCAACTGATGTGATGTCATTTAATCATAATACTTCTTGGAATTATTTATTATGGGGAGTATTGCTTATTATCATTGGCTTTGCCATTCCCATGATATCTGCTTCGCTCAATAAGTTAAGTTATAAGAGAGAAGAGATTAAGGGAGGGATCATGATGATAATTTGTGCGATGATTATCGTTAACATAATGATTATTATTTCCATTTCAAAAGTGCTTCTTAGTCCAATTATTATAGCGACTTTAATCCTGTGTGCTATAGGAACCCTCTTCGCTTTTGGGAGCTCACAATCATAATAATAAAATCAAACAGCTATGAGGCTGTTTTTTTGATGGAAAGGACAATATAGGTATGAGTAAAAAAGAAAAAATAGATTTGGAAAATATGTCGGGAAAAGAAATACTTCAAGATACGCTAGGACATTATCACTTCAAATATGGTGTCTTTTGTATTGAAGTCGGGGTATTTACTTATTTGACTTTGTTAATAGCGATTGTATTATTGATGACGAATCATCATGTTTTAGGTTGCTGCGTGTTCCTTTTTCATGTTGTATTGCTGATGAGTGGTCTTCTCTGTGGGGAGAAAAAAGAGAAGGGAGCTTAACCATTGATTTAAAAACGACCAAGCTGTGCTTTTTAAAGAAGCTACCCAATAGAGCAATTGTAGATAATAATGTAGCTAATAAGTTAAACGTATCTTCAGGAAAAACAAGTAGTAAGAAAAGAATAATGGCAAAAATGGGATACCATTCAAATATTTTTTGGTGACATTGATTCATAAATTGGGAATATAATGGGTGAAATGACTTGAACTTCCTAAATTGAATTTCTAGAAAAATAAGTCCGTAAACAGCTACGGTAATAAGTATCATAAGATAGCCTGCTCTAGCGATATATGAAAAATCAATTTGCTTGAAAAGTGCCAGTGTATTATACTTTGAAACCGAAACAAACGCATAACAGATAGCCCATAGAAGTATGGCCATAATCAGAATGATAGCTATGCTGAGAACATAGGGAAGATATCTTTTAAAAAGTGTTTGTATTAATCTCATAAATTTAAACCTCGTTTTTTTTGCCCTATTATACCATACAAAGAAAGGAGCCCTATGACACGCTTAGGCAGTGAATTTTTAAAAGCCCTGGATAGCTATGAACGGCCATTCTTAGGCTACATGACCTTGAGGCAGTGGATACTGCTCTTTGGGATAGGACTGACGGTACTTGTAACCTCAGTTCTTTTTTGGTTTAAAACACCCAATATTATCCTCTATGGCGTTAGTCTTTTAGTACTAGCGCCTTTTGTTATTTTTGGGTGTCATATTGATGAAAAAATTAAAGATGAGCTTCGCTTTTTCTTAACCAAGCAAGAACGAACTTATCAAACCAACTATGACAGAAAGGAAACGACGAAAAATGACTTTATTCGGCCGAAAGAAAACCCCGAAACGCACTAAAGCTGAGAAAGAGCGGGCAAAACGTCTCAGACGAACCCTGGTCGCATCCACACAAAACAGCTTAAACTACCAAAGCCTAACACCTGATGGTCTGATGACCATCACAAACGATACTTACTCTAAAACCTATCGTCTAGGAGATACTAGCTATATCACCGCCACAGATGATGAACGGATTGATGTGATTGAAACCAATGCCGATATCTTCAATTCTTTAGACATTGATAATGATTTACAGCTGCTTATCATTAACCGTAGAGTGGAAAAACCTAGTCTAACTGCTATTCGTTATGACCTTGCAGAAGATGGCTATGATGACTACCGTAGTGAGTATAATGCCATGATTAAGGAGCGTTTCTCCCATGACCAAAATACCTTTAAAGTGGAGAAATATTTAACGATTACGGCGCAATCAGACCAAGCCCCACAAGCCAGTCGTATCTTAGATGATACAGCCAACATTATTGAAAGTCAGTATAGCGGCTTGGGAATCTCATTTAGAGAGATGGACGGTTTAGAACGCTTGCTTGTTTTTAGAAAGCTTCTACGAAAAGAAGCCTTTTTAGATTTCAACTATGAAGATATTGCTTTGTCAGGCCTTTCTACTAGGGACTTTATTGCCCCTAACTATTTGAAATTTGAAAAAGATTATATGCAAATTGATGATTCTTTTGCGAGGGTTCTCTATGTTAGACAATACCCGACTTTTTTGAATGACAAGCTGATTAAGAATATTCTGGATACGGGGATTGAGCTGGCTATTAGCCTACATGCTAAACCTTATGATACAGGCGCAGCCATTAAGAAAATCAAAACCGTTCAATCTAGTGTCCGTAGAGAAATGATTAAAAGTCAAAAAGCTGCCGCAAAAGCCATGATTTCTAGTGACTTAGTGGTCGGAGGTAAAGCAGTGGAGACCTCAAGAGAGACTGAAAAGTGGACGGAAGAGCTTCAGGATAATGATCAGAAGATGTTTTCAGGAGTCATGGCCATCTACCTACTGGCAGATAGCCTTGAAGAGCTCAATAATCATACCGAACAAGTCCAACGATCTGTCCGTAAGAATACCGTTGAGCTAGACAAATGTTACCTTTATCAGGAAGAAGCCCTCAACACCATTTTGCCAATTGGTATTCCCTTTATCAATGTGAAACGTCGTTTTATGAGGGATATGACGACCAGCAATTTAGCCACACAAGTCCCCTTTACCAACGTGGATTTACGCTCCTCTAGCCCACGTGCCGTTTATTATGGTCAAAATCAACTTTCCAAAAATGCAGTAACGGTTGACCGTAAACGGGACTTAAATACAGGCTCAGGGGTTATCTTTGGGATTCCTGGATCTGGGAAATCAGTACTAGCTAAAGCAGGAGAAATTATTCCGACTCTTTTACGCTATCCAGAAGATCAAATCATTATCATTGATGCCGAAGACGAATATACAGGAATTGGCCGTGCCTTTGGGGCAGAAATCATTACCATTGCCCCAGGATCTTCCCATCATTTTAATTTACTTGATTTACCTGATAAGGATAAACTCCAGGCGGAAGATAACGACCCTATTGGCCAAAAGTCCAACCTCCTCTCAACCCTTTTTGAAAATATTTTCTCTGAAGTGTCGGACGATGAGTTCGCCATGATTGACCGAGTGACCAGAAAGACCTATGAAGCCTATCCTCATCCTACCTTTAAGGATTGGCAAACCATTCTCGAACAACAGTCAGAAGACGTCGCACAACTGCTGGCTTTAAAAGCAGAACCCTACACGAGAGGATCTAATGATATTTTTGCGCATCCAACCAATGTCAATATGGAGAATCGCTTCATTATCTTTAACCTTAAGCAATTAAGTGGGAAACTCAAACCCTTTGCCCTTCTTGTTATTCAAGACTACATCTGGAATCAGGTGGTCAACCACCAAGGGAAAAAAACCACTTGGCTTTACTTTGATGAGTTACAACTTTACTTTAAAAATAAACTCCAGGCTACCTTCTTCACCGAGTTATATTCTCGTATTCGTAAGTACGGAGCTATCTCTACAGGGATTACACAAAATCCTGAAACGGTCCTCTCAACAGAAGAAGGGCGAAAACTTGTCGCCAACTGTGAATTTATGGTGCTTTTAAAACTCAAACGTACCGATTTAGAAGCACTGTCGCAAGTAACCCCACTCACACCTTCTCTAGAGTGCTTTGTCCTAAGACCTAAGGCGAAAGGCACAGGCTTAATTGTAGCAGGAACGACCATTGTGCCCTTTGAAAATCCAATCGCTAAAGAAACTAAACTTTACCAATTGGTTGCAACAGATGGTTAAGAAAGTGAGGTGATGGTCTATGTATGAGACAGATCCCAAACAAGCCAGACAAGAACGAAAACAACGGATCAAGGAAGGCATCACTTCCAATAAAACGAAAGTCCCTAAAGAAGCTCGCTTAGAGTCTAAAATGGCATACAAAAGAGCTAAAAAGGATTATAAACTGGCCCAAAAAGACTATATCTTACATCAAGGCCCCAAACCAACAGCTAGAGCCCTTTTCTTTAAGCAAAAAGCCGCTAAGGCAAAGCTCAATAAACAAGTCGCAAAGACCATCTATAAACGAGCCAAAAAAGCGGATGAGAGCTACATTCCCAATCGTCTGAAAACACGAGCAAAAAATGGTACTAAAATGAAGGCAAGGTATGATGTCGAACGAAGCATGCGGGATAATGATATTCTAGGAGATTGGGTCAAAGCTAGACAAGACATCCGTCAGTTTCAGTACCAAAAGAATGCGTCAAAGCGTGCCGCAAGAGCTGGAGGAAAGTTGGCTAAATACTCCATTAAACACAGCTATGGACAGGTCAACCGAGCTTATAACTTCACCCGTGGACGTGGCTTCACCAGAACCCCAAAAGAATTCTCTTGGGAGGGAAAACTCACTAAAAAGATACGACAGGTAAGGCAACGAGCAGCACTGACAAAGGTAGGAAGAGTAGCTAAAGGAACAAGTAAGGCAGTTAAAATCGTCTCAAAACCCCTTCGCTCTATCTTAGCCAATCCTCTCGCTATTAAGTCCTATTTCCTAATGTTTCTAATCTTTGCGGTCCTAGCTCTTTTTATGGGAATCTTAGGAGGGAGTGGTCCCGTCCAACAAAATGAATTTGACCTCAATCGCTCTTGGCTTCAAGTGAGTAAGCGAGATCGAGAAAAATCAAATGACAAGGTGGATTACTGGACCAACATTGATGATATCCTCTTTTTCATGAATTACCGTTATGGTAGTGAGTGGAATCCAGACAGTAATTGGAAAGAAGGGACAGGAGGAGAATTAGCTGGGAATCTTGGCTTTAACCACTATTCGGATGCCCTTAATGATCTCTGGAATCACTTAAATGATGACCCAAACAATCTTAAAACAATGGCAGACCTTTATGGCTTTTCTTCACCTCTCAAATGGGCTAAGCTTACGAAAGACGAGTTAGAAGAATACAAGGAACTGATAGAACTGACAAAAGAGGTGGGACGTTATCCCTCTTACCAGGAATTAGATAGTCCTTTTTACAGTGAAAAAGACCCCTCTTACGCCAATCCCTTGACAGTCCTGAAGCGTTTCGGTTACACATCACCCACAGAAATCTACGAGAAGACGCAGCTCAAAGCAACAACGGGTCAAGCTCTACGAGCTCCCCTGTCAGGAAAAGTCTCAATAAAAGACGATAGGCTATCCATTCAGACGGATGAAGCAATCTTTACTTTTTACAAGGTAGGGAGCCTTCGTGTCACAGATGGCGTAGAAGTCACGTCTGGCGATGAAATTGGTAAGGTGACAACCAATGGTTACCAAACCATTCAATATCAGAAGTTAGAAGAGAAAGCAACTAAAGATCAAAAGGCCAAGTGGACTTCTGTTAATCCAGGCTTCTATTTCCAGTCTGTCATTTACAACCAGACAACATCTGTCCTGACAACACTTGACGGTGACTTGGGACAAAAGGCCAGAAGTATCAAAGATTATCTGAAGAAAAAGTTGCCGAATCTAACAGATAATGGCTTAGCTGCCATGTTAGGAAACTTTGCGACAGAAAGCAACATCAATCCGAAACGAGCTGAAGGTGACTACCTCAGTCCACCAGTTGGGGCTTCAGCTTCTTCCTGGGATGATGAGGATTGGCTAGCCCTTGGTGGTCCCGCTATTTATAATGGAGGCTATGCCAATATTCTCCATCGAGGTCTTGGTCTAGGGCAATGGACTGATACGGCGGATGGCTCAACCAGACATACCTTGTTGCTAAATTATGCGAAAGGAAGGAACAAAAAGTGGTATGACTTAGAACTGCAACTAGACTTTATGTTAGAAGGAGATAATCCCTATTATAGGACGATTGTGACTGGTATTTTAACTAGCTATGATGACGTTGCTCTACTGACGAAACGTTTTCTCAATAATTGGGAAGGAAATGCAGGCGATAAACTGCTAGAGCGTCAAAATAATGCCAAACAAATCCACGCCTTTCTGACACAAAAAATAGTTGGCGGTGGAACAATAGCTTCTTCATGGAATTTCCCTGAAGCCTATCGTTCAAAAGTGGAGCATCCTCCAACACAAGCGGCAATGACCACCCAACAAGGTAGTGGTTATCCTGTCGGTCAATGTACCTGGTATGCCTATAATCGCCTCGTAGAGCTAGGTTCTATCAAAGATTTATCAGGCGCTTATGGCTATTTAGGTAATGGCCAAGATTGGGTCCGAAATCTAGTGGCTAAAGGGTGGCGATACAGCCCAACGCCTATCAAGGGAGCTGTCGTTTCAACGGCGGGCGGTTTTGATGGAACGTATCCACAATGGGGACATGTTGGCATCGTAGAAGTCGTTAATCCAGATGGTAGTTTTTTGGTATCTGAACTAAATTATGCAGGCATTCAAGATAGCATTCATTACCGAGTCTGTCAGTCAGCTCCATTTTATAGCTTTGCCACACCAAAATAATATAGAAAGAAGGAACAATACATGAAAATGATTGATACTGAAAAACTCAAATTGTTAAAGTTAATGGGACTTGGTTTTGCGGTTATTCTTGTTTTAGGTATGGTCCTTTGGTTGGGTCTAGCAACGACAAACAACCATCAGACAAATAAAAAGGAAGAACCGACGACTAAGCAAGTCAAGAAGGTGGAAGGGACGGAAATAACAACGGCTTATGTTAAAGACTTTCTAGTTGCTTATTTTACCAAGAAAGACCTAGGAGAAAATTGCAATCTTTATCTCCCCTTTATGACAGAAGCCGCTTACCAACAAGAAGTGGCTAGTGAAAAAGAGCCTGCTGCACAGGCCTATAAGGGCTATGTCGTTGATACAAAGCTCAAATCAGCGACTATTTACATTGATGAAGAAAACCATGTGGCATTAGCTAAAGTCAGCTATACCCAAACCCAACTTCAAAAAAAGAAGGACTACACGAATGCTCAAAAAGATGTGCTGTCCAACAGTACCCTTAGGATTAGCTATATTAAACAAGACAAGAAATACTTGATCAGCCATATTGAGCCAATTTTGATTGTCGACACCCTGAATGCTAGTCAAGAAGCATCACTTCCAACCCTCAACCAACCCAATACAAACCAATCAACAGAAAGGAAAGAGACACCATGACCAAATCAGAAACATTACAAACACAACGCACAAAGGTTCAAGCCCGTTATGAGGACTATCTGGCCAAAGCTAAAAAGGAGGAAACAAAACTAAAAGAATTGGATACCCAAATCATTCTGGCCAAACATGAAGAGCGTTCAGACTATTTAGCTAAGCACCAGTTGACCTGGGCGGATATTGAAAAACAAATTGCTGCAGGAAAATTGAAAGGAGAACAAAACCATGTACCGTCTAACCAATCTGACGCTGGACACGGCAACGACTTATAAGAACAAGGACTTGGTTTACCAAGCCTTAGAGCGAGAAAACGCCAAAGTGAAACACCAGGAGGCAGAAGGGCTGCTTTTGGTGGAAGAGTTGGATAAGAAGGGAGTCGTGATTTACCAAGAGGATATCTATCTTCCCTTTGAAGGGATCGCAGATAGTCTTTTTCTAAAAAGTGGAACAACTACTCATCAAAAGGAATCTCAGTCCAACCAGAAGTGGTTTTGGACACGTTCTAGAGACAAGAACAGCCAGAAATCCAGCCCAAAAGAGAAACAAGAGCTTAGAAAGACCGTCTCAGACATTGAAACACAGTCTATTAAGGGAAAAAGCCTCTCTTCCTTTCTGAAAGTCTTTTGGCAGGGCCTCCTTTTGGTTGGAATGGGAGTCAGCCTTACGATAGCTGGCTTTACGACAAGCTTATCTCTTAAACAGGAAAAAGAACTTTCTTATCTGAACCAACAGTGGAACTCAAACACCCATCTGGCCAATTACAATCGGTCATTTTGGAATCAGTGGACCAAGCAGATGATCAAATTTATCAACTAACCTATGTCCTAGCAATCAAAGATGGGGAGACTAGAACTCAGACACGACTAACACTAACTGTTAAAGAAGTTTCTATGACTCCTTATGGTTACCAAATCATTAAAATCCCTAAACAAACCAATTATCCAAAATAGAAAGGTAAAGATATGGATCAAGCAAGAACCAGTCATTCCCTAGCTTTAAAGGGCAAAGTGACTTTAGAATTAACCATTCAAGCCCTTTACACCCTTTCCAAGGCTTATCATGATAATAAACAATACAAACTGGACCATCAAACATTTGAAGGAGAAACCCGTTTCAATGACTTTATGGCAACCAAATCCCAAAAAGATGTGGAACAGCTCTTAAGTAGTGAAGTCCATCTTGAAAAACTTAAATGTTACTTAGAGGAAGTTAAGGTGGGGTTTACCTACTACCAAAAAGGGGAGATGACCTATCTCATTTTTGAAAGTAAAAACCGTCTTTTGGCGGAAAAAGCTATTAAAGACATGTTGGCTGATATCACAAAGACTCCTGAGAAACTAGAGAAGTTTTCTAAAAAGGTCTTGAGAAAACCCCATGAAATGACCCCAGAAGACAAACTCGCCTATTACAAAACCAATGTTGTCTATAAAGGAATGAGTCCGGTCGTCACAAAAGAAATCGGAAAGGAGAAAGCACGATGACCAGAAAGCCAATTTGGCCCTACCTAGTGGTGGGGCTTTTGTCATTTATCTTATGCCAATCTTTCTACGCTTACTATCAACTAGCGACACAAGCGGTGCCTTTTATGGGGATGCTTCGGGTGAATTGGTTACTGGAGAATTGGTCCTTATTTTCCTTGAGACTCTCCTTTGAACCTGACGCTTTGATGGCTGGTGTTATTGGTTTTGGATTGCCTCTATTGGTTTATGTATCTGGAGACAAAAGTGCTTATCGACACGGTGAGGAACAAGGGAGTGCTCGATTTGCGACATTAAGAGAGATGAAACGCTTTGAGGACAAGGATAGTGATAAGAACATGCTCTTTACTAAGCAGGTGAAAATGGGCCTCTTTAACTTCAGACTAGCTTACAACGTTCAACTCAATAAGAATGTCATCGTCATTGGTCTTCCAGGCGATGGAAAAACCTTTACCTTTGTGCTCCCTAATCTGATGCAGCTGAATTCTAATTTTGTCGTGACAGACCCTAAAGGAAATCTGGTACATGAGACTGGAAAGATGCTTGAGAAACATGGCTATGCCGTAAAAATCTTTGATCTCATTCGTCTAAAGAATTCTGATTGCTTTAATCCCTTTCACTACATGACTTCAGAATTAGACATTGACCGCATCTCTGAAGCTATTACAGAAGGCACCAAGAAGAGTGAGCACATGGGAGAAGATTTCTGGGTGCAGGCAGAATTAATGTTGCAGCGGGCTTTAATTGGTTGGCTCTATTTTGACTCTAGAGATCCTGAAACAGGCGCACAGCTTTATATGCCAAATCTTGGTCACGTGGCTGATCTCTTACGTGGTATCTATCGTGAAGACCCAGAGGTTCCTAGTTCTGTCGAACAGATGTTTGAAGAGCTAGAAGAATTACAACCTGGTAATTATGCTTACAAACAGTGGAAACTTTTCCAGAACTTTAAGGGGGAAACAAGAAATAGTGTTGTGGCTATTCTTTCCTCTAGGTATTCCATCTTTGACCATGACGACGTGAGAAAGCTCATCAGTGAGGACACCATGGAGATGGATAGCTGGAATACAAAGAAAATGGCTGTTTTTATTGCCATCCCAGAAACCAACAATGCCTTTAACTTTTTATCCTCTATCCTTTTTGCGGTTGGTTTTGAGGTCTTAACCCACAAGGCAGATACTATTCTCCAGGGAAAAGTCTCTGGATACAGCAGACAAAATCTCAGACATATCCAATTTATTTTAGATGAATTTGCGCAGATTGGTCGCATTCCAAACTTTACCCAGATTCTATCCTCTATCCGTAGTCGTGAGATGTCCATTAAAATCATTATTCAAGCCGTTAACCAATTGGAATCTCTCTATAAGAGTGATTGGAAAACCATCTTTAATAACTGCGCTACCCATCTTTTTTGGGGAACCAATGATAAAGATACCATGGAATACTACTCAACCCGTTCAGGAAAACAAACGATTAGAACAAGGTCAACCTCAAAAACGCATAGCTATCGTAACGGTTCTTCTGGTGAAAACAAACAAATCCAAGGCCGTCCTCTCCTAACTCCTGATGAAGTGGCTAGAATTGGTGTAGATGAGGGATTGGTGTTTATTTCAAAACAAAATGTTTTTAAGGACAAGAAGGCTAGTGTTTACGACCATCCAAGACAACACGACATTGCCCACTCCCCTGAAGATAAAGAAAAATGGTATGACTATAAGCGTCTAGGAACAGATATTGATGGTCTGTTGCTTCATGCGACAGATTTAACCCCAGAGTTTGAAGAACTCTTTGCAGCTTAAGCTAGTAGAAAGGACGATATGATGACTGATACAAAAAGACGACTCGGCTATTTAGAAACCATTAGCCAACCACTTGCCTTGAAAGCAGAAAACTTAATGTTAGAATACCAGGCTATTTGGCAGGTTTTGAAACAAGCAGATGAAGCAACGTTTTATCAACTTGCCCCTCATCTCTTTGTGACAATAGAGCAAAAAGAGCCATTGCTTGTAGAAGCCCTTGAAAGTACTCCTGAGGGCTATGAGCTCTTTAAAACATTACTGAAGGAGGAAAAATAGATGGTATTAACCAAAGCACAAGCCAAATCCCTCTCCATCTTAGAGGTTGCTAGAAGCCTAGGTATGGAGATGAAACGAAACTCTCATAAAGAATATTATTGGAAAGAACATGACTCTTTCAAGATCGATACTCATAAAAATACTTGGCACTGGTATTCTAGAGGGACTTATGGCGATACGATTAACCTAGTACAAGAAATCAGACAGGTTAGCTATGCGGATGCCATGAATTTCCTAGAGACAGGTCAGTCCCCTGAAGCAAAACCCATGGAAGAAGTTCGTCAGCCCTTCAGATATAGCTTAAGCCCCTATGAACAGCCTTTTAGAGAAGCGAGAAACTACTTAAAAGAAGTCAGAGGCTTATCGGATGAGACCATCAATTTCTTCCTCGAAAAAGGGGTGCTCGCACAAGCGAGACGACGAGATCGTGATGGCTTTACAGAAGATGTCCTGGTCTTTAAATACCTGGATAAAAGTCAGACTATTGTTGGGGCTAGCCTTCAGGGATTATCTCCTTATCCAGAACGCTATGAAGGTAAGGGCTACCTCAAACAAATCATGTACCAATCAGAAGGTATCGCAGGCTTAAACGTGTCGATTGGCTCTCCTAAGCGGTTGATTGTAGCAGAGGCTCCCATTGACCTGATGAGCTACTACGAGCTTCATAAGGACCAATTAGAGGATGTCAGGCTAGTCGCCATGGAAGGGCTGAAAGAAGGTATCGTTTCTCGCTATGCCATGGAAGCTCTTCAGGAACAGGGAGTATTAGTAGAAGATGGTAGAGATTACACCAAAGCTAGGGACTTGACTAAAACGTCTCAATTTTTGGCTAAGGCGGCACAAAACTCAACTCTCTTTCATGACCATAAGCAGGATAATCTGATTACGCTTGCGGTGGATAATGATAAGGCAGGTACAGATTTTATTGAAACTTTGAGAGAAAAAAGATTCCAATCATCGATGCCAGACCTCCTAAAGGAGAGGGAGACAGGAAAATGGATTGGAATCAATATCTACAAATGCAAAAAGAAGAGGATAAAGAATACATGAAAGCTCCAGAACAAAAAGAAAAAGCTCCTGACAGAGGTCAAGAGCTATCTAGCAATGCGGGCGATTCACATCGCAATCCCGATTCTTTAGGAGACTTATCTCCAGGGGCAGCATCGAAGCCCGTTGTGGACGAACCACAACCTGATTTTCCTGTCATTGCTCAACTAAATTTTAACACTAAAGGGGAAAGAATGTCAACCATTAAACCAGGGTATCATGTGATTACCAGTGGCGAATTAAACAGACTGAATAAATTTGCCCCAAGTTTACAAACAACAGCCCAATGGTATTTAAAAGAGTTATCAGGAAGTACTATTTCATACTTGTATCAAGACCATGACGGTTTAGGAAAATTAAGTGTACAGTTTTCAGATGAAAACTTTGCTCATTTGACGGGAATCTCACCCAAAGGTATTGACATGAAACAAGTTGTCTATAACTTTGCACAAGGAATTGGTTCTTACGGAAATATTCAGGTTTCTCATGCGATTAAAGATAAGTCAATGGTTCTACCTCTAATGCCAGATATTCTTTCGTCTCAATCTTTTGTATTTGATGATTTATCTGAAGTTGAAAAATTCCATAAGATTGACCTTTCACAAGCAATTAAGACAGATGATGAAGATTTGTTACTGGCTATTAGGGATGTTGATGGTGTAGGCATTCCTGCTTCAGTTATGCGACTGAAGGAAAAATTATCTGAAAGTCTTCAAGGTAAGGAAAAAATTATCCTTGGTATTTACCGTCATCGTGATGGTAAGCTTGACCAACTTTCTATCAATGAAGTATATGTGAAAGATGGCGGCAAAAGATTTGAAGAAATCCTCAAAATTCCTGTTTGAGCTATCCCGAACAGCTTAACATCTGGAACTCTAGTTATCTATGAACTGGTTGCACTTGACTTGACAACTTGCGATCAAAAATAAAGATATCGCAGGGCTCAATCGCCACCTAAAGGATGGTATCAAGGAGTATCTAAACTCAGATAAATACAAAGACTACTTAATCAAAATGAGTCAACTTAATCACTACTCTAGTCGCAATTTACGCTTAATTCTTGCCCAAAACCCAGAAGCTACTAAAGTTGCTTCGTTTAAGCAATGGAAGGAAACCTTCGAGCGTCATGTGAAGAAAGGGGAGAAGTCCCTTCGGATTTTTGCGCCAATGACCAAGCTCAAAAAAGATGAGAACAATCAACCCATCTTGGATAAGAATGGCAAACCAGAAACCGTCACTTTCTTTGGATTGGTCCCCGTTTTTGATGTGAGTCAAACAGAAGGGAAGGAAATGCCTAAAGCCATTACAGAAGTCAAAGAACAGGTATCTGATTTAGACTATGCCAATCTCTACCGTGCCATGATGACCATTACTAAAGCTAATAATGTCTCTGTCCGATTTGAAGAAATGCAAGGTGAAGCCAAGGGCTATTATAACCCAGCAGAACATCAAATTGTCTTACGCAGTAACGACATGAACAAGTCTCAACTCATTAAAACCTTCTTACATGAGACCGCTCACTCGGAGTTACATCATGCCAACAACCCACAACAAGAACAGCTGACCAGAAGTACCGCAGAACTCCAGGCAGAGAGTGTGGCTTATGTGGTATCAGCTTATTATGGTTTAGATACCTCAGACTATTCCTTTGGTTATTTAGCGAGTTGGTCCGACGATAAGGAGACTTTAGCTGACCTAGAAGCACAACTTGATATTGTCCAACAAGAAGCTAAAAGTTTAATGGTGAGAATGGACCAACAGCTGGAACAGTTACGCCTCACTCAAGAAAAACAAACCAAGTATCAGTTTGAACAAAAGCTTCAAAAATTTAAAGACCAAAGTAAGCAGGCAGTAGAAGATCATAAACAAGAAATGAAGCAGGAAGCCCAGTCAAAAAAAGAAAAGGGGCTCTCGAAATGACCGAACGAGATACTCAGAAATCCTCCAAGGTCAAATTAAAAACAACCCCACCACAAGGAGGACAACACACATGAATGAACAAGAAGAAAACCAATTATTGATCATCTTATCTGACTTTATCCCACTCATGGATGGTGATATCATCCAAGGCATTTCTCCTGAAGCAAAAGACCTAACGCGCCAAATAGTTTTAGAAGGGCTTAAAGCAGATATGGAAGCATTTGATAAAGAAGATGTCTCACTAGTGAGCTGGCAAGAAGAAAATATTCAGCTCTTGGAAGCCATCAGTGATGAGGAGTTTCAAGCAGTGGTTGATGAAAAAATAATGATGACAGAGCTACAAATCGGTCACTCGATCTTTCAACCACTCAACGAAAATCAGTTAGAACTCCTATCTAAACACCTCAAGTCACAAGAGGAAACAGCTTCAGAAAAAGAGTCACATCTTGAAGAAAAAGCAAAGCGAAAACCGTCACTGTTTAAAAAAATGTTGAGGCAGCTTCGCTAACGAATTAAAAAAATAATGAGGTCTTCCTTCAAAAAAAGGAAGGTACTAGGGGCTTGGGGATTTCCCCAACAATGAAAAAGGCAAGATTGACCTTCTCTGACCTTTTTTGATTTCGCATGTGTGGCCACACATGCTATGCTTGCCACAAGGAAAGGGGTAGGCTGAGAGCTAAAAAATTTTTTTAAGCAGACAAGGAGAAAATAATGAAATTAAAAAATAGAAAGCGATATATTGTTAAGAAAGTTTGTTTTACTCCAAAAGAATATGAACAGGTGAAATATGCCATGGATCAGATGGGGGCACCTACTTTTCAATACTATGCAAAGAATCAGCTTATCCAAGGAAGACTCGTTCAAATTGATTTTTCAGAGCTGAAAAATTTACGGGTGGCAGTTAATCGCATTGGCGGAAACATCAACCAAATTGCTAAACATGCCAACGAAAATAAGACTATTAATCAAGAAGAACTAGGTCAAATCTTAGAACTTCTTTCTGATATCAAAGAGATGGTTGCTGTCAAATTATCTAGCGCTGAAAAGAAAAGTTTACAGGAAAGAAAAACAAAAGAAATAAGGACTTATGACGAATGGTAGCGATAAAAAAACCAAAACAAATTCACGAGACTGCTAATTTTAAAATTGCCGTACGCTATATTTTGAATAAGGCAAAGTCAGTCATCCCTCAAGAAGGCTCTGAGGTAGACATCGACTTTCCTGTGATTTGGAAAAATCATCAGAAACAAATTCATTTGGTTTCCTCAAATGGCATTGAAGATTATTCAATAGCTGATGAAGAAATGATAATGACTAAACTAGCAGCTGCTTTTAAAAAAGGTGATGATGACCTCAAAGAATTAAACTCAGGGAACCAAGTTTTGGCTCATCATATTATTCAATCCTTTTCACCAGAGGATAACCTAACGCCAGAACAAGTTCATAATATTGGTAGACAAACCATGATGGAATTTACTGGAGGGGACTATGAGTTTATTATCGCAACTCATACTGATAAAAACCATCTCCACAATCACATCATTTTATCAACGACAAATACTTCAACGTTAAAAAAGATGCGTTGGCAGAAGAATACTCTTAAAAATTTACGAGCGATTTCAGATAAGCATGCGGCCAAATACGGAGCTAAAATTATTGAACCAACCATGAAAAATTCTTACACTAAATATTCAGCTTGGCGACGACAAAATAATTTTAGTTACGAGATTAAACAGCGCCTCGATTTTCTTTTGAAGCAGTCAACGTCAATAGAGGATTTTAAACAAAAGGCCAAATTGCTTGATCTTCACGTTAATTTTTCTGGGAAGTTTGTGAAGTATCGCTTGCTGGTTCCCTTAAATGGGAAGTTCTAAGAAAAAAATACGAGAGACCGTTTTTTATCTAAGAAGGGGCATTATGGTTTAAAACAAATTCAAGAACGAGTAAAGAAAAATCAATTGGTTTATGATGTCTCTGAAATCAAGGAACGGTATCAAGAAGAAAGAGCTCAAGCAGATAATGATTTTGAATTGAAATTAGAAGTTGCTAGTTGGCAAGTAGAACAAGAAAGTAGTCATGGTATCTATCTTCAAATGGATTATGGTGCCCTCAATAGCGGAACGGTTTTGATTCCGTCACATAAAGTGGATAAACAAGAAGATGGAAACTACATTATCTACATCAAAGAAAGAGATTACTTTTATTTTCTCAATCCTGATCAGTCAGAGAAGAATCGTTACATGATGGGGAAAACTCTCGCTCGACAACTAGCCAAGCAAAATGGAGAAGTACTTGTCACAAAAAATCCTCACATCTCATCCATGCGAGAACTCATTAAGGAATATAATTTTTTGGTTGAACATCATGTCACAGACGGTGAACAATTCCAAAATTTAGAAGAACGGTTCAATAACAAAATCGAAGAGACTCATCAAGAACTTCAAACCTTAGATGAACGCCTGGCTTACTATCATAAAGTTGAGGGGGCTCTACTTGCCATTGCACAAACACCAGAAAATAGTTTGCCATCTATGCAGTTATTAGATGAGTTAGGTCTTCCAAAAGACATCGCCATTTCAGATATTCGTCAAACCATTCAACAATTTGAAATAGAAAAAGATGCCCTTCAAGAATTTTTTGACGATACCTTGAAGACTTATACAACCTACCAAGAAATGAAAGAACAGATTAAGTCTCGTGAGGTAAACATTCATAAGCAAGAGACAGAAGAAAAATCACTTTAAGAAAGGAACAGCACCACAGCTTTTGGCAAGAGGACTATGCCCGCTTTCTTCTACAAAAAGATATCGGTTTGTTAACAATTTATTATGCGAAGAAGACCTGTCCTGTTTGTGGGAAGGCCGCTTTTCAACCATGCGTGATGTTTATCAGAAATTCAATACCTCAAGTATGCCTTCTAGTTATGACCTAATAGTTATGAATGGTGATATTAAGGCTTTCTCCAAAATTCAAGATGTGATTGATAGAGACTAAGCAAAAAGTCACCCCCAAACGAGAGTGACCAGCTGAGCTGTTAGTGTTAAAGCAATGAGAAAAAGAATTAACAGCTCACGTCATTATAACATAAGCTCTCTTTAATAGCGAGAACGCAAAAATCGCCACACTTAGTGTGACGATGATGTTGAGAGGGAGATGTATTTGAATACTAATGCCTAATAAGAAAGTTGACCTCTCAACACTAGTAGTATACCATAGATTGGCTTAAGGTTTCTATTGTTTAAGTTTAGATTTTCAAACAGGTTAGTTTTAGATACAATAGACTTATGAGATTTGATGAAAACATCTTCGTAGCAGAACGCAATAGACAATGTGAACTAGCCTTTTTAAATCAAGTGTCAGCTTATGACAAGCAAGTCGCATCAATGATGCGTATCAATGGTTATCGTAGAATTGATGCCCCAGAACGAACAGTCCTTTTCACTTTTGGAGAAATGACCTTCTCAAGAAGTCGTTGGCGAAAAGGGGAAAACACACGCTATCCTGTTGATGAATGGCTGGGATTAAAACCTTATATGCGTTATTCTCCTGAACTCATGCTTCATATGGCGGAACACGCTTCTAAATTATCTTATCGGGAAGTTTGTCGTACAATTGAAACAGCTTATGGCCTATTAGTGACAAAAGATGCCGTCTTAAAAGCTGTCAAACTAGCAGACCGACTCTTTTCAGAGAAAGAACACTATCGTTTCTTACGGAACGTAGAACACCCACAAAAAATCCAAGCAGAAAGAATCTACTTGGAAGGGGATGGTGTCATGGTCAAAACAACCTCTGGAGGAGATGAGCGTCATAATACAGATTTGGCTCATTTTTTAATCCATACGGGATCAAGAAAGATTGGTAAAAATCGCTATATTCTACAAAATAAGCATGAAATTATTAACGCTAACTATGATAAAGCAAGAGAGGAGCTATTAGACTATCTCTACAATCACTTTGAGATAACGGATAAGACCATCCTCATTACGAATTCAGATAACGGTAAAGGCTATACCAAACGTGTCTTTCAAGAGGTTAAGAAAGCCCTTGGCATTAAGTATCATGAACATTTTTGGGACAGCTATCATCTTAATAAGCAGTTGAAAGATTTTTTCAAGCCCTATCCTTATGTCCTACAGGATTTAGCTTTTAAAGCTATTCAAACTCATAAAAAGTCATTATTAGAAACTGTCTTAGATACAGTAGAAACACTGATAGAAACTGAGGAAGAATCTGTTAACTATTATGCTTTTAGGCAGAAACTCTTTAGAAATTTTAGGGATACTAGGCCATCACAATTACGAGGGCTAACCTCTCGTGGTATAGGTGCCATGGAAAGCCAGCATCGCAAAGTGACTTACCGTATGAAACATCGTGGGATGTATTGGTCAGTAACAGGCGCTTGTACTATGGCTAAAATTATCTTATTGGAACGAATAAATAAACTAGGTGACCTCTTCTTTGGCGACTGGCGAAAGCAGTACCAGAAGTATCGAGGCAGGGGCTTAGGTGCTGGCCATTTGGTTAACCATTATCCTCATGATGCAGTGGTGATCAGGCGATGACTATAAAAAAATCTATCCTATAGCAACCGCTAAAATATTAAATTTTAGAGGCTTTTTTGGTGTGTTTATGCCCCGAAACCCTTGCATTACTGGGTTGTCTGTGGTACAATAATAGTAAGATAAAGTGAAAAAAGGTGCAGAAGCGCAAACTTCTACACCACCGATTAAGACAAAAAGGACCTTTGCTTAATCAGTCAAACAGTATTGTATCATGTCGTAAACAATATCGTCAAGACTGAAGCAGAGAAAACCTTTGTTTCGGTCTTTTTTGGAATAAAAGAGCCTAGAGTTTTCTTAGGTTATAAGGGTTAGTTGGACTTTCCCAGAAATTTAGACACATACATGAGAGAAAAGGGCTTGCATTATTTTTAGTTTCCGATATAATATTAAAAAACGAGAAAGGAAATCCTAGATGACAACACAATTTGTAAACATCAATTGGCAAAGCTGGCATAGATAAGTTGTGTTTATGGATGGACATAGATACGACTTTTAGAGTACTTCTAAAAAGGTATCTATGCGCTAAACTTGGATTTCAAAAAGCGCCTAGTAGCTAAATACTGAGCGCTTTTTCTTTTGCCTTGTACTCTAAAAGAAATCATTACAAAAGCTGTAAAAAAGGAGTAAACATGAAAAATAACTATTTGATAGCAACTTTAATCTTATTATTTCTTATGGTTACTGGTTCCCTATTTTTAAAGGAAACCATTAATCAAGAAAGTTTAGCAGATAAAAAGGTCATTAAAGTAGGTATCCTGCAGTTGGTAACCCATCAGGCGCTTGATCAAATTGAAAAAGGTATTGAAGATGAGTTGCTTAAACATCAAAAGAATGGCAAACGTATTGAAATTACAGTGATGAATGCAGAAGGCGATCAGAGTAAAATTCAGACCATGAGTCGTCAATTGACCGCCTCAGGAAATGATATTGTGATTGGAATCGCGACACCTGCAGCTCAAGGACTGGCAGCTGCTACAAAAGATATTCCTGTAGTCATGTCGGCTGTATCTGATCCCGTTGGGGCAAAGCTCATCAAGAATCTTAAAGCGCCAGAATCCAATGTTACTGGCCTTTCCAATAAAGTTCCTGTTAAAGAGACAGTTTCCTTGATTTCAGAATTGACTCCTCAAGTGAAAACCGTTGGTGTTCTTTATTCCAGTAGTGAAGACAATTCTTTATCTCAAGTGAATGATTTTAGTCAATCAGCTCAAGAGAAAGGGTTTTCAGTGACAAAGTATGCGGTTCCTTCAACTAATGAAGTCCCAACAACCATGTCAGTCATGGCAGCGAAAGTAGATGCTATCTTTGTACCACAAGATAATACCATCGCAAGTGCATTTTCAACAGTCATCAGTAAAGCCAAAGCGGCCAAGATTCCGGTCTATTCAAGCGTTGATAATATGGTAGATGAAGGTAGTCTGGCATCAGTATCACAAAGTCAATATCAATTAGGTGTTGGAACAGCTAAACAGGTATTGCGCCTGATGAAAGGAAAAAAAGTGTCACAAGTTCCTGTGACCATTGTAGACGATGGAAAACCCTATATTAATCCTAAAGTCGCTCAAGAACTGGGAATTTCCATTTCTAAAGAGCTCCGTAAGCGTTCTGATTTAGCGAAATAAAGAAAGGATAAGAAAATGATTGTTTCAGCTGTGACACAGGGTCTCTTTTGGGGGATCCTAGGATTAGGTATTTACCTAACCTTTAGAATTTTGAATTTTCCTGATATGACCACAGAAGGTTCCTTTCCTTTAGGAGGAGCGGTAGCGGTCACCATGATGAATCTTGGTTACAATGCTTTTATAGCGACTCTATTTGGCATGTTAGCAGGAGCTATGGCTGGTTTAACAACAGGACTTTTATATACCAAAGGCAAAATCCCAACCATATTGGCAGGTATTTTGGTGATGACTTCTTGTAATTCCATTATGTTGATGGTCATGAAACGTGCTAATCTCGGCTTACATGACATTAAGCGACTTCAAGACTATCTGCCTTTTTCTTCTGATGTTAATAATCTCTTAGCAGGACTAGCTGTAGTTGTTTTAGTCATTAGTCTTTTGATTTATTTCTTGTATACACAACTTGGTCAAGCCTATATCGCAACCGGTGATAACCGAGATATGGTAAAAAGTTTTGGCATCAATACAGATAGTATGGAGGTAATGGGTCTTGTGGTTTCCAATGCCTTAATAGGGCTTTCAGGAGCACTGGTTAGTCAACAAGACGGCTATGCTGATGTCTCTAAAGGAATTGGTGTTATTGTTATTGGACTGGCTAGCATTATCGTTGGAGAGGTTCTTTACTCAACTGGTTTGACCTTACTTGAGCGTTTAATTGCCATTGTGGTGGGGTCCATTTTATATCAATTCTTGATTGCAACAGTTATTGGACTTGGTTTTAATACCAATTATTTAAAATTATTTAGTGCCATTGTTTTAGCTATATGTTTAATGGTACCAGAAGTAAAGAAAAGAGTGTTTAAGGGGGTGAGTTTATCACGATGAGAGCAATTATTGAACTAATTCATGCTACTGTTCAAGTTAATAATGGCTTTGATGAAGTCAAAACCATTTTGGATGATGTTAATCTAAAAATTTATGAACATGATTTTTTAACCCTGCTTGGAGGTAACGGTGCCGGTAAGTCAACTCTTTTTAATGTTATTGCAGGAACGGTAATGCTCACAAAAGGCCAAGTCAAAATGTTGGGACAGGATGTGACAAGACTATCTGCTGAAAAACGGGCTGTTTACTTGTCTCGAGTTTTCCAAGATCCTAAAATGGGAACAGCTCCTAGAATGACCATTGCTGAAAATCTTTTGATAGCTAAATACAGGGGTCAAAGACGTCCTTTTACATCACGACGAATTGCGGATTACCGTGAGGAGTTTACAAGCTTAGTTGCAAAAACAGGTAATGGGCTAGACAAGCACTTGGACACGCCAACTGGCCTTTTATCAGGAGGTCAACGTCAAGCCCTTAGCCTTTTAATGGCAACTTTAAAAAAACCAGAACTCTTGTTACTTGATGAGCACACAGCAGCCCTTGATCCTAAAACCAGTCGCTCACTCATGTCCTTAACTAACCATTTTGTCATGGAAGACAAGTTGACTGCACTTATGATTACCCACCATATGGAAGATGCACTTAAGTATGGCAATCGTTTGATTGTCATGAAAGATGGTAAGATTATTCAAGATTTAAATCAGCAAGAAAAGGCTAACTTAGAAATTGCAGATTATTACCAATTATTTGATTAAAAGGGAAAGTCATGGAACTTGTTTTCATGACTTTTTTACAATTTTTTTCAAGGGAAATATGACTCTAAAAACATTAAAGATAACTACTAACAGCAGACATTCATCAAGTCTTTAAAGACATTTTCAAGAAAAAGAAGACAAAATGTGATATACTATAATGGACTGTAGCAAAGCTACAAAATAGTAATTCGACTTACATTGTAAGGACCGTTTGTAATAAAAAAATAAACAATGAGGAGTATCATGAGTAATATTAAGATAATCGCCTTAGGTGGCGTTCGTGAATACGGTAAAAATTTTTATTTAGTGGAAATTAACCAGTCCATTTTTATTTTAGATGCTGGACTAAAATACCCAGAAAATGAACAATTGGGTGTTGACTTAGTCATTCCAAATCTGGATTATGTCATCGAAAATAAAGATAAAGTTCAAGGCGTTTTTCTAAGTCATGGGCACGCTGATGCAATTGGAGCATTGCCTTATTTGTTGGCTGAAGTACCAGTACCAGTCTTTGGCTCAGAATTGACTATTGAATTAGCTAAATTATTCGTTAAAGGCAATAACAGCACTAAAAAATTCAATAACTTCCACGTGGTGGATAGTGAGACTGAAATTGAATTTAGAGATGGATTAGTTTCCTTCTTTAAAACAACCCATTCGATTCCAGAAAGTTTAGGATTGGTCATTGGAACAGACAAAGGAAATATTGTCTATACTGGTGATTTTAAGTTTGACCAAGCAGCGCGTGAAGGTTATCAAACAGACTTACTTCGTTTTGCTGAAATTGGTAAAGAAGGTGTCTTAGCCCTCTTATCTGACTCTGCAAATGCGACTAGTAATGATCAAATTGCCAGTGAGTCAGAAGTGGGCGAGGAGATGGATAGCGTCATTGCAGATGCATCTGGACGTGTGATTGTAGCTGCGGTAGCCTCTAACTTGGTAAGGATTCAACAAGTATTGGATTCAGCCACAGCCTATGGTCGTCGTGTGGTTTTGACTGGTACTGATGCTGAGAACATTGTTCGCACAGCGTTACGGTTGAACAAACTCATGATTTCAGATGAGCGACTTTTGATTAAACCAAAAGACATGTCTAAATTTGAAGACCATGAGTTGATTATTTTGGAAGCTGGACGAATGGGCGAGCTGATTAACAGCCTTCAAAAAATGGCGGCAGGTCGTCACCGCTATGTACAAATCAAAGAGGGTGACTTGGTTTATATTGTTACTACTCCAAGCACTGCTAAAGAAGCCATGGTAGCTCGAGTAGAAAACTTAATTTATAAAGCTGGTGGCAGTGTTAAATTAATTACCCAGAATCTACGTGTTTCTGGACATGCCAACGGTCGAGATTTACAACTCTTGATTAATTTATTAAGACCTCAATACCTTTTCCCGGTTCAAGGGGAGTATCGTGATTTAGCAGCTCATGCTAAGCTCGCTGAAGAAGTTGGTATTTTACCTGAAAACATTCATATTATGAAACGTGGTGATATCATGGTTCTTAATGAGGATGGGTTCTTGCATGAAGGAGCGGTTCCTGCTAGTGATGTCATGATTGATGGAAATGCTATCGGTGATGTTGGCAATATTGTGTTGCGAGACCGCAAAGTCTTATCTGAAGATGGTATTTTTATCGTCGCTATTACTGTATCTAAGAAAGAAAAGCGTATTATTTCTAAAGCAAAAGTTAATACACGCGGCTTTGTTTACGTTAAGAAAAGTCGAGACATTCTTCGTGAAAGTGCCGAGCTGGTCAATGTTACGGTAGAAAATTACCTCCAAAAAGATAATTTCGATTGGGGAGAATTGAAGGGTTCTGTAAGAGACGAATTGTCAAAATTCTTATTTGAGCAAACAAAACGTCGTCCAGCAATTCTTCCAGTTGTCATGGAAGTTCGTTAATGAGATTGGATGGAGGTTTGGAAACAAGCCTCTTTTCACTCATTAAAAGCAATAAAAAGGAGATCTGATGGCAAGTATTAGTATCGAATACCATTCCCAAGTTCTAGGAATGGAGAGACAAGTAAAGGTTATTTATCCTGATCAATCTGAGTTAGATGAGTCATCTCAAGGAGATACAGATATCCCTGTACTCTATCTTTTACACGGAATGGGTGGCAATGAAAATTCATGGCAAAAACGGACTAACATTGAACGCTTAGTACGTCATACCAATCTGATTATTGTCATGCCTTCCACTGATTTAGGCTGGTATACAGACACCACTTATGGAATGGATTATACCCAAGCGACTTTTGAGGAACTGCCTCAAGTGCTCTCTTCATTCTTTCCTAATATGACAACAAAACGTGACAAAAGCTTTGTAGCAGGATTGTCGATGGGAGGTTATGGTGCTTTCAAATGGGCCTTAACCAGTAATCGCTTTTCAAAAGCAGCTTTCTTTTCAGGAGCACTCGATTTTTCAGTAGACGATTTGCTAGAGGAAGTTTTGGAAAATAGAGCATACTGGGAAGGGATTTTCGGCAACTTAGAAAGAAACCTAGAAAAACATTCTTTAACATCAATGCTTTCACAGTTTGATGGAAAAACAGATTTCTATGCTTAGTGTGGTTATGAGGATTTCCTTTTCCCTCATAATGAAAAAGCAATAGCAGAATTGACTGACTTAGGACTTAATATCGCTTTTCATAAGAGTCATGGTAAGCATGAGTGGTATTACTGGAACCAACAATTAGAGAGGCTATTAGAATGGCTTCCTATTGATTATCAAGCTGAAGAAAGGTTAACTTAGTAAGCCATAAGCTTAACTTTAAAAAGACATTATGAAAACCTTCATCAATATTCTATTATGGATTCCTAAACAAATCTGTCGTCTTATTTGGCGTCTTGTGCTTGGATTCATCCAAACTATTATTTTATTAGCTATTATTATTTTTGGACTAATTTATTATGCTAACCATAGCGATTCAGCCCTAGCTAATCATATTTCTAATATTAGTGATACAGTAGTTCAAATCATGGATACTGTGACGCATAAATCTACAGCAGTACCTATAACTTTGCTTGAGAGAAATCATCAAGATATTTAATGCTTTTTCTCCTCTTAAACGATTCAAAATGTCCCAAATGGGGCATTTTTTTTGCTAAAATAGAAACATGATTATCTTACAAGGAAATAAAATAGAGCGCTCTTTTTCAGGAGATGTTCTCTTTCAAAATATCTCTCTACAAGTTGATGAACGTGATCGCATTGCTTTAGTTGGACCCAATGGTGCCGGTAAATCGACCTTACTTAAAATTTTAGTTGGTGAAGAGGAACCAACTAAAGGTGACGTCAATCGAAAACGTGACTTAACCTTGTCTTATTTAGCCCAAAATAGTCGTTTTGAATCAGATAAAACCATCTATGAAGAAATGTTAAAGGTTTTTGAAGATGTGAGGACTGATGAAAGACGTCTCCGTCAGATGGAAGCAGAAATGGCTGAAAAAAAGGGACAAGACTTGGAACGCTTAATGCAGGACTATGATCGTCTTTCAGAATCTTTTAGAGCTGGTCATGGCTTTACCTACGAATCTGAAATCAAAACGATTTTAAACGGTTTCAAATTTGATGCCAGAATGTGGGATATGAAAATCTCAGCCTTATCTGGTGGCCAAAATACCCGATTAGCCCTAGCTAAGATGCTGCTTGAAAAGCCAGAACTGTTAGTTCTTGATGAGCCAACCAATCATTTAGATATTGAAACCATTGCTTGGTTAGAAAATTACTTAGCTAATTACCAAGGAGCACTCATTATTGTCAGTCATGACCGCTATTTCTTGGATAAAGTCGCAACGGTGACCCTTGATTTGAATCCTTCTTCTCTTGATCGTTACGCAGGTAATTATTCACGTTTTATGGATTTGAAGGCTGAAAAACTAGCAAGTGAAGAAAAACTTTTTGAAAAACAACAAAAAGAAATTGCTAAGTTAGAAGATTTTGTGCAAAAAAATATTGTTCGCGCCTCAACGACAAAATGTGCTCAAGCCAGACGAAAACAATTAGAAAAAATGGATCGCCTAGACAAGCCATCTAGTAGTAAAAAATTAGCTCACATGACCTTTCAAGCTGAAAAAACATCAGGTAACATTGTGTTAACAGTAGAAGATGCTGCTATTGGTTATCACAATCAGATATTATCAGAACCTATCGACCTAGAAGTCAACAAGCTAGATGCCATTGCCGTTGTAGGGCCAAACGGTATTGGAAAATCAACGCTCATCAAAAGTATCACCAAAGAAATTCCATTGCTAAAGGGTCATCTAAAATATGGTGCTAATGTTGAGATAGGCTATTATGACCAAACACAGAGTCATTTAAGTCCCAGTAATTCTGTTTTAGAAGAAATCTGGAAGGACTTTCCAACCACCGCAGAAGTTGATATCAGAAATCGATTAGGGGCTTTCCTCTTTTCAGGCGATGACGTCAAAAAATCAGTAGCTATGCTTTCTGGTGGTGAAAAAGCTCGATTGCTACTAGCTAAGCTATCGATGGAAAATAATAATTTTCTTGTTCTTGATGAGCCAACCAACCATTTAGATATTGATAGCAAAGAAGTCTTAGAAAATGCTTTGATAGCTTTTGATGGTACTATTTTATTTGTCAGCCACGACCGTTACTTTATTAACCGAATTGCTAGCAAAGTTCTAGAAATCAGTGAAGAAGGATCCAAGCTTTATTTAGGTGATTACGATTACTATGTCACTAAAAAAGCTGAGCTAGAAGAATTAGCACGTATCAAAGAGCAACAAGAAGTTGTGGAAGACCAAAGTAGGAGTGAAGGCAACACCCATTATCAAGATCAAAAAGCTAACCAAAAGGAAGTGCGAAAACTCAAAAGACGTTATGAGGAAATTGAGACAAGACTTGAAGAGATTGATAATGAGCTTGCAAACATAGCGGCACAGATGCAGACTTCAAATGATAGCAGTCAATTAATGGCATGGCAAAAGGACTTAGATCTGCTCAATGAGCAACAAAATGAGCTAATGGAAGAATGGGAAATTCTAGCTGAACAACTAGAGATTTAAAAAGTTAAGTTAGCTTAATAAAAGCGGTAAAAAACTGTTATATACTATTCAAAAAATGTATTAGTACAGAAAAATTTGTGAAATCACAAACTTTTCTTTTTTGTCAAAAGGCGTTATATAAGGCAGAAAGCGATTTAATTTCTTGCAAATTGTGAATAAAAGTTTTATCATTAAAAAGTAATATGATAATTATGGAGGCCGAAATGGTAACAGTTTCTAAAGAACAACATTTGGATATGTTCCTTAAAATGGAACGTATTCGTGAATTTGATTCACGTATTAACAAACTCGTCCGTCGTGGATTTGTACAAGGGATGACTCACTTCTCAGTTGGTGAAGAAGCAGCTAACGTTGGTGCAGTTGCACACTTGACTTATGATGATATCATCTTCTCAAATCACCGTGGACATGGGCAATCTATTGCTAAAGACATGGATCTTAATAAAATGATGGCTGAGCTTGCAGGTAAAGTAACTGGTGTTTCTAAAGGACGCGGTGGCTCAATGCACTTGGCTGACTTCGAAAAAGGTAACTATGGTACAAACGGTATCGTTGGTGGTGGTTATGCCTTAGCAGTAGGTGCAGCTTTGACTCAGCAATACAAAGGAACTAATAACATCGTTGTTGCTTTCTCAGGTGATGGTGCAACCAACGAAGGATCATTCCATGAGTCTGTTAATATGGTGGCTACTTGGAAACTTCCTGTTATCTTCTTTATTATCAATAACCGTTATGGTATTTCAATGAACATTAATAATGCGACAAACACTCCTCACTTATACACTCGTGCGGAAGCTTATGGTATTCCAGGTTACTACTGTGAAGATGGTAATGACTTAATGGCTGTTTATGAAACAATGGATAAGGCTGTGCAACATGTCCGTGGTGGCAACGGTCCAGCTATCGTCGAAGTTGAGTCATACCGTTGGTTTGGACACTCTACAGCGGATGCTGGTGTTTACCGTACTAAGGACGAAGTCGATGAGTGGAAGAAAAAAGATCCAATGATTAAGTACCGTGAGTACCTCACATCAGAAGGCATTGCAACAAATGATGAATTGGATGCTATTCAAGCACAAGTCAAACAAGAAGTTGACGATGCTTATGAATTCGCACAAAACAGTCCAGATCCAGAATTGTCAGTAGCTTTCGAAGATATCTGGGTTGACTGATAGAAAGGTAGAGGTATAAAAAATAATGACTGAAACAAAATTAATGGCATTACGTGAAGCCGTAAACCTTGCTATGAGTGAGGAAATGCGTAAAGATGAAAACATCTTCCTTATGGGTGAAGATGTTGGTATTTATGGTGGTGACTTTGGTACTTCTGTAGGTATGCTTGCAGAATTTGGTGCTAAACGTGTTAAAGACACGCCTATCTCAGAAGCTGCTATTGCAGGTAGTGCTGTAGGTGCTGCTATTACAGGTCTACGTCCAATTGTTGACTTAACTTTCATGGACTTTATCACGATTGCTCTTGATGCTATTGTTAATAATGGTGCTAAGAACAACTACATGTTTGGTGGCGGACTTAAAACGCCTGTTACTTTCCGTGTTGCTTCAGGTTCAGGTATCGGATCTGCTGCACAACACTCACAGTCACTTGAAGCATGGTTAACACATATTCCAGGAATCAAAGTCGTTGCTCCAGGTAATGCTAACGATGCTAAAGGATTATTGAAGTCTTCAATTCTTGACAACAACATTGTTATTTTCATGGAACCCAAAGCTTTATATGGTAAAAAAGAAGAAGTGACTCAAGATCCTGATTTCTACATTCCATTAGGTAAAGGTGAAATCAAACGTGAAGGTAGTGACTTAACAATTGTTTCATACGGTCGTATGTTAGAACGTGTCCTTCAAGCTGCTGAAGAAGTTGCTGCTGATGGCATTAACGTTGAAGTTGTTGACCCACGTACATTGATTCCGCTTGACAAAGAAATTATTATTGACTCAGTTAAGAAAACTGGTAAATTAATGCTTGTCAACGATGCCTACAAGACAGGTGGTTTCATTGGTGAAATCGCAACTATGGTTACTGAAAGTGAAGCATTTGATTACTTAGACCATCCAATTGTTCGTCTTGCAAGTGAAGATGTACCAGTTCCATATGCTCGTGTGTTGGAACAAGCAATTTTACCAGATGTTGAAAAAATCAAAGCAGCTATTGTTAAAATGGCAAACAACGGTAACTAAAAATGTGACGAATGAAGCCTCCTGTTGAGGCTTCCTTCATCATGTTTATTACCCTTAACTGTTTTTTTTCAATATTAGCATCCTTTAAGAGTGAAAGGCTGTTATGCAAGATTAGACGAAAGGAAAATTATGGCTGTCGAAATTATTATGCCAAAGCTCGGTGTTGACATGCAAGAAGGCGAGATCATCGAGTGGAAAAAGCAAGAAGGTGACACCGTTAATGAAGGTGACATCCTCCTTGAAATTATGTCAGACAAAACCAATATGGAACTTGAAGCAGAAGATTCAGGTGTCCTTTTAAAGATTCTTCGCCCTGCTGGTGACACTGTTCCTGTTACGGAAGTAATCGGCTATATTGGTGCAGAAGGTGAGTCTGTTGATACAATTGCCTCAAGTAAAAAAACCACAGAAATTTCTGTTCCAGCGACTGCTGATGCCGGACCAGCTGTGGCACCAAAAGAAGATGATTCAGCTCCTGCCGCAAAAGTGGCTGCAACTGCTATTCCTCAAGGTGAGGGTGGCAAAGTGCGTGCTACGCCAGCTGCTCGTAAAGCTGCTTCACAAATGGGTATCGAACTTGGATTGGTTCCAGGATCTGGTCCTAAAGGTCGTCTCCATAAAGATGATGTTGAAAACTTCAAGGGTCTTCAACCAAAAGCGTCACCACTTGCTCGTAAGATTGCTGAAGACAAGGGTATTGATTTAGCAACTATCGAGGGAACTGGATTCCGTGGCAAAGTCATGAAAGAAGATATCATGGCTAGTCTTAAAGCTTCTCAACCTGCTGAAGCCCAAGCACCAGTTGCTGCTAAAGAAGAACCAAAAGCAGAATTACCAGAAGGTGTTGAAATCATTAAGATGTCTGCTATGCGTAAAGCTATTTCAAAAGGTATGACACATTCTTACCTAACAGCTCCTACCTTTACGCTTAACTATGAAATTGATATGACTGAGATGATGGCTCTTCGTAAAAAGCTTATTGATCCAATCATGGCAAAAACAGGCTTGAAAGTTAGCTTTACTGATTTGATCGGAATGGCTGTTGTTAAAACATTAATGAAGCCAGAACATCGCTACTTGAATGCTTCACTCATCAACGACGCCAATGATATTGAACTTCATAAGTTTGTTAACATTGGTATTGCAGTTGGTCTTGATGATGGCTTGATTGTACCTGTTGTACATGGTGCAGAAAAGATGAGTCTTTCTGATTTTGTCTTGGCTTCAAAAGACGTTATCAAAAAAGCACAAGCTGGTAAATTGAAGGCGGCTGAGATGTCAGGTTCAACCTTCTCAATCACTAACTTGGGTATGTTTGGAACAAAAACGTTCAATCCAATCATTAACCAACCTAACTCAGCAATCTTAGGAATTGGCGCTACTTTCCAAACGCCAACTGTTGTTGATGGTGAGATTAAAATCCGTCCTATCATGGCAATGTGCTTGACTATTGACCACCGCTTGGTTGATGGTATGAATGGGGCTAAATTTATGGTAGATCTTAAGAACTTGATGGAAAATCCATTTGAGCTTCTTATCTGATATAATAGACCTGTAAGACATTTAAAAATCGTTAACTCTACACATTATGCCTGATAGGCAGACTAGAAAGAAAGGAATAAAAACCGATCAAAACAGTTTCTCTATAACTGTGAGTAATCGGCCTTGGTATCTAAAATATGGCTGTTGAAATTATTATGCCTAAACTTGGTGTTGACATGCAAGAAGGTGAAATCATCGAGTGGAAAAAACAAGAAGGTGACACTGTCAATGAAGGAGACATTCTTCTTGAAATCATGTCTGATAAAACAAACATGGAACTAGAAGCAGAAGATTCAGGTGTTCTTCTTAAAATCACTCGTCAAGCTGGTGAAACTGTCCCTGTAACTGAAATTATTGGTTACATCGGTGCAGAAGGTGAAGTCATTGAAGAAGGTACAAAAGCAGGATCTGATGTTGAAGTGAAACGTACAACAGAAGACCTAGAAGCGGCAGGACTTGAAGTTCCTAAAGCACCTTCTAAAGAAGCTGTAGTTGCACCTAAAGCTGCTCTTGCTGATGATGAATATGATATCATTGTCATTGGTGGTGGACCTGCTGGTTATTATGCTGCTATTCGTGGCGCTCAACTCGGTGGTAAAGTCGCTATTGTTGAAAAATCTGAATTTGGTGGTACTTGTTTGAACGTTGGATGTATTCCAACTAAAACTTACCTAAAAAATGCTGAAATCCTAGATGGCATCAAGATTGCTGCTGGTCGTGGTATCAACTTGGCTTCAACTAACTACACTATCGATATGGATAAAACAGTTGATTTCAAAAATACTGTTGTGAAGACATTGACAGGTGGTGTTCAAGGGCTTCTTAGAGCAAACAAAGTTACCATTTTCAATGGTCTTGGTCAAGTTAATCCAGATAAGACTGTTACAATTGGTTCACAAACCATCAAGGGACGTAATGTCATTCTTGCTACAGGTTCTAAAGTATCACGTATCAATATCCCAGGAATTGATTCAAAACTTGTCTTAACTTCTGATGATATTCTTGATCTTCGTGAAATGCCTAAATCACTTGCTGTTATGGGTGGTGGTGTTGTTGGTATCGAGCTTGGTCTTGTATGGGCATCATATGGTGTTGACGTAACTGTTATTGAAATGGCTGACCGCATCATCCCAGCAATGGATAAAGAAGTGTCACTTGAACTTCAAAAAATCCTTTCTAAGAAAGGTATGAAGATCAAAACATCAGTCGGTGTTTCTGAAATCGTTGAAGCAAACAACCAATTAACATTGAAACTTAACAATGGTGAAGAAGTCGTTGCTGAAAAAGCTCTTCTTTCAATTGGTCGTGTGCCACAAATGAATGGACTTGAAAACCTTAACCTTGAAATGGAACGTAACCGTATCAAAGTTAATGACTATCAAGAAACATCAATTCCAGGAATCTACGCTCCAGGTGATGTGAACGGAACTAAGATGCTTGCTCACGCTGCTTACCGTATGGGTGAAGTTTCAGCTGAAAATGCTATGCATGGTAATGTTCGCAAAGCTAACCTTAAATACACTCCAGCCGCAGTTTACACTCATCCAGAAGTGGCAATGGTTGGTTTGACTGAAGAGCAAGCTCGTGAACAATATGGTGATGTTTTAATTGGTAAAAATAGCTTTACTGGCAATGGACGTGCTATCGCTTCAAATGAAGCACATGGTTTTGTTAAAGTTATTGCTGATGCGAAATACCATGAAATCCTTGGTGTACACATCATTGGTCCATCTGCTGCTGAAATGATTAATGAAGCAGCTACTATTATGGAATCTGAATTAACCGTTGATGAATTACTTCTTTCTATTCACGGTCATCCAACTTTCTCAGAAGTGATGTACGAAGCTTTTGCAGATGTTCTTGGTGAAGCTATCCATAACCCACCAAAACGTAAATAATATCAAAAAAGACCGAAAGGTCTTTTTTTGACGCTCTAATTCTAATCTTAACTTATCATTTTATTACAAAGAGAGATTTATTATCAACAATTTTTTTAAAGTTATTTTTTCTAAAAATGAATGCATAATTTGTAATTATAATGCATAATATAATAAAATAAGAGTTATATAAATAACAAAATAAAAATATTATTTATACAACTCTTATTTGCTACGATAAAATTAATAAAAAATTAATAAATCGGTGTTGACAAAGAGTGAACGTTAATATATGTTTTAATTAAAATATAATATAAGGTGGTTTATATGAGGGATAGTAAATTATCATTAATGAATAAGCTCTTAAAAGCAAGTACTGTTATTGCTTTAGCGGGAACAATAGGCAGTGGCTTCTTGATTGATCATACGACTTATACAGTCAGCGATAATGATGGTAAAAAAAGTGCTGTCAAGTACGAGTCCACAAAGGTAATGGAAGCCAATGCCACTTCTAACAAAGAAGATAATCATATCATGCATACGTTAGATAGTGCGATGCACACAAGTTGGGAAGAAAACTCTCCGGGTGGTGGCGTAGGAGAAGTTCTCTCATACAAATTTGATTCTCCGATGCATATTGGTAGGGTCTTAATTGCTAATGGGGATGTTTCTAGTAAGGAAAATTTTTACAAGAAAAATCGCATTGCCAAAGCAGACGTCAAATACTACAATGGTGATAAACTGGTTCTCTTCCAAAAAGTCGAATTAGGGGATACTTATACAAAGAAACCACATCACATCGAGCTTGAGAAAAAATTAGATGTGGATCGCATTGATATTGAAATCACAGAAGTTCATCAAGGTGAAAATAGTGATATTTTAGCCGTATCAGAAGTGACCTTTGGTAATTTAGAAAGAGATACTTTTGAAAAAGCCTTCAAAAAACGCCGTGAAAATTGGGTCACACCTAAAAAAGCTGATGAGTTCATCAAAACTGCCGACAAATATGCCGATAAAGCTATTCAGATGAATGCGGTAGCCTCAAGAGCTGAATATTATAGAATGTACGTCAGTCGCAAGTACACATATGGTAAAGATTTTCTAGAAAAATTAAAAGAGATTTACAAAGCAAGCGGTGCTTCTCATATAACCAGTAAAAAAGATTTGATGGCAGCCTTTGATAATCCCCAAAGAAAATTCACAATCGGAAGACAGGAAAATGGCCTTTTTGTTACAAGTTTTGCTGAAGATATGGCCTTACTTTTCAACGATAAAGGACAACTAAAACCAGTTGATAAAATTACAGAAGCAAAAGGTGTTGAAGATGGCAAATATAATGATGGTGTCTATCAATACGAATTTGACTCTGAGTTAACTAAGAATATTGATAAATTAGGTTACATCAGAACAGCAAGTGGTGATACTCCTGGAGCCAGCTCACTTAATATACCAGGCTGTCAAACTTGGGCAGGTGAACACATTGAAAACTCTGAAAGTGAGCTAATCTTCCCATCAGTTGATGTTAAAGGATTAAAATCAAAAGCTGTTTTAGCAGAAATCGATGCTAAAGGCTATTTTGAAATTATTGATCCTACCTTAGTTGGTCCTGGTGGTGAACATAAGAAAGTAACAGGACGTTTCAAGATTAAGAAGATGCAAGATAGAAAGTAGGCAAGGATGTATAAAATACCAAAAGGCTTAGAAGATTACCAAAAAATCTTCCAAGAAGAGCGATCTCTTAAAGAGTTTATCACCTTTTTCATCGGTAAAGACAAGAATTACCGGATCACAAAGCGTGATTCTTACATGGGAGATATTTCAGATCCAGAAGTGATTTTAGAATACAGCATTTATCCTCTTTACATAAAAGGTAAAACCCAACTAAAAGAAAAGGTTGAAGAAGCTTTGTTAGAAATGTCAAAAAGTGGTAAAGCCTTGTACATTTATCAAGTGGTTCAGTTTATTAATGGCGAAAACATGCTGCTGAATTATTACGAGGAGTTGCCATTTTACTTGAATCGCGATCAGATTTTGTCACATGTCAAACAGGCTTTAGCTGATGATCATATTCGACAAGAAATGAAAACATACAAGACGGGTGAATTTGCTCATTATAAAGATACTATGCTGGATATGGTTGAAAGAATCATGGATACATTTTAGGATAATAAAAAGGTATAAAAAATATGTCTAAAAATACATTTAAAAAATATAGTCGCATTGCTGCTCTCTTGTCAGCTGCTCTTATTGCTTGTAGTATAGCAACTGCTAATGCTGAATCAAACAAGCCAGCTAGCCCAAGTAATAATACTGAAAATACAAATACAGGTGACATCACTATTAATGATACTACCATCAATACAGCTGGTGATGATGACAAAATGGAGAAAATGCTTAACTCTGATAAGATGATTAAGATTACTCCAAAAGAAGTACCTTTAGAAGGAGTTGAGCAAGAAGATCAGAAAAAATCAAGTGAAGTTGATCATTCAAAAGAGCTCAGTGAGGGCATTTACGGATTAAACTATAATGAAATTGAAGTTCTTGCTAAAAATGGTGAGACCATTGAAAACTTTATTCCTAAAGAGGGTGTCAAAAAGGCAGATAAATTTATTGTTATTGAAAGAAAGAAAAAGAATATCAATACTACACCTGTAGATATCTCAATTATTGACTCTGTAACGGATAGAACCTATCCAGCTGCTCTTCAATTGGCAAATAAAAACTTTACAGAAAATAAACCGGACACTATTGTGGCCAAGCGTCAACCTCAAAAAATTCATATTGATTTACCGGGTATGGGAGAAGAAGCAACTATTGAGGTAGAAAATCCCACATATGCTAATGTTTCATCTGCTATTGATGAGCTTGTCAACCAATGGCATGATAATTTTTCAGGAGGAAATACCCTTCCTGCAAGAACGCAGTATACAGAATCAATGGTTTATTCAAAATCTCAAATTGAGGCTGCCTTGAACGTGAATAGTAAAATCTTAGACGGAACTCTTGGAATTGACTTTAATTCCATTTCAAAAGGTGAGAAAAAAGTGATGATTGCGGCATATAAACAAATTTTTTATACCGTATCAGCTAATCTCCCTAATGATCCATCAGATGTTTTTGACAAATCAGTTACCTTTAACGAATTGAAACGAAAAGGGGTTAGCAACGAAGCCCCACCATTGTTTGTAAGTAATGTCGCCTATGGTCGTACCGTTTTCGTTAAGTTAGAAACTAATTCTAAAAGCGATGATGTTGAAGCAGCATTCAGTGCTGCATTAAAAGGAACTGATGTTAAGAGCAAGGGGAAATATTCTGACATCTTAGATAACAGTTCATTCACAGCTGTTGTTCTTAGGAGGAGACGCTTCTGAACATAATAAAGTGGTGACTAAGGACTTTGATGTCATTCGAAATGTCATTAAAGACAATGCTGCTTTTGGTAGAAAAAATCCTGCTTATCCAATTTCTTACACCAGTGTTTTCTTAAAAAATAATAAAATTGCTGGTGTCAATAATAGAAGTGAATATGTAGAAACTACCTCAACTGAATATACAAGTGGGAAAATTAATCTCTCTCACCGTGGTGGCTACGTTGCCCAATACGAAATTCTATGGGATGAAGTCAACTATGATGATAAAGGAAAAGAAATTATTACTCCAAGATACTGGGGAGATAACTGGTACAGTAAAACTTCTCCGTTTAATACGGTTATCCCACTGGGAGCCAATACACGAAATATTCGTATCATGGCAAGGGAATGTACAGGATTAGCCTGGGAATGGTGGCGTAAAGTTTTGGATGAACGCGATGTCAAATTAGCCAAAGAGATTAATGTAGAGATTGGTGGTTCAACTTTAAGTCCATACGGTAGCATTACTTATAAGTAATGACTTATTGAAAAGTTGCCTTTCTTTTTAGAAGACAACTTTTTAGTGTTTTAACAGGTTTAACTGTCTCATGCAGGTTTCAAATTAAATAAAATAATCGCCAGAAATGACATAATTTGTTATGATAAAGTGAAATGATTTTCTTAAAGGAGATAGAAATGAAATACATCGTTAACAAAAGTCATCATCCAGCTTTTAATATTGCTTTAGAAGCTTATGCTTTTAGAGAACTTGTGGACGAGGATGAACTATTTATTCTTTGGATTAATGAACCAGCCATTATTATTGGAAAGCATCAAAATACTATTCAAGAAATCAATAAAGAATATATTGATCAACACGGTATTCACGTGGTACGTCGTCTTTCAGGTGGTGGTGCGGTTTACCATGATTTAAATAACCTTAACTATACGATTATTTCAAACAAAACAACAGAAGGGGCTTTTGACTTTAAGACCTTTTCACAACCAGTGATTGAAACCCTGGCTGATTTAGGGGTGAAGGCTGACTTTACTGGTCGAAATGATTTGGAGATCAATGGCAAGAAAATCTGTGGTAATGCTCAAGCCTACTATAAAGGACGAATGATGCACCATGGTTGCCTGCTTTTTGATGTCGATATGACTGTTCTTGGCGACGCCTTAAAAGTAAGTAAAGACAAAATTGAGTCTAAGGGTGTTAAATCTGTTCGAGCACGTGTGACTAATATCCTTGATGAACTCCCTGAAAAAATTACAGTTGAAGAGTTTTCAGATAAGATTTTAGCTAAAATGAAAGAAACTTATCCTGAAATGACAGAGTATGTCTTGTCTGAGGATGAATTGGCGAAAATTCAAGAATCTGCTGACCAACAATTTGGTAACTGGGATTGGACATATGGTAAAGCGCCAGAATATACCATTGAACGCAACGTGCGCTATGCGGCTGGTAAAGTTTCTACCTTCGCTAACGTGGACAATTCTATCATTAAAAACCTTAAAATCTATGGTGATTTCTTTGGAATCAAAGATGTTCAAGATATTGAAAATTTACTTGTTGGTGCTAAATATGATTATGCTCATGTTCTTGAACGCTTAAAAACCATTGATACGACGCAATATTTTTTACGTATGACTGTTGAAGAAGTCGCTAAAGCTATTGTGGCTTAGGCACTTATTTCAAAAGAGTAAGTAGCGGGGGATTGTGATGTTTTTAAAAGGTTTTCGACTTTCTGATAAGCTTGACTGTGAAACTTATATTCAAGACTTAGCCTTTGTCAGATTCCTACAAGAAAAGGGGCAGCTTGAATTGAATGCTCCGATTACTTTTTTGGTTGGTGAAAATGGCACAGGGAAATCCAGTCTTTTAGAAGCGATTGCTCTGATGTTAGGGATTAATGTCGAAGGTGGTTCAAAAGATTTTCAATTTAAGAGTCATGAAACGCATTCAAGCTTTGGAGATTATTTGATCTCCCTTCGCGTCGATTATCCCAAAGATTATTTCTTTTTAAGAGCAGAAAGTTTTTATAATGTCTCAACCTATCTAGAAGCAGTGAACAGTCCAAATTCTTTTTCTTACTATGGCGGTAAATCTCTTCACAAACAATCTCATGGTGAAGCATTTCTTAATTTAGTTAAGTACCGTTTTCAGTCAGAAGGTTTCTATCTTTTGGATGAGCCTGAAGCGGCTTTGTCACCGTCTCGCTTACTAGCATTGATGGTTTTGATAAATGATTTAGCGAAACAAGGAGCTCAGTTTATTATTGCGACCCATTCACCAATGCTCATGACCTTACCTAATTCCGAGATCTTTTTATTCACAAAAGATCATATAAGGCTTAGTTCTTATGACCAAACAGAACATTTTCAATTAACCAAACAATTTATGGAAGATCCTGAGCGAATGCTTAACTATCTTTTGAAAGAAGACTAACTAAAAAGCTGAATCTTTAAAGATTCAGCTTTTTTTGATGGTTGCTTTTAACGATCAAATTCTGCCTTGCTTTTGATATCAGCGTATTCTTCTGCAACTTCTTGAGCAAGAATGTCCTGATAAGATGGAAGAATGATGTCTTGTCCATATTTATTTTTGAGTGCAGTGGTTACTAGACGGTAAGCTAAATTGACATTACGAGATAGAATTGGCCCGTGGAAGTAGCTACCATAGACATTTTTATAGTGGACGCCTTCAGTTCCATCTTCTTTATTATTACCATTTCCATAAACAACTTGACCAAGTGGTTTTTCATCTTCTGCTAAGAAGGTTCGACCTTGGTGGTTTTCAAAACCAAAATAAGTTTCATCGAATTCTTGATTATAGATTTTGATATCTCCAATAAAACGGTTCTGATTTTGATTTAGGGTATAGTGCCCCATGACACCAATACCATCAATTTTGACACCGTTAGCTTGAACATAATATTGTCCTAAGAGTTGAAATCCACCACAAATCGCTAAAATCACTTTGTTTTTTTGAATGTAATCAGCAATAGCTTCTTTTTTAGAAGGTAAATCCTTGGCCACAATGGTCTGTTCATAGTCTTGACCACCTCCAAAGAAGACAATATCATATTCGTGTTGATCAAAGGGATCATCTATAGAAACAATATCAACCCTAACAGCAGCCCCAAGTTTTTCAGCCACGTATTTGAGCATGAGGACATTCCCGTTGTCCCCATAGGTGTTCATTAAATTACCATAGAAGTGAGCAATGTTAATCTGAAAAAGTGATTTTTCAGATTTGGGAGATTCTAGTGAAGTATAAGTCATTAATGCATCTCCTTTTCAACTAAATGGTGCTGAGCCAGTAGCTCACGAAAGGCAAGCATAGCAGTGTAAGTTGCTAAAATATAAGCATGCTCAGTCTCTTGCGCTTGAATTTTTTCGAAAATTGTCTCTAGGGATTCTGCTTGAGCAATCTTACTGTCATCAAATCCTGTGACACGCAGTCGCCTAGCGATTTCAGAATGTCTTACCCCACCAGCATTTATTTCTGTAATAGGCATTTGATTAATGAGTTCAAAGTCAGCGTCCCAAATCCAGCTAGTATCAATGCCATCGGCATAATTGGCATTGAGCAATACTGAGAGGGAGAATGGAAAGTTAGCTAGACGAATCATTTCTAAGGCCTGACTAGCACCAACAGGATTCTTAATTAAAACGAGAGTACAACTTTTGTGACCTATTTTGAAGGTTTCTTGACGACCAAAAACAGCTTTACTTTTATTAAAACCTGCTTTGATGGTTTCAGGTGAAATACCAAAATGCTCAGCCACCGCAACAGCTGCTAAGGCATTGTAGATATTATAAAGTCCACCAACATTAATGGTGTATTCTTGACCATCAATAACAAAGGAAGAGCTTTGATGAGTGATTTGACTTAACTGCGTTAATCGATAGTCAAGGTCAGGTCTTTGAAAGTCACAATTTGGACAGGTGAAGTCTCCTAAGTTAGCATAGGTGTTCAATCGGTAGTTTAGGATATACTCGCATTTTGGACATAAAATGCCTTCTGTATTGTAGTGAGCGAGTTTTGGGTCATGCTTAGACGTATCAAAGCCATAATATTTAATAGGATTGACCAATTCTTTAGAAGAAAAAATAGGACTATCTCCATTAGCTAAAATGGTAGCCTCAGGTACTTGGCTTGCTCCGTCAACAATCATTTGATAAGTGGTATATATTTCACCATAACGATCCATTTGGTCTCGGAAAATATTAGTATAAACAAAGAGACTTGGTTTCAGGTATTTGGTGACTTTTGGCAAACTAGCTTCATCAATCTCTAAAACAGCAATTTTTTTACCAGAAGGAGCTTTTTTAGCCGTTAAAAAAGTAGAGGCAATACCAGTAATCATATTGGCTCCACTTGGATTTGTTAAGACTTGCCCATAGGCTTCTTTTAAGATACCAACCGTTAGAGCAGTAGTTAGGGTTTTACCGTTGGTTCCAGTAATAACAACAATTTCATAATCTTTAGCTAAGCTATCAAGAATGTCTTGATCAAATGAGAGGGCAAGTCGACCCGGATAGGTAGATCCTCGTCCCATTTTATTAAGAAGAGCTTGAGCTGTTTTTCCGGCGGTTACGCCTAATAGTGTCTTCAGTTTCATGTTTTTATTTTATCACAAGTTACTAAATTTTAGATAGAGAAAAACATCACTAAACATGATATAATGATATTGGTATCTATTTTACATAGAAATGAGAGTTGTATGAGTAATTTATCAAATATAGACGCAGAATTTTTACTAAGCCTCTTTGACGATCCCTGGTTGCTAGCAGTTCATCTCTTTGACATTCTCATTGTGGCTTACTTAATCTATCGCTTTATCAGAGCTCTGGCTGGAACTAAGATTATGTCTTTGGTTCAAGGAGTTATTTTCTTTATTATTATTCGTTTTGTGGCTGAATGGATTGGCTTTACGACCATCACCTATTTAATGAATCAGGTCATTACCTATGGAGTCATTGCTGGTGTGGTTATCTTTGCTCCAGAAATTCGTGCCGGGTTAGAAAAGTTTGGACGCTCTACTCAGGTCTTTCTTCAGAAACAAACACTTAGCAGTGAGGAAATACTTGTAGAAGCCTTAATTAAATCCGTAGCCTATATGAGTCCGCGTAAAATTGGGGCTTTGATTGCCATAGAGCAGACCCAAACCCTTCAAGAATATATTGCGACAGGAATTCCTTTAAATGCGGAGATTTCCAATCAATTACTAATTAATATTTTTATCCCAAACACTCCATTGCATGATGGGGCCGTCGTTATATCTCAAAAGAAGATTGTGGCTGCTAGTGCTTACTTACCTCTATCAGAATCAATGAATATTTCAAAAGAATTCGGGACACGACATCGTGCTGCCATTGGACTTTCAGAGCACTCAGATGCTTTGACCATAATTGTTTCTGAAGAAACAGGAGCTATTTCTGTTGCTCGCAAAGGTCAGTTTTTACATGATTTATCAATGGAAGAATTTGAGACTGTTTTACGAACACATCTAGTCACTGATATCAATAGCTCATTAACTTGGTATCAAAAATTGTTAGGAGGAAAAGCTAAATGAAACGTTTTTTAAATAGCCGTCTATGGCTAGGCTTAGTCTCTGTTTTCTTTGCTATCCTTTTGTTTTTGACAGCAGCTTCAAGTAACCATAAAAATTCAGGCTCTCAAATTTATAGTCCGATTGAAACGTATACTCATAGTTTAAAAGATGTTCCAATTGAAATGAAATATGATAGTCATAAGTATTTTATTAGTGGCTATTCCTATGGAGCAGGAGTCTATTTAACCTCAACCAATCGAATTAAGTTGGATTCTGAAGTTAATAGTGATACGCGTAGCTTTAAAATTGTTGCTGATTTGACCAAAAGCAAGCCTGGAACAGCTATGGTTAATCTAAAGGTTGAAAATTTACCTTCTGGAGTAACGGCCACTATTTCCCCTGACAAGGTATCTGTGACTATTGGTAAGAAAGTGACTAAAGAATTTCCGGTGAGAGGTAGAGTTGACAATAAGCAGATTGCAAATGGTTATGACATCAATAAAATTGAAACGGGAATTGATAAAGCTGAAGTAACCAGTGATGAGTCCACTATTGCGTTAATAGATCATGTTGTTGCTAAATTGCCTGATGATGAAGTTTTGTCTGCCAATTACAGTAGTCGGGTGACTTTGCAAGCTGTTTCAGCAGATGGTACCATCTTGGCAAGTGCAATTGACCCTGCTAAGGCTAATTTGGCAGTTACGGTCAAGAAAATTACCAAATCCTTCCCAATACGTGTCGAAGCTGTTGGGGTCATGGATGATAGTCTATCAGATATCCAATATAAATTGTCTAAGCAAACGGCTATTATTTCAGGAAGTCGGGAAGTTCTTGATAGTATAGATGAAATTGTTGCAGAAGTTAATATTTCGGATGTCACTAAGAACACTAGTAAAACAGTTAGTCTCTCCTCAAGTCAGGTATCAATAGAACCTTCGGTAGTGACTGTTCAGTTGACAACCACAAAAAAATAATGGATAATAACTAGGAAAATTGAATGGAGGAAGCCTAAGGGCTTATATAAATTATGGGAAAATATTTTGGAACAGACGGCGTTCGGGGTGAAGCAAACGTTGAGCTGACGCCAGAGTTGGCATTTAAACTAGGCCGATTTGGTGGCTACGTTTTGAGCCAACATGAAACAGAAAGACCAAAGGTTTTTGTTGCGCGTGATACGCGTATCTCAGGAGAGTTATTAGAATCAGCTCTTATTGCTGGTTTATTGTCTGTTGGTATTGAAGTTTATAAATTAGATGTTCTTGCCACTCCAGGTGTTTCATATTTGGTACGAACTGAAAAAGCAAGCGCTGGAGTAATGATTTCTGCTAGTCACAATCCAGCCTTAGATAATGGCATCAAATTCTTTGGTAATGACGGCTTTAAATTGGCAGATGAACAAGAACTGGAGATTGAAGCTCTCTTAGATGCTCAAGAAGATAACCTGCCGCGTCCTAGTGCAGAAGGCTTAGGGACTTTGGTTGATTACCCAGAAGGACTTCGTAAATACGAAAAATTCTTAGTCGCAACTGGAATTGATTTAGAAGGAATGAAGGTTGCTCTTGATACAGCAAATGGAGCAGCTTCTGTATCTGCTCGAGACATCTTTTTGGATTTAAATGCTGATATCTCAGTTATCGGAGAAAAGCCAAATGGTTTAAATATCAATGACGGTGTCGGATCAACCCATCCAGAACAATTGCAAGAATTGGTTAAAGAGTCTGGTTCTGATATCGGACTTGCCTTTGATGGTGATAGTGACCGATTAATTGCGGTTGATGAGAATGGTGACATTGTTGATGGTGATCGAATCATGTTTATTCTTGGGAAGTACCTTTCTGAAAAGGGACTCTTGGTAAAAAACACCATTGTTACAACTGTTATGTCAAACTTAGGTTTTCATAAAGCACTAGATGCATCTGGCATCAATAAAGAGATTACTGCAGTTGGTGACCGTTACGTAGTCGAAGAAATGCGTCGCTCAGGTTATAATCTGGGTGGTGAGCAATCTGGCCATGTTATTATCATGGATTATAACACAACGGGTGATGGACAACTAACAGCTATTCAGTTGACAAAAGTCATGAAAGAAACTGGAAAAAAACTGTCAGAGCTAGCGGCTCAAGTAACCATTTATCCCCAAAAATTAGTTAATATTCGTGTGGAAAATAGTATGAAGGACAAGGCAACTGAAGTCCCAGCTATTGCAGAAGTTATTGCTAAAATGGAAGCAGAGATGGACGGAAATGGTCGTATCTTAGTTCGTCCAAGCGGAACAGAACCATTGTTACGGGTGATGGCTGAAGCACCAACGGATGAAGCAGTCGATTATTATGTCGATACTATCGCTGATGTCGTTCGTGCTGAAATAGGAATTGATTAATTTAAAAAAGTGTCGTGCAAACGGCACTTTTAACTCGTTTAAGGCTTTAAAAGAAATGGGAAAAAATCATGGACAAAAAAGATAGCATCCAAAAGGTGGCAAAAGAGTTGGGTCCTGAGGCAGGTCGTTTTTATCAAAACATGATTGAGGACTTCCAAAAAGGCTATGCCGATTATGTTTTTCAAACTGATAAAATAGAAACTCAAGCTAGACGGCTTAAGCACTTGGGCAAAAGCTGAATAGGTTACACTAAACTAGACAGAATTTATAAAGTGTTCTACACTAAAGAAAATAGGAGAATATTATGTCTAGAAAAATACGTCGCCACTTCACCGATGACTTTAAGCAACAAATCGTTGACCTTCACAATGCAGGGATGAAACGAAGTGAGCTTATCAAAGAATATGAGTTAACCCCATCAACCTTCGATAAGTGGGTACGTCAGGCTAAAACAACTGGTTCCTTTAAAACTATTGATAATCTTACAGATGAGCAGCGTGAACTGATTGAACTCCGAAAGCGTAATAAAGAACTCGAAATGCAGTTAGATATCCTAAAGCAAGCGGCGGTGATTATGGCACGAAAAGAGAAGTAATCACTGCTAATAAAGACAAATATAGCATTTCAGCCATGTGTCGTTGGTTGAACATTCCTCGTTCTAGCTATTACTACAAGGCTGTTAAACCAGTCTCTGAAGCGGAACTTGAAGAAAATATCAAAGCTATTTTTCTCGAAAGTAAGGCCAGATACGGGGCTAGGAAAATCAAGAAATGTTTGGAAAATGAAGGCATCCAGCTGTCTCGTCGTCGGATTCGTCGCATCATGCACAAACTCAACTTAGTATCCGTTTATCAGAAAGCAGCCTTCAAGCCACATTCAAAAGGGAGAATGTGGCAGCTATTCCTAATCACTTAGCCAGACAATTTCATCAAGAAAAGCCTCTAAATGCTTTAGTAACAGACTTAACCTACGTTCGTGTCGGTAATAGCTGGGCTTATGTTTGCTTGATTATTGATCTCTTCAATCGTGAAATCATCGGTTTGTCAGTTGGTTGGCATAAGACCGCCGAATTGGTTAAACAAGCGATTCAGAGCATCCCTTACGCTCTGACCAAGGTCAAGATCTTCCATTCTGATCGTGGGAAGGAGTTTGATAATCAGCTGATTGATGACATGTTGGAAGCTTTTGGAATCAATCGTTCTCTAAGCCAAGCAGGCTGTCCCTATGACAATGCGGTAGCTGAGAGCACCTATCGCGCTTTCAAAATTGAATTTATTCATCAAGAAACCTTTCAGTCACTGGAAGAATTAATCCTTAAAACGAAAGATTATGTGCACTGGTGGAATTACCATCGCATTCATGGCAGTCTCAACTACCAGACACCCATGACATGGAGATTAATTGCTTAAAGAAAAAAGCACTTTATAAATGTTGTACAGAAAAGTGTTGCCTTTTCAAGCTTCCTTAGATTAGAAAAGAAGCCTTCTTACTACATCATGCCTTTAGCAAAAGAAATAAAAACCTCATCTTTACGAGCAAATTTTCCTATACACAGCTATGGCTTTGATTACTCAGAAACTGCTTCTGATATCACTTATCAGATGTTACGTAATGGTGTTAGGATAGCGCTCTTTTACTTCAAAGAAAATCATTCAAGTTTACAGTGTGAGTTGGCCTTGTCATCTTTTAATGTTAATAATGAAGAAGCTAACGTATGTAGACAAGTATTGGAAAGATTCCTTAAAGAAGTAAGCAGCCAAACACAAGTAGTCATCCAGCTTTTGAAAAAAGAGGCAGCATTTAAAGACCTCCTCACAGCATTAGGATTTACTCTGATACAAGATAGTAAAACTAGCGGTGAGATTGTTACAATGACAAAAGAAATCACTACCAAATAGGACTGAGAAAATTGAAATTAGGGACAAGGTATTTTAAAGGGAAAATGGTATAATAAGGTCATGTCAAAGAAACCTACATCAGCCTATGTGCATATTCCATTTTGTACTCAAATTTGTTATTACTGTGATTTTTCAAAAGTCTTTATCAAAAATCAACCTGTCGATGCCTATCTCGAGGCCTTGATTAAAGAATTCGACTCCTATCACATTAGGGATTTAAAAACGCTCTATATTGGTGGGGGAACACCAACCTCTATAACTGCTGAACAACTGGATTACCTTCTTTCTAACCTTCAAAAAAATCTTAATCTGGACATGCTAGAAGAGTTTACTATTGAAGCTAATCCTGGTGATTTAAGTGATGATAAGATTGAGGTGTTAAAAAAGTCAGCTGTCAATCGCATTTCCTTGGGTGTTCAGACCTTTAATGACAAGCACTTAAAGCAAATTGGGCGCAGTCATAATGAAGCTCAGATTTACGATACTATTCATAAACTCAAGGCTGCTGGATTCCACAATATATCAATTGATTTGATTTATGCCTTGCCAGGTCAAACCTTAGAAGAGGTCAAAGAAAATGTCTCTAAAGCTATTGCCTTGGATATCCCTCACCTTAGTCTCTATAGTTTGATTCTAGAGCACCACACGGTCTTCATGAATAAAATGCGTCGCGGTAAATTAAATCTGCCAACCGAAGACTTAGAAGCTGAGATGTTTGACTATATTATTGCTGAGATGGAAGCTCATGGCTTTGAACACTATGAAATTTCAAATTTCACTAAAAAAGGGTTTGAAAGTCGCCACAATCTCATGTACTGGAATAATGACGAGTATTTTGGATGTGGGGCGGGTGCTTCTGGTTATTTAAATGGCGTACGCTATCGTAACCGAGTTCCGATACAACATTATCTTAAAACTGTTTCAGAAGGAAATGCAAGACTCAGTGAAGAATTTCTGACAACAGAAGAGATGATGGAAGAAGAGCTATTTCTAGGACTTCGTAAAAAAACGGGTGTTTCTGTTCAAAAATTTCAAGAACGTTTCGACATTTCTTTCCAAGAACGATACGGAAGTATCGTCAAGGATTTACAAGATCAAGGATTGCTAGCTAAAGATGATGCCTTTATCAGAATGACAAAAAGAGGACTCTTCTTAGGTGACTCAGTGGCGGAGAAATTTATTTTAAAATAGGAGATGATTATGGGCTTAACTTATAGTGAGGATTTCAAAGTTGACTTTGATTTTTGCGATCTTAAAGAGGATATCAAGTTACCACTTTTCTTGTCCTATTGTCTTTCAGTCTCAAGAAGACAGTCTCTTAGTTTAAATCGTAGCGATGATTATCTTCATAAGCACTGGGTCTTGAGTTGGATAGTGACTGATTATGACATCAGTATTAATCGCTTGCCTCATTTTAATGAAACCATTCGTATTGAAACGCAAGCTATTGCTTACAACCGATTATTTTGTTACCGTAAATTTCATATCTATGATCAGTCAGGAAACGTTTTGATGGATATTTTGGCATATTTTGCCCTCATGAATCCAATCACTCGAAGAGTTGCTCAAATACCAGATGACTTAGTGAGTCCTTATCAGGCACCATTAATCAAAAAAATGCCTCGCTCTCCAAAAATGAAGAAGCTTGAAAAATCTGTTATTCAGCTTTATAAGGTACGTTATTTTGATATTGATATGAATGGACATGTCAATAATAGTAAGTATTTGGATTGGATGTATGATGCTCTAGGTGATGACTTTCTTCAAAACCACAGACCAATCCATCTAACCTTGAAATACCTCAAAGAAGTCTCTGCTGGAGGTCAAATTAGCTCAGCCTATCACCTAGATGGCATGACCTCATATCATGACATATTGTCTGAGGGTCAATACCATGCCCAAGCCATGATTAAATGGCAAAAAATAGAAAAAGAAAGTGAGATTAACCATTGCCCTATAAAGGTTATTTAATTGATTTAGATGGAACTATTTACCAAGGGAAAAACCGTATCCCAGCCGGTGAGCGCTTTATTGAACGATTACAGAAACAACATATCCCTTATTTGTTGGTGACTAATAATACCACAAGAACGCCTGAAATGATCCAAGACATGCTTGCTAGCCAGTTTAATGTTCAGACTTCTCTTGAAAGTATTTATACAGCTACAATGGCAACGGTTGATTATATGAATGACATGAACCGTGGCAAGAGCATCTACGTTATCGGTGAATTGGGACTAAAGACAGCAATAGCAGAAGCAGGATATGTAGAAGATAAGCAAAATCCAGCTTACGTGGTAGTTGGCTTAGATAGTCAGGTAACCTATGAGATGCTAGCTATTGCCACTCTAGCTATTCAAAAGGGAGCTCTTTTTATTGGCACTAATCCCGATTTAAATATTCCTACTGAACGTGGCTTAATGCCTGGGGCAGGTTCTTTAAATGCCCTGCTAGAAGCAGCTACTCGTGTCAAACCGGTCTTTATTGGGAAACCAAACGCTATTATTATGAACAAAGCTTTGGAAGTCTTAGGAGTGGAGCGTTCGCAAACAGCTATGGTAGGAGATAATTACCTAACAGATATTATGGCAGGCATTCAAAATGATATTGCTACAATCTTGGTAACCACTGGATTTACCAGTCCAGAAGAAGTTCCCAACTTACCAATGCAGCCGGGTCATGTTTTAGCAAGCCTTGATGAGTGGGCGTTATGATGAAAGAAAAAGTTCTTCTTTTCATGACTTGGTTATGGCTCCTATCGGGAGCTGTTCTAGCAACTATTTATTTAGCTTGGCTAGCCTATCCTTTAGTGATAGACCATCTTAAGATTGATCAAGTGGTTTTGATGACACCAAAATCAATATGGTTTAATTTTAATACCTTAATGGTTTATTTAACGAATCCTTCTGTTTCAAAGTTACATTTGGCTAGCTTCTCATCGTCATTTGAAGGACTTAGTCACTTCAAAGATGTCAAATGGCTCTTTCGTTTTTGCCAATTGGTCTTTTTAAGTTTAAGTGTGCCTTCAGTTCGTTTTCTTAGGAGACAAAGGGGACAAGCAGACTCTTTTACCCTGAGAAGCTTTTTTTTGAAAGCAGCTCTTTTGCCAATACTCATCGCTTTTATGGCTCTTTTTATTGGATTCGACCAGTTTTTTATTCTCTTTCATCACATTCTTTTTGCAGGCAAGACGAATTGGACTTTTGATCCTTTAAGAGATCCTGTTATTTGGATATTGCCAGAAACCTTCTTTATGTATTGTTTCATTGCTTTTTTCATCATTTACGAAGTTTTCATGTGTGGGATTATTGTTACCAATGGTATAAAAAGACCACAAAAATCTTTCTAATCAAGATCAGCTAATGAATCTTTTATTCGTGTTATAATAAAAGAAAAGCAGTGAGGTATCTTATGGAACAGACCTTTTTTATGATTAAACCTGATGGGGTTAAGCGTGGTTTGGTAGGCGAGGTTCTTCGTCGTATTGAGCGTCGTGGTTTTGTTTTTGATAAGTTAGAATTACGGCAGGCTAGTCCGGAGCTACTAGCAAAGCATTATGAGGCTCTAGTGGATAAACCTTTTTATCCAGAATTGGAAAGTTACATGACTAGTGGACCAGTGCTTATCGGAGTTCTTTCTGGCAATTGTGTGGTCTCTTCTTGGCGTAGGATGATGGGAGTGACTAATCCCAAGGATGCTTTACCAGGTACTATACGAGGTGATTTTGCTCAGGCTCCCGGAGACGATGGAGGCATTTTAAATGTTGTTCACGGTTCAGATTCGAGGGACTCAGCTAGAAGAGAAATTGCCCTATGGTTTGGCCAATAAAGGCTTTCTATGACTAATGAAAGCAAGAGAAATTAGTTTTGGAAAGATAAGAAAAGATAGGCAAAGTCCTGTCTTTTTTGGTATAATTAAGCTTAAAGACTAAAATGTATAGGAATAAGTAATGAACAGTCAAGAATTAAGAAATCGTCAAGAGAAAATTCGTAATTTCTCTATTATTGCCCATATTGATCACGGTAAGTCTACCTTGGCAGACCGTATTTTGGAAAAAACAGAGACCGTTTCTAGTCGTGAAATGCAAGCCCAAATGCTTGATTCCATGGACCTAGAGCGTGAGCGTGGTATTACCATTAAGTTAAATGCTATCGAGCTTAATTATACGGCTAAAGATGGTGAGACTTATATTCTGCATTTGATTGATACCCCAGGACACGTGGATTTCACTTATGAAGTATCTCGCTCTTTAGCAGCCTGTGAAGGTGCGATTTTAGTTGTAGATGCCGCGCAAGGGATTGAAGCACAAACTCTAGCTAATGTTTATTTGGCATTAGATAATGATTTGGAGATCTTACCTGTTATTAATAAAATTGATTTGCCAGCAGCGGATCCTGAGCGTGTGCGTCAAGAAGTAGAAGATGTTATTGGATTAGATGCTTCTGAAGCTGTTTTAGCTTCTGCCAAAGCAGGGATTGGTATTGAAGAAATCCTTGAGCAAATTGTTGAGAAAGTACCAGCACCGTCTGGAGATGTTGATCAGCCTCTGCAAGCCTTGATTTTTGACTCAGTCTACGATGCCTACCGTGGTGTTATTTTGCAAGTTCGTGTGGTCAATGGGATTGTTAAACCCGGTGATACGATTCAGATGATGTCAAATGGCAAGACCTTTGATGTTACAGAAGTAGGGATTTTCACTCCCAAAGCTGTTGGCCGTGACTTTTTAGCAACAGGAGATGTTGGATACATTGCGGCTTCTATCAAGACCGTCGCAGATACACGTGTTGGTGATACCATTACTTTAGCCACAAATCCTGCAACAGAAGCTTTAGACGGTTACAAGCAAATGAACCCAATGGTCTTTGCAGGTCTTTATCCGATTGAGTCAAATAAATATAACGATTTGCGTGAAGCACTTGAGAAATTACAGTTGAATGATGCCAGTCTTCAGTTTGAACCTGAGACCTCTCAAGCCCTTGGTTTTGGTTTTCGTTGTGGTTTTTTAGGCCTACTCCATATGGATGTTATCCAAGAGCGTTTGGAGCGTGAGTTTAATATTGATTTGATTATGACGGCACCGTCGGTAGTTTATCACGTCCATACAACAGATGGTCAGATGATAGAAGTATCAAATCCGTCAGAGTTCCCTGATCCTACTAGAGTGGATACTATTGAGGAGCCTTACGTCAAAGCTCAAATTATGGTCCCTCAAGAATTTGTAGGAGCTGTTATGGAACTGTCCCAGCGTAAGCGTGGTGATTTTGTCACCATGGATTACATTGATGATAATCGTGTTAATGTGATTTACCAGATTCCACTAGCTGAAATTGTTTTTGATTTCTTTGATAAGTTGAAATCTTCTACGCGTGGTTATGCTAGCTTCGACTACGAAATTTCAGAGTACCGTAAGTCTCAATTGGTGAAAATGGATATCCTATTAAATGGTGATAAGGTTGATGCACTAAGCTTTATCGTCCATAAAGAATTTGCCTATGAACGTGGTAAAATTATCGTAGATAAGCTTAAGAAGATTATTCCTCGTCAGCAATTTGAAGTGCCGATTCAGGCTGCGATTGGTCAAAAAATTGTGGCTCGTTCAGATATTAAGGCCCTTCGTAAAAACGTTTTGGCTAAATGTTATGGAGGAGACGTTTCACGTAAACGTAAATTGCTTGAAAAACAAAAAGCTGGTAAAAAACGGATGAAATCCATTGGATCAGTAGAAGTACCACAAGAAGCTTTCTTAAGTGTTTTATCTATGGATGAAGAAAATAAGAAATCCTAAAACCTTAAAGCCAGACCAATTAGGTTTGGCTTTTCTCTTATTTTGGAAAGGAGAAGCAGGTGATACAGTGTTATTTTTTAGATGGTTTGGGTAGTAATGCTTATTACGTTTCTGAGTTAAGGAAGGATTTAGCAGCTCAACAGATAGAACTGGCTTATTTGCCTTTGCCAGGACATCCTAATGAAGAGAGCCATGATATAAGGGATTTAGAAGCATTTAAAGATTGGTTTCAAGAAAAAAATCAGTGACGATTGTATTTACTTAGCTGGCTTTTCCTTAGGAGCAGATTTGGCTCTTTATTTGGCTTCAGTATGCGGTCAAATCAAAAAATTAGTGTTATTAGATGGTGGTTTTTTAAAGGAAGAGGACTTACCTCCCAAAGAAAAGGAGCTAAAGGAAGCGAAGACTTATATGGCTTCAAAATATTACCCCAACCTTGATCAATTCTTAAGCACGGAATTCCAAAATCTTGACTTAGATTGGTCAGATAAAGAGAAAGCTATTGTGACATCTTTTAGAAATGAAGATGGTAAGGGCTTTTATCTAAACTTACATCACGAACAGGTTCTTTGGCTTTTGTCTTTGCGTCGCCAAGCTCTAGGTCTTTTTGAGTCCACTGATTTGACATGTGATACTTTAATGCTCATATCACAAGACATTAGCAAACTTTTTTCACAGAGTATCAAAAGTATTCAAGAGACACAGTCACTTCAGATTATTGAAGGGACAAGTCATCTTCTTTATTTGGAAAAACCTAAACTTCTAGCTCAAAAGATGGCTGATTTTTTGATAGAATAAGTGTACTATCAGAATTTTAAGGAGGCAATTATGGAAAGTTAAGAAGAATTAAAAAAACGCATTGGGGACTTAGCCTATGAAGTCACTCAACATGCTGCAACTGAGCGTGCATTTACTGGTCAATACGATGACTTTTTTGAAAAAGGGATCTATGTAGATATTGTCAGCGGAGAGGTTCTTTTTTCTTCTTTAGAAAAATTTAATTCTGGGTGTGGTTGGCCAGCCTTTTCAAAGCCAGTTGAAAATCGTATGGTAACTAATCATGATGACTCTTCTTATGGAATGCGTCGCGTTGAGGTTAAAAGTCGTGAAGCTGGTTCACATTTGGGCCATGTCTTTAACGATGGACCTAAAGAAGCTGGAGGTTTACGTTATTGTATCAACTCAGCAGCTTTACGCTTTATTCCCTATGATCAAATGGAAAAAGAAGGCTATGGCAAATGGTTATCACTGTTTGACAAAAAGGATTAGGTTATTCTTATGGATCATCGAAAGCAGTCCCTTCTCCTCAAAACAGAAGCATTGGTTAAAGAGCACTTATCATCAGAAGCCAGTGGACATGATTGGTGGCATGTGGTTCGCGTAAGGCATACCGCCAAAGAAATAGCGATTAGAGAAGGTGCGGATTCTTTTATTTGTCAAATGGCAGCCCTCTTACATGACATGATAGATGACAAACTTCAGGCTGATCCAGAGTTGGCTAAACAGCAGTTGCATGACTGGATGCTGACTATTGGACTTTCCTTAGACGAAACGAACCAAATTGAAACTATCATTGATACCATCTCTTTTAAAGGGGGTCATGGTTCAGAGTTAACAAGCTTAGAAGCCAAGGTTGTTCAAGATGCTGATCGCTTAGATGCTTTAGGGGCTATTGGAATCGCTCGCTGCATGGCTTATTCTGGTCATAAAGGACGTTTGATCCATGACCCTAATAGGTTACCACGAAAGCAAATGAGCTTTGAAGACTACCGAAATGGTAAAGATACGGCTATTATGCACTTTTATGAAAAGTTGTTGAAACTAAAAGATTTGATGACAACTGATTATGGTAAAGAAATGGACCAAAAAAGACATGACTTTTTAATCACTTATTTAGAAGAATTCTATGCTGAATGGGAAGGTAAGCGCTGAAAAGTCATTGCTAATAAGCTAAAGACAGGAACGTACTGTCTTAAAAGCTTCTGATAACCCATGTTTTTGAAAAAATCTCACTTTATCATGTAGTGAGATTTTTAGTTTTTGCTTAATATAAAAAAGTGCAATTATTTTTATCGCTATTTTTTATAATCTATTTATCATTTAAAATGGTATTTGCTTAATTTTTAATAAAGTCATATAATTTAGTTGGAGATTGATGGATAACAAAAAAGAGGAGAATACCTATGTCACATAAGTTACGTCGACTAGGTGGTACATTACTAGTATCATCTTGTTTATTGCTGGACTCCATGAGTGTTGCTGCTAATGAAGTGGATCAGCCTTCTATTGCTTTAACCTCAATGCTTGACCGTTCAGATTCAGACAATCAAAGCAATCAGTTTCAAACTCTTAACATTGAGACAGAACAATTACTAAGTCAAATATCTCAAGAAAGAGATGGCGAAACAGTAGCAGGGATTAAGATTGCTGTATTGGGAAATCAAGAAATTTTTACCGCCATGCCTTTTGACTTTGATAGAGATTTTTCTGATCACTTAGGTAGTGATTATCACAATAACTATCAATTTGTTAAGTTAAATAATAATTGGCTAAATGGTGGCGATACTGTCATTTTAATCAATAAAAATGACAGACTGATCAATAGTCTTGATGAATTTAATAGCATCGTAAGGCAGACCATTGAAGATTTTGATTTAAAGGGAAAACGTCTTTTTGCTACATTTGATTTAAATGAAAGCATCCCTTTGAAGCTCTTATTAGCAAATGCTTGTCTTTCAATAGGGCAAGTGTCTAATCAACAAACTATTGGAAATCAAGATTTTTATTCTAGAACCATTCGCATCATGAACTATGTGGAGGGCGTTGGTGCTGGATCAGTTAATTATGAAAATACTAATGCTGGATTAGATCGTTATTTAGCTAATGATGATAAAATTAAGGCTTTAATTGATCAATCTGGGGCAATGAAAGAACGCTCAGAGAAAGAAAAACTTCGTAAGTGGTGCCTATTTATCGCAAATAATTTTGAATATGATCAAGAAGCAGCTATGAGTATTGATAATAAAGCAGCTTATAATCGTGCTTCTGATATTTTTGCGATTACAGAAAGAGGCAAAGGAATCTGTGTTGGATACAGTGCTATCACAGCTAGAGCTCTTAATTTAATGGGAATAAAAGCCTATGTCGTTGGCGGGTTAAATGCTCATGGTATTCCACACCAAGTGACTCGTGTTAATTATGATGGTCAATGGTACTTCTTAGACACAACCAGCGCTAACCTACCTCATAGACGTCAACGAATTGATTATTTCGGGAGACCTTACCAGGCTTTTGACGTGAGTCAGCGTCAACCTCAATTCACCATGGAAATGGAGTATTCGAAAGCCTTTGAGGACGGGATGTCAAATAGCCAACCAAGTGAGTGGTTAGTGTATGGTAGCACGATGTCAGAAGAATAGCCCGATGAAGGTTGATTTGAAGTTTTAGATTTACAAATGTTACGTCTACATAAAAAAATAAAAAGCTTTCCCCAAAGGGGTTAGCTTTTTATTTTTTTTATGGTCATTTAGGCTAGTTTTACTTTCTTTTTCAAAAGTTTTATAATAGAAACGTAAAAAGGAGGTCTTATGTCAACCATTTTGAAGAAATTGCCAGGATTCTTGCTTTTTCTACTTTTAGCAATACCTGCCTGGTACCTAGGTCATTTATTTCCTATTATCGGTGCTCCAGTTATTGCTATTTTATTAGGTATGGTCTTGGCCATGTTTTATCAAAACCGTCAAAAAACAAATCAAGGAATTGCCTTTACATCCAAGTATATTTTACAATTGGCCGTTGTCTTATTAGGGTTTGGCCTTAATCTTAGCCAAGTCATGGCTGTTGGCTTACAATCATTACCAATTATCTTGTCCACCATCACTTGTGCGCTATTAATGGCATTTTTGGGAAAGAAGTACCTGAAGATTGACCGTGATACGGCTACTTTAGTAGGGGTTGGTTCATCCATTTGTGGAGGCTCTGCTATTGCAGAAACAGCTCCTGTTATTGATGCTAAAGATGAAGACATTGCAAAGGCTATTTCTGTTATTTTTTTATTTAATATTTTAGCAGCTCTTTTATTTCCAAGCTTAGGTCAGTGGTTAGGATTATCAAATGAAGGTTTCGCGATTTTCGCTGGAACGGCTGTTAACGATACGTCATCAGTTACAGCAACAGCAACAGCTTGGGATGCTCTTCATCAATCCAACACCTTAGATGGGGCAACTATTGTCAAATTAACCAGAACATTAGCTATTATTTCGATTACATTAGGACTTTCCGTCTATCAAGCCAAGCGTAACAAAAAAGAGAAACAATCAGAGTCTTTTAGTCTTATGAAAGCTATGCCAAGATTCATTATCTTTTTCTTATTAGCTTCCTTACTAACAACCCTCTTAGCAACAGCCGGGATATCCATGGCTTTTGTAGATCAATTGAAAGGTTTGTCTAAATTTTTCATTGTCATGGCTATGGCTGCGATTGGTCTAAATACGCAAGTAGTTAAGTTGATTAAAACTGGTGGTCAAGCCATTTTATTGGGGGCTATCTGTTGGATAAGCATCACCATGGTGAGTCTGGTCATGCAAAGTTTACTAGGAATGTGGTAAGTTACCAGCTCTCAGGAGAGGAGAAATATTGAGGAAACCTTAGGGTTTCCTTTTTTCTTTGTGTAGAATTGTCTACATATTGGATAGAATAGTCCACTTTACAAACGTTTTCATTTGATAAAATAAAGCTGTAATAAGGCCAGTGCTAAACTGGTTACGCCAAATTTTGCCCTTAATTGGAGGAAAAAATGAAACAAAAATTTCTCATTGGAAGTCATGGCAAGTTAGCCAGTGGCTTACAAAGCTCAATTGATATTTTAGCTGGCTGTGGTCAAGCTATTGAAACTATTGATGCCTATATTGATGATAGTGATTACACGACTCAAATCGATGCTTTCATTACAGGTGTTGCTAAGGATGAACAAGCCTTAATCTTCACCGATTTATTAGGTGGTAGTGTTAACCAAAAAATGTTAGCTGCTGTGATGGCAAGTGGTAAAGATAATATTTTCTTAATCTCAAATAGCAACTTAGCAACACTTTTATCTCTTATGTTTTTAAAACCAGAGGAAGCTATTACAAAAGAAGACATTATCACTACTATTAATGAATCACAAGTACAATTAGTCGCTACAGAAACTTCTGTAGACTCAGATGATGATTTTTTTAACTAAGGAGGAAAAAATATGATTACTCAAATTCGTGTTGATGACCGATTGATTCATGGTCAAGTAGCCGTTGTTTGGACAAAAGAACTGAATGCCCCATTACTTGTTGTGGCTAACGATGAAGCTGCTAAAAATGAAATTACACAAATGACCTTAAAAATGGCAGTGCCAAATGGTATGAAACTCTTGATTCGTTCTGTTGAAGATTCCATTAATTTATTCAACGACCCACGTGCTAAAGACAAACGTATTTTTGTTATTGTTAATTCTGTCACTGATGCTTGTCGCATTGCTAAAAATGTAAGCGATTTAGAAGCTGTCAATGTGGCTAATGTTGGTCACTTTGATAAATCAGATCCTGCCAGCAAAGTAAAATTAACTTCTAGCTTACTGTTGAACCCAGAAGAGTTAGAAGCTGCTAAAGAATTAGCTAGCCTTCCAAACCTAGATGTCTTTAATCAAGTCTTGCCATCTAATAGCAAAGTTAGCTTAAGTCAGTTAGTCAAATAATAAAGTGAGGTATCTTATATGTTAATGCCAGCAACAATGGCGGCTTTAGCTGTCTTGATTTGTTTTGGAGGAAATTATTTAACCGGCCAAAGTATGATGGAGCGTCCCTTAGTTGTGGGATTGGTGACAGGGTTATTACTTGGTGATATGAAAGTCGGTATCTTAATGGGAGCTTCTTTAGAGGCCCTCTTCTTAGGAAATGTTAACATTGGTGGAGTTATAGCAGCAGAGCCTGTAACAGCAACAGCTATGGCGACAACCTTTACTATCATTTCTAATATTGACCAAAAAGCAGCCATGACTTTAGCGGTTCCGATTGGTATGCTTGCAGCTTTTGTTGTAATGTTCTTGAAAAATGTCTTCATGAATATTTTTGCTCCTTGGGTAGATAAAGCAGCAGCTGAAAACAAACAAAATCAATTAGTTCTTCTTCACTATGGAACTTGGATTGTTTATTACCTTATCATCGCTTCTATTTCCTTTATTGGTATTCTAGTGGGAAGTGGACCGGTTAATGCTTTTGTGGAACATATCCCACAAAACTTGATGAATGGGTTGAGTGCTGCAGGTGGTCTCTTGCCAGCAGTTGGTTTTGCCATGCTGATGAAACTACTTTGGACTAACAAACTAGCAGTCTTTTATCTACTTGGTTTCGTCTTAACAGCTTATTTGAAATTGCCAGCAGTAGCAGTTGCTGCTCTTGGTGCTGTGATTTGTGTGATCAGCTCACAAAGAGACTTAGAAATGGATGCTATTGGCAATGGACTAATTAGCAAACAAACTAAATTTGACTCTAAAGAATCAGAAGAGGAGGATTTCTTCGCATGACATCTCAAAAACAGTTGACTAAAGAAGAACGCAAAATGCTTCGCTCTGTCTTCTGGCGTTCATGGACCATGAATGCTAGTCGTACAGGTGCGACACAATATCACGCTATCGGGGTTATTTACACCTTACTACCAGTTATTAACCTCTTTTATAAAACTGATAAAGAAAAGGCAGATGCCTTAGTGAGACATACCACATGGTTTAACGCTACCATGCATATCAACAACTTCATCATGGGACTTGTGGCTTCTATGGAGAAGAAAAATAGTGAAGATCCTGAGTTTGACGCTAGTTCCATTACTGCGGTTAAAGCGTCCTTGATGGGACCTATCTCAGGTGTTGGTGATTCTTTCTTCTGGGGTATCTTGCGTGTTATTGCTGCAGGTATTGGGATTTCACTAGCTAGCACTGGTTCAGCAATGGGAGCTGTTGTCTTCTTATTACTTTATAATATTCCAGCCTTTATTATTCACTACTATAGCTTATACGGTGGTTATTCTGTAGGAGCAGGATTCATCAAGAAATTATATGAATCAGGTGGTATTCGAATCGTCACTAAAACATCAAGTATGCTTGGTTTAATGATGGTTGGTTCCATGACTGCCTCAAACGTTAAGTTTAAAACCATCTTAACGGTTGCTGCAAAAGGTGCTAAAGAAGCAGCCTCTATTCAAGATTATTTAGACCAACTCTTTATTGGTATTGTGCCATTAGTGGTTACATTCACAGCTTTTTAGCTTCTTCGTAAAAAAGTAAATATTAACTGGATCATGTTTGGCATCATGTTCTTAGGGATTATCTTAGGCCTTCTTGGTATTTGCTAATCCATTCAGATAGAGATAAGTAAAACATTAGTCTCCTGTTTTGCTTATCTTTTTTCAATTCGTGCTATTCAGGATGGCATCTCGTTGACAGTTAGGCTTTGGCTTTTGGTATAATAAAGAAATAGAAAGGGTGGCTTATGGAAGAAAGATTTAAAAAACACTTACAAGAGGATATTTCTCATGACTTTTCACATCAGTCACTGATTTTGTCTCTTTTATTAATTGGCTTTTTTCTGATTTTCTCCTTAGCCCCTCAACAAATTGGCCTCTATCGTGATTCAAAGAGAGTCGAAGGACATTATCAGAAAATGCTCCACAAAAAAATCGTCTTCTAACTGAGCTAAACAAGAGTTTATTGACGTCATTTTTAAACCATCAGCTGAGTTCTGCTGATTTGAGCAAACAATACTATCATCTAAGAAATAGTTCGCAGATCCAAACTGAGCTCTTGATTTTTAGTCCAGAAAGTCAGCTTTTATTTGCAAGTAACCAACATTTGGGTAATTTTTTTAATCAGTCTGTTTACTTGTCGCAAATTATTCAAAAGAGTCAAGCTAAAGGGAAAATCATTAAAGTGATGATGACCAATGATGAAGAGCATTTTTTAGCTTTGATTAAGCCTATAAAAGTCAATCATGTGATTAAAGGCTATAGTTTGCTTTTGGCTAATGGAAAAGATTTTCTTAATCCTTCTCGTGATATTAATTCTGAGCTGATTATTGCTGATCGATTTGATAATAGTTTTACGTTTACGAGGCGAGATTTTATCAGTTCAACCTTAGATAAGGTGGACAGTGCTGAGTTAAATCATTATTTTATTTTTAAAGGCAATCGTGCTTTTGTTCATCGTCATTTAGTCTTAAGTCCTGGAATTTTTCTTCATATCTATCGTCCCTTAATTCCTATTCGTTTTGTTTTTTTATTTTCTATCATATCTTCAGTCACTATTTTTATGGTTTTAAATTGGAAATCTAAAGCCTTGGCAGACAAAATTGCTTCTAAAAATTCTCGTGCTATTCATCAAATAACAAAAGATATGACAGCGATTGTTAATCAAGAACAAACTAAAATTCAGTTAGACAGTCAAGATAAGTTTCAATATTTAGCTAATCAGATTAATCAAATGGTTGGGCAACTACAAGGTTTGCATGACAAGACCCTAGAGTTGGAAAAAGAAAAATTAATTTTTGAAAAAAGAATGCTAGAAGCACAGTTCAATCCTCATTTCCTTTATAATACTTTGGAAACTATTTTGATTACGAGTCATTACGATCCTGAGCTGACCGAAAAAATTGTGATCCGACTAACCAAACTCTTACGCTACAGTCTCAATGGTTCCTCTCAAGCTGTGTTACTAAAAGAAGATTTAACCATTTTAGAATCTCATTTATTAATCACAAAGGTAAGGTTTGAAGAATTAAGTTATACCATTCATTGTGATCCCATGCTTGAGACTCTGAGAATTCCAAAACTTTTCTTATTACCATTAGTTGAAAATAGCATCAAATACGGTTTTCGTTATCGACACGATGTGTCTATTCACATAGCCATTGTTAAAGAAGAAGAGTGGGTATATTTTAAGGTATCAGATAATGGGCCAGGTATTAGTAGCCAAAAAGAAAAAGAAATGCGCCTGATGATGTTATCTGACGACTCTCACCATGGTTTGGTTAATTCTTATCGTCGTCTCAAGCATCAATTTTCAGAAGTTGAGCTGATTTTTGATAAGAAGGAAGAGGAATTTTCTGTGATGTTTAAGATAAAGGAGTAATTCATGTACAAATTAGTCATTGTTGAAGATGAACACCTTATCCGCAAATGGCTCCATTATGCTATTGATTACAAGAGTTTAGGTATTTTGGTAGTAGGTGAAGCTAAAGATGGCAAAGAAGGAGCAGCTCTTATTAAAGAAACCCATCCAGATATTGTTTTGACAGATATTAATATGCCTATCATGACAGCTTTTGAGATGTTTGATGCGACCCAAGACTATTCTTATGCCAAAATTATTCTCTCTGGCTACGCAGATTTTCCAAATGCACGTTCAGCTTTGCACTATGGTGTTTTAGAATTTTTGACAAAACCGCTAGAAAAAGAGGTTCTTTATGATTGTTTAAAGACAATTATGGCTAGGTTGGACCAGCAAAGAAACAGAGGAATCAATGATTACAGCTATCTTTATTTGAAACTCCCCCAGATAACGGAGCAACTGCCAGAAACAGCTCAGGAAATGTTGCGCTTTATTCATGAGCATTATCATGAATAAATCATGATTGGTCAATTAGCTCATGAATTAGGTTATAGTGAAAGTTACCTCTATACTTTAACAAAGAAGCATTTAAATATGACTTTGAGCGATTACATTAATCAATATCGCATCAATCAAGCTATACAACTCATGATTAAAGAGCCAGATATGCTTGTTTATCAAATTGCAGAAGCTGTTGGCATTTATGATTATCGCTATTTTGATCGTGTTTTTAAAAAATATATGGGTCAAACCGTAAAATCCTTTAAAGAAGAGGTGCTTAATGAAGAGATTTTGGAGAAATAAGTGATGTCGCAAAAAATAATCAAGTTAATACTTATTTTCCTATCTATTTTGCTAGGAATATGGCTAACCTATATTAATGTTGCTAAAAAAAAGACAAGTCCTTCTTCAAAGGTGAGAGAATTGGTTATTCTAAGTCCAAACAGCCAAAGTATTCTCACGGGAACCATTCCTGCTTTTGAAGAAAAATATCATATTAAAGTAAGATTGGTTCAAGGAAGTACTGGTCAACTCATGCAATCTTTAGAAAGAAAGCATTCGCCCACACAGGCCGACCTATTCTTTGGTGGTAATTACAGTCAGTTTGAGAGTCACCGTCACTTATTTGATGCTTATCAATCTGTCAATATCAAGCACCTTATTGCGGACTATGTTCATCCTAGTGAAGTAGCTACGCCATATACCATTAATGGCAGTGTCCTGATTCTGAACAATGAATTAGCAAAAGATCTTTCGATTCAAGGCTATGATGACTTACTGCAGCCCGAACTGAGGGGAAAAATTGCTTTTGGTGATCCCAATAGCTCTTCCAGTGCCTTTGCTCAACTAACTAATATGCTCTTAGCTAAAGGAGATTACAAAAATCCCAAAGCATGGGACTATGTCAGAGCACTTCTTCAAAATATTAACGCCATCAAGTCCAGCAGTTCAGCAGATGACTATCAATCTGTAGCAGACGGTAAAATGATTGTAGGCTTAACCTATGAAGATCCCTGTGTCAATCTTCAAAAAAGTGGTGCCAATATCAGCATTGTCTACCCAAAAGAAGGAACTGTTTTTTTACCTTCCTCTATGGCTCTTATCAAAGGGTCGAAATCACCAAAGGATGCCAAAAAATTTATTGATTTTTTACTCTCTCTAGAAGTTCAAAATACCTTTGCCCAATCAACTACCAATCGACCGATCAGACAAGATGCTCAAACCAGCAGTGATATCAAAGCTCTAGACAGTATCAAAACGCTGACAGAAGATTATGATTATGTCAGCAAACATAAAAACGCGATTTTAGCTAAATACAATCAGCTGCGAAAAGAGTTAGATGAGCAAAAGGAGTAAGAAGAAACACTCAATCTATGGTATAATGAAGCGACTAAAGAACTGAAGAAAGATTCCTAAGTAATGACAAAAGAAATTGATATCGACAAGTATCACCAACTAGCGCTTCAAAAACAATCAGAACACGCTAAATTTTTAGCCAGTTTGAAAAAGAAAGCCCCTAAAAACCTTGATAAAGTGGTACAAGAGATTCATCAAGAAATTGATTGCACAGCCTGTGCTAATTGTTGTAAAGATTTGGGACCTGATTTGACAGAATCGGACATCACCAAGATTGCTAAATTATTTCGCATGAAACTCGCTACATTTGAAAGCACTTATTTGCGCGTGGATGAGGATGGCGATAAAGTCTTTCAATCCATGCCCTGTCCTTTTTTAGGTGGGGATAATCTCTGTAGTATTTTCGATGTCCGCCCCAAAGCTTGTCGAGACTTTCCTCACACTGATCGAAAGAAAATTTATCAAATTAATCACTTAACCTTGAAAAATACTTTGATTTGCCCCGCAGCTTATCTCTTTGTTGAAAAACTCAGTCAAGCTTTGTCTAAAAAATAAACAATTTCCTCTAGTTTAATTAGGGGGAATTTTTTTTCCCGCGTTGTAAAATGAAGTGCAACAAAAAAGACATGTTCGTCTGATATACTAGAATTCCCCAATTCAGTATGGAAAGCAGATGAACATGTCCAACATTAATTCTACCAGAAAATCATCCTATTCTCATCTTTCAGCCACAGAACGGGGTGAAATTGCTGCTTATCTTAAAATGGGAAAGAAACCCGCTGAGATTGCTCGACTCTTGGGTCGTCACCGTTCTACAATCTGCCGAGAAATAAAACGTGGTTCAGTAGAACAGGTAAAGGATAAGAATGGAAAACAAACCTTCTTCAACGCCTATTTCGCTGATAGTGGGCAACGTGTCTATGAAACCAATCGTCAAAAGAGTTCTTATCTCAAGTTGAATGACTGCTCCGCTAGGTTCATTGAACAATTAGAATCTGCCTTGACGGCTAACATTCGTCTCCATAGTGTGGATAGTTTTGTTCAGACTTACAAAGTGAACCATCCTGAAGAAGTCGTCCCCTCTACCAAAACGATTTATCGTTATATCAAAGAGGGGGTATTAGCTATTAAACCAATCGATTTGCCTAAGATGGTTAGTATCAGAAAACGTTCTAAGAAAGTCATGAAGACGAATAAGAAGACTTTAGGTAAATCTATCGAAGAACGTCCAGAATATATTAATGATCGTTCTGAATTTGGGCATTGGGAGATTGATTTGGTTCTCGGCAAGAAAACCAAAGGTGAAGCTGTTATGTTGACTTTGGTAGAGCGCCAGACACGCTATGCACTAGGAGTTAAGCTAGAAGACAAGCAGTCCCAAACCATTAACCGTGCTGTCACGCATCTCATCAGTCAGTATCCTATTGCATCCATCACAGCGGATAATGGTTCTGAGTTTAGTTTACTCTCAAACTTAGAAGCTGTTGAAGTTTACTTTGCACATCCCTATTCTTCACATGAGAGAGGAAAAAACGAGAACTTCAATGGCCTCCTCAGAGAATATGTCCCTAAAGGAGTCTCACTTAATCCACTAACCTCTGAAGAACTTGACAATTATATTACTGCCATCAATGAGCGCCCAAGACGACTTCTTCAATATCAATCCTCAAAATTCCTGTTTGAGCTATCCCGAACAGCTTAACATCTGGAACTCTAGTTATCTATGAACTGGTTGCACTTGACTTGACAACTTGCGGGGAATTTTTTTAGATAAAAAATGTTAAAAAATCACAATTTTTAATTGACGAAGTGCTAAAGGCATTTTATAGTAGTTACTGTAAGTAGCTACTATAAAAGGAGTTCATATGCTGGTAAAGAAAATGAAACAATTCGGCTATACAGAATCAGAAACCAATATTTACTTAAGTTTGGTAGAAAATGGCTCAATGACAGGTTATGAAGTCAGTAAGAAGTCTGGCGTACCGCGCTCAAAGGTCTATAATAATTTGGAAAATCTGGTCAAAAAAGGTGTCGTACTTGTTAATAAAAGTGAACCAAAAATGTACTCAGCCTTGTCACCTGAAGAGTTTGTTAGCATGTTAAAACAAATGACTTTAAGTGATATTAATTATTTGGATGACCATCTTTCAAATGTGAAAGAAAAAGAAGCTGACGCTCTCTTGTGGCAGATGGAAAATAAAGAAGCGGTTCAATTAAAAATGTTATACATGATTGAGCATGCTAAGGAAAGTCTCTATATTCAAATTTGGGATGATTCTTTAACACCTGCCATTGTAGATGCTTTAACAGCAGCAGAGGCGCGTTTAGAAACCTTTGTTTGCATTTTATTTAGTGAAAGTGGTCATTATGCTCTACCTTTCAAACGTTTTTACCCTCATGGATTTGAAATGGATAAAATTAAAGATATGGGTGGGCATTGGGTTAACGTAATTTGTGATGATGCTATTGTTTTATTTGGAACCTTGGATACCAGATGTGATGTTATCTGGTCAAAAAATGTGGCCATGCGACAAATAGCTAAAGAATATGTTAAGCACGATGCCTACACTCTTAAGATTATTCAAGAACATGGAGATATCTTGTCACAAGATTATGGAAAAGACTTTGAAGGTATTCGACACATTTTTTAATGGAGATAGGCCATGACCTTCAAAAACATATTACTCATTTTAGTTGTTCTTGTGAATGCATACTTTGCAATCACCTTTATTAGGCACTTGTAAAAGGAAGAGCTAATACTTTAGCTCTTCCTTTTACAAGTGCCTTGATTTTCTTTTTATCAACTTTAGGGATTTCAGATTTTGCAATCAGTACCAGTTTATATCCACGTTTAAATTGGACCAGTGTCAAAAAGTTACCTGGAACCTTAAATACACAATGTACGATTCCAGTTGCGGTAATGGCACTTGCTTATATAACAAGTATTAAAGTTAGTATTGTGACGCTTGTGGTTTGCATTATTAGTCAAATGATTGGTTCCTATTTTGGGGCAAAATTTGCGGTCAAATTACCTGCTAATCAATTACGTTTGTCCATTGGCGTAGGAATGATTATTGCTGCCTTGATTATCTTTGGTGGTAAATTTGGCTGGCTACCAGGTGGTGGAGACGCTAGTGCACTTTCAGGTTTTAAATTGCTTATTGCAGCAGTAGCTTTAGCCATTTTTGGAGCTTTAAATAATATCGGTATCGGGTCATATGCTTTGACCATGATAACGGTTTACCTGTTAGGCCTCAATCCTGCTGTCGCTTTTCCAATTATGATGGGAGCAGCAACTTTCTCAGTCCCAGTTGGTAGTGTTCAATTCGTTAAATCTGGAGAATACAGCCGTAAAATTACACTCTTTACTTCAACCTTTGGCGTTTTAGGAGTTTTATGTGCCGTTTTTCTTGTTACTAGTTTGAATACTTCATTATTGCAATGGTTTGTGGCCTTTATTCTTTTGTACAGTGCCTACGGTATGTTAAAAAGACGATAAGAACGGAGGAAAAGGATGCTTATTTTAACAAAATCAGATATTGAACAATGTTTTAGCATGTCAGATGCTATCGCAGCCGCTAAGGAAGCTGTGAAACTCTATAGCGCTGGTAACTCAACAGTGCCTTTACGAACAAATTTGGAGGTGACTGATTTTAATGGTCAAAGCCTTTATATGCCTGCTGTAACTAAAGGTAATCAGTCGTCTTTAGGGGTGAAAATAGTTTCTGTTTATCCTGAAAATATTAACAAAGGTTTGCCTTCAGTTCCAGCCACAATGGTTTCTCTGGACCCAGAAACAGGCATTGTATCAGCTATTTTAGATGGAACTTACCTAACACAGTTGCGTACAGCAGCTATCCAAGGTGCAGCTACAGAAGAAATGGCCAATCCTGATGCTAAAATTGCCGGGCTCATTGGAACCGGCGGTCAAGGCTATCAACAGGCTATTGCCATGATGACAGCTCGAGATTTAGAAGAACTTAAAGTTTTTTATATTGATTTTGACCGAGCTAAAGCATTTGCTAAGGCCTTGACAAATGATGTCAAAGACGTCTTCAAGACTAAGATTTATGCCGTTGAAACAGCCAAGAAAGTTGTGTCGGACGTTGATATTCTTACATCAGTTACCACTTCTAAAGTCAATACTTTCAAGGCTTGGGACCTTAAAAAAGGAGTCCATGTCAATGGGATTGGCGCCTATACCCCTGAAATGTTAGAATTGCCAGCTGATCTATTAGTTGAAGCAGATGCTGTTATTTTTGATACAAATGATGGTGTTTTAGCTGAAGCAGGTGATATTCAGGCTCCCTTAAAAGATGGTCGACTTAAAAAAGAAGATTACAGTGGCGAACTTGGAGAATTATTGCTGGGCAAAATTAAAGGTCGTCAATGCAAAGAAGATGTCACTGTGTTTAAGAGTGTTGGTTCTGCGGTCTTAGACATTGTAACGGCTCAATTAATTATTGAAAAAGCCAAAGAAAAAGGAATTGGCACAGAAATTGACTTTTAAAATGATAAGATAATTGTAAAAACAAGCAAAGCTTTGCAAGAGATTTACTAAATATTCTATTTCTGCGAGCGATAGCGAGCTTATTAAGGCTACTTCCGCCGTGCTGAAAGTGTCTAAAATCCCTTTAATAGCAAGATTTTAGACACTCGAAACTGGCGAGACCTTAGGCTCGACAGTTAGGTATGGAATCCTTCTAAGAAGTCGCTACCGTCCGATAGCACCTAAGGAAAGTAGCAATAAATGACTTTTTCTTCAAACTGAAACAAGCAACAGCCTTGCTTGTTTTTTTATTTAACATTTGAAGAAGTCTTGTTTGGTCTCTTCATGATATAATAGTAAGCATTATCAGATGAGAGGTGTTTTTTTGAATTATCAGTTTTTATTATTCGATTTAGATCATACCCTATTAGATTTTGATGCTGCCGAAGATCAGGCTCTTGATGCGCTTTTAAACGATTATGGAGTAGAGGATATCCAAGCTTACAAGGCCTTTTATAAACCAATGAATCAAGCGCTATGGAAAGCATTGGAAGATAAGCAAATCAGCAAAAAAGAGCTGGTCAATAGTCGCTTCAGTCGCTTACTCGCCCATTTTGGAAGAAACGAAGACGGAATTGTTTTAGCTAACCGTTATCAGGAACATTTAAAAAAACAGGGACAAAGCTATATTGGTAGTAATGATTTACTAGCTAGGTTGAAACAAAGTGGCTATGAGCTATATGCGGCTACTAATGGCATTGCTAGTATTCAAAAGGAACGCTTGCAAGTTTCAGGATTAATGCCATATTTTAAGGCAGTTTTTGTTTCTGAACTTTCAGGATTTCAAAAACCCGATAAGGCTTTCTTTGATTGGTTCGCTGCTCAGATTCCCGATTATGACAGTTCCAAAACCTTGATGATTGGAGATAGTTTAACAGCAGATATCCAAGGAGGCCTTAATGCAGGAATTGATACCGTCTGGTTTAATCATCAACACTTATCAAACCAGACCACTATACAAGCTAAGTATGAGATTTCTTCCTATCAAGAACTTCTAAACTTACTTGATTCTTAGTGAAAAAAATAGCGTAGCCATTTTTTGAAATCGTTTTCAAAATCTGATAGACTTGAGATAATAAGAAAAGGAGGCTATGATTATGGCTTATAAAACAATTTACCCTTTTACAAACGAAGTCCTTCATGAATTCGACAATATGACTGATGGCAAATTAGAAGATGTTCTGGAAAGAGCACACTTACTTTATAAAAAATGGCGCAAGGAAGACGCTTTAGAAGACCGTAAAGCCCAACTCCATCAAATCGCAAATATTTTGCGTCGTGACCGTGACAAGTATGCTGAGATCATGACAAAAGATATGGGCAAGCTCTTCACAGAGGCGCAAGGCGAAATTGAACTCTGTGCTGATATTGCTGATTATTACGCTGATAAGGCAGATGACTTTTTAAAATCAACGCCACTAGAAACAGATTCTGGACAAGCTTATTACTTAAAACAAGCAACAGGTCTTATCTTAGCCGTTGAGCCTTGGAACTTCCCTTACTATCAAATCATGCGAGTTTTTGCGCCTAACTTTATTGTTGGTAATCCAATGGTCCTAAAACATGCATACATTTGCCCACGCTCGGCACAATCTTTTGAAGAATTGGTTAGAGAATCAGGCGCAGAAGAAGGAAGCTTTACCAATCTCTTTATTTCCTACGATCAAGTCTCTAAGGTTATAGATGATAAACGTGTCGTGGGTGTTTGCTTGACTGGTTCAGAACGTGGAGGCGCATCCATTGCCCAAGAAGCTGGTAAAAACCTTAAAAAGACGACTCTCTAATTGAGTGGTTATGATGCCTTTATCATCTTGGATGATGCTGACTGGGATGAATTGGAAAAGGTGCTTTATTTCTCACGCCTTTATAATGCAGGTCAAGTATGTACCTCTTCCAAACGCTTTATCGTTTTAGATAAGGATTATGACCGTTTTGTTGATCTCTTAACAAAGGTCTTTAGAACAGCTAAGTGGGGTGATCCTATGGATCCAGAAACCACATTAGCACCACTATCATCTGCTCAAGCTAAAGAAGATGTTCTTGAACAAATTCAGTTAGCGCTCGATCATGGGGCAGAGTTAATTTATGGTGGTGAAAGGATAGACCATCCAGGTAACTTCGTGATGCCAACGATTATCTCTGGCCTAACAAAAGACAATCCTATATATTATCAAGAAATCTTTGGGCCAGTCGGAGAAATCTACAAAGTCTCTAGTGAAGAAGAAGCCATTGAAGTGGCGAATGACTCCAATTATGGTTTAGGAGGCACTGTCTTTAGTAGTAACCAAGACCATGCTGAAAAAGTAGCCGCTCAAATTGAAACTGGTATGTCCTTTATCAACTCTGGTTGGACTAGCTTGCCAGAATTACCATTCGGTGGGATCAAGAATTCTGGTTATGGTCGCGAATTGAGCGAACTTGGTTTTACCTCATTTGTCAATGAACACCTTATTTACACACCAAATAAATAACCCTTTCGGTTTTAGAAAAGCCATAGAACATTTGCTTGTTTTATGGCTTTTTAATGTCAAACTTTCCTTAAATTTGATAGAATAAGACCATGAATGAACTGATTAAACACAAACTGGAGTTGCTTCCTGATAGCCCAGGTTGTTATTTACATAAAGATAAAAATGGTACCATTATTTACGTTGGTAAAGCTAAGAATTTACGCAATCGAGTTCGCTCTTATTTTCGTGGTAGTCATGATACGAAAACGGAATTATTAGTATCAGAAATCGAGGATTTTGAATTCATCGTTACAGAATCCGATACAGAAGCGCTCTTGTTGGAGATTAATCTCATTCAAGAGAATATGCCCAAGTATAATATCAAATTAAAAGATGATAAATCCTACCCTTTCATTAAAATCACTAATGAGCAGTTCCCGTGTTTAATGATTACCAGACAAATTAAGAAAAAAGATGGCCTCTATTTTGGACCCTACCCAGATTCTTATACGGCTAACGAGGTCAAGAAACTACTTGACCGGATTTTCCCTTTTAAAAAATGCAAGAATCCTGTCAATAAAGTATGCTTTTACTATCATCTAGGGCAATGTCATGCTCATACCATTTGTCACACGGATAAAGCTTATTGGGATCAACTGGTAGACGATGTCAAGCACTTTTTAAACGGAAAAGATGACAAAATCATTGATGGCTTACGTGCCAAGATGCTGGTGGCTTCTGAAAAGATGGCCTTTGAACAAGCTGCCGAGTATCGTGACTTGATTTCTGGAATTGCAACCATGCGCACCAAACAAAGGGTTATGAGTAAAGACCTGCAAGACCGTGATATTTTTGGTTATTTTGTTGATAAGGGATGGATGTGTGTGCAGGTCTTCTTTGTCCGCCAAGGAAAACTAATTCAAAGAGATGTCAATATGTTTCCTTATTACAATGAAGCTGAGGAAGATTTTTTGACTTACATTGGTCAATTTTATCAGGACAAGAATCATTTTGTGCCTAAAGAAGTCTTTATTCCTTCAGACATTGATGACAAGTTAGTAGCAGCTATTGTGCCAAGTAAGATTATCAAGCCCCAAAGAGGGGAGAAAAAACAATTAGTTGCACTGGCCACCAAGAATGCCAGAGTTAGTCTGCAACAAAAATTTGATCTTTTGGAAAAAGACCTGAAAAAAACAAGCGGTGCGATCGAAGACTTAGGGCAGTTATTAGGTATTCCAAGACCAATGAGAATTGAGGCTTTTGATAACTCAAATATCCAAGGGACAAGCCCTGTAGCGGCTATGGTTGTTTTTGTTAATGGTAAGCCAAGTAAAAAAGATTATCGCAAATTTAAAATAAAAACAGTAATTGGTCCAGATGATTATGCTAGCATGCGTGAAGTCATTTATCGTTGGTATAGCCGAGTGCAAAAAGACCAGCTTCAAGCTCCTGATTTAATTATCATTGATGGGGGACAAGGGCAGGTCAATGTAGCTAGAGATGTCATTGAAAACCAACTTGGCTTGTCCATTCCAGTAGCGGGTCTTCAGAAAAATGACAAGCACCAAACCCAAGAATTATTGTTTGGGAATCCCTTGTCCATCGTAGAATTACCGCGACAATCTGAAGTCTTCTTTTTGTTGCATCGTATTCAAGATGAGGTACACCGTTTTGCCAAAACTTTTCACAGACAAGTGCGCAGTAAAAACTCTTTTTCTTCAAAGCTGGATCATATTTCTGGCTTAGGACCTAAGCGAAAACAAGCCTTATTAAAACATTTCAAGAATATGGCTGTTATTGAAAAGGCTAGCGAAGAAGAAATCAGATCTTTAGGTATACCAGAAGCAGTTGTTAGAGCTTTAAAAGAGAGCTTTAAAGTCAAAGAGGAGTAAGAAAATCTTGTAAAACTATTTTAGTGTGCAGGTGTGGTAAAAATTGAAAAATAGATGAAAACAGTTTCAAATCATGCTAAAATAGAAATGCAAGATAAAATTTAATATTAGATTGGAACGCATTACATGAAATTTTTAGAATTGAATAAAAAGCGTCATGCTATTAAAACTTTCAACGACAAACCCGTTGATTTTAAAGACCTACGAACGGCTATTGAAATCGCTACATTAGCACCTAGTGCTAATAACATTCAGCCTTGGAAATTTGTTATTGTTGAAGACAAAAAAGAAGCCTTAGCCAAAGACTTGCCATTGGCTAATAAGGATCAGGTAGAACAAGCACAATATGTAGTGGCTCTCTTTTCAGATACTGATTTAGCGCTTCGCTCCCGAAAAATTGCTAGAATTGGTGTTAAATCATTGCCAGATGACTTAATCGGATATTACATGGAAACCTTACCTCCACGTTTTGCTAAATTTTCTGACGTACAAACGGGAGAGTATCTAGCTGTAAATGCAGGGTTAGTTGCTATGAATCTAGTGCTTGCCTTAACAGACCAAAAAATTGCTTCCAATATTATTCTTGGTTTTGACAAGCGTATCACTAACGAAATTCTAGACATTGATCCGAGATTCCGACCTGAATTATTAATTACAGTCGGTTATAGTGATGAGATGCCAGAACCAAGTTACCGCTTACCAGTAGACGAAGTGATTGAACGTCGTTAGTAGAGATAGGTTACTTTGATACCATCGAAACGATTTTAATCTGTTAAGAGGGATAATAGAGTTAGCTACAGAAAGGCTTTATGATGAAAAAAGAAAGTGATTGGATCAGTACTCAAGATTATTTTTTTATCTTGATAGTTTCCTCTTTAGTTGGACTATCTGTTTTTAAACTAGGAACTCTAATAGCTCTAGTGCCATGGTTATCAGTAATTTTAGGATTAGCAACTATTGGCTTAACAGCTACTTTGCTATCTTACTTATATCTTAAAATAAAGGAGAAAAAATGACAGCGATTGATTTTAAAGCAGAAGTAGAAAAACGCAAAGATGACTTGATGGCAGATTTATCAAGCCTTCTTCGCATTAATTCAGAACGAGATGATTCACAGGCGGATGCTCAGCACCCCTTTGGGCCTGGACCGGTAAAAGCTTTAGAACATTTTTTAGCTATGGCAGAGCGTGATGGTTATCAGACTCGTAACATCGATAATTATGCTGGTGACTTTGAATTCGGACAAGGTGATGAAGTTCTTGGTATTTTTGGACACTTAGATGTTGTACCAGCTGGAAGTGGTTGGGAGACAGATCCTTATGAACCCGTGGTTAAAGATAACCGTCTTTATGCGCGTGGTTCATCAGATGATAAAGGTCCTACCATGGCATGCTACTATGGTTTGAAAATCATTAAAGAATTGGGCTTACCTGTTTCTAAAAAAGTCCGTTTCATTGTAGGGACAGATGAAGAATCAGGCTGGGGTGATGTGGATTACTATTTTGCTCATAATGGGCTTAAAGATCCAGATTTCGGCTTTTCTCCTGATGCTGAATTTCCGATTATCAATGGTGAAAAAGGTAATATCACGGAATACCTTCACTTCCCTGGTCAAAATGAAGGTGCCTTTATCCTTCATACCTTTGCTGGTGGTTTACGTGAAAACATGGTGCCAGAATCAGCAACAGCTCTTATTAGTGCTCCCCATGAAGCCCATGTGATTGAAGCAGCTTTAGAACAATTCTTGTCTGAACAATCAGTTGAGGGGAATCTAAAAGCAGTAGATGGTAAGTTACAAATCACCATTATAGGTAAGTCAGCTCACGGGTCAACGCCAGAAGCAGGTATTAATGGTGCTACCTTATTAGCAAAATTCTTAAGCCAATTCACGTTTGAAGGGGCAGCAAAGGATTATTTGCATATTGCTGGAGAAGTTCTTCACTTAGATTTTGAAGCAGAAAAATTAGGATTAGCCTTTAAAGATGACAAAATGGGTGCTCTAAGCATGAATGCTGGTGTCTTTAAGTTTGATAAAGAGGCTACAGATAACACCATAGCGTTGAATTTCCGTTATCCAAAAGGAATTGATGCCAACATCATCAAAAAAGGGCTTGAGCAATTACCAGGCGTTGCCAGTGTCACCTTATCTGAGCATGAACACACACCACACTATGTGACTATGGAAGATGAATTAGTCTCAACTTTGCTATACGTTTATGAAAAACAAACTGGTCTAAAAGGTTATGAACAGGTTATTGGAGGGGGCACTTTTGGACGTCTCTTAAAACGTGGGGTTGCTTTTGGAGCCATGTTCCCAGGTGATGAAAACACGATGCACCAGGCTAATGAGTACATGCCACTGGACAATATTTTCCGATCAGCGGCTATTTATGCTGAAGCCATCTATGAATTAATCAAATAAGAAAAAGAAAAGCTCTGGAAAAATCAATTTCCAGAGGCTTTGTCTTCAATCTGAAAGGAACTCATTGGGGTTCCTTTTTTTGAGGTCATTTTTTTATTTCCCTAGGCAGAACTGGCTAAATAATTGTGTAATCAGCTCATCAGGGGCAGCGTCTCCTGTAATTTCTCCCAAAATTTGCCAGGTTCTTGTCATATCCACTTGAAGCAAATCAACTGGCATGCCTAAATCTAGTCCTTCATTGACTGCTTGGAGACTTTGAACCGCCTGCTCGATTAAAGAAATGTGACGAGCGTTAGATAAATAGGTGGCATCGTGTTCAACGAGACCGGCATTATCAAAGAAGAGTTGATTGATACGATCTTCAATTTGATCGATGTTTTTATTTTGTATGACAGAGATTTCAATCGTATTTTCTGGCAACTGCTCTTTTTCAATCAGTTGAGGCAAGTCAGTTTTATTTAATAAAATAATACGGTTGCTTCCTTGACTGAGTTCAAGTAAGAGACGATCTTGCTCAGTTAAGGCTTCAGAGGCATTTAAAACGAGTAACACTAAATCAGCCTCTTGAAGTGCTTTTTTAGAACGTTCAACACCAATTTTTTCGACGATGTCATCCGTGTCACGGATACCAGCTGTATCCACTAGCTTGAGAGGCACTCCTTTAATATTAACGTACTCTTCAATAACATCACGTGTTGTTCCTGCAATATCGGTAACAATGGCTTTTTCTTCTCGTAATAAGTTGTTTAATAAACTTGACTTACCAACATTGGGACGTCCAATAATAGCGGTGGATAGACCTTCTCGCAAAATTTTACCCCGTTTAGCGGTGCGTAAGAGATTCTCCAACAAACTTTGAAACACTTTGGTTTTTTCACGCATCAAAGCAGTGGTCATTTCTTCAACGTCATCATACTCTGGGTAGTCGATATTGACTTCTACTTGCGCTAGAGTATTGAGGATTTCCTGACGAGTATTATTAATCAGTTGAGCTAAGGAGCCATCAAGCTGTTTAACTGCAATGGCCATAGCCTTATCGGTTTTGGCACGGATTAAATCCATGACAGCCTCAGCCTGAGTCAAGTCGACTCGACCATTTAAGAAGGCTCTTTTGGTAAATTCACCAGGCTCTGCCATTCGAGCACCTTGTCTTAATAAAAGTTGTAAAATCTCATTTGTGACAGCGATACCGCCATGGGTATTGATTTCAATCACATCTTCTCTAGTAAAGGTTTTGGGAGCTAACATAACTGTAACCATGACTTCATCAATGATTTGATTGTTTTTAGGGTCAATGATATGTCCGTAATTAATGGTATGAGAAGCTACCTTATCAAGTGCTTTACCTTTAAAGACAGAATTAGCGATGGCTAAGGCTTGACTTCCGGATAAGCGAACAATGCCAATAGCACCTTCTCCAAGAGGGGTTGAAATAGCTGTAATAGTATCAAATTCTTTAGTTATACTCATGTCCTCTATTTTAGAATAAGTCCTGTCAGAAAGCAAGGTATTACCATCTGAGAATGGAAAAAGACAGTGGGTAGAGCAAAGAGAGATTTTCATTAACAAGTTGGCGCTTTCATGTTATAATAAAGTGTTAGGATTTAAAGTTACCAAAAGGAGGAATCATGGAAGCACTAAAAAAGATTGCTGGTCTTAAAGCTGCGCAATTTGTAACAGATGGAATGACCATTGGTCTTGGAACAGGTTCAACTACTTATTTTTTTGTTGAAGAAATTGGTCGACGAGTGAATGAAGAAGGGCTAAAGGTTGTTGGAGTGACCACATCAAGTGTCACTACTAAGCAAGCACAGGGTCTTGGCATTCCTTTGAAATCAATTGATGAGGTTGATAGTATTGATTTAACCGTCGATGGAGCGGACGAAGTAGATAGTCAATTCAATGGCATTAAAGGTGGCGGAGCTGCCCTACTTATGGAAAAAATCGTAGCCACTCCAACAAAAGAATACATTTGGGTGGTAGACGAATCCAAAATGGTTAACCAATTAGGTGCTTTCAAATTACCTGTCGAAGTCGTGCAATATGGCGCACAAAGACTATTTCGTGTTTTTGAAAAAGCGGAATACAAACCCTCTTTTCGAATGAAAGACGACCAACGCTTAGTCACTGATATGCAAAATTTCATCATTGACTTAGACTTGGGTACTATTGAAGATCCAAAAGCTTTTGGTCACATGTTGGACCAGACAGTTGGTGTTGTGGAGCATGGCCTCTTTAATGGTATGGTTGATAAGGTAATTGTGGCTGGCCAAGATGGTGTTAGCACTTTAGAAGCTAATAAATAAGCCATTTCTTAGTTAAATTTGTTAAATATTTTATAGGTTTTGGGGAGCCAACCGTAACCTCCCCTAGATTGGAGACTTATGTCAAAATTTAATCGTATTCACTTGGTCGTTTTGGATTCTGTTGGGATTGGTGCTGCACCAGATGCTGATAAATTCTTTAATGCCGGTGTAGCTGATACAGATTCTGACACGCTCGGTCATATTTCAGAAACTGCAGGATTAGCGGTTCCGAATATGGCAAAATTAGGACTTGGAAACATTTCTCGTCCAGTTCCTTTAAAGACAGTTCTAACTGAAGCAGAGCCAAGTGGCTACGCTACTAAGTTGGAAGAGGTATCACTTGGTAAAGACACCATGACAGGCCACTGGGAAATTATGGGCTTGAATATTACAGAACCTTTTGATACTTTCTGGGATGGATTCCCAGAAGAAATCTTAACAAAGATTGAAGAATTCTCAGGTCGCAAAATTATTCGTGAAGCTAACAAACCCTATTCTGGAACAGCTGTTATTGATGATTTTGGACCACGCCAAATGGAAACAGGTGAGTTGATTGTTTATACATCAGCAGACCCAGTTCTTCAAATTGCTGCGCATGAAGAGATCATCCCACTTGATGAATTATACCGAATTTGTGAGTATGCCCGCTCAATCACATTGGAACGTCCAGCACTCTTAGGACGCATTATTGCCCGTCCATATGTGGGTACACCAGGTAACTTTACCCGTACCTCAAATCGTCATGATTACGCCTTGTCCCCATTCCAAGATACAGTACTTAATAAACTTGCACAAGCAGGTATTTCAACTTATGCTGTTGGTAAGATTAATGATATCTTTAATGGTTCAGGAATCACAAATGATATGGGACACAATAAGTCTAATAGTCATGGTGTCGATACCTTAATCAAAACCTTGCAATTACCTGAGTTTACAAAAGGTTTTTCTTTCACTAACTTGGTAGACTTTGATGCTAACTTTGGTCACCGCCGTGATGTCGAAGGTTACCGCGATTGCTTGCAAGAATTTGATAACCGTCTTCCTGAAATTATGGCACATATGAAAGAAGATGACTTACTTCTTATTACAGCAGACCATGGTAATGATCCAACTTATGCAGGGACAGACCATACCCGTGAGTACATTCCTTTATTAGCTTATTCAGCTTCCTTTACTGGAAATGGTGTCATTCCACAAGGTCATTTTGCAGATATTTCTGCTACAATTGCTGAAAACTTTAGTGTAGAAACAGCTATGATTGGGGAATCCTTCCTTAATCACTTAAACTAAAATAGATAAGGGAAATTATGGAAGAAATCACCATATATCATAATCCAAACTGTGGGACGTCCCGAAATGTATTAGCCATGATTCGTCATACAGGGATTGAACCAACAATTGTTGAATACCTAAAAACGCCTCCAAGTCAAGACAAATTGGAAGAGCTTTTGGCTGAAATGGGAGTTAGCGCTAGAGATATTTTACGGACTAATGTTCCTGAATTTGATAGCCATCATTTAGCGGATTTGTCTTTAAGTGAGGAAAAGATTTTAGACATAATGGTATCAAATCCTATTTTGATTAATCGTCCCATTGTGGTAACTTCAAAAGGAGTCAAGCTTTGCCGACCTTCTGAAACTTTATTAGATATTCTTCCTATTCCCTTGCCTAGTCCCTATACAAAAGAAGATGGGGAATTGGTTTATCCAATCTAAAATAAAGGAGATTTTCGATGTCACTGATGACAAAAATTACAGAAACAAAAGATTATTTATTAGCACAGGGTGTGAGTGCACCTGAGTTTGGTCTGATTTTAGGATCAGGACTTGGTGAGCTAGCTGAAGAAGTTGAAAATGCAATTGTTATTGATTACGCAGATATTCCCAATTGGGGACAATCAACAGTAGTTGGTCATGCTGGTAAATTGATTTATGGTGATTTGGCTGGTCGTAAAGTTTTAGCCTTGCAAGGACGTTTCCATTTTTATGAAGGTAACAAAATGGAAGCTGTGACCTTCCCGGTTCGTGTGATGAAAGCCCTAGGTTGTCAAGGTGTAGTAGTGACGAATGCTGCAGGTGGTATTGGTTGTGGTCCTGGAACTTTAATGGCTATTACAGACCATATCAATATGACAGGTAACAATCCATTAATCGGTGAAAACCTAGAAGAATTTGGACCACGTTTCCCAGATATGTCAAATGCTTATACCTCTGAGTATCGTGAGATTGCTCACCGTGTGGCCAAAGACAAAGGTATTACACTTGAAGAAGGTGTTTATATGGGCTTAACGGGACCAACCTATGAAACACCAGCAGAAATCCGTGCCTTTAAAGTGCTAGGAGCTGATGCCGTTGGAATGTCAACAGTCCCAGAAGTTATTGTAGCAGCACATTCTGGATTAAAAGTTCTAGGTATTTCTGCCATTACTAACTTTGCTGCTGGTTTCCAATCAGAATTGAACCACGAAGAAGTGGTTGAAGTCACACAACATATCAAAGAAGACTTCAAAGGATTAGTAAAAGCAATCCTAACTGAACTCTAAAATAACAGTTTAAAATAAATACTCAGTAAGGTTAGGTTAGGGTTCGCTCACTAACCTTCTACAAAATAAAAGGAAAGGTAGGGCTAGCTGTATTCATTGGTTCGAACTCGTGCTAAGGACTTGGTCAAAAAGATAAGTTGTCGAGAAAATCAGGATTTTCTGCCAACTTCCTATTTTGCCTTTGTCCTCTTAACGTCTTTAGTATGATGAAATTTGAACTCGAGCGGAAAGCTTGGAAAATAGATAACCCTCGTCAGAAATCAGGATTTCTGCTCAGGTTCCTAATTTTCAGTCGCTTTCTGTTCGCTCTCTGATCTTTTTACAAAATAAAAGGAAAGGTAGGGCTAACTGTATTCATTGAATTGAATACTGGCGGAGAACTGTGTAAAAAAGATAAACTGTCTAGCATCTGGGATGCGTCGTCAGTTTCCTATTTTTACTTTGTTCTCTGTCGCCCTTTATATCTTAATAATGTCTATTCATATTTCTGCAAAACCAGGCGAAATTGCTGATAAAATTTTACTTCCTGGTGACCCTCTTCGCGCCAAGTTTATCGCTGAGAATTTCTTAGAAGACGCTGTCTGCTTCAATGAAGTGCGTAACATGTTTGGTTATACTGGAACTTATAAAGGTCACCGTGTTTCTGTCATGGGAACTGGTATGGGATTGCCTTCTATTTCGATTTATGCCCGTGAATTGATTGTTGATTACGGGGTAAAAACATTGATTCGTGTCGGTACCGCTGGTGCTATTGATCCAGATGTCCACGTTCGTGAACTGGTTTTGGCACAAGCTGCTGCGACAAACTCAAATATTATTCGTAATGATTTCCCAGAATTTGATTTCCCACAAATTGCTGATTTTGGTCTTTTAGATAAGGCTTATCATATTGCAAAAGAAATGGGAATTACGACTCACGTTGGAAACGTGCTCTCATCAGATGTTTTCTACTCTAATATGCCAGAACGTAATATGGCACTTGGAAAACTTGGTGTTAAAGCCATTGAAATGGAAGCAGCGGCACTTTACTATCATGCTGCACAACATCATGTCAAAGCACTTGGTATTATGACAATTTCTGATAACTTGAATGACCCAAGTGAAGATACAACTGCAGAAGAACGTCAAACAACTTTCACAGATATGATGAAGGTTGGTTTAGAAACTTTAATCGCAAATGACTGATATAACTAAAACAATAGACATCCTTTTGGATGTCTATGCTTATAATCACGCCTATAAAATTGCTAAATCCTTACCTGAATTTCCAAATAAAGCCCTTTATTTAATTGAGCTTTTGAAAGAAAGACGGGAGTTAAATGTCTCTTATCTCTTTCAACACAATACACAAAATAAAGCGATTGAAGAAGCTTATGATATTAACTTAATCATGAATGCTAATCCAGAAGAGGAACAGATAGCTAATTATATCTTAGATTTGGAAGTCAAAGCTAAGAACGGTGACATCATAGATTTTGTAAGATCTGTCTCTCCCATTCTTTACCGATTGTTTCTGAGATTGATGGAAAAGGAAGTTCCGCAATTCAAGTCTTATATTTTTGATGCCAAAAATGATCAGTATGATACTTGGAATTTTCAGGCCATGTTAGACTCTAATCTTGAGGTTTTTAAAACTTATCTTTCTCAAAGGCAATCTAGAAATGTGACCACAAGAAGTTTGGCCGATTTATTAGTTTTATCTAATCTTTCAGAGGAAATCAAAACATTAGTAGTGACTCTTAGAAAATTTGAAAAGTCTGTACGTAACCCTTCAGCACACTTAATTAAGCCATTTGATGAAGAAGAACTGCACCGAACTACGCATTTTTCCTCACAAGTTTTTTTAGAGGGTATTATTAGGTTAGCAACTTTTTCTGGAGTTTCCTACCAAAGAGAGCCATTCTATTTTGATCAAGTCAATGCTATTATCGAAAAAGAATTAGGCATTTAATGCCTCTGATTTAATACGACAGACACTTTAAAACACCATTTTGAAATGGTGTTTTGAAAAGGCAACACTTTTCTGTACAACATTTATAAAGTGCTTTTTTCTTTAAGCAATTAATCTCCATGTCATGGGTGTCTGGTAGTTGAGACTGCCATGAATGCGATGGTAATTCCACCAGTGCACATAATCTTTCGTTTTAAGGATTAATTCTTCCAGTGACTGAAAGGTTTCTTGATGAATAAATTCAATTTTGAAAGCGCGATAGGTGCTCTCAGCTACCGCATTGTCATAGGGACAGCCTGCTTGGCTTAGAGAACGATTGATTCCAAAAGCTTCCAACATGTCATCAATCAGCTGATTATCAAACTCCTTCCCACGATCAGAATGGAAGATCTTGACCTTGGTCAGAGCGTAAGGGATGCTCTGAATCGCTTGTTTAACCAATTCGGCGGTCTTATGCCAACCAACTGACAAACCGATGATTTCACGATTGAAGAGATCAATAATCAAGCAAACATAAGCCCAGCTATTACCGACACGAACGTAGGTTAAGTCTGTTACTAAAGCATTTAGAGGCTTTTCTTGATGAAATTGTCTGGCTAAGTGATTAGGAATAGCTGCCACATTCTTCCCTTTTGAATGTGGCTTGAAGGCTGCTTTCTGATAAACGGATACTAAGTTGAGTTTGTGCATGATGCGACGAATCCGACGACGAGACAGCTGGATGCCTTCATTTTCCAAACATTTCTTGATTTTCCTAGCCCCGTATCTGGCCTTACTTTCGAGAAAAATAGCTTTGATATTTTCTTCAAGTTCCGCTTCAGAGACTGGTTTAACAGCCTTGTAGTAATAGCTAGAACGAGGAATGTTCAACCAACGACACATGGCTGAAATGCTATATTTGTCTTTATTAGCAGTGATTACTTCTCTTTTCGTGCCATAATCACCGCCGCTTGCTTTAGGATATCTAACTGCATTTCGAGTTCTTTATTACGCTTTCGGAGTTCAATCAGTTCACGCTGCTCATCTGTAAGATTATCAATAGTTTTAAAGGAACCAGTTGTTTTAGCCTGACGTACCCACTTATCGAAGGTTGATGGGGTTAACTCATATTCTTTGATAAGCTCACTTCGTTTCATCCCTGCATTGTGAAGGTCAACGATTTGTTGCTTAAAGTCATCGGTGAAGTGGCGTCGTATTTTTCTAGACATAATATTCTCCTATTTTCTTTAGTGTAGAACACTTTATAAATTCTGTCTAGTTTAGTGTAACCTATTCATTTTTTATTGATTAAATTTAACTTCTTCTAGAAAATAATGAATAAAACGTTCCCCCATTTTAGACAGATTAGCTTTTTCGTGTTTGATAAAGACAATATCAATATCATCAGGAACATCAAGAGGAATGGCAACAATTTGATCGCCGTTAAGATGGCTATTTAAAATACCACTTGCCACTGTATAGCCATCAAGTCCAACCATCAAATTAAAAAGCGTAGCCCTATCACTAACAACGATTGATTTGTTATGAGGCATATGAGCCATCATTTCTTCAGAAAAATAGAAGGAGTTATGGAGACCTTGGTCATAACTAAGATAAGGAAAATCAATCAAATCATCAGTTGTTAATAAACTTCTATGAGCGAGAGGATGTGCCTTACTGATAAAAATATGAGGGTGTGCTTTGAAGAGCCTTGAAACAGTTAGATGATTGTCTTCAAAAAGTTTAGTGAGAACATCTCTATTGTAATCATTAATGAACAGTACCCCAATTTCGGAACGAAAGTTTTTAACATCATCAATGATCTCCCAGGTTCTAGTTTCTCTTAAAAACAGTTCATACTGAGTCATGTCAGTTCGCTTTAACAATGAGACAAAGGCATTGACCACAAAGGCATAATGTTGAGAAGAGACACTAAAGAGTTCTCGATTTTGGTTTTGATTTTTGTAACGGTCTTCTAAAAGAGAGGTTTGTTCAATAATTTGTCTAGCATAAGATAAAAATTCGACCCCATCTTTGGTCAAAGTGATGCCTTTAGGGTTTCGAATAAAAATGGTAATGCCCATCTCTTTTTCCAAATCCTTAACAGCATTGGATAAACTAGGTTGGGTAATAAACAATTGTTTAGCAGCTTCATTCATAGAACCGCATTCTACAATTTTAATTATGTAATGTAACTGTTGAATTCTCATACTGACAGTCTATCTCAAAAAAAATAAAGAAGCAAGTGGAAGTCTTAGGAAGTTAGAAATTTTTATAGAGCTCTAAGTGCTTGATGTGGCTAAAAAAATGAGCTAAATAGACTCCTGTTATCCGTAACATTTATCCTGTTTCATTGCCCTTTTAAGTCTCTTGTGTTATATTAATAGTATTGATAAGCGAGGTATTTACTAGTCAAAAAGGTGGTGGTCGTGTGAATGTAACTGGACAAAAGAGTCATCAAATCTTAATACAAAAATTATTAGTCAGTATTCACTATTTGACCTTATTTCGTGATGAGTTGAAATTGGTGGAGAGAACGCCTTCCATTTTAGGAAGTGAATTTCCAACGCACTTAGTTCAATCAGAATTGGGTGATATTGTAGCCAAAATTGATACTCTTGATAAACAACAGCGTTTAATTGAATCAACTTTTTGGTATGAAGAGTCGGCATTTAAATTAATGAACAAAACCCTGCTCATCGTTGACAATTGGATCAAAGGTTTGGATCAATTAATTGAGTTATGTCAGTCAAAAGAAGTTTTTCAAGCCATTTTAGGCGATAAACGTGTCCGCGTCTTTGGTGTTTTAATTGATGTTTTTTCATCACTAAAGATTATATTAATGTCTTTAAAAGAAGCTCCAGTGCCAGAAGCACTTTATGATCATATTAAAATGGTGAATCTAGAAGAAGAAGCTTTTATCAAGCATTATCAAAGTCCTAAAGTGGCTTCGATAGAAGCTAGTCAAGTTAATGATCAAATAATTCAAACTTCGACTTAGCCTCTTGAATGTTTTCTAAAAGGACTAAGTCGAAGTTTTTGATTTACATATTCTTGTTACTTACCCTATCTTTTTAGATAGGGTTTTTTAGTCAAGAAATCTTACTACCTTTTTAATGATCCACTTGAATAAGTGGTAGTTACAATTGAATCGCTCATCAGAATAGGATTCTTTTTAAGAAAAGTTTTGACAGTTGAGCTCTAAAAAGGGTATAATGGTTAAAAATAATTTCCTTTAAGTGAGTCCAGAGAGGTGAACAAGGTAAACAAGAAGAAAAAGAGTCAATAGGTCTCTTCATTTTGTGTAACCTCGTTTCTTTGGAAATGAGGTTTTTTGTTATTAAGATCAGCTAGCAAATTTAGAAAGGGTTCCAAATGTGCGAAGAACGTCCCATTATTGCCTTAGATTTTCCTACTTTTGATAAAGTGAAAGCATTTCTATCTCTTTTTCCAGAAGATGAGAAACTTTTTCTTAAAATTGGTATGGAATTGTATTATGCCCAAGGACCAGAAGTGGTCCACTATCTCAAAAGCTTAGGGCATAGTGTTTTTTTGGATTTGAAATTGCATGATATTCCAAATACAGTTGAAGCCACAATGAAGGTATTGGCTAATATGGCTATTGATATGACAACTGTTCAAGCAGCAGGGGGAGTTGAAATGCTTGAAGCAGCTAGAAGAGGTTTGGGAGATGGTCCTATACTAATAGCTGTGACGCAATTGACCTCTACTAGTCAAAAGCAAATGCAAGAGGATCAAAATATTCAAACCAGCCTTTTGGAATCTGTTCTCCACTATGCCAAACGAACTGCTCAGGCAGGACTAGATGGGGTGGTTTGCTCGGCTTTAGAAGTGGAAGCTATTAAAAAAGCAACTCCTAAAGGGTTTTGCTGTTTAACTCCAGGCATTCGGCCTAAGGGAAGTGATAATGGGGATCAAAAGCGAGTGATGACACCGAAAGAAGCTAAACAAATAGGAAGCGATTATATCGTCATAGGACGGCCCATTACACAAGCCAAAGACCCAGTAGCTGCATACGCTGCTATTAAAGCGGAGTGGACAGTTTAACTCCACTAATTAACTTAAAGAGAAAGAGGACAGTCATGACATTAGCATCTCAAATTGCATCAGATTTATTAAAGATTGAGGCGGTTTACTTGAAGCCTGAGCATCCTTTTACATGGGCTTCAGGGATTAAGTCACCTATTTATACCGATAATCGTATCACCTTATCTTACCCAGAAACAAGAACTTTAATTGAAAATGGCTTTGTGGACCTTATAAAAACGCATTATCCTCAAGTGGAAGTCATTGCAGGGACAGCAACGGCTGGTATTCCTCATGGTGCCATTGTTGCGGATAAAATGAACCTGCCCTTTGCTTACATTCGAAGTAAACCAAAAGATCACGGTGCCGGAAATCAGGTAGAAGGACGAGTGCTCAAAGGACAAAAAATGGTTCTTGTAGAGGACTTGATTTCAACGGGTGGCTCTGTTTTAGATGCTGCTGCAGCTGCTATTAAAGAAGGTGCAGAGGTTCTAGGTGTCGTAGCTATCTTCACTTATGAATTGCCAATAGCTGATAAACGTTTTCAAACAGCTGGTATCAAACTTGACACCTTAAGTCATTATTCAGCCTTAATTGCAGTAGCTAAAGAGCAAGACTACATTAATGAAGAAGGTTTACGTTTATTGAAACAATTTAAAGAAAATCAGGACAATTGGCAAGATTAGATGACTTGAAGGAGGCAAAAGATGAATTACAAGGCATTATTAGAGAGTCAGGAAAAGCCCTATCGCGTTTTTCCAAAAGTAACCCATTATAAAAATTCCATTACTAACGAACGCTACTTTTCCAATTATTTAAGTTACCATGTGATGCCAACGATAGAGGAATTAAAAAAAGATTTAGCCTATTTGACTGAAGAACAAAAAGACTATCCTAGTCAGTTTGCTTTTATCTTTTTTGCTAAAAATGCTCCCTTACCAGAGAGTATTGAGACTTATTTGGCTGATGAGGCCTTTGATTTAGAAAATCATTTGATTTTTACAAATAAGATTACTAATCTTAAATTAAGCCCTCAAAAACAGGAACATATTCGTATTGAAGCATTATCTGATGACCTTCTACCATCTTACTTAGCCTATAAATACGAAGCTAATTTAGAATATGGTGAGTCCTATGCCCAACAGATGTTAGCTGACAACAAAGCTAATCTCATGAAGTCTGAGTCTAGAATTTATCTGGCCATAGATGGGGATCAAATCGTTGGAGATATCACAGCTTGGGAATGTGGTGACTTTATTGAAATGGATGACTTTAGTGTTTTAAGTCACTATCGAGGTCAAGGAATCGGTTCTGCCTTGCAAAGAAGAGCTTCCAAGGACTTCGAACAGATTATTTTGATTACAGAGGAAGAGAATCGACTCATGTATCAACACCAAGGTTATCAAGAAGTGGCTTATTATTGGACAGCTTTACAATCCAATAGGAAAAGATAGCAGTCATTACAGAATGAATTAAAGGCATCAGTTAATAAAAGTGATGCCTTTTTCGTTTTTTCCAATAGCTATTTCAATTCATTTGTGGTTAAATAAAACTAATTTGAAAACAGTAAGACAGATAGGACTGAATTGTTAGCAAGGAAGGGACGCGATGAAGACATATACAGATGCTAGTGAAATGGCTCAAGCAGTACGACAAGGACATGTTAGTCCCCAAGAGCTAGTAGAAGATGCCATCGAAAAGGCCAAGAGACTGAATCCTAGTTTAAATGCCATTACCAGTCAGCGCTTTGAAGAGGCTTTAAAAGAAACTAGTGAAAGAGATTTTACAAATAAAGCTTTTGCAGGAGTACCCATTTTTTTAAAGGATTTAGGTCAAGAACAAAAAGGACAACCGTCCACATCTGGGGCTAAATTGTTTGCTAATTACCGCGCTTCAAAAACGGACTATCTTGTGACGGCTTTAGAAGACCTTGGTTTCATTATTTTGGGAAGAAGCAATACACCAGAATTTGGTTTTAAAAATATCAGTGATAGTCGGTTACACGGGTCCGTTAACCTTCCTAAAGATCACAGTCGTAATGCGGGTGGCTCTTCTGGAGGAGCGGCTGCTTTGGTGGCTTCAGAAATTAGCCAGTTAGCTCCAGCAAGTGATGGAGGGGGATCGATTCGTATTCCTGCTTCTTTTAATGGTTTAATAGGGTTAAAACCAAGCAGAGGACGTATTCCAGCAGGACCTGGTTCATATCGTGGTTGGCAAGGAGCTTCGGTGCATTTTGCTCTAACCAAGTCAGTCAGAGACACCCGTAATCTTCTTTTAGGATTGCAAGCTTTTCAACCGGAAAGTCCTTTTCCTTTAAACCCCTTATCAGAAAAAGCTCTTATGGCTCCACTTAAAAAACCTCTAAGGATTGGCGTTTATCAGAAATTGATTGATGGGCACTTGGCATCAGAGGATAGCCAACAGGCACTACAAAAGGCTAGCCAATTTTTAGAGCAAGAAGGTCACCAAGTGATTGCTTTAGAGGAATTACCATTTGACATGTCTGAGGTGATTAGAGATTATTATGTGATGAATGCTGTTGAGACAGCAGCGATGTTTGACAATATCGAGGCTTCACTTGGTCGAGCTGTTACTAAGGATGATATGGAAACCATGACCTGGGCGATTTATCAGGCAGGTAAGCCAATCTTAGCTTCTCACTATTCAAAAGCCTTACAAAATTGGGATAAATACAGTGCCAAAATGGCTCAGTTTCATCAAAACTATGATTTATTGCTGACTTTTACAACTAATAGTCCAGCTCCTAAGCATGGCGCTTTGCAGGTGTCAGAGCCCTTGTTAAATCAATTAAGTCACTCAGAAGCGTTTAGTCCCGAAGAACGATTGCAGTTAATTGAAGACATGTTTCAGAGCAGTTTAGCCATCAATCCCTACCCAGCTATTGCCAATCTAACCGGAAATCCTGCCATAAGTCTGCCTACTTATGAGACTAAAGAGGGACTACCAATGGGAATTCAATTCTTTGCCAATAAAGGACGTGAAGACCTTCTTCTAGCTTTAGCAGAACGCTTTGAAGAAGCTAATCTTCTAAAAGTTCCACAGTAAAAATATTATAAAACAGTTAATCTATTATAGATTAGCTTTTTTTAATGCCAAGTCTTTGCCACTTACTTTGAGACATTAGAATGTTATACTATTTTTATTAAGAAAAGGAGTTTCTATGAAAAAACAAGTAGCTTTACTATCAATCGGACTTGCTGGTCTTTTCTTATCAGCCTGTTCCTCTCATAAAACTGCCCAAGATAACAGTTGGGATAAGATTAAAGAAGAAGGTGTGATAAAAGTTGCTACACCAGGAACTTATCAGCCAACTTCTTATTACAATGATAAGAACCAATTAGTCGGTTATGAAGTGGATATGGTTAAAGAAATCGCTAAAAGACTTGATATCAAGGTTAAATTTGTTGAGACTGGTTTTGATCAAGCATTTACAACAGTAGATAGTGGCCGAGTGGATATGTCACTTAACAATTTTGACATCACACCAAAACGCCAAAAGAAATATCATATGTCAACACCTTATAAATATGGGGTTGGAGGCATGATTGTCCGTGCAGATGGAAGCTCCCATATATCTAAGTCAGATTTAAGTGACTGGAAGGGTAAAAAAGCAGCCGGGGCTTCTGGAACAGAATACATGAAGGTCGCTCAAAAGCAAGGAGCCGAGTTAGTCACATATGATAATGTTACGGGTGATGTTTACCTTAATGATGTCGCCAATGGCAGAACAGACTTTATTCCTAATGACTATCCCGCTCAAAAACTTTTTGTGGATTACATGTTATCTAAAAATCCTGATATGAATATCAAGATGAGCCATGTCCAATATAACCCAACCAAGCAAGGAATTGTTATGCGTCAAAAGGATAAGGCTTTAGCAGAAAAAGTTGATGCTGTTATTAAGGAAATGAAAAAAGACGGTAGTCTTAAAAAAATCTCTAAAACTTATTATGCTGGACAAGACTTAACCCAAGCTTTTGGAAAAATGAAAAAAATTCCAGTTATTGATACGTCATCAGTAGAATAAAAAACGTCATTAAGGAAGGTAAAGGAAGTTCAAAAATGAAACGATTAGTTTTAACAATCACAGCTATACTTGCGAGCATTTTACTAGTGGCTTGCGGAACTAATAAAGGCTCAGATGCAGATGCTAACTGGAAAGCCATCCAAAAGCGAGGCACTTTAAAAGTTGCCACATCAGGAACCCTCTATCCGCAATCTTTTCATGATAAATCCAATGCATTAACGGGATACGATGTTGAAATTATTAAAGAAATTGCCAAAAGACTGGACTTGGATCTTCAATTTACAGAAATGGGTGTGGATGGGATGCTATCAGCTTTAAATAGTGGTCAGGTAGATCTTGCTGCCTATTCTATTGAAAAAGATAGCAAAAATGCTGAGAAGTTTCTTTACACAGACGCTCACAAATACTCATTTGGATCAATGATTGTTCGTCAATCTGACGATTCTGGTATCACATCTTTAAAAGATTTGAAAGGCAAAAAAGCAGCCGGAGCTTCAACCACTTCTTACATGAAGGTGGCCAAAAAATTTGGTGCTGAACTGGTTATCTACGACAACGTGACGAACGATGTATACCTTAAAGACGTTGCTAATGGCCGTACAGATGTTATTTTGAATGATTTTTACTTACAATCTATGGCATCGAAAGCTCTTCCTGATATTCCTGTAAAAGTTCTAAAAGGGGTTTACTACAATCCTTCAGAATCTAATTTTGCGATAAAATTAGGCAATACTACTTTACAAGCTAAGGTCAATCAAACGCTTAAAGAAATGAAAAAAGATTGCAGTTTGAAAAAATTATCAGAACAATTCTTTGCAGGCCAAGATGTCTCAAAGGAAAAAACATATGACTTCAAAAAAATTGACGTTTCTGATGTTGACTAATTCCTTGCGTTAGAAAAGAGAATCGACATGTTTATCAATTTGTCATTAATTGTAGAAAGCTTGACTTTTGTCTTATCGGGTTTACCATACACACTTGGAATTGCAGGTCTTAGTTTCATAACAGGAGTCAGCTTAGGCATTCTTTTAGCCATTTTAGGTCGCTCTAAATATTATGTTTTTAGGAAATTTGTCAAAGCCTATGTCTCCATGATGAGGGGAGTTCCTATGATTGTGGTTCTCTTTATGCTTTACTTTGGACTTCCTTATTTTCAAGTGCAACTACCAGCTCTATTGTGTGCTTATATTGGTTTTAGCTTAGTCAGTTCGGCCTATATATCTGAAATTTTTCGTTCATCCATTAATGCCGTGGATAAGGGGCAATGGGAAGCAGCCATGGCACTTGGTTTACCTCAGGGTTTAGTCATTAAGAAGGTGATTTTACCTCAAGCCCTAAGGATTGCCATTCCACCTCTTGGCAATGTTGTGATTGATATGATAAAAAGTTCTTCTTTAGCTGCTATGATTACAGTACCGGATATTTTTCAAAATGCCAAAATTGTAGGTGGAAGAGAGTGGGACTATATGTCTATGTATGTATTGGTTGCTTTTATTTATTGGTCTTTGTGCGTGATTTTTGAACACTTCCAATCTTATCTAGAAAACAAACTGAGCCTCAGTTAAACTGAAAAGCCGAATATTAACCCTAGAAAAACTGTTTCTAGGTTTTTTTAAGTCCAAAATATGATAAACTAGTGAGAAAGAAGTAATAAATAGTTGAAAAAAGTTATCATTCCTTGAATTTTGAGAATTTGAAAAGAAGAAGAAAGGTATAAAATGATTCATTCTAGCTGGCATCAAGAGATTAAAGATTATTTACCTGAGCATTATTATGCTAAAATCAATCACTTTTTAGATCAGGTATACGCAGAAGGGACAATTTACCCTGCCCGTGAAAATGTGTTTAAAGCGCTACAAAGTACTCCTTTAGAAAAGACTAAGGTCTTAATATTAGGTCAAGATCCTTATCATGGACCAGGGCAAGCACAAGGCCTCTCTTTCTCCGTTCCAGATGACTTGCCTGCACCACCTTCTTTACAAAATATTTTGAAAGAATTAGCAACTGATCTGGGAGATAGAAAGCAACATGATTTAACCTCATGGGCACAACAAGGGGTTTTGCTGTTGAATGCGTCTTTGACCGTTCCTGCTGGGCAAGCCAACGGGCACGCGGGACTGATTTGGGAACCATTTACTGACGCTGTGATCAAAGTTCTCAACGACAAGGAAGAACCTGTAGTCTTTATTTTTTGGGGAGCTTATGCTAGAAAGAAAAAAGCCCTCATTACGCATTCTAAGCATCATATTATAGAGAGTGCACACCCAAGCCCCTTATCAGCTTATCGTGGTTTTTTTGGAAGTGGGCCATTTTCAAAAACAAATGCTTACTTGGTAAAGGATGGTTTAAGTCCTATTGACTGGTTGTCATAAGCTTACAAGAAGAGGGGAAGACATGTTACTGATAAAAAATGGACGCCTTATTGATCCTAAAACCAAAAGAGATGAGGGGGCAGATTTATTGATTGAAGATCAAAAAATTGTTAGAATTGCCCCTTCAATTGACTGTCCAGATGCAGACGTTATTGATGCTACTGGCCTTATAGTAGCACCGAGCTTAGTAGATATTCATGTCCATTTTAGAGAACCTGGTCAAACGCATAAAGAAGACATTCATACGGGAGCCTTAGCGGCAGCAGCTGGAGGAGTGACAACGGTTGTTATGATGGCTAACACGAATCCCGTTATTTCAGATGCCAAGATCCTAAAAGAGGTCTTAGCCAGTGCAGCGAAAGAAAACATCAACATTTACACAAATGCTAGTGTGACCAAGCATTTTGATGGGCAACAGCTGACAGATTTTAAAAGCCTTATGGAAGCTGGCGCTGTTAGTTTTACAGATGATGGTATACCGCTTCAAAGCGCAAAAGTCTTAAAAGAAGCCTTGCAATTAGCTAAAGCTAATGGGACTTTTATCTCTCTTCATGAAGAAGATCCAGAACTAAATGGCGTTCTTGGTTTTAACGAAGACATTGCTAAAGAAGCCTTTCACTTTTGTGGAGCAACGGGTGTTGCGGAATATAGCATGATTGCTAGAGATGTCATGATTGCTTATGACTGTCAAGCTCACGTTCATATCCAGCACTTGTCTAAAGCAGAGTCTGTAAAAGTGGTTGCTTTTGCACAAGAATTGGGTGCTGATGTCACAGCTGAAGTGACACCGCAGCATTTTTCTAAAACAGAAGACCTCTTATTAGTGGCAGGAGCCAATGCTAAAATGAATCCTCCACTTCGTACTGAAAAAGACAGATTAGCTGTTATTGAGGGGTTACAATCAGGAGTCATTTCTATCATAGCAACTGATCATGCGCCACATCATCGAGATGAAAAAGAAGTGTCTGATATGACTCAAGCGCCTTCTGGAATGACAGGACTAGAGACCTCTTTATCTTTAGGATTGACCAATTTAGTCGAGCCTGGGCACTTATCCCTCATGTCTTTCTTAGAAAAAATGACCATAAATCCTGCATCATTATATAATTTTGAGGCAGGATATCTAGCTGAAGAAGGACCAGCAGATATTGTCATTTTTGCAGATCAAGAGAATCGCATTGTCAGTCATGATTTTGCTTCAAAAGCGAGTAACTCACCGTTTGTTGGTGAACAATTAAAGGGAGTCGTTAAGTACACCATTTGTCGTGGTGACATTGTTTATCGGGCTTAAGTTGAAAAAAATACCATTAGCATGAAGTCTAATGGTATTTTTTTAATGAAAACATAATGTTAAGTTTTAGGTTTTTGTCCGCTTAAATTAAGCCCCCAAGGCACCAGATTTTCTTTTTTTTTCTGGATACGTTGGATATTGTCTCTATGTCGGACGATAATCAAACTCGCCATAAGCAAAATCATAAGAGTTAAAAACCAATCATAATGTGGGAGTAAAAAGGAAAAAGCAGGGAAAATCAAGGCAGTAAGAGCACCTAAAACAGAAACTGTAATACTAGCTAGGGAAATCATGCTAAAAAGGTAGAGGGTCACTAAAAAGAGAACTGCTAGAAAAAGCAGGTAAAAAGGCGCAAAACCAAGAAGAACCCCAGCGCTAGTAGCAACAGCTTTACCACCTTTAAATTGAGCAAAAAGAGGAAAAGTATGGCCTAAAACCGCAAAAAATCCTATCACAACTGGTGAAAGAGCGGTTACCCCAAAAATCATTGGTAAGAGGGTTGCCAGTGTTCCTTTTAGGATATCGATCATCAAGGTAGCTAAACCAGCTTTGACACCCAAAATACGAAAAGTATTAGTTGTTCCTGTGTTTCCAGAACCATGTCGGCGTAAATTTATGCCATAAAAATATTGGCCAATCCAGAGCCCTGTAGGGATAGAACCAAGTATATAGGCTATTGTGATTAATAATATCAATTTCATACCTTATATTATACCATAATCATGATTTGAGAAACTAGTGATTGAAAAGAATTAAGAAAAATTAGCGAATTACTTTGCAAAATTCTTAAAAAACTTGTAAGATAAAAAAGATGAAAAAATCTGGAGGTCAATTTTGGCTAAGAAAGAAATAAGCGTAACTAATTATAATGACGATGCCATTCAAGTCTTAGAAGGGTTAGATGCCGTTCGTAAACGTCCTGGCATGTATATAGGATCCACAGATGCGACTGGCCTTCATCATTTGGTTTGGGAAATCGTTGACAACGCGGTTGATGAAGCCTTATCTGGCTTTGGAGATGAGATTAAAGTAACCATTAATAAAGATGGCTCTGTCAGTGTGTCAGATAGTGGTCGTGGGATGCCAACAGGAAAACACGCTATGGGAATTCCAACAGTTCAAGTGATTTTTACCATCTTGCATGCTGGTGGTAAGTTTGGACAAGGTGGTTATAAAACGTCTGGAGGCTTACATGGTGTTGGTTCTTCAGTCGTTAATGCCCTATCTGCCTGGTTAGAAGTTGAAATTACAAGAGATGGTGCTGTTTTTAGGCAACGATTTGAAGATGGTGGAAAGCCTGTCACAGGTTTAGAGAAAATCAGAACAGCCCCTAAATCAAAATCAGGAACGATTGTCACCTTCATGCCTGATGAACGGATCTTTTCAACAACAGACTTTAAGTTTAATACCATTGCAGAGCGCTTGAAAGAATCTGCTTTCTTATTGAAAAATGTCAAAATGTCCTTGAAGGATGATCGTGGTGATGAACCAATCGAGGAAGAGTTCCATTACGAGAACGGTGTCCAAGACTTTGTTTCCTATCTGAATGAGGACAAAGAAATGTTAACTCCAGTTATTTACATGGAAGGGCAAGATCAAGATTTTCAAGTTCAAGTTGCCTTACAGTATAATGATGGTTTTTCCGACAATATTCTATCATTTGTTAATAATGTTCGTACTAAGGATGGCGGTAGTCATGAAACAGGACTCAAGTCAGCTATCACCAAAGCCATGAATGACTATGCCAGAAAAACGAACCTCTTAAAAGAAAAAGATAAGAATTTGGAAGGCTCGGATTACCGCGAAGGCCTATCAGCTGTCCTATCAATCTTAGTCCCTGAGCAACACTTACAGTTTGAAGGGCAAACAAAGGATAAATTAGGTAGCCCACTTGCTCGTCCCATTGTAGATAGTATCGTCTCAGAAAAATTAACCTTCTTTTTATTGGAAAATGGGGAATTAGCATCGAACTTGGTCAGAAAAGCGATTAAAGCTCGCGATGCCAGAGAAGCTGCTCGTAAGGCGCGTGATGAATCACGTAACGGCAAGAAAAACAAAAAAGATAAGGGCCTCTTATCTGGTAAACTGACGCCTGCACAGTCCAAAAACCCAAAGAAAAATGAACTCTATTTAGTCGAAGGGGATTCTGCCGGTGGTTCTGCCAAGCAAGGGCGTGATCGTAAGTTTCAGGCTATTTTACCTTTACGTGGTAAAGTTTTAAATACTGAAAAAGCGAAAATGGCTGATATTCTCAAAAATGAAGAAATTAATACCATGGTTTATACTATCGGGGCAGGTGTAGGTGCTGATTTTAACCTTGAGGATATTAATTACGATAAAATCATTATCATGACCGACGCGGATACCGATGGAGCTCATATTCAAACCTTGCTGTTGACCTTCTTTTATCGTTACATGCGTCCCTTGGTAGAAGCAGGACATGTTTATATCGCCCTACCTCCTTTATACAAAATGTCTAAAGGTAAAGGCAAGTCTGAAAAGGTCGATTATGCATGGACTGATGGGGAATTAGAAGACTTGAGAAAAGCTTATGGTAAAGGAGCTGTATTGCAGCGCTATAAAGGACTTGGTGAAATGAATGCCAATCAATTATGGGAAACGACCATGGATCCAGAAACGCGTACCTTTATTCGTGTAACCATTGATGACTTAGCAAGAGCAGAGCGCAGAGTATCTGTCCTTATGGGTGACAAAGCGGCACCACGTCGTCAGTGGATTGAAGATAATGTCAAGTTTACATTGGAAGAGAATACAGTATTTTAGATTATATCTATATAAAGAGAATTTTAGTGGGTTCGAAAATGAAATTAGATATTTGCAAAAAAGACTATAGCCTTCAATGGGGTGGTACTTATTTTTTAGCTCTTGTTAATTATCCTAAAATAGAAGATTGGGAACTCGAGAGAATACTTGCTTTTTATTCCTATGAGAAATATTATCATCGTAAAACTGATATTTTTTGTGAAGATTTAAATATCTTAAGTCAAGTGCAGGCTTACTTAAAAAATCATTCTTCGAGTTACCCTTTTAAACCAAGTCAAAAAAACGTTGCTGCAACTTTTAATGAGCTTGGGGAGTCAATTTATTGTAATCTTCTTAGTCACACCTGCACAGTAAAAGCAGCAAGAGGTATTTTTGAGTTGGAAAAAATAATGTCAGCGACGAAAGTTTTTCATTCTGATGAAAAACTATTAGAAAACAGTAGAAGGAATGCCGCAGGGGACCCTTCTGATTATTTTAAATACGTGATGTTAGGATGGTCAAACACAATTTCAGGGTACCGATTGGCAATGGAAAGATTTTTAGAGAGAAGTCCAAAGATTGAAGAATTACATGAAAAGTTTCTTCCTGGGATTAGTTTTCATTTTAAATATTCAGATATCCTTGATACTGTTGGATATGTCTTTGATGGTTACCATCCAGCTAAAGTAGAAACTGAATTGAGTTTAGACAAACTTTATGCCTGTATTATTCCATTACACTTGAAATCACATTTTAGAAATGTCATTCCTAAATCCTTATATCAAAAGGTTCATTATATAAATTATGAGGGTGAAGGTCTATATGATTGGAGTGACAAAGTTTATCAGTTCGTGGCAAAGTTTTTTAATGAAACCATTTAAAAAATTCAATTGAATACTTTAAGGAAATAAGCAAAGCCTATCTTTTCTGTTCAAACAAAACCTTAAATGCTAAACCTCATCTCACATTAACAAAAGGAAAAGCTCTCACCCTATGGTGAGTTCAAATTCCAATTAATAATTATTCTACCTCTTTTCAAAACAAAAGAAAGGAATTGAACCCGCCCTAGTTTCTGTGTCAAAAAGATAAATCTCCTAGCTCATCAGAATGAGCTGGCGATTTCCTATTTTTACTTGGAAACTGACGGGCTTGGTATCTTAATTTATGTCAAATGTTCAAAATATGTCTCTTGAAGATATTATGGGAGAGCGCTTTGGGCGTTACTCCAAATATATTATTCAAGAAAGAGCCCTTCCTGACATTCGGGATGGTCTGAAACCTGTTCAACGTCGTATTCTTTATTCAATGAATAAGGACGGCAATACTTTCGAGAAAGGTTACCGTAAATCTGCCAAATCTGTCGGAAATATTATGGGTAATTTTCATCCTCATGGCGATTCATCTATCTATGATGCCATGGTTCGGATGAGTCAAAACTGGAAAAACCGTGAGATTCTTGTTGAAATGCATGGGAATAATGGGTCGATGGATGGTGACCCACCAGCTGCCATGCGTTACACAGAAGCACGCTTGTCAGAAATTGCAGGCTATCTTTTACAAGATATTGAGAAAAAGACAGTTCCTTTTGCTTGGAATTTTGATGATACCGAAAAAGAACCGACAGTTTTACCTGCAGCTTTTCCTAATCTTTTGGTCAATGGCTCATCTGGTATTTCAGCTGGTTACGCCACTGATATTCCGCCTCACAATCTTTCAGAAGTCATTGATGCAGTCGTTTATATGATTGACCATCCTAAAGCTAAATTAGACAAATTGATGGAGTTTCTTCCAGGACCTGATTTTCCAACGGGGGGGATCATACAAGGCAAAGATGAAATCAAAAAAGCTTATGAAACTGGAAAGGGTCGTGTTGTTGTTCGTTCTCGAACAGAAATTGAAGATCTAAAAGGTGGTAAGCAACAAATTGTTGTTACAGAAATACCTTATGAAGTTAACAAGGCTGTCTTAGTTAAAAAAATCGATGATGTCCGTTTCAATAATAAAGTTCCAGGTATTGCTGAAGTTCGTGATGAATCAGACCGTACCGGCCTTAGAATTGCCATTGAGCTTAAGAAGGATGCGGATTGTCAAACCATTCTGAATTACTTGTTAAAATATACAGACCTCCAAGTCAATTACAACTTTAACATGGTGGCTATCGATCATTTCACCCCTCGTCAAGTTGGACTTCAAAAAATCTTGTCTAGCTATATCAGCCATCGACGTGAAATCATTGTCAAACGTTCTAAGTTTGATAAAGACAAGGCCGAAAAGCGTCTTCATATCGTTGAGGGACTGATTCGTGTCTTATCTATTTTAGATGAGATTATAGCGCTTATTCGCGCTTCTGAAAATAAGAGTGACGCCAAAGAAAACTTGAAAGTGAGTTACGCTTTTTCAGAAGAGCAAGCCGAAGCCATTGTCACTCTCCAACTCTATCGCTTAACCAATACTGATATCGTGACGCTTCAAAAAGAAGAAGAAGAATTGCGTCAGCTAATCACAACGCTTTCAGCTATTATTGGTGATGAGGCGACCATGTATAACGTCATGAAACGTGAGTTGCGAGAGGTTAAAAAGAGATTTGCTAACCCTCGTCTTTCTGAGTTACAAGCCGAAAGTCAGACCATTGAGATTGATTCAGCGAGCCTAATCTTAGAGGAAGAGACTGTTGTCAGTGTGACAAAAGGCGGTTATATTAAGCGCACGAGTCCACGATCTTTTAATGCGTCAAGTATTGATGAAATTGGAAAAAAAGATGACGATGACCTCTTAATGGTACAGCAAGCTAAGACCACCGAGCATCTTTTGTTATTTACCAATATGGGAAATGTCATTTATAGACCTGTTCATGAATTAGTGGATTTAAGATGGAAAGAGATTGGAGAGCATTTATCACAGACTATAGTTAATTTTGCGACTGACGAAACTATCTTACATGCTGAAATTCTTCAAGGTTTTGATCAAGGTCAGTATGTGGCAGTTACGGCAAATGGTTTTGTTAAACGCTTGGAACGAAAATATTTGAGTCCTTGGAGAACTTACAAATCCAAGTCTACTAAGTATATTAAGCTAAAAGATAGTCAAGACGAAGTCATCAAGATATCATCAATTGTGATGGAAGATTTACTTTTAATCACACAACATGGTTATGCTCTTCGTTTTTCTAGCCAAGATGTTCCCCAACAGGGCTTAAAATCAGCAGGAGTAAAAGGTATTAATCTAAAAGAACACGATAGGCTTAGCGCAGCATTAATCGTAAGTGGTGATAGTTTCTTTGTCTTAACTCAACGAGGTGCCTTAAAACGTGTGGCTCTTTCTGATATTCCTCAAACAAGTCGTGCCAACCGTGGCTTATTAGTATTAAGAGAACTAAAAGCCAAGCCACATCGAGTCTTTTATGCGGGCATGGTGCAATCAGCTTCTAACTCAGACGTCTTTGATTTATTTACTGAAGTTTCTGAGGAAAATATAAGTGACCAAAAGTTACTTGTTTTAAGTAAAACAGGGCAAGAATATCAGATTAATTTAGAAAGCTTGCCACTTTCTGAACGAACTAGCAATGGATCCTTTATTTCAGATACCATATCTGAACAGGAAGTTTTCTCTGCAAAACGCCTTTAAAATAGGGTGCCAGTATTATTTTAATTAATCATTACATTTAAAAAGAAAAGAGGAATAATAATGACATTAACAATTGATTGGGAAAACTTAGGGTTTGAATATCACAAATTACCATTTCGTTACATTTCATATTATAAAGATGGCCAATGGGACCAAGGTCAGTTAACAGAAGATGCGACCTTACATATTTCTGAAAGTTCACCAGCTCTACATTACGGTCAACAAGCTTTTGAAGGCTTAAAAGCTTACCGAACAAAAGAGGGGTCAATTCAATTATTTAGACCTGATCGCAATGCGGCAAGACTTCAAGCAACTGCTGATCGCTTGCTGATGCCACAAGTTCCAACGGAACAGTTTATTGATGCCGTTAAGCAAGTGGTTAAAGCAAATGAAGCTTTTGTACCGCCATATGGAACAGGTGCGACGCTCTATTTAAGACCTTTATTAATCGGTGTTGGAGACATTATCGGAGTTAAACCAGCAACTGAATATATTTTTACTATCTTTGCTATGCCAGTAGGTAATTATTTCAAAGGTGGCTTAGCTCCAACCAACTTCATTGTTTCAGAAGAGTTTGACAGAGCAGCCCCATATGGAACAGGTGCTGCAAAAGTTGGTGGAAACTACGCAGGAAGCTTATTGCCAGGTAAAACTGCTAAGGAAGCTGGTTACTCAGATGTGATTTACCTAGATCCTGCCACACATACCAAAATTGAAGAAGTTGGAGCAGCTAACTTCTTTGGAATTACAGCAAATAACGAATTTATCACACCACTAAGCCCATCTATTTTGCCATCTATTACCAAGTATTCATTGTTACAATTGGCAGAAGAGCGTCTTGGAATGACTGCTATTGAAGGTGATGTGGCCATTGATGAGTTGGATAAATTTATTGAAGCTGGGGCTTGTGGAACAGCAGCTGTTATTTCTCCAATTGGTGGTATTCAGTATCGTGGAAAACGCCATGTCTTTTATAGTGAGACAGAAGTAGGACCAGTTACGAAACGACTTTATAACGAGCTTGTTGGGATTCAGTTTGGTGATATTGAAGCGCCTGAAGGCTGGATTGTTAAAGTTGATTAAATTAAAAGCTTGCTCTTGCAAGCTTTTTTAATTTTGTGTAAAATAGACAAAGTGAGGTAATGTGATGAGCAAAAAAGATAAAAAAATTGAAATTCAATTAATGGACCATAAAGTAACTCTTAATAATACTCAAATAGATGGGTACCAATTACATATCGGAAAACGACTAGTTGGTGAAATTGCAGAGTTAGATGATAAGTTTGCTGTATTGAAAAACGACAGTGTTGATGCCTTCTTCAAAACGCTTGAACAAGCGGTTGAGAATATTATTGAAAACTACAATTTGAATCATTAAAATTAAGTAAAAACACTTGCAAGCTCACAAAAACTATGGTAGAATAGTTTTTGTTGTTACGGAAAGATAGCGAAGAGGCTAAACGCGGCGGACTGTAAATCCGCTCCTTCGGGTTCGGGGGTTCGAATCCCTCTCTTTCCATTACTTGAGATTAGATAGTTCTATGAAAATTATTAGATTTCTAAGTAAGTTTGGGGTATAGCCAAGCGGTAAGGCAAGGGACTTTGACTCCCTCATGCGTTGGTTCGAATCCAGCTACCCCAGTCAGAGGTATCAGGTGCTCCCTGAGACCGTCAAAGATAAGAGTTGTTGTCGTTGCGGGTTACCTTGAGAAAATATATTGTTAACAAAAGCTAGCATCAGCTAGCTTTTGTTGGAGGATTTTTTAGAATGAATGAATTTGAAGATTTGCTAAACAGTGTTAGCGAAGTGAACCCTGGTGATGTTGTCACTGCGGAAGTTTTAACAGTTGATAACGGTCAAGCAAACGTTGTTATCGAAGGAACTGGTGTTGAAGGTGTCTTGACACTTCGTGAATTGACTAACGATCGTGATGCTGATATCAACGACTTTGTTAAAGCTGGCGACACAGTTGAAGTACTTGTTCTTCGTCAAGTAGTAGGTAAAGATACTGATACAGTTACTTTCCTAGTATCTAAAAAACGTTTGGAAGCTCGCAAAGCCTGGGACAAACTTGTTGGTCGTGAAGGTGAAGTTCTTACTGTTAAAGGTACCCGTGCTGTTAAAGGTGGCCTTTCAGTTGAGTTTGAAGGACTTCGTGGATTTATCCCTGCTTCAATGATTGATACACGTTTTGTACGTAACACTGAAAAATTTGTTGGTCAAGAATTTGATGCTAAAATCAAAGAAGTTGATGTAGCAGAAAACCGTTTCATCTTGTCACGTCGTGAAGTTATTGAAGAAGCTGCTAAAGAAGCTCGTACTGAAGTCTTCTCTAAACTTTCAGAAGGTTCAGTTGTCACTGGTACAGTTGCTCGCCTAACTAGCTTTGGTGCTTTTATCGACCTTGGTGGTGTTGATGGACTTGTTCACGTGACTGAATTGTCACACGAACGTAACGTTTCACCTAAATCAGTTGTTTCTGTTGGTGAAGAAGTTGAAGTTAAAGTTCTTTCAATTGATGAAGAAGCTGGTCGTGTATCACTTTCTCTTAAAGCGACAACACCTGGACCATGGGATGGTGTTGAACAAAAACTTGCTCAAGGCGATGTCGTTGAAGGCAAAGTAAAACGTTTGATAGACTTTGGTGCTTTTGTAGAAGTATTACCTGGAATTGATGGACTTGTTCACATTTCACAAATTTCTCACAAACGTGTTGAAAATCCAAAAGATGTACTTTCTGTAGGTCAAGAAGTTACTGTTAAGGTTCTTGAAGTAAATGCTGCTGATGAACGTGTATCACTTTCTATCAAAGCTCTTGAAGAGCGTCCAGCACAAGCTGAAGGTGAAAACAAAGAAGAAAAACGCCAATCACGTCCTCGTCGTCCAAAACGCGAAGCAAAACGTGACTACGAACTTCCAGAAACTCAAACTGGATTCTCAATGGCTGATTTATTTGGCGATATTGAATTGTAATAAAAGAAAAGTTGGGCTTTAGCTCAACTTTTTCTTTTTTCTCTCTGATCTTATTTTAAAATTTGTGGAATTATGGTATACTATTGAGGTATTGCCACCTTTAGTGTAATGGATATCACGTAAGATTCCGGTTCTTGAGATGGGGGTTCGATTCCCTCAAGGTGGATTGAAATAAGAAAAAAGCCTGTTTCAATAGGCTTTTTTCTTATTTGTCCAATCTTAGTCGGTTAAGCCAATTTGAGACATTTCCACTAATTGATTGTTTTCGAAAAGAAGTGATATATGAGCGCCTTGCGCATGCGTTTTTAAACCACTAATCCAAACCGCTTGTAGACTTTCTTTATCGCTTGATGCTGCTTGGCTATAGTTATCAGGTTGAGTTAGGATTTTCTTAGCTTCTTCATAGTTCATTCCTTTTCTTAATTTCTGATACTCTTTTTTTGATAAATTGAGTTCACGCTCCAAGGCAAAGTTTGAAATTGTTTTGACAATAGCACTGTTTTGGTAAAGACTGACATTGACAGAAACCTGATCAAATTCCCATGTATAAGAATCGAGAGTAACACTGCCAGCAGGGCGCTCTTCATGCTGTTGAATTGTTCCAAAAAGTGCGATTAAATCTTCAATAGTTGATCTCCCTTGAAATTGCTTTTCAGCAGTTGCAATTCTTATTTTTTCAAAATGTGATCTTATATCTTGATGCTCAGCAATTCTTACTTTTTTTGTGTTTCGATGCTTTTATGAGATGATTCTTTACTTTTTTGATTTTGACACGCAAGTAAATTGAAGCTAAGTAGAGGCAAGAGTATCAAAGATAAGGATTTTTGGCGTTTCATATGTTCTTCCTAACTAATCTTTTTTACCATTATATCACATTTTTGTACAGGCTACGTTTAGACATGAAGAAGTGTAGGCATTGATTTCTTGCAATATTCATTTTAGAGGAAAATTGAATTTAAATAACTAAAACAAAAAACCTTGATTAAACAAGGTTTTAAGAACTTATAGAAAGTTTTAGTAAGTAGGGATGGAGCTGGTGGGAGTCGAACCCACGTCCAAACACCTGCCAACATATTTGTCTACAACCATAGGTTATGTCTTAATTTGATCAGCTAGTGACACATAACTCAAGCCCTTAGCTGACGAGTCTATAAAGCTCTTCTAAAGTGGCTAGGCAATCACTTTAGTGTAGCTTGTTATTTTGAGACTTCTAACAGGACACAAGCAATCTTGTTGAAGTCACGCTAACTGGTTTTTAGGCAGCTAAAGCGTAAGTGTTTGTATTTTTTGCAGTTATATTTAACTGGCATTTTACATCTGCCGATGGGTCGCAAAACATGTCTCATAATGCCTGTCGAATCCGTAACAACCCCTTAATAAGAAGTTATTTCTACTTACCTATTTATTATAGCAAAACTCTCTAGAAATAGCAAAAAAACAAGGCTTGTGGTATGATTGAATTATGATAAAAGAAAATTCAAAGTTTTACCTTTTTTGGCAAAAAATCATTAAAATTTTAGGTATTTTAGCTTTAATAGCTTCCTTTATATTGGCTTTTTGGCTCTATAAATTAGGCATATTAAACGATAATAATGCCCTGAAAGACCTGGTTCATCATTACAAAGTTTGGGGACCACTTATTTTCATTATGGTCCAGATCATTCAGATTGTTTTTCCTGTTATTCTAGGTGGACTCACAACAGTTGCTGGTTTTCTTATTTTTGGACCGATTGCTGGATTTATTTACAACTATATTGGAATATTAATTGGCAGTGTTATCCTTTTTCTTTTAGTTAAAGTATACGGCCGGAAATTTATTTTACTTTTTATGGATCAGAAAACGTTCTATAAATATGAGAGACGTTTAGAAACATCAGGCTATGAAAAATTTTTTATTGATTGTATGGCTTCACCAATCTCGCCGGCTGATATTATGGTAATGATTACAGGATTAACTGATATGAGCTTAAAACGCTTTATAACCATAATTGCACTGACTAAGCCAATTTCTATTATTGGTTATAGCTATCTCTTTATTTTTGGAAAAGATTTAGTGTCCTGGTTATTTCATTGATGTTAAACTAAAAAGGATTAATCACTTAATCCTTTTTAGTTTACTTTTATTGTATATTTAGCTTGTTTTTGATAATAAAGTGGGTTGCAAAATAGGATATTAATGTGATAACAAACTGTTCTGCACTAAGAATTAAAAGTAATTGCTGCTCTCCAAAAGGATAGCTATCTTCTTGGGTATCAATTCCAAACAGTTGAGTGTTGATATAAGTTAAGGCTAAGCTAATCAGAATAGAAAGTGTAAAGTAAGCAATGAATGCCATTAAACCTCTCTTATTTGAGAAAAGTTGACCGATTGAAATAGCCAAATAAATCAGTAAAATACCAGCTAAGTAAGAGGTTAAAAAATAAAGAAGTATTAATAAACTATTGCTGAGATGGGCAGAAGTAAAGCCTTCTTTTAGAAAATCAAAGGCTTCTTTGGCTCCAACTATTGGAATCACTAGAATAACAATTGCCACACCTAATATCAGAAAATTAAAGAGACTGCAGACAAAAGATACCAAGCATTTTGAGAGAATAATCTGATGGTCGCTAACTGGAAGTGTTAAGGTTAGATAACCTTGACGACCAAAAATATTTTTACTGAAGCGGTTAATGATAATTAACAAGGTAGAAAGTAAAGAACCTGCAATAAGGGCACCGAAGGTTAATGAGAGTGCCAATGGAACCATTTTACCACTAATACTGGAACCAAAATTGTAAGCCATATTATATTCATCCTGAGAAATAAAGATACGTTTTAGTATTAGAGAAAGTAGGCAGGCAATAGCTATAATAGCGGCATTCAATGCAAAATACCATTTGCCAATTGATTTGAACTCATACTTTAATAATTTTCCAAACATGATATCCTCCTATACTTTGTAGGTCTCTCTGAAAAGAGAATCAATTGATTTCTGATGTGTTTCTCTTAAATCATCAGCATTGCCCGTTAAACAGACTTTACCATTTTTTAAAAAGATAACCTCATCAAGTATAGGTTCAATATCAGAAATAAGGTGAGTAGAAATGATGACAGAAGCCTCTTCACAGTAGTTATTAATAATAGTGCGAAGAATATATTCTCTTGCTGCGGGGTCAACCCCTCCAATAGGCTCATCAAGAATATAGAGCTTGGCTTTACGACTCATAACCAGGATTAATTGCGCTTTTTCTTTATTTCCTTTTGACAGATTTTTAAAGCGTTCCTCAGGATCTAAATGCAAATCACGTAAAAGGCTACCAGCTTTAGAGCGGTCAAAGTCTGAATAAAAATCTTCAAAATAGTCTAACATTTCTTTGATTTTCATGTTTTCATTGAGATAAGTAGTATCTGGCAAATAAGAAATAATTTTTTTGGTTTCGACTGAAGGGCGGTAGCCATCAATGACTATATCACCTTTATTTGCTTGTAAAAGTCCATTGATCATTTTAATTAAAGTAGTTTTACCACTGCCATTTGGTCCTAAAAGACCGACAATTTTACCAGCTGGAATAGTGAGGGTTAAGTCGTCGATGGCTAATTTACCTCTGAAGGATTTTGAAACATGATGCAATTGTAATAATTGTGCCATTAATTTGAAGCCTCCTTTAAAAAGCTTGATAAGACAGGTAGAATTTCAGAACGATTAAAGCCAATTTTAGTCATGTTTTTAACAAAAGAATCTAGTTCTTTCATGGCTATGGCGTGCCTCTTGCTAGCAATCAGCTCCTGATCATCAGTGACATAGCGTCCAGCTGTACGTTGGGAATATACCACCCCTTCACGCTCAAGTTCTGTGAAAGCACGTTGCATGGTATTAGGATTGACGCCTGCAATTTCAGCGTACTCTCGTACAGTTGGAAGTTGTTCTCCGCTTTTGATTTCTTGACTGATGATTTGCATCATCACATGCTGCGCAATTTGAGCATAAATGGGAGATTTTTCATCAAATTTCCAAGACATGAGGTCTCCTCTCTGCTAAGTTTTAGTTTTTAAGTTTGTACTATTTAAATGGTACAGAAAAACAAGACAAATGTCAAGTTTTAGTGCTTTTTATTCCTATATTAATCTTAAAAAATCAGATGATATCATTGAAAATGAAAAGTAGAGCATCAAAGTCAGTTTCATAGTATAATAGAATTAAGAATTACTTGGGAGGGGACAATGTTTGCTCAGTTAGATACAAAGACCGTTTATTCCTTTTTGGATAGTTTAGTGGATTTAGAAAACTATATCAATCAAGCTAAGCTTTTAGGATATCAAAGCATCGGAATAATGGATAAAGATAATCTCTATGGAGCTTTTCACTTTATTAGAGCTTGTCACAATAAAGGTCTAAAGCCAGTTTTAGGACTTGATTTAACATTAGATTGGTTTGATCAAAGTTATGATTTTAGATTAATCGCCAAAACAAATACAGGCTATACAAACTTGTTAAAAGTGTCTACAGAGAAAATGTCTGGAACACTAACAAGTGATAAATTTCTACAGCTCTTAGAAGGAATTGCTCTTATTTTGGCTCCTCAACAGTACACAGATGAGCTAAGATTTCCTTTTGATTTCTATATTGGTATTGACGAAAAGGGAGTTCCTCTAGGAAATGTTGATTTGTCAAAAGTAATTCCTTTGCCAACTGTTCGTTACTTTTCAGAACAAGAAACAGAAACGTTACAAGTGTTACATGCTATTAGAGATAATGTTACCTTATCAGAAACAGCATTAGTGCCAAATGGACAGTCTTTGAAAAGTTGTCAAGAAATGACGGACTATTTTGAACAGCTTTGCCCTCAATCTTTAATCAATTTAAGTCTGTTAATTTCGGCCATCTCATACGACTTTGACACGGATTTAAAGCTCCCTAGATTTAATCGAGATAAGTCTGCCAAAGAAGAACTGAGACAGCGGACACAAGAAGGCTTGGAGAAACGTAACTTATGGCGTGAACCTTATCAAAGTCGTTTAAATCATGAGCTATCTGTCATTTCAGAGATGGGATTTGAGGATTACTTTTTGATTGTCTGGGACTTAGTGCGTTTTGGACGCAGCAAAGGCTATTATATGGGAATGGGCCGAGGATCAGCAGCGGGTAGTTTGGTAGCTTTTGCGCTTCAAATTACTGGTATTGATCCCGTGGCCAATAATTTGCTCTTTGAACGTTTTCTAAATAAAGAGCGCTACAGCATGCCAGATATAGATATTGACATGCCAGATATTTATCGCACAGAATTTCTTCACTATGTGAGAAACCGTTACGGAAGCCAACATTCTGCACAAATTGTGACATTTTCTACTTTTGGGCCTAAACAAGCCATTCGAGATGTCTTTAAGCGCTTCGGTGTTCCAGAATATGAATTGAGTCATCTAACTAAGAAAATTGGTTTTCGAGATACACTAGATAGTGTCTATGAGAAAAACATGGCTTTTCGACAAGTCATAACAAGTCGTCTTGAGTATCAAAAAGCTTTTGAAATGGCTAGACGGATAGAGGGAAAACCAAGACAAACCTCTATTCATGCAGCAGGTATAGTCATGAGTGATGATAATCTAACAGATCATATTCCGCTTAAAAATGGCGAGGATATGATGATCACACAGTATGATGCTCAAGCTGTAGAAGCTAATGGACTCTTGAAAATGGATTTTTTGGGACTGAGAAACTTAACCTTTGTACAAAAAATGCAAGAAAAAGTGGCTATAGACTATGGCATCAGCATTGACATATCAGCTATTGATCTAGAGGATTCAGAGACCCTTCAATTGTTTGCAAGAGGGGATACTAAAGGAATTTTTCAATTTGAACAAAATGGTGCTATTAGCTTACTAAAACGCATTAAACCAGTTAAATTTGAAGAGATTGTAGCAACCACAAGTCTTAACAGACCAGGAGCTAGTGACTATACCAACAACTTCATTAAACGTCGTAGAGGACTTGAGAAGATAGATTTAATCGATCCTATTGTTGCTCCGATTTTAGAGCCCACTTATGGCATTATGTTATATCAAGAGCAGGTCATGCAGATAGCACAAGTCTATGCAGGATTTAGTTTAGGAAAAGCTGATCTTTTGCGCCGTGCCATGTCTAAAAAAAATGCTTTTGAAATGAAAAAAATGGAAGAAGACTTTTTAGCAGGCGCCAGAAAACTTGGTAGAAAAGAAGAAGTCAGTCAATTACTCTTTAAACGCATGGAAAAATTTGCTGGTTATGGCTTCAACCGTAGTCATGCCTTTGCCTATTCCGCCTTAGCTTTTCAATTAGCCTATTTCAAAACCCATTATCCAGAAGACTTTTTTGACATTATGATGAACTATTCTAGTAGCGATTATATTACAGATGCACTAGAATCTGACTTTCAAATTGGTTCTTTATCCCTTAATACAATTCCATTTACTGATAAGATTGCTAAAAATACAATATATATGGGCCTAAAAAACGTCAAAGGTTTACCTAGAGATTTTGCTTATTGGATTATTGAAAACCGTCCCTTTAAGAGCATTGAAGACTTTTTAACACGCACTCCTCTGAAATACCAGAAAGCGAGCTTTATTGAGCCTTTGGTTAATATTGGATTATTTGACAACTTTGAAAAAAATAGGAAAAAAATAATTGGTAATCTAGAAGAGCTCTTGGTTTTTGTTAATGAATTAGGCTCTTTATTTGCAGACTCTTCTTTTAATTGGTCAGAAGTAGAGGATTATTCACCAACAGAAAAATATTATTTGGAACAAGAGTTATTAGGAGTAGGCGTTAGCAAGCATCCTTTAACGGCTATTGCCGAGAGAAATAAAGACTCCTTTACACCTATAGTGAAATTAGTTAAAGACAGCCAAGCTAAGGTTTTAGTCCAACTAGAAACTATCAAAATCATTCGAACAAAAACAAGTGGTCAGCAAATGGCATTTCTAACGGTCAATGATACTAAAAAGAAGCTAGAAGTGACACTCTTTCCTGAACAATTTAGTCTTATGAAATCTCTTTTGAAAGAAGGAGAGTTGTATTATATTAGTGGTAGAGTAAAAGAAAGAGACGGACGACTTCAGTTAGTGGGACAAGAAGTGACACTGGCAAATCAAAAAAAATTATGGTTGTTAGTTAAGAATCATCAATTTGATCAAGAGTTGTCTCAAGTATTAGGTGACTTTCCAGGAGATAGCCAAGTGGTGATTCACTACCAAGAAGAAAAAGAAACGATAGAGATAAATAACTTGAAAGTGAGTGTTACACCTGAGTTAGAAGAAAAGCTCCAAAGCTACGTTTTGAAAACGGTTTTTCGATAAAAATAGTGAATTAGTGAAGTAATTTGCAATCGAATGTGCTATAATTAAAACGTTAAATTAATTAAAGGAGTACCAAAGAATGAAACGTATTGCTGTTTTAACTAGTGGCGGTGACGCTCCTGGGATGAATGCTGCTATTCGTGCAGTTGTTCGTAAAGCAATTTCAGAAGGAATGGAAGTTTGTGGTATTAACCGTGGCTACGCAGGTATGGTTGACGGAGATATTTTCCCATTAGGTTCAAAGGGTGTTGGTGATAAAATTTCACGCGGAGGAACTTTCCTATATTCCGCACGTTATCCTGAATTTGCTAAAGTTGAAGGTCAACTGGCTGGTATCGAACAACTTAAAAAGCATGGAATTGAAGGAGTAGTTGTGATTGGTGGAGACGGTTCTTACCATGGTGCAATGCGCCTAACAGAACATGGTTTCCCGGCTGTAGGTATCCCAGGTACAATTGATAATGACATTGCAGGAACTGACTATACAATTGGTTTTGATACAGCTGTAAACACTGCTGTTGAAGCTATTGATAAGCTACGTGATACCTCATCAAGTCACGGACGTACCTTTGTTGTTGAGGTTATGGGACGTAACGCTGGTGATATTGCTCTTTGGGCAGGTATTGCAAGTGGAGCTGACCAGATTATTGTTCCTGAAGAAGAATTTGATATTGAAAAAGTCGTTTCAACGATTAAGTACGATTTTGAAAACAAAGGAAAAAATCACCATATCATCGTTTTAGCAGAAGGTGTCATGAGTGGACAAGCTTTTGCTGAAAAATTGAAAGAAGCTGGTGATACCAGTGACCTTCGTGTGACAAATTTAGGGCACATCCTACGTGGTGGTTCTCCAACTGCGCGTGACCGTGTTATTGCATCTTGGATGGGAGCACACGCTGTCGAATTACTTAAAGAAGGTAAGGGAGGTTTGGCTGTAGGTATTCATAATGAGGAGTTGGTAGAAAGTCCAATTCTTGGTTCAGCAAAAGAAGGTGCCTTATTTAGCCTAACTGAAGAGGGTAAAATTATTGTGAATAATCCACACAAAGCTTGTTTGGATTTTGCGATTTTAAATCGTTCATTATCACAATAAGAGTCGTTAAAAGTGTAAATCGTCAATTTTTGACAAAAAAATAAGGGAGTGTCATAGTAAAATGAATAAACGCGTAAAAATCGTTGCAACACTTGGTCCTGCGGTTGAAATCCGTGGTGGTAAAAAATACGGTGAGGACGGCTACTGGGCTGGACAACTTGACGTTGAAGAATCAGCTAAAAAAATTGCTGAATTGATTGAAGCTGGCGCTAATGTCTTCCGTTTCAATTTTTCACACGGTGACCATAAAGAACAAGGTGACCGTATGGCTACTGTTCGCCGTGCAGAAGAAATTGCTCGTCAAAAAGTTGGCTTCCTATTGGATACAAAAGGTCCAGAAATGCGTACAGAACTTTTTGCTGATGCTGCTAAAGAGTATGCTTACCTTACGGGTGAAAAAATCCGTGTTGCTACTACTCAATGTATTCAATCAACTCGTGATGTTATTGCATTGAGCGTTGCAGGAAGTCTTGATATCTATGACAAAGTAGAAGTAGGTCATACTATCCTTATTGATGATGGTAAACTTGGTTTGAAAGTCATTGAAAAAGATATTTCAACTCGTGAATTTATTGTTGAAGTTGAAAATGATGGCATTATTGCTAAACAAAAAGGTGTTAACATTCCAAACACTAAGATTCCTTTCCCAGCACTTGCAGAACGTGACAATGCAGACATTCGTTTTGGACTTGAACAAGGACTTAACTTCATCGCGATTTCATTTGTTCGTACAGCAAAAGATGTTGAAGAAGTGCGCGATATCTGTCGTGAAACTGGAAACGAGCATGTTCAATTATTTGCTAAAATTGAGAACCAACAAGGTATTGATAACCTTGATGAAATCATTGAAGCTTCGGATGGTATCATGATTGCTCGTGGTGACATGGGTATTGAAGTACCATTTGAAATGGTTCCAGTTTTCCAAAAAATGATTATTACTAAAGTAAATGCAGCTGGTAAAGCAGTTATTACAGCAACAAACATGCTTGAAACAATGACTGAAAAACCACGTGCAACACGTTCAGAAGTATCTGACGTCTTCAACGCGGTTATCGATGGTACTGATGCAACAATGCTTTCAGGGGAATCAGCTAACGGTAAATACCCAGTTGAATCTGTTCGTACAATGGCTACAATTGACCGTAATGCACAAACACTTCTTAATGAATATAGTCGTTTAGATTCATCTGCTTTCCCACGTACTAATAAAACAGATGTTATCGCTTCAGCTGTTAAAGATGCTACTCATTCAATGGATATCAAGCTAGTTGTTACCATCACTGAAACAGGTAATACTGCTCGTGCTATCTCGAAATTCCGTCCAGATGCTGATATTCTTGCCGTTACATTTGATGAAAAAGTACAACGTTCATTGATGATTAACTGGGGAGTTATTCCACTTCTTGCAGAAAGACCAGCATCAACTGATGACATGTTTGAAGTAGCAGAGCGTGTTGCTCTTGAAAATGGTTTAGTACAATCAGGCGACAACATTGTTATTGTTGCTGGTGTACCTGTAGGTACAGGTGGTACTAACACTATGCGTGTACGTACTGTAAAATAATCCATCTCATAAACAACCTCATTGTATAATGAGGTTGTTTTTTTCTTTAAAAGTGACTATTACTTATTTAGGCATTCCTAGCTTACTGACTTTTTTTATTCTTCATCTCATGTTATAATAAAGTAATAGACTAGGAGTTATTATGGTAAAACGAGATTTTATAAGAAATATATTATTATTATTGATAGTCATTGTAGGTGCTATTTTATTACGAATTTTTGTCTTTTCGACCTTTCGAGTAATACCTGAGACAGCCAATTCTTACTTAAAAAGTGGTGACCTTATAACCATTAAAAAAAATATAGCGCCAAAATATAAGGATTTTGTTGTTTATAAAGTAGGTAAAAAAGAATATGTGAGTCGTGTCATTGCTCTTGAGGGTGATAGTGTGACTTATATGGACGATATCTTTTATTTGAATAATATGGTAGAGTCACAATCTTATCTTGAAGATATGAAAATGTCTTTTCTCAATAAAGCAGAGCCGGGATCGCTTTACACAGATGATTTTACTATCACAACAATCACATCTGGCAAATACGAAAGTGTCCCTAAAGGCAAGTACCTTCTCTTAAATGATAACCGAAGAAATCAAAAAGATAGTCGTCAATTTGGGCTAATTGATGCCTCACAAATAAAAGGCTTAGTGACTTTTAGGGTCTTACCTCTAAAAGAGTTTGGTTTTGTAGAAGTAGAGTAGTTTTCTGACTACTCTATTTTTTTGCTAAAAAAGACTATACCAATTTAAATATTGACAAGAAAAAAATAAAAATATATACTGTAAACATAGTGTTTTTATAGGTATTTAGTTATCTATACCAATTTTAAATAATTATGAGAGAAAGTAGTAAGTTAACTTACTAGGGTATAAATACATGTGTGGAATCGTTGGAGTTGTTGGCAATCGAAATGCGACAGACATCTTGATGCAAGGGCTTGAAAAGCTTGAGTATCGTGGTTATGATTCAGCAGGAATCTTCGTTGCGAATGATAAGCAATCCAATTTAATAAAATCCGTTGGTCGTATTGCTGATTTACGTTCTAAAATTGGTATTGATGTTGCTGGAACAATGGGTATTGGACATACCAGATGGGCGACTCATGGTCAAGCAACTGAGCATAATGCACATCCTCATCACTCTCAAACAGGTCGTTTTGCATTAGTTCATAACGGTGTTATTGAAAATTATCTACAAATCAAGGAAACTTATCTTTCTGATCATAACTTTAAAGGTCAAACAGATACAGAAATTGCCATTCATTTGATTGGTAAGTTTGTTGAAGAAGACAAATTGCCTGTTTTAGAAGCCTTTAAAAAAGCCTTGTCACTGATTGAAGGTTCCTATGCTTTTGCCTTGGTAGATAGCGAGGACACAGAAACAATCTACGTTGCCAAAAACAAATCTCCTTTATTGATTGGTTTGGGTCAAGGCTACAACATGGTTTGTTCAGATGCGATGGCGATGATTAGAGAAACAAGTGAGTTCATGGAGATTCATGATAAAGAATTGGTTGTTTTGACTAAAGATTCAGTAACGATTACAGATTATGATGGCAATCAGGTTGAACGTGATTCTTATACTGCTGAGCTTGATTTATCAGATATTGGCAAGGGAACTTATCCATACTACATGCTTAAAGAAATTGATGAGCAACCAAGTGTTATGCGCAAACTCATTTCTAAATATGCTGATGAAGATGGTAACATGGTCATTGATCCTGCTATTATTGCTTCTATTCAGGAGGCTGACCGCATTTATATTTTAGCTGCAGGAACATCATATCATGCTGGTTTTGCTTCAAAATCTATGCTTGAGAAATTGACCGATACACCAGTGGAATTAGGTGTCTCTTCAGAATGGGGTTATCATATGCCCTTATTGAGTAAGAAGCCTCTTTTCATTCTGTTAAGTCAGTCGGGTGAAACAGCCGATAGCCGACAAGTCTTGGTGAAAGCTAATCAAATGGGTATTCCTAGCTTAACCATCACAAACGTTCCTGGTTCTACCTTATCACGTGAAGCTAGCTATACCTTGCTTTTACATGCAGGACCTGAGATTGCGGTAGCTTCAACCAAAGCTTGCACAGCGCAAGTAGCGACTTTAGCCTTCTTAGCCAAGGCTGTTGGAGAAGCCAATGGCAAACAAGAAGCGATTGATTTTGATTTAGTCCATGAGTTGTCAATTGTGGCTCAATCTATTGAGGCAACCTTGTCTGAAAAAGACCTCATTGCTGAAAAAGTACAAGATCTTCTAGCAAAGACACGAAATGCTTTTTATATCGGTCGTGGTAATGATTACTATGTTGCTATGGAAGCTTCTCTAAAATTAAAAGAAATTTCTTATATTCAATGTGAAGGTTTTGCAGCAGGTGAATTGAAGCATGGAACTATTTCACTTATTGAAGATGGGACTCCTGTTATTGGGTTAATTTCCTCAAACGAGGTTGTAGCTTCTCATACACGTGGAAATATTCAAGAAGTAGCTGCGCGAGGAGCTAAAGTTCTTACGATAGTTGAGGAAGGTTTAGAACGTAAAGGAGACGATATTATCGTTAATAAGGTTCATCCATTCTTAGCGACGATTGGTATGGTCATCCCAACACAGTTGATTGCCTACTACGCTTCTTTACAACGTGGACTTGATGTTGACAAACCTCGTAATTTGGCAAAAGCAGTAACCGTTGAGTAAATTTTTTAAAAGGTATCTGAACAGAGATACCTTTTTTAGATGCTTTAATTCATTTTGGTAACGTATTCATCTTGTCAAATCAGCTTTTCTACAGTAAAATATTAACATTAAGTTATTTAGGAGATCAAGATGTCATTACCAAATTGTTTGCAATGTAATTCAGAGTACGTGTATGAGGATGGTTTATTACTAATTTGCCCTATGTGTGCTTTTGAATGGACACCAGGAGAAGAAGCAGCTGAAGAAGAAGGTTTAGTTGTTTTAGATAGTAATGGTGTTAAGCTTGCTGATGGGGATACTATTACTGTAATCAAAGATCTTAAAGTTAAAGGTGCTCCAAAAGACCTTAAACAAGGAACTCGTGTAAAAACCATCCGATTAGTTGAAGGTGACCACAATATTGATTGTAAAATCGACGGCTTCGGAGCTATGAAGTTAAAATCAGAATTTGTTAAGAAAATTTGATAATAATACGCAACCAGTCTTCTGGTTGTATTTTTATAAAAAAATTCCCAAAATAGTGCATTTTTGGTATAATAGAGAAACTATTGTTTGCTAGGAGATGACATGACTTATATATTGCAAGTTTTACCCAGTTTAATAGAAGGGGCCTTTGTTACCTTACAAGTCTTTTTCATTGTAATCTTATTATCTATTCCTTTAGGAGCTTTTTTTGCTTTTCTAATGAAAGTTAATTTTAAACCTCTTCAGTGGTTATTAACTCTATATGTTTGGATAATGAGAGGGACTCCCTTACTCTTACAACTGATTTTTGTTTATTATGTTTTGCCAAGTGTAGGAATTACATTTGACCGCTTACCAGCAGCTATTCTTGCTTTCACTTTAAATTACGCTGCCTATTTTGCTGAGATTTTCCGTGGTGGTATTGAAGCCATTCCGATGGGGCAATATGAGGCTGCTAAAGTCTTGAAATTAAATCATTTTCAGACCGTACGCTATGTGATATTTCCTCAGGTCTTCAAAATTGTTTTACCAAGTGTTTTTAATGAAGTCATTAATTTGGTCAAAGACTCTTCTTTAGTCTATGTTTTAGGGGTAGGAGACTTATTATTGGCTAGTAAGACAGCGGCTAATAGAGATGCCACTTTAGCACCTATGTTTATTGCTGGTTTGATTTACTTACTTTTAATCGGTCTAGTCACACTGTTATCCAAACGTGTTGAAAAAAGATTTAACTACTATAAATAGGAGGCCATATGTTAGAACTAAAGAATATTTCCAAACAATTTGGTCAAAAACAAATCTTTGATCACTTTAATTTGACACTTGAAGATGGTGAAATTTTATCATTGGTAGGGCCTTCTGGGGGCGGTAAGACCACTCTTTTAAGGATGCTTGCGGGCTTAGAATCTATTGATTCGGGTGAAATTATTTATAATGGTGAAACTGTTGCTATTGACCATCTTGAAAACCGAAACTTATTAGGTTTTGTTTTTCAAGATTTTCAGTTATTTCCACATTTGACAGTGCTTGAAAACTTAACCTTATCTCCTCTTGTAACAATGGGTGCTTCTAAAGAGTCTTCTATTAAGAAAGCCATGGATCTCTTGGAGCGCTTGGGGTTAAAAGAACATGCTTACGTTTATCCTTTTTCTTTATCAGGTGGTCAAAAGCAACGTGTAGCCTTAGCAAGAGCCATGATGATTGATCCTCAAATCATCGGATATGATGAACCAACAAGTGCTTTAGATCCAAAATTAAGACAAGAAGTTGAGAAATTGATTTTACAAAATCGTGAAATTGGAATGACCCAGATTGTGGTCACCCATGATTTAACGTTTGCTGAATCCATTTCTGATCGCATTATTAAAGTAAATCCAAAGTAGAAAGTAGGCAAAGATGTCAGCTAAAAAAATAGTATGTAGTATCTTCCTCTTAAGTTTTTCTTTCATTATGGTTGCTTGTGGTCATAAACAAAGTAGTAAAAGTGGTGATGCTTGGAAAACCTATGAAAAAGAAAAAACCATTACCTTAGGGTTTGATAATACCTTTGTTCCCATGGGATATAAAAATGAATCTGGTGAACATACGGGCTTTGATATTGATTTGGCTAAGGCAGTTTTTGACCAGTACCATATTAAGGTAAAATTACAACCTATCAATTGGGATCTTAAAGAAACAGAACTAAAAAATGGAAAAATTGATCTCATTTGGAATGGGTATTCGCAAACAAAAGAACGTCAAGAAAAAGTTGCTTTTTCAAAACCTTACATGACTAATACTCAGGTGCTAGTAACTAAAAAAAGCTCAGGAATTGCTTCCTTTGCTGATATGAAAAATAAGGTTCTTGGTGCGCAATCGGGTTCATCTGGTTATGACGCTTTTATGCGCAATCCTAGTCTTCTTAAAGACCAAGTGAAAGGTCAGGATGCTACACAATACGAAACCTTTACACAGGCTTTTATCGATCTTAAAAGTAACCGTATTGATGCTCTTTTGATTGATAAAGTTTATGCTAATTATTACTTAAAACAAGAAAAAGAATTAGATCATTACCGTGTCACCGATAGTGAATTCAAAACTGAAAATTTTGCAGTCGGAGTTCGTAAAGAAGATAAGACTTTGGTTAAAAAGATTAATCGAGCCTTCCAAAAGTTATATGATGACGGGCAATTCCAAGCTATTTCAGACAAATGGTTTGGAGAAGATGTGGCTACGGAAGATATCAAAAAATAAAAGTATACCCGTGGTGCTAGTTAATCTCAAAATACAATAAAAAGCCCAAAAGGACTATACTGTAAGTGCCTACACAAACAGGAGGTTAGTCCAAATGAGCCACTTACAGTATACAGCTAAATCCCATCACTTACAATGGAATATGCGTCAATTATCAAAAATTTGTTCTCAGTTTTATCAGGATTATTGTCCGGAAGACTTCAAACACCGTCGTAACGTCTGTCTGTCCAAAGTTTCAGACCAATCTCTTCTAGTTTTACTGCTATTACAAGCTGAACTAGGTATTAAATCACAACGTCACTTTTATAGGATTTGTCAGCTATTTCCCTGCGGTACATTACTAGAAAGAAGTCGCTTTAATAGGCGTGCAAGACAGTTGATTTGGCTGGTTCAAGTGATTCGTCAGGCAATGAACACTCAAATTTCTCCCAATACCATTGTTATTATAGACAGCTTTCCTTTGCCACTTTGTCAATCTATTCGTAACCACAGGTTCAGACTTTTCAATGGGATAGCTAATATTGGTTACACCGCCTCTAAACATATGTGGTTTTACGGTTTTAAGGTTCACATGCTAGTGACCTTATCAGGCTACATTCTGAATTATGTTGTCAGCCCAGCCTCTGTTCATGATATTAAGGCAGTTTACGAGTTGCTAGAAAGGTGTGAACAATCCGTCATTTTAGCAGACTTAGGTTACCTTAACCGTGAGCTGAAAGATGAGTTGAAGCAAAATGGCTATCACCTCTGGACTCCCTTGCGTCAAAATATGGAAGGGGCGTAAACAGCATAATCATTGGAAACTAATGGCTATGAGACGAACCATTGAGACTAGATTTTCAGAACTTTGTTCCCTTTTTGATATGGAACGAACACTGGCTAGGGGCATGACAGGGCTGCAATTGAGGATTGAACAAATCATACTAGCTTACAATTTGAGATATTTTGAAATTAACTAGCACCATGGGTAAAAGTATACTGTTCTTATCAGAAGATATTAAAAACCTTAAAACTGTTTTAGTCGTTTTAAGGTTTTTTGATTTAACAAATTATATCTGACGTTTGATATGGTAATGAGGTTTTAAGCTCATTTTGTGAGATTTTCTGGTTCGCAAGTTGTCAAGTCAAGTGCAACCAGTTCATAGATAACTAGAGTTCCAGATGTTAAGCTGTTCGGGATAGCTCAAACAGGAATTTTGAGGATTGATATTGAAGAAGTCGTCTTGGGCGCTCATTGATGGCAGTAATATAATTGTCAAGTTCTTCAGAGGTTAGTGGATTAAGTGAGACTCCTTTAGGGACATATTCTCTGAGGAGGCCATTGAAGTTCTCGTTTTTTCCTCTCTCATGTGAAGAATAGGGATGTGCAAAATAACTTCAACAGCTTCTAAGTTTGAGAGTAAACTAAACTCAGAACCATTATCCGCTGTGATGGATGCAATAGGATACTGACTGATGAGATGCATGACAGCTCGGTTAATGGTTTGGGACTGCTTGTCTTCTAGCTTAACTCCTAGTGCATAGCGTGTCTGGCGCTCTACCAAAGTCAACATAACAGCTTCACCTTTGGTTTTCTTGCCGAGAACCAAATCAATCTCCCAATGCCCAAATTCAGAACGATCATTAATATATTCTGGACGTTCTTCGATAGATTTACCTAAAGTCTTCTTATTCGTCTTCATGACTTTCTTAGAACGTTTTCTGATACTAACCATCTTAGGCAAATCGATTGGTTTAATAGCTAATACCCCCTCTTTGATATAACGATAAATCGTTTTGGTAGAGGGGACGACTTCTTCAGGATGGTTCACTTTGTAAGTCTGAACAAAACTATCCACACTATGGAGACGAATGTTAGCCGTCAAGGCAGATTCTAATTGTTCAATGAACCTAGCGGAGCAGTCATTCAACTTGAGATAAGAACTCTTTTGACGATTGGTTTCATAGACACGTTGCCCACTATCAGCGAAATAGGCGTTGAAGAAGGTTTGTTTTCCATTCTTATCCTTTACCTGTTCTACTGAACCACGTTTTATTTCTCGGCAGATTGTAGAACGGTGACGACCCAAGAGTCGAGCAATCTCAGCGGGTTTCTTTCCCATTTTAAGATAAGCAGCAATTTCACCCCGTTCTGTGGCTGAAAGATGAGAATAGGATGATTTTCTGGTAGAATTAATGTTGGACATGTTCATCTGCTTTCCATACTGAATTGGGGAATTCTAGTATATCAGACGAACATGTCTTTTTTGTTGCACTTCATTTTACAACGCGGGGAGATTTTCTAGTTATTTGATGAAAGTATAGGTACCAGTCTTCCTGACGTCGCCACAAGCTAGTGTGATATTTTCCGTTTACTTGATAAGTAATCAGTTTTGTCCTTTGGCTGACAGCATTGATTTGAAAGTCTTCTATTTTAGAAGGGTAGTAGGTTTCCCTTTCGAAGAAGTCTGATTGCTTAAGCAATTGTCCCTTATCATCAATTAATTCAAATTCCTTTGCAATATAGGATTGATAACCGGGTACTTTGGCTAAGATGATTTTTTCTTTTCTGAGAAAGGTCTGCATGATGAGATCATTATCTTGGCTTTCTAGCACAGTTGCTGGTTCAACATGGATATCAATATCATAAACCGAAAACTTATCACTGAGTAGTTGTTCCACCTCTTCTGTAATAGCATGGCTTTCTAAAACAGACAAGTCAGGATGCATTTCCAGAACAATATCTAGATAAACGTTACTGCCATAAGTTCTACCTCTTTGAGAATTAACAGCTACAATTTTTGGAATTTCCAAAATGGCTTTTTCATATTGTTTTAGGTGACGGTTATCAAAACCATCTGATAAACTAAAGGAACTTTCCATAAAAATGTCAAATGCCGTTTTTAAGATGAAAAAAGTGATAATAATAGCAGCAATTCTATCAATAATAGGTAGATTTAAGGAAGCAGCCGCAATGGCAACAGAAGTACCTAGTGAAGTGACAGCATCTGATAAATTATCTTTTGAAGCAGCGACTAATGCACTTGATTTGACCCTTCTAGAGAGTCTTTTATTATAAAAATAAACTCCCAACATGATCATGGCTGACAGAATTCCAACTAATGCTCCAATGGGATCGATAGGTGTTTGCTGATTAGAAATGATGTTTTGAACAGTTTGAATAAGAACTTGGAAACCAACGATAAACATGATAAAAGAAGCGATGAGACTAGATAAGTCTTCAATCTTCCAGTGTCCAAAACGGTGATTAGCATCAGCTGGTTGACTGGCTAGATGCAAACCGATTAATAGAGCTACATTCCCGACGATATCAGAGAGGTTATTAAAACCATCTGCAATTAAAGAGTTTGCGTTTAAAAAGTAGCCTGCCAGAAGTTTTGCGATGCTTAGAAGCAGATAAGCAAAAATACTTAGAATAGGTCCTCTTTTAGCTAATTTTAAATTTTGAATAGGATCTTTAGTCATAACGACTCCTTTGTTTTCAATTCTTTTATTATATCATAAAAAGACAGCTATACTAAAAAACCTAAGCCGTCATTTTGACAAAGCTTAGGTAGAGGAAAGATTAGTTATTTCGTTTTGTTTTTTGCAAAATAATCTTTTGTTTCATATATAATGATAGGTGATAAAGCTAACAGAGCAATGAGATTTGGAAGTGCCATTAAGCCGTTTACGATGTCAGCTAGAATCCAGATTAATTCTAATTTAAGGAAACCTCCTAAGGCAACCATTATTACAAAGAATATTCTGAAATAAGTAATATGACTTGTTCCAAAAAGAAATTCAAAGCAGCGCTCACCATAATAACTCCAACCTAGAATAGTTGTGAAAGCAAATAAAACTAGTGAGAAGGTAAGACCATAATTACCAAAATGACCAAATACTGAACTGAAGGCTGACTGAGTTAGTGGAGCACCTTCTAGAGAACTTGTCCATTGCCCAGTCACCAAGATGGATAATCCTGTTAAAGTACAGATAATCAAAGTATCAATGAAAGTTCCTGTCATGGAAATAAGGCCCTGTTCAACTGGTTCATTGGTCTTGGCCGCTGCAGCAGCAATTGGTGCTGACCCAAGTCCAGATTCATTAGAGAAGACTCCACGAGCAATCCCTTTTTGAATAGCGTCTTTAACCAAGCTACCAGCAAAACCTCCTGCAGCAGCTGTTGGTGCAAAAGCTGACTTGAAGACAAGTGAGATAACTGGAATCAAATTAGTATAATTAATAAGAATAACGGTTAAGGTACATAATATGTAGAAAATAGCCATAAATGGCACCACTTTTTCAGCTACTTTTGAAATTGATTGGATTCCTCCAAAGATAATGATGGCTACTAGAAGAGCTAGAAGAATACTAATCCATTGTGACGAGACACCAAAACTGTGATGAAGTGAAGAGGTAATAGAATTAACTTGCGCAAAAGTTCCAATCCCAAACAGTGCCACTAGAATCCCTGAGGCAGCAAATAAAATAGCTAATGGCTTCCATTTATCCCCCATACCGTGAACAATGTAATACATAGGACCGCCAGAAATTTGTCCATTAGCATCTTTGGTGCGATATTTAATCGCTAATAATCCTTCAGCATATTTGGTTGCCATACCAAAGAAGGCAGCGACCCACATCCAAAATAGCGCTCCTGGTCCACCTGACTTGATAGCAGTGGCAACCCCTACGATATTACCTGTCCCAACAGTTGCTGCTAAAGCAGTGGCTAAAGCCGCAAAAGAAGAGATATCGCCATGCCCCTCATCATCCGTAAAAATAAGTCGAAAGGCACGAGGCAGTTTAAGGATTTGAAGGAAACCAAGACGTATTGAAAGATATATACCTGTTCCTACTAAGAGTGTAAGAAGTGGAGGTCCCCAAACCAAATCATCTATTAATTTTACAAAAGCAATCATCTTTATCTCCTTAAAAACACTAACCAAATATTGTCAAAAAGAAAAAGCTATCTCTTTGAGATAACTTCTGAAATAAAGAATAAAATAGCCAACGCAAAAAACTTAAGAAAAGTTTTTCTTAATGACTTATTTTAATCTTCTGTCCTTTTGCCTGAGAGATTGAGCAGTTTTGCCTTGCCCCTTCGGCGCCTAATAAGGTCTCTCCAGAAGTCCGTCCATCAAACAGTCCCGTTCAACAATTGAACACCTGAGAGTATAACTCCTTCGGCGAAAATAAATTCTTCTCCTGCATGACATCATTCGGTTTATTAAATTAGAACTATCATACCTCAAAAAGCGAATGATGTCAAACCCTTTTTTAAAAAAGTATGGAAAAACGCTTTCTCGCAAGTTGTCAAGTCAAGTGCAACCAGTTCATAGATAACTAGAGTTCCAGATGTTAAGCTGTTCGGGATAGCTCAAACAGGAATTTTGAGGATTGATATTGAAGAAGTCGTCTTGGGCGCTCATTGATGGCAGTAATATAATTGTCAAGTTCTTCAGAGGTTAGTGGATTAAGTGAGACTCCTTTAGGGACATATTCTCTGAGGAGGCCATTGAAGTTCTCGTTTTTTCCTCTCTCATGTGAAGAATAGGGATGTGCAAAGTAAACTTCAACAGCTTCTAAGTTTGAGAGTAAACTAAACTCAGAACCATTATCCGCTGTGATGGATGCAATAGGATACTGACTGATGAGATGCGTGACAGCACGGTTAATGGTTTGGGACTGCTTGTCTTCTAGCTTAACTCCTAGTGCATAGCGTGTCTGGCGCTCTACCAAAGTCAACATAACAGCTTCACCTTTGGTTTCTTGCCGAGAACCAAATCAATCTCCCAATGCCCAAATTCAGAACGATCATTAATATATTCTGGACGTTCTTCGATAGATTTACCTAAAGTCTTCTTATTCGTCTTCATGACTTTCTTAGAACGTTTTCTGATACTAACCATCTTAGGCAAATCGATTGGTTTAATAGCTAATACCCCCTCTTTGATATAACGATAAATCGTTTTGGTAGAGGGGACGACTTCTTCAGGATGGTTCACTTTGTAAGTCTGAACAAAACTATCCACACTATGGAGACGAATGTTAGCCGTCAAGGCAGATTCTAATTGTTCAATGAACCTAGCGGAGCAGTCATTCAACTTGAGATAAGAACTCTTTTGACGATTGGTTTCATAGACACGTTGCCCACTATCAGCGAAATAGGCGTTGAAGAAGGTTTGTTTTCCATTCTTATCCTTTACCTGTTCTACTGAACCACGTTTTATTTCTCGGCAGATTGTAGAACGGTGACGACCCAAGAGTCGAGCAATCTCAGCGGGTTTCTTTCCCATTTTAAGATAAGCAGCAATTTCACCCCGTTCTGTGGCTGAAAGATGAGAATAGGATGATTTTCTGGTAGAATTAATGTTGGACATGTTCATCTGCTTTCCATACTGAATTGGGGAATTCTAGTATATCAGACGAACATGTCTTTTTTGTTGCACTTCATTTTACAACGCGGGAAAAACGATTTCTTATACGTTTGGCTTTTATTTTCTTCCTTTTTCCTTTTTCTTCAAAACATGATATAATTTTTAGGTTGATATAAAGAGAGTTATAGAGAAAAAGAAGGAGTAATCATGAATCCTTTATTAAATGGAATGAATGACAAACAGGCCGCAGCTGTTCGAACAACAGAAGGGCCTTTATTAATTATGGCAGGAGCTGGTTCAGGAAAAACCAGAGTTTTAACTCACCGGATAGCTTATTTAATTGATGAAAAACTGGTTAATCCCTGGAATATTTTAGCGATTACCTTTACCAATAAAGCGGCGCGTGAAATGAGAGAACGTGCACTGAGTTTAAATCCTCAGACTAAGGATACCTTGATTGCGACCTTTCACTCGATGTGTGTTAGGATTTTAAGGCGTGAAGCAGATCATATTGGCTATAATCGCAATTTCACCATTGTCGATCCAGGAGAGCAACGTACTCTAATGAATCGGATTCTGAAAAATCTTAATTTGGACTCTAAAAAATGGAACGAACGATCTATTTTAGGTACGATTTCAAATGCCAAAAACGATTTATTAGATGAAAAGACTTATGAAGCTCAAGCTGGAGATATTTATAGTCAAATCGTAGCGAGATGCTATAAGGCCTATCAAGAAGAATTACGACGAAGTGAAGCTCTTGATTTTGATGACTTAATTATGATGACACTTCGCTTATTTGATCAAAATCCTCAAGTATTAGCTTATTATCAGCAAAAGTATCAATATATTCACGTGGATGAGTATCAAGATACCAATCATGCCCAATATCAGTTGGTGAAATTGCTAGCATCGCGTTTTAAGAATATTTGCGTGGTAGGCGATGCGGACCAATCCATCTATGGCTGGCGTGGGGCAGACATGCAAAATATTTTAGATTTTGAAAAAGATTACCCAGAAGCAAGAGTGGTTTTATTGGAAGAGAACTATCGTTCCACTAAAAAAATTCTCCAAGCCGCAAATGATGTTATCAATCACAATCAAAAGCGACGTCCTAAAAAATTATGGACCCAAAATGCTGACGGTGAGCCATTGGTTTATTACCGTGCTAATGATGAACGTGATGAAGCTGTCTTTGCAGCGTCAACTATCAGCCAGCTTAATCAAAAGGAATCTAAGAGTTTTAAAGATTTTGCGGTTTTATACCGTACTAATGCTCAATCACGTACTATTGAAGAAGCCTTCTTAAAATCTAATATCCCTTATACTATGGTTGGTGGAACTAAATTCTACAGCCGAAAAGAAATTCGGGATTTAATTGCCTACTTAACCATTATTGCCAATCCTTCAGATAATCTATCTTTTGAGCGAATTGTCAATGAACCTAAAAGAGGTGTTGGACCAGGAACTTTGGATAAACTACGTCAGTTTGCCTATGAGCAAGACATGTCATTACTTGAAGCAGCCTCCAATCTTTTCTTATCTCCACTAAAAGGAAAAGCTGCCCAAGCCATTTCTGATTTATCCAGTCTTCTAACTCGCTTAAGACAAGAGCTAGACCAGTTATCTATTACCAGCTTAGCAGAGAAATTACTAGAAGAATCGGGCTATTTAGACAGTCTGAAAATTCAAAACACCCTAGAAAGTCAAGCACGAATTGAAAATATTGAAGAATTTCTAACTGTTACTAAGAATTTTGATGATAATTCTGAAAATCAAGCGAGTTCTGAAAGCGGACTTGATCGATTAGGGAGATTCTTAAATGACTTAGCACTTATTGCGGATACAGATGATAGTAGTTCAGAAGCTTCAGAAGTGACTTTGATGACGTTGCATGCGGCTAAAGGTCTGGAATTCCCTGTGGTTTTCTTAATTGGAATGGAAGAAGGGGTCTTTCCTTTATCTAGAGCCTCTGAAGATCCAGATGAGTTAGAAGAAGAAAGACGATTAGCTTATGTGGGCATTACAAGAGCCGAGGAGATACTCTTTTTAACCAATGCCAATACCCGTACCCTTTTTGGTAAGAGTAGCTATAATCGACCAACTCGCTTCTTAAAAGAGATTTCGGATTCTTTGTTATCCTATCAGGGTCTTGCAAGACCAGCTCATTCTTCATTCGGCGTTCGTTTTTCAACAGAAACAAAGACACAATTTGGTCAAGGGATGAGTCTATCAGAAGCAATCCAGTCTAGAAAATCTCAAGTTCAAAATGAAACTCCATTAGCTCCTCAAAGCAAAGGTGCCATTCCTTTTGGAAGTCAGTCACAAGGTCAAGTGACCACGAGTTGGGAAATTGGAGATATTGCGGTCCATAAAAAATGGGGAGAAGGAACTGTGCTTGAGGTTAGCGGATCTGGAAAAACCATGGAACTTAAAATAAAATTTCCAGAAGTTGGACTTAAAAAACTTTTGGCAAGCCTTGCACCAATAACGAAAAAATAAAGCCTTTACCTAGTTTACTTACTTTTTAAGTGATTAAACTAGGTATTTTTTTTCAAAAAAATCCCGCGTTGTAAAATGAAGTGCAACAAAAAAGACATGTTCGTCTGATATACTAGAATTCCCCAATTCAGTATGGAAAGCAGATGAACATGTCCAACATTAATTCTACCAGAAAATCATCCTATTCTCATCTTTCAGCCACAGAACGGGGTGAAATTGCTGCTTATCTTAAAATGGGAAAGAAACCCGCTGAGATTGCTCGACTCTTGGGTCGTCACCGTTCTACAATCTGCCGAGAAATAAAACGTGGTTCAGTAGAACAGGTAAAGGATAAGAATGGAAAACAAACCTTCTTCAACGCCTATTTCGCTGATAGTGGGCAACGTGTCTATGAAACCAATCGTCAAAAGAGTTCTTATCTCAAGTTGAATGACTGCTCCGCTAGGTTCATTGAACAATTAGAATCTGCCTTGACGGCTAATATTCGTCTCCATAGTGTGGATAGTTTTGTTCAGACTTACAAAGTGAACCATCCTGAAGAAGTCGTCCCCTCTACCAAAACGATTTATCGTTATATCAAAGAGGGGGTATTAGCTATTAAACCAATCGATTTGCCTAAGATGGTTAGTATCAGAAAACGTTCTAAGAAAGTCATGAAGACGAATAAGAAGACTTTAGGTAAATCTATCGAAGAACGTCCAGAATATATTAATGATCGTTCTGAATTTGGGCATTGGGAGATTGATTTGGTTCTCGGCAAGAAAACCAAAGGTGAAGCTGTTATGTTGACTTTGGTAGAGCGCCAGACACGCTATGCACTAGGAGTTAAGCTAGAAGACAAGCAGTCCCAAACCATTAACCGTGCTGTCACGCATCTCATCAGTCAGTATCCTATTGCATCCATCACAGCGGATAATGGTTCTGAGTTTAGTTTACTCTCAAACTTAGAAGCTGTTGAAGTTTACTTTGCACATCCCTATTCTTCACATGAGAGAGGAACAAACGAGAACTTCAATGGCCTCCTCAGAGAATATGTCCCTAAAGGAGTCTCACTTAATCCACTAACCTCTGAAGAACTTGACAATTATATTACTGCCATCAATGAGCGCCCAAGACGACTTCTTCAATATCAATCCTCAAAATTCCTGTTTGAGCTATCCCGAACAGCTTAACATCTGGAACTCTAGTTATCTATGAACTGGTTGCACTTGACTTGACAACTTGCGTTTTCAAAAAATTAAAAATATAAGGTCAAATGACTTGCAAAAAAAATAATAGGTGTATAATAACAATATAAATTAAATAACGAGTGGTCACTTTGTTAAATGGTTTATATTAATAGCTTTTATAAGTGTAGTCACTGATAAAGTTTGTTAATTAAAACACAACTAACAATTTTAGGTTTAATTTATATAGTCACTTTTTAAAGTGAGTATTCATTAACTTTTAGGCGAGAAATGATAGACGTCATTTCTCATGGACAAAAGATACGATAGACGTATCTAAAAGGAGAATATCATGGGACTTATTTGGACATTAATCGTTGGTGCAATTATCGGTGCAATTGCTGGAGCTCTTACAAAACGTGGTGGTTCAATGGGTTGGATTGCTAACATTGTAGCAGGTCTAGTTGGATCATATGTTGGTCAAGCTCTATTAGGTAGCTGGGGACCTTCATTAGCAGGTATGGCATTAATTCCTTCTATTATTGGTGCTGTTGTCGTTGTTATCATTACTTCTTTTGTACTAAGCAAGACAAACTAAATCTAAGTTAGCAATAGCTTTTAGAGATAGTCAAGTAGGAAAGAGGTCCATATGTCAAAATTTTTAAAGATTATTTATAGTCTCGGTGGCCTGGTCCTATTATCCATCCTCGGATGGGTAATAGGCGTTACTGCAGATTATATCAGTTTACCAGCTAGCCTTTATTGGCTACATTGGGACACCAATAGACTTCCCAATTTCCTAGACCCTGCTTTATACTATTATTATTTCTGGGCAGCATTTGCCTTATTTATCATCACTTTAGTTGTTTTACTCTTTATTATTTTCTATCCACGTACTTATACAGAAATTCAGTTGAAGAAAAATAAAGGAACTCTTTTATTGAAAAAATCAGCAATTGAAGCTTACGTTGCGACTGCTATAAAAGCAACAGGATTGATGGCAGATCCCAATGTTTCAGCTAAATTGTATAAGCGTAAGTTCAAGGTGGATGTTACTGGAGAGCTTGCTTCTCGTGTAGGAGTTGTTGAACAATTAAATGGGATTAAAGAAGGTATCGAGACTGGATTAAAAGAATTCTTTGGACTTGAAAGACCTGTTAATTTTAAGGTTTGTGTCAAAGAGGTTTCAGATTCCGATCGTAAAGTAGCTGCTAGGAAACGTGTAGAATAGGAGTTTAATATGGAATTTTATGAAAGATTTAAATATCCCATTATAGGTGGTGTGGTAGGTTTAATCATTGCGGTCTTATTAATGACGTTTGGTTTTTTCAAAACCCTACTAGCAATTCTTTTCATTATTCTGGGTATGTATGCTGGCTTATATGCCAAAAAAACAGGTATTATTGACCAATTTATCAAACGTAAATAAAGGAGACTTATCATGACTGAAACATATATTAAAAACACAAATCAAGATTTTGCCCCTGTAATTCGTGGTGAATTGACCTATGAAGATAAAGTTATCGAAAAAATTGTTGGACTAGCTCTTGAAAATGTTGATGGCTTATTAGGTGTAAGCGGTGGTTTCTTTGCCAACTTGAAAGACAAACTGGTTAATACTGAGTCTGTTCGTGACGGTGTTAACGTAGAAGTTGGTAAAAAACAAGTGGCTGTTGATTTAGATATTGTTGCTGAATATCAAAAACATGTTCCAACTATTTATGATGCCATTAAATCAATTGTTGAAGAAGAAGTTAAAAAGATGACTGATTTGGATGTTATTGAAGTGAACGTTAAAGTTGTTGATATTAAAACAAAAGAACAATTTGAAGCTGAAAAAGTAAGTTTACAAGACAAGGTTTCAGAAGTAGCAAAATCAACTTCGGAATTTACGAGCCAACAAGTTGGCAATATGAAATCTGGCGTTGAGAAAATGCAAGATCAACAAGCAGAACCACGCGTTATATAGACAGTACTTTTAAGCTAGAGGAGGATCTATTATGTCAGATGAAAAAGTAAATGCAAAATTGGATCAAGCAGGCGGAAAACTAAAAGAAGGTTTGGGCAAAGTTACTGGAGATAAGTCTTTAGAGACAGAAGGTAAAGTTGATCAAGCCAAGGGAAAAGTTAAAGAAGTCGCTGAAGATGCCAAAGACTCATTAAAAGGACTTGCTAAAGGTCTAGATAAAGACGATAAGTAAAGGTGACATGATGGAATCAAATCACATTAAAAGTACACTCACTTATGACGATAAAGTCATTGAAAAAATTGTTGGACATGCTTTGGAAAATGTCGGTGGTTTATTAGCAGTAACTGGTGGTTTCTTCTCTAATATCAAAAATAACTTGGTCAATACAGAATCTGTAACAGATGGTGTTGCTGTTGAAGTTGGTACAAAAGAAGTTGCTGTTGATTTGAAAGTAATCGTTGAATATGGGAAAGATATTCCAGCTATTGCAGAATCAATTAAAGCCATTGTTTCTCAAAATGTTGACAGCATGACTCACTTGAAAGTGGTTGAAGTCAATGTTAATGTAGTGGACATTCGTACAAAAGAAGAGCATGAAGCTGCTAGTGTAACCGTTCAAGATCGTGTGACTAGTGCTGCATCATCAACTTCTAAATTCGTTGCAGAGCAAACCGAGAAACTAAAAGAAACTAATACAGATTCTTTAGACAATCCAGGAGCAGCAAAATAAATAATCATAGTAGAGACTATTGATGAGACATATGGGCTGGTGACAATCTTACCGGCTCTTTTTGTCAGCTATCAAAGAAGTTACTCATCCTATTGTAATCTCTTTAAAAATGTGATTTAATAGGAATGTTATGATTGTCACAAGTAAGGAGTGTTGTAAATGACCAGTAATAAGAGGGAGATAACTAATTCCAAATATCAAAAAATAGCTATTTCTGTAGCTCAAAGAATTGCAAGTGGAGAGTATGAAGTTGGAGAAAAATTAAAATCTAGAACTACAATTGCTTCTACTTTTAATGTTTCCCCAGAAACAGCTCGAAAAGGACTGAATATTCTTGCAGATTTGAAAATTTTGACTTTAAAACATGGTAGTGGTGCTATTGTTTTATCAAAAGAAAAAGCGATTGATTTTATCAATCAATACGAATCAACGCATTCTATTGCAGTGATTAAAGAGAAAATTAGAGATAATATTCGTGAGCAACAGACTGCTATGGAAAGTTTGTCTGTGCTTGTCAATGATTACCTCATGCAAAGTCAATCGATTAGTAAGCAGTATCCTTTAGCGCCCTATGAGATTATCTGCAGTCATGATTCAGAACACTTTGGAAAATCAATTGGTGTTTTAAATATCTGGCATCAGACTGGAGCGACTATTGTGGCCATTGAACATGATGGCAAATTCACCATTTCACCTGGCCCATATTCTGTGATTGAAAAAGGTGATCATATTTATTTTGTCGGTGATGAATCTGTTATTTCTAGAATGAAGACTTTTTTCAATCTCAGAAAAGGACTTTAAAACTAGGTTTTCCTAGTTTTTTCTTTACCGTCCTGAAATTTTCTTTGAATAGTCTAGTTTTTTTGGTTTTTAGCAAAGAGTCAACTAGTTTATAAACAAATACTTCGTAAAGTTTCTTAACTTACGTTATGATAGAAGAAAAGCTATTATGTCAAATAATAACTAACTAAGCAGCCTAATGAGATGGAGGTAACCAAATGACAACATTTAAAGGCCAAGAAGTCACCCTTGTTGGTAGTCGGTTTGAAGTAGGCGATACTGTGCCAGATTTTACATTGATGGCTAGTGATTTAAGCCAAAAATCTTTACATGACTTTAAAGGTAAGAAAATAATTAGTGTCGTACCGTCTATAGATACTGGAATTTGTTCCACTCAAACCAGAACCTTCAATCAAGCTATAGCGGATAAGGATGATTGTCATATTTTGACAGTCTCTGTTGATCTACCTTTTGCTCAAGCTCGTTGGTGTGGGGTTCAAGGGCTTGATAAGGCTATAATGCTTTCAGATTATTACGATTATAGCTTCGGCAAAAGCTTTGGTTTATTAATTGAGGAATGGCATTTTTTAGCACGTGCTGTCCTTATTTTAGATGAAAACAACAAGGTCGTTTACATCCAATACCTAGACAACATTAATGAAGCACCTGATTATGAAGCTGCTCTAAGAGCTCTTGAAAAAGAAATGGCATAGGATATTGACTTTCAAAAAGACACCCCATGAAGCTAGATACCTCTATCTGACTTTGGGGTGTCTTTTATGGGTTTTGCTTGTCCAATAACGGCTAATATGATAGCTGCGATTTCCTTATTGTTTTCTTGGCATCCATGACTAATCCAATAAGTAATAATAGCTTCGATACTTGCTAAATAAACTTCAAGAGCATAAGGGTAAGGGATATCATAATGCGCAAGTATAATGTCTTGAAAATGGCTGATGCTTGTCAAGACTTGGAAGATAAAATCTTTTAGCAATTGGGAAAAATTGAGTTGTTGGGAGTTAACTAGAGCAGTTACAAATTCTTGATTGTCTGTGATATAAGTAAGGGTTTGTTTAAGCACATGTTCAGTATCTGTATAGATTTTTTTGTCATTCAAAATATCATAGAGACCATCAAATAAGTCATTCTTAAATTGTGTTATCATATCAGTCTTGTCTTTATAGTGGAGATAAGAAGTGCTTCGATTAATTCCAGCTTTTTGAGTGAGGTCAGAAACACTAATACTTTCAAAATTTTTTTCTGCAATCAAAAGACATAGAGCTTCCTTGAGGTAGTTTTTGGTTTCGGTTTGTCTAACTGGCATAAGAGCGCTTCCTCCTTAAATAGACACTTCTCATTTATCTGTCCATGTGAATAGGACATGGACATTATATAATAAGTTTATAAGAGAATCAACAGTCTGTTGATATAAAGGAGTACAGTAATGGTATTTATAGAGATGAAATCTTCTTCAAAAAGTTATCACGTTGGCGAAAATCTTATTGAAGCTAATAAAGAGGTGTCTTTTACCATTGAAAAAGGTGAATTGGTCATTATTTTAGGAGCTTCTGGGGCTGGGAAATCTACTGTTTTAAATATTTTAGGAGGAATGGATAGCAATGATCATGGCCAAGTAATCATTGATGGTCAAGATATTTCTTCCTATAATTCTACGGAGTTGATGACTTATCGCCGTAAAGAGGTTGGTTTTGTCTTTCAATTTTATAACTTAGTTCCTAACTTAACGGCAAAAGAAAATGTAGAATTGGCTGTTGAGTTGGTTGAAGATGGGCTAGACCCTCTGAGGATTTTAGAGGAAGTCGGCTTGTCACATCGTTCAAACCATTTTCCTGCTCAATTATCAGGAGGTGAACAACAACGGGTTTCCATTGCTAGAGCCTTGGCTAAGAATCCTAAATTATTACTTTGTGATGAGCCAACAGGTGCTTTAGATTATCAGACAGGGAAACAAATCTTAAAATTACTTCAGATGATGGCACAAGAAAAAGGAACAACCGTTGTTATTGTCACTCATAATACAGCTTTAGCTCCGATTGCAGATCGGGTTATCTATATGCATGATGCTCGGGTAACGAAAGTTAAGCTTAATGACAAACCCTCTAGCATCGATCTTATTGAGTATTAAAAAGGAGGGGGATAAGAATGAAAACAAAAACCCTATGGAAAGATATTTCTCGATCGATTACCAAAAGTAAAGGGCGCTTTCTTTCCTTATTTCTTCTAATGGCATTGGGCTCTTTCGCCTTAGTTGGTTTGAAAGTAACTGGTCCAGATATGGAAAAGACGGGGCATAGCTATCTTGAACAACACGTTGTTATGGATATGGCAATTATTGCTTCTGAGCCATTTAGTCAATCGGTTCAACAGGATTTAAAGAGAGTTACAGGGGATGCTGTAGCTGATTATGCCAAGATGACTGATGCTAGGATGGTCTCTAATCACAAAGCCATTAGACTCTTTTCTTTGCCCAAGCAATTATCTAAAGCAGAATTGGTCAAAGGACGCTTTCCTAAACAGGAGAAGGAAATCCTCTTATCACATCAAATGATAAGGCATTACCAAATAGGAGAGACCTTGACCATAACGACAAAGGAGGAGGGACTTCTTAAAGCTAAGGATTTTAAAATAGTAGGATTTGCTAATTCCCCAGAAATCTGGTCCAAAACAAATCTAGGGAATGCCACATCAGGTGATAGCAGTCTTTACACTTACGCCTATCTCAGTGAAGATGCTTTTCAACTAAAAGGTTGTAATCTATTACGACTACGTTATCCTGTTTTAAGAGCTTACAATGCTTTTTCAGTAGCTTATAGTAGTAAATTAAAGCAATTACAGAGTCCTTTGGAGAAATTTTTGAGCCAAGAGGCTACAAAACAGTACCAAGAAAGACAAAAGCAACTAACAAAAACAATCGATGACGGACAAAAACAATTAGACCAAGCTAAAGCAAATTTAGCGAGCTATGGCAGGCAAGTGAATCCATTGACACAGGTAACACCTGAGTTAAGTAAGGAAAGATTAGATCAAGCTCAAAAGGAAATAGCTTCTAAAGAACGTTTGCTCAAAGAGACAAAAGTTGAATAGGTTACACTAAACTAGACAGAATTTATAAAGTGTTCTACACTAAAGAAAATAGGAGAATATTATGTCTAGAAAAATACGTCGCCACTTCACCGATGACTTTAAGCAACAAATCGTTGACCTTCACAATGCAGGGATGAAACGAAGTGAGCTTATCAAAGAATATGAGTTAACCCCATCAACCTTCGATAAGTGGGTACGTCAGGCTAAAACAACTGGTTCCTTTAAAACTATTGATAATCTTACAGATGAGCAGCGTGAACTGATTGAACTCCGAAAGCGTAATAAAGAACTCGAAATGCAGTTAGATATCCTAAAGCAAGCGGCGGTGATTATGGCACGAAAAGAGAAGTAATCACTGCTAATAAAGACAAATATAGCATTTCAGCCATGTGTCGTTGGTTGAACATTCCTCGTTCTAGCTATTACTACAAGGCTGTTAAACCAGTCTCTGAAGCGGAACTTGAAGAAAATATCAAAGCTATTTTTCTCGAAAGTAAGGCCAGATACGGGGCTAGGAAAATCAAGAAATGTTTGGAAAATGAAGGCATCCAGCTGTCTCGTCGTCGGATTCGTCGCATCATGCACAAACTCAACTTAGTATCCGTTTATCAGAAAGCAGCCTTCAAGCCACATTCAAAAGGGAAGAATGTGGCAGCTATTCCTAATCACTTAGCCAGACAATTTCATCAAGAAAAGCCTCTAAATGCTTTAGTAACAGACTTAACCTACGTTCGTGTCGGTAATAGCTGGGCTTATGTTTGCTTGATTATTGATCTCTTCAATCGTGAAATCATCGGTTTGTCAGTTGGTTGGCATAAGACCGCCGAATTGGTTAAACAAGCGATTCAGAGCATCCCTTACGCTCTGACCAAGGTCAAGATCTTCCATTCTGATCGTGGGAAGGAGTTTGATAATCAGCTGATTGATGACATGTTGGAAGCTTTTGGAATCAATCGTTCTCTAAGCCAAGCAGGCTGTCCCTATGACAATGCGGTAGCTGAGAGCACCTATCGCGCTTTCAAAATTGAATTTATTCATCAAGAAACCTTTCAGTCACTGGAAGAATTAATCCTTAAAACGAAAGATTATGTGCACTGGTGGAATTACCATCGCATTCATGGCAGTCTCAACTACCAGACACCCATGACATGGAGATTAATTGCTTAAAGAAAAAAGCACTTTATAAATGTTGTACAGAAAAGTGTTGCCTTTTCAAGTCATCAAGGAAACACTGGAGCCAACAAGTTATAAGCTTTATAGCAGAGGGACTTTACCAGGAGGGCAGGGTTATCAAACTTTTGCGGGCGCTATCAAATCTATTGCTAATGTTGCCAATATTTTCCCTGTTGTGCTGTATTTTGTGGCTGCCTTAGTTACTTTTACAACAATGACACGCTTTGTAGAAGAAGAAAGGACTAATTCTGGACTACTAAAAGCTATTGGCTATAGTAATTATCATGTTTTAAGAAAATTTTTAGTCTATGGGCTTTTAGCCAGCTCCTTAGGAAGTCTTTTAGGAAGCCTTGGAGGAACTTATTATTTATCTTACCTCATTGCAAAAATTCTAACAGATGCCATTACAATAGGTCCTATTGATTATTATTTTTATTGGTCCTATAGTTTACTAGCAATCTTCTTATCTTTTCTATCAGCAGTTTTACCAGCCTATCTCATTGTAAAAAGGGAGCTCTTTAGTAATCCGGCACAACTTTTATTACCAAAGCCTCCTCGAAAGGGTACTAAAATTTGGCTAGAAACTATCTCTTTCTTTTGGAATGCCTTGTCTTTTACCTATAAAGTTACCTTAAGAAATATCATACGCTACAAACAAAGGATGTTTATGACTATTTTTGGAGTTGCGGGTTCTGTTGCTTTGCTTTTTGCTGGATTAGGAATTCAATCATCTCTCTCAAAAGTTAGTGATTACCAATTTAATGTTTTGACGCCTTTTGATCTCATGGTCATACAAAAGAATCTTGTGACCGAAGAAGAAGACCATAAGCTACAAGAACTTTTAAAAGATGCAAACGTTACATACCATCACAAAGTCACTTATGCTCAGATGGATGTAAATCTAAAAGGGGTAACAGAGAGAGAGCCAGTCTCCTTGATTGCAAGTCAAAGCAAGAATCTAGAGCCAGATTTTAACCTTATTTCTATTCAAAATAAAAAGAGACTAGCAATACCAGAAAATGGGGTTTTGATTACTGAAAAATTAGCTTCCTACTATGGGTTAAAAAGAAATCAAGTCATAAAAATCTCTGATAGTCAAAATCGTTCTTATCACGTTTTCGTTAAAGATATTGTAGAGATGTCTGTAGGTCACTATCTCTTTATGTCAAACACCTACTTTGATAAGGTTTTTAAGGAGCGATTAAAAGCAGATCAAGCTTTCTTTATCCAAAAGTCCTCTAAAAAAGCCACATCAAAAAATACTTTAGCTAGTCAACTATTAGACTTAGAAGCGGTGAAAGCAGTTTCACAAAGTACAGTTCTGATTAAAAGTGCCAATTTAATAGTTGCCTCCTTGAACCAAGTTATGATTTTGTTAGTGGTCTTATCTATGCTACTAGCCACAGTCATTCTTTACAATTTGACTAATATCAACGTAGCTGAACGTATTAGAGAATTGTCAACTTTTAAAGTCTTAGGTTTTTATGATACTGAAGTGACGCTTTATATTTATCGCGAAACCATCTTACTCTCTGTTATTGGAATCATACTTGGTCTGTTTTCTGGTCATGCATTACATGTCTATCTCATGAAAATGATTGCGAATGGTCCAATGCATTTTGGGACAAGTATAGATTTATATGTCTATTTTATTCCAATTCTTGCTATTGTCATCTTGTTAATCTTGCTAGGTACTATGGTTAATCATCATTTGAAAAAAGTAGATATGTTGGAAGCCTTAAAATCCGTAGATTAATTGAAGTCTATGGCTCTAAAGCAAGCTCTTTGAGGGTTTGCTTTTTTAATTGAATTGTGCTAGTATCTAAATACTATAATGTAATAGAAAGATACTAGATATGAAAGATTTGCTTAGTAGCTATTTAAATGATGGTAAAGAAAAAATAAGGCTAGGTCAAGCTGTTGATTGTTTTAAAGGAAAAGCAGTTCCTAGTAAGGTGACTGAGGGCGATTTTGGTTTGATTAATTTATCTGATATGGGAAGTCTGGGCATTCACTATAATCAGGTGAGGTATTTTCAAATGGAACGCAGACAGTTACTTCGTTATCTTCTAGAAGAAGGTGATGTTCTGATTGCTTCCAAAGGAACACAAAAAAAAGTTTGTGTCTTTCACAAACAAGACCAGGAAATGGTGGCTTCCTCAAATATTACAGTTTTAAGGCCTCAGCGTTCTTTGAGAGGCTACTACATCAAATTCTTCTTAGAATCTGAACTGGGTCAAGCTTTTTTGGATTCGGTAGATAATGGAAAAGATGTTATTAATTTGTCCACAAAGGGTCTTTTAGATATCCCTATTCCTTTAATTCCTCTAGTCAAACAAGACTATTTGATTAATAAATACTTACGAGGATTAAGTGATTATAATCGAAAATTGAAACGTGCTCAACAAGAATGGGATCATATTCAACAAGACATTCAAAAAGGATTGGGGTTGGAATCGTCATGGGACTAATAGAACGTACCATAAAAATGACTTTTGCTACTATTTTAGCGGTCATCATTGCTTCTCATCTAGACTTATCCTATGCTATTTCAGCAGGAATTATTGCTTTATTGAGTGTTCTTGATACTAGAAAATCTAGTTTAGTGATTGCCAAAAATAGATTATTAGCCTTTTTTCTTGCTTTTGTTGTAGCTAGTCTTTTCTTTTATACCATGGGTTTTTCGATAATAGCTTTGGCGCTCTATCTATTAGTCACCATTCCTCTTTTGTATCGCTGGCATTTGGAGTCAGGTTTAGTGCCGATAACCGTCTTAGTGACACACTTGCTAGCAGAAAAGAGCATTGCTTTTCCCATATTATTAAACGAATTCTTGCTGTTTATCATTGGAACTGGTATAGCTCTCTTATTTAATACCTATATGGGTTCAAATGAAGGTAAGCTAGATAAATACCACAAAGAGGTTGAGGACGGTTTGAAAGCTATCTTATTTCGATTTGAACAGTTTTTGCTAGAAGGCCAAGGGCAAAACGAAGGGCAAATGATAAAAGAACTAGATCAAGTGCTAGAGAATGCTTTACAACTAGTCTATAGAGAACAGCATAACAGTCTTTTTCAACAGACCAATTATCAGGTCCACTATTTCGAAATGCGACGCAATCAAAACCGTCTCTTAAATCAGATGGCTGTCAATCTGAATAAGGTCACTAATCAGAGCAGAGAAAGCATCTTATTATCTCACCTCTTTCATGAAACAGCTTGCCAGTTAAGTGAAGAAAATTCTGCTCTAACGCTCATAGAAGATATTGAGCAATTGCTCGAAGTTTTCCGACAAAGAGATTTACCTCAAAGTCGTCAAGAATTTGAAGATAGAGCCATACTTTTCCAATTGTTACAAGAATTAGAACGTTTTATTGACTATAAAGTCGCATTTTATCAAGATTACAATCAGCTTTAGCCTTAATTTAGCATAACAGTCAGTATAGGAGAAACAAATGAAGGAAATTAGATGTCCCCATTGTCAGACCTCGTTTACTATTAATGAAACAGAGTATAGCCAACTGTTGGCACAAGTTAGAGGAAAAGAGTTTGAACAAGAACTAGCTCAACGCTTGGAAAACGAGATTTCTTTACTAGAAGAGAAGTCCAAAAACAAGCTTCAAGAACTCTTATCTGAAAAAGAGGGAGAAATACAAACCTTAAGTCACCATTTAGAGCAAGTGGAAAAAGAGCAAGCTTATTTGGCTCAGGAAAAGCTGGCTAAAAAAGATAAAGAAATCCTAGAATTACAAGGAAAACTCGACAAGCTTTCTTCCTTAAATGCTTTAGAGTTAACCAAAAAATTATCCGAAAAAGATCAAGTCGTTCAAGGACTACAAAGCCAATTGGAAAAACTGGAATGGGAAAATAAATCAAAAATGCAAGAGGCTCTCACTCAAGTTGAAAAAGAACGTGATCATATGCAGAGTCGTTTAGAGCTTCAAGAAAAAGAGAGTCAACTCTCGATAGCTTCCTTACGCAGAGATTTTGATAGTCAGCTAAAAGCTGCAAACGAGCAAGTCGAATTTTATAAGAATTTTAAAGCGCAACAATCGACAAAAGCCATTGGTGAAAGTCTAGAACTGTATGCAGAAACAGAATTTAACAAAGTCCGTAGCTATGCTTTTCCAAAGGCGATTTTTCAAAAGGATAACAAATTATCAAGTCGTGGGTCAAAAGGAGACTATATTTATCGTGAGACAGATGATAAGGGTGTTGAAATCCTATCCATCATGTTTGAGATGAAAAATGAAGCTGACACCACAAAGACCAAACATAAAAATAGTGATTTCTTCAAAGAGTTAGATAAAGACCGACAAGAAAAGAAGTGTGAATATGCTGTCCTGGTCTCTATTTTAGAGGCTGACAATGACTATTATAATACTGGTATTGTAGATGTTAGTCATGAATATCCTAAGATGTATGTGGTTCGTCCGCAGCTTTTTATTCATTTAATTGGCCTCTTGCGAAATGCTGCCATGAATAGTTTGCAGTATAAGCAAGAATTAGCTCTTGTTAAAGAACAACATATTGATATTACCCATTTTGAAGAGGATTTAGAACATTTTAAGACGGCTTTTGCTAAGAATTACCATTCAGCAAGTAGTAATTTCAAAAAAGCCATTGATGAAATTGACAAATCCATTAAACGAATGGAAGAAGTCAAGCGCTTTTTGACTACTAGCGAAAATCAATTACGCCTTGCCAATAACAAGTTGGACGATGTCTCAGTGAAAAAATTGACAAAAAGGAATCCAACCATGCGAGATAAATTTCAAGAGTTGCAGGATAAATAGAGAAATCTATCATCCAAAAAAACACTACATAGTATAAGTTCATATACTTGTCAAAACCCTTTTTGAACAGTTATAATGAGGGAGTGAATCTTTGAAAAATGAAAGTAATAACATGATTAGCGGAATAATTAATCTTAAAAAAGAGGCAGGAATGACCTCACATGACGCTGTTTTTAAACTTAGAAAATTGCTGCAGGAGAAAAAAATCGGCCATGGTGGGACATTGGATCCAGATGTTGTCGGAGTTTTACCGATTGCAGTCGGCAAAGCCACGCGTGTGATTGAATACATGACAGATTCAGGAAAAGTTTATCAAGGGCAAATCACTCTAGGCTTTTCCACGACAACAGAAGACGCAAGCGGTGAGGTTGTCGAAAGAAGTACTCTGCCATCCTCCTTGGATGAAAAAATGATTGATAAAGCCATGCAATCTTTTATGGGGGACATCAGTCAGGTTCCTCCCATGTATTCTGCTGTTAAAGTTAACGGCCGTAAATTATATGAATACGCGCGTGCTGGAGAAAGCGTTGAGCGTCCTACAAGACAAGTGAGCATCTATCAGTTTGAACGGACAAGCCCTTTATCGTTTACTGGAGGTACTTGTCAATTTGATTTTCGTGTTAGCTGTAGTAAAGGAACTTATGTGCGTACTTTGGCAGTTGATTTGGGAAAATCGCTAGGTATAGCTAGTCACATGTCCTATTTGGAGCGACAAGCTTCAGCGGGCTTAGTTCTAGAGGATGCTTTAACCTTGTCAGACATTGCTGATAAACTAGCCACAGGCGATCACAGCTTTTTACTTCCAATTGAGTATGGAGTGAGTGATTTGCCAAAGTTAGTCATCAATGACAGTGAAGCAGCTGAAATCTCTTTTGGTCGTAGAATTACTTTGCCAAGTCAGGAGCCTCTACTGGCTGCTTTTCATCAGGATAAACTGGTTGCCATTCTAGAAGAAAGAGATGGCAATTATAAACCACGAAAAGTACTGATTTGAGTTACTAGATTGGATATCAATGGACATACAACATATCAAACATTACAAAGAAATAAATGAAGAAAAAGATACCATTTTGGTATTAGGCTATTTTGATGGCTTACATAGAGGTCATAAGGCCTTATTTGACAAAGCAAAGGCTATTGCACAAAAAGAAGCCTTAAAAATAGTGACTCTGACCTTCACAGAGTCTCCTAAATTGACCTTTGCGCGTTTTTCGCCAGAACTATTACGTCACATTACTTATCCTGAAAAACGATTTCAGAAATTTGAAGAATATGGTGTTGATAAGCTGTATTTAATTGATTTTACAACAGCTTTTTCAAAAATATCTTCAGATGACTTTATCAAATGCTATATTAAGCGTCTCAAAGCTAAGCATATTGTGGTTGGTTTTGATTATAAATTTGGACACAATCGTACCAATAGTGACTATTTAGCTAGAAATTTTGAGGGAAGTGTTCATACTGTCTCAGAAATTACAGAAGATAATCAAAAGATTTCTTCTTCTCGTATCAGACAATTAATTAAAGAAGGCAATGTTGCCAAGGTCAATCAATTGTTAGGCTATGATTTTTCAACCCGTGGAATGGTGGTTCATGGTGATGCGCGTGGACGTACTATTGGTTTTCCAACTGCCAACTTAGCTCCCATGGATCGGACTTATCTTCCTGCTGATGGGGTTTATGTGACTGATGTCATCATAGGAGAAAAGCGTTATCGTTCAATGACTAGCATCGGAAAAAATATTACTTTTGGTGGCCAAGAACTTCGTTTAGAGGCAAATATCTTTGACTTTAATGGCGACATTTATGGAGAATCAATCGAAATTATCTGGTTAGATAAAATTAGAGACATGGTTAAATTTGCTGGAATTGAAGATTTGGTTGAGCAATTAGAACGAGATAAAGAAGAAGCATTAAATTGGAAAAAAGATAGCCAACTCTATTAAATTTTTGTATAATAAGGTAAGTATAATTGATAGAGGAAAAGTATGGTTACCTTATTTTTATCACCCAGCTGTACCAGTTGTCGTAAAGCAAGGGCGTGGTTAATGAAGCACGAAGTCGAGTTTCAAGAACATAATATTATCACAAGTCCATTAAGTCGTGATGAACTGATGGCAATTTTATCCTTTACAGAAAATGGAACAGAAGACATTATCTCAACCCGATCAAAAGTCTTCCAAAAATTAGATATTGACGTAGAGGAGCTATCGATATCAGATTTGATTGACCTTATTGCCAAAAACCCTAGTCTTTTACGTCGCCCAATTATTATGGATAAAAAACGCATGCAAATTGGTTTTAACGAAGATGAAATTAGAGCCTTTTTGCCACGTGACTATCGTAAACAAGAGTTACGTCAAGCAACTATAAAAGCAGAGATTGAGGGATAATATGTCAACTAATTATCATTATCCACTTGACTTAAGTTGGAGCACTGAAGAAATATCATCAGTGCTCCATTTTTTGAATAAAGTGGAATTAGCTTATGAATCAAAAGTCAACGCTCAAGAACTTCTTGAAGCCTATCGTATTTTTAAAGAAATTGTGCCATCAAAGGCCCAAGAAAAACAAATTGACCGTGACTTTCAAAAAGCTAGCGGCTACTCTAGCTATCAAGCTGTTAAAAAGGCACAGGAAGTAGAAAAAGGACTCTTTACTCTTGGAAACTAAATACCAATTCGCTCAAGATATCATTAAGGAAGCTGGTTGCTATATAAAATCAAGAATGTCTGAAGAAGTGGCTATTTCTGTTAAGTCACAGTTTGATGATTTAGTCACTAATGTCGATCAAGAAACTCAAGATTTATTGATTAATCGCATTCGACAAGCCTATCCAAATGATCACATTCTAGCCGAAGAAAATGATGTGAGACATCCCGTTTCAGATGGAAATGTCTGGGTTCTTGACCCTATAGATGGAACCGTCAATTTTATTGTTCAAAAAGCTAATTTTGCGGTAATGATTGCTTATTATGAAGAAGGACAAGGTAAATTTGGCTTAATTTATGATGTCATGGCAGATCAACTTTATTGCGGTGGCGGTGAGTTTGAGGTTACCTTAAATGACAGTCCCATCAAACCCTATGAAGATAAGGAATTAAAACGTAGCTTAATTGGTTGTAATGCCGGAATGTTAGTTAGAAATGAATACCAGCTTTGTGATTTGATACAAGAGACCTTAGGGGTTAGGGTTTACGGTGGAGCAGGTATTTGTATGATTAAGGTGATTACCCAACAACTAGTCGCTTATTTTTCTCACATTCAACCGTGGGATTATGCGGCCGCTAAAATTATGGGGGAAAAACTTGGCTATCTTCTCCTAACAATAGAAGGACATGAACCGGATTTTCAAACTCGTCAAAAAATCATGTTTATACCAAAGGCTAAACGTAAGAAAATTCAATCCTATTTAAACTATAATACAGAATAAATGACTAAGAAAATACAATTACCAGAAGATTTCATAAACTATTATCAGGCTATCTTAGGCGACCAAAGTCAAGCCTTCTTTGATAGTTTTGACCAACAAGCTATTAGTGCCTTTCGCATTAATCCCCTAAAAAAACATTTAAATGTATCCGTGGTGCTAGTTAATCTCAAAATACAATAAAAAGCCCAAAAGGACTATACTGTAAGTGCCTACACAAACAGGAGGTTAGTCCAAATGAGCCACTTACAGTATACAGCTAAATCCCATCACTTACAATGGAATATGCGTCAATTATCAAAAATTTGTTCTCAGTTTTATCAGGATTATTGTCCGGAAGACTTCAAACACCGTCGTAACGTCTGTCTGTCCAAAGTTTCAGACCAATCTCTTCTAGTTTTACTGCTATTACAAGCTGAACTAGGTATTAAATCACAACGTCACTTTTATAGGATTTGTCAGCTATTTCCCTGCGGTACATTACTAGAAAGAAGTCGCTTTAATAGGCGTGCAAGACAGTTGATTTGGCTGGTTCAAGTGATTCGTCAGGCAATGAACACTCAAATTTCTCCCAATACCATTGTTATTATAGACAGCTTTCCTTTGCCACTTTGTCAATCTATTCGTAACCACAGGTTCAGACTTTTCAATGGGATAGCTAATATTGGTTACACCGCCTCTAAACATATGTGGTTTTACGGTTTTAAGGTTCACATGCTAGTGACCTTATCAGGCTACATTCTGAATTATGTTGTCAGCCCAGCCTCTGTTCATGATATTAAGGCAGTTTACGAGTTGCTAGAAAGGTGTGAACAATCCGTCATTTTAGCAGATTTAGGTTACCTTAACCGTGAGCTGAAAGATGAGTTGAAGCAAAATGGCTATCACCTCTGGACTCCCTTGCGTCAAAATATGGAAGGGGCTAAACAGCATAATCATTGGAAACTAATGGCTATGAGACGAACCATTGAGACTAGATTTTCAGAACTTTGTCCCTTTTTGATATGGAACGAACACTGGCTAGGGGCATGACAGGGCTGCAATTGAGGATTGAACAAATCATACTAGCTTACAATTTGAGATATTTTGAAATTAACTAGCACCATGGGTTTAAATGTATATGATCAGGCAATCGCCAATACTAAGTGGGGTTATTACGGCAAGGTCTCAGGAAAATCGATTGAGCATGTCACAGGATGTGTCTACTCACAAGAGCCGGCTGCACAGATGGTTGCGCAAGTTGCTGTACCTAAAAAAGGAAATAGGGTTTTAGACCTGGCTGCAGCACCAGGTTGCAAAACGACACATCTTCTTTCTTATTTAGACAATACAGGACTCTTAGTCAGTAACGAGATTTCCAAAAAGCGTAGTAAGATTTTAGTGGAGAATGTCGAACGCTTTGGTGCCCAAAATGTTGTTGTCATCAATGAATCTGCTGAAAACTTGGCTAAGGTATTTCCAGAATTTTTTGATACCATTGTTTTTGATGGTCTTTGTTCAGGTGAAGGCATGTTTCGTAAGGATCCAGAAGCCATACAATATTGGCATAAGGACTATCCTTTAGAATGCGCTAACCTGCAAAAATCAATTTTAGATCAATCCTTAGCTATGCCAAAGCCTGGCGGAGAACTCATTTATTCAACTTGTACCTGGTCTCAAGAAGAAAATGAAGGCGTAGTTAATTGGCTCCTTGAGAATTATTCCTATCTGCAACTGCTTGATATCCCTAAGATAAATGGCATGGTAGAAGGGATTGACATGCCTCAAGCTGCTAGAATGTATCCTCACTACCATAAAGGAGAAGGCCAGTTTGTAGCTAAGCTCAAAGATACGAGAAGTCCTCAAGTTACCAAGCCTGTAAAAGCTCAAAAATCCAATCTGACAAGAGAACAGTTAGAGCTTTGGAAGGCATTTGAAAAAAATCAGTTAAAAGAACCGTTAAAGGGATTTTTACAGACTTTTGGTGATCATCTTTATTTATTACCAGATGGACTTCCCTCATTAAAACATCTCAAAATAGCAAGAAATGGGCTAGAACTTGGTGTCTTCAAAAAGAAACGCTTTGAACCTTCGTTTGCACTAGGATTAGCGTTAAATCCTGAAGATGTTTTAGAAAAAATCACTATTTCTGAAGAAGATTTCTCAGCTTATGTGTCTGGAAATGTGGTTAATCTGGCTGATAGTTACCCAAATGGTTGGTATCAAGTAGTCATCAAAGGTAATGGTTTAGGATTTGCCAAAATTGTTGGTAAGACACTCAAAAATAGTTTCCCTAAAGGGCTTCGATTTTAGCATTTTTCATAAGATTAAATTTTTATACATTTAAAGAAAAAATTCTTTTAAAGCACCTATAGATATGTTACTATTAAGAATATGTGGAAGAGTCTAAATTCCACATGAACCCTTTATTTTTAGGAATAGGAAATATGAAAATGAAAAAGAAATTCTTTTTATTAGGTCTTTTGGCATTATCGACCACTCTTTTTTTATCAGCATGTTCAAGCTGGATTGAAAAAGGTGAATCAATAACTGCCGTAGGTTCTACTGCGCTACAACCTCTTGTTGAAGCAGCAGCCGATGAATTCGGAAGTAAGAACCTAGGAAAGACTGTTAACGTCCAAGGTGGTGGATCAGGTACAGGTCTATCACAGGTACAATCCGGTGCCGTTCAAATCGGAAATAGTGACGTTTTCGCTGAGGAAAAAGATGGGATTGATGCTAAAAAATTGGTTGACCACCAAGTAGCTGTAGCAGGGTTAGCTGTTATTACCAATCCCAAAGTTAAAGTCAAAAACTTGACTAGTGATCAACTGCAAAAAATCTTTTCTGGTCAATATACAAACTGGAAACAGGTTGGAGGGCAAGACTTAGCCATTTCGGTTATTAATCGCGCTGCTAGTTCTGGATCACGTGCGACCTTTGACAGTGTGATTATGAAAGGTGTTAATGCCAAACAGAGTCAAGAACAAGATTCTAATGGTATGGTCAAATCAATTGTTTCACAAACACCAGGTGCTATTTCTTATTTATCATTTGCTTATGTGGATTCTTCTGTGAAGTCCCTTAAATTAAATGGTTTTTCGGCTAATGCCAAAAACGTAGCAACCAATGATTGGCCGATTTGGTCTTATGAACACATGTATACCAAAGGAAAACCAGATGGTTTAACTCAAGAATTTCTTACCTACATGTTATCAGATGAAGTTCAAAGTAGAATCGTCACTCACATGGGTTATATTTCAATTACGGACATGAAAGTTGTTAAAACTCATGACGGCAAAGTGACTGATAAATAAACGGGGGAATTATGAAAAATCAGGAATTGGCTAAAAAATTAGTCTCACCATCAAAGAATTCTAGATTAGAAAAATTCGGTCGAACAATCACCTTTTTATGTCTAGCTTTGATTGTGTTCATCGTAGCAATGATTTTGATTTTCGTTGCACAAAAAGGACTGTCAACTTTCTTTGTTGATAAAATCAATATTTTTAGTTTTCTATTTGGTACAGAGTGGCAACCAAGTGTTAAAGATGCAAATGGCGTCCCTTATTTGGGAGCACTTCCAATGATTACAGGTTCATTCTTAGTAACTATTCTTTCAGCTTTAATTGCAACACCATTTGCCATTGGAGCAGCAGTTTTCATGACAGAGATTTCCCCAAAGTACGGGGCTAAGTTACTACAGCCAGCTGTTGAGTTACTTGTTGGTATTCCATCGGTTGTTTATGGATTTATTGGTTTACAAATTATTGTTCCTTTTATGCGCTCACTATTTGGTGGAACAGGTTTTGGGATACTTTCAGGGGTCGGTGTTTTGTTTGTTATGATTTTACCAACAGTTACTTTCATGACAACAGATAGCCTAAGAGCCGTTCCGCGTCATTACCGTGAAGCCTCTATGGCAATGGGAGCTACTCGCTGGCAAACCATCTGGCGCGTTGTATTAAACGCTGCTCGTCCAGGTATTTTTACCGCTATTATTTTTGGGATGGCAAGAGCTTTTGGTGAAGCTCTAGCTATTCAAATGGTGGTTGGTAACTCAGCTGTTATGCCAAACTCTTTAACTACACCAGCTGCTACCCTAACTTCTGTTTTGACAATGGGTATTGGAAACACAGTTATGGGAACAGTACAAAATAATGTGCTTTGGTCTCTAGCTCTAGTGCTTTTATTAATGAGTCTTGCCTTTAATTCACTTGTTAAATTAATTACGAAAGAGAGAAAGAGAAATTATGAACGCTAAAAAAGTCGATAAAATAGCAACTGGTAGTTTATATACTATTGCTGGCATCATTGTAGCTATTTTGGCTTCATTAATTTTGTTTATTCTAGTTAGGGGATTACCTCATATTAGTTGGTCCTTTCTAACTGGTAAGTCATCATCTTATGAAGCTGGTGGAGGAATTGGGATTCAACTTTATAACTCTTTCTTCCTATTGATTGTCACATTAATTATTTCAATCCCTCTTTCAACTGGAGCAGGTATCTATTTAGCAGAATATGCTAAAAAAGGACCCGTTACGAATTTTATTAGAACTTGTATTGAGATTTTATCTTCATTACCTTCGGTAGTTGTCGGACTTTTTGGTTATTTGATCTTTGTGGTTCAGTTTGAGTATGGCTTTTCTATCATTTCAGGTGCTCTTGCCTTGACAGTCTTCAATTTGCCGCAAATGACTCGAAATGTCGAAGATAGCTTACTGCATGTTCATCACACACAACGAGAAGCAGGCCTAGCTCTTGGTTTATCTCGTTGGGAAACGGTCTTTCATGTGGTCATTCCTGAAGCCTTACCTGGGATTGTAACAGGTATTGTTTTGGCGTCAGGACGTATCTTTGGAGAAGCAGCAGCATTGATCTATACTGCAGGGCAATCTGCACCAGCACTTGATTGGTCAAACTGGAATCCACTAAGTGTCACAAGTCCCATTTCGATTTTCCGACAATCCGAAACCTTGGCAGTTCACATTTGGAAAGTTAACAGTGAAGGAACCATTCCTGATGCGACTTTGGTTTCAGCTGGTAGTGCTGCAGTCTTGTTAATCTTTATTCTTATTTTCAACTTTTCAGCTCGCTTTATTGGAAAGACCCTTCATTCTAAGATGACAGCAGCTAAATAAGTCTTTGCTATTGGAGAAATCATGACAGAATATAATTGGAATGAACGTCATATCATTACCTTCCCAGAAAAAACGATCGCTTTAGAAACAAAAGACTTGCATGTCTATTATGGAGCTAAAGAAGCAATCAAAGGGATTGATATGCAGTTTGAAAAAAATAAAATTACAGCTCTTATTGGGCCATCTGGCTGTGGTAAATCGACTTATCTTCGTAGCTTAAATCGCATGAATGATACAATCGATATTGCTAAAGTAACTGGTGAAATCCTTTATCAAGGTATTGATGTCAACCGTCAATACATGAACGTTTATGAAATTCGGAAGCATTTAGGTATGGTATTCCAAAGACCTAACCCATTTGCTAAGTCTATCTACAAAAACATTACTTTTGCTCACGAAAGAGCTGGTGTCAAAGATAAAAAGGTTTTAGATGAAATCGTTGAAACTTCTTTAAAACAGGCAGCTCTTTGGGATCAGGTAAAAGATGATTTGCATAAATCTGCCTTCACTTTATCAGGTGGTCAACAACAACGTCTTTGTATTGCTAGAGCTATTTCTGTAAAACCAGAAATCTTATTAATGGACGAACCTGCATCAGCACTTGATCCAATTGCCACCATGCAATTGGAAGAAACCATGTTTGAATTGAAGAAAAATTATACCATCATTATCGTAACCCATAACATGCAACAGGCTGCTAGGGCAAGTGATTACACCGCTTTCTTTTATCTTGGTGATTTGATTGAATACGATAAAACTGGGAACATCTTCCAAAATGCCAAATGCCAATCAACCAATGACTATGTCTCAGGTCACTTTGGATAGAAAGGAGTAGAGATGACAGAGCCTATTTTACAAATCAAAGACCTTTCCGTCTACTACAATAAGAAAAAGACACTTAAAGAAGTTTCTTTAGATCTCTATCCTAACGAAATTACGGCATTGATTGGACCTTCAGGTTCAGGAAAATCAACGCTCTTACGTTCGATTAATCGCATGAACGATTTAAATCCTGAAGTTACTATCACAGGAACAATCGTTTATAATGGTCACAACATCTACAGTCCTAGAACAGATACCGTAGATTTAAGAAAAGAGATTGGAATGGTTTTCCAACAGCCTAATCCTTTTCCAATGTCTATTTACGAAAATGTGGTCTATGGACTTCGACTAAAAGGGATTAAAGATAAAGCCCTTTTAGATCAAGCTGTAGAATCTTCTCTCAAAGGGGCTTCCATTTGGGAGGAGGTCAAAGATAGATTGCACGATTCTGCCGTAGGTCTCTCAGGAGGGCAACAGCAGCGGGTCTGTGTTGCTAGGGTCTTAGCCACTAGTCCTAAAATCATCTTGTTAGATGAACCTACATCAGCATTAGATCCTATCTCAGCTGGTAAGATTGAAGAGACCTTATTATCCCTTAAAAATGACTATACAATGGTTATTGTGACACGTTCCATGCAACAAGCTTCTCGTTTATCTGATCGCACTGGATTCTTCTTAGGTGGTGATCTTTTGGAATTTGGTAACACCAAAGCCATGTTTATGAATCCAAAACGAAAAGAAACAGAAGATTATATTTCTGGTAAGTTTGGTTAGGTCTGACTCAAAATAGTTGAAAAAGACCTTATTTCTGAAAAAAACACAGTTATAGAAAGAAAAAAAGATGTTAAGAACGAAATTTGAAGAAGAATTAGATAAGCTCCATAATCAGTTTTACTCAATGGGGACAGAAGTGCTGGCACAAATCAATAAAACAGTGCGTGCATTTGTTAGCCATGATCGTGAGTTAGCTAAAGAAGTGATTGAAGAAGATGACACTATCAATGAATTTGAAACAAAGCTTGAAAAGAAATCTCTTGAGATTATCGCCTTACAACAACCTGTTTCAAATGATTTGAGAACAGTTATCACTGTTTTGAAAGCTTCTAGTGATATTGAGCGTATGGGTGACCATGCCTCTTCCATCGCCAAAGCAACCATTCGTATGAAAGGTGAAGAAAGAATTCCGATTGTTGAAGAAAAAATCAATCTTATGGGAAAAGCAGTTAAGCAAATGGTTGAAGAAGCCTTGAATGCTTACATTAACGCTGATGACATGAGAGCCTACGAAATCGCTGCCTCAGATGAGATTATTGATAATTATTTCCGTGAAATTCAAGCTCTGGCTGTTGAAGAAATTCGCAAAACTCCAGATGCGGTGTTTGCTGGTAAAGAGTACTTCCAAGTATTGATGTACTTAGAGCGTATTGGAGACTATGCTCGAAATATCTGTGAGTGGATCGTATACCTTAAGACTGGTAAAATTATTGAATTATAAGAAAATATGATATAATAGTGGTTGGAATTTTTCTAATCACTATTTTATTTTAGATTGAGGAGTCGTATGAAGACAGTAGAACATTTTATCGAAAAATTTGTTCCCGAAAATTATAATATCTTTTTAGATATCAATCGTGATAACAAAACCTTTACAGGTAATGTTGCCATTAATGGTGAGGCATTAGATAACCACATCTCTTTTCATCAAAAAGATTTGACGATTAGCTCCATCTTATTGGATAACGAAAACGTGAATTTCCAAGTCGATAATGACCATGAAGCTGTGCGTGTAGAGCTTCCAGAAACAGGAATGATGACACTGGTTATTGAGTTCTCTGGAAATATTACCGATAATATGACCGGTATTTACCCTTCTTACTACACCGAAAATGGCCAAAAAAAGGAAGTCATCTCGACTCAATTTGAAAGTCATTTTGCTAGAGAAGCCTTTCCATGTATTGATGAGCCTCAAGCAAAGGCTACTTTTGATTTAAGCCTTAAGTTTGATCAGATGACTGACGAAATAGCCTTATCAAATATGCCTGAGATTAATGTTGATTTGCGTAAAGAAACTGGATTATGGTCTTTTGATACAACCCCTCGTATGTCATCTTACCTATTAGCTTTTGCTTTAGGCGATTTGCATGGTAAAACAGTAACCAGTAAAAATGGAACACTTGTAGGCGTTTATGCGACAAAAGCACATCCCAAAACTTCTCTAGACTTTTCACTTGATATCGCAGTTCGTGTCATTGATTTTTATGAAGATTACTTTGGAGTCAAGTATCCAATCCCACAATCCTTAAATATTGCTTTGCCAGACTTTTCTTCAGGAGCTATGGAAAACTGGGGACTAATCACTTACCGCGAGATTTACCTTTTGGTGGACGAGAATTCAACAGCTATTAGCCGCCAACAGGTTGCACTTGTGGTTGCTCACGAAATTGCTCACCAATGGTTTGGTAATTTAGTTACCATGAAATGGTGGGATGATTTATGGTTAAACGAAAGCTTCGCTAATATGATGGAATATGTTGCTATTGATGCAATCGAGCCATCATGGAACATCTTTGAAGATTTTCAAACAGGTGGCGCACCATTAGCCCTTAAGCGTGATGCGACTGATGATGTACAGTCTGTTCATGTTGCCGTTAATCACCCTGATGAGATTAATACCCTCTTTGATCCAGCAATTGTTTATGCTAAGGGAAGACGTTTAATGCATATGCTTCGCCGTTGGATTGGAGATAAGGATTAGCAGCTTACTTTGAAAAACATCAGTATCGTAATACCGTAGGACGTGATTTGTTGAATGCTTTATCTGAAAGCTCTGGCAAGGATGTGGCAGCTTTCATGGATGCTTGGTTAGAGCAACCAGGATATCCTGTTTTGTCAGCTAAGGTTGAAAATGACCAGTTAATTCTGACTCAAAAGCAATTCTTTATTGGAGACGCAAGTTGTCAAGTCAAGTGCAACCAGTTCATAGATAACTAGAGTTCCAGATGTTAAGCTGTTCGGGATAGCTCAAACAGGAATTTTGAGGATTGATATTGAAGAAGTCGTCTTGGGCGCTCATTGATGGCAGTAATATAATTGTCAAGTTCTTCAGAGGTTAGTGGATTAAGTGAGACTCCTTTAGGGACATATTCTCTGAGGAGGCCATTGAAGTTCTCGTTTGTTCCTCTCTCATGTGAAGAATAGGGATGTGCAAAGTAAACTTCAACAGCTTCTAAGTTTGAGAGTAAACTAAACTCAGAACCATTATCCGCTGTGATGGATGCAATAGGATACTGACTGATGAGATGCGTGACAGCACGGTTAATGGTTTGGGATTGCTTGTCTTCTAGCTTAACTCCTAGTGCATAGCGTGTCTGGCGCTCTACCAAAGTCAACATAACAGCTTCACCTTTGGTTTTCTTGCCGAGAACCAAATCAATCTCCCAATGCCCAAATTCAGAACGATCATTAATATATTCTGGACGTTCTTCGATAGATTTACCTAAAGTCTTCTTATTCGTCTTCATGACTTTCTTAGAACGTTTTCTGATACTAACCATCTTAGGCAAATCGATTGGTTTAATAGCTAATACCCCCTCTTTGATATAACGATAAATCGTTTTGGTAGAGAGGACGACTTCTTCAGGATGGTTCACTTTGTAAGTCTGAACAAAACTATCCACACTATGGAGACGAATGTTAGCCGTCAAGGCAGATTCTAATTGTTCAATGAACCTAGCGGAGCAGTCATTCAACTTGAGATAAGAACTCTTTTGACGATTGGTTTCATAGACACGTTGCCCACTATCAGCGAAATAGGCGTTGAAGAAGGTTTGTTTTCCATTCTTATCCTTTACCTGTTCTACTGAACCACGTTTTATTTCTCGGCAGATTGTAGAACGGTGACGACCCAAGAGTCGAGCAATCTCAGCGGGTTTCTTTCCCATTTTAAGATAAGCAGCAATTTCACCCCGTTCTGTGGCTGAAAGATGAGAATAGGATGATTTTCTGGTAGAATTAATGTTGGACATGTTCATCTGCTTTCCATACTGAATTGGGGAATTCTAGTATATCAGACGAACATGTCTTTTTTGTTGCACTTCATTTTACAACGCGGGTTCTTTATTGGAGAAGTAAAAGATCAAAACCGTTTATGGCCTATTCCACTCAATACCACTTGGCAAGGACTGCCAGAAACCTTAACAGAAGAAGTTCTAGTTATTCCTAACTTTGGTCAATTAGCTGCAGAAAACCAAGGTCCTCTCCGCTTTAATACTGAAAATACAGCTCATTATATTACGGATTACCAAGGACAATTACTAAGTGATTTGATGTCAGAAATGTCAAATCTTGATAATACGTCTTTACTTCAAATTATTCAAGAGCGTCGTCTTTTAGCTGAAGCTGGCTTGATTTCCTATGCTGAATTGGTAGAACTGATTGCACAATTGGATGCTCCTAAGTCTTATATAGTCTCAGCTGCCATTGAAACAGTTATCAAAGGTTTAGATCGATTTATTGATGAGGAAACGCTAGCTGAAAAATCGTTCAACCGTTTAATTACAAGTATTTTCCAGGAAGATTACAATCAATTAGGTTTTGATAAAAAGGCAGATGAAAGTGATGAAGATGAAATGGTCAGACAGATTGTATTGTCTCTATTCCTTAAGATTAATCATCAAGCCGTCAGTGAGAGAGCACATGCCATCTTTGATCAATACGAAGATGATATCTGCAAACTACCTGCAGCTATTCGACGCTTTGTCTTAATTAATCAAATGAAGCATTTCGAAACAGAAGCCTTAGTTGACATCTATTTTGACACTTATATTTCAACCAAGGATAATAACTTGCGAAATGATTTGACAGTTGCCCTAGCGCATACCAAATCAAGTTCAACCTTAAGACGTATTGAATACAGTTTGAAAGATAAGGATATTATTAAGCCACAAGATTTAGCCTTTTGGTATATGGTGTTATTATCTCAACACTTCACTCAAGAAAGTATTTGGGAATGGGCGAGAGAGAATTGGGATTGGATTAAAGCTGCCCTTGGAGGGGACATGAGCTTTGACAAATTTGTTATCTATCCTGCTTCTTATTTTAAAACGCCAGAGCGACTTGCTGAATTTAAAGCCTTCTTTGAACCACAATTGAGTGATATGGCTATTAATCGAAATATTACAATGGGAATTAATGAAATTACTGCTCGTGTGAAACTAATAGAAGAAGACAAAGCAGCTGTTCATGAGGCAGTGAGTCAATATTAAAAAGTCTTTTAAAAGCTGAGAAAGTTTTCTCAGCTTTTTTGTGAATCAAGATGGTGACAAAAAGTAATATAATAGCTTTAGCTTATCAATTTTAACTAAAAGTTTAGACAAAATTAAGTTTGGTATGATATAGTACCATAAAAAGGATTCCTGTGAGAAATTGAAATCAGATGCCTCTAAGCAGCGCAATGATAACTATAATTATAAGGTGAGGAATATATATGATAAAAATTCTATTAGTCGAAGATGATCTTAGCTTATCAAACTCTGTGTTTGACTTTTTGGATGATTTTGCAGATGTAACTCAAGTCTTTGATGGGGAAGAAGGCTTATATGAAGCAGAAAGTGGCATCTATGACTTGATTCTGTTAGATTTAATGTTACCTGAAAAAAATGGTTTTCAGGTGTTAAAAGAATTACGAGAAAAAAATATTAAGCTCCCTGTCTTGATTATGACAGCTAAAGAGAGTTTAGATGACAAAGGACATGGCTTCGAGCTGGGAGCAGATGATTATTTGACAAAACCCTTCTATTTAGAAGAGTTGAAGATGCGTATTCAGGCCTTGTTAAAGCGCTCTGGAAAACTAACAGATAATAATCTAGTGTTTGGAAATGTCACAGTTGATTTAACACGAAAAGAAGTGCAAGTTGATGGTAAAAGCATGGAATTATTAGGCAAAGAATTCGATTTATTGGTCTATCTTTTGCAAAATCAAAATGTCATTTTACCTAAATCTCAAATTTTTGATCGAATTTGGGGATTTGATAGTGATACCACTATTTCAGTTGTTGAGGTCTACGTTTCTAAAATTAGAAAAAAACTGAAAGGAACTGATTTTGGAGCAAATCTTCAAACCTTAAGAAGTGTGGGGTATATTTTAAAAACCAATGAATAAGATAAAAAAGGAATTGCTATCCGATAGCTACACGCATTTTTTTCATTTTTTTGCTGTCTTTACAGGAATTTTTGTGGTCATGACCATCATCATTTTGCAAATCATGCGCTTTGGTGTCTACTCTTCTGTTGACAGTAGTTTAATTGCTATAAGTCGTAACGCAGATGCTTATGCTAATCGGACCATGGCAAGGATATCTTCCTTTTACTTTGACGCAGAAAATAATGTGCTAAAGGCCTTACCAGACTTAGAAGGGTCAAAGTTAGGTAGCTCATCGGCTGCAAACATGGACATCATCCTTTTTAGTGCTGACGGGACTATTCTAAATTCTCTGGATGCTTTTTCCAATTACCAAAATTTTCATCTGGACCGTAGTCAACTAGACACCATTGTTCCTACACGTTTAGTTAATTTTTATGGACAAGAAGAAAAATACCATACCATTACGGTTAGAGTTCACAGTAAAAATTACCCTCTTGTTACTTACATGATGGCGGTTGTCAATGTTCAACAACTTGAGTCTGCAAATGATCGTTATGAGCAAATCATTATTATTATCATGACTATTTTTTGGTTGATCTCTATTTTAGCTAGTATTTACTTAGCTAAATGGAGTCGTAAGCCGATTTTAGAAAGCTATGAAAAACAAAAAATGTTTGTTGAAAATGCTAGTCATGAATTAAGGACGCCATTAGCGGTTTTACAAAATCGCTTGGAATCCCTTTTTAGAAAGCCAAATGAGACCATTTTGGAAAATAGTGAACACATTGCTTCTAGTCTAGATGAAGTGCGAAATATGCGCATCTTAACCAATAATTTATTGAATTTAGCAAGACGTGATGATGGAATCAATCCTCACTTGGTTGCAATTGAACCCTCTTTTTTCGATGCTGTTTTTGAAAATTATCAGTTAGTTGCTCAAGATTGCGGTAAGCAGTTTGTTGCGATTAATGAGGTTAACCGTCCCCTAAAAATGGATAAAGCTTTGCTTAAACAATTAATGACGATTTTATTTGATAATGCTATAAAATACACAGAAGAAAACGGAAGTGTAACAGTTAAAGTGAAGACAAGTGACAAAAATTTATTGATTTGGGTCAGTGACAATGGTCCAGGGATCAAAGACGAAGAGAAAAAGAAAATATTTGACCGCTTTTACCGAATTGATAAGGCCAGAACTCGTCATAAAGGAGGCTTTGGATTAGGCTTAGCTTTAGCCCAGCAAATTGTGTCTGCCTTGAAAGGAACCATAACAGTAAAAGATAATAATCCCAAAGGAAGTATTTTTGAAGTTAAATTATAAGTAAAAAGCTTGAGCAGATGATAGTCTGTTCAAGCTTTTAAAATATGAAAAAGAAAAAACTCCGATTGGAGTTTTCATTGGATATTTATTAGCCAAGTTTAGCAGCAAGACGTGCTTTATCGCGGCTAGCTTTGTTAGCGTGAATCAAACCTTTAGACTCAGCTCTATCGATGCTTGAAGAAGCAGCGCGGTAAAGCTCTTCAGTTGGGTTAGCTTCAAATGCTTTGATTGCAGTACGCATAGCTGATTTTTGTGCTGAATTTTTTTCGTTTGCTTTAACGTTAAGTTCAGCGTGCTTGATAGCTGATTTAATATTTGCCAATGTTTTCACCTCCAAATTAATCTAACTACACTATTATATAGAAAATATAAGTATTTGGCAACCCTTTATCACTTTTTAAGAAAAATTTCATCAATTTTATGGTCTTGTGCTTTATGTAAAATAACTTCAGCGCGATTTCTTGTAGGTTCAATAAAGCGTTCTAAATTTTCTAAATTAATAGTCTTCCAAACATTTTTAGCAAAGGCAATAGCTTCTTCTTGAGATAACTCCTTGTACTTAGTATAATAATTACTTGGATCATGTTTTGCCAATTCACGAATACTCAAAAAGCGTTCTAAATACCAGTTTTCAATATGCTGACTATCGGCATCAATATATAATGAAAAGTCAAAATAATCACTCATATAAAGACGATTGTTTTGTTGGTTTTGAAAAACGTTAATCCCTTCAACGATTAGAAAATCGGGACTCTCAAAAGTTTGTACTTGATCTGGTACAATATCGTAAATCTCATGCGAATAAACTGGGACAGAGGCAGCTTGACCGCTTTTGATGGTGTCTAAGAAATCTAAAAGTAATTCCATATTATAAGATTCAGGAAATCCCTTACGATTTAAGATGCCTCTTTCAATTAAAGTCTTATTTGGGTATAAAAAACCATCTGTCGTTACCAACTCAACTGAACTATTTTTATAAGTTCGATCTAAAAGGAGTTGTAGAAGTCGACTTGTCGTTGATTTTCCAACAGCAACAGAACCAGAAATACCGATAATAAAGGGGTGTTTTTGTATATCTTTCTTTAAAAAGAGACTTTTTGAAAAGGAGAGGTTTTCTTGTGAAATTTTATAAATCTGTATTAAATTAATTAGTGGCAAATAGATTTCCATAACATCAACTAAGGTGATGTCATCATTTAAACTTGTAATGTTTTCAAGTTCTTCTGGAGTAAGTAAAGGTTTGTTATTTTGATGCAACTTTTTCCAAGCTTCTCTTGGCATTTTTTCAAAGTTGATAAATTCGTTTGACATATAAACTCCTAATATTCTGGCAGTGCTTACATTATATCATTTTCATGGAGAAAAATGAAAAATTTTTGACTGAAATTCCTTATTTTTAGCGAGAAAACGTCATAAAAATCGAACGATGAAACGTAATTTTTCTGTAAATTAAAAAGTCATTCTGTAATGTTCGCTTTTACCGATAAATGACTGAAAAACTTTAAAAAACAAGCGTCTTGTAAACCGTTTCAAAGTGTGATAGAATAAAAAAGCATCTTAAAAAGATAGGAAAAACCATGACAAATATGTATTATGACGAGAATCCAAACAGTCTTCATGATATTCATGAATTGAACGTAAAGCTCTTAAATCAGCCCTTTACATTCTTGACAGATTCTGGTGTTTTCTCAAAAAAAATGATTGATTTTGGAAGCCAAGTCTTATTAAGCACTTTGGACTTTCTTCCTAATGAGTCAGTTCTAGATTTGGGTTGTGGTTATGGTCCTTTAGGGATTGCTTTAACAAAAGTTCAAAACGTGAAAGCAACTCTTGTTGATATTAATAATCGTGCTTTAGATTTAGCTAAAAAAAATGCCGAAAAAAATGATGTTGAGGTTACTATTTTTCCTTCAAATATTTATGAAAATGTAGATGGTAATTTTCAACACATTATCAGTAATCCACCAATTCGCGCTGGTAAAAAAGTAGTACACGAAATCATTGAAAAAAGCGTTGACTTTCTTGAAAATGAGGGGGACTTAACCATTGTTATTCAGAAAAAACAAGGAGGACCAAGTGCTAAGGAGAAAATGGCAATGATTTTTGGAAATGTTGAAATCATCAAAAAAGAAAAAGGCTATTATATCCTAAGGAGTGTCAAATATGAGAATGGTTGATTTAATTCAAAAAAAACGTGATGGTAAAGAGCTAACTACTGAGGAAATCAATTGGTTGATTGAAGGCTATGCTCAAGGAACTATTCCTGATTATCAAATGGCAGCTTTTGCGATGGCTGTTTATTTTAAAGGGATGACCACTCGAGAAACTCGTGATTTAACAATGAGCATGGTTGAATCTGGAGATCAAATTGATTTATCTGTTATATCGGGTATAAAAACAGATAAGCATTCTACAGGAGGAGTTGGAGATAAAGTAACCCTGATTTTAGCACCTTTAGTAGCAAGTTTTGGTGTTCCTGTTGCTAAAATGAGTGGACGTGGTCTAGGTCACACTGGTGGAACATTGGATAAGTTGGAAGCTATTAAAGGGTTTCAAATTGACCGTAGTCAAGAAGACTTTATCAAACAAGTTCAAGATATTGGCATCTCTGTTATTGGACAGTCAGATCAGTTAGTAAAAGCAGATAAATTATTGTACGCTCTAAGAGACGTAACAGCAACGGTTGATATTATTCCATTGATTGCCAGTTCTGTTATGAGTAAAAAAATTGCTGCTGGAGCAGATAGTATCCTTTTGGACGTTACTGTTGGAGATGGCGCTTTTATGAAAACCATTGAAGATGCTGAAAAGCTTTCTCGTTTAATGGTAGATTTAGGTAAAGAAGTAGGACGTCAAACAGTAGCTGTTATTACTAATATGAGTCAACCTTTGGGACGAGCTATTGGAAATCGCTTAGAAGTCTTAGAAGCTATTGAAATCATGCAAGGTAAAGGCAGAGAGGATATTACTCATTTTGTTTGTGAACTTGCACAAATCATGCTAGAACTTGCCGGAGTGCAAAAATCACTTGATGAGATTAAGCAACACTTAACTGATGGAACTGCACTGAAAAAATTTGAAGAGATGGTTCTTTATCAAGGTGGAGACATTGATGATCTTTATAGAGCATCAAGCTCACCTGTTCAAACTGAAATTTTTGCTGATCAAGATGGTTATATTTCTGAGCTCCCTGCTTTAGAATTTGGTTTATTTGCCATGAGATTGGGAGCCGGACGTGCTGTGAAAACAGATCCACTAGACTATGAAAGCGGTATTGTTTTTGACAAAAAAGTTGGAGATAAAGTAAGCAAAGGAGACCGCATAGCAGTCGTCTTTTCACAAGATATTTTGGATAAAAAAGGGCTTACAGAATTTGAAAAAAATGTTAAAATAGGAACAGAACAAGTTGAGCCAAAAGAGATTATAAAAATCATTTCCTAAGGAGGAATTATCAGAATGGATATCAATAAATATATCGATCACACTCTTTTAAAAGCTGATAGTATCAAACCACAATTTGATCAATTAATTGAAGAAGCAAAAACGTATCAGTTTGCTAGTGTTTGTGTCAATCCTGGTTGGGTGGCTTATGCGGCTGAAGCCCTAAAAGATTCTGATGTCAAAGTTTGTACAGTTGTTGGTTTCCCGCTAGGGGCAAACACTTCTGAAACTAAAGCTTTCGAAACAAAAGATGCTATTGCTAAAGGCGCTGATGAAATCGATATGGTTATTAATATTGGTCTTTTAAAGCAAGGAGATTACCAAGCTGTTGAAGATGATATGCGTGCAGTTGTAGAAGCAAGTGGTGATAAACTTGTCAAAGTGATTATTGAAGCTTGTTTATTGACTGACGACGAAAAAGTAAAAGCTTGTCAATTGGCAGTTAAAGCTGGTGTTGATTTTGTGAAAACCTCTACTGGTTTTTCAACAGGTGGTGCTACAATCTCAGATGTTAAATTAATGAGAGAAACTGTTGGTCCAGATATTGGTGTTAAAGCAGCAGGTGGTGCTCGTTCACTTAAAGATGCTTTAGCATTCATCGAAGCAGGAGCTACACGTATTGGGACCTCTGCAGGCGTAACCATTATGAAGGGTGAAATTGCAAATGGTGGGTACTGATTTAGTTTCATTAGCAATTGAAGCCAGCAAAAATGCTTATGTTCCTTATTCTCATTTTCCAATTGGAGCGGCTTTAAAAACAGCTGACGGCTCAGTCTATACAGGCTGCAATGTTGAAAATGCTAGCTTTGGTTTAACCAATTGTGGCGAACGAACAGCCATTTTTAAGGCCATATCCGAAGGTCATCGTGAATTGACTGAGATTGCTATATATGGTGAGACTCAGGAACCCGTTTCGCCATGTGGAGCTTGTAGGCAGGTTATGGCCGAGTTCTTTGAACCAAGTTCTCCAGTTACTTTAATTGCCAAAGATGGTCACACTGTTACAATGACTGTCGGTGATTTACTTCCTTATTCATTTACAGATTTAACGTAATCTGACTAAATTTTGTTATTGAGCTATAAAGCTTTATATTACTTTCAGCAATTCATTTGCTAGAAATATTTTTTAGGAGGGTTCATATTCATGAACAAGAAATTTATTGGTCTTGGTTTAGCTTCTGTTGCTTTACTAAGTTTAGCTGCTTGTGGTAATCGTGGTGCTTCAAAAGGAGCTGGTAAAGGTGATGCTGACTTAAAAGTAGCAATGGTTACCGATACTGGTGGTGTTGATGATAAATCATTTAACCAATCAGCTTGGGAAGGTTTACAAGCTTGGGGTAAAGAAAACGGCCTTAAAAAAGGTGCCGGTTTCGATTATTTCCAATCAACTAGTGAATCTGAGTATGCAACTAACCTAGATACAGCAGTTTCAGGTGGCTATCAATTAATTTATGGTATTGGATTTGCCTTAAAAGATGCCATTGAAAAAGCTGCTGGCGACAATAGTGGCGTTAACTTTGTTATCATCGATGATGTGATTGAAGGTAAAGATAACGTTGCAAGTGTAACCTTTGCTGACCATGAAGCAGCATACTTAGCAGGTATCGCAGCTGCCAAAACAACTAAAACTAAAACAGTTGGTTTTGTAGGTGGTATGGAAGGTACAGTTATCACTCGTTTCGAAAAAGGTTTCGAGGCTGGTATTAAATCAGTTGACGATTCTATTAAAATAAAAGTTGACTATGCTGGATCATTTGGTGATGCTGCAAAAGGTAAAACAATTGCAGCTGCTCAATATGCTGCTGGTGCAGACGTTATTTACCAAGCAGCAGGTGGTACTGGTGCAGGTGTCTTCAATGAAGCTAAAGCTGTTAATGAAAAACGTGATGAAGCAGATAAAGTTTGGGTTATCGGTGTTGACCGTGATCAAAAAGATGAAGGTAAATATATTTCTAAAGATGGTAAATCTTCAAACTTCGTGTTAGCTTCATCAATCAAACAAGTTGGTAAATCTGTTGAATTGATTAACAAACAAGTAGCAGATAAGAAATTCCCTGGTGGTAAAACAACTGTTTACGGCTTGAAAGATGGTGGTGTTGATATCGCAACAACAAATCTTTCAGATGATGTCATTAAAGCTGTTAAAAAAGCAAAAGACGACATCAAAGCTGGCGACATCAAAGTTCCTGAAAAATAATTACTTTAGAAGCGCGACCTTTGTCGGTCGCCCTTTTTAGACTGAAATAAAAGGTTGAATTGAAAGGAAATTATCCCATGACACAGCATGTCATTGAAATGAGAGAGATCACAAAGAAATTTGGTGATTTTGTTGCAAATGACCATATTAATCTGAATGTCCGAAAAGGTGAAATTCATGCCTTACTCGGTGAAAATGGTGCAGGTAAATCAACACTAATGAATATGCTAGCTGGTCTATTAGAACCTACTAGCGGAGATATTGTTATTAATGGTGAGACTGTATTAATTGATTCCCCATCCAAATCGGCCAAATTAGGTATTGGAATGGTCCATCAGCATTTTATGTTAGTAGAAGCTTTCACTGTTGCAGAGAATATCATTTTAGGAAATGAAGTTGTCAAAAACGGTCGTTTAGACTTAAAACAGGCTAGCAAAGAAATTAAAGAACTATCTGAAAAATATGGCCTAGCAGTTAATCCATCAGCTAAAATTGCTGATATTTCTGTTGGTGCACAACAACGTGTTGAGATTTTGAAAACCTTGTATCGTGGTGCAGATATTCTTATCTTTGATGAGCCAACTGCCGTTTTAACACCTGCAGAAATTAAAGAATTGATGACAATCATGAAGAATCTCGTGAAAGAAGGAAAATCAATTATTTTAATTACCCATAAACTGGATGAGATCCGTGCTGTCGCTGACCGAGTAACAGTTATTCGTCGTGGTAAGAGTATTGAAACCGTTGATGTGGCAGGAGCAACTTCACAAGATTTAGCTGAGATGATGGTTGGACGCTCTGTTTCCTTTACAATTAGCAAAAAAGCTGCTGAACCAAAAGATGTGGTTTTATCCATCAAAAATCTTGAAGTAGATGAAAACAGAGGGATTCCAGCAGTTAAGGGTTTATCTCTAGATGTCCGAGCTGGTGAAATTGTAGGGATTGCCGGAATTGATGGAAATGGTCAATCTGAGTTAATTCAAGCTATTACAGGTTTACGTAAAGCCAAATTTGGAAGTATCATGATCAAAAATAATGAAGTCACTCATTTGTCTTCACGCAAAATCACTGAGTTATCAGTGGGGCATGTTCCAGAAGATCGACATAGAGATGGACTGGTTTTAGATTTGTCTTTAGCTGAAAATACGGCCTTACAAACCTATTATAAACAACCTCTAAGTAAAAACGGAATCTTAAATTATAATAAAATTAATGATTATGCTCGCCAATTAATGAAAGAATTTGATGTTCGCGGAGCCAATGAACTAGTACCGGCTAGAGGATTTTCTGGTGGTAACCAACAAAAAGCCATTATCGCTCGTGAAGTGGACCGCGATCCAGATTTACTTATTGTTAGCCAACCAACACGTGGTCTTGACGTAGGAGCTATTGAATATATCCATAAGCGTTTGATTGAAGAACGTGATAAAGGTAAAGCTGTCCTCGTTGTTAGTTTCGAACTTGATGAAATTTTGAATTTATCTGATCGAATTGCTGTTATTCATGACGGTAAAATTCAAGGTATCGTATTGTCAGAAAACACCAATAAACAAGAATTGGGTATTTTAATGGCAGGTGGTTCAATTAATAAGGAGGAAAGTCATGTCTAAAAAAGCACAAAAAATTGCTGTGCCAATGATTTCTGTCTGGTTAGGATTCTTACTTGGCGCTATTATCATGTTTATCTTTGGTTATGATCCAATATGGGGCTACGAGGGACTATTCCAAATTGCCTTTGGTAGTGTTAAAAATATTGGTGAAATCTTTAGGGCTATGGGGCCACTAATTTTAATCGCACTTGGTTTTACAGTTGCGAGCCGAGCAGGCTTCTTCAACGTCGGTTTGTCTGGACAGGCTTTAGCTGGATGGATTTCAGCAGGTTGGTTTGCACTCTTAAATCCAGATATGCCTCGTCCATTATTGATTCTTATGACAGCTCTTATCGGAATGATTGCTGGTGGTATTGCTGGAGCTATTCCAGGGATACTTCGTGCTTATCTTGGTACAAGTGAAGTTATCGTTACGATTATGATGAACTACATCATTCTGTATGTCGGAAATGCTATTGTTCAACGTGGCTATCCTGAGAGTGTCAAACAAAGTATTGATTCAACTATTCAAGTTAGTGATAATGCTAGTTATCAAACTCATTGGCTATCAGCTTTAACTAATAACTCTCGTATTAATATTGGTATTTTCTTTGCCATTATTGCCATTGCCCTAATCTGGTTCTTGCTTAACAAAACCACTTTAGGTTTTGAGATTCGTTCAGTTGGTCTCAACCCACATGCTTCTGAATACGCAGGGATGTCTTCTAAACGAACTATCATCCTTTCAATGATTATCTCTGGTGCTTTAGCTGGACTAGGTGGAGTTGTAGAAGGACTAGGTACTTTTGAAAATGTTTTTGTACAAGGTAGTTCACTAGCAGTTGGTTTTGATGGTATGGCAGTTAGTCTATTAGCGGCTAACTCTCCAATCGGTATTTTTTTCTCATCATTCTTATTTGGTGTTTTAAATATTGGTGCTCCAGGGATGAATATTGCAGGTATCCCGCCAGAATTAGTAAAAGTGGTAACTGCCTCAATTATCTTCTTCGTTGGTGCCCATTATCTGATTGAACGTTATATCATTCGACCAAAAAAGCTAGTGAAAGGAGGTAAATAAGATGAGTTTAGTAACGATTTTTGCCTTATTGGTTTCATCTATGTTAATTTATGCTACACCTCTTATTTTCACAAGTATCGGTGGAACTTTCTCAGAAAGATCGGGTGTGGTCAACGTTGGACTTGAAGGAATCATGGTTATGGGGGCATTCTCTGGGATTGTTTTCAACTTAGAGTTCGCTGAAACCTTTGGTAAAGCAACACCATGGCTTGCTGTTCTTGTTGGCGGTATTGTAGGACTTATTTTCTCCTTAATCCATGCCTTAGCAACTATTAATTTTAGAGCTGACCATATTGTTAGTGGTACAGTTTTAAACTTACTAGCACCTTCTTTTGCAGTTTTCTTAGTAAAAGTCATGTATGGTAAGGGACAAACAGACAACATTCAACAATCGTTTGGTAAATTTGATTTCCCTATTTTGTCTGAAATTCCTGTTATTGGACCAATTTTCTTTAAAAATACAACTCTAGTTGGTTATTTAGCCATTGCCTTTTCATTCTTGGCTTGGTTTATTCTCTATAAAACAAGATTCGGTTTGAGACTTCGTTCTGTTGGTGAGCATCCTCAAGCTGCAGATACACTTGGTATCAATGTTTATTTGATGAAATACTTTGGTGTAATGATATCTGGTTTCTTAGGAGGAATTGGTGGAGCTGTTTATGCTCAATCTATTTCGGTTAACTTTGCTGTAACCACTATTTTAGGTCCTGGTTTCATCGCTCTTGCAGCAATGATTTTTGGTAAATGGAACCCAGTTGGTGCTATGTTATCTAGTTTATTCTTTGGTTTATCTCAGAGTTTAGCGGTTATTGGTGCTCAACTACCATTACTTGAGAAAATCCCAACGGTTTATCTCCAGATCGCACCTTATTTTGTAACCATTTTGATTCTGGCAGCTTTCTTTGGACAAGCTGTAGCTCCAAAAGCAGATGGTGTCAATTATATCAAATCCAAATAATAAAAAAGAGCCTAGGCTCTTTTTTATTATCTCTTTGATAAGTAAAGCCCTCTTTGAGTTATTGAGTCAAAGAGGGCTTTATTGTATTCTTAGCTAATAAAAGAATTAATTTTTTCTTCAATGGCAGCTAGTTTTTCTTCTGCACTTTCAAGTGTCTCACCGATTGTAGCCATATAGAACTTGATTTTTGGTTCAGTTCCTGATGGACGCACTGCAAACCAAGAATCATCTTCTAGTGTGTATTTTAGAACATTGCTTGGTGATGTCATTAATGGTTCGATGCCAACAGCAGTAGTTGCTGTTTGTTTTTGGAAATCTTCTAACTTCACAATGAGAGTTTCCCCAATATGAGTTGGAGGGGTTTCGCGGAATTTTGTCATAATCTCTTGGATTTGGCTAGCTCCGTCAATACCAGATAGGGTAAGTGAAATGGTCTTTTCAGCAAAATAACCATATTCTTTGTAAATCTCATCAATACCATCGGCCAAAGTTAATCCCTTAGAACGGTAGTAAGCAGCGATTTCAGCTACTAATAAAACAGCTTGGATAGCATCTTTATCTCGTACAAAAGGTTTAATTAAATAACCAAAACTTTCTTCAAAGCCAAACATGTAAGTGTAGTTGTGTTCTTCTTCAAATTCTTGGATTTTTTCAGCAATGAATTTAAAGCCGGTAAGAACATTAAACATGGTTGATCCATAGCTCTCAGCAATTTTAGTTACCAATTCTGTAGAAACAATTGATTTTGCTAGAGCTGCGTTTTCTGGTAAGCTTCCAGCTACTTTATGAGCTTCTAAAATGTATTTAGCAATAAGAGCCCCGATTTGATTTCCAGAAAGGTTTCGATAGCTACCATCAGCTTGACGAATTTCTACCCCTAAGCGATCAGCATCTGGGTCAGTGGCTACAAGAACATCCGCATTTACTTGTCTTCCTAACTCTTCGGCTAGCGCAAAAGCAGCTTGACTTTCAGGATTAGGAGAGGCTACCGTTGAAAAGTTTGGATCTGCTTTAGCTTGTGACTCAACAACCTGAACTGATTCAAATCCGGCTTGAGCTAGAGCACGGCGAGCTAACATTTCCCCCGTTCCATGAAGTGGGGTAAAGACGATTTTCATATCTTTACCATATTCTCTTATTAATTGAGGATTAATATTAACATCTTTAACTTCTTCGAGATAAGCTGCATCTACATCCTCTCCGATTACTTGGATTAGGCCAGAGGCTTTAGCTTCTTCTAGGTCATCTAATTTGATAACAAAAGGATTATCGATAGCACGAATATAGTCTGTCAAGGTATCAGCATCAGCCGGTGGCATTTGGCTTCCATCGGAACCATAGACCTTATAACCATTGAAGGGTGCAGGATTATGACTTGCTGTAACCATGATACCTGCAAAGGCACCTAAATGGCGTACGGCAAAGGAAAGTTCAGGGGTCGGACGTAAACTTTCAAAAACATATGATTTAATACCATGAGCTGCTAGTACTTGGGCTGATTCAAAGGCAAATTCTGGTGAAAAATGACGAGAATCATAAGCAATGGCCACACCAGCATCCTTGGCTTCTTGACCTTTACTTTCTACTAATTTTGCCAAACCCTCAGTTGCTTGACGTACCACAAAAATGTTAATGCGATTTGTTCCAGCTCCGATATAACCACGCATTCCAGCTGTTCCAAACTCTAAATTGGTATAAAAAGCATCTTCCTTGGTTTTTGCATCCATACTTAATAATTCTTCTTTTAAATAGTCAGGAAGATCTGGAACATCAAGCCATTTTTGATAATTTTCTGTATAAGTCATAGTAGTCTCCTTGTATATTTTTAACCGCTTTCATTATAACATGTTGAAAAGAAAAAATCACTAATTTTTTGCATAGTTTACAGTTGCTTTTTCAAGTTTTCAGATAATAAATTTGGTTCAAAAAAACAACTTCTTTTAAAAGAAGTTGTAATTGTTAACAGGCTTATTTTTTTAATTTAGATAAACGAGGTACAATAGCTAGAGTAACAATAGCCGAAATAATCATTTCTGCAATAGCATTTGTTGAAATAACAGCTGCCAGAAGGGCTTTGATATTGCCTCCAAATACAGTGGCAAAGAAGAAGAAGATTCCAGATAGTACAAAGATAGTATTGGTTAAGGAACCCACAATTCCAGAAAGGGCTAAACCAAACTTGTTATTAAGCCATTTATAACAATAAGAAGGAGTGATACCGATTAAGATACGAGGAACCATTGCAATGACTAAAGATAAAAGGTTTCCATTTTCAACAAATGGCGAAAAGAGGTAACTTGTCGGAAGAAGTACAATCGTGTTTGTCATAACACTAATCAACCCCATAAGGGCTCCTAGGATAGCTCCAGTTCTTGGTCCATACATAATGGATGCGATGATAACTGGAATATGTATCAAAGTTGGTTTAATAGGTACTGGCCAAAGATTAAAAACGAGGCTACTAATAAAGTGAATAACTAACATAATAGCAAAAAAAATAGCAATGCGAGAGATTTCAGAAGATTTATGGCGATTCATTTTAGACTCCAATAGTTTTTATATTATAATACATGATTTTGACGGGGGTGACAAGACACAATTAAGCATTTTTTAAGAGAAAATCAATTGAGTTCAAGATATCATTGAGATCTGCTAAAGATCCAGGACCAGTATCCCCACAAGCTAACAAACTAGATTTTGGAGGAATTTCTTTAAAACCGAAATCTGTTAGTCGTTTGATATTTTCTTGTGTCGCAGGATTTAAGTACATTTTGGTGTTCATAGCTGGAGCGATGAGTTTTGGTGTGCTTTCTGGTAAAGCCAGAGCGACACTAGTGACAATATTATCTGCAAATCCATAAGAGAGATGTGCTAAAGTATTTGCACTAGCAGGTGCTAAGATGAACAGATCAGTTTGCTTGGCTAGCTCAATATGATTGACAATTTTAACATCGTTTTCTGCCATCACATCTAAGTGAACAGGATTTTTGGATAAGACTTGAAGAGTTAGTGGCGTGATGAAAGCAGTAGCAGCTTGTGTCATCAAAACGGTCACGTCATAACCTCTTTTAACCAATTGACTCGTTAAATCAGCTGCTTTATAGGCAGAGATACTACCTGAAACGGCTAAGGTGACTTTTTTTATCATAATTGACTTACCTTTTCATAGATTAATTGGGCAATTGCTTCTTTCGTGTCAGCTTGCTCTACTTGAGTCTCACTAACTAAAAGTGCTTTATGACCCTTGTCTGTAATATCCTTTAAATCATTGGCTAGAATATAATCGGCTTTATTCTTTTTAAGACTTTCTCGAGCTACTTTAATTAATTCCTCTTTTGCAACATCAACTAAGAGTTTAAAACCAAATAGATGAATCTGCGGATGCCATTGTTTCACGTAGGAAATCACTTTTGGTGTTTTCTTAAGAAAGAGTACCTGGTAGTCTGATTGAGATGAAATTTTCCCTTGATCGTTTTGGTGATGAAGAAATTGACTTAAATCATCAGATTCATTGACACTCTCAAAATCAGTCATATAAACGGGTGTGTAATCAGATACTGCCATACTGTGAATTAAGACCTGATGTTTTGGCACCTCATTTTCTAAAACAGCCATGAGATCCGCAACAGTTGTAATATCAATGGTGGTTAAATGAGAATGTTGATGCGGTTTAATTGCCGATTTGGTAGTGACTAGGGTGACGTCATGGCCTTGATTTAAGAATTTTTGGGCTATTATTGCTCCAAGCCTTCCAGTAGAGTGATTAGTAATGCCTCTAACGGTATCAATCTTTTCTGTTGTACCGCCTGATGTGATTAATAGTTTCATAGACATATTTTACTAAAATTTTAGGAAATAGTAAACGAAGCTTCTTCATTTTTTAGAGCATTTTGATAGTCATATTAGAGTATGTGAAAACATTTTCATATGTATTATTTGGTAATTACATCAAAAAACGGTATGATAAAACTATTAAAAAAGAATGGGGAAGTTACATGAGACGAGTTACCATCTTAGGATCTGGGATGATGGGTAAGCAAATCGCTACTTTTTTGATAAACAATAACATGACTGTTGATTTAGTTAAAGTCACTGATACAAAAGATTGGCAAAAGGATCTAGCAAAGTTAGAAGCCTATGTCACAAAACGTCTTTTTAAGCTAGAGTATATCAATCGATTGCAAGTCAAGCACTTAGAAGATGTGTTAACTGACGGAATTACAAGTGATTTAGTAATTGAAGCAGTTGTAGAAGATTTAGTTGCCAAGCAAGTACTTTTTGGTCGTGTGCTAGCTGTAATAGCTCCCGAGACTATAATTGCTACGAATACCTCAACTTTAAGCATTACTAGAATTGCTGAGGGATTCAAAGCTTCTGAGAAAAACCGTTTTTTAGGCTTGCATTTTTTTGCGCCAGTTCGTCACATGAAGTTAGTGGAAGTAATTCCACATGAGTTACTTTCGCAAGTTTATGTTAAAAAAATCAATCACTTCATCTCCAATCAGCTAGGAAAAGAAGCGATTGTGGTGAAAGACGTTTTGGGTTTTTTGGCGAATCGGATTGGTTTTTTTGCCAATCATGATGTGATGCGTCTCAGTGAGCACTATGGTATGGCTCCGGAACTAGTTGATTACCTTTCTTGCCACGCTCTTAAGTGATCCCCTATGGGACCTTATCTCTTGACTGATTACACTGGCTTGGAGTTATCCTATCAAGTTCGCCTCCTGTATGAGGCAGATAGTCGAGAAAAGGACTTTTTTAGCTCTCGTCCTCTAGCAGAATATATGAAAAACTTATCTGTCAAAGACAAGTCACTTTCTCTGACTTATTATAAGACAGACGAAGAGAAAAATCTGGTGATGGATCCACAAACTTTCCATTATCGAGAGCTGAAAAAACCTAATCATGATTTGATTAAAGGTTTTAACAAATCTTATCCTGTCAGTCACTTGAAAAACATACTAACATCAGATCATCCTTTGGCTAATTATCTTTGGGAAGTCATTGCCAACTTACTCTATTATGCTGCTTATAATGTTGGTTATGCTACTGACGATTATCGAGATATTGATCGCTGCTTGGTATGGGGATATAACTGGCAATTAGGTCCCTTCCAACTAGGGGATCAACTGGGCTTTGACTGGGTAACAGAAAGACTTGAGAAGCATTTCGGCCAGCTTCCTGATTGGATTAATCAAAAACAAACGGCTTTTTATCAAGAAGGAGAAAACCTAGATGGCAAGGTTGCAGTAGAGTCTCTAGCTCCTCATTTAATATGGGAGAAAGCCCACCAATCAAGTCTTAGAGCAACCAAGGACCAGATACTTGTCTTTGACATCAGAACACCAAAGTCAACCATTAATCCACATTTATTAAGTGATCTATTAGAAGCTATTACTTTAATGGAAAATAGTGACTATAAGGGCTTGGTCATTGATAGTAGTGGCAAATCCTTTTCAGTTGGTTATGATATCTCCCTAATGATTGAACAAATCGAGTCCGGTCAGATTGTAGAAGAGATGACTAGATCCTATGAGCAAACGCACCAGCTCTTAAAGGCCCTTAAATACAATTCTAAGCCAATTATTGCTGCTATGTAAAGCTGCCGAAGTGGTTTACCGATCACCGCAAATGTTTTCTGGCTACTATAAGGACGTTGAGGCCACCGAAAAAGCTCTGGCACATGGTTGGTTTCATTCCGGTGATATCATTCAATATGATGAGATGGGCTTAGCCATAATGGTTGACCGAGATAAAGATTTAATCAAGACAGGTGGAGAGTCGGTTTCTTCAAGCCGAGTTGAAGCTATTCTAAGACTCCATGAAGAAGTCAGAAATGCTGCCGTTTTAGGCTTTCCAAATCACAAGTGGGGGGAAGTGGTTGTGGCCTTTGTGGTCAAAAACAAATCATCAAGCCTAACTGAAGAGGAGCTCCTTAGCTTTAGTCGGAAGCATTTAGCAGGTTTTGAAAATCCTAAAGCAATTGTTTTTCTGGATAAGTTGCCTGAAACAGTCGCAAGCAAAATTTTGAAATTTAAATTAAAAGAAACCTATCTTAATGATTTTACCGAATTGTAGTAGTAGCCTGACTGGAAAAATAGAGGATTTTAAGCTAAAATAGAAGAAGTATGTTAACTTGAAATGAGGAATAGTCTAGTGATTCAATTAAAGGATTTGACCACCTTGCCGGTGCAAATCTTCCAAGAACCCATTACTACGAAAGAGAATGTGAGGTCTCCTTTTATTTGGAGTGATGTCTTTTTGCGTGCCATTAATCAAGAATCCAATCGCATCATTCTTCATGTTTGGCCGATGACGAATACTGTCATCTTAGGGATGTTAGATCGTCAACTTCCTTATTTAGCCTTAGCCAAAGAAAGTATTGAAAAGCAAGGTTATTATCCTGTGGTTCGGAATATTGGAGGACTTGCTGTTGTGGCAGATCAAGGGATTCTCAATTTTTCTTTGATTATTCCTGATCAACTCTCAGAACATATCAGTATTGGAGATGCTTACCTGATCATGGTAGATTTGGTTAAGGCTATGTTTTCAGATTTTTATCAAATGATTGAGTATTTTGAAATAAAACAGTCTTATTGTCCAGGAAATTACGACCTTAGTATTAATGGCAAAAAATTTGCAGGATTAGCCCAAAGACGCATTAAAAAAGGGATTTTAATTTCAATCTATCTGAGTGTTTGTGGAAATCAGATGAGTCGTGGAGAAATGATTGCTGAGTTTTACCGCATAGGACTTGGTGACGGCAAAAGTAACGTGACCTATCCTGAGGTTGATCCGACTTCAATGGCTAATGTATCAGACCTTCTTGAAACTAGCTTCACCGTAGAGGACTTGATTGAGCGATTGCAGTTAACCCTGAGGCAACTTGGGTTTGCCATTACGAACTGGCAACCAGAAGAAGAGCTACTACAATCCTTTAAAAAAGAAGCGCAGACCTCGTCTGCTAGATAAGGATCATCCATGAAATCAAGTTTTAAAGCACTGTTTGACCCTTTAAAGCTACCTAATGGCATCATATTAGAAAATCGTTTTGTCCTATCACCCATGGTAACCAATTCATCAACCAAAGAAGGCTTTGTTACTCAGGATGATGTGGCCTATTCTCTAAGACGAGCAGAATCAGCTCCTTTACAAATCACTGGAGCTGCTTACGTTGATGAGTATGGACAACTCTTTGAATATGGCTTTAGTGTCTCTAAGGATGAGGATATCCCAGGACTAAAGCAATTAGCAGCTGCGATGAAAGCAAAAGAGGCTAAAGCGGTCTTACAGTTGACACATGCTGGGCGCTTCTCGAGTCATACCTTAACAAAGCATGGTTTTGTTTATGGCCCTAGTCCTATGATCCTTCAATCACCAAAGCCACATCAGGTCAAGTCCTTAAGTCTTTTGCAGATTAAAAATCTCATAGATGCTTATGCTAATGCAACTAGAAGAGCAATTGCCGCAGGTTTTGATGGCGTTGAAGTATCTTCAGCACAACGCTTGCTGATTCAGACCTTCTTTTCAACCTTTTCTAATCAACGAAAAGATGCTTATGGCTGTGACAGCTTGGAAAATCGCTCTCGTTTTGGCTTAGAAGTGCTTAAGGCTGTTCAAGAAGTGATTAAGCAAGAGGCACCTGACTCTTTTATCTTTGGTTTTCGTGTGACACCAGAAGAAACAAGAGGTTCCCAGATTGGTTATACGATAGAAGACTGTCTGCAATTTTTAGACTGGGCTTTAGAGTTTGCCCGGTTAGATTATCTAGCCATTGCTAGTTGGGGACATGATGTTTTTCGCAACACCCTTAGAGCTAAAGGGCCAAATCAAGGAAGACTGGTCAACCAGGTCATGCATGAACACTTTAGCGGTCGCTTACCTATTATGGCAACCGGAGGTATCAATAGTCCTCAAAAAGCGATAGAAGCTTTGCAAAATGCTGATTTTGTTGGTGCATCAACACCCTTAGTTGTGGATCCAGAATTTGCCACCAAAATACGTGAGGGTCGCGAAGATACTATCCAACTAAAAATCAAACTCAGTGACTTGGAAAGCCTTGCTATACCTCAAGCTTCTTTTAAAGATATTGTTCCTTTGATGGACTATGGAGAGTCTCTACCTCAAGAAGAGCGTGAATTATTTAGGGGACTAAAAGAAAACTACAAGGAGCAAACATGAAATTAAGTGTCTTGGATTATGGGGTGATTGATAAAGACAAAACGCCTCAAGAAGCCTTAGCAGAAACCAGGCAATTGGCTCAAAAAGCCGAAGAGCTGGGGTATCATCGTTTTTGGGTAGCTGAGCATCACGGCATTCAAGCCTTTGCCATTAGTAGTCCTGAGTTATTGATGATGCATTTAGCTGACCATACTAAAAGCATTCGCATTGGTTCAGGCGGTATTATGGCTTTACATTACAGTAGTTTTAAGATAGCTGAAACCATAGCTACTTTAGCTAGTCTTCATCCAGACCGAATTGACCTAGGTCTTGGCAACTCGCTAAGTACCCTGCCGGTTCAAAAAGCCTTATCAAGCATTCATGTCAAAGAGGATTACCCTAAGGTAGTAGAAATATTAAGCCGATATTTATCTCCTCAGCAACCAAATCCCACTTCGGTTTGCCTTCAACCTCATAGTCACGCTCTGCCAAGTATTTGGACATTAAGCAATAGCGCAGAAACAGCAGCATTAGCAGGACGTTTGGGTCTAGGCTATACCTTTGGCATCTTTCCTTATATGCCAAAAGACCCACTAACGGAAGCTAAACGTGTCTCTCATAGCTATTATCAGGCTTTTAAAGCTTCAGATTATGCACAAGAAGCCCATCTTATCTTAGCGGCCTTTATTGTGATTGCTGAAACAGATGACCAAGCTGAAATGCTTGCCAAGTCATTAGACATTTGGATGTTAGGTAATCAGGATTTCAATGAATTTACGACCTATCCAAATGGTGAAGAAGCTTTGCGTTACCAATTAACAGCAAAGCAAAAAGAAGTCATCTCACTCAACCGTAATCGTATGATTATCGGTAGCCCAAACACAGTTAAAAAAGAGCTTGATCAGCTAATCAAAGCTAGTCAAGCTAAAGAACTATTGGCTATTCCTTTAGTTCCTGGCTTTGACCAGAGAGTTAAAGCCTTAGAGCTATTAGCTCAATTGTATAAAACACCCTAACCTTAACCTTCGCGGTTACTTTAATGATTGAAAGGAATCTCATATCATGAAAAAAATGGCAAACTATCTCTTAATTGAACAAAACGAAGACCAATATACTATCAGTATGACATCTGAGCTTCAAGATGATATCGGAACAATTGGTTATGTGGAATTTACTGAAACCAATCAAGTTGCTGTTGATGATATTATTCTTAATTTAGAAGCTTCTAAAACGGTGATGTCTGTTCTCAGTCCATTAGCAGGAACAATTGTAGAACGCAATGAAGCTGCTAGCCTAACACCAACATTACTAAACTCTGAGAAAGCAGAGGAAAACTGGATTATTGTCTTAACTGATGTTGATCAAGCTGCCTTTGACGCTTTAGAAGATGCCTAATTCATTTGATCTCCTAGGGAAAATGATTGCTTACCTATGGACAGAAAAAGAGGATAATAGCCCTCTTTTTCTGTCCAAAACCTTAAAAGAAAGAGAAATTCTTTGGCGATCATTACTTAATCAACGTCCCGCAAAAGCTATTTCAGAGGATTATCTGGCGTTAGAAGACTTGTATTTGGAAGAGTTACAAAAAGAAAGCCCAGTTATTAGCCTGTCAGATTGTGAGAGCAGTGACTTCTCAGAGGTAAGAATGTTTCATGGAGATATTCGTCAATTAGCTCTGGATGCTATTGTAAATGCCGCTAATAGTGAACTGATAGGCTGTTTTATCCCCAATCATCATTGTATTGATAACGCTATTCACACCTTTGCTGGTGTCCGCTTGCGACTGGCCTGTCAAGATATTATGTCCAAACAAAAAGGCAAGGAAGCCATCGGGCAAGCAAAACTAACCAGTTCCTATCATTTACCTGCAAAGTATGTTATGCATACGGTTGGTCCTCGTGTTGCCCCTGGACAAGTTGTTTCACCAATTAGGGCAGATCTTTTAGCCCGTTGTTACCGTGCTTGTTTGGATTTAGCCCGTAAGAATCAGCTCAATAGTATCGCTTTTTGTGCCATTTCAACCGGCGAATTTGGTTTTCCAAAAAAAGAAGCTGCTGAGATTGCAGTGAAAACCGTTCTAGAGTGGAAAGCGCAAGATCATAGTGGATTAACCGTCGTTTTTAACACTTTTACCGCTGAAGATAAAGCGATTTATCACTCATTATTACGAAAGGAAGTCTCAAATGACTAAATGGAAGGCTTATTCTAATGAATATGACTCACAAGCAGAACAACTAGCACAGTTAATAGCCGAGGCAGATGTTCTTGTCATTGGAATTGGAGCAGGAATGTCAGCAGCTGATGGCTTTACCTATATCGGGCCACGATTTGAAAATACCTTTCCAGATTTTATCGAGAAATACAAGCTTTTAGACATGCTTCAGGCAAGTCTCTATGATTTTGAAGACTGGCAGGAGTACTGTGCCTTTCAAAGTCGTTTTGTCGCTTTGAATTATCTAGATCAGCCTGTTGGACAATCTTATCTTGATCTCTTAGATATGATCAAAAATAAGGCTTATCATATTATCACAACCAATGCTGATAATGCCTTTTGGGCAGCACATTATGACCCTGAGAAAATCTTTCATATCCAAGGGGAATATGGTCTTTGGCAGTGCAGTCAGCATTGTCACCAACAGACCTACAAAAATGATGAGCTCATTCGGGAGATGATTGCCAAGCAGGCTAATATGAAGATTCCTGCTGAGCTCATTCCCCTTTGTCCTAAATGCGGGGAGCCTTTTGAAATAAATAAACGTAATGAAGAAAAAGGAATGGTCGAAGATGCTGATTTTCATGCTCAAAAAGAACGCTATGAGGCCTTTTTAAATCAACATCAAACAGGCAAGGTACTTTATATCGAAATTGGAGTTGGTCATACCACTCCTCAATTTATCAAACACCCATTCTGGAAACGAGTAGCTGAAAATCCTGATGCATTATTGGTAACGCTAAACCATAAGCATTACCGCATGCCTCTTGCTATACGCCAGCAAAGCTTAGAGTTAACGCAGCACATTTCCCAGTTAATAGCAGAAACAAAAGCTCTTTTTAACCAATAATGAATCTCAAAGACACCAGGAGTATTAATACTCACTGGTTTTTTAGAAAAAGGAGAAAAACATGTATTTGATTGAACCCATTCGTAACGGAAAACGTATCACTGATGGCGCAGTTGCTTTAGCCATGCAGGTCTATGTTCAGGAAAATATTTTTTTAGATGATGATATCTTATTTCCCTATTATTGTGATCCCAAAGTTGAAATCGGTAAATTTCAAAATGCCATGGTAGAAACCAATCAAGACTATCTAAAAGAACATCAGATTCCGGTTGTACGAAGAGATACTGGTGGTGGGGCAGTTTATGTGGATTCAGGTGCCGTCAACATCTGTTATCTTTTAAATGACAGTGGAGTCTTTGGAGATTTTAAACGCACCTATCAACCAGCAATTGATGCCCTTCATAAATTGGGTGCCACATCACTTGAAATGACGGGACGCAATGATTTAGCTATTGATGGTAAAAAAGTATCTGGTGCGGCCATGACTATTGCAAATGAGCGTGTCTATGGCGGTTATTCTTTGCTTTTGGAAGTGGACTTTGATGCTATGGAAAAAGCCTTAAATCCCAATCGCAAAAAAATTGAATCTAAAGGCATTAAATCCGTACGCAGTCGGGTTGGGGCTATCAGAGAACATTTAGCTGATAAATACCAAGCTATTACAACCGAAGAATTTAAAGACCTGATGGTTTGTCACTTATTAGATATTGAAAATATAGCCTACGCCAAACGCTATCAACTATGTGAAGAAGATTGGCAGCAAATTGATGCCTTAACCCAAGAAAAATACAAAAATTGGGACTGGAACTATGGCAATTCACCACAATACCGTTACCACCGTGATGGACGATTTGCTGGAGGAACCATAGACATCCATTTAGAAGTCGAAAAAGGCTTGATAAAAGATTGTCGTATTTATGGGGATTTCTTTAGTAAAGCTGATATTCATGACTTAGAAGCTTTATTAATTGGTCAAAAAATGGAAGAAAATGCTCTCAGAAAAGCACTAGAGAACATCGATCTAAGTTTTTATCTAGGTTCCATCACAGTTGATGAACTGGTTTCGTTAATGTTTTCATGATTTAAAGAACTCTACTGTATTTTTAAAAGCTATTTATAGCTTTTAAAAACCGAACTTTATTTAGATTAAATCAAAATAATATACGTTTTATTTAATCTGTGATATAATACCATTATTATTAATAAATTTGAGGAGTTATCATGAAATCAGATATAGAAATCGCCCAAAGTATCACTTTAAAACCAATCACGGAGATTGTTGAAAAAGTTGGAATTGGTTTTGACGATATTGAGCTTTACGGTAAATACAAAGCCAAACTCTCTTTTGATAAAATTCAAGCAGTTGCCTCACAAGAAGCTGGAAAACTTATCTTGGTAACAGCCATTAACCCGACACCAGCAGGCGAAGGAAAGTCAACCATGTCTATTGGTTTGGCTGATGCCCTCAATAAAATTGGTAAGAAAACGATGATCGCCTTACGTGAGCCGTCTTTAGGCCCTGTTATGGGGGTTAAAGGTGGAGCAGCAGGTGGAGGCTACGCCCAAGTTCTACCAATGGAAGATATTAACTTGCATTTTACAGGTGATATACATGCCATTACCACAGCTAATAATGCCTTATCTGCTTTAATTGATAATCACCTTCAACAAGGAAATGAATTAAATATTGACCCACGTCGTATCATCTGGAAACGTGTCGTTGACTTAAACGATCGCGCGCTACGCCATGTAACAGTAGGACTTGGTGGCCCAGTTAACGGTGTTCCTCGCGAAGACGGCTTTGACATTACAGTAGCTTCTGAAATCATGGCTATTTTATGCTTGGCTACAGATTTAAATGATTTAAAAGAACGTTTAGCTAATATCGTTGTAGCCTACCGTTATGACCGTACGCCAGTCTATGTGCGAGATTTAAAAGTTGAAGGGGCTCTAACCCTTATCCTCAAAGATGCCATCAAACCAAATCTGGTTCAAACCATCTATGGAACACCTGCCCTGGTTCATGGCGGACCGTTTGCTAATATTGCCCATGGTTGTAACTCGGTTTTAGCTACGACAACAGCCCTTCGTCTGGCAGATTATACTGTTACAGAAGCTGGCTTTGGAGCTGATCTTGGAGCTGAAAAATTCCTTGATATCAAAGTTCCAAATCTACCAAAAGCACCCGATGCTGTGGTTGTAGTAGCAACTATTCGTGCCTTAAAAATGCATGGTGGACTTGCCAAAACAGAATTAGCTACTGAAAATCTTCAAGCCCTTAAAGCTGGCTTTGCTAACCTGAAACGCCACGTTAACAATATTCGTCAATATGGCTTGCCAGTCGTAGTAGCTATCAATGAATTTGTAGCAGACACTCAAGCCGAAATTGCTCTTTTAAAAGAACTCTGTGCTGAAATCTTTGTTCCTGTTGAATTAGCTAGCGTATGGGCTAAAGGAGCAGAAGGCGGAGTTGCACTAGCAGAAACAGTCGTATCAACCATTGAAGGACATCAAGCAGAATACAAATGCCTTTATTCTGATCAAGATAGTTTAGAAGGCAAAATCACCAAAATCGTCACTAAGATCTATGGCGGAAAAGCTGTTCAATTTGGACCAAAAGCTAAAACGCAGCTCAAACAATTTGCGCAACTAGGCTGGGAGCAATTACCTGTCTGTATGGCTAAGACACAATACAGTTTCTCAGACAATCAATTCCTATTAGGAGCTCCGAGTGATTTTGATATCACCATTCGAGAATTTGTACCAAAAACAGGTGCTGGATTTATCGTTGCCTTAACTGGTGATGTTATGACTATGCCTGGCTTGCCAAAAGTTCCAGCCGCTATGAATATGGATGTCAAAGAAGATGGAACAGCCCTTGGCCTCTTCTAAAAAATGAGATAAATTATTGAAAAGCTTGTAAAGTCTAATACTTTATAAGTTTTTTTATTTTCTAAAAATTAAAGTATTAAAATTATTCGCAAGTTGTCAAGTCAAGTGCAACCAGTTCATAGATAACTAGAGTTCCAGATGTTAAGCTGTTCGGGATAGCTCAAACAGGAATTTTGAGGATTGATATTGAAGAAGTCGTCTTGGGCGCTCATTGATGGCAGTAATATAATTGTCAAGTTCTTCAGAGGTTAGTGGATTAAGTGAGACTCCTTTAGGGACATATTCTCTGAGGAGGCCATTGAAGTTCTCGTTTTTTCCTCTCTCATGTGAAGAATAGGGATGTGCAAAGTAAGCTTCAACAGCTTCTAAGTTTGAGAGTAAACTAAACTCAGAACCATTATCCGCTGTGATGGATGCAATAGGATACTGACTGATGAGATGCGTGACAGCACGGTTAATGGTTTGGGACTGCTTGTCTTCTAGCTTAACTCCTAGTGCATAGCGTGTCTGGCGCTCTACCAAAGTCAACATAACAGCTTCACCTTGGTTTTCTTGCCGAGAACCAAATCAATCTCCCAATGCCCAAATTCAGAACGATCATTAATATATTCTGGACGTTCTTCGATAGATTTACCTAAAGTCTTCTTATTCGTCTTCATGACTTTCTTAGAACGTTTTCTGATACTAACCATCTTAGGCAAATCGATTGGTTTAATAGCTAATACCCCCTCTTTGATATAACGATAAATCGTTTTGGTAGAGGGGACGACTTCTTCAGGATGGTTCACTTTGTAAGTCTGAACAAAACTATCCACACTATGGAGACGAATGTTAGCCGTCAAGGCAGATTCTAATTGTTCAATGAACCTAGCGGAGCAGTCATTCAACTTGAGATAAGAACTCTTTTGACGATTGGTTTCATAGACACGTTGCCCACTATCAGCGAAATAGGCGTTGAAGAAGGTTTGTTTTCCATTCTTATCCTTTACCTGTTCTACTGAACCACGTTTTATTTCTCGGCAGATTGTAGAACGGTGACGACCCAAGAGTCGAGCAATCTCAGCGGGTTTCTTTCCCATTTTAAGATAAGCAGCAATTTCACCCCGTTCTGTGGCTGAAAGATGAGAATAGGATGATTTTCTGGTAGAATTAATGTTGGACATGTTCATCTGCTTTCCATACTGAATTGGGGAATTCTAGTATATCAGACGAACATGTCTTTTTTGTTGCACTTCATTTTACAACGCGGGTATTAAAATTATTTGAGATAATAGGTCAAAAGATATTGCATCTTGATTAAAAAATTATATGATAGTATTGATTAAGAAATTGGAGGATATCTCATGAAGAATCACAAAAGATATAAAATGTTAGGTATTTCACTTGTTACCACAAGTGTTCTTTTAATGTATACAGCTAATGTTCGAGCAGAAGAAAATATGCAAGACGTTACAATAGTTACCACAGAAGAAGTCCTAGCTCCTTCTGAATTAAACAATGAATTAGAAAATTCTAATCATGCAGAAGTCTCAGTACTAGAAAATCAACCGGAAGAAGAACTTACTTCTCCTAAAGAAGAAGCTCAGAAAAGTTATACAGAGCTTCCTCAAGCTTATAAAGATGGTCAAGAAATGAAAGCTCAAACCCTCTTATCACAATATGATGCAACTAACGTTCAAGACTTACAAAAAGTAACAGCTTTGGGAGCAGGTCAGTTAATTTCTGTCATTGACGTTGGTTTTGATATTAACCATCCTGCTTTTAAATTAGATCAAGATATTGATAAAAAACAGATTATTGATGAAGCAAGTTTTGAGGCATTAAAACAAAAAAATAAGATCACCTATGGTCAACATATCAATGATAAGATTGTTTTTGTTTACGACTACTCTAATAATCAAAATATTGTCGGTCCTATCGATAAAAGCACTATTTCTAAAGAAGAACTAGAACATATCAATCACGGCACCCATGTAGCAGGTATTGTTGCGGCTAATAGTACTCAAGTTGCCAATAATAACTTATTACCCATGGTGCTAGTTAATTTCAAAATATCTCAAATTGTAAGCTAGTATGATTTGTTCAATCCTCAATTGCAGCCCTGTCATGCCCCTAGCCAGTGTTCGTTCCATATCAAAAAGGGAACAAAGTTCTGAAAATCTAGTCTCAATGGTTCGTCTCATAGCCATTAGTTTCCAATGATTATGCTGTTTAGCCCCTTCCATATTTTGACGCAAGGGAGTCCAGAGGTGATAGCCATTTTGCTTCAACTCATCTTTCAGCTCACGGTTAAGGTAACCTAAATCTGCTAAAATGACGGATTGTTCACACCTTTCTAGCAACTCGTAAACTGCCTTAATATCATGAACAGAGGCTGGGCTGACAACATAATTCAGAATGTAGCCTGATAAGGTCACTAGCATGTGAACCTTAAAACCGTAAAACCACATATGTTTAGAGGCGGTGTAACCAATATTAGCTATCCCATTGAAAAGTCTGACCCTGTGGTTACGAATAGATTGACAAAGTGGCAAGGAAAGCTGTCTATAATAACAATGGTATTGGGAGAAATTTGAGTGTTCATTGCCTGACGAATCACTTGAACCAGCCAAATCAACTGTCTTGCACGCCTATTAAAGCGACTTCTTTCTAGTAATGTACCGCAGGGAAATAGCTGACAAATCCTATAAAAGTGACGTTGTGATTTAATACCTAGTTCAGCTTGTAATAGCAGTAAAACTAGAAGAGATTGGTCTGAAACTTTGGACAGACAGACGTTACGACGGTGTTTGAAGTCTTCCGGACAATAATCCTGATAAAACTGAGAACAAATTTTTGATAATTGACGCATATTCCATTGTAAGTGATGGGATTTAGCTGTATACTGTAAGTGGCTCATTTGGACTAACCTCCTGTTTGTGTAGGCACTTACAGTATAGTCCTTTTGGGCTTTTTATTGTATTTTGAGATTAACTAGCACCACGGATAACTTATTAGTTACAGGAATGGCTCCTAATGCTCAATTAATGTTGATGCGTGTTTCTTCTTTAGTCAAAGACACAGAAACTGAAAAAGACAAATTCCCTCGTGCTTACGCAAAAGCTATTACTGACTCTGTTCTATTAGGTGCTAAAGTCATTAACATGAGTTTTGGTAGATCTGCTGACTCTTGGGTAACAGTTCATGAAGACGTTAAAAAGGCTATTCAACTTGCCAAAGATCATGGTGTCTTATTAGTCGCAGCCGCAGGAAATGACGGTGCTTTTGGTAAAGAATTCAGCAACCCATTAGCAACTAACCCTGATTTTGGCTTAGTAAGTAGCCCTGCCATTTCTGAAGACGTTCTAACAGTAGCTAATCATGACGCTCAAATGTCAGTCAGTGAAGTAGTGACCCTTAAGACTGGTGAGAAAGAAATCGACTTACCAATCATGCTTTCAAAATCACTTGATGCTCATAAAGCTTATGACTTTACCTTAGTTGACGAAGAGAAGGAACAACCTGACTTGACTGGTAAAATTGCTGTTCTCAAACGTTCTGGATCAGTCAGATTAGTTGATTTCACACCTACACTTCAAAAGTTTCAAAAAGCTGGGGCAGCTGGTCTTTTAGTCATTAATAACAATCCTATTCAAAGTAATATCTTGATTCCGTACACAGAATTGCCTGTTGGGGTTATCAGTCAAGCTGATGGTCAAACCTTGCTCAATCATACTTCAGGAAAACTTGAGTTTAACCATATCTTTAAAGTCATTGAAAATGCTGGTGGAAATCGTAGGGTCCCAGAATCTACTTGGGGATTAACAGCTGAAGGCCATATCAAACCAGATATCTCTGCTCCAGGTTTTGAAGTTCTGTCAACTTTCTCTAACGATAAGTATGGAACCTTGTCTGGAACAAGTATGTCAACACCTCATGTTTCAGGGATTTTGAGCATGCTTCAAGCTGCATTAGCTAAAAAATATGCTCATTTAAATCTGACACCACCTCAATTGCTTGACTTGACTAAAAAAGTAGCCATGAGTTCAGCTTCTGCCTTATTCAGTCCAGAAGAAAAAGCGTTTTACTCACCAAGACAACAAGGCGCTGGAGCAATCAATGCTAAAAAAGCATTAGAGGCTTCTCATTACCTCACAGATGCAAATAATCATGCCAAAATCAATCTTGGCAATGTTAAGGATACCTTTAGTTTTACAGTTCGCATTCACAACTTAAGAAAAGAAACAAAAGAACTGTACTGCATCTCAATTGATGCTAGTCAGTTCTCTCAAGAACTGCTACAACAAATGCCAAATGGCTACTTCCTAGAAGGTTTTATACGCTTTAAAGATAGTCAAAACAGTTCAGAAGAATTAATGAGTATTCCATTCTTAGGATTTAGAGGCGATTTTGCTAACCTACCAGCATTAGAAGAGTCCATTTACAGCAAGCTTAAAACAGGTACTTTCTACTATGCTCCGGTAACAGATGGTTTAGAAAATCAATTAGACTTTGCTTCTGCGGGATTATCTTTTGAGGAAGTTTTAAATAATAACAATAGCTACACAGCTTTGCTAACAGAAGCTACTCCTTGGTTCTTATCTAATGATATTAAAAATGGTAACTTTGAATTAAGTCCATATGGTGCTAGCGAAGTGCCTAAACCAATTGTTTTGGGAACCTTTGCTAAACAAGTTAATGATGAAGAACACTATACTTTGGACTTGGACCAAAATGACCAGGTTTACTTAGCTATTTCACCGAATCAAGATCAGAACAGAGATAGTATTACTCCTCAAGCCACTTTCCTAAGAAATGTTAGAGATGTTCAGGCACAGGTTTTAGATGCTAGTGGCAATATCATTTGGTCTAGCGAAGTGACTACTGCCTATATCAAAAACTATACCAAGAATGGTAAAGAAAGCGATGGTTCTTATAAACTTGAGAAGTTAGTCTGGGATGGTACTGACAATAATCAAATGACAGTTGCAGAAGGTGCACATCAACAAATGATGGACTTTTCAGTACTTGTTAGCACAAAAGTTCCAAACTTGCCAACAGGTGTACATTATGATGCTGAAACAGGACAACTAAAAGTTGAAGAATCTAATCATCAAAATGGCTTACCTATTTATCGCACATTCGTTGCCTTTGAATACGACGATGTCTCTGAAGAGTCCCTATCTGGTGAAACAGCAGAAGGTGAAAATTCTCAAGCAACAGAAGCTTCCGAAGAAGACCTTTTCGATATGCCATTTAAATACAGTGTTTACTTCTACGCTGATGAAAATGGTTATAACAACATTCCAAAAACAATAAAATCTGAAGATAGCAAAGATATTACCATTGATTTTGAGAAGTTAGTCTTCGTGGTTGAAGATAAAGCTGGTAACTTTAATAGCATCAAGCTTTCAGAACTCCTTAAACAAAGCCAAGCAGATAAGCATCCTGATCTAAAAGAGCAGGATGAATTAACCTTACCAGAAATGCCAGAAACAACTGAAAAAGAAAAAGCTAACAAATCTGAGCAAAGACAAGAGAAGTTACGAAAACAGCTGAGCCTGAGCAGTTGACATCGAAAAAACCTATCTCTCATTTGTCAACTCAACAATCTCTTCCTCAAACGAGTGACCGTAAAGGAAACCTTTCTACCATCTTAGGAAGCCTTCTTATCTTAACAGCTTCTTTCTTTGGATATAGAAAACAGCAAAAAGAAGATTAATAAGGACCTTTCCTTTTAATAGTTACAAATAACAAAAAATCCTCCCTATCTTAAAAAAGATGTGGAGGATTTTTTGTGACGTTTTTTTATAGTTCCTAACCAAGTAAGCCTATCAATTAAAGGACAGTATGATATAATGTCAGTAAGAATATTTGTCATCTTGGGAGGGTCCACCAATTAGCAACAAAACTAAAGTAAAATTTTTACTACAAAGTAAAAAGAGTTTTTTAAGAGGTATTTTTAGCCGAACAACAGTAATTGCCATCCTCATCATTCTTCAGCTTTTTTTCTTGTTTCAAACTTACGCATTAGTAGAACAGTACCGGGTTTGGGTAACTATTATAGAAAGTATTTTTGCCATCTCTATGGTCCTTTACTTGGTCAACAGTGATATGGATGCTATATCGCGAGTAACTTGGCTGATTTTGATTATGATTGCACCTTTATTAGGTTCCTTGCTTCTCATATACACCAAACTTGATTGGGGCTATCGGGGACTCAAGCAACGCATCAATCATTTAGTAGACTTGTCAGCACCGTATTTGAGAGATGATGAAGCTATCTTAGAAGTGCTCAAAGATAATACCTCAACGACTTATCATTTAGTGCAATATTTAGAACGTAGTAAGGGGAACTTTCCTATCTACAATAATACACGAACTACTTTCTTTCCAGACGGAGAATCGTTTTTTGAACGATTAAAAGAAGAGCTTTTAAACGCTAAAAACTATATTTTTATAGAATTTTTTATCATCTCCGAAGGTCGCATGTGGGGCGAAATTTTAAGTATTTTAGAGAAAAAAGTAAAAGAAGGACTTGAAGTTAGAGTGCTATATGATGGCATGACAGAACTGTCCACTCTTTCTTCTGACTATACCGATCGTCTTGAAAAAATCGGAATTAAAGCCAAATCTTTTCTTCCCATTTCTCCTTTTATTTCGACTTACTACAACTACAGAGATCACCGGAAAATTGTGGTTATCGATGGCGAGGTATCCTTTACAGGCGGTATCAATTTAGCAGATGAGTATATCAACGAAGTTGAACGTTTTGGTCATTGGAAAGATGCAGGCCTTATGTTAGAAGGAGAAGCTACGGATAGTCTTCTAATTCTTTTCTTACAAATGTGGTCAATTACCGAAAAAGAACTTATCGTTGATCCTTATCTTTCTAAGCACCAGTCTCTTATTCCTTCAGATGGCTATGTCATTCCCTACGGAGACTCCCCCTTAGATACTGATAAAATTGGTAAAAATGTCTATATTGATATCCTAAATCATGCTAAGGAATATGTTTGTATCATGACACCTTACTTGATTTTAGATAGTGAGACAGAGCATGCCTTACGCTTTGCGGCTGAACGTGGTGTCGATATTCGCATCATCATGCCAGGAATCCCTGACAAACCTGTTCCTTATGCTTTAGCCAAAACCTACTATAAGGCTCTTATGACATCAGGAGTTAAGATTTACGAATACAAACCAGGATTTGTTCATTCAAAAATTTTTGTGTCAGATAATACTAAAGCAGTAGTAGGAACAATAAACTTGGATTACAGAAGTTTGTATCACCATTTTGAATGTGCGACCTATCTATACAGAGTCTCTGTTATTTCGGACATCCTTACTGAATTTAAAGAAACTGAAGTAAAATCTACTTTGGTAACCGAGACTCAGCTGAAAGAAAGACCTTTACATCAAAAATTAATAGGCCTATTAGTCAAAACTATTGCGCCTCTCTTGTAATTCGTTTGACTTCATGTTACAATCAATGTATGCGATGAGTCGATTATGGTTTTTAAACATATTTGCGCTGGGGGAGATCATTAAGGCAGAAAGCCGATTTTGATAACTTGTGTGAACCTCGTTATCACGTTCTAATAGAATGTCCCATAGAGCTGAGATTTCTCAGCTCTTTTTTATATTTCAAAAGTGGGTAAACTTATCTTTTTGAAGATAATAAACTCCCTCTTAGGCTCATATTCCCATTTCTTTTTTAGATTATTTTAATAAGAGAGCTCTTGACTTGACAAAATTTGAAAACACTTGCATAATGTAAGTAAAGATGAAAATTAATGAAAAGAGGAGTTCCTATGCAAATTATTAAGCGTGATGGTCAAGTTGCCGAATTTGATCCTGAGAAAATTTATCAAGCCATTATTAAAGCAGCAAGAACAGTCTATGTCATTGATGAAACTTGGCGTCAAAACTTGGCACAAGTCACTAAAAAAGTTGTCATTGATTTAGAAGAAGCACAGGTTGAACGTCCAACGATCAATATGATTCAATCCCTAGTTGAAAACCGCCTTATGGATGCTGGTTACATTGCTATTGCAGAGCACTACATTTCTTACCGTCTTCAAAGAGATTTGGAAAGAAATGGTTATGGAGATCGTATCATCGTCCACTTGCGTTTTGAACAGACCAAATAAGAAAAAGAGCTTCATTGGTTACATCAAGCTTCAGATAGGTTTGCTGATTATGCCTTAGTATCTGATAGAGTTGCCTTGGCCATTTCTGATAAAAAACAGAATTCTTATCGAGTCTAATAATGATTTCTTTAGGACTGATTTGAAAGGTAGAATCAGCTATTTGAGGAAACAGATGCATGACAAGAAGTTCTTGCCTTCTTTCAAAAAAAGACTTGATGACTTTTAAATTTTTCTGAAACATGCCATTAGCTAGATATAAGGAGAGAGCTTTTTGCATTAAGAGATTAGTATCCAAATCAATCATCGATTTCTGTTTTAAAAAAGCCTCTTTTAAGGGATTTGGTAAGACTAAGGTACCAATTCGAATAGCTGGAAAAACACTCATTGAAAAGGATTTTAAATAGATGACACGATTGTTAGTATCAAAATAATGAAGTGGTGGTTCTGCATGTCTGGCAAAATCACCTAAATAGTCATCTTCTAAAATATAGACATCATATGCTTCAGCAAGTGCCAACAACCTCTCTTTTTCTTTTTTAGAATAAGATAAGCCTAATGGATTTGAAAAGCGTGAGATGGTATAGAAAAATTTAATATTTCCCGTTTGAAACAAAGTCTCTAAATACTTGAAATCAAGCCCATCAAAATCTCGTTTAATGGTCTGATAAGGCAAGTTTAGAGAAGAAACTAAGGATTCCATTTGATGATAAGTAGGAGACTCTAACAGAAGCACTTCCTTATAATTTGGAAATGGCATTTGCGATAAAATATATAAGGCTTGTTGTGATCCGGATGTCACAACTAATTGATCCTTTTGTGCATAAATGCTCGTATCTGATAAGTGGTCTTTTAAAGACACTAATAGTTCTTCCAAACCCTGGGCCTGATGGTAATAATGAAAGAGGTAGCTATCTCTGCTTGTCAGAGCTTGATTCAAGCATAAGCGAAAATCCTCATAAGCCATGTTATTATAATCTTCCAAGCTCATCTCATGAGATGATTCATTGTTCAATTTGCCCAATACAAAATAGCCACTTTTTGGGATGGCATAAATTAATTGTTGGTATTTGAGCTGTAGTAAAGCTTTTTGAACCGTATCTTTACTGCAATGATAAGTTTTGCTGAGCTGACGAATAGAAGCAAGTTTATCCCCTTTTTGCAGTTCTTGATGATTAATGGCTCGAGTAATATCGTTGATAATGGTTTGGTATTTACTAGTCATAAGTGTCCCCATACAGATTAAAGTTAACTCTATTGTATCTCAAAGCGCTTTTTCTTACAATAGTAGCAGAATGTTTGAGGAGGTGTTCTTATTTTAAAACGTGTCATTGTGGCAAATGATATTGTTGGTATAGGCAAGGTGGCTCAATCAGCCAGTATTCCCATTTTATCGACTTGTCTTATTCAACAGGCCATTTTGCCAACTTGTCTTTTATCAAGGCACACAGGTGCTAACAATCGCCCCTATATCCAATCCTTTTCAAAAGGGCTAGACGCTTTTTTACAGGATTGGCAATCTAATCCCAAACCAAACTATGATGGATTTTTTGCTGGCTATCTTTTTGAGGCTACTGATGCAGATACGATTCTTGCTTTTTTAGCTAAAGAAAAGTTACCCTTTGTACTTGATCCAATCATGGCAGACAAGGGGCAACTATATAGTCATCTAGGAACTGAACACTTAGATGCTATGACAAAACTGGCTAAAAGAGCGCAATTAGTATTGCCAAATCTTAGTGAAGCGTGTTTATTAAGTAATCAAGCCTTTCCAGGAAATGAGTATACCAAAGCCGAAATCAAAGAGCTGATGAAGGGGATTTCTCAGTTGGGTCCAGAGCATGTCATTGTAACTGGCCTTTCATTTGATGACCAATCGATAGGAGTTGCCTATTACAATAGTCATCGTCAGGAGATTTCTTATCATATGAGACCCAAATTACCCTATCATTTCTTTGGAACAGGAGATATCTTCTCTGCTATAATGACTGCTGGATTCTTTTACGATTTCCCTATGGAACAAGTAATTGAGATATCACTCGACTTTTTATATCAATCACTTCAAGAAACCCTAAAACTATCTCAAGATTTAACTTTTGGGATTTGTTTTGAACCCTTTCTGACCGATTTAGGTCTATCATTTAAGAAACTACTGGAGGAAACTCATGACGTCTAAAACACTAGCCCATCAAGTTGAACTAAGTTTGTTCGCTGCCCTTATTTATATATCTGTCGCTTTCTTGCGCATTCCTGTAGGACCTCAATTTGTTCATATTGGTAATGCACTGGTTGTTGTGGCTCTTTTATTATATGGCGCAAAAGAAGCAGCATTAGTAGCAACTATTGGTTTGGGAATTTTTGATATTTTGAACGGTTATGCTTCAGTTGTTTGGATTACTGTTTTAGAATCTTTAATGGTTTGTCTTGTCTTGCACTTTGTTTACGAAAAATGGTTGAAATCACTAGACAATCCTAAGAACGTGATAACAGTCGCTCTAGTAGCAGCAGTCTTAAAACTAGTAATGATTGTTATCAAATATACCCTTTTTGCTACGATTGGTGGGAATTTACCTCTTCATTTAGCCCTCGCTACAGCATTTACAAAAGTTGGTGGGAGTTTTGGAACTGCTATTGTAACCGTCATCGCGGTACCTCTTTTATACCCCCTTCTCAAACCATTAAGCTTTAGTCGCACTAAGTCCGCTAGAGTTTCATAAGTATAGACTTTCATTGACAAAAAAACACATTTTTGCCATAATAAGTTAATAAGTAAAAGCCGTTTTTTACGGCTTTTTTGATGATTATCGAGGACAAGACATGAGTATTTTAGAAGTTAAAAACCTTAGTCACGGTTTTGGTGACCGTGCCATTTTTGAAAACGTCTCTTTTCGTTTATTAAAAGGGGAGCATATTGGTTTGGTTGGTGCCAATGGCGAAGGAAAATCAACCTTTATGAGTATTGTAACTGGGCATTTACAACCGGATGAAGGGAAAGTTGAATGGTCCAAATATGTGACCGCTGGCTATTTGGATCAACACACTGTCTTAGAAGCCGGTCAAAGTGTGCGAGACGTTCTTAGAACAGCTTTTGATGAATTATTTAAAACAGAAGCTAGAATCAATGATATTTACATGTCAATGGCTGATGAAGCAGCAGATGTAGATGCACTAATGGAAGAAGTTGGTGAACTTCAAGATCGTTTAGAGAGTCGTGATTTTTATACTTTGGATGCTAAGATAGATGAAGTGGCGCGTACCTTAGGAGTCATGGATTTTGGGATGGAAACAGATATCACTTCCTTATCAGGGGGACAGAGAACTAAGATTTTACTAGCCAAATTATTACTAGAGAAGCCTGATATTCTTCTTCTTGACGAGCCAACGAACTATCTAGACGCTGAACATATTGATTGGCTAAAACGTTACTTACAAAACTATGAAAATGCCTTTGTTTTGATTTCTCATGATATTCCCTTTTTAAATGATGTGATTAATATCGTCTATCATGTCGAAAATCAAGACTTAGTAAGATATTCAGGAGACTACTATCAATTCCAAGAAGTCTATGAGATGAAAAAATCTCAACTAGAAGCAACTTATGAGCGCCAACAAAAAGAAATTGCTGATTTGCAAGACTTTGTTAACCGAAACAAAGCTCGTGTGGCCACTCGTAATATGGCAATGTCACGTCAGAAAAAGTTGGATAAAATGGATATCATTGAATTGCAGGCAGAAAAGCCAAAACCAAGTTTTGCTTTTAAAGAATCTCGTACGCCAAGTCGCTTTATCTTCCAAACAAACGATTTAATGATTGGGTATGACCGTCCTCTGACACAAAAGCCCCTCAACCTGAGCTTTGAACGTAATCAGAAAGTTGCTATTATTGGAGCCAATGGTATCGGAAAATCAACCCTTCTAAAAAGTCTTCTTGGAATTATTCAACCCCTTCAAGGACAAGTAGAAACTGGTGATTTTATTGATCTTGGTTACTTTGAGCAAGAAGTTACAGGAGGCAATCGTCAAACCCCACTTCAAGCTGTTTGGGATGCCTTCCCGTCTCTAAATCAAGCAGAAGTTAGAGCGGCATTAGCTCGTTGTGGTTTAACTTCTAAGCACATCGAAAGTCAAATTCAAGTCCTTTCAGGAGGAGAACAAGCCAAGGTTCGATTCTGCGTGCTGATGAATCGAGAAAACAATGTTTTAGTCCTTGATGAGCCGACCAATCACTTAGATGTTGATGCTAAAGAAGAATTAAAACGTGCTCTTAAAGCTTTCAAAGGTTCTATTTTAATGGTTTGTCATGAGCCTGACTTTTATGAAGGTTGGGTAACTGATATTTGGGACTTTAATCAACTGACTTAATTATAAGTAAATAATATCTAACGAACAAAACAAACTGTTTTGTTCCCGCGTTGTAAAATGAAGTGCAACAAAAAAGACATGTTCGTCTGATATACTAGAATTCCCCAATTCAGTATGGAAAGCAGATGAACATGTCCAACATTAATTCTACCAGAAAATCATCCTATTCTCATCTTTCAGCCACAGAACGGGGTGAAATTGCTGCTTATCTTAAAATGGGAAAGAAACCCGCTGAGATTGCTCGACTCTTGGGTCGTCACCGTTCTACAATCTGCCGAGAAATAAAACGTGGTTCAGTAGAACAGGTAAAGGATAAGAATGGAAAACAAACCTTCTTCAACGCCTATTTCGCTGATAGTGGGCAACGTGTCTATGAAACCAATCGTCAAAAGAGTTCTTATCTCAAGTTGAATGACTGCTCCGCTAGGTTCATTGAACAATTAGAATCTGCCTTGACGGCTAACATTCGTCTCCATAGTGTGGATAGTTTTGTTCAGACTTACAAAGTGAACCATCCTGGAGAAGTCGTCCCCTCTACCAAAACGATTTATCGTTATATCAAAGAGGGGGTATTAGCTATTAAACCAATCGATTTGCCTAAGATGGTTAGTATCAGAAAACGTTCTAAGAAAGTCATGAAGACGAATAAGAAGACTTTAGGTAAATCTGTCGAAGAACGTCCAGAATATATTAATGATCGTTCTGAATTTGGGCATTGGGAGATTGATTTGGTTCTCGGCAAGAAAACCAAAGGTGAAGCTGTTATGTTGACTTTGGTAGAGCGCCAGACACGCTATGCACTAGGAGTTAAGCTAGAAGACAAGCAGTCCCAAACCATTAACCGAGCTGTCACGCATCTCATCAGTCAGTATCCTATTGCATCCATCACAGCGGATAATGGTTCTGAGTTTAGTTTACTCTCAAACTTAGAAGCTGTTGAAGTTTACTTTGCACATCCCTATTCTTCACATGAGAGAGGAAAAAACGAGAACTTCAATGGCCTCCTCAGAGAATATGTCCCTAAAGGAGTCTCACTTAATCCACTAACCTCTGAAGAACTTGACAATTATATTACTGCCATCAATGAGCGCCCAAGACGACTTCTTCAATATCAATCCTCAAAATTCCTGTTTGAGCTATCCCGAACAGCTTAACATCTGGAACTCTAGTTATCTATGAACTGGTTGCACTTGACTTGACAATTTGCGAAACTGTTTTGTTCGTTTTTATAAATACAAAATACTTGACGATTTCAAGAAGTGGTAGTATAATGACAATATAAATTAATATATGTGTTGTCACTTTTATTTAAGCTTGTTAAATCAAGAAAAAGATATAGTCTTTTTAAACTATTTTTTCAATGATTTACTAGTAATATTAAATACAACAAAAAACAATGTAGTCACTTTGATAAACATATATTAATAACTTTTTGATAAGACAATCTGTGACAAGTTGCTCGAAAGGATGTGACATTATGTCAGAAGAAAAAATGGATGCGAAATTGGATCAGTTTTCAGGAAAAGTGAAAGAAACTGTTGGCCGTCTCACAGACGACAAAGAATTGGAAACAGAAGGTAAGACAGAACATGCCAAAGGTAAAATCTCTGAAGTATTAGAAGATGCTAAAGATGGTATCAAGGGATTCATTTCTGGTTTGAAAAATGATAAGGAACATAAAGGAGAATAAGGTGAGTATGAAAAAAAGAAATATCAAAATGACAGAAGTTCTTCAATTGATTCTTTTAGTGGTTCCAGCAGTGAAATTAGCTAAAAAAATCATTAAGGATAGTAAACAACCCAACACTAACAGAAAGTAGGCATTTCTATGGCTAAAAAAATCATGGTGTTCTTCTAGGATTAGTTCTTGGATCAGCCGCAGCAACGATTGCATATCTTAGTCTTTCTTCATCTAAGAAAGACCAATTACTAAAAGAAACCAGTCAAAAAATGGATGACTTAAATGCCTTTTTACAAGATAAAAGCAAAAAAGTCTTTGACACTGTTTCAGAAAAAGTACAAGATTCTCGGGATGCCGCAGAAGTTTACGGTGGTATTGCCGCTGAAACTATTGAAGAAAAATGGCAAGAAGCCAAAGATGCTATTGAAGTTTATGGAGGCATTGCGGCTGAAACTGTTGAAGAGTCTCTAGGACAAGCCAAAGACAAAGTTGATGGTTTGAGTGATTTAACGACAGAAAAACTTCAAGAAAAGATGAAGCAGTTTAAAGAAACAGAAGCTTCAAACGAAAAAGAATCAGATAAAAACAAAAACTAAAGAAAAACTTTTCGATTAAGACAACCCCTTTTTTATAAGACAGATAAGACAAAAAAGTGCCTCTTGGGGGCACTTTTTATTTGGCAACGATGATTGAGAGAGCTTTTGGTATGATTTCTAAATGAATCGGTAGGTAATCACTTTTATCACCATCAATACGACTTCTAGGAATCTTAAAATATCCTTCTTGATAAGGTAATAGATGCAAAGTGTTGGTTTGAAAATGATTGATTTCCTCAGCTTTTGAAAAATCTCCTCGACGGAAATCATTGATATGCCATAGAAATTTGAAAAAAGAAACTTTCTTCATCGTATATACCTGAAAACAACCGTCATCAGCCTTTGCTCCTGGTGAAAAAGAAGGAAAGCCAGCAATCGTATTTGTCATCGTTATGAGAAGAAATTTTGTCTTGAGATGTATAGTCTGATGATGACTTACTAAAGTAAGAGCGTATGTGCGATTTCGCCTTAGAATTCGCCAACTATCCTTTAAAAATGCTAGATGACCAAAGCGACGTTTTTGCTCAGAAGTGACATCAGCCGCAATATCTGCCAAAAGCCCTAAGGTTAAACTAGAAATCATATAATGATCATTAGCTTTACAAATATCAACTTTTCTCACCTGTCCGGAAAGAATTGTATCAAGCGCGGCCTGTAATTCTAGAGGTGTATGCAAAGCTTTAGCAAAATTATTAACGGTACCAGATGGAATAAGACCAATAGTTGGATAGGCTCCACCTTCATAGATACCCCCTAAAATTTTATTTAAGGTCCCATCTCCTCCAAGTGCTATTACCAGATCAATCTTATCTTTAGCTGCTTTTTGCGCCAGTTGGAAGGCATGGTCTGCATTTTTAGGGGTAATGACAGCGACATCATCCTCAGAAAAACCATGCGTCACTAAATAAGCTTTAACCTGGCCTGCTAATTCATCTTCTTTTTTACCTGAATTTGGGTTATAAAAAATACGTACCGTTTTCACATAGATTTCCTTTCCTAAATTACTTATGTGTTATTATACCACTTCTCTCAAAAAGTGTCCTAAGTGACAGTAACTAGTTTATGCTAAATCATAAAGAATACAATCGCTAAAAATTGGAGAGCCGAAGCTATTAAAATAAAAAGATGCCAAATCATGTGAAAGTAGGGTTTCTTTTTAGCATAAAAAGCTGCACCAACTGTGTAAGCTAGACCTCCAAAAAGCATTAAAAGAGCAAAGGTTAAGCTTAATTTAGGAATAATAATCGGTAATATAAAAACAACTAACCATCCCATTAGTAAATATAATATTAGACTAAAGCGTTCATTGATGTTTTTGGCTAAGATTTTATAGAGTATCCCAAAAAGTGTAATACCCCACTGAAATAAGATGATCACGTAACCTAGCCAACCTCTTACCAAAGATAAGGCAACTGGTGTGTAACTACCCGCAATGGCAATATAAATCATACTATGGTCAATAATACGTAAGACGTATTTTTGTGGGCTACCATATGCCATGGAATGATAGATTGTAGAGGATAAAAACATTAAAAATAAACTAATGATAAAAATAGAAATACCTACAGCGGCAATGAGATCATAAGTTTGGTAAGCATAAATGGCAATTATAGGTAACAAAAATAACATGGCTAAAGCTCCCGCTGCATGAGTCAAGCTATTGGCTAATTCTTCTTTAAAAGATAAAGGCATACTTTGTTTAAAACGTTGTTTCATTATTGTTATCCTCCAGAGAAAGTGCCATTGTTTGATGATATGATTTAACCGTTTGGCAAGCAAAAGTAATAATTTCGGGAACATAAAGATCTTCTTTGTCCTGATTCCAAGAAGTGACAAAAAGGTTATAGAGTTCTTCAGATTGGTAAGAGCTTTACAATTTAGCTAAGACGCGACTTATATCTTGAATGGTAAAGGAAGCTTTGAGTATGCTGATAGCAATTAAACGTGCTATTTGTTGTTTTTGATATTTCTTTTTAACAGGTTTTGTGACATAAGAGTGTTTGACATAATTGTTAATCATGGAAGCTGTCAAGCTTTTGGGTGACTGACTTAGTTGTAAATCAGTCACTTGATTCACATAGAGCAAGACCTGATCCAAGTATAAATCAAGACTTGGAAGGTCCTGCCAGGCAGGGAGTTTAGTAAATTTCATTATATAAAACCTTTAATCTAGTCATCATAACTAGATTATATACTTCATACGATTGGAAATCAAGCTAAAACAGCTATTAATCATGACATAGAAGCTAAAAAGAAGGTTTCATGCTATAATAGTAAATGATTCGTTTCAAAAGATGGATCCACACAGACAGTATAATAATAAGAGATCATTTTTGTAATGAAAGGAACTAAAACAATGGCGATTATTCAATGGTTGAATGGGATCCATGTTTTATTTTCTATTAAATCGGACTTATTTTGAAGAGTAATTGACTGTAAAAACCTTTAATGATAGGGTTTTTGTTTTTATTAGAAATGATTGCTTATTTTAAGCAAAATTATGGTTTGAGCAAAGATAAGCAATAATTATCAAATATTTGGTGGGTAATTTGGTGACTAAAAGTTGAGCACTTTGAAATAGAGAAGTTGGTATAAATATAAATAATTATGAGTTATAAAGCGAGTTAACTACAGGTCTTCTCGTTTTTTTATTTTTAGAAGGAAAAATGCAGAAGGAAGATAAAATATCTCGAAAAATTGTGATTTGTTATCTCATGGATGTCATGAGAATAGCTATTGAGGAAGCCAATCAATTAGTTGTGGATTTAGAAAAAGAAGGCTTGGTCCAATTTGACTTAAATGGAAATTTGACAGTTTTAGTATTGGAGGGAAATCATGAAACGTATCACAGCTAGTCACTATCAGACATCAGAGCGCTATTATAAACTCCCAAAACTTTTATTTGAGAGTGAACGTTACAAAGACATGAAATTGGAAGTTAAGGTTTCCTATGCCATTTTAAAGGATCGTCTTGAATTGTCTTTAAGCAAGGGCTGGATTGATGAAGAGGGAGCTGTCTATCTGATTTATTCCAATGCTAACTTGATGGAGGTGCTAGGTTGCTCCAAGTCAAAGTTACTCTCTATCAAAAAGACCTTGAGAGAGTATGGTCTTATCGATGAAGTCCAACAATCGTCCAGCGAAAAAGGAAGACTTGCCAACAAGATTTATTTAGGTGAATTAATAGTCGATACACCCCTAGTGTCAAAATCAGACGGGGGTAGTCTTAAACAAACACGGGGCCAGTCTCAAAAACAGACGAGCCCCGTTTTAAATTCAGCCCCTAGTGAGACTAAAAGTAGTGATACTGAAGGGATTGACTACGAAGACTTGTTCAGGAGGTAGGAATGATCCGTATCGTGTTGATTTTTCTAGCCAGTCAAGGTAATAGTTTTCTCTTAGGCTTATTTGTGCAAGGAACTTTAACCCTTGTTCAACTCATGGCCTTACAGATTGCTTTACTCATCAACCTTATTTCTGATTGGGTGCGTTATGGTAAAGGTTATAGAAATCTGCCTTTTAAAAGGCGGTGCTGTTGGGTGATTGGAAGTCTTTTAGCTATGGGGATTATAAGCCTTCTTGTCACTCAGCTTGACCTTGAAATAACTTCTAATCAAGTTCGATTGCTAACAGTACAAAAACAAGTCTCTCCCATTGTTTTTTCTTCTTTTTAGTTAACGCCAGTCTATGTGAGGAATATTTGTATCGCCAATTGTTGTGGGATAAATGTCAATCTCCCTTTTTACAACTGGCTCTGACAACAGTTCTTTTTACCTGGGCACATTCTCCATCAACACTCGATGCCTTTCTGCTCTATGCCAGTTTGGGAGGCTGTCTAGGCATTGTTCGCCTCAAAACAGATAGTGTAACAGCAAGCCTTGCTCACTTATCATGGAATAGTTTTGTCTTTGCCTTGTCTTTTTTGTGATAACAAAATCAAGTCAGCTTGTGTAAGATGACAGTAGCCTTATTGCTTTAAGGAAATCTTGTGTAAGGAAAGAAATATGTCATCAGAACAACAAGAGCGCCAAGCCATCCAGTACGCGGAAAGAACAGCGCTTTTTACGGTACGAACCCTTTTAAAACTCTTAGACTGGTCGGCACGGTAGGCTCTTGCCCAGGATTCAGCTTATAAGATCGGGGTTCAGAAATTAGAAGAACTGCTTCAAAGTCCCTATGCCATTGAATCTCTCAATGTGACAAGTGACGTTTTGGATAAGCCAGTCGATGTGGATCAGTTCAAGGAGTTGATGGAAAGTGAAGACCTTCCTATCGCTATTGCTTGGCAAGGGGACTACCTCCATTTTTATGCCAAGGACAAGTCTCTTTTAGACAATCACCTAGATCATCTGCTTCAAAAATTAGTCTCAGACCCAGAAAAGCTAAAAGGCTTAACTCTAGATAAGACACTAGACGAGGAGATTGAAAAGGCCAAAGAGAAGATTGTCATAAAAGAGCCTTCTAGCGTGAAAACGAAGGAGGTAATACTCTAATGTATTCAGGTAAAAAAGCCATTCTCTTTACTGGTTTTGGACTCGCTCTTGGTTATTTCTGCCATCGTTTGGTGTTGCTTTACGATAGTCTTCCCAATCAACCACCACTTGAGCGATTGGCTTATCTCTTAGGAGACGGTCAAAACCAAGTGCTTAACCCCTTATGGAACTTTGCATTTACAGGAAAATCTCTTCTTGTTTTTGTTTTTGGCGTTATTTCCATGGGCTTAGTCTATCTCTATGTGTCAACTGGGCAAAAGGTTTACCGAGAGGGTCAAGAATATGGATCGGCTCGCTTTGGGACAAGTAAAGAGGGTCAAGCATTCCGTAGTCAAAATTCAATCAACGACACCATCATGTCTCGCAGATTCAGGCTAACTTTGCTTGAGAAGAAAAAGCCTCCCTTTGACCGCAATAAAAATCTGGTGGTTCTGGAGCAGGGAAGACCTTTCGCTTTGTCAAACCCAATCTTATTCAACTTAATTGCTCCAATATTGTAGTGGATCCTAAAGACCACTTGGCTGAAAAGACAGGGAAGCTCTTTTTAGACAATGGCTATCAGGTCAAGGTTTTAGACTTGGTCAATATGACCAACTCTGATGGTTTTAACCCCTTTCGCTATGTGGAGACAGAAAATGATTTGAATCGGATGCTTACGGTCTATTTCAATAACACCAAAGGAAACGGTTCAAGAAGCGATCCTTTTTGGGATGAGGCTTCCATGACTTTAGTCAGAGCCATTGTGTCTTATTTGGTGGACTTCTATAACCCACCAGGTTCTTCGAAAGAAGAAGCAGAAGACAGGCGAAAGCGTGGCCGTTACCCAAGTTTTTCAGAGATTGGAAAACTCATCAAGCTCTTATCCAAAGGTGAGAACCAAGACAAATCCGTCCTTGAAGTCATGTTTGAGTCCTATGCCAAACGCTATGGGGCAGAGAATTTTACCATGCGAAACTGGGCTGACTTTCAAAACTATAAAGATAAGACACTGGATTCGGTCATTGCCGTAACCACCGCAAAGTTTGCCCTTTTTAACATTCAATCAGTGATTGATTTGACGAGACGTGACACCTTGGACTTGAAGACTTGGGGGACGCAGAAAACTATGGTCTATCTGGTCATTCTAGATAATGACACCACATTTCGCTTTCTAGCAGCCCTCTTTTTCTCAACGGCCTTTGCGACCTTGACCAGACAAGCTGATGTGGACTTTAAGGGGCAATTGCCGATTCATGTCCGTAGTTATCTGGATGAGTTTGCGAATGTCGGTGAGATTCCTGACTTCGCAGAACTCACTTCAACAGTGCGTTCCAGAAATATAAGTCTGGTCCCAATTCTTCAAAACATTGCCCAACTTCAAGGGCTGTATAAGGAAAAGGACGCTTGGAAGACCATTTTAGGGAACTATGACAGCCTTCTTTATTTGGGATGCAATGACGAAGAAACCTTTAAGTTTATGAGTAGTCTTTTAGGCAAACAAACTATTGATGTCAGAAACACCAGTCGGTCGTATGGCCAAACAGGGTCTGGATCTTTGTCTCATCAAAAGGTGGCTCGTGATCTCATGACCCCTGATGAAGTTGGCACCATGAAACGTGATGAATGCTTGGTACGTATTGCAGGTGTTCCAGTTTTTAAGGACAAGAAATATTTTCCCTTGAAACACAAGAACTGGAAGTTTCTTGCGGATCAGGAAACAGATGAGCACTGGTGGCACTATCAGATTGACCCGATGAGAAGGGAGAATGATTTGCTTGACTTAAGAGAGCACAAGCTAAGGGATTTAAGCAATGAAGACAGCTTACATTAAAAGAAACGAGGAAAACAGATGAATCAACAGCTAACAGGCTTTGTTTGTGGCGTGGACGCAAGTTCCATGTTTTCACAGGCCATGGCGCTTTTGCAGAAAGGACTGATTGCGGTTGGAGCCTTTCTGGTCGTCATGGGCATTATCAATCTAGCCACCAACATTAAAGATGGTGGACCAGGTGTTCGTAATGCCATTCTTGAAATTGTGGGTGGGGTTATGGTAGGTGCTGCAGGCGCCTTTGTGACCCAGATTACAATCTAAAGGAGATAAAGATATGACATGATAAACACACTAACTTCTGGCCGTGTCTTTTTAGCGTCTGATAAGGTGTCTAGCGACAGCCTCTTTGAAGGCTTTAATGTGGACCTAGAGATCAACAGCTAATCTCGTCAAGTCTCTGGCAGACTATAACCCCACGGTTTGGTCTTACCTCACTGCTATCACTAAAGGCATCATGCAGCCAATTGGCGTAGCTATCTTAGCGGTTATTCTGATCCTAGAGTTCTCTAAGATGGCTAAGAAAATCGCCAACTCAGGTGGTTCTATGACCTTTGAAGCCCTAGCCCCCATGATTGTCAGCTATATCATGGTGGCAGTTTTTATTACCCATACCACTGTTATTGTGGAAGCTATTCTAGCCATAGCGTCTCATATCATTGAACAAGTAGCAGGAGTGGTCTCACATGGCGGAACCACCTATGAAACCATCTCTGGTCTAAAAGGGTCAGGTATTGTTGGAAAGATGATTGTCGGACTCTTTGCCATTCTGATTTGGTTTGTCCGTATCGCTAGTGCCATGGTGGTCAATATCCTAGTAACCATTCGCTTTATCCAGCTCTACCTCATGATTCCCTTTGCGCCTATGACCATCCCTACTTTCCTTAGTGACGATTGGCGAGGTGTTGGAATCGGCTATTTGAAAAACATCATGGTCTATGCCGTCCAAGGTGTCTTAATCTTCTTGATTGTCTCCTTTGTGCCCCTCTTTGAATTAGCAGGTAAACTGGCTGTCTCAAATGGAGCTGGCGTCATAGAAACCTTGGCTGTCATGTTTGGTGGCTTAGTACAGGCCATCTTGTTAATCATCGCTCTTGTGGGTAGCCAACGTACGGCTAGAAGCATTTTAGGCATGTAAGGAGGATTGGGAAGGGAGTTCCTCCCAATCCTTTTTTGCTTTCATTAGATTGGAGAATATTATGAACACACGTGTCTTTAAGGACATCTCAAAAGTACAACACAGGGCTTGGTTAGGCTTTACCACAAGGCAGATCATCTTTGTCTTTCCAGCCTTTGCTCTGACTATCTTGGTCTTAGGGCTCAATCTTATTTACTGGCAGTTGGGAGACTGGTTTGTCTTTAGTTTTACCATCCCTCTTATGCTTTTTGGGGTTTACCGCCCTAACAACCTTCCCTTTGAAATTTACCTCAAGTATCGTTTTCATTATGAAATGACCCTACCTGAGCGCACCCATACTGGAATGAAAGGACAACAACGTGACAAAAATAAACCGATTACCGAAACACAAGACTTCTCGTAAGTCAAAGCAAGTGAAACAAGAAATCTTGCCCTCAACTCTTAATACCCTAGCCTATCAAGGACTCTTTCCCAGTGGTCTTATGCAAGTGACGCCAAATTATTTCTCTCAAACTTATCGTCTCGGAGATGTCAATTATCAAACCGTTGGACTGGAGGAAAAGGGAACGATCATTGAAGCTTATTCCGATTTGATTAACAGCTTGGACGAGAAAACCAATTTTTAATTGACGCTTTTTAACCAGAAAGTCAATCTGGAAAAGTTCAAAGAAGCTGTGCTTTATCCCTTGTTGGACGATGGCTATTATACTTACCGTGAGGAATTTAACCGTATCATGACAAGTAATCTTGAAGCAGGTGAAAATAACTTTTCAACCCTCAAATTGATTTCCTTTGGTAAAGAAGACCAAAGCCTAAAACTAGCTTTTCGTTCTCTGTCTCAGATTGGGGAATATTTCAAGAGTGGCTTTTCAGAAGTTGATGCCGACTTTAAACTCTTAGCTGGAGAAGAGCGGGTTAATCACTTGGCAGACATGTTACGTGGGGAAAACCACTTGCCCTTTAGCTATCAAGATTTAACCATCTCAGATCAGACAACCAAGCATTATATTGCCCCAGGAACGCTTTCCTTCAAGCCGAAGAACCACATGCTTATCGATAATCTACTTTTACAGATTGTCTATGTTCGTGATTATGGGATGGAGTTAGGCGATAAGTTCATGCGTGAGCTCATGCAGTCAGATTTAGAGGTCATCATTAGCCTTCATGCCAAGGGATCAACCAAGTCAGAAGCCATGAAACCACTTCGCACCAAAAAGACCCTCATGGAATCTCAAAAGATTGGGGAACAACAAAAGATGGCTCGTACTGGGATTTATCTAGAAAAAGTCGGACACATCTTGGAACAGAACATTGACGAAGCTGAAGACCTCTTAAAAACCATGACTCAGACTGGCGATAAGTTATTTGACACGGTCTTTCTGATTGGTGTCTTAGCAGATACTGAAGACCAGTTAACACACGCTCTTGACATCATCAAACAAGTGGCAGGCTCAAATGATCTTATCATTGAAAACTTGACCTACATGCAAGAAGCAGCCTTTAATAGCTTGCTTCCTTTTGGCAAGAACTATTTAGAAGGTGTCTCTCGTTCTCTTCTAACCTCAAACATTGCCGTCAACTCGCCGTGGACCTCTGTTGACTTGCAGGATAAGGGTGGAAAGTTTTATGGCATTAACCAGATTTCTAGCAACATCATCACTATTGATCGTAGTAAACTCAATACCCCATCAGGCTTGATTTTAGGAACGTCAGGGGCAGGTAAGGGTATGGCGACTAAGCATGAAATTATCTCAACCAAGCTAAAAGAAGCAGACGACAAGACGGAGATTATCATTGTCGATCCCGAGGCGGAGTACAGTATCATTGGTCAAGCCTTTGGTGGAGAACGTATTGATATTGCGCCAGACTCACGAACCTTCTTAAATGTCTTGGACTTGTCTGATGACAATCTGGATGAAGATCCGGTCAAAGTCAAGTCAGAGTTTCTTTTGTCCTTTATAGGAAAACTCTTAGACCGGAAAATGAATGGCCGAGAAAAGTCCATCATTGACCGAGTGACGAGACTGACCTATAAACATTTTCAAGAGCCGTCCTTGGTGGAATGGGTCTTTGTCCTGTCAAAGCAAGAGGAAGCAGAAGCTAAGAACCTCGCCCTAGACATGGAACTTTATGTGGAAAGGTCTTTAGACATCTTCTCGCATAAGACGACTAGCCAGTCAGATAGTAACTTTATCATTTACAATGTTAAGAAACTAGGAGATGAACTTAAGCAAATTGCCCTTATGGTTATCTTTGACCAGATCTGGAATCGAGTGGTTAAGAATCAACAACTGGGTAAGAAAACCTGGATTTATTTTGACGAGATGCAGCTGCTCTTGTTGGACAAGTACGCTTCTGATTTCTTCTTCAAACTCTGGAGTCGTGTCCGTAAGTATGGAGCGACCCCGACAGGCATTACCCAGAACGTGGAAACCTTGCTTCTTGATGCCAACGGCAGAGGTATTATCGCAAACAGTGAGTTTATGATTCTACTCAAGCAGGCTAAGAATGACCGAGAAGAATTGGTTCACATGCTTGGACTGTCTAAGGAGCTAGAAAAGTATTTGGTCAATCCTGAAAAAGGAGCCGGTCTCATTAAAGCAGGGGCAACAGTTGTGCCCTTTAAGAACAAGATCCCCCACCAAACCAAACTCTTTGACATCATGAGCACTGACCCAGAAAAGATGAGGCAGTAAGATGAAGGAAGATAAAAAGAAACTCAAACAGGCACGCAAGACCTTTCAAAGCAATCTGAAAGATAGTCGCATGCACTACCGTAGGGAAAAAAGAACTTTTCAAAGCAGTCTTCTCAGAAAAGGCTTTATCCTAAGACGAGCTGAAAAAGCAGAAGCTAGAGAAAGTAAAAAGGCTCTCAAAGAAGCCTATCACGAAGAGAAAAATCTTGCCAATGAGAGTTTTCACGAAGCTATCCGCTATGTGTCTCCCAGATTATTAAAGGCAAGAGAAATCAAAAACTATCGACTACCTCAATCCAAGAATCGTCTCAAATTTGCTAGAAAACATTTAGCTCAGGTGCTAGAAAAAGAGAAGGCAAATGGACTTACCCCCAAGTTTCACTTTCAAAAGGACAAGTCACTCGATCGCTTGCAGGCTGAAAAAGAAATCAGGGTTGCAAGACAGGACCTAAAGCAGGTCAAACAGGTACATAAAGGAAATAAAACGTCTACCAAAGTCAAACGAGGACTAGCCAAACTTGGTTCAGAAGCGCTTGATGTGGTCTCACAAGATGATGACCTAGAAGGTGCAAGAACGCTTCAAGAAACGGTTATTAAAAGCAAGCGCTACGCCCGCTTTACCTACCAGTCCGCAAAAGTGGTGACAAAGACTGGTCAACGAGGCTATCAGTTGTCCAAACAAGGGTTAGCCCATATCAAAGAGCGCTTTAGCAATGTGAAACAAGGAAAGGGCTGGGCCAGAAGCAAGCCCCTAAAGCCTAAACGTCGCTATCAAACCTTTCTGAAAGGTGCTAGAAAGCAAGCCCTTTCTGGTTTTAAGGGAATGGTTCAAGCCATTAAAAGCAGTTTGACTTTCTTTTCAGCCCTAGCTTCTAATCCAGTTACTTGGCTCATCTCAGGTCTCTTCTGTTTTCTAGTGCTTGTCATGAGCTTTATCATGAGTGTGTCTGGGGCAAGCCTGATCCAACAAGACGAGGTAGCATTGACCAAAGCCTACACCCACATGACTTGGGAGGATGCCAACCAGTCGAGCACTAATAACAAGGGCATTACCTATTACACCAAGATAGATGATGTCATGGCTTACATGAATCATCAGTTTCAAGATTATGAACTTGAGGAAACCATGGAAAATGGTCAAGGCACTTATAAAACCTACTTAAGTCAACTTTGGCAGGACTTAAATGGCGGATCTAGTCTCAAAACCATGTCAGAGCTTCATCAAACACCGCAGTATAAGTTATCCGATGAAGACCAGGCTGATCTTAAGGAATTAAGTGAAGAAGGTGTTTATCAAGCCCTCCAAGAGTTGGACAATCCTTTTCAAGGTCAGACAGAAGACGATACGCTGACCATGACCTACCGTTATGGCTACGATGCCATAGACAAGAAACCAGAACTGCACCATCATATTCTCCTAGAAGCTCAAGAAAACCAAGTTATTGTCGCACCAATGGATGGCAAGGTTTCTCTTGATGGAGAAACGATTATCTTAAGTAGCGGTAAAGGGCTAAATAAGGTCAAGTTAACCCTTTTTAACATTGCGACTGGTCGTGTGTCAGAAGGACAGGTAGTTAAAGCGGGAGACATTATTGGTCAAACCAAAGACAACACTGGTTTAAAGGTTGCTTATCAAAAGGTGGATACTGAATCCGAGAAGTTTGTCTATGTCAATCCAGCGTTTTACTTTCCAAAAGTCATTCAACTCCAAACCACTATCTTACCGACCATTGGTCAATTCGGTGGGGATGAGTTCCAACGTGCCAAGGCTATCTATGACACTCTCAAAAAAGAAGGGGCAACTAATCAAGCCATTGCGGCTATTTAGGGTAACTGGTCGGTTGAATCCTCCATTAACCCTAAAAGAGCAGAGGGGGATTACTTGTCGCCCCCAGTTGGGGCAAGTGAGACCTCTTGGGAGGATGAGACTTGGCTTGCCATGGGTGGACCTGCCATTTATAATGGTAGGTATCCCAATATCCTCCATCGAGGTCTTGGTTTAGGTCAATGGACGGATACAGCAGATGGTTCTCGTAGGCATACATTGTTGCTGGAATATGCCAAGTCAAAGCAGCAGAAATGGTATGATTTAGGCTTACAGTTAGATTTCATGCTTCATGGGGATAACCCTTATTACACCAATTGGTTAAAGGACTTCTTTCAAAATACAGGAAGTCCTGCCAGTCTTGCCCAGAGTTTTCTCATTTACTGGGAGGGAAATTCAGGCGATAAACTTTTAGAGCGTCAAACCAGAGCCACCGAATGGTATTATCAGATTGAAAAGGGCTTTAGTCAGCCAAATGGTGGAACTGCTCAAAGCGATCCTAAATCCTTAGAAGCTGTCCGAGGTGATCTGTTCGAAAATTCTGTGCCGGGAGGTGGAGACGGTATGGCCTATGTTTATGGCCAATGTACTTGGGGTGTCGCGGCACGTATCAATCAATTAGGTTTGAAACTGAAAGCGAGAAAATCTCGATTATCAATACCATGGGGAACGGTCAAGATTGGGTCAGAACAGCTGCTAGTCTTGGTGGAGAAACTGGCTCAACACCAAAAGAAGGGGCTGTTCTGTCCTTTGCGGGAGGCAGTCATGGGACGATGCTTGATTACGGGCATGTAGCTTTCGTGGAGAAAGTCTATCCAGATGGGTCATTTCTCATCTCTGAAACCAACTATAATAACAATCCGAACTACACCTTCCGTAAGATTTCAGCATCAGATAGCGCCATGAGTTTTGTCTATACAACGAAATAGAAAAGAATCAATTAACAAGTTGAGATTTGTTAGCTCATTCTTCTGTTTTTTATCATTATATCTGCATTTTATCATAACGTATGATAAAATGCAGATATAATGATAAAATGGAGAAAGAAATGGATCTTAGTAAAGTTAGCACAATTTTTCAAGCTTTTCACTTTGACGCTAATGTATCTCCTGTGAGTCTTGACTTACCCATTATCTTTCAAAGACGATATGATTTTGCAAATGTAGTTGTTGCTAAGCAAGAGTTCTTGCTAATGTCTGAAAAAAGGTCAGGAAGTTTGGATAATTTTGTTAAACAGGCTCAGGCTGTTCAGAGGCAGACACATCAGAACGTTATTTTAGTCTTTAGGCAATTGGCAGATGATGACAAGAAAAAACTCTTGCATGCAGGAGTGTCCTATCTTGATTATCAAGAAAATGCCTATTTACCGCAATTAGGGTTTCTATATTCCAAAATATCAGATACAAAAGAAATTGAAAAAGAGCTAACACCAACAGAACAACGAGTATTGATTATTTTGCTACTATTTGTACCGGATTTGGTCATTGATATTGATAAAATTAGCCAGTTATCAGGTCTAGCAGTACCTAGTTTGTACCGGATTTTCAAATCTTTTAAAGAAAGAGGTTGGTTGACCAATCAACGGAAATCTTATCAATTAGCAAAAACGAAAGTAGATTTATTTAGTGAAGTCAAAATTCTTTTAAAAAATCCAATTACTGACGCTGTGATTATTTCTGATGAAGATTTTCAGAGACTAAAAACTGATTGTGACTTTCAAATATAACATATTGAAGCTTTATCATACCTTGGTATGTTAGCCAATACGGAAAGTTACGGTCAATATACGTTATCTAAAAAACAATTTAAAAAAGTTGAAAAAACGATTAAGCAACCTATTTTTCAGGGGCACCGTGTCGAAATTTGGACTTACGAACCGATTGTTTTTGATTATAATAGCAATACTTGGATGGGAGTTAAGTCGAATTGTAGTATGGTAGATCCTATTTCTTTGTATTTGACGTTAAAAGATAATGATGATCCTCGTATTATGGAGGAAGTGGAAGAACTTGACAAAAAGATATATATGATTTTAGGAGATAAATATGCCGGCTAATTTTAAACCTGCTTTTAAAAACACGTTTCAAGATTTCAAAGACTACTATGTCTTAATTGGTGGTACAGCTACTTCGATTGTGCTTGATGCGAATGGTTTTGAAAGCTGTACAACGAAAGATTATGATATGGTTATCATTGATGAATCAAAAAATAAGCAATTCTATGAAGCATTGACAAATTTTTTAGAATTGGGAGAATATGAGGAAGGTCATAAGGACCACAAAGCGCAACTTTTTCATTTTACAACAAAGAAGTCAGGTTTTCCAGAAATGATTGAGCTATTTAGCATTCTTCCGGAATATCCTTTGAAGAAGCTCAGCAGAGAAACACCAGTACATTTTGATGAAGAAGCTAGTCTGTCTGCCTTATTATTAGATGAAGACTATTATCAATTACTGATTCATGAACGGTAAGAGATTGAAGGGTACTCTGTACTGAGCAATCGTGGGTTAATTGTATTTAAAGCTAAAGCCTGGCTTGATATAAGAGTTCGTGCCGAACAAGGGGGCCATGGTCTTAGCAAGAAGATTAAGAAACACTTGAATGATATCACACGATTAGCAGGTTTACTTCATGCGGGTGATAGGTTATCTGAATTAAATGTCTCTGAGTCACTAAAGAATGATATGAAACATTTCATTGAGTTACTTTCTTTAGATGTTCTGTCAATTCCTCAAAATGATGATATTTTCCTATCTAGAGAAGAAGTCTTTGAGATTTTAAAACAATTTTTAATAACATAAAGAGATGCTATCAGATCTTCTGATAGTTTTTTCTTTTGTACTTATTTTCTGTGATAACAAAATCAAGCCTTCTTTTTTATGATGAGATGAGAGTGACAAAGTGTCTCTTAACATCAAAAGAAAAGAAGGAAATGCCATGACCAAACAATGTCATCATCACTTTTTAGTTAATCAGGAAAAAGGCGAGAAACGCGTCTTTCGCAAAAGCAAGAAATACCGTACCTTATGTTCGGTTGCTTTAGGAACACTTGCAACAGCTATTGTTGCCTGGAATGGAAATGTGAGTCATGCGGATGAAGTGACGGCACCACTAGATAATGCCATTCAACGAACTGAAAATCCTGCCACTAATTTACAAGAGGCTCAACCGAATGCGGTTAGTGAACAAGCAGGAAGTCTTGAAGCGACTGGGCAATCAGAAGGGGCTTTATCTGTTACTGTGCCGCATGATACAGTGACCAATGCTGTCGAGGCAGCACAAGTCGAAGGCGTGACAACAGTTCAGGATTCTCCCATGGATTTGGGCAACACGACTTCGGCCAGTGAAACCACCACACAACTGGATAAGGCAGAAGCAGATGCGGCTAAACAAGTACAAGCGATTACATCAGTTACCGAAAGCTATAAGACCGAAAAAGCTACCTATGAAGCTGAGAAAAACCGAGTGGAAACCCATAATAGTGAGTTGACTTCGGCTTATGATAAAGCTACTCAAGCGGGAAATGTACTCAACCAAGCTGTAGATGCTAAGGTGTCAGAGCTAGATAAGTCAAAAGTAAGCATTGCTACCGAAACCGTGACGTCAGGAGATGGCAAATCTGTATCAGGCTATACAGATTACGTTAATGCTATAAGCCTTATTGATCAGCAGAATAAGGATAATCTAGCTGATTATCTAGCTAAGAAAAAGCAAGTGATGCCATTATTGAAAAGAATCTCGCTATTCAAAAAGAAAATGAAGCAGGTCTTGCAAAAGTCCAAGCAGAAAATGAGGCTATCGCAAAGCGTAATCAAGCTGGTAAGGAAGCCATTGATGCGGAGAATGCAGCAGGTCAAGCAGCGGTTGATAAGCGCAATCAAGATAAGCAAAATACAAGCGATGCGACGGCTGAAACCATCGTAGCAATTACTAAACGTAATCAGGAAAAAGAAGCCGCAGCTAAAAAGGAAAACGAGGCGATTGATGCCTACAATGCCAATGAAAAGGCTCGTTATGAGCGAGACTTGGCAGAGATTTCTAAAGGAGAAGAGGGCTACATCTTAGAAGCCCTTGCACAAGCTCTTAATCTCAATAACGGAGAACCACAAGCTAAACACGGGGCTGCCACTCGAGAACCTGATCAAGTAATCGCTAAGGGAGACGCACTTCTAGGGGGTTATAGTAATATCTTAGATTCAACAGGTTTCTTTGTCTATAATCAATTCTCAACTGGGGAGACCCTGACCTTCAACTACAGTAATCTTCAAAACGCTCGCTTTGATGGCAAGCAGATTACCAATATCACTTATGACATCACTAATATCGCTTCTCCACAAGGAACAACTAGCATAACTCTCGTTGTTCCCAATGACCCAACCGAAGGCTTTATTGCCTATCGTCCTGACGGTACAGGCGATTGGCAGACAGACAAGATGGAGTTTCGTGTGGTGGCGAAGTATTTCCTTGCAGATGGAACACAAGTAAGTTTCACCAAGGAAAAACCTGGAGTCTTTACCCATTCATCTCTTAACCATAATGATATTGGTCTGGAGTATGTCAAGGAGAGTTCTGGTAAATTTGTCCCCATCAACGGATCTAGTATTCAAGTCACAAATGAAGGTCTAGCTCGCTCGTTAGGTGCTAATCGTACTAGCGATTTAAACCTTCCTGAAGAGTGGGATACCACGTCTAGTCGCTATGCCTACAAAGGGGCTATCGTTTCAACCATGACATCAGGAAATACTTATACTGTAACGTTTGGGCAAGGTGATATGCCTGCGAATGCTGGAGGGATTTCTTATTGGTTTGCCTTAAATACCCTACCTGTTGCGCGGACAGTTACCCCTTATAGTCCTAAGCCACATGTGACCCCTGACTTAGAACCTCTGCCAGATCCTGTACCTTTTACCCCAGAAGTCTTCACTCCAAAGACTTTTACGCCTGAAAATCCTGTGACCTTTACCCCAAAACCTTTGGAGACGGTGGTTGAGCCAAGTGTCACCTTGACTAAGGTTACTTTACCAACAACACCAAGTCCAGAACCTCTTCCGAAAGTTCCAGATGTGCCAACGATTCATTACCATGACTATACTCTGACAACAACACCAAGTATTCTAAAAGAAGTGGTCAACCGTGACCAAACTGATATTCACAATAAGCAGATCGCAAAAGACTCAGATGTCATTTATCCCTTGACCGTTGATAGTCTCTCGTCCAATCGTCCACAAACCACAAGTCTAATCTTTGAAGATTACTTGCCAGCTGGTTACGCTTTTGACGAAACAAAGACTAAGTCTGACAATCCAGACTATGACATCAGCTTTCAAGCTGGGAAGAACTTTGTGACTCTAACTGCTAAAGCGTCTTTACTTGAAGACCTGAACAAAGATTTAAGCAAGAGCTATCAACTAGTTGCTCCTAAGCTTTATGGAACCGTTCAAAATGATGGGGCAACCTATTCCAATAGTTACAAGCTCCTTATCAATAAAGAGACGCCTAATGCCTACACAGTGACCTCAAACGTGGTGACTGTGCGTACTCCTGGTGATGGTACAACGACCACTCTTATCCAACCTCAGAAACAAAATGAGAATGCAGATGGTGTTCTCATCAATGATAAGGTGGTAGCACTTGGAACAACCAATCATTACCGCTTGACTTGGGACTTGGACCAATACAAGGGAATTGAAGTAGACAAAGACCAGATTGCTAAAGGGTTCTTTTATGTCGATAATTATCCTGAAGAAGCAATGCTTCCAGATAGTGAGTCAGTCCAAATCTTTACACCAGATGGTCAAGTGGTTTCTGGCATTCGAGTCACCACTTACGCTAGTTTGTCAGAAGCACCAAATGCCTTGCAGGAGGCTCTAGCTAAACGCAAGATTACTCCTAAAGGTGCTATTCAAGTCTTTGAGCCTGAAGATGCCAAAACTTTCTATGAAACCTACGTGACGAAAGGTCAAAACCTAACCATCGTGACACCAATGACGGTGCGTGAGGACCTCTACAATTCTGGTAAAACCTATGAAAATATCGCTTATCAAGTGGACTTTGGTCAGGCTTATGCGACCAATACGGTCACAAACAGCGTACCAGTCGTAAAACCAAGTAAACATAATACCAACGACAAGGGCGTTACCATTGATGGTAAAACGGTTCTGCCGAATACTGTCAACTATTACAAAGTAGTCTTAGATTATAGTCAGTATAAGGATATGGTGGTTACAGAAGATGCTTTAGCGAAAGGCTTTTACATGGTTGATGATTACCCAGAAGAAGCCTTGACCTTAAACCCAGATGGGGTTCAGATTATGGACAAGGAAGGAAACTTAGTCAAAGGTCTTAGTGTTAAAGCTTACGCTAGTCTATCCGAAGCACCGAAAGCTGTTCAAGAGGCCATGGCAGCCAGAAACTTTATCCCAAAAGGTGCCATCCAAGTCTTGAGTAGCGATGACCCCAAAGCCTTCTTTGGCACCTATGTCAAGACTGGTCAAACGCTTGTCGTAACAACCCCAATGACCCTTAAGAACACCTTAATAAAGACAGGTGGTCAGTATGAAAATACGGCTTATCAGATTGATTTTGGCCTTGCTTATGTGACGGAAACTGTGGTCAATAATGTACCAAAATTAGACCCACAAAAAGATGTGGTTATTGACCTCTCTCATAAGGGAGAGAGCCTTGATGGCAAAGAGATTGCCTTCAACCAAGTCTTTAATTACCGTTTGGTGGGGTCTCTGATTCCAGCCAATCGTGCAACGCCATTGGTTGATTACCAATTTAATGATGATTACGATGAGGCGCATGACGAATACAATGGTGTTTACAAAGTCTATACCTTGGTGGATGTGACCCTAAAAGATGGAACGGTTCTCTCTAAAGGTACAGAAGTGACTCGCTATACCTTGCAAGAAGTGGATACGGAAAAAGGACAGGTAGCCATCCGTTTTGATCAGAGTTTCCTTGAAAGCCTAACAGATGCTTCAGAATTTCAAGCAGACGTCTATCTACAAATGACTCGAAAAGCAGCTGGTCAAGTGAGAAATACTTACCAACATACGGTTAATGGTTATTCCATTAGTTCAAATACTGTGACTACGACGACACCAGAACCAGAGACGCCGCAACCAGAAACCCCTAAACCACAGGATCCACCACTACCAAGTACACCACCAGCGCAAGCGTCTCTTTTGCCAAGTACAGGCGACAGTCAATCGCTTTTAGCTTTGGTTGGTGGAGGACTACTGCTTGGTCTTGCTCATGGTCTTTCCAAACGCAAAAAGGAGGATAACTAGATGGAACCAAAAACTATTTATGAGAGAGATTCCGATAAAGATGGTCTCACAGATGCCCAGGAACTGGCATTGGGAACCAACCCCTTTAGTAGTGATTCAGATAGTAATGGTATGACTGACCTAGAGGAAGTACAAATTGGTTTTCTTCCAACTGTAAAGCAAACAAAGGAGAAGAGTTATGACTTGGACCTATGACACGATTAGTCAAAACCTATCAGAAATGGCAAAAAGCAACTATCAGGACTTGGTCAAAGCCTTCCTAGCTATGGAGTTCAGCCTAGATAATCAACCTATCCTGAATAGGGTTTATCAAGATTTCATGAAAGTAGATGACATGCCACTCCTTAGTGATGACTTGCGACAGTTGGCAACACATTACCAAGAAGAGGTCAAAGCAGAGCTGACAGATATGTTTGAGAAGCTGTATGGAACTGGCGAAGGATCTAGTTTTGTCATGGATGTGATGGCTTCAAATAGTATTTTGGAAACGATGGGAAGTTATGACATCCTAGATTCGGAGGATTATTCGTCTTTGACTCTGGAAACGTTGCAGGAAATTGTCCAGCATGACCTTCCAATCAGCAGTCAAGACTATTTTGGAGATGTATCGCTTCTTGCCTTAGAGAAGGATTTGCTTGACCAAAAAAGTCAATTCTTACAACACTATGTGACTAGTCTTTTAGAGACCATGCCCCAACTAAAAGACCAAAGAGACTTGGTCCTAGAGTAAAGCAAAGGGCTGAGAGTGTTTCTCAGCTCTTTTTTTGAATGGAGACACAGATGATGAACCGAGATGACTTATTACAGATGTTGCGGGCGACCATACCTCGTGACAAGACACTACTAGAAGCCTTTTTAGTCTATCAAGCCTTGCATTTTGAGGAAGATTGGGAGAGCTTAATTAAAAATTTTATGACAAGAGATGGACAGGAACGTGTACTGGTACCAGTTGAAACTTTTGAGGCAGAGATTTCTGCTTTTGTGAGGGCTAGTTTTTTGAGCGGTGTCTCTGACTTAGCAAGTTACACCCAAACCTTTGGACAGACAGGCTTAGCAAAATTAAACCAACTTAACCAAGAAGAAAAAGACCTCGTGATTGAAGTTGCCCTCTATAATTTAGTCACTCGCTTTCAACTCTTGGATAGTGATGGTGCTTATCACTCGATTTCACATTTAACCCTTTTAGACAAAGGGGATAGTGCCAATCTGGTCAATGTCTTTCGTGTTGCCAATAACCTTTCTGACCGGATTAGTCGTGACATTGAGCAATTTCTTTTGACTTATGAACCAGAGGTTGAGGAATTGCAACAGGTGGTTATAGAAGAAACCGAAGTCATCAGAGAGATTGCTTTTAGAGAAGAAGGGTTTTATCTCATAGCCAGCTTAGAAGAAGACCTTTCCCAACTGGATTTGAGAACTGGGCAAACAGAACACCTACCAGCTTACGAGCGATTAAACCTATCGCAGAAGTTTGACATTCTAAGCTATTTTGACCAAACTCGAAATGACCTCTCAAAACTCCCAAACCTTAGACGTGGGGACTTTGATAGTGAGATAGAAATGACACCTGTTTATGAAGGCGACCAACTGTTGACTTATTTGGAGGCAGATGGTTCAGTTTATGACTTGAAGCGTCCCTTAACGGCAATGGAAGAAAGCATCTTAGAGGAGATTAGCCAAACCATTTTAGCTGAAAATACGGACAAGTTGATCCGTCTAGGGATAGATTTGGTTTCCCTTGATTCTAAACAACGAGGGATTCTATTAGATGCGACTGGGCGTTTTCGTTTAAAGGATGAGGACTTATTACTCTTGAGCGAATACGCTCATGCGTCAGTCACTCAATTAGCTTTAACGACAGAACTCCTTCAGATGGGCCTAGCTCACGATAAGGAAAGATTCTTTTTGACAAGCCAGCTTGACTTAGAAGCCTTAAGGACTGTGGCGTCTACCTTTTTACAGGACACCTTAAGGATTGATGAAGCAGTGGCTTTTGAGGAAGACAAGTTGAAAGACCCTGATCTTAATTTTAGAGAGTGGCGAGAAGCAATGACGCAACCTAAAGAAGAAAAAATACCTGCTCAAATCTTACAAGAGAATCCATTGGTTCAAGACCTGTTGAAACGGTATCCTCTTGGGTCTATGGTGTCTTACAAAGGACAGGACTTTGAGGTGTTGGAGATTGAGGATGCCAACTTAAATGGCTTAATCAGGATTGAACTACAGAATGGTTACACAGAATTGATAGAACAAAATCCAGTTCTTTACCTACGAACCTTAGATGAAATCACACAAGCACTATACGTCTCTCATGCGGAAATCGAAGAAGTAGAAGAACCTGTCCCTGAGAGACAGACGTACCCTCCTCTCCTAGTTATCAAGCATTAAACGATGAAGATCCAGACAGTATCATAAGCATATCGGAAGACCAAGAAAAGGCGGAGGAAAGTCATCAAGAGCTAGATCTTTTTTCCTCTTTATGGAGGAGGCAGACGAGACATCAGTAGATAAGGAAAGTGAAGAGAAAATGCTTGTTTCTAGCAAACCAGAGTCAGAAGATGGAGTGACTGTCCCAAGTTCGACTGAACCTTTAGTTGACTTCCACTTTCCAGAAGACTTAACAGACTTTTACCCCAAGACGACTAGAGAGAAGATAGAGACCAATGTGGCGGCCATTCGCTTAGTCAAATCGCTTGATCAATCCGGTAGATTTCCAACACTTGAGGAACAAGACCTCTTGGCCAAGTACGTTGTACGTTGGTTGGGGTGGCTTAGCCAATGACTTTTTTGATGACTACAATCCCAAATTTTCTAAGGAACGAGAAGACCTGAAAAGTCTTGTTACTGAAAAAGAATATTCAGATATGAAACAATCGTCTTTAACCGCCTACTATACCGATCCAGCTATCATTCGTCAGATGTGGGACAAGCTAGAAGCAGATGGCTTTTCAGGTGGGAAAATCTATGGGGACTGGGAATTTCTTTGCGGCCATGCCAAGGCATTTGAGAGAAAAAAGTGAACTGTATGGTGTGGAACTAGACCCTATGACTGGAGCCATTGCCAGATACTTACAACCCAACGATCATATTGAAGTAAGAGGCTTTGAGACGGTTGATTTTAATGATAATAGCTTTGATTTGGTTATTTCAAATGTGCCCTTTGCCAATAGCCGTATCGCAGATAGTCGCTATGATAAGCCCTATCTGATTCATGATTACTTTGTTAAAAAGTCGCTTGATGTGGTGCATGATGGTGGGCAAGTGGTTATTATTTCCTCAACTGGAACCATGGACAAACGGACAGAGAATGTCTTATAGGATATTCGTGAGACAACGGATTTCCTTGGTGGTGTGCGTTTGCCAGATACTGCCTTTAAGGCTATTGCAGGAACGACTGTCACAACAGACATTTTGTTCTTCCAAAAGTATTTAGAGAAAGGCTATGTTTCAGATGATGTAGCCTTTTCAGGTTCTATCCGCTATGACAAGGACGAGCGGATTTGGCTCAATCCCTATTTTGATGGGGAGTATAATGCTCAAGTTTTTGGGACTTACGAAGTCAGAAACTTCAATGGCGGCACCTTGTCCGTTAAGGGAAATCAGGAGAACTTGCTTGAAGATTTATCGGAAGCCCTTAGTCAGGTTAAAGCTCCAAAACCTCTTGATCTTTCTCAAATTGAAATAGCTCCAGAAGTCATGGCTAAGCAGGTTATTGACACCTCTATACCAGCTACAATCAGAGAGAGCTTAGAGAAATATAGTTTTGGTTATCAGGGAAATACCATTTACTATCGTGATAACAAGGGCATTCGTGTTGGAACAAAGACTGAGGAGATGAGTTACTATGTGGATGAAGAAGGTAACTTTAAGGCTTGGGATAGCAAGCATTCTCAAAAGCAGATTGACCGCTTTAATGAGCTTGAAGTTACTGATAACACTGCCCTAGATGTTTACGTGACTGAGGATGCGACTAAACGCGGTCGCTTTAAAGGTTACTTTAAAAAGACAGTCTTTTATGAAGCACCTCTATCTGAGAAAGAAGTGGCACGGATTAAAGGCATGGTTGATATCAGAAATAGTTACCAAGAGGTTATCGCCATTCAGCGTTTTTATGATTATGACAAAGACGAGTTTAACCATTTGTTAGGTAAACTCAATCAGACCTACGACACCTTTGTCAAACGCTTTGGCTATCTGAATAGTCCTGTCAATCGCAATCTCTTTGATAGTGATGACAAGTATTCCCTGCTTGCCAGTCTAGAAGATGAGGGACTTGACCCAAGTGCTCAAAACGTGATTTACACCAAATCATTAGCTTTTGAAAAGGCCTTGGTCCGCCCTGAAAAAGAAGTGACGGAAGTTTCTACTGCCCTTGACGCCCTTAATTCTAGCCTAGCAGATGGTCGTGGGGTTGATTTGCCTTACATGATGTCCATTTATCGGGGTGTGACAAGAGACAGCTTGATTGAGGAATTGGGAGACCAGATTATTCCAGAACCAGAGCAGTATTTACAAGAGGGTGAAGTGGTCTATGTCTCACGTCAGGACTTCCTATCAGGTGATGTTCTCACAAAACTAGAGGTCATTGACTTGCTTATCAAACAAGACAATCAGGACTTTTCTTGGGCTTATTATCAAGGGCTTTTGGAGGAGGTACGTCCGTAACGAGTGACCTTAGCTGATATTGATTATCGGATTGGATCACGCTGGATTCCCTTATCTGTTTATGGCAAATTTGCCCAGGAAACCTTTATGGGACAGGCCTTTGACCTAACAGATCCAGAAGTGGAAACTGTCCTTGAAGTGAATCCTCTTGATGGTAGCCTGTCCTATCAATCCAAGTTTGCCTTTAGGTATTCGACAGTCACCGATAGAAGCCTCGGCGTTTCTGGCTCACGGTATGATACAGGACGTAAAATCTTTGAAAATCTCCTTAATTCCAATCAGCCTACCATTACCAAGCAAGTGGAAGAGGGCGATAAGAAAAAGAATGTGACGGACGTAGAGAAAACAACGGTTTTACGCTCAAAAGAAGCTGATATTCAAGACCTCTTTCAAGACTTTGTGGCCAGTTACCCAGAAGTTCAACAGGTGATTGAAGATACCTATAACGCCCTCTATAATCGGACTGTTTCAAAAACCTACGACGGCAGCAACCTTATCATTGACGGCCTTGCCCAAAACAATCAACTTAGACCCTACCAAGAAAATGCCATTCAACGCATTGTGGAGGAAAAACGAGCGTTACTCGCTCATGAAGTGGGTTCAGGAAAGACCCTGACCATGCTTGGGGCTGGCTTTAAGCTCAAGGAACTGGGCATGGTGCATAAGTCCCTTTATGTGGTGCCGTCTAGTTTGACGGCTCAGTTTGGCCAAGAAATCATGAAGTTCTTTCCTACTAAAAAAGTCTACGTGACGACTAAGAAAGACTTCGCTAAAGCCAAACGCAAGCAGTTTGTGTCACGGATTATCACAGGAGATTACGATGCCATTGTTATTGGGGATTCCCAGTTTGAGAAAATTCCCATGAGTCAGGAAAAACAGGTCACCTATATTCAAGATAAACTGGAGCAATTACGAGAAATTAAACAGGGTAGTGACAATAATTATACGGTCAAGGAGGCGGAACGTTCGATTAAGGGCTTAGAAAAGCAGTTTGAAGAACTTCAAAGACTGGACCGAGACACCTTTATTGAGTTTGAAAATCTCGGCATTGACTTTCTCTTTGTGGACGAGGTACATCACTTCAAGAATTTACGTCCTATTACTGGTCTTGGAAATGTCGCTGGCATTACCAACACAACCTCTAAAAAGAACGTGGATATGGAGATGAAGGTACGGCAAGTTCAAGCAGAACACTATAATCGAAATGTGGTCTTTGCGACAGGGACACCTGTTTCAAACTCAATCAGTGAGCTTTATACCATGATGAACTACATTCAATCTGATGTCCTAGAGCGGTATCAAGTGTCTAACTTTGATTCTTGGGTAGGGGCTTTTGGGAATATCGAAAACTCTATGGAGTTAGCTCCGACTGGAGACAAGTATCAGCCTAAGAAACGTTTTAAGAAGTTTGTGAACTTGCCTGAACTCATGCGGATTTACAAGGAAACCGCTGATATTCAGACCTCGGATATGCTGGATTTACCTGTCCCTGAAGCCAAGATTATTGCAGTTGAGAGTGAGTTGACAGAAGCCCAGAAGTATTATCTTGAAGAGTTAGTGGAGCGTTCAGACGCTATCAAGTCAGGTAGTGTTGATCCTAGTGTCGATAACATGTTAAAAATCACTGGGGAAGCACGGAAACTTGCCATTGATATGCGTCTCATTGACCCTGCTTATACTTTGTCGGACAATCAGAAAATCTTACAAGTCGTGGATAATGTGGAACGGATTTATCGTGAGGGAGAGACTGACAAAGCTACTCAGATGATTTTCTCCGATATTGGGACACCAAAAAGCAAGGAAGAAGGCTTTGACGTTTACAATGAAATCAAGAGCCTATTAGTCGATCGAGGCATTTCCAAAGAAGAGATTATCTTTGTCCATGACGCCAATACCGATGAGAAGAAAAACTCTTTGTCTCGTAAGGTTAATAGTGGAGAGGTACGGATTCTCATAGCTTCTACCGAAAAGGGAGGAACAGGCTTAAACGTGCAATCTCGCATGAAAGCTGTTCATCATTTAGACGTTCCTTGGCGTCCCTCAGACATTCAGCAACGCAATGGACGTTTAATTAGACAGGGAAATAGTCATCAAAATGTAGAGATATACCACTATATTACCAAGGGTTCCTTTGATAATTATTTGTGGGCAACGCAGGAAAATAAACTACGTTACATTAAGCAAATCCTGACCTCAAAATACCCTGTCAGGTCAGCTGAAGACATTGATGAACAAACCATGACAGCCTCTGACTTTAAGGCTTTGGCAACTGGTAATCCCTACCTCAAACTCAAGATGGAATTGGAGAATGAGCTGACAGTACTTGAGAATCAAAAACGTGCTTTCAATCGCTCAAAAGATGAGTACCGTCATACCATTTCTTACTGCGAGAAGCATCTCCCTGCCTTGGAAAAACGTCTTAATCAGTATGACCGAGATATTGCCCAATCCCTAGCCACCAAGCATTTGGATTTTGCCATGAGCTTTGAGAATCAAACGTTTGATAATCGTGCAGAAGCAGGGGATTATCTTTGCAAACTCATTAGCTACAACCGTTCAGAAACCAAGGAAGTAAGGACTCTTGCCTCCTTTAGGGGCTTTGGGTTGAAAATGGCAACAAGAAGCCTTAGTGAACCTCTACCTGATATGGTCTCTTTGACCATTGTCGGAGACAACCAGTATTCGATTGCTCTGGACTTAAAGTTAGATGTAGGAACTATTCAACGCATTAACAATGCCATTGATCATATCCTAGATGACCAAGAAAAAACGGAGAAGATGGTCAATAACCTTAAAGATAAGTTAGCAGTCGCCAAAGTTGAAGTCAATAAGGTCTTTCCCAAGGAGGAGGACTACCAGTTAGTTAAGGCTAAGTATGAGGTGCTTGCGTCCCTGGTTGAGCAAGAAGCTGAAATCGAAGACATTGACACAGCTTTGGCCAAATTTAACGAAGTCGGTTTACAGGAAAATAAAAACCAACAATTAGCTTTAGAATTTTAACATTTAGGCTGACAAAAAAAGTTGAACGCGGTAATCTAAAAGCAAGAAATCACTAAAGGAGAAAACACATGACCCAAACTGTAGAAGATATGCGTTATCAATTAGAAGAATGGCTGGCTCAAGGTTTTACTAGCCCTGAAGATAGAGCCAACTACCAAGTCTTAAAAGAAGAGTATGAGGACGAAACTTTTGATTATAGCTTTTCAAAGCGAGAGCTGACAGGACAGTTAGATCTTATCATCACCACACGTGAAAATGATTTCCCAGACCTTGAGGAGGAACAAGCAAAGTATTATCGAAAGCAATTAAACTAGGAGGATGATATGCAAGAACTCATGGAACAGGTATTACAAGGACTTTTTCTTATGGTAGCCTTGGGAGCTATTTTTATCATTCTTTATAAATTATTAAGGGTGACTGCAGGATTATTTCTAATAGGTGTCATCGGAGGATTAGCCTTTGTGGAAATCTATGGGATTTACCTCTTTTTCACAGAGCGATACCTATACAGCAAAGACTTAGTGGCCAATGGCATTTGGAGTTTTTCAGGCTTCTTTATAGTCTTTAATTGCTTTATTTTATTTGTCAGCATAAGTAAGATTGTAAAGAACAGAATAGTGTAAGTGATAGGGTTACCAAAACGGTAGCCCTTTTTTGTGATAAAACTTCCAAGTCATTCTTGTTATGATGGGTCTATCTTAATGAAAATGGAGAGTGGAACATGCTTAATAAAGTTAAGGCGAGGTTCTTAATCGGACTTGGAGGAGCCGTTGTCACAGGGTTTATCTTGATGATGGGTATTCCATAGGATCACATTCAGTGACCAAGCATAATGACCGACAGATTAAGACAGAAGCTAGGAAGTTAGTGACTCAAGAGCAGGAAAAGACGAAGGCAAAGGTTTTATCGGATACTCAGGTTAAGGAATTTTTGACCCAGTATTTTACTAAGGACAAACTTGGGGAGAATAACTCTCGCATTAAGCCTTACATGACAGATTCAGCATATTCTGAAGAAGAGACTCGTCAAGGCGAATCCCTCAATCAGGTTTATAAGGACTACATGCTAGATTATCGTTTTGAGGCAGCTGCTATCTTTGTTAATAAGGAAACCAATGAAGCTCTTGCGGAAGTCTCTTATCAGGTGGTTTATGTGTCAGACCTGAGTGATAAGGCACAGCATGTGACTCAGACTGAGACCAAAACAGTGAAATTGTCTTACGCTAAATTGTCAGACAAACTCCTTGTCAATCAGCTGACCATTTGGAATGGCAAGCTAGATGAGCTAAAGGAGAACAACGATGTGACTAACTCAGCCATTCCTGAGATTAATAGTTCCACAACGATCAGCAGTAACTAGCAGGAGGGTTACCTTCTGCTTTTTGAATGAGGAGAACGAAGATGACAGCTATTTCAGACCTAAAACAAGTGGCAATTTTAGATGTGGCAGCTAGTCTAGGCTATGCTTTTAAAAGCGTATCTGGGCAGGTCTATGAACATCCAGATCATGATTCCTTTCGTATTTTTGCGGATACGAATACCTTTAAGTGGTTTTCACAAGACCGACAGGGAGATGTGATCGACCTGGTGCAAGTCCTTACAGGTGTTTCTTTTAAAGAAGCCATAACTTATCTGAAAACCGGTAATTTCGATCAAGCTAAAGCAACAGAAATAGCCTATCAAACTTTTCGATATGAGTTAAGAGAAAGTTCGTTTGATCTAGCCAGAACCTATTTAAACCAAGTAAGAGGACTAAGTGATGATACCATCAATGCCTTTGGCCGACAAGGTTTACTTGCACAAGCTACCTATGAGACTAAATCGACACGAGAACCTGTTTTGGTTTTTAAGTCCTATGACCGTAGGGGAAAATTACAGGGAGCGAGTTTACAAGGTTTGACGAAGGATACCTGACATGAACGAGGTTATTTGAAGAAGATTGCTAGAGGGTCTCATGGCTATATTGGCATGAGTTTTGATATTGGAAAACCAAACCGCTTAATCTTCTGTGAATCTGTGATTGATACAATGAGTTACTATCAACTACACCAGAAAGAATTAGCAGATGCCCGCCTTGTTTCCATGGAAGGATTGAAACAGTCGGTTATCGCCTATCAAACCCTACGCTTAGTGGCAGAAGAGCAGGAAAAACTTGATTTTTTGGATACTCTCAGCCCAAATCACTTAAACCACTATTTGTCAGCAATAAGAGATACCACAACTTATTTACAGACACACGAAGGGGTGCTTACATTAGCAGTCGATAATGATGAAGCAGGGCAGGGATTTTGCGACAAACTCCTTGAGAGAGGTTTTCCTATTGAGCAAGATTTACCACTTTTACAAGGTTTAAAGACTAAGGTAGATTGGAATGATTGGGTTAAGAAACAAGGAGAACCATCACTTAGAGAAGTGATAGATACTGCAAAGAAGCAAATATCACAGAGTCATGCCCCACCGAGGGAAACTCCAGTTTTTGACTTGTGATACAAAAATCAAGCCAGCTATCATAAGCTAGAAGATGATAAGGAGGAAGCCCCTATGAGTGTGATTGAGCACCTAGCTGATCGAGTGGCTAGGCAGGAAGAAAAGGTAGCTAAAGAAACGGAAAGACTTGACTCTTACCGAGAGCAGTTACAATCGGCCATGTTTAGCACCTTTATCAAACGGCAGAAAACAAGTCATCTTAGCTTTGATGAGGCTTTGGAACAAGCCTTCGGGAAAGAAGAATACCAAGTAGATTTAGACAATAGAAATGAGGAACATCAATGACAACAGATTGGCAGTATAAGGAACCTTTGGATGGAAAACAAGGAGCTTCTTCCAGTGATGAACGTGCGAAAATTGCGGCACTTTTTGGTCAAAAGGGAACGACAGCAGCTGAGGAAGTGGATTATGTTTCAGCTTTTGAGATGGAGCAAGAAAAAGCGAAAGAAAAGCCTGCACCAGCACTTCCCAAAGAAGAGGTGACACAAGCAGTTCCTTCAACCATAACAAAGGATTACAAGAAACATTTGGCGGATGTAATGGCTCAGAACAAAGAAGATATTGCACAAATTGAGGAGATGCATCAATTGATTGATGAGAAAAATAAACAGAACAAGAAATTACAGGCTATTTCAGTAGCTATTGATGAACTCTAAGCAAGAGCAGTCCGATTGGGCTGCTTTTTATAGGGAGGAAAACATGCGATTATTTCAAAAGAAAACTCAGAATCAGGATAGTTTTAAACGTCTCATTCACCGTTTGTCAGGAATGTCTGAGTATGATTTAAATAAAGTTAATCAATTACTAGATGTTACCCGTGGTGCTAGTTAATCTCAAAATACAATAAAAAGCCCAAAAGGACTATACTGTAAGTGCCTACACAAACAGGAGGTTAGTCCAAATGAGCCACTTACAGTATACAGCTAAATCCCATCACTTACAATGGAATATGCGCCAATTATCAAAAATTTGTTCTCAGTTTTATCAGGATTATTGTCCGGAAGACTTCAAACACCGTCGTAACGTCTGTCTGTCCAAAGTTTCAGACCAATCTCTTCTAGTTTTACTGCTATTACAAGCTGAACTAAGTATTAAATCACAACGTCACTTTTATAGGATTTGTCAGCTATTTCCCTGCGGTACATTACTAGAAAGAAGTCGCTTTAATAGGCGTGCAAGACAGTTGATTTGGCTGGTTCAAGTGATTCGTCAGGCAATGAACACTCAAATTTCTCCCAATACCATTGTTATTATAGACAGCACTTTGTCAATCTATTCGTAACCACAGGGTCAGACTTTTCAATGGGATAGCTAATATTGGTTACACCGCCTCTAAACATATGTGGTTTTACGGTTTTAAGGTTCACATGCTAGTGACCTTATCAGGCTACATTCTGAATTATGTTGTCAGCCCAGCCTCTGTTCATGATATTAAGGCAGTTTACGAGTTGCTAGAAAGGTGTGAACAATCCGTCATTTTAGCAGACTTAGGTTACCTTAACCGTGAGCTGAAAGATGAGTTGAAGCAAAGTGGCTATCACCTCTGGACTCCCTTGCGTCAAAATATGGAAGGGGCTAAACAGCATAATCATTGGAAACTAATGGCTATGAGACGAACCATTGAGACTAGATTTTCAGAACTTTGTTCCCTTTTTGATATGGAACGAACACTAGATAGGGGCATGACAGGGCTGCAATTGAGGATTGAACAAATCATACTAGCTTACAATTTGAGATATTTTGAAATTAACTAGCACCATGGGTTAGATGTTGTATTTGATTCAACAAGTCAGACGAGTAAGGAAGTAGAAAAAGCTCCTGCAACTACACTAAAGGAAGTTACCTTAAGATGAAACAATTACTGAAGCTAAGAATAAACTGAACACTGAGCAACTCGAAAAACGAATTGAGCAGTTTAAGAAAACGAGTAAATTATAAAATCAATAAAATAGTTATTAAATAATATATTAGATTAACTAAATAGTTTAAAACTATACCCTGGGATAAATAAATAATATAACAAACCCTATTGAATCACTCTATATATTTGTTGTAAAATTGTTTTCAAAGAAACAGGTTATAGTTAATATATATAACCAACAAGGAGGCTTATATGGTAAATGTTTCAAATTTAGGGTATCCAAGACTGGGTGAAAATCGTGAATGGAAAAAACTAATAGAGTCCTATTGGAATGGTGATATTAATAATCAAGAAAGTCTATTATCGCAAGCAAAAGTTTTACGCTTAGAATTTTTAAACAAGCAAAATGAACAGGGTGTTGATTTGATTCCTGTTGGTGATTTTTCTCTTTATGACCATATTTTAGATTTGTCATTTCAATTTAATATCATACCTGATCGCTTTAAAGATGAAAGTCTTGATTTAGACTTATATTTTGCATTAGCTAGGGGAAATAAAGATCATATAGCATCTGCCATGAAAAAATGGTTTAATACCAATTATCATTATCTTCTTCCTGAATGGGGGAAAGATAAACCACGTTTAAATCATAATCGACTTTTAGATCTATATAAAGAAGCAAGAGACATTATCGGTGATAAAGCTAAACCTGTTATTACAGGTCCGATTACATTTGTAGCACTTTCAAGTGGCATTGTGGATTATACGTCGGCTATTAAAAGTTTGCTGCCTTTATATAAAGATATTTTTATAGATCTAGTGGATGCAGGTGCAACTTATATTCAAGTTGATGAACCGATTTTTGTGACTGATGAAGGACATAGTTTTCTTGAAGCAGCCAAACTTGTTTACGCTTATTTTGCTAAAGAAATTCCTGAGGCAAAACTTATTTTTCAAACTTATTTTGAGGCTTTAGGAGATGCCAAGATACTCGCTGAATTACCAGTGGCCGCATTTGGTTTAGATTTTATCCATGGTTTAGATGACAATCTTCAAGCAATAAAAAATGGCTATTTTAAGAATAAAGTTATTTTTGCAGGACTTGTTAATGGTCGAAATGTTTGGGGAACAGACTTAAATCATGCAAGGAATTTAATAGAAGAAATAAAAGAAAATGTTGACGACATCGTTATTCAACCTTCTTGTTCATTGCTACATGTTCCAGTAACAACTAAAAATGAGTCACATTTAGAACCAGTCTTGAAAAATGGATTAGCTTTTGCAGATGAGAAATTAAGGGAATTACGTATTTTAGCGGATCAAATAGGCGTAAATGAAATTAGTCAAGCCTTTGCAGACAGAGTGAAAGCTTTTGAGGATTTGCAGAATGCAGATTTTCGCCATGTTGTTCTTGAGGATATTAAAAAAGTTGCTAAACAAAGACATCTGCCTTATGAAAAACGGTCACTTATCCAACAAGAGCGTCTGAACCTTCCTATTTTACCAACGACAACGATTGGATCATTTCCTCAATCGCCAGAAGTCAGACGTCAAAGGCTTGCATGGAAGCGTCATGACATTTCTGATCAAGATTATGATAGCTTTATTAAGTCTGAAATTAGTCGCTGGATTAAGATTCAGGAAGACTTAGATATAGATGTTCTCGTTCATGGTGAATTTGAGCGTGTCGACATGGTGGAATTTTTTGGTCAAAAGTTAGCTGGTTTTGCAACAACGTCCAATGGCTGGGTGCAATCTTACGGCTCTAGAGCTGTAAAACCACCGATTATCTATGGTGATGTCCAACATATTCAGCCTCTAACTTTGAAAGAGACGGTTTATGCTCAAAGTCTTACAGAGAGACCTGTCAAAGGAATGTTAACTGGTCCAATCACGATTACTAATTGGTCTTTTGAGCGAACTGATATTAGTCGTGAAGCACTCTTCAACCAGATTGCGCTTGCTATTAAAGATGAGATTCAATTGTTAGAAGAAGTAGGTATTCCAATTATTCAAGTTGATGAAGCTGCTCTTAGAGAAGGTTTACCATTGCGAAAGAGCAAACAAAAAGCTTATCTAGATGATTCTGTCTCTGCATTTCGTATTGCCACATCTTCTGTCAAGGATGAGACACAAATTCATACCCATATGTGCTATTCAAACTTTGCTGAAATCATTGATTCAATTCGCGAATTGGATGCTGATGTTATTTCTATAGAAACTAGTAGAAGTCATGGCGATATTATTAAAGCCTTTGCAACAGCAACCTATCCTTTAGGAATTGGTTTAGGCGTTTATGATATTCATTCTCCTCGTGTTCCATCTCTTGAAGAAGTTATAGAAAACATCGAACGTCCACTCAGACAGTTGTCTTTAGAGCAACTTTGGGTAAACCCTGATTGTGGACTTAAAACGCGACGTGAAAAAGAAACTATTGAAGCGTTGAAAGTCTTAGTTGAAGCGACAAAAGTAGTTCGACAAAAAGTGGACCCATCACATTAAAGGAGGGGCTATGGCTAAACTCTTAGAAAGATTACAAGAAGGTATTCTGATTGCTGATGGTGCGATGGGAACCCTGTTGTATAGAAATGGTTTAGATAATTGCTACGAAGCTTATAACTTTCAGAAACCTGAAGATATTAAAACGATTCATAAGGCATATATTAAAGCCGGTGCAGATATTATTCAGACTAATACTTACGGTGCTAAACGCCATAAATTAAAGGGTTACGGCCTCGAAGATCATTTTGAAGAGATTAACATTGCTGGTGCCCGTATAGCAAGAGAAGCGGCAGGTTCAGAAATATTTGTCTTGGGAACAATTGGTGCTTCACGAGGGATTAGACAGTGTGACCTGTCCTTAGACGAAATAGTTTCGGAGACAGTTGAACAAACCAAAGTACTACTTTCAACACAATTGTTAGATGGACTTTTGTTTGAAACCTATTATGATACCGAGGAAATATTTGCAGTTCTAGAAGCAATTAGGCCTCTAACTGATCTTCCTATCATTACGAATATTTCTTTACAAGAAGTAGGATTAACCGCAAGAGGTCAATCCATTACTGAAGTTTTCAGTCACTTAGTCTTATTGGGAGCAGATTTGATTGGCTTGAATTGTCATCAGGGACCTTATCACATGATTCAATCACTAAAGCAGGTTCCACTATTTGCTCATTCCTATCTCTCAGTTTATCCTAATGCTAGTTTGCTTGCGCTTGATACCGGAGATGAATTCGATTATCAATTTTCTTCGAATGCAGAATATTTTGGTCAATCGGTAGTTGCCATGGTTAATGAGGGAGCACGTTTAATCGGTGGTTGTTGTGGGACAACACCTGATCATATCAAAGCTGTTAAACGAGCCGTACGTGGCTTATCACCTATCACCAAGAAACAAATAAAGCCAATAGTTTCTAGTGCTGAGATTATACCAGAAGATCAGGATGGTGAACGTCTTGTGGATAAAGTCAAACGAGATATTACAGTTATTGCTGAATTAGACCCACCTAAAACCTTAGATATTTCAAGCTTTAAAAAAGGGATTAGAGCTTTAGATGCTACAAGTCTAGATGCGATCACTTTAGCTGACAATTCTTTGGCAAAAACGCGCATTTGTAATGTAAGTTTAGCAGCCATGATGAAAGAAGAAATTGACACACCCTTCTTATTACATCTGACCTGTCGAGATCATAATTTAATTGGTTTGCAGTCTAGATTATTAGGCATGGATATCTTAGGAATTAATCATATTCTTGCTATTACAGGAGATCCTTCAAAATTGGGAGATTTTCCAGGAGCAACAAGTGTTTATGATGTTAACAGTTTCAAATTAATTGAATTAATAAAAGACCTCAATAAGGGACAGAGTTATAGTGGGACCTCACTCAAAAAAGCAACCCATTTTACAATCGGTGCAGCCTTTAATCCTAATATCAAAAATTTGTCTCGTTCTGGACGATTAATTGAAAAGAAAATTGAAGCCGGAGCTGATTATTTCTTGACTCAACCCATTTTTAAAGCTGAACTGATTCCAGAATTATACCAATTAACCAAGTCATATGAACAGCCATTCTTTGTTGGAATTATGCCTATAACAAGTTATAATAATGCCGTCTTTTTACACAATGAGGTCCGTGGCATTGATTTATCTGAAGAATTTTTACAAGCACTAGAAGCCGTTAAAGATGACAAAGAACAATGTCAAGCCATTGCTTTAGCTGAAAGTAAACGTCTTATTGATGAGGCTCTTAACTATTTTAATGGTATTTACCTCATAACACCATTTATGAGATATGATTTAACCGTAGAACTGATTAACTATGTCGAAAAAATGAAACAAAAAAGAATCAGTGACAGTCTTATCTCCAATGCTATATAAACAATATATAGTTCTATTTTTCTATTTTATCTATTTATAGAAATTTGAAATATTTTGTTATTGACAGTTTGTTAATATAGTGATATATTTGCTTAACTGGTTATGTAACCAATTAAGCAAATTGAGGAGGGCTTATGTATAAAAATTGGTGGAATGGTGATGGTGGTGATCAGGGAATGGAAGATAGCCATCAGACTGCGTGGAAGCATGTTATTACTTTATTAGATAGTAACGACATAAAAAACCGTAACGTTCTAGACTTTGGATGCAACCAAGGTGGATTTTTGCGGGTTTTGTATGATAATGTACCTTTTAAAAAGGGAGCAGGTATTGCTATTGCTATAAATGCAATAGCAACTGCCCAAGAGAGAGTCGGTGATTATCCAATAATTTATAAGGTTAGTGGAACACCTAATATTTTCGATTATAAGTTCGATACAGTTATCAGTACATCTGTCCTTTATTTAATTGAGGACTTAGAGGAACATATTAGTTTAATTTCAGACTGTCTTTCTCCGAATGGGGTATACTATGCTTCATTTGCTGATCAGAGTCAAAATCCAAGTTTAGACTATATGAAAGAACAAATCGATCAGTATGGTTCTACTAGGATGCAAGTAAAGACTTTGACTGAAGTTGTTGATACTTTTTTAAGTCACGGTTTCTCAGTAAACTCATAAAAGAAGATACTAATAGTAGTTATGATGTAACTAACTATAGGTCATTCTATCGAACAGTTGATGATTATATTCTTTCGTTGAGAAATTCATATATTATTAAAGCAAGAAAAGGAGCTAAATAATGAAATCTATGAAAGTTATAGCTTCCATGGTGTTATTAACATCATTGGTTGCTTGTTCCAATAAAAAAGAAACAGTAAATAAACAAAAAGAAATTAGCATCCAATTTATCAACTCAGGGAAAAGCTGATAAATTGGATGCTACAAGTTACGATGCTTCAATGGCATTGTACAGTGCAGTCTATGAGCCCCTTGTTCAGTATCATGAAAAGGGGATTTTAAACCTGGTTTAGCTGAAAAATGGCATATTTCAGAAGATGGTAAAAAATATGTATTCCATCTAAGAGATGGTTTGAAGTTTTCTGATGGAAGTAAATTAACATCCGAAGATGTTAAATTTACGATTGAACGCGCTAAAGCAAAAAATGAAGATAGTTCATTACAAACGTTGAAATACCTCGAAAAAATTGAGACACCTGATGATACAACGGTAGAATTGTACTTTTCACAGACAGTAAATCAAGTTTTAAATGAATTGTGTCAGACTAGACCTTTACGAATTATGAGTACTACGGCTGTCAAAGATGAAAAAGTTAAAGGTAAATTTATTGCTGCTATTGGGTCCGGTCCTTTTGTTATTACGAAATCAAGTACTGAAACAACAGAAATGAAACCAAACCCATATATAATCGGAAACATCCAGTTAATTACCGCATAAGTTTCAAAACAATTCCTGATGCGAGTGCTAGAAGCTTAGCACTTCGTAGTGGAGAAGTCGATATAATCGGTGGTACACTCAGTGATATTTCCGACACAGAAGCTTATAAACTATCAAAAAAGTTTTCTAGATATGATTTTGATGGTACAATGAGCCATTTTCTAGGATTTAATCCAAGTAATTCAAAACTGGATAAATCCGTACGGCAAGCTATAGAATCAGCTATTGTTAAAAAGGAACTTTCTGATAAATCTTTAAAAGGTTTATTTCAACCAAGCGTACAATTTGTTACTGAAGAAAATCAAACAGTTCCATCTTATGATCCTAATAAAACAAAGGAATTATTAGAAGGAAAAGGATATCAACTAAATCAAGATGGAATTTATGAAAAAAATGGAGAAAAACTTGAATTTAACCTTTTTCTTTCTAACTTCAGAATACCCAAGTTGGAAAGAAAAAAAAGAAAAAGCTGAAATCATTGAAAGCCAATTGAAGAAAGTAGGAATTAGTGTCAAGCTTTCAATTGTTGATACAGAAAGCTACTATGATATTTTATAGCAAAATAAAAAATTTGATTTAATTCTATATCGTACTTATACAGATGCATTTTTACCTTATAACTTTATGCAATCTATTTTTGCGAATACTGCGGATGGTTCAGGAGTTTTAGCAAATGATGCAACGTTAACTCAGCAATTAAAAGATTATGAAACTATAATTGATTCTGAACAACAACAAGCTGCATTTGATAATATTTTTAAGCACTTTGCTTCTGAAAGCTTAGCTATTCCTATTGATTACCGTTCGGAAACATTCATCACTTCAAATAAAATTAAAGAGTTCAATTACTCAGGATTTTCAGATGGACCTATAGATTATGCTACCTTAAAAGTAAAATGATATGAAGAAATATTTTTTAGGAAAAACAATTAGGCTTATAATTAGTCTTCTTGTTTTTTCACTAATACTACATGCTCTCTTAAGATTATCTCTAGGTGATCCTACATTAGGATTTCTAAGACGTCATGGTATTGAAAATGCATCAGCTAATAATCTTTTAAAAGTGAGAAGTCAACTCGGAATTGAAAATAATTTCTTATATTCGTATTTTCAATGGTTAACAAAATGCTTAAAAGGTGATTTTGGAGTTTCTTTTATTCATGAGGTACCAGTTTCTCATTTGTTCCTTAATAGATTATGTGTCTCTTTAAATTTAATTTTACCTACTTTTTTTGTAGAAGTATTAGGTTCTTTGTTTTTGGGTCATTTATTAGGAAGTTTAAAAAGAGAATGGCTTTATATAAACTATACTGGCTTTTTAGCAGTTTTACTTTCTATGCCTGTTTATTTCTCTTCGTTGTTATTAATCTATCTTTTAGGTATAACGTGGCCACTTTTTCCATTTGTAGGAAGTCAAACAAGTAAACATATTGTGTTACCTGTCTTATCATTATTCCTTTCAGAAGGTATATATCTTATCAAAGTGAGTGCAGATCTTTATCATGAGAAAAATGCTAGTAACCGTATAAAAATCGCTAAATATCGTAAAATTAAGAAAATTTACCCATGGTGCTAGTTAATTTCAAAATATCTCAAATTGTAAGCTAGTATGATTTGTTCAATCCTCAATTGCAGCCCTGTCATGCCCCTATCCAGTGTTCGTTCCATATCAAAAAGGGAACAAAGTTCTGAAAATCTAGTCTCGATGGTTCGTCTCATAGCCTTTAGTTTCCAATGATTATGCTGTTTAGCCCCTTCCATATTCTGACGCAAGGGAGTCCAGAGGTGATAGCCATTGTGCTTCAACTCATATTTCAGCTCACGGTTAAGGTAACCTAAATCTGCTAAAATGACGGATTGTTCACACCTTTCTAGCAACTCGTAAACTGCCTTAATATCATGAACAGAGGCTGGGCTGACAACATAATTCAGAATGTAGCCTGATAAGGTCACTAGCATGTGAACCTTAAAACCGTCAAACCACATATGTTTAGTGGCGGTGTAACCAATCTTAGCTATCCCATTGAAAAGTCTGACCCTGTGGTTACGAATAGATTGACAAAGTGGCAAAGGAAAGCTGTCTATAATAACAATCGTATTGGGAGAAATTTGAGTGTTCATTGCCTGACGAATCACTTGAACCAGCCAAATCAACTGTCTTGCACGCCTATTAAAGCGACTTCTTTCTAGTAATGTACCGCAGGGAAATAGCTGACAAATCCTATAAAAGTGACGTTGTGATTTAATACCTAGTTCAGCTTGTAATAGCAGTAAAACTAGAAGAGATTGGTCTGGAAACTTTGGACAGACAGACGTTACGACGGTGTTTGAAGTCTTCCGGACAATAATCCTGATAAAACTGAGAACAAATTTTTGATAATTGACGCATATTCCATTGTAAGTGATGGGATTTAGCTGTATACTGTAAGTGGCTCATTTGGACTGTGTAGGCACTTACAGTATAGTCCTTTTGGGCTTTTTATTGTATTTTGAGATTAACTAGCACCACGGGTTAAATTTATATTTGGTTATATCAAACAAGAGAAATTTTGCCTGCATTAATAACTTTTTGGGTGCAATCATTTGTTCATCTATTTGGAATAATTCTACTAGTAGAAAATATTTTTAGTATTTACGGGTTAGGGCAACTTCTATTAGAATCGATACTTTCACGAGACTACCCTGTCATCGAAATTACTTCTCTTTTCATAGCTTGTTTAACTTTTATTGCTTATTATTTATTAGATGTTTTCTTATATTTGATAGATAATCGTTTTGCTTTAGTGAAGGAGGAGAACTATGAAGAAAAAAATAAAAATAAATTCTTTTTCATGCTTAGTTTTTTCTTGGTTCTTGCACTAATATCATTACATTATTTTAAGAATCCCAATTATATTGATAAAGCTAAAAGCTTACTTGCACCAAATAGTCACTATTTATTTGGTACAGATTACTTAGGGCGTGATTTATTTAGCCGTATCATTATTGGAACATTACAGTCATTATCTCTTGGTTTTATTAGTTTATTTCTTGTGATTTTGATTAGTATTTTTTTAGGAGTTTTAGCTGGTTATTTTAAAGGGAAACTAGATTCTGTTATTACATTTTTTACCGATATCATATCATGCATACCCTCAATGATATTAGCCTTGGTTTTTGTTGGTTTGTTTTCTAACTCTATTGGAACTGTATTATTGTCACTGATACTTAGTTGGTCAGGAAAGTATATACGATATATTCGTAATTTAGTAATAGACATTAAAATAAAGTATTTTATTGTTTTAGCACCTATGCGAGGTTTATCCCCTCTAAAAGTTCTAACTTATCATATTTTACCCAATATTGGTTTAAGATTAATTTCACTGTTCTTAACAGATATTGGAAAAATAATTCTTAGTATTTCAGGCTTATCTTTTATTGGAATAGGTATACAGCCACCAAGTCCTGAGTTAGGAACTATTCTTTATGATGGTAGGTCATATTTTTTTGACGCACCTTGGATTTTTATTTTCCCTGGTATTGTGCTATCTATCGTGGTTCTATCAACTAATTTTTTAGGAAAGAAGGTAGCAGAAATATGGCGACTTTAATTACAATAAAAAACCTGAAATTAATGTTGAAAGATCATATTTATTTAGATATTCCTAAATTTACTATACCTAAAGGTAGTTTTTATTGTCTAGTAGGAGAAAGTGGTGGTGGTGGAAAAAGTTTACTTGCAAAGTCTATTTTAGGCATTCAAGATAACGAATTTAAAATTACCGGGGTGGTTGAAAATTTTTCACGACAATCTGATTTAATCCTACAGAATGCGAGCGATAATCTTCAATTATACTGGTCTGTAGGAAAGCAAGCGCATCATCTGTTGAAATCTCGTTTTAAGTTATCAAAAAAAAGAAAGAGAAAACTTAATACGGAAGAGTTTATCAGAAGTAGGATTTTCCGATGTTGAAACCATTTTATTTATAACACATGATCTTGAACTTGCTTATCAATTTGGTACTCATTTAGCAATTCTTAGAACAGGAAAGATTGTTGAAAGAGGTTTGATAAAAAATATTATTAAGCAACCAGAAGATGACTATACAAAGGAGCTGATTTCATATTTTGAATTATAATATCTTAACTCTGGAAGGGATTTGTAAAAACTATAAAGATAAAGTTGTGTTAAACAAGTTCAATATGGAACTTAAAGAGAGAGAGTGGCTTGGAATTGTAGGAGAAAACGGTTCTGGAAAATCTACTCTTTCAAAAATTATTCTAGGGTTAGAAAAAGCTGATCGAGGAAAAATTTTTTTAAGAAAAGAAATAAAAACTCATTTTTAGAAAAAGATTGGTACAAACAAATTCAACTTATTCCACAATTTGGTCAAGAATCCTTAGATTCTGTTAAAAGTGTTGAATCTTTACTAATTCAAACTTCGGAAGCTTATAACGGAAATAATTATAGTGATTTATTGCATCAAGAATGGATTAACCAAGTTCTGAATGTGTGTCATTTACCATTGAGTATCAAGGCACAGTCTGTAGCAAATCTTAGTGGTGGAGAGTATCAAAGAGTTTGTCTTGCACTAGCATTACTAAGTAATTCACCTATTTTAATCTTAGGAGAAAGCTATATGTACCAACGTATAAGATATTTGAGGGAAGATCATGATTTAACTCAAAAAAGTGTTGCTGATTTGCTTTCCTTTTCTCATACCAATTATGCTAAAATTGAGAGAGGTGAAGTTTCTTTAACAGCAGAAATTCTTGTAAAACTCTCTATACTCTATAATGTTAGTACAGATTATATTTTAGGACTAACGGATTGCCCTAATCAAATTAACAAAAAAATAAAATAGTCTCTCCTTGATTTGTTCATTGACAATTGAATAAACCTAGGTGGGACTTTCTTATTTATGGAGCAATTTAGTAAGATACGCAATGATAGGAGCGACTAATATCTGCTATAAAATAGAGTGGTTATCTATCTGCGATAATTATAAATAAGGATAATGATACTTCTGAACGTTCAGGCTGCCAACGATAAAGGACAGCGGGAGAGATACCCATGATTGATTTAACCAATCATACCCACGGAGGATGATTAAATAAAAAGAGAGAAACGAGTATGAAAATTAAATATGTATCTGTTGAAAATAGTATAGCTGAATGGGCAGATAAGAAGTCGATATTAAAGAGATGGGAAGGGCTAAATCGTTGGTTATGTGAAATGCGAGATCATAAACATTTTAGGGAATATGTAATTAATCCTACTCATAAGTTAGTTTTTATTAATTTAGAAGGATTTGAAGAGTATGTAAGATGGAAACAAAAGGCGGTAAAATAAAGAGAATCATGGTATAATAAGCATTGTCAGTTATTCTATGAATATAGTCTCGATTTTATTTTATTAAAGAGAGGACGACATTATGTATTATAGGACACGAAAAAATAAAAAAGGAGAAACTCATTTTGAGGTAGTTGAGAAATACAAGGATCCACTGACAGGAAAGTGGAAAAATGCTACTGTAACTTATTCTAAAAATACTTCTCGGTCTCGAAAAGAAGCTGAAAGGAAACTGTTAGAAAAAATCAAAGACCTTGGTAACGGTATAGAACTTCAATATAATCCTCGAAATATAAAAACCTTTGGGCAACTAAAGCAAGACTGGTTAGAGACTTGGTCAGTTTCAGTTAAGCCACAAACAGCCAAAAGAGAAGCTTTTGTGATAAAGAGATTAGGTGAAATAATTGGGGATGATTTTTTATTAGAAAGTATTACACCATTACTGATGAAAAAATGTTTGGCTAGTTATGCAGAGAAATATGATGCTTCTCAGTCCACATTGATTCATATTAAAAGTACCTGTAATAAGATATTTAATCATGGCATAATGTATAATATTATTCCCTACTCACCTATGTCTGTTATAAAGATAGAGGCCTCTTTGAAAAAAAACGCGAAGCAAAATTTTTAGAGATTCACGAATTGAGTGCTTTTTTTGAAACACTAAGTCGAAGACGAAATCCAAACTACTATGATTTAGCAATTGTGCTACTTTGTTCAGGATTGAGGATTGGTGAGGCTGCTTTCACTAGAGAAGATTTTAATCCAAAGACAGGTGTTGTGAGAATAGATAAATCACTTCAGTATCATGACTTAAAGGTTGAAGATTTTTATTTTGATAGCACAAAAACAATAAATTCAGATAGAGATGTTGCTTTACCAAAAGTTGCCTGTGACGCCATTTGAAAAGGAGTAAAGAATTCAATCAATATATGGAAGAAAATCCAAATCCTAACTTCACTTATTCAGAAAGTATTTTCAGAACAGAATATGGATCGCCTATTACTTCACACTCCTTTCGAGAGGTTCTGGCTAGAGTAGAGAAAGAATTAGTTAATACCTGTGAGAAAAATTATGGTTTTAAGTGGACAAAACATGTAACTCCTCATTCGTTTATGCACTAAATAACTTTATTGAAAAAAATCAATTTTCTTTCTCTTCTTTAAAAACTTGGTCTTGTAAGTATTCTAGCCCGCTAAATAATTGGGTCGAAAAACACTATGACAGAAGACGATTAAATTTAAATTTGGAAGAATTCCGAAATATAATCGGAATAAAAGTAAGCTATCTTCCGAGGCATATCAATGTCAATATTATCCCGAAATTGCTGAAAGATATGAGAAAGTATCATTCTAATTTTGAGATAATATGCATACGAGAAGGTAAGCAAAAAATTATTGGGTATGAAATGATTTGGTAAAAACAGGCTAATTTGGTGACTATTTGGTGACCTGATCGTGTTTATACTGGTTTTAACTTGTCAAACCCTTGATACGAAAGGAAATTTTCACTATGGCTATTATTCAATGGTTTCCTGGGCATATGTCCAAAGCCAGAAGACAAGTACAAGAAAATATCAAACACGTCGATTTTGTAACCATTTTAGTAGATGCCCGCTTGCCTCTATCAAGCCAAAATCCTATGCTGACTAAAATTGTAGGGGACAAGCCTAAACTGATGATTTTAAATAAGGTTGATTTAGCTGATAATGCACGTACAAAGGAATGGAAAAAGTACTTTGAAGCACAAGGTATAAAAACCTTAGCAATTAATTCTAAGGAACAAGCCACTGTCAAAAAAGTGACCGAAGCAGCTCAAAGTCTCATGTCAGATAAACTAGATCGTTTACGTGAGCGAGGTATCCAAAAGGAAACCTTAAGAACTATGATTATAGGTATCCCAAATGCAGGGAAATCAACTCTGATGAATCGTTTAGCGGGTAAAAAAATTGCAGTAGTTGGTAATAAACCAGGCGTAACGAAAGGGCAACAATGGCTAAAATCAAATAAAGTTTTAGAAATTTTAGACACACCGGGAATTTTATGGCCTAAATTTGAAGATGAACTAGTTGGTTTGAAATTAGCTTTAACAGGTGCTATCAAAGATCAATTGCTACCAATGGATGAAGTCACCATTTTTGGTTTGAATTACTTTAAAGCTAACTATCCGTCACGATTGGTTGAGCGTTTTAAAGGGATTAATCTGGAAGACGAGGCTCCTCAAATTATTATGGATATGACTCGAAAACTTGGATTTAAAGATGATTATGGTCGCTTTTACCAGTTATTTGTCAAAGACGTGCGAGATGGTAAGCTTGGCCAATATACCTTGGACCAGGTAGGTGACCTTGATGACGACTAGTATCGCAGAGGTTAAAAAGCTTTTAAAGGGCATTTCTAGCCTTTCTGACCCACTTTTTGATACCTTGGCAAGTGATTCTCGAATAGGTGTCCAAAAAGCTCTAAAAGCTCGTCAAAAAGCTATTCAAGCACAAGTTGATGAAGACCTACGGCTTGAAGGCATGCTAATTTATGAAAGAGAGCTTTATAAACAAGGATTTAAAGCAATTGCTGGTATTGATGAGGTAGGACGTGGCCCTTTAGCGGGTCCAGTAGTTGCAGTCTGTGTTGTTCTTCCAAAAAACTGCAAAATTAGATACCTCAATGATTCCAAAAAAATAGCCAAATCAAAACACCAAACAGTCTATCATTCCATCCAAAAAGAAGCTTTAGCCATTGGACTTGGTATTGTTGATAGTCAAAGCATTGATCGCATCAACATCTATGAAGCAACTAAATTAGCTATGATTGCAGCCATAAAGGATTTAAAGGGCCAAATCACACAAGCCGATTATTTACTCATTGATGCAATGACACTTGACATCCCTATTCCTCAGCAATCTATTATCAAAGGAGATGCCAATTCCTTGTCCATTGCAGCAGCTTCTATAGTTGCCAAGGTCACCAGAGATCGCTTGATGACTGAATATGATGCTCTTTTTCCAGGTTATGGCTTTGCTAAAAATGCTGGCTATGGTACCAAAGAACATCTAACTGCTTTAACAAAGCTAGGCATCAGCCCTATTCATAGACGATCATTTGAACCGATTAAGTCCATGATAGACTAAACAAATGAACTCCATAAGAGATAAAGGAAGACAGAAATGACGGAATTAGAAAAAATGTTGGCTGGACACCTATACGATGCTAGTGATCCCGTTTTAAGGCAAGAAAGAGAAGTAGCACGAAAGCAAATGGCTAACTTCAATCGAGAACTAGAACCCAAAAAACGTAGTAGTATATTGAAAGAATGGTTAGGTCAAACAGGACAAGATATCTACATGGAGCCTCATTTTGTTTGTGATTATGGCAGTAATATCTACTTAGGAGAGAATTTCTACGCTAATTTCAACACGACCATGCTGGATGTTTGTGAGATTCATATTGGTAAGAATGCGATGATTGGCCCCAATTGTCAATTCCTGTACCTTTAAAAGTTCTGTTTAACGGAACTTTTTCTTTTGTCTCTTTCGAATAATAAGATAAGGAGGTTACACATGAATGCATTTGAACTTTATAAACTCAAAAAAGCTGGACTCACTAACTTAAATATTATTAAGATTTTAGAATATTAAAAGGACCATCAAAAATCCCTTTCTCTTAGAAATATGGCTGTCGCTTCCTGCTGCAAAGACCCTATTGCTTTTGTTGAGGCTTATAAACAGTTAGATATTAAGAAAATTCGACAAGAATTTAAGCAATTCCCATCATTATCTATTTTAGACGACAACTATCCCCAAGCCCTCAAAGAGATTTATAATCCGCCTGTTTTATTGTTTTATCAAGGAAATCTTCAATTACTTGAAAAACCCAAACTCGCTGTTGTTGGAGCTAGAGAAGCCAGTGATATCGGACTTAAGTCTGTCTCTAAAATCATTAAAGAACTGCATAACCACTTTGTTATTGTTAGCGGCTTAGCTAGAGGCATTGATACTAGTGCCCATCTAGCCTCTCTAATAAATGGTGGACAAAGCATCGCCATTATCGGAACTGGTTTGGATCTTTATTATCCCAAAGAAAACCAGGCTCTACAAAGCTATCTATCAACAAAGCACTTAGTCTTAAGTGAGTATGGTCCTGGTGAAAAAGAACTAGCCTATCATTTGCCTGAACGTAATCGGATTATTGCTGGCTTAAGTCGAGGTATTATTGTTGCAGAAGCTAAAGAACGCTCTGGCTCTCTTATTACTTGCCAGTTAGCAATGGAAGAAGGACGTGATATTTTTGTCATTCCTGGTAATATCCTTGATGGTAAATCACAAGGATGTCTTCAATTAATTAAAGAAGGTGCAAACTGCATCACATCAGGCTATGAAGTCCTTTCTGACTATCAATTATGATAAAGTTTCTTCCTATATAATATTTTTTTATTGACAGTTCTGAAAAAATGGGATATTATTCTATAAGCTTTAACCATTATTGTTATAGGAAGTGTGTCAAATTGGTAACAAAAACCGCAACAAAGCCAAAAACAGGGACTAAAAAGTCTACTACAAAGAAAAAAACTAGTACTCTGAAAAAGAATCTCGTTATTGTCGAATCGCCTGCTAAAGCCAAAACGATTGAAAAATATCTTGGTCGTAATTATAAGGTGGTGGCATCAGTCGGGCATATTCGTGATTTAAAAAAATCCTCGATGTCGATTGATTTTGATAATAACTATCAGCCAGAATATATTAATATTCGTGGTAAGGGACCTCTCATTAATTCATTAAAAAAAGAAGCTAAGCAAGCCAAAAAAGTTTACCTAGCAAGTGACCCGGACCGCGAAGGAGAGGCCATATCTTGGCATCTTTCCCATATATTAGGGCTTGACGAAAATAATAATAATCGTGTTATTTTCAATGAGATCACGAAAGATGCTGTCAAAAATGCCTTTGTTGAACCCCGAAAAATCGATATGAATTTAGTGGATTCTCAACAAGCTCGTCGTGTTTTAGACCGTATTGTGGGCTATTCCATCTCACCTATTCTTTGGAAAAAAGTTAAAAAGGGATTATCAGCAGGTCGAGTGCAGTCTGTAGCTTTAAAGCTAATCATTGACCGTGAAAATGAGATTAAATCCTTTGTTCCAGAAGAATATTGGTCTATCGACGGCCTCTTCAAGAAGGGGACTAAGAAATTTCAAGCTAGTTTTTATGGGATAGATGGTAAGAAAAAGAAATTGGAAAGTAATGAAGACGTTAAAGAAGTTCTTTCCAAAATTACAAGTGAAGACTTTGATGTTACCAATGTCGAGAAAAAGGAACGCCGTCGAAACGCTCCGCTACCATACACAACCTCTTCCTTACAACAAGATGCGGCTAATAAAATTAATTTCAGAACACGCAAAACAATGATGGTTACCCAACAACTATATGAGGGTATTAATCTTGGTCCAAACGGCACTCAAGGTCTGATTACCTATATGCGTACCGATTCGACACGTATTAGTCCCGTTGCTCAAAATGATGCAGCCCAATACATTACAAACCAATTCGGAGAAAATTATTCCAAACATGGTAACCGTGTTAAAAATACTAGTAGTGCCCAAGATGCCCACGAAGCAATCAGACCCTCTAGTGTTAATCACACACCAGAAGCCATTGCAAAATACCTTAATAAGGATCAGCTAAAACTCTATACACTGATTTGGAATCGCTTTGTCGCTAGTCAAATGACAGCTGCTGTCTTTGACACCGTTAAAGTCAGCCTTGAACAAAACAGTGTCCTCTTTGTCGCTAATGGTAGCCAAATGAAGTTCAATGGTTACATGGCCGTCTATAACGATGCTGATAAAAGCAAGATGCTTCCTGAAATGACTGAAGGAGAAAGTGTTAAAAAAGTATCGACAACACCCGAACAACACTTTACACAGCCGCCAGCCCGCTACTCAGAGGCTAGCCTTATCAAAACTTTAGAAGAAAATGGTGTCGGCAGACCTTCCACATATGCACCAACCCTAGATATTATTCAGCGTCGCTATTACGTCAAATTAGCTGCCAAACGATTTGAACCTACTGAGCTTGGAGAAATCGTCAATAAGTTGATTGTGGAATTCTTCCCAGATATCGTTGATGTCACCTTTACAGCAGCTATGGAAGATAAGCTAGATCAGGTTGAAATTGGTGAAGAAGAGTGGCAGAGGGTCATTGATGAATTTTACAAACCTTTTGCTAAGGAATTAACCAAAGCAGAAACTGAAATTGAAAAAATTCAAATCAAAGATGAACCTGCTGGATTTGATTGTGACCTTTGTGGCCATCCTATGGTTATTAAGTTAGGACGATTTGGCAAGTTTTATGCTTGTAGCAACTTCCCAGATTGTCGTAATACTAAAGCCATTACAAAAGAAATTGGTGTGACTTGTCCAACTTGTCAAAAAGGTCAGGTTATTGAACGAAAAACAAAACGTAACCGTATCTTTTACGGCTGTGACCGTTACCCTGAATGCGATTTTACCTCTTGGGATCTTCCTGTTGGACGCAACTGTCCAAAATCAGGCGATTATCTTGTTGAAAAGAAAGTTCGTGGCGGTGGCAAACAAGTCGTTTGTAGCAACGAAGCTTGCGACTATAAAGAAGAAAAAGTCAAATAAAAGCACAAAACGATAGTGGTCTCTAAGTACCACTATCGTTTTTTAATTTGTTTTTAAAAGGTTTAGGAATTCTTCAATAACTGGAGTAAAAGTTGTTTTATCTCGATAAGCAATACCAATAGGGTAAAAATCATTTTTATCTTGTAAAGGGAGCCACACAAGTCATTAACTTGTGTTAAGGTTTCAAATTCACTAGGTAAAATTGTCACAGCCATCAAATCATGCAGGCTATGAAGGAGAACCTCCCAATCGTTATGCTTAAAGACTATTTCTGGTTCAAAACCAAGTGCACGACATTTTCTAGGCAGCATTTCACCAAGCATATAGTGATCATTCAAAGAGGCAATTTTAAAGCCCTTTAAATCACTTAATTTAAGGAACGGCTGCTTAGCCAGCTGGTGACTCTTAGGTAATACAATGCTAACTTTATAACCCTGAGTAGAAGTTTGAAGCGGTTCAATCGTTATGTCTTTTCGAATGCTCGGAAAAGATAATAAGCCAATATCAATTTCTCCTTGTGATAGTAATTCTTGAAGTTTACGTGACCCATCTTGAATAAGTGATACCTCAACATTAGAATGAGTTGCCATAAAGGTCGAAATCTGCTTCATAAATTGGATGGCAAATAGCGAGGTCAAACCTACTCTGATAATCTCTTTTTTCTCTTGGTTGAGTTGTTGGATATCACTGACGATTTGATTAAAATCATCTACCAAAACTTGCCCTTTTTCATAAAGAATCTCTCCAGCTTCGGTCAGAAGAATCTGGCGCCCACTCTGTTTAAATAAAAGCGTGTTTAATTCGACTTCCAGTTTTTTGATGGTCTGAGATAAGGTAGGCTGGGTAACGAAGAGACTTTTTGCTGCTCGAGAGTAGTTTTTAGTTTCAGCTACTGCAATAAAATAAGTTAATTGTCTAATATCCATAAGATTTCCTTTTCTGTCCCCTTTAGCATAACACATTTGCGATTTTTTCCCCTTGAAATCCTTCTTATCCAGTTACCCTTGATAAACTATTGTTAATTGTTATAGTTCTATAATTTTTAACAATTTCAGTTTTTAAAGCCAGTATGATATATTTAGTTAGTGAAATCACAAACAAAATATTTAGGAGGCATTTTTATGTCAGAAGTCATTAAAAAACAGACCCTTAAATCATTTACTATGAATGTTTTAAATGGTTTGGCTTTGGAAGCTTAATTGCTGCAACTGGTTTAGCAACCTCTATGATGGGGCTTGTCATCGGAATGCTAGTTGGTCACAATTTCAAGTTTAATCCTATTCAATCAGCTTCCCTAGGACTTGCCGTTATGTTTGCAGGAGGAGCAGCTAATTTAGTCAAAGGTGCTTTTGTCCTACAAGGGACTGGTGATATTATTAATATGGGTATTACAGCAGCTCTCGGGGTATTATTGATTCAATTCTTATCTGATAAAACGAAATCCTTTACCTTAATTGTTGTCCCTACGGTAACCTTACTCTTAATTGGTGGTTTTGGACGTGCCTTATTACCATACGTCAAAATGATTACTGCCATGATTGGTCAAGGAGTGGCTTCTTTATTAGGATTGCAGCCTATTTTGATGTCTCTTTTAATCGCGATGATTTTCTGTTTCTTGATTGTGTCACCGATCACAACTGTTGGAATTGCCTTAGCCATTAGTCTCTCAGGGATTGGATCAGGTGCAGCAAGCTTTGGCCTTTGTTTAGCAGGTTGGTCTGTCAATTCTAAAGGAACATCATTAGCACACGTTTTAGGTTCCCCTAAAATTTCAATGGCAAATGTATTATCAAAACCAAAAATTATGCTTCCGATGCTGTCATCTGCAGCTGTGCTTGGTGTCATCGGTGCTATCTTTAATATTCAGGGTACACCTGCTAGTGCTGGATTTGGTATTAGTGGCCTCATTGGACCTATCAATGCCCTTAACCTTGCTAAAGGCGGTTGGTCACCAATCAACATTATTCTTATCATTCTTATTTTTGTCTTAGCACCGATTCTACTTAATATGGTCTTTAATTATCTCTTTGTTAAGGTATTAAAAGTCATTGACCCAATGGATTACAAGTTAGATATTTAAAGAGAGACATACAATGAAATTAAAATGTTACAATGTTCGAGGAGAAGAAGCCGTATTAGCTGAGCAGTGGGCAAAAATTAATCAAATTGAATTATCACTAGAAGAAGGTCCATTAACGTCTGAAACAGCAAAAAATGCTGCTGGCTTTGACGGTGTTGTTAATGCACAAATTGGCCCACTTGATGATGCCGTTTATCCTATTCTAAAAGAACTTGGTATCAAACAACACAACGTAGTGCAGGTGTTGATATGTATAACTTAGATTTAGCTAAAGCTAATGATATTATCATTAGTAATGTTCCAAGTTATTTACCTGAATCAATTGCTGAATTCACAGTAACAATTGCCTTGAATTTAATCCGTGAAAATGTTAAAAAACAAAACTTCACATGGAGCCTTCCTGTTCGTGGTCGCGTTCTAGGCGATATGACTGTTGCTATTATTGGTACGGGGAGAATTGGTCTAGCTACAGCTAAGATTTTCAAAGGATTCGGATGCAAAGTTGTTGGTTTTGATATCTATCGTAGCCCTGCTGCAGAAGAAATTTTAGAATATAAGCAATCTGTCGAAGAAGCAATTAAAGACGCTGATGTTATTTCACTCCATATGCCACCAACAGCTGAAAATATGCATATCTTCAATAAAGAGATGTTTAGTAAATTTAAAAAAGATGCTATCTTATTAAATATGGCACGTGGTGCTCTAATTGAAACACAAGATTTATTAGATGCTTTAGATAATGGTCTTCTAGCTGGTGCTGACATTGATACGTATGAATTCGAAGGTCCATATATTCCCAAGAATTTTGAAAACCAAGAAATTACTGATGCTCTCTTTAAACAATTGATTACACATGATAAAGTAATCTATACACCTCACGCTGCTTATTACATAGATGAAGCTGTAAAAAAATAGTTGAAGGTGGTTTAAATGCAGCTGTTCAAGTAATTGAAACTGGAACAACTGATACACGTGTTAACTAATATATTTACAAAAAAAGTCCATTATAACGGACTTTTTTTGTAATGTCCATTATAACGGACTTTTTTTGTAATGTCTGCTATAATAGACATAGTGAAGGAGAATATTATGACCTATATAGCAATAATTGGTGATGTTATTGATTCAAAGTCACTGGAAAATCGTTATGATGTCCAAAACAGTTTCAAAGCCTGTCTTCAATTAATTAATGAAAAGTATAAAGAAGAAGTAGTCTCAAAATTTTCATTGACATTAGGAGATGAATTTCAGGGACTTCTTTCTACCCAAGTCAATATTTTTCAAGTAATTGATGATATGAACATGATGATGAAGCCTTACCAAATCCGTTTTGGGATTGGCTTAGGTGAAATTTTAACAGATATAAATCCAGACATCAGTATTGGTGCCGATGGACCTGCATATTGGAATGCCAGAGAAGCCATTAACTACATTCATGAAAAAAATGATTATGGACAAAACCATCTAGCTTTTCAATCTGATAATATCCTAATAAGTAAGATCATTAACAGTCTGTTAGCAGCAGGAGAAGCTATCAAAAACAATTGGGTAACTAGCCAGCAGGAAGTTTTTGAAACCATGTTATCAGAAAATATCTATGCAGAGGACTTTAATCAAACTTTATTGGCAAAAAAATTAGATTTGGATCCAAGCGCTCTTTCAAAACGTCTTAAATCAAGTAGCATCAAAGTTTACTTTAGGACTAGATTGACAGCGCGCGACCTCTACCAACAAGAGCTTGAGGAGGGAACTAAATGACTGGATTATCGACATTTTTAGCAGACAACCCTATGATAAGTATCTTTTTAATAGCTCATTTTTTATCTGATTTCCAATTGCAGAGCCAAGAAACAGCAGACAAAAAGAACAGTGATAAGAACTTCCTTATCAAGCACCTCTTAGGCGTTGCTTTGCCACTAGTAGTGATTTCTATCATCATGCCATCAACTATCAGCATTAGCTTGCTCGTATGGCTCAGCCATGCAGTGATTGATTTCAGTAAACCCTACTTAGCAAAAATTTTGAAACTTAGTCAGATTAAGAGCTTTGCGATTGACCAAATCCTTCATATCTTCTGTATTTTAGGAATCGTTTGTCTTATGTGGGAGGGGCATGTTCCTGGATTATTAGATAATCCATATCTGAAAGTCATGTTATTTATGGTCTTGATTACCAAACCTAGTAATATTACTTTTAAAATCTTTTTTGATCGTTTTCAACCACGGACGCAAGCTAAGCTTGATACCATTAGTGGTGCAGGTGCTATGATTGGTAATTTGGAACGAATTGTGATTGGGATTTGTATGGTCATGGGGCAGTTTGCATCAGTTGGGCTTGTTTTTACTGCTAAATCAATTGCTCGCTATGATAAAATTTCTAAAGATCCCGTTTTTGCAGAATATTATTTAATTGGTTCTTTATTTAGTATTTTATCTGTTTTTGTTGCTGCTTGGATTTGTTTCTTTTAGAAATTATAAAGCTAAAGTTACTTTGGTTTTGCCATTAAATTTGCTATAATATAGCAAGTAAAAATTTTAGAAAGATTTGTGGAGTTTAGCTACTCCAAAGAGGTATTAGTCTATTGTCTCAATCTTATATTAATGTACTTGGAGCTGGTTTAGCCGGCTCAGAAGCTGCTTATCAAATTGCTAAGCGTGGTATTGCGGTGAAACTCTATGAAATGCGTGGTGTCAAAGCTACTCCCCAACATAAAACAAGTGACTTCGCTGAATTAGTCTGTTCAAACTCTTTTCGTGGAGATAGCTTAACCAATGCTGTTGGACTGTTAAAAGAAGAAATACGTCAGCTAGATTCTCTCATTATGCGAGTTGGAGAAGCTCACCGTGTTCCTGCAGGTGGTGCTATGGCTGTTGACCGTGAAGGCTATGCCAAAGCAGTTACGGCAGAAATCGAAAACCATCCACTTATTGAGGTCATTCGAGAAGAAATCACTGATATTCCAGAAGATGCCATTACGGTGATTGCTACTGGTCCTTTGACTTCAGATGCGTTAGCTGAGAAAATTCATGCCTTAAATGGCGGAGATGGCTTCTATTTTTATGATGCGGCAGCTCCGATCATTGATAAGTCAACGATTGACATGAATAAAGTTTATCTCAAGTCACGCTATGACAAAGGTGAAGCAGCTTATCTGAACTGTCCAATGACTAAAGAAGAATTCATGGCATTTCATGAAGCTCTGACAACAGCCGAAGAAGCACCACTTAATTCTTTTGAAAAAGAAAAATATTTTGAAGGCTGTATGCCTATTGAGGTCATGGCAAAACGTGGGATTAAAACCATGCTATACGGACCAATGAAACCAGTTGGCTTAGAATACCCAGAGGATTACACAGGGCCACGTGATGGAGAGTTTAAAACCCCATATGCCGTTGTTCAATTGCGTCAAGATAATGCTGCAGGAAGCTTATACAATATCGTCGGTTTCCAAACCCATTTAAAATGGGGGGAACAAAAGCGTGTTTTCCAAATGATTCCAGGCTTAGAAAAGGCTGAATTTGTTCGTTATGGTGTCATGCATCGTAATTCTTATATGGATTCTCCAAATTTACTTGAGCAGACCTTCCAATCATGCGCCAATAAAAACCTATTTTTTGCTGGGCAAATGACTGGTGTTGAGGGCTATGTGGAGTCAGCTGCCTCTGGTTTAGTAGCAGGAATTAATGCGGCACGCTTATTTAAAGGCGAAGAGGCATGTATTTTTCCTCATACGACAGCTATCGGTAGTCTTCCTTACTATGTCACCCATGCCGAAAGCAAACATTTCCAACCAATGAATGTTAACTTCGGTATCATCAAAGAACTTGAAGGACCACGCATTCGTGATAAAAAAGAGCGTTATGAAGCGATTGCTAACCGCGCCTTAACTGACTTAAAAGCTTTTCTAAACTAATCAGATGATAATAAAAAAATTCTATGTGAGAAGACATAGAATTTTTTTATTAGCTTAGTAATGGGTAAGGTCTTTGGTAGCCTTCAACTTATCAATAATAGTAGTAGCTTCATCACTCAAGAAATAATCCAAAGAGGTTTGAGGTAATAGATTACTAAAGAGGGCATGGTTCTCTTCTTTTAAAGCTTGTCTCACTAAAGAAGCACTTATAGGACGACCATCTGGTAGTTTTAATCGATCATACTTTTTAACGCTGATGCCTACTTTAGGAAGAAAATCCAGCATGATCTGATTGTAATGGTTAGTAACCAAACTGCTAGGCTCTTCACCAATATAACGCTTTGTGATACCTAATTGTTTTGCTATTTGGCTAAATATAGTGGCATCTAATTTAGCCTGACTCTTTATAGCAGCTAACTGGTCTTTCTGAAAGTAAGAAGGAAAGGTCGCTTGACTAATCAAATAATCACCCGTTTCATGATAACAAATATTCTTTAAATGAGCGGTTCCTTTTAGAATCAAATCTCTTCGTACCGTAAATGGAATGAGACTGCTGTCTTGACTAACCATAAAGAGGTGAAGAGCTTGATTCTCAGAAGCCGCCTTTTCAATGAGGTAAAGATGGCCTAAGGTAAAGGGATTGGCATTAATAACAACAGCGGCACTATTTTGACTAGTTGTCTTAGAAGTAGCTAAATGTTTTAAGTAAGTTGCAAAGCCATCTCTTTGACTCTCTAAAAAAGAAAGATCTTCATCTACACGGACAATCTCCTGAAATCCAAGCGATTCAAAAAAAGGCACGGCACTAATTTTGGTATAAACAAACAAAGGATAATCACCTCTGTCACTTGCTTCTGATATGAGATGCGAGACAATTTTATTAAGAAGACCCTCGCCCTGATAACGAAAATCAACAGCTAAGCAGCGCAAGCTATTCCTAAAAAGTGACCCTGTAGCGATAACCCTTTGACTCTCATCAAATATAGCACAAGTGTAATCTAAATTGGGATCACGCTTAATCTTTTCTTGCTCCAAAAGCTGATTCACAGCTTTAATAGCTTGTCGATCATATGGGAAGACACGTTGAATAAGATCAGATGACATAACTTAGCCTTTCTATCCGTTCAATTCTTATCCTTATTATAGCATGGCAAAAGAGTAAAAACAGAAAAAGGCTCGTCTGTTAATGAAAAGAGTGCACAAAAAAGACACCTAAGCCCTATATGCAAGAAAAGCATTATTATATAATGAAAATGAAACAGAATTAAGTCAAAAAGGGAGGGCAGGAGATGCCAAAAATTGCCATCAGTGAAACAATACTAAGGGATGGACATCAAAGTTTAATGGCAACACGTTTAAGAATAGAAGACATGCTACCAGTCTTACCCTTACTAGATAAAGTAGGCTATGAGACAATTGAGTGTTGGGGCGGTACTACCTTTGATGCTTGTATTAGATTTTTAAATGAGGATCCTTGGGAAAGGCTTAGAACACTTAAAAAAAATATGCCAAACACCCGATTACAAATGCTATTACGTGGACAAAATCTACTAGGATACCGTCACTATGCAGACGATATTGTTGAGCGCTTTATTAGTCTATCTGCCCAAAATAGCATTGATGTGTTTCGTGTTTTTGATGCCTTAAATGACACCAGAAACCTCAAACAAGCTTTAGCATCTGCCAAAAGAACTGGCAAAGAAGCACAACTTTGTATTGCCTATACGAGCAGTCCTATTCACACACTTGATTACTATGTAGAGTTAACCAAAGAGCTAGTGGAAATGGGGGCTGACTCAATTTGTATCAAAATATGGCTGGCATTTTAACGCCTCAATTAGCTAGAGAATTAGTTACTGAAATTAAAAAAATTAGCTCACTCCCTCTTATTGTGCATACCCATGCTACTAGCGGAATTTCTCAGATGACTTATATGGCAGCTGTAGAAGCAGGTGCCGATCGTATTGATACTGCCTTATCTCCTTTCAGCGAGGGGACATCACAACCAGCAACAGAAGCGCTTTATTTATGTTTAAAAGAAGCAGGATACACAATCGGCTTAGACGAAAGTCACATGGAGCTAGCAGCCAATCATTTACGACAGGTCAGACTGAAAAGGCAACACTTTTCTGTACAACATTTATAAAGTGCTTTTTTCTTTAAGCAATTAATCTCCATGTCATGGGTGTCTGGTAGTTGAGACTGCCATGAATGCGATGGTAATTCCACCAGTGCACATAATCTTTCGTTTTAAGGATTAATTCTTCCAGTGACTGAAAGGTTTCTTGATGAATAAATTCAATTTTGAAAGCGCGATAGGTGCTCTCAGCTACCGCATTGTCATAGGGACAGCCTGCTTGGCTTAGAGAACGATTGATTCCAAAAGCTTCCAACATGTCATCAATCAGCTGATTATCAAACTCCTTCCCACGATCAGAATGGAAGATCTTGACCTTGGTCAGAGCGTAAGGGATGCTCTGAATCGCTTGTTTAACCAATTCGGCGGTCTTATGCCAACCAACTGACAAACCGATGATTTCACGATTGAAGAGATCAATAATCAAGCAAACATAAGCCCAGCTATTACCGACACGAACGTAGGTTAAGTCTGTTACTAAAGCATTTAGAGGCTTTTCTTGATGAAATTGTCTGGCTAAGTGATTAGGAATAGCTGCCACATTCTTCCCTTTTGAATGTGGCTTGAAGGCTGCTTTCTGATAAACGGATACTAAGTTGAGTTTGTGCATGATGCGACGAATCCGACGACGAGACAGCTGGATGCCTTCATTTTCCAAACATTTCTTGATTTTCCTAGCCCCGTATCTGGCCTTACTTTCGAGAAAAATAGCTTTGATATTTTCTTCAAGTTCCGCTTCAGAGACTGGTTTAACAGCCTTGTAGTAATAGCTAGAACGAGGAATGTTCAACCAACGACACATGGCTGAAATGCTATATTTGTCTTTATTAGCAGTGATTACTTCTCTTTTCGTGCCATAATCACCGCCGCTTGCTTTAGGATATCTAACTGCATTTCGAGTTCTTTATTACGCTTTCGGAGTTCAATCAGTTCACGCTGCTCATCTGTAAGATTATCAATAGTTTTAAAGGAACCAGTTGTTTTAGCCTGACGTACCCACTTATCGAAGGTTGATGGGGTTAACTCATATTCTTTGATAAGCTCACTTCGTTTCATCCCTGCATTGTGAAGGTCAACGATTTGTTGCTTAAAGTCATCGGTGAAGTGGCGACGTATTTTTCTAGACATAATATTCTCCTATTTTCTTTAGTGTAGAACACTTTATAAATTCTGTCTAGTTTAGTGTAACCTATTCAGAATGTTATCTCAGGTCAGGCCTACAAAGTTGTACCAAATGAAATCAAAGATTATGTTCGCGGTTTATATGGTCGACCACCAGCACCACTTGCTGAAGGGATAAAAGAAAAAATCATTGGTGATGAGGAAGTTATAACCGTCAGACCGGCTGATTTAATTGAGCCCCAATTACCAAAATTGCGTGAAGAAATAGCCCAATATGCTAAATCAGAAGAAGATGTATTGAGTTACGCTTCTTTTCCACAACAAGCACGAGACTATCTTGGACGTCGAGAAGATCCCTTTTATGATGTTCCTTTGCAGTACGTCTCTGTTTCACTTGAGCTAGATGAGGCATAATCTCCATCTTATCTTGCCATCTTACCCAAAAAAGCCTAGGCTTTTTAGATTATTTTTTCTTACCAATTGGAATTCTGATATGTTTGACCGTATCAAAAGTATCCGCTATTTTTTGATTTCGTTCAACCGTTTTAAGCGTTTCTTTGTCTAACAGTTCTTGACTTCGGTCTAAGACGTCCATGGTAATATAGTAAAGTTTAACCAAGCTACCTTTTTTATGCTTACCTGGTCGCAGAGACATTTGAACAACTTCATCAAGACTAGCACTTAACCATTTTTTATGAGGTTTAACAGGCAAAGTAGCCACTACAAAACCCAATTGCTCCAAATGCGATTGTGCCTTGTCTACGGGTAAATTAATCACATCATCCAAGTGAGTCATTTGCATATTTTTTTCGTGTTTTTGTTCCATATGCTTTTCAATGATAGGACGAGTATTGTCGATAGTTTTACCAATAATTTCAGTTGTATCAGGAATAATAGAAATAAGCTTTCCAAAAGCTCCCAAAGTTCTTTTTATTTTCTTAGCCATAATCAAATCTCCTCTAAAGTCATCAATCAGGATCTGTTATTAGTCAAAGTCCCTCAATGCAACGCATTAGACCAGAAAACCTTAACCCATTACGCTAATAAGCTTCACCATCTTTTAGTTAGCCAAGAGTTCAAGGGATTGATTGTTGACTTGAGAGATAATACCGGGGGCAACATGGGGCCTATGATCATCGGTTTAACTAGTGTTTTACCTAATGGAGAACTCTTTAGTTTTCAAAATAAATATGGACAAAAACAATTGATTTCTCTTAAGAATGATAGCTTAGTGAACAATAGTAAATTTAGCTTAAAAGATCCTATCTCCAAAAAAAGAGTTCCTCTAGCTGTCTTGATTAATAATCGTACCGCATCATCTGGAGAAATGACTGCCCTTGCCTTTCAAGGATTAGAACATTGTCTCTTTTTTGGTCAATCCAGTGCTGGCTATACCTCTGGAAATAGCGTCTCAAAGCTATATGATGGGGCCATTTTAGCCATAACCTCAAGTCAACTTATCAATCGTCAAGGACAAACTTATGAAAATAGCCCCATTATCCCTGACATTGTGACCGACAAACCCTTAGAAGAAGCCACACAGTGGTTATCAGAACAAACCAAATAAGTTATAATAGACACAGAGCGTGTCAAAAGGAGCAAAACATGTTATTAACCATCAATCATTTAGAAAAAGTCTTTCGTACCCGCTTTTCAAAAGAAGAAACAAGAGCTCTTCAAAATGTCGATTTCAAAGTTGATAAAGGCGAATTTATCGCTATTATGGGGGAATCAGGTTCTGTAAAAACCACCTTATTAAATATCCTAGCTACTTTAGAAAAACCCACTAAAGGTTCGGTTCTCTTAAATGGTATTGACATTACTAAAATCAAAGAAAGTCAACTAGCTCATTTTCGCTTGCAAAATTTAGGATTTGTTTTCCAAGATTTCAATCTCTTAGACACCCTTTCTATCAAAGATAATATCTTCTTACCTTTAGTTCTTGATCGCAAGCCTTATCAAGAAATGGAAAAACGTCTCAAGCTGTTAGCTCCAAAACTACGGATTGATAATTTATTAGATAAAAGACCTTTTGAAATTTCAGGAGGGCAAAAACAACGCGTAGCCATTGCTCGTAGTTTAATTACAAATCCTCAGCTATTATTAGCAGATGAACCAACAGCAACACTGGATTACAGGAATTCAGAAGACTTACTTAATCTTTTTGAAACCATTAATCAGGATGGCCAAACCATCTTGATGGTAACCCATTCAGCCAATGCTGCCAGTCACGCTAAACGGGTACTTTTTATCAAGGATGGACGTATTTTCCACCAGATTTATCGCGGCAATAAAAGTAATTTAGATTTCAGCAAAGATATCTCCATTGCCATGACTGGCCTATTAGGAGGTGAGTAAGATGTTTTATCTCAAACTCGCCTGGAATAATCTCAAAAAGTCTCTTTCTGTAAGTGGTCCATTTCTATTAGCCAGCACTGTATTATATATGCTTAATTGCATTGTCTTAATTATTCTACTAAGTCCAATTGCTGAAGACATGCGTAATGGCAATATGTTACTAGGAATGGCTATTGTGGTTCTCAATATATTTGCCATTATTATGGAAATATACAGTTATAACTTTCTCTTAAAACAACGGAGCCGGGAGTTTGGACTTTATAATATCCTAGGCATGAATAAAAAACAAGTTAGCCTGGTGTCTTCCATAGAGTTATTCTTGATGTTTTTAGCGACAGTAGTAGCAGGAAGTATTTTATCAGCCATCTTTTCTCACCTCTTTCACTTGATTTTTTAAAATCTGGTCAGAGCTTCTGACTTAAGATTGCAGCTAAGTCCACTTGCTTTTTTAATAACAGCTCTTATCTTTATTACCATTTTTATCTTATTGGGCATTATTGGCTTATTTAAAATCCGTAAAACCTCTCCCTTGATGCTTTTTAGAGATAAGGAGCAGGGAGAAAAAGAACCTAGAGGGAATACTTTATTAGCTATCCTTTCCCTCTTTGCTATCGGAACAGGTTATTACCTATCTTTAACATCTTCAAACTTAACAGCTCTAGCTGTTTTAGGTCGCTTTTTCATTGCCGTCATCATTGTTATTATTGGAACATATCTCTTTTACATTGCCTTTATGACTTGGTATTTAAAGAAAAGACGTCAAAACAAGACTTATTTTTACCAACCCGAACATTTTGTCAGCACATCACAAATGATTTTTCGGATGAAGCAAAATGCGGTTGGTTTAGCCAATATTACTATCTTAGCAGTTATGGCATTTGTAGCCATCGCAACCACAACTGCACTCTATAATGATACCGAATCCATGACAAAGCAACTTTTCCCGAAATCCAGTCATATTGAATTCGTTAATAGTGATATCAAAGACCAAAGAGAAGTTTTCGATCGTCTGGTTCTTGCTAAAAATGGCAAAGCAGCTTCTGATTTTACCATTTTTACTAGTGCAATGGTTTCTTTTGATATTTCAACTAAAGAGACCATTACCGTTACTAAAGAATCCATCAGTTCACCAAGTCCTGCTAAAACTGGCTTTGTCTATTTGATTACTCAAGATGATTTCCGAGGCTTAGGCAATCATTTACCTCGATTAAAAGCTAAGGAGACAGCATTTTTTAAACAAACGGGGGACAGTCACTTAAAAGAACTCACACTTTTAGGAGAGACTTATCATAATGTCAAAAATTTCAAAAGTGTTAATTTTCCTCCTGTTGCCAACACCTACAATCCAGCTATTTTAGTTGTTCCAGATACAGCCACATTACATCATATCCAAAAGCAATTCTACGATATCACCCAGTTTGGTAACAATCCAACCTTATCTGCCTATGCTAATCTAAGCCAAAAAGAGATTGACTCTATAACAGATGGTAAAGGGGTTATCAAGGATGGTGAGTCTTATATCGGTCATATTGAGACCAAAGAAGACTTTTTAAAAGAATCTTATGCTTTAACAGGTGGGTTTTTATTCACAGGCTTCTTATTAGGCTTAAGCTTCATCTTGGGTGCTGCGCTCATTATCTATTACAAACAGTATTCTGAGGGACATGAAGACAAAAAATCCTACCGCATCCTTCAAGAAGTTGGGATGAGTCAAAAAGACCATTAACTCCCAAATCGTTCTTGTCTTCTTTATGCCTATCGCTATGGCAGTTATCCATTTTTGTGTGGCCTTGGTCATGCTTCGGCAAATGCTCTTGCTCTTTGGCGTTTTAGACACACAAATGGTTTACCTAGTTAGTGCCATCACAATTACTATCATTATTGGACTTTACTTCATTATTTATAAATTAACTAGCAAAACTTACTACCGTATTATTGAAAGATAGGAGAAGTGGCGATTTTTCGTCACTTTTTTGATAAAATAAAACTATGACAAAACAAGGAAAAATTTTTATCATCGAGGATGATCAAGCCATTTTAAACTTATTGACAACTCATCTTTGCCAGCAATATGAGGTCAAATCTGTCACTAATTTTAGAGATATTAAAGAAGAAGTCTTCACCTACAACCCCGATATCATTCTCATGGATATCACCTTGCCATTCTTCAATGGTTTTTATTGGACAACAGAAATCCGAAAGCAATTGACAACCCCTATTTTATTTATTTCAAGTAGCAATGATGAAATGGATACTGTCATGGCACTCAATATGGGAGGAGATGACTTTATTTCTAAGCCCTTTTCTCTATCCATTTTAGATACCAAGATTGCTGCTTTTCTTCGACGAACACAGCAATTCACAACGGATGATTTGGTCCTAGGTGATTATCATTTAAACTTTGATGGCAGCCTCAGTTATCATCAGCAAAAAGTAAACTTATCTCCTACTGAGCATAAAATGCTAACTATTTTACTAAGTAAACAAGAGCAAGTTGTCTCAAAGGAAGATATTCTTGAAAAACTTTGGGAAAATGATGACTTTATTGATCAAAACACCTTAAACATCAACATGACACGATTACGCAAAAAAACCGCCATAATTGGCTTTGACCAGCACATCCATACTGTAAGAGGAGTAGGTTACTTTATTAAATGATCATCGCATTTTTAAAAGAATACCGATTTTGGTACCTCCAATACGCTATTCTTATCTTGACTTATTTGTTGATTTTCTTTCTCTACAGACTCCCTATGTCCTATTTTAGGGTTGCCAATATGATTGTTCTTACCAATCTGGGACTCTTTAGTTTTTGGAAATACCATTCTTTTCGTAAAAAAATCAAAATATTACAAGAATTTATTTATGTAAAAGAGCTTGATCCTTTTAAACTTCCTAATGATTTGGCCTACAAAAAGGTTATTGTTAAACTCAAAGAAGAAGAAGCCGATAAACTATTAAGTCAACTAAACCAGCAAAAGAAAATAGAATCCCTTATCAAGATGTGGTCACATCAGATGAAACTTCCCTTATCTGCTTTATCCTTGATGATTCAAACTAATAATAGCAATCTTAAAGACTATCACACTCAAGTCTTGCGATTAGAAAAATACCTTAATAACTTGTTAAGTTTTTTAAAGTTCAACCAAGGTCAGGATGATTTTAGATTTCAAAGCCTGTCGGTGAATGACATTATCAAAAGCATTGTGAAACAATCAAGCCAAGTATGTATCGCCAAAGACATCAGTCTCCAAATTAATGGAGACTGGCAATTAAACAGTGATAAAAAATGGTTGAGCTTTGCGCTGACACAAGTTATTGATAATGCTATCAAATATACCAAGCAAGGTGGACATATTGCAATCACTATCCAAAAAGGCAGTATCACGATATCAGATGACGGTATTGGAATACTAGAAGAAGATCTCCCCAGACTTTTTGAAGAAGGATTTACTGGTTATAATGGCCACGAGCACCAAAAAGCAACTGGTTTAGGCCTCTTTATGACAAAAGAAGTGCTTAACAAGCTTAATATGGACATTATCATTCTCACAGTCAAATTGATCACTGCACAGAAGTTATCATCAGTTCTCAAGCTTGGAACCCAAAAATAAGCTAGACTCTTTCGTCTAGCTTATTTTTATTAGTTATGATCAAAAGTCCAATCATCTAACAAATCATGGTGAAATTGGTGAAGTGGTCTGACCTTTATCAGTAAATAATTCCCTGTTAAACCGACAAAAAAACCAGATACAATACCACTAAAAGATAAAATAGGCAAATAATTGAGAACCAGCCAAGATCTAGCAATAAAAGCAAAGACTAAGAGTTGTCCTAAATTATGCATAACCCCTCCCAGTGTTGAAATTCCAATGACACTCACGCGCTGACTTCCCAATTTTTTTAAAACTAACATCATGACAAAACTGAGAACTGTTCCAGAAAAACCATATAAAAAAGTCGAAAAAGTACCACTTAAAAAAGTTGCAATACTCAATTTCAATAGAACAACCTTGACGCTGTCAATGGGTTTTAAGGTAAAAATCGCCAATATGGTTATTAAATTGGATAAGCCTAAACGAGCTCCCGGTGCAAAGGCAAATGGAGTCGGAATAAATCGCTCATAAAAAGAAATGACAACTGCTTGAGCAGCCAACATGGTAATAAATAGTATTTTTTGATGGTTCTTAGTCATGGAGGACACCTTTTTGATAAGTATAACCTTCATTTTAACATAAAGCCTTGCAATATGAACAAGTTAAATTCTGTGAATTTATTATCAATATTAGATTGAATATCACTAGCTAGTGTGATATAATACTCTTTGAAAACGTTAACGGGGGTTATATATGACACAGAATATCGTCATTGTCGGTGCTGGCTATGCCGGAATTGCAGCGGCAAGACATTTAACTAAAACTTTTAAAAAGAATGATGACATTAGCATCACCTTAATAGATAAAAATTCTTTCCATACTTACATGACAGAACTTCATGAGGTAGCAGCAGGAAGAATTGAAGCAGAAGCCATCAAATATGACTTACAACGCATCTTTAAAAAATATCCAAAAGTTGATTTAATTACAGATAAAGTAACAGCTATTGATTATGAGGCTAAGCAAGTTAAGGCTGAACACCACACACTTCATTTTGACTACCTCATTTTAGCAATGGGTGGAGAAGCCAATGATTTTGGAACACCTGGTGTTAAAGAAAACGGCTTTACTTTGTGGTCAATTGAAGCAGCTGAAAAGCTACATTGCCATATCTTAGATGCTTGCTATCGCGCCATGAAAGAGCATGATCCAGCTAAACGAAAAGCCTTATTAACTTTTAGTGTTATTGGTGCTGGTTTTACTGGTATTGAAATGATTGGTGAGCTAATTGATTGGGTACCAATATTAGCCAAACAATTTAAACTAGATGTCAATGAATTCTCTTTGAAAGTCATTGAAGCAACACCAACCATCTTGACAATGGTAACACCAAAAGAACAAATAAAGGCTCAACGTTATCTCACTAAAAAAGGGGTTGAACTTGTTTTAGCTGACGGCGTTGAACGTATCGAAGAAGATGCTCTTCACCTTAGATCAGGACGCATTATTGATACCTATACTTCTATTTGGACAGCCGGTGTTAAAGCTAACAGCGATGCTGAAGATTTCGACATTGAGAAAAAACTTGGGGGGCGTCTTCTTGCTAACCAGTATATGGAAACCTTTGAGCATCCGAATGTTTATGTCGCTGGTGATTTAGTTTATTACGAAGACACAACTCAAGAAGGACGGCCAACACCTCAGATTGTTCAAGCAGCAGAACAATCTGGTAAAGTAGCAGCTCAAAACATTGCTGCAGCCATCAATAAAACAGAAGCAGTTAGTTACAAAGGTAAATATGACGGCTTTATGGTATCTATTGGTTCTAAGTATGGTGTGGCCTATTTAATGGATAAATTCCATCTATCTGGCTTCTTAGCTACGGCAGTTAAGCACTTCACTAACCTTCTTTACTTCTTTACCATCAGTAGCTTCTTTAATATTGGTGCCTATATTAAGCATGAATTCTTTGATATTAAAAATGGTCGCAATATTTTTGGGAGCAACTTATCCAGCAAAGGGAATCGTTTATGGCTCTTACCACTTCGTGTCTTCTATGGATCATTATGGCTATATGAAGGTATCAAGAAAGCCTTTGGACTTTTTGGAACAGAATCTTGGTTTGGAGATCAAGTAGTCTTTCCATTCCCATGGCTTCAAAAAGCAGCAGAGGTCACTTCAGGGGCTTCCGAAGCTGGTGGAGAAGTAACAAAAGAAACAGCCAAACAAATTTTCAGTCTTAGCTACACCTATGGTGAAGAGCCTATGCAAGTTCTCAAAGAAATGCCACATTGGTTTGAGTCTATTATGAAAGTTCTAATGCCAAATCAAGAAGTTGCCTTATTCATGCAAAAAATGATGACTTGTCTTGAGATTGCTATTGGTCTTGCCTTGATAGTAGGTGCTTTTGTCTGGTTAGTCAGTGCCGCAACAGCAGCTATGGTTGTCATGTTTAATTTATCTGGTATGTTCTTCTGGGTCAATATTTGGTTTATTCCTGTTGCCATTGCTTTGATGGCAGGAGCAGGACGCACCTTTGGACTAGATTATTGGATTATGCCTTGGCTTGGAGGTCGCCTAGATAACTGGATATATGGAAAACCTAAGCATCTCTACTCAAAGAGACACTATTAATAGAAGTAGTGCCAATTACCTTAGCCAAATGGCTAAGGTAGGCTGGCCTATTTTTATCTAAAGGAGATTTATTTTTGGTACATGCTATTTGGAAAAATCACAGCGATATCTATGAAAGTTTACAAGATGTCAAAGACATTATCATTTCAGAAATGTCATCCATTCATCCAGATGTCAAAGCAAAAATCTTAGACTATGTAAATGCACCAGGAAAATATTTACGCTCAGGATTGTATCTTTACCTTGCCAAGGAAAGTAGTGGCTACATTTCAAAAGGAAAATGCTACCTAGCGGCTTCAATTGAAGTCTTACACTTAGCAACCCTTATTCATGACGATGTGATTGACCAAGCTGATTTCCGTAGAGGAGTCACAGCACTTCATCACACTTACTCTAATAAAATTGCTATTTATTCTGGTGACTATCTCTTATCTTATGCAGCTAGACTTGCTGCTAAGGGTTACCAACTGCTAAATCTCAAAGAAATGCCCGCTGTTCAACAGAGCCAGTATTACCTCATCGAGCGAATTCTTTCAGGAGAACTATCCCAACTGATTAATATTAATAATCAGGATATGACCATGAAAGATTATTTAAAACAAATCAAAGGAAAAACAGCTTTTCTCTTTGGTATGGCTTGTCAATTAGGATTATGGTCACCTGATATCTCAAGAAAACAATCTAAAGCAGCTTATCACCTAGGTCTTTACTTTGGCATGGCTTTTCAAATAACAGATGATTTGATTGACTATCGTCTAAAAGAAAGCCAATCTGGAAAACCGCGTATGCAAGATGTTCAAAATGGCATTTATACCGCTCCCTTGATTATTGGAAAAGTCAAGTCTTTTCGCATCAGGCATTTGATAGACAAACAAAAAAACAAGGCTTGGGAAATGGCTACATTAGAAAGTTTCTACCAGGAACTTGATACCCTAAAAGCTTTTGAGGAAACTGAAGTATTGATTGACAAATTTCTCAAAAAAATGGAGAAAGTCCTCATAACCGTCGAATTAAAACAAGAAACACAATTTCTAAACTTTATCAATCAGATATTGAAAAGATCATTTTAGAAAGGGTTTACAAAAATATTCGACAAGTCTTTATCCCTATGTTATAATAAAATTATAAATTAAATTGGAGGTTCTTTTTAATGAAAAAGAAAATATTAACAGGTTCATTATTATTTGCATCACTTTTAACACTTGTTGCTTGTGGTAGCAAATCAGACGATAAAAAAATGACTTCAGAACCAAAAACTGAAAAAATGGCTAAAAAAAGTGACGAAAAGTCTAACTTAAAAGATGGCACTTATAAAGCTGAGTCAGATTTTGATGAGCGTGGCTGGAAAGTGGTTCACACGATCACAGTTACTGATGGTAAAATCACAGAATCTAACTTTGGTTACGAAAATAAAGATGGTAAGCTGAAAGCTGGTGATGAAGAATACAACAAAAACATGAAAGCTAAAACAGGTACTTCATCTAAAGAAGCAACTGAAAAGCTCAACAAAGAACTTGTTGCTAAACAAAACATCGATGACGTTGAAGTGGTATCAGGTGCTACACATACCTCAACAAACTTCAAAACATCAACTGAAGCGCTTTTAAAAGCAGCTAGCGAAGGAAAAACAGAAACAATCACACTTGACTTAGCAAAATAAGCACTTCTAAAAAACAAAGCGTTAGGTCTATCCTTAAGGCTTTGTTTTTTTGTTGAAAAGGAGATCTTATGAAAAGTCTTAAAGGACTTGTCTTACTATTTATTGCTTTCTTACTTGTCGCTTGCCAACAAACACAAGAAAGCAAACCCTTAGCAATCGTTAACAAGCCATTGGTGCGTAGCGAATCCTTATTACACACCGTTGTTCAACTCAGTATTTATCACAAAAATCAAGAGAAAACAATGACTGAAGCCATTGCTTACATCAAAGAGATGGAAATGCTGCTCTCGACAAACCGCAAAGGCTCTGATATCTATAAGATTAATCATAACGCTGGAAAAAAAGCAGTAGTGGTTGATCCAAGAACCTTTGAACTCTTGCAGGCAGCCCAAGATATTACGACTAAAAGTCAAGGAAAATTTGACGTCTCTATTGGTGCTATCACCAATTTATGGCGTATTGGAGATAGCCAAGCTCGCTTACCTCAGGACGATGAGATTAAGGCTGCCTTACCCTTTATCGATTATCGCAAAATAAAACTCAATGCCAAAAAATCTAGTGTTTATATTGAGAAAGGGATGACCTTAGAATTAGGAGGCATTTCTAAGGGTTACATCGCAGATGGCGTTAAGAAACTATTTGAAAAACATAAAGTCACTACCGCCATTATTAATCTTGGCGGTAACGTCTTGGTCATGGGGACATCTCCCTACCAAAAAGAAGGTTGGAATGTTGGTGTCCAAAATCCAGATGAGGTAAGAGGCGACACCGTAGGAACTGTTCACCTTAAAGACCAATCTATTGTCACCTCAGGTATTTATGAACGCTTTTTAGAAGTAAACGGAAAAAAATACCATCATATCATGGATCCTAAAACAGGATATCCTGTAGACAATACGATTTCAGGAGTCACGGTCTTTACAAAAACCTCCTTACAAGGTGATGAGCTCTCAACAAGTCTCTTCTTGCTGGGTGTCAAAGACGGCCTAACCTTTATCAATGATTTAGATCACGTAGAAGCCGTCTTTATTGATAAAAATAATGGGATTCATATCAGCAAAGGCCTGAAAAAGACATTTAAATTGACCAATAAGGAGTATCACATTATCAATGAAGACTAATAACCTAACTCTTCCCGTTTTTTTAGAATTTGTTGAGTTAAAAACAAAAGTAGCCAGCCTTTTCCCAATGATAATCGGATTTGCTTGGTCCCAGCTTTATTATCAGAACTTAAATCTCCGCAATAGCCTCTTGTTTGCCATAGCAGTCATTGCCTTTGATATGTGTACAACAGCCATCAATAATACCATGGACTTCATCAAAGCGCACGATATGACCTATCAACAAGAAGATAATGTCATTGGCAAGTATGGTCTTCATTACAAAACAATGACTCATATCATCTATGCTCTGCTCATCTTTTCAGCATTAGTCTCCTTGGTTCTCGTTGTTTTTACGGATATCCTACTCTTACCTATTGGAGCGCTATGTTTTTTAATTGGGATTTCCTATACTTTCGGTCCATTTCCTTTATCACGCCTCCCTTTAGGTGAAATTTTTTCAGGAATTACTATGGGATTTGGAATTTTTTTCCTAGCAATTTATGTTCAAGATCCTCATCAATTGCTCTATAGCCAATGGGATAGTCACAATGTCTTGATTAGCTTAAACTGGCTTGAATGTCTTAAAATTGGCTTGATGAGCCTACCTATGGTCTGCCTTATTGCCAATATTATGCTAGCTAATAATTTGTGTGACTATGATCAAGATATTCGAAATCAACGCTTTACCCTTATCCATTTTATTGGAAAAACGTACAGCATCTACCTCTATGCCATTTTACATACTATCCCTTGGATAATGTGGCTCTTTTTTGTAGTTATGGGCTGGCTCCCCATTACCGCCCTAATCCTATATTTAGCCTATCCAATTAGTTTCAAAAGCTTACGACGCTTTTTAACAAAACAAGAAAAGAGACTTACCTTTATTGAGTCAATCAAAAGCTTTGTTCTTTTTAGTAGCCTGTATTTCCTTATCTTACTTTTGATTAATATCATTTAATACCTAATAGTAAAAAAATCCTTCTGACGCGTCATCTCTTGTTATGGAGAGCTATCAGAAGGATTTTTAATTGGCATTATAAGGGTAAAATTAATTCATCATCTTCTTCAGTAGAAGATGGAGTTGATTGACCTTTTTCTTGAATCTCAATCACTAGTTGATGAGGTAAACAGACTGATAATTGACCAGGCTGGCTAATCCAACCCGTCTTAACCGCAATCTGATCTGGACTATTGTCTTCTTTAACTCTGATACGATCCCCACTAAGTTCAATAATATTATAGTGTCCCTTTTGAGGATAATAGGTTTTTTCTTCATGTGGACCATTTGCTATCAGCTGAAATTCATCAGACACTTTACCATTAATCTTAATAATAGCCACACGATCATTGGAAGGAGCAGTGGACTGATGATAAGTGGTAAGAGCAAGCGGTAGAAAAGAAATCAAAAGCGATAAGAAAATAAAGACATAGTCATAAGGCTTAAAATGTTGTTTTAGTAAAGTCACAGTTTTAGTCACACTCTTATTTTAATGAAATCTGTTAATTTTGTAAACCTTTAATAATATTTAAAGAGTTTTTACATAAATAAATTTATGTTACAATTTATCTAAAGCATTCTTTTGTTCGTCATTGACGATATGGGTGTATAGGTCAGTAACCTGTGTAGAGGCATGGCCTAATTGGTGGCTGACTAAGACTTGGGACTTGGTGGCATCATAAAGTCTGGTAGCCAGTGTGTGCCGTAATTTATGGGGTGTCACTCGGATTTTAAAATCTTGTGAATACTTAGCAACCATTTTTTCAATAGAAGAGGCATCAATTCGATTAGGAACACCGCGGTATTCTGTTAGAAAGAAAGCTAGATCTTGTTTTTCCGCCTTGTAACGGTCTTTACGAATGGCTAGGTAATTCTCAATGTAGGGTTTAGCAAAGCCAGCGACGTTGACAGAATCACGTTTGCCACCCTTACGCGTTACTTCAATGACCATCATTTTCAGGTTAAGGTCCTTCAAATCAAGATTGACTGCTTCTGAGAGGCGAACGCCTGAAGCAAGAAGTAGTGCAATAATAGCAAGATCTCGTTCATTATTTTTCCGGAAAGATGATTTAGCCCGGTTGGACAATAAGTTCTCGTACTCATTATCAACGTATTCCAGAAATTCCATAGTTTCATCGCCTAAGAAGAGTTTTTGCTTAATATTTTCAGCCCTTGAAGCCAAAGTTTCTTTTTTCTTCTTAGTTGAGACCTTTTTCATAACATTTCGGTAGAAATAAGGTTCCCCTTGGTCATTTTCAACCTCCTCCGTCAAATACTTGTAGAGACTGGATAAGGCAGACAATGTTCTGTTAATGGTCGTTTGTGAGACACCAGACTTGGTTGAGTAGGTATTAAGCGAAGGACGTTCTCGCAAATAAAGCACAAAAGCCTCCATATCTTTCTTAGTCAAATGTTCCAAAGTAGATAAGTCGACATCAGCAATTTTAGCAGCATCTGAGATGTCAGCATCAATTAACCAATCAAAGAACCGTTTATATTCCTTAAGATATTCATATAAGGTTGTAAAACTATAAGGCACTGATAATTTAGATTGATAATAGTCCAAAACATACCAGGGCATGATCGCTTTGTATTCTTCAATTTTTTCTAAAAGTAATTCACGTCTCATTTATATATACCTTGATTTGCCTTTTTTTTTAAGGCATTTTTCTATATTGTCTATAATAGAAGTATATCACACCTTTATATGTTTTTCAAGAAAATTACAGTTTTTCGGAAAGATGTTATAAGGGATATATGGAATATTTATATTCCCAACCCCTTGATATTATTGAACAAATCAGCAACCAGATGAAATTCTAAAAAATCTGTTCTACTTTTTCTTTTCCTGAATTGTTTCCGCATTGTATTTTGTTTAATATGGATTTTTATTTATGAATCAACAGTAATCTTTAATTAAGATGCTCTTTGCTAATGAAATATAAATTACTTCTGATATGAACTTATTCCATTTAGAACTCTTTAGCTCATGTCACCTGATTTACTATTTTAGCCAATTTACCATAATTTATAGTTAACTTGTTTGTGATTACTGATAGGTAAAATCATTTGAAAACGTCTCAGAATGGCAATCTCAGCATTGCTGATTTATGGCGTTTAAACTCTCCATCACGTGGCCCTATGTAATCCTCTGGATATTCTAAGCCAACTGATTTCATTGGTCCGTATAGCATGGTTTTAATCCCACGTTTTGCCATCACCTCAAGATGACCTATATTATTCTAAAAATTATTGAGCAAGTTAAATCATCTCTCTTTTTTTACATAAATATATTTATGTAAAAAACAATCAGTTTATCCTTAATTTACCTTTTAAATATAAACTAGCTGTTCCTGAAATCTTTATAAACTCATCCTCAACACTAATTGACATCAGACCCTGTCTATCAGAAAGTTGTTTTGCAACCAAGTTTACCTTCTTAAGTTTATTAGACCAAAAGTCAGCTATTCGAGTGTGAGCTGAGCCTGTAACTGGGTCCTCATCAATACCATAATTGGGCGCAAAATAACGTAAAACATAGTCGATATCATTGTCATAACTTTTTGCAGTGACTGTAACACCATGTTTTGCTAATTGACTAAACTTATTCCTATCAAACGAAATATGTGCTACATTTTGTTGATCCTGGAGGACAAGTACAAGATGCTTTAAATCTTCGGTCATAAATGCTACTTCTATAGCATCACCAAATATTTCTTTCATTTCTGAGGTCACTTTTACTGGAGAAGTGTCTACTTTCGGAAAATGTAAATGAATGTCCTCATCAATAGTGACTTCAAGAAGCCCAGACTTAGACACGAATGTGATCAAACTTGTTTTTTTATCAATAAACTTACTGATAAAAAAAGCGCTCGCTTAGGTAGCGTGACCACAAAGAGCCACTTCTTTTTGAGGTGTAAACCACCTAATATGATAACAATTATCCTCTTTTAATAAGAATGCCGTTTCAGATAATTGGTTTTCTTTTGCTATCTTTTGCATCAGTTGATCTTCTATAGGATTTTCTAAAATAACAACACCTGCAGGATTTCCTGAAAATAGTTTGTCTGTAAAAGTATTAACAATATAATAAGATAGCATATTTCTTCCTTTCATCATTTTCAGTTATCTTGTCACAAGAATCCTCTTATTTCCAAACTAAGCGAATCACATAGACTATGACTAATATCCAAAATAAAATAATAGGTAGGGCATAATACCAACGCTTAGGTTTTCCTTTTAACCACATACCTTGGGCTTTTTGCTGAGAGCTTTCCCAAATCTCATCGGGAATCATCTTAATCAGTAACATCATCAGCAATGGAAGAATGATAATATCATCTAAATACCCCACAAAAGGGATAACATCTGGAATCAAATCAATAGGAGACAAAGCGTAACCAATGATTAAAAAAGCCAACGCTTTAGCTAGAAAAGGCGTTTGGGGATTTCTAAGAGATAAGTAAACAGCTGGTAAGTCTGATTTTAAATGCTTTAATCGTCTCTTTAATCGAGATGATTTTTTTCGTTTTTTTATCATATCACTCAACTCCTTGGTTGACTATTTTGCTACTTCGTTAAAATAACAATCTTTACCTAATCTTATCAAAAAATACTTTTTTTCCCCGCGTTGTAAAATGAAGTGCAACAAAAAAGACATGTTCGTCTGATATACTAGAATTCCCCAATTCAGTATGGAAAGCAGATGAACATGTCCAACATTAATTCTACCAGAAAATCATCCTATTCTCATCTTTCAGCCACAGAACGGGGTGAAATTGCTGCTTATCTTAAAATGGGAAAGAAACCCGCTGAGATTGCTCGACTCTTGGGTCGTCACCGTTCTACAATCTGCCGAGAAATAAAACGTGGTTCAGTAGAACAGGTAAAGGATAAGAATGGAAAACAAACCTTCTTCAACGCCTATTTCGCTGATAGTGGGCAACGTGTCTATGAAACCAATCGTCAAAAGAGTTCTTATCTCAAGTTGAATGACTGCTCCGCTAGGTTCATTGAACAATGAGTATTAGCCTAGATGGTTGACCTTAGTCTCCATCGTGAGGCTTGTATCGTTCAGACTTACAAAGTGAACCATCGTGAAGAAGTCGTCCCCTATACCAAAACGATTCATCGTGATATCAAAGAGGGGGTGTTAGCTAATAAACCAATTGATTGCAATTAGATGGTTAGTATCAGAAAACGTTCTAAGAAAGTCAAGAAGACGAATAAGAAGACTTTAGGTAAATCTATCGAAGAACGTCCAGAATATATTAATGATCGTTCTGAATTTGGGCATTGGGAGATTGATTTGGTTCTCGGCAAGAAAACCAAAGGTGAAGCTGTTATGTTGACTTTGGTAGAGCGCCAGACACGCTATGCACTAGGAGTTAAGCTAGAAGACAAGCAGTCCCAAACCATTAACCGTGCTGTCACGCATCTCATCAGTCAGTATCCTATTGCATCCATCACAGCGGATAATGGTTCTGAGTTTAGTTTACTCTCAAACTTAGAAGCTGTTGAAGTTTACTTTGCACATCCCTATTCTTCACATGAGAGAGGAAAAAACGAGAACTTCAATGGCCTCCTCAGAGAATATGTCCCTAAAGGAGTCTCACTTAATCCACTAACCTCTGAAGAACTTGACAATTATATTACTGCCATCAATGAGCGCCCAAGACGACTTCTTCAATATCAATCCTCAAAATTCCTGTTTGAGCTATCCCGAACAGCTTAATACCTGGAACTCTAGTTATCTATGAACTGGTTGCACTTGACTTGACAACTTGCGCTTGGCTTTTTTACAGTGAAAAAAAGCTTGCAGTTTTTTGTATCATTTGTTATACTTTTTAGTAAAGTTATAACTTCACTAAAGGAGACTTATACTATGTTTTCTGGTTCACAACTCAAAACAATACGCCTAAATCGTCAACTTAGTCAGGCAGACCTCGGTCAATTACTTGGTGTTAATAAAATGACAATTTCAAATTGGGAAAAATCAAAAAATGTTCCTAATCAGAAACATCTTGATAAATTATTAGCTATTTTTGAAGTAAGCTTAGACTATTTTCAAAAAGATCATCATCTCTTGTTGCCTTACCGACAGTTAAATCAAGCTAATAAAGAGAAGGTCATAAACTATTCTAAACACTTGCTAGAACAGCAAAAAACCATTATATCCTTACCTCAAAAAGAAAAAAGACTTTATCCTTATCGAGTTTATGAAAGTTTATCCGCTGGTACAGGTTACTCTTATTTTGGAGATGGTAATTTTGACACTGTTTTTTATGATGAACAATTAGACTATGATTTTGCTTCTTGGGTCTTCGGGGACTCAATGGAGCCAACTTATCTTAACGGAGAGGTTGTACTTATCCGGCAAGAAAACTTTGATTATGATGGTGCTATCTATGCTGTTGAATGGGATGGACAGACTTATATCAAAAAAGTCTATCGTGAAGAAAATGGTTTGAGATTAGTTTCTTTAAATAAAAAATACTCTGATAAATTTGCACCATTTGATGAAGAGCCTCGAATTATTGGTAAGATTATCGCTAACTTTATGCCTTTGGAGGTCTAGTTAGTCATGCCACTAATTGATTATTCACGAGAACCAAAATCTGATATTGCTTTTGTGGATATGAAATCTTTTTATGCTAGCGTTGAGTGTCGTGAAAGAGGCTTAGATCCTTTAAAAACCTCTTTATGTGTCATGAGTCGATCAGAACACAGTCAAGGTTTAATCTTAGCTTCTTCTCCCACTTTCAAACGTATTTTCGGAAAAACAAACGTAAGTCGTGCACGAGGGCTTCCTTTTGATATCCAGACACGACGGTTCAATTACGCATTATCAGAAAAAGAAGGCTGGCAAATTACCCCAACATTTATAGCTTATATCGAAGCTTGGGCCAAACATACTTATATTGTTCCACCAAGAATGGATCTTTATATTGAGAAAAACCTTGATATCCAAAACATCTTTCAAGAATTTGCCTCTCCAAAAGATATCTTGCCTTATTCTATTGATGAGAGTTTCTTAGACCTTACTTCTTCTTTAAATTATTTTTGTCCCAGTTCAGTCTTATCTCGAAAAGATAAATTAGAAGCTTTAGCTCGCCATATACAGCATAGAATCTGGAAAAAACAGGCATTGTATCAACTTCAGGACTCAGCAACGCCAATCCTTTACTGGCTAAGTTAGCCCTGGATAATGAAGCTAAATCAACTTCAACCATGGTAGCTAACTGGTCCTATGAAGATATTGGGAGTAAAGTTTGGAAAATCAAATCTTTAACAGACTTTTGGGGAATTGGTTTTCGGACAGAAAAACGATTAAAAAAGCTTGGTATAGATAGTGTGCGGGCATTGGCAAATAGTAATCCAGATCACTTAAAAAATGAATTTGGTGTGATAGGACTGCAACTGTGGTTCCATGCTAATGGTGTAGATGAGAGTCAGGTTCATGAACCCTATCATCCTAAATCTACCAGCCTAGGTAATTCGCAAATTTTACCAAAAGACTACTATTTAAAACGAGATATTCAAATCGTCTTAGTAGAAATGGGAGAATATCTTGCCAAACGACTTCGTAGACAAAAACAAAAAGCAAGTGTTTTCGGGTTATCTCTTCGATTTTCAAAAAAAGAAAAGCGTTCATCAATCAAATGCCAGCAAAAGATAGACCCTACTAATAGCAATAAACAGATAGCTGATGTCTATCTATCGCTCTTTCAGAAATACTATAACAAGGGAGCTATTAGACAAATCAGTGTCCACTGTAGTCATCTAATTGATGATTCCATTGAAATAGTGACCTTATTTGATGATTTAGAGAACAAGGAAAAAGACCAAAAGCTTGAAAAAACCATTGATCTCATTCAAGAACAATATGGAACTATGGCAATTCAAAAAGCGACTTCCTTACTTTCTGCCTCTCGCGTGGCTGAACGTAGCCAGCTTATTGGGGAGCACTCTGCTAGTACAAATTCCTAAACGAATAAGAGGTGAAAACTATGGTTGATCGTTCTTATCTTCCATTTGAATCGGCTCGACAATATCAAGATAGAAGAATGGTAAAATGGACTGGCTTTTTTCTATCTGAACATCACCATGCCTTGAGCAAAACTCAAAAAATAGTGCCATTGTCAAACAGTCTTGATGATAGCCAAAAACAGCTATATCTAATTCAGGCTTACTGTAGCCAAGTACCACTACTTCTAACTATTTGGCAAAAAGATAAGGTAATCAATTATCTTGGCTCTATTTCTCATATTGATAACAATAGCTTTCAAATAAAGACCAAAAACACCTATCATCGCTTTTCTATCCACCAATTAATAAGCCTTACCAAAAAAGAGGAGTCTTAAGAGATGAGCCCTAAACATTTTGAATAGGTTACACTAAACTAGACAGAATTTATAAAGTGTTCTACACTAAAGAAAATAGGAGAATATTATGTCTAGAAAAATACGTCGCCACTTCACCGATGACTTTAAGCAACAAATCGTTGACCTTCACAATGCAGGGATGAAACGAAGTGAGCTTATCAAAGAATATGAGTTAACCCCATCAACCTTCGATAAGTGGGTACGTCAGGCTAAAACAACTGGTTCCTTTAAAACTATTGATAATCTTACAGATGAGCAGCGTGAACTGATTGAACTCCGAAAGCGTAATAAAGAACTCGAAATGCAGTTAGATATCCTAAAGCAAGCGGCGGTGATTATGGCACGAAAAGAGAAGTAATCACTGCTAATAAAGACAAATATAGCATTTCAGCCATGTGTCGTTGGTTGAACATTCCTCGTTCTAGCTATTACTACAAGGCTGTTAAACCAGTCTCTGAAGCGGAACTTGAAGAAAATATCAAAGCTATTTTTCTCGAAAGTAAGGCCAGATACGGGGCTAGGAAATCAAGAAATGTTTGGAAAATGAAGGCATCCAGCTGTCTCGTCGTCGGATTCGTCGCATCATGCACAAACTCAACTTAGTATCCGTTTATCAGAAAGCAGCCTTCAAGCCACATTCAAAAGGGAAGAATGTGGCAGCTATTCCTAATCACTTAGCCAGACAATTTCATCAAGAAAAGCCTCTAAATGCTTTAGTAACAGACTTAACCTACGTTCGTGTCGGTAATAGCTGGGCTTATGTTTGCTTGATTATTGATCTCTTCAATCGTGAAATCATCGGTTTGTCAGTTGGTTGGCATAAGACCGCCGAATTGGTTAAACAAGCGATTCAGAGCATCCCTTACGCTCTGACCAAGGTCAAGATCTTCCATTCTGATCGTGGGAAGGAGTTTGATAATCAGCTGATTGATGACATGTTGGAAGCTTTTGGAATCAATCGTTCTCTAAGCCAAGCAGGCTGTCCCTATGACAATGCGGTAGCTGAGAGCACCTATCGCGCTTTCAAAATTGAATTTATTCATCAAGAAACCTTTCAGTCACTGGAAGAATTAATCCTTAAAACGAAAGATTATGTGCACTGGTGGAATTACCATCGCATTCATGGCAGTCTCAACTACCAGACACCCATGACATGGAGATTAATTGCTTAAAGAAAAAAGCACTTTATAAATGTTGTACAGAAAAGTGTTGCCTTTTCATTTCAACCAAAATAATTATCAAATTGATTTCTTTAGTCCTAGCTACAGGGCTTTTGAAAATGACTTTTATAAATACTCAACTTTAGAAATCCCCTTAACTTTTTTAATAGACGATATTCTGCTAGCTATGGTAACCTCTAAAAAGAATTACTTTAAACTAAGTAAAGAAAAATCATCCGATCAGCAAGATCATTATTTCTTTTTTGAGCGTACTGCTCTTCCTGAAAATCCTTTTGTATATCTTTATCATTATCTTGGAGCCGCTCTGACTAAAGAGTCATTCTAGGACTTATTTTAAACTGCATAAAAACAGCACCTCAATCGTTAGATTTTATGTCTAACTTTTGGGGTGCTGTTTACTACTATTGTAGTGTTTTTTATAAATAATTGAAGTAAGTCTAAAGCATAAGATAGAATAATATTTTCTTTATTTACGTTTCTTCTTAGCTTTTTTTAGCTTATTAGCTTGGCGTTTCATGGCTTGCTTCATAGCGAATTGACCAACTTTACCTTTCAAGCCTCCACCAAATAATTGGCTCATATCCATATCTCCACTTAAGGCAGACATGTCTGGCATACCTCCTTGCCCCATCATTCCTTCAAGGGCTGCCATATCTGGCATTCCAGATGGCATATTTTTGGGCATATTGTTAGGATTGATCCCCATGTCTTTCATCATTTTACTCATGTCTCCAGACATGACCCCTTGCATCATCATTTTAGCTTGGTTAAAGTCTTTAATAAATTTATTAACCTCGACAAAGCTGTTTCCTGATCCGGCAGCAATACGACGACGACGACTTGGATTTAACAATTCAGGATTTTCACGTTCAGCAAGAGTCATTGAAGAAACAATAGCACGTTTTCTAGCAATATCCTTTTCATCAACTTTAATATTTGCTAGAGCAGGATTCCCAGCCATACCTGGAATCATTTTCAAGAGATCTTCCATAGGCCCCATATTTTGAACTTGATCCAACTGCTCAATGAAATCATTGAAATCAAAGGTATTTTCTCGCATTTTTTCTGCAAGTTCCAGTGATTTTTGCTGGTCATATTCTTGACTAGCTTTTTCAATGAGGGTTAAGAGATCTCCCATCCCCAAGATACGACTAGACATACGATCTGGATGGAAGGTTTCGATATCTGTAATCTTTTCTCCGGTACCTGTAAATTTAATCGGTTTTCCGGTAATTTCGCGAATAGAGAGGGCAGCACCACCTCTGGTATCACCATCAATTTTTGTTAGAACGACACCTGTAATGTTTAATTGACGATTAAATTCAGCTGCTACATTGGCAGCCTCTTGACCAATCATACTATCGACAACCAATAGAATTTCATTTGGTTGTGCCAATTCTTTAACATCTCTCAGTTCAGACATCAACTTATCATCAATCTGGAGACGTCCAGCAGTATCAATCAAGACGTAATCATTTCGATTTTCACGTGCTTTAGCTAAACCTTCTGAGACAATCTCTTGTGCCGAGTGCTCTGTCCCCATATCAAAAACAGGAACATTAATCTGTTGCCCTAGTGTTTTTAATTGATCAATAGCGGCTGGACGATAAATATCAGCTGCTATCATTAAAGGCCGAGCATTTTCTTCTTTGATTAATTTATTAGCTAATTTGCCAGCAAAGGTTGTCTTACCAGCCCCTTGAAGACCAACCATCATGATAATGGTAGGAATCTTAGGAGATTTTTCGATGTCAGCTGTCTCAGATCCCAATATAGTCGTTAATTCTTCATTAACAATTTTTAAAATCTGTTGAGTGGGATCTAAAGTGTCAATAATCTCATGTCCAATAGCACGTTCACGAACCCTTTTAATAAACGATTTAACAACCGATAAAGCGACGTCCGCTTCCAAGAGAGCCATTCGGATTTCTTTAGTGACTTCTTGAACATCTGCCTCAGATAATTTCTTTTTCCCACGAATATTTTTAAAAACGCCCTGAAGACGTTCTGTTAAACTTTCAAAAGCCATAGTTTAAACACCTCTTAATCTCTATTATCAATACTGGTTAAAATGGAAATTTTATCTTGTAGATAGCTATCTTTAGGATACTTTTCCATTATATCGTCAAAAATTTCACTACGAACAATATAATCTGAATACATATGCAACTTCATTTCATAAGTCTCGAGTATTTTCTCCGTGCGTTTAATATTATCATAAACAGCTTGGCGACTTACCCCAAACTCTTCTGCAATTTCTGCTAAACTGTAATCGTCTGCATAATATAACTCAATGTAATTCATTTGCTTATCCGTTAAGAGAGCCGCATAGAATTCAAAAAGCGCATTCATTCGATTTGTTTTTTCAATTTCCATAACCTTAATTTTACCATATCTAACACCATTTTAATAGTAGTAAAAAGACATCAAAAACCTTTCTCGCCAATAAATTTAAAAAGTAGATTTAAAATCATAAATCTACTGCCCCTTATTAAATATTAATTGTTTTCCAAATAAAACTCAAAGCGATCACCCACATACTGACTCCTCACATATTCAAAAGGCCTACCATCACTAAAGTAGGAAATTTGAGTTAAGGCTAAAATCGCATGTCCCTTAGCCACTTCTAGATAAGAAGCCACTCGCTCGCTAGCACTCTTGGCATAAATGGTTTGCTGACTTTTACCAATCTCATAACCATTAGCTCTTAAGGTTTTAAAGAAATGCTCCGTAATATCAGTCCGTTTGACTTCTTTAATGAATTTTTCCGGGATGGAGGCCACCTCATAAACAAGAGGAACCTGATCAGCGTAGCGAATACGTTCCATACGAATCACATAGTCGCCTTTTTCTAACTTTAATTCCTTGACTTCTGTCTCACTAGCTAGCTGTTTTTGATAGGAAATCAATTTTGAAGATGGTTTTCGTCCCTGAGAATTAATAATCTCGGTGAAACTAGTAGTACCACGCATTCTTTCTTGAACCCTATGGCTAGCCACATAAGTGCCACTCCCCACGCGCCTTTCTAGAATTCCTTCTTCAACTAATAGTGTCACCGATTGACGCAAAGTCATGCGACTTACCTCAAAATGATCTGCTAAATCACGCTCGCTTGGAAGACGACTTCCAATAGACCAAACGCCCTGATCAATATCTTTTTTGATGGCATCGTGAATTTTTATGTAAGCTGGTAGCATGCTCTACTCCTCAAGTCAATCTTTCCTACATTTTATCATATTTTAGTCAAGAATGGCATGCTAAAATCCACTTCCCTACATTCAAAAAATAATCATTTTTTGATAAGTGCTCTAGGCAAAGAGAAGACGTTTTCATTTTAAAATAGAGCCTCTTTTCATTAGCAGAGTTGAAATTCTAATGCCATTTTGATAAAAATATGCTACAATAAGTTGAAAACTATCAATCAAAAGGTTGATATAGATTGAAAGGATTATAATGACTGAAATTTCAATTTTGAATGATGTTCAAAAGATTATCGTTCTTGACTACGGTAGCCAATACAATCAACTCATTGCTAGACGTATTCGTGAATTTGGTGTTTTCTCTGAATTGAAAAGCCATAAAATAACTGCACAAGAGCTTCAAGAGATTAATCCGATTGGTATTGTCTTATCTGGTGGTCCAAATTCTGTTTACGCTGACAATGCATTTGGCATTGATCCTGAAATTTTTGAATTAGGTATTCCCATTCTAGGTATCTGTTACGGTATGCAGTTAATCACACATACCTTTGGTGGCAAAGTGCTCCCAGCAGGTCAAGCAGGAAATCGTGAATATGGGCAATCAACACTTCGTTTGCGTGCCAAATCACCATTATTTGCAGGTACACCTGAAGAACAAGTTGTTCTCATGAGTCATGGAGATGCAGTTACCGAAATTCCAGAAGAGTTCCACTTAGTAGGAGATTCTTCAGACTGTCCTTTCGCAGCTATTGAAAATACAGAAAAAAATCTTTATGGTATCCAATTCCACCCAGAAGTAAGACACTCTGTTTATGGTAATGACATTCTTAAAAACTTTGCCGTAACGATCTGTGGTGCACGTTGTGACTGGTCAATGGATAACTTCATTGATATGGAGATTGCCAAAATTCGTGAAACAGTTGGCGACCGTAAAGTTCTCTTAGGTTTATCTGGTGGTGTAGACTCTTCTGTTGTCGGAGTTCTCCTTCAACGTGCTATTGGCGATCAATTGACTTGTATCTTTGTAGATCATGGACTCCTTCGTAAAGATGAAGGTGATCAAGTCATGGGGATGCTGGGCGGTAAATTTGGTTTAAATATCATTCGTGTTGATGCTGCTAAACGTTTCTTAGACTTACTAGCAGATGTTGAAGATCCTGAGAAAAAACGTAAAATTATTGGTAATGAATTTGTCTATGTCTTTGATGATGAGGCAAGCAAACTAAAAGGTGTTGACTTCTTAGCTCAAGGGACACTTTACACTGATATCATCGAATCTGGTACAGAAACAGCTCAAACCATCAAGTCTCACCATAATGTTGGCGGTCTTCCAGAAGACATGCAATTTGAGTTAATTGAGCCTCTTAACACACTCTTTAAAGATGAGGTTCGTGCTCTTGGAATCGCCCTTGGTATGCCTGAAGAAATCGTATGGCGCCAACCATTCCCAGGACCAGGTCTAGCTATTCGTGTTATGGGAGCTATCACTGAGGAAAAACTAGAAACTGTTCGTGAATCAGATGCCATCTTACGTGAAGAAATTGCAAAAGCAGGACTTGATCGCGATGTTTGGCAGTACTTCACTGTTAACACAGGAGTTCGTTCCGTTGGTGTTATGGGAGATGGTCGTACTTATGACTACACTATTGCTATTCGTGCTATTACGTCCATTGATGGTATGACAGCTGACTTCGCTCAACTTCCTTGGGATGTTTTGAAGAAAATTTCAGTACGTATCGTCAATGAAGTAGACCACGTTAATCGCATCGTCTACGATATTACAAGTAAACCACCTGCAACTGTTGAGTGGGAATAAATACTCTATCGATTTAAAAGCCTTATTGAAAAGGCTTTTTTTATTACTAAAATCAGAGAATAATCTTAAAGCTAATTCGGCTTTTTTTGTTAGCCATAAGCTAAGTTAACCTAACTTTTGCGACTATTGAAAATAGTTTTAAAATTCAAATCAAACACTATTATTTTTTCCAATCCTCATGCTATAATTTTAATATCAATGCTTGTAGCATCAAGCATTCAACAGGAGATTATATGCATACCTTATTAGAAATTACAATTATTTTATTAGCCAGTCTATTAGCCACTCTACTAGCTAATCGCCTTGCTATTCCTGCAGTGGTCAGCCAATTGTGTGTTGGTATCTTGATTGGGCCTTCTTTATTAAATATTGTACACGAAGGACACGTCTTACATACTCTGTCAGAGATTGGTGTCATTTTGTTAATGTTTCTTGCTGGATTAGAGGCCAATTTAAGCCTCTTGAAGAAATACCTGAAACCAAGTCTTTTGGTAGCCATTTCAGGAGTCTTAATTCCTATGTTAGTCTTTTATTATGCAACAAAGGCTCTAGGATTCACACTAAATACTTCTATTTTTTATGGGCTAGTCTTTGCTGCTACTAGCGTTTCCATTACCATTGAAGTCCTACAAGAATACAATAAAGTAAAAAGTAAGATTGGATCCGTTATCTTAGGAGCTGCTGTAGCAGATGACATTATTGCGGTTATTCTATTAAGTTTCTTCATTTCATCATCTACAGGTTATTCTAGTTCAGCACATATGGCTCTGCAAATCGGCCTACAAGTTCTCTTTCTTATCTTTTTACTTTTATCAGTCACTTTCTTTATTCCTAAACTTTATCAATTAACGAGCAAGGTTCCTTATTTTGAAAAAGATACTTTCTTAGCCCTACTAGTTTGTTTTGTTTGGTCTCTACTAGCCACAACAGTTGGCATGAGTGCCGTTATTGGCTCTTTCTTTGCTGGGCTTGCTATTGGACAGACCGGAAAAGCAAAAGCTATCGAACACAACATGCTTGTTATTGCTTACAGTATTTTCATCCCCATTTTCTTTGCTTCTATTGCCCTTCCACTACAATTTGATGGGATTCTCTCTCATCTGAATATGATTATTGGATTTACCATTCTAGCCATCCTCACAAAGCTATTACCAGCCTATCTTGTGGGGAGACAATTTCAGTTTAGCAAAAAAGAATCGCTCTCGATTGGAGCTGGGATGGTTAGTCGAGGATAGATGGCGCTCATTATCATTCAAATCGGATTGGCTGAAAAATTAATTACAAGTGAAGCCTATTCTACCCTCGTTATTGTAGTGATTTTATCTACTATTATTGCTCCTTTTATTTTAAAATACTCTTTTAAAGGCGATTCTGACAGTCGTAATTTATTAGAGCCATCACTTTAATCCCTTGAACAGTATCAAAAAGAAGCCAGAAATTTTTTTCTGACTTCTTTTTTTAATGCTTATGTCTTAAGTATTTTCGAAGGCGATAAAGCAACTCAGCAGGGTAATAAAGGTAACTCACAGGAATGGTAAACTCACCAATGAATTCTTCGATCGTCGGGTTGAAGTGGGATTTGAACTTGGTCAAACCATCTTGCAAATCTCCTTCGATACCACCCATATTGGCCCAAACAATGCCATCTTGATAAGCCTCTTCAAATACCTTTGGATAAAGCAGGTACTGAGGGTAGCATTTTTTAAAGTCTTCATTCATGCCAGCATAGAGCATTTCCATCACATTGCCATAGGCAATCGATAAAATACCAGCAATAACGACTTCTTCTGGGTATTTGGCGGAAAAACCTTGAAACTCGCTAATGTAGCGCTGAAGCGACTTTTCTTGGTCTCTTAATTTCAACAGGCGCTTCTTTTGATGTGGCTGCGTTTCTTGAATAGCCTCTTCTACTTCCTTTAATTGACTCTCAAACTGTGACAGTTTTTGAGTAATATTAAGTTTAGCTAGGTGCAGGTAAGCCTGATCACCATAGGTTTCCATAAGCTTCTTAAAATAGTCCTTACTACGAAGAGCAACTTGTTTTCGCTCCTCTGTTAGGGCTACCACCTCTGCGAAGGCTTCTAAATCAGACAAGTCACCACGATAAGTTTCAACGCCATGTTTACGAGCATCTGTCATCAGGCGTTTGGTATGCTTTGGAAAGGTCAACTGGACTTGCTCTTGGGTATAGCGGTTGGCTTGAAAACGAGGTTGAATACTGTCTGCTATCTTTTGAGTTAAGCCTGTCCATTTAGCTCCAGCAGCCTGTAAATACTTAATAGCTGTTTGACCCAGACTGTTTTCAACCGGCTTCTCACCAAGTTGGCCTTGCCTTAATAAAATGGCTGGGTCACATTTGATAAAGAGGGCCTTCTTGCTTTTAGCATAGGCTCTTTCTGTTGCCAAATGCCCTTACTAGTTTCTACTGCTTGATTAGTATCAATGTTAAGATTGATGCCTTTAAAGGTCGAACCAGCTTTAGCCACGATACTGTCTTTGAGGGATTGTAAGGTTTTAGTAAAGTTGGCATTGGAAATAATGCCACTATTTGATAAGTTGAGGGCGAAGTTGATAATCAAATTAACTTGATCACCAGTCACAGACTGACTTAAGCAATATTGATCCAATGTATCTGTCACTATTTGTCTGACTTTTTCTTCTGTAACTTCAGATCCTGCTTTCGCGACTGCTGCTTTGATATCGGTCAGAGCAACATTGAGCTTATCAGCATCATAGCCTTGTTTGCCAGCATTTTCTTGGTTTATACCAGACAAAGTTGCCAGTTCTTCTTGAGCTAAAGCCTTATTTTCTTCTGGAATCTGTGCACCATTGGCTTCAAGTGAGTAATAGATACCTGCTAAAGCTGACTCACCGGTCACAGCAAGAGGAGCTGCTACTGTAATTTTGGCATGCTCAATACCAAGGGTTACTGCTGCATTACGATACATGTCTTGTGTCACCTTGGTGATGTTTTCTGGTGTCACAATCTTGACTTGCAAGGTCTCTCTAGCGCCTAATTTTTGAATTTTAACTGATGAATGGAGCTGCAAACTAGGATCATCTGCCACATTCATGATACGTGCAAAGGAACTGGTATCCAGCTTTTTGAGTCGATTATCCTTAGCTTTGTTATAGTTGAGTAAGGCTAAGGTTTGATTTTCTTGCTCAGGGCTAAGAGAATAACCCAAAACATAATCCGGTTGAACATAAGTTTCATCAATTACTTCTTGAACCTGATTAGTTGCTGCATAAGCTGTTTGAACTGTAAAAAAGGATAAGATAATTAGTGCAACACTTAATAGTTTTTGTCGATAGGTCATCATAAATTACCTCTTTATTTTCATATAATAGTATGACACTACTTTCCCATTACGAATAGTCAAATCTTCTAAAGTGGGATCTAGTCAAGTGTCATTCACCTATTGTAGCATTTTTACGAAAAGAAGACGATTAAAAGAGTGATGTGTCTCACATCACTCTTTTTCGATTCTTAAATTATCTTTATGCTCAGGGTCACTAAGGTAGAAACAAAACTGATCATCTACTTTGACAATATAACCATTCTTCACCTCATAAAGAACATGACTTTGATCAAATTGATAGCCTTCGGGTGCTAAGACATCTGAAGAAAAGAGACTATCATAAGGAACTTCTCCATTATAAAAATGATAGTGATCACCATGAGAGGTTACAAAACCATCATCAGAAATGGACACAACAATCTGTTCTGCTGCAATGCCTTCTTCTTTTTCAATCTGATCAGGAGTCTTGTCGACCTCTTCTTTCAATTCTTTTGATTTCTGACTGGATTGGATGGATTTTTCATCCATTGGTCTAGAGGTAGTTGTTTTTTTTGTATGACAGGCTGTTAATAGTCCTAAGGACAAAAAGATACCCATCAATAAGGCTAGCTTATTCTTCATTTTTCATTCTCCAAAACTTGATAAAGGGTGTCTAAATTTATGGCTATGTTCTCTAAGTAAGTCTTTTGATTATGAGGTACTGTTTCTAGTGGACTTAGTTGTTTCAGTGCGATCCCACTGCTCTTAGCTAATGTTTTGGCCAATTTATCAGAAACATTTTCTTCCACAAAAATTGTCTTGACATCATATTTTTTAATAAAACGATCCATTTGTGCTAGTTGACGTGGACTTGGCTCTTGCTCAGGCGAAATACCCGCAATACCTAGTTGCTTTAAGCCAAACCGTTTGGCTAAATAAGAGAAAGCTGTGTGTTGTGTGACAAATGTTTTTTGAGATAGCCCATCAAATTTATTCTGATATTGTTTGACCAGTTTTTCTGCGTCTTTTCTAAATCGCTTAGCATTTGCCTGATAGTCTTTTTGATGCTTAGGATCTTTTTCTCCTAATAAAGCCGCAATGGCATCAGCCTCATCAGCAGCTAATATGGGATCTGTCCATGTGTGGGGATCATACAGAGCATTTGCATTCATGCCTTTTTTCACTTTAAGATGCTCTAAACCCTGGACCCGTTCTAACTTTAAATGTTTAGCCCCCTCTAAAACAGCTACTCCTTTTGCTTCCAGCTGAGGAGCAAGATCAGAAGCCCAAGCTTCTAAGATTGCCGAATGGTAAATAAACACATCTCCATCATAAAGCTTAGCCACCATTGTAGGACTAGGTTCAAATGAGTGAATACTGGTATTTTTCGTGACAATTTCAACTTTATTATGACTACCTGATATCTCTTTTGTCATAGCATAGATAGGGTAAAAGCTAGTTTTTATGGTAAGTCCCTTTTCTTCTTCTTTGGCTTGATGGCAAGCGCTTAAGAAAAGAAGCATTGACAAGCACACTACCATCCCCGCTAATAATCTTCTCAATTGTTTAAACATTAACAAATAACTTCCTTAACTAGTTAATAATATCTAGCATAGCATCCTTTATGATACTTGTCAATAAAGGGAAAAATCAAGTACTTCCATCAAATCATCTATTCGTGTAATTCTATTGGTAGCCCGTCAGGATCAAAAAAGAAAGTCATTTTTTTGCCGGTATAATCATCGTAACGTAATGGTTCAACAACTATTCCTTCTTTTTTTAACTCTTCTATGTAGGATTCAATATGATCTACATGAAAAGCTAAGTGTCTTAAGCCACAAGCCTCACGATCATACTCTGGTCTTCCAACCCGTTTGGGAGGGGCTTGGTAAGCTGGATCTGATGTTGAATTGCCAAAAATTTCTAACTCAATAGACCCACATTTTAAATCGAGTTTATAGTCGTGTCGTTCAGGTCTATGATTCTCTCGAATGATGTTAAATCCTAGTTTATTGACATAAAAATCTTTAGATAAATAATAGTCAGAAACAATAATAGCTACGTGGTGAATAGCATCTAATTTCATTGTCAGTCCTTTCTATTAAAAAAGTAGAGACAAGAGACTTGTTCTACTTTTTTGGGCATTCAATTTTCAAAAGGAAAATCTTTACTTAAGTGGATACTTGGTTATAAGAATGATTGAAAGCTTCTAAAACCTCTTTTGGTGCAGCATGAAAATCATAGTCTGTTTTTAGTTGACCTTTAACAATGATTCTTTCAGTCGCTTCAAAATCGGTACAAGTAACAAGTGTTACTTCCTTAAGACCGGGAGTATCATTAATCACATCTACTCTATCTGGTGTCACTGTAGAAACCTCATCGATGACATATTCATAGATACGATCTTTATCAGTCAAGTAAATCACCATGCCATCTTTGGCACGCTCAAGAGGTGAGAACAACATTTGAGAAGAACCTACCATACCAAAAATATGGTGGCTTGCTAGAGAGTAATTATTTTCCCCTCCCATAACTTGTTCTTCTTTCATAGTCCCTGCACCATAGATTAATTCAACATTTCCTAACCCTTTAAATATAGGTAGATTAATACCAAGTTCTGGTATTGCAATACCTCCTATAACTGGTAACTGCTGAGCATCCAGTTGCGCTTGTAAAACCGCTTCTGTGCTCACAGGTTCCGCTGCCTTGAAATCAAAGCTGGATTTCGCCTCTTTATTCTTTTTAATCACTTTTTTGGAGACTTTGGTGACTTGGTACTTGTTTGAATTGTGCGCAATAAGACTATTACGGATAGGTTTATTAAATAAGAGAGCCAAACAAACTATTAAGAGAATAAGAATCAGAAAAGCTCTGATGAAAGCACTAGCTTTCCAATTTGGTTTTCGTCTATGCCTTGACATTTATCTATTCCTCTCTAAGCTCATTGTCTTGCTTATGACTAACTAGTTCCTCATTGTCAGTTATTGATTGCAATGGAGCGATGTCTTCTTCTACTTCAACCAAAGCAAAGGTCACAATTTTAGAATCTTGATCTAGTTTCATGACTTTAACACCTAGTGTTGAGCGTCCCGTTTGAGAAATATTAGCCACACTAGTTCGAATAATGACGCCTTTATTGGTAATGACCATCATATCTTCTTGACCATTGACTGTCATCAAACCTGCTAATTGGCCATTTTTCGTCGTTATATTAGCTGTTTTAATCCCTTTACCACCTCTACCTTTGGTTGGGTATTCTGTGGCACTTGTACGTTTACCATAACCGTTTTCAGTGATAATAAGTACTTCTTGGTCATCGGTAATACGAGAAGCTCCAACAACTCGATCTTCTTCGCGAAGTTTGACACCCCGAACACCAGTTGCTGAACGTCCCATGTTACGAATACTATCTTCATTGAAACGGACTGAGTAGCCTGATTTTGTCCCGATAATAATGTCGTCACTACCATTAGTCAGTAAGACATTAATTAACTGATCACCCTCTTTAAGATTTAAAGCTCTTAAACCATTTTGTCGAATATTGTTGAATTCTGAAACTTGGGTTCGCTTAACAATACCTTGTTGCGTGGTAAAGAAGAAATAACTGTCTTTGATATCTTCCTTACGCGCATTAATGATGGTTTGGATGGTCTCATTTTCATCCAACTTCAATAAATTGACGATTGGGAGCCCTTTAGCTGTACGACCGTATTCAGGAATTTCATAGGCTTTCAGGCGGTAAACACGACCAAAATTAGTGAAAAAGAGTAAGGTATCATGAGTGCTAGTAGAAACTAATTCGCGTACAAAGTCATCGTCATTGACACCTGTACCTTGAATCCCACGACCACCACGTTTTTGGGCACGAAATTCATCCTGAGCTAAACGTTTGATGTAACCTTTATTAGATAAAGTGATAAGAACATCTTCTTCTTCAATCAAATCTTCATCTTCTAGCGACAAGACTTCACCAACCATTAATTCCGTACGACGTGGATTAGCGTATTTCCGCTTAATCTCGTCCATTTCTTCTTTGATAATGGTTGCTACACGTTCAGGTTTAGCTAAAATATCCGTCAAATCAGCAATTAAAGCTAGTAGATCATCATATTCAGACTGGATTTTATCTCTTTCCAATCCTGTCAATCGGCGAAGTCGCATATCCAAGATGGCTTGGCTTTGACGTTCAGATAAGTCAAAGCGGCTCATCAATTCAGCTTGGGCAATCACGTCCGTCTGACTGTTACGAATAATAGCAATGACTTCATCCAAATGGTCTAAGGCAATCAGTAAGCCTTCTAAAATATGAGCTCTTGCTTCTGCCTTATCCTTATCAAATTGAGTACGTCGTGTGATGACCTCTTTTTGATGACTGATATAATTATCAATGATCTGTCTGAGTGTCAGAATTTTTGGAACTCCATTTTCAATGGCTAGCATGTTGAAGCTAAAATTGGTTTGCAAGCTTGTTAATTTGAAAAGGTTGTTCAAAGTGACATTGGCAGAGGCATCTCTACGGATTTCAATCACAAATCGAACTCCTTCACGGCTGGATTCGTCACGAACAGCCGTTATTCCTTCGATTCGTTTCTCTTGGGCTAATCGAACAATATGCTCATGGACTTTCGTTTTATTGACCCCGTAAGGGAATTCTGTAACCACAATGCGCTCACGACCTGTTTTTGTGGTTTCGATTTCTGTGCGTGATCGTAAGACAATAGAACCACGACCTGTATCGTAGGCTCTATGGATGCCAGAACGTCCCATAACCATGGCACCCGTTGGGAAATCTGGTCCAGGAATGACCTCCATCAAATCACGTGTACTACAATCAGGATTTTCCATCACCATTTTAACAGCATCGATAGACTCCGCAAGATTATGTGGTGGGATATTTGTTGCCATTCCAACAGCAATTCCCGTTGCACCGTTAACCAGTAAATTAGGGAAACGAGCTGGTAACACCAGAGGTTCTCTCTCACTACCGTCATAGTTATCCTGAAAATCAACTGTATTTTTATTGATATCACGCAGGAGTTCTAGAGCAATTTTACTCATACGTGCTTCAGTATAACGTTGTGCAGCGGCACCATCACCGTCCATCGAACCGAAATTTCCATGACCATCAACCAACATATGGCGATAACTCCACCACTGGGCCATCCTAACCATTGCTTCATAAATTGAGGAGTCTCCGTGTGGGTGGTATTTACCCATAACATCACCGGTAATACGGGCAGACTTTTTATGAGGCTTGTCAGGTGTCACACCAAGTTCATTCATGCCATATAAAATACGACGGTGAACCGGCTTAAGCCCATCACGAACATCTGGCAAGGCCCTAGCGACAATAACACTCATGGCATAATCAATGAAGCTAGTCTTCATCTCACTTGTCAGATTGATGTCAATTAAATTTCTATCTTGCATTTAAGGAATGCTCCTTTTCTAGTCAATACTCTTTTTCATTATAGCATAAAATCCTTATTTTTTCCCTATGGAAACGCTGTCGGAAAACTATTTTCATTATTTTCTTGAATTTCATGACAAACAAAATACATTATGTTAAAATAAAGTCGTATGAGCGACAGCTCTAATAAAATTAAGGAGATGTTTGGAAATGACTGCAACTAAACAACATAAAAAAGTGATTTTGGTCGGCGACGGTGCCGTTGGGTCATCATATGCTTTCGCATTGGTAACTCAAAATATCGCTCAAGAACTTGGTATTATTGATATCTTCAAAGAAAAAACTCAAGGAGACGCTGAAGACTTAAGTCACGCACTTTCCTTCACATCACCTAAAAAAATCTATGCAGCAGACTACTCTGATTGTCATGATGCTGACCTAGTTGTTTTAACAGCTGGTGCTCCTCAAAAACCAGGTGAAACACGTCTTGACTTAGTTGAAAAAAACCTCCGTATCAATAAAGAAGTCGTTACTCAAATTGTTGACTCAGGCTTTAATGGTATCTTCCTTGTAGCAGCTAATCCTGTTGATGTTTTGACTTACTCAACTTGGAAATTCTCAGGATTCCCTAAAGAACGTGTTATCGGTTCAGGTACTTCACTTGATTCAGCTCGTTTCCGTCAGGCACTTGCTGCTAAAATCGGCGTTGACGCTCGTTCTGTCCACGCTTATATCATGGGTGAACACGGTGACTCTGAATTTGCTGTTTGGTCACATGCCAACGTTGCTGGAGTTGGGCTTTACGAATGGTTACAAGCTAACCGTGATATCGACGAACAAGGTTTAGTTGATCTTTTCATCTCCGTTCGTGACGCTGCTTATTCTATCATTAACAAAAAAGGAGCAACTTTCTACGGTATCGCAGTTGCTCTTGCACGTATCACTAAAGCTATCTTAGACGATGAAAATGCGGTGCTTCCACTTTCTGTTTTCCAAGAAGGTCAATACCAAGGTGTTGAAGACTGCTATATTGGTCAACCTGCTATCGTTGGTGCTTACGGTATTGTTCGTCCTGTTAATATCCCGCTTAACGATGCTGAACTTCAAAAAATGCAAGCTTCTGCAAGCCAATTAAAAGCTATCATTGACGAAGCTCTCTCAAAAGAAGAATTTGCTTCCGCAGCTAAAAACTAATTCATTTTTTATCTTATTTTCTCGGTTTATAACGTAACATAGCAATTCCATCTGTTACTGTGGACTCTATTAATGTTAATGGGATTTCATCTCTATTTATGGTGAATAAAGCCTTTCCCTCCCCCTAAAATAGTTGGAATAAACCCAATAATAAAGTGGTCGATAAGTTGCTGTGCCAACAAGGTTCTCACTAATTCTCCGCCACCAAACAACCATATATTTCCACGATTTTCTTCTTTTAAACTCTCTAAAAGGGAAATAGGATCATTGGTAAAAATCACATTCGGATAAGGGCTTTTCTTTTTATCATGACTAATGACATAAAATAATTTATCTTCATAACCTTCAATATCCTGGATTGGACAGGTCTCAAATGATTTTCTTCACATTATCACAATGCCACAGGACCTGAAAAAAGCTGTGTTATCAAACTGCTTCTCAGTATCATAAGACTTGGTTCCATGACCAACAATCCAATCATAACTATCATCTAACCTTGCAGTGTATCCATCTAAACTCATGGCAATATTTAAAGTAACTTGTCACATAATACCCATCCTATTATCAAAAAAGGTGGTTTCCTCATGTGAGGAAACCACCTTTTTCTTAGTAACTTACAATGTCTTCAAATAACTTATTCTGCACCAAGTGCTGCCATTGTGATGTAGTTGTAAGGTTTGTTAAAGTGTGGCAAGAAGAAAATATCTGTCAATGCCAATTTCTCAATAGTGACCCCTTCTTGGATAGCAAGAGAGAACATGTGGATACCCATTGAGATATCTTCACGAGCAACCATTTGTGCACCAAGAATACGACGAGAATCTTTGTCATAAACAATTTTGATGGTTACTGGGAAGTTACCGTGTTCGATAAATTCTGGTTTTTGATTGTCAGTATATTCTGTTACAGCTGCATCAAAACCAAGACGTTTTGCTTTTTCAAGTGTTAAACCAGTTGAAACCATGTGCAAGCCATAGATAGAGATACCGTTTGATCCTTGAACACCGATACCTTCTAAATCAGTACCACAAGCGTTATGAGCAGCTACGATACCAGTACGAACAGCGTTTGAAGCAAGTGCAATATAGCTTGTGTCGCGTGTTGCGTTATCATAGATAGTCGCACAGTCACCGATTGCGTATACACCAGGAATAGACGTTTCTTGATGTTTGTTTACAAGGAAAGCGCCGTTATGGAACAATTCAATTTTACCGTTACCTAATGCTGTGTTTGGACGGAAACCAACAGCAAGGATAACCATGTCAACATCGTATTCATTTTTGTCAGTGATAATTTTCTCAACTTTACCATCACCAGCTACTTCTTTAACAGTTTCACCAAATGCTAATTGGATACCATGTTCTTCCATGTTTTTAGCCATCATGTCAGTCAAGTCATGGTCATAGTAACCAGCCAAACAAGTGTCTACAACATCGATAAGGACAACTTCTTTACCTTTACGTTGGAAAGCTTCTGCCAATTCAACACCAATGTATCCAGCACCAACTACCGCAACACGTTTGATGTCTTTGTTTTCAAGTTTAGCAATAACATCTGAAGAGTTTTGATACAATTTAACAAATTGAAGATTTTCTAAAGTTGCTTCAAATTCTAATGAGCCTTCTTTGATTTCAGCACCTTTAATAGGAGGTAAGATTGGTTGAGAACCCGTCGCAAAGATAAGTTTCTCGTATGACTCAACATGTTCTTTACCATCAACTAAAGCTGTTACTGTTTTGGCATCGTAATCGATTGATTGAACTGGTGATTCCATGTAAACTTTAGCACCCATTGATTCCAACTCTTCTTTATCTGAGTAGAACAATCCTTCTGGACCTGCAATTTGCTCACCAATCCATAGTGCCATACCACATCCTAAGAATGAGATGTTAGAGTTTTGGTCAAATACAACAATTTCGTTAGCATCTCCGTAGTTTGATAACATAGTTTTGATACATGCTGTACCTGCGTGGTTTGCACCAACAACAACGATTTTACTCATATTAATTTGTTCCTCTTTTCACAATATTTAAGTTAGGGATCTATTATATCACAGGAAAAAATAGCTTCCAAATATAATGCTCACTTTCCTCATTTTTTTATAGCTACTTATTTTATTTTTTCCCTATTCTTAATTTTTAAAGCGTTTTACTCAAAACATTTAAACGATATCAAAGCCTAATTGTTCGTTTTTTACAATCCTCTCTACTGTTATAAGACAGTTTCTAAAATAAGAAACGAATATTAGTGACTTTTTTGTAAGCGATAATAAAATCTTTGAGCTGACATTAATTCTTGATGCGTTCCCCACTCAACCAATTGTCCTTTATCCATAACTAAAATGAAATCTGCCTTTTCAATGGTTTTCAAGCGATGAGCGATGATAAAGCTGGTTCTTCCTCTCATCAATTCTTCAAAAGCCTCTTGAATCTGTTTTTCAGTTAGACTATCAATAGAGGAGGTAGCCTCATCTAAAATCAGTACTTTGGGCTTTTTAAGAAAAACTCTAGCAATAGCGATTAATTGGGCTTGACCTTGTGATAAGCTCTCGGTCGCCGCATTTAAATAAGTATTGTATCCATCAGGAAGTTGATCTATAAAAAAATGGGCTCTTGCTGCCTTAGCAGCTTGAACGACTTCTAATCGACTGGCGTGTTGACTGCCGTAGGCAATCATATCATGTATGGTACCGTCTTTTAACCAGGTATCTTGTAAAACCATAGCTGTCACTTGTCGATATTCTTCAAGAGAATAAGAGTCAATTGCTTTCCCATCCAAGGTAATTTGTCCTGAATCCAAGTCATAAAATCGCATCAAAAGATTAACTAAAGTTGATTTACCAGCACCTGTTGGTCCAACAATGGCAACCCTATCCCCTTCAGAAACCGAAAAACTAACATTTTGAATCAAGGGTTTTGTCTTATCATAACTGAAAGAAACCGACTTAAAGTCAATTTGACCTTTGATATGCCCTAGTTGCTCTCTTCCTTCTTCTTTAACCGGAACTTTTTCATCAAGAATAGCGTAGAGCCTTTGAGCACAAGCAAGTGAACTTTCCATTTCAGCAAAAACTGATGACATGTCATTAAAAGGTTTGGTGTATTGCACCACACAACTTAAGAAAGTTGTGAGCTGGCCCACTGTAAAAGATCCTGTCATAATTCTTATAGCTCCCAATCCTGCCAATAAAGCATAGATAAGACTATTAATAAAACGTGTGGTGGGGTTTACTATAGAAGCATAAAAAATGGCTTGTTGCGAATAATCAGCATAAGTCTTATTTAAAGAATGATACTGAGTAACAACTGCTTTTTGCGCATTAAAAATGTGTATCACCTTTTCTTGTCTCAAAGCCTCTTCTGCAAATTGAGAAAGTTTTCCTCTACTTTTAGCTTGTGCTTGATAGTAATGGAAACTTCTCTTAGCAATAAATCTCGCTAACAATAAGGAACTTGGAGTTAATAATAAAACAATACCTAACATCAACCAATCAATTCGAGCCATTGCTACAATCGTAAAACTAATTGTCAAAAAACCAATCGTAAATTGACTAAAGACCATCTGAAGGCCGTTGGTCAGCTGCTCGCTGTCTGTCGTCACACGACTAACCATGTCACCGATACTTTGACGATCAATGTAAGCAAGAGGCATCTGGTGAAGTTTTTTGATGACACGATCTTTTATCTGTTGGCTAAATTGGTATAAGAGATTGTTATATAAAATCGGAGTTAACCACTGAATACCCGTATTAAGAGTAATAATGACAAGCACCTGAAACAAAATAGACTTTAAACTCTCAAGTCGTGCAGTAGAAAGACTGGCATCCACTGCCTTTCCTATTAGGACAGGTAAATAAACACTTAATGCAACTTGTATTAAACTGATAAAGATTAAAAAAACTAAAAGGAAGGGCTTGTTGAACAAGTCCAAAAGTAATCGTTTGAATACAAATTTTTTAGCTTTTGTTTGCATCACATGTCCTCCTCATCTTGTAGCGCCAACAATTCTTGATAGAAACTGTTGGTCACTTTTAGCTTGTCGGGTCTGTCAAAAGCTACTTGTTTCCCTTTTTCCAAAAGTAAAATCTTGTCTAAATAGGGTATGAGCCTTGTTGACTGTGTTACCACAATGACTAATGCATCCTTATAAACAGCCTTTAATGCTTTAAACAGCTTTGCACTTGTTATATTATCTAAGGCGGAACTAGCATCATCTAGAATCAGAGTCGGTTTTGGCACTACAAGTGCTCTGGCTATTGCCAAACGTTGTCTTTGCCCACCAGAGAAATTTCTTCCAAAGGCTTCTACTTTGGCTTCTAATTGCTCAGGTAGCTGAGTGACAAATGATTTGGCTTGTGCTATTTTAAGAGCCTTCCAAAGGCACTCATCAGTAATAGCTTCTGACTGTCCTAGAAGGAGGTTACTACGAATCGTTCCCTGAAATAGTTGTGCTTTTTGCGGCACTAGAGCCACTTGCTGTCGCCATTCCTTTTGAGAAGTAGGGGTATGTCCGTCAAGATAAAGACTCAGATTTCCTTCTTTAATGGGATAGAGATGACATATTAAATCAATTAAAGTTGACTTTCCAGATCCTGTGCCTCCCAAAATACCAAGCCATTCTCCTTTATCTGCTGAAAAGTGAATTCCCTTAAGACTATAACTAGACGCACCTGGATAGGTAAAGTTTAGGTGACTAACTTCTAGTAGGTGAGCTTGATTCAAACTGCTTAAGGTTTCTTGCAAATAAAAATTCTCATCTTTTAATTCAAAAATTTGAGAAATCCGTTTAGCAGAGGTCACACTTTGATTAATATTAGCCACTAACATGGTCATTTTTAAGAGTTCTGCAAGAATTTGCATTAAATAATTGATTAAAGCAACTAGCATCCCTTGACTGATAAGGCCATTTGAGATATCAATGGAACCTTGCCAAATTAAAACAACTAAGGAAAGGTTTACAACTAAAAAGGTTAATGGATTCAATGAATTGGCAATTTTAGCTATCTGTATTTGCAGTAGACTCAATTCCTTGTTTTTTTGACTAAATGCTTCAATTTCGCGAGAGGTTTGCCCAAAATCTTTAATAACTCGAATACCTTCTAATTGTTGACTGGTGAGTCTAACCAGTTGATCTGTGAATTGACGTCCTTTTAAAAAGAGCGGATTTAGATAGATTGATAAGACAACAATGATGACAAAAAGAATCAAAACCATTATTAAAAAGATTAACGTTAGAGTTGGACTAATCAGATAAGCCATGATAATAGCGCCAAATACAATAATTGGGGCTCGCAAAAAGAGCCTCAAGAACAAGTTGATTCCTGTTTGCACTTGAAAACTATCACTTGTTAGGCGCGATAGTAAGCTGGAAGCTCCTATTTTATTCTGTTGACTTTGAGACAATGCCATAATTTTGGCAAAAAGACTATCTGTCATTGCTTTTGTGAAGCCAACAGCAGCTTTTGAAGAATAAAATTGAGCCGTTAGGGAGAAGCATAACCCCAATCCTGCCAAACCCACCAATTGTAGTACTACCATTAAAACACCTGTTTTATTATGAGTGACAATATAGGTATCAATCATTTTGGCTAGTAATATGGGGACCAGTAACTCGAATAATGCTTCCAATAATTTAAAAAGGGGACCTAAAATCATTTCTTTTAGGTCCCCCTTGATATATGGTCGTAATCGTTTCATAATGACTTTCTAGAAAAGACTCATCACTTCAATCAGGTAAAGGTTGAAGTGAACTTCACGAGAATAATAGATATTCCCCCCGTTTTGGTACAGCTTTCCACCTGAAATCAATGCTAATGGATGGTAGTAAAAATAGGTTTGACCAGTTTTATTTCCAAGGCTTGGGGCAACAACATCCCTTGAATAAGTATCGGCCAGTTTAATGGTATTTTTCCCCCCATTTTTGGCAACATAATCAATGTAGGCTGTGCCAAAATTATAGGCTTGAACAGCTGTCCAGGAATCTACTTTCGCTTCTTCTGCTAAGGCTAGATTTTCAGAAAGGAGATCAACCCCATGTTCAATACTAGTTTGACTGTCTGTAATGGAATCTTTAACCCCAGAATTGCTCTCGCTGGATTGCATGACATCTGCTTCTCCACCTTTTGTTTCGGTGTAAATCATAGCTAAAACCAAATCAACATTAGCTTTGGTATCATTCTCTGCTAAGGTTTTTTCCACTAAAGGCTTGTATCTTAAAACCCGTTGAACATTGCGATGAATCACTAATCCTTGATAGATACAAAAAATCAAGAAAGCTAAGAAAATGACACGTCTGAAAAATTTAATCATTTATTCTTAATGTCCTCTATATTTTTGATTAAGATAGAATAAGTCCCATCATCATTTAAGATAAACTCGACAGATTCTGCATCTTGGTAGATAGCATTTGGCACTATCAGTTCAATCCCATTTGACAGTGATAGTTTTTGACTTTCTAGTTTTTTTATTTGTCTAGAATGATCAATATCACTGACCTGAATAGGTTCCGGTATCGCTTCTTTGACTTGGTCTACAAAAGTTAAGCGAGCTGTTAAATTATTATCAAATAATTGATCCGCAAGACGTTCAGGAGATAATTCCGCCTCTTCATCAAGATTTTTAAAAATAGCTGATTTCATTTTAGATTGAAAGGCAAAATCATCTTGGTTGAAGTTCTCAGCGATCTTTTGAGCAGTCTGCTCAATCATTTTGATAGACTTTTTAACGGATTGTTCTGGCTTAACCTTTAAGAGATTTTCGGAAAAATAGTTGGCAAAACTACCATTGTGTTTGACTCTTTTTTCAATTAAATAATAATGACCCGTCTTAACATTCATAACGAGTGCTTCATCTGGAGCTTGAGCTGCACTTGGAAAGTTATTTTGAGTAATGGTAATAGGATTGTCAAGATCATTGGCCAGGTGAGCAAAATTTTCTTTTAAGGTAATTCTTAAAAATGCCAGATGTTCTTGACCTTCTTTATCAAACTGAATAAAGACTAAATCATTGGTTTTTTGGTCCTCAGAAACCACAAAAGCTTCTTTCCATAGCTTAGCCATGCGATAAGATGTTTCTAGCAAATCATCTGTAATTTGAGCAAAAAAGTCATTTCCAGCCTCAAACTGACCTCGTTTAGCATCCTCAGAAAAGACTTTGCTTAATTTCTTACGAAAATAAGCATCAATTCTTGGAGTCATCGTCGTCAAAGTCTCAGACAAGAAAAGCTCAGTATCAGTGGGTGAAAATTGGTGAATCACCAAACGTTTTAAATAGATATCTAACATAGTTTATTTAGTTTTATACAAAGGAAAGGCATCTGTTATCGCACGAACTTCTTGGCGTACGTCATCTAGTATCTCTGTTCGATCGTGATTAACAAGCGCTTTAATAATCAACTCAGCAATGGCTTCACATTCTTTAACTCCCATGCCTCGACTGGTTATGGCTGCGCAGCCAATACGAATACCAGATGTTTTGAAAGGAGAGAGTGTTTCAAAAGGAATGGCATTTTTATTGAGAGTAATATTGACCTCATCTAATAAATCCTGGGCCGCTTTACCACTTGAAATGACTTTCGTAACATCCACTAAGAAGACATGATTGTCACTACCACCTGAGATTAAGCGAAAACGGTCATCTTTAGCAAAAACGGTCGCCATTGCTGCTGTATTGTCAATAACTTTCTGAGCATAGTCTTTAAATCTAGGATCAAGGGCTTCTTTAAAAGCAACTGCTTTAGCAGCAATGACATGCTCTAATGGACCACCTTGTAATCCTGGGAAAATAGCTGAGTCAATTTTCTTTGCTAATTGTTCGTCATTGGTTAAAATCAAGCCCCCTCGTGGACCTCTTAAGGTTTTATGGGTAGTTGATGTGGTAATGTGCGCATAAGGAACTGGATTGGGATGTAAACCAGCAGCTACTAATCCAGCAATATGAGCCATATCAACCATTAAATAGGCCCCAACCTGATCAGCAATGGCACGAAACTTAGCAAAATCAATAGTTCTAGAGTAAGCTGAAGCTCCTGCTACAATCAGTTTTGGTTTAACAACCTTGGCCTGCTCTAAAATAGCTTGGTAATCTAACATTTCTGTTTCTTGATTTAAAGAATAGCCTACAAAATGATAAGTTTTTCCTGAAAAATTGACTGGAGAACCATGAGTTAAATGACCACCTGCAGCTAAATCCATACCAAGCACTGTGTCACCAGCTTCAAGCAAAGCCATGTACGCTGCAGCATTGGCTTGACTTCCTGAGTGTGGCTGAACATTGGCATAAGAAGCCTGAAACAACTCTCTAGCACGTTCAATAGCTAGATTTTCGACTATGTCAACGCATTCAGTTCCTCCATAATACCGCTTACCTGGATAACCTTCAGCATATTTATTAGTCAAAACAGAACCTTGAGCCTGCATGACAGCTTTTGATACCATATTTTCAGAAGCAATTAGTTCAATATTATGCTCTTGTCTGTCTTCTTCTGCTTTTATAGCATTCCATAATGCCTTATCATATTCGTCAAAATGATCGTTATTAAATAGCATTGTCATTAATTGTTACCTCACTGTTTCACAAGTTTTTTCCTTCTCTGTTACTATTAAGGAAAAGGGATTTCAGGAACCTCGGCTAACAAGATTTCCTTAGTAATACTACCTTGTCTTAAAATCTTTGCTTCTTTTCCAGACAAATCTAAAATGGTCGAATCAACGCCAAGAAGGGCTGCATCATCTTGATAGCCAGTCACTTGGTTATTGAAACTTTCTAAAATATTTTCAAAAGTCTTACCACTTTCCGACCCTGAAAGGTTAGCAGATGGTCCAATTAAAGGACCTATTTTTTGAATAATGTTAGCTGTTACAGGATGGTTGGGAAGGCGAAAGCCAACACTCGTCATACCAGAATTAATCCACTCTGGTACCTGGTCATTTGCTTTTAAAATAATGGTCAAAGGACCCGGTAGGAAGTGATCATAGAGTTTTTTTAAGTAATCTGGAACTTCCTTTGCAAAAGCTAATATGCTATCAAAATCAGCCACATTAAGGTTCATGGCTTTTTCTCTTGGACGTTTTTTTAGTTGGTAAACACGATTAACGGCTTCTTCATCCAAAGCTTTAGCAAAGATACCATAAACGGTCTCAGTTGGTAAAACAACTGCTCCTCCTGATTCAATTACCTTCATTAACTTATCCATTATCAGCTACTAGCATCCTTTCTTTTCCAAAATAATCCTTCAATACCCTAACACGTTTCTTGGGAATATTTTTCGTGACTAAATTCTTCACCTGATCGCCTTGCTTATAGCCAATTTCAAAATATAGCTTTCCATCTTCTTTTAAATAAGAAGATGCTTCTTCAATAATTTTCCGGTAAATGGCTAATCCATTTTCATCCGCAAAAAGAGCTAGATGTGGTTCGGAGCTATAAACATTCAAACCAACCTCATCTTTATCGGCGTAGTCGATATAAGGTGGATTTGATACAATAATATCAAAAGAACCACTGACAGCACTAAAGACGTCCGAATGACTCCAGTCAATCTCAACTTGATGAGCTTTAGCATTACTTTTAGCGACTGATAGTGCCTCTAAAGAAATATCGACAGCCTTAATCGTCCAATCAGGTCGTTCTTTTTTCAAGGCAATCGCAATGGCACCACTTCCTGTTCCAATATCTAACATTGTCAAATTTGATTGTTGATTTTCCGCCAGTATCAAGTCAACCAATTCTTCTGTTTCAGGTCTTGGAATTAAAACCCCTTGGTCCACCTGTAAGACCAGATCTCTAAAGTAAGCTTTTCCTGTAATATATTGAGGGGAGCGGTGTTGGCACAAATCCTCATAAATTTGCTTTATCAGTATCTTATCTTCTTCTGAAGGTAATAGGTTTTGATGAAGCAAAAAATCCAAAGTTGTCCATGCTTTTAATTCTTTAAAAACATAGGTGAGGTTTTCGCGATCCTCACCTATCTTTTCTAGTTGTTCTTCATAGAACTTAAATGTCTTAGCGTAATTCATTAGTTTGTTAAGGATTCTAATTTTTGGGTTTGATCATACATGATTAAGGCATCTACAATTTCATCCATTTTTCCTGACAAAATGGTATCCAATTTTTGTAAGGTTAATCCAATACGATGATCAGTCACACGATTTTGAGGGAAGTTATAGGTTCTGATACGCTCTGAGCGATCTCCAGTACCTACAGTTGACTTACGTTCGGCATCTTGTTCATCTTGAGCAATTTGAGCAAAGTGGTCCGCTACACGCGCTCTAATAATTTTCATGGCCTTATCACGGTTCTTTTGTTGGGTACGCTCTTCTTGCATCTCAACTTTGATATTTGTTGGTAAGTGAACGATACGCACAGCGGTCGCAACCTTATTGACGTTTTGTCCACCTGCTCCTGAGGCATGGTAAATATCAACACGTAAATCTTTCGGATCAATATCATACTCAACTTCTTCAATTTCAGGCATGATGAGAACCGTTGCCGTTGAGGTATGAACACGTCCTTGACTCTCTGTTACTGGCACACGCTGAACTCGGTGAGCACCTGATTCATATTTTAATTTAGAGTAAACAGATTGGCCAGAGACCATTGCAACTACTTCTTTGATACCACCAACGCCATTATAAGACGCTTCCATGACTTCAAAGCGCCAACCTTGACTCTCTGCAAACTTCTGATACATGCTCAATAAATCGCCGGCAAAAAGGGCTGCTTCATCACCACCTGCAGCACCACGAATCTCTAAAATAATATTCTTATCATCGTTAGGATCCTTTGGTAATAACAGAATCTTGAGTTTTTCTTCATAATCTTCTTTGGCAGCTTTGGCTTCTTTTAGTTCTTCTTTAGCCATCTCTTCAATCTCAGCATCGCCACCAGATTCTTTAATCATTTCTTCAGCATCACTAATGGATTGAATGATGGCTTTGTATTGACGATAAGTCGTTACGGTATCACGAGTGCTAGCTTCTTCTTTTGATAAGGCCATAAATCGCTTAGTATCTGAAACAACGGAAGGGTCACTTAAGAGTTCCCCAAGTTCTTCATATCGGTCTTCAACAGCTTGTAGTTGATCATAAATATTCATGAGGTTTAATGGGCTCCTTTTTGCTCTCTATTATGGTTGACTTGTTTTTTCTTCTATGATGGGTGGGTTAAAATAATGTTTGCGACAAACAGGAATATAAGTTTCGTTTCCTCCAATTTGAATCTGAGCACCTTCATAGACAGGTTTGCCATCTTCTGTTCGGAGTACCATAGTCGCCTTTTTGCTACAAAATTGACAAATCGTTTTGATTTCATCAATCTTATCTGCTAGCAAAAGAAGGTATTTAGAGCCTTCAAATAATTCGTTTTGGAAATCATTTTTAAGACCAAAAGCCATAACTGGCACATCTAAATGATCCACCACCCGCGCCAAATCATAAACATTTTTTTTGCTTAAAAATTGGCATTCATCAATTAAAACACAGTAGGGTTTAACATCTAATTGCTCAATATACTCAAAAATAGCCATGTCACTAGTAATAGGTATAGCTTCACGACGCATTCCAATACGACTAGACACAATACCAAAACCATCTCGGGTATCTAGTGCGCTTGTCATAATAACGACCGGCTTACCTTGCTCTTCGTAATTATGTGCCACTTTTAAAATTTCAATGGTCTTGCCTGAGTTCATTGTCCCATATTTATAGTATAATTGAGCCAAACTGGAAATTCCTACCTTCTCTTTTTATCCTATCTATTTTATCACATTTATTCTTCTTTGGCGATTGCCCTATTTGAAAAAGAAAGTCTGAAGACCAAAATCTGTCGAATTCCTTTTGAAAAAGTTTCAGAAAATCCCATTATTGATAGGCTTTTAGATAAGAAGGTGATAAAATAGAATTATCAGAAAAAAGGAGATTATTATGCCGTTTGTTACCATTGATCTTTTTGAAGGGCGTAGCCAAGAACAAAAAATTGAGCTAGCGCATGAAGTCACGGAAGTTGTTTCTCGCATCGCTAAAGCACCTAAAGAAAATATTCATGTCATTATCAAAGACCTTCCAGAGGGAAGCTATTACCCTCAAGGGGAACTAAAGAAAAAATCATAATGACTACTCTCACCTTCCTTGGGTGAGAGTTTTTCTTAGTTAGGAGGAAGATATGCTAGCTACCGATCGCATAAAGCTCATGGGAACCGTCATCGATTTACAAATCATCTCTGACAAGGCTGACACCCAGCTACAAATGGCTCGTGAGCTCTTAATCACTTATAAGAACCGTTTCTCGGCTAATGATGATGACTCTGAGTTAATGGCCATAAATCACCAAGCAGGCGTTGAGCCCCTTATTGTTCATCCAGACTTATTTGAGCTCATTCACATTGGAAAAGAGCATAGTTTAGCGCAACCAAGTAACCTAAATATCGCCATTGGACCTTTGGTACAAACTTGGCGTATTGGTTTTCCAGACGCTAACAAACCTTCCCAAGAAATCATTAGGCAAAAATTGGCATTAAGTCAACCTAGACTAATCCATTTAAACTCCAAAACACAAAGTGTCTTTCTGGAAAAAGAGGGCATGACCGTTGATTTAGGGGCACTTGCTAAAGGCTACATCGCCGATAAAATCATGGCTTATCTCATTCAAGATGGTATTGATTCTGCTCTCATTAATTTAGGTGGAAATGTGCTTGTACATGGCATCAACCCTAACAGACCAGACGGCTTTTATTATATAGGCATTCAAGAACCTGGACAAGCAAGAGGTCAGAATATGGCTATCCTAAAAGCCCATAACCAATCCGTTGTTACGTCTGGTATTTATGAGAGGTATTTAACGATTAATAATGTTGATTATCATCATATCTTTGATTGCCAGACGGGTTACCCAATTGAGACTGAAATGGCTAGTCTTACTATTGTCGCTAAGTCCTCTTTAGATTGTGAGATTTGGACTACAAGACTCTTTGGCTTATCTCTCAAAAAGGTTTATGATACCTTAAATCAACTCGATGGTATCGAAGGCATCATTATTACCAAAGATAAGCAGGTGCTATTTTCACGAGGGCTTGAAGGAAAATGCCAGCTCTTATATCACTAATCCATCCTTAAGAAAAACTACCTAAACCCAGCCGAAAAAAGGAGGATTTAGGTAGTTTTTTGTGTTCAAACGCTTTGTCTATTTTTTCTTTCCATTAAAGAATAGGTTAAGAAGCACCGCAGAAACTGTCGCAATCACAATACCATTTGTTAAAAACATATTTGCAGTGGCTGGTAAGCTGGCAAAAAGATTGGTGCCGTTAAAGCCAATGCCTGCTGAAATAGATACTGCTGCGATAATAAAATTGTGCTCATTTCCTGCAAAATCAACTCGGTTAAGCATCTGCATCCCTTGCAGTGCTACCATACCAAATAAGACTAGCATTGCGCCTCAAAGAACGGGACTTGGAATCATTTGAGCCATAGCTCCAAATTTAGGAAGCAATCCAATAATGACTAAGAATAGAGTTGTGTAATAAATAGGTCGACGTGTTTTGATGCCAGATAATTGCACTAAACCAACATTTTGGGAAAAACCAGTATAAGGGAAAGTATTGAAAATACCTCCTAATAAGACCGCAATCCCTTCTGAGTGATAGCCATTACGAAGACGTGTGCTATCTAACGGATCTTTGGTAATATCTGATAAGGCCAAATAAACACCGGTTGATTCTACCATTGAGACGGTGGCAATGATACACATCATGATAATTGACGTGATTTCAAATTGAGGTGCTCCAAAATAAAATGGCGTCGGAACGTGTAACCAAGGTGCTGAGGAAATAACTGACATGTCCACCAAGCCCATAAAGGCTGCAATAATAGTTCCCACAATCAAGCCAATTAAAATAGCTATTGATTTAATAAAACCTGTGGCAAACTTTTGAACCGCTAAAATGATAGCCACTGTCATTAAGGCCAAAATCATGCTCTGTAGACTTGGTTTGGTGGCGTTATCTCCCATATTCCCCATGGCTACAGGGATTAAGGTTAAGCCTATAGTAGTAATGACAGAACTTGTTACGATAGCTGGAAAGAAACGGGCAATTTTTGAGAAAAATCCCGCTACTAAAATAACGTAAATGCCTGATGCAATCAAAGCGCCAAACATTGCTCCTGATCCCTGCTGAGCACCAATGATAGATAAAGGTGCAACGGATTGAAAGGCGCAACCTAGGACTACTGGTAAACCAATTCCAAATTGTTTGTTTAATTGCAACTGTAAGAAGGTTGCCACACCACACATAAAAATATCAGTTGAAATTAAATAGGTTAATTCACGCGCAGAATAGCCTAGTGCACCTGCAATCATAATAGGGACTAAGATGGAACCTGCATACATTGATAAAAGATGCTGAAGGCCTAAAATAGCCGATTGCGAATGGCTATGTTCTTGTTTACTTGAGTGAGTCATTAGGCATCAGCCTCCAAAAAGTTTAATTTCCCATTTTCAAAATTTTTAATTCGAGCAAGGTAGGTCACTTCCATCCCTAGATTTTCGAGAACTTGACGGCCATCTTGGAAAGATTTTTCAATCACAATACCAACACCAGCTACTTCTGCTCCGGCTTGTCTAATAATCTCAATTAATCCTTTTGCTGCTTGACCATTGGCTAGAAAATCATCTATAATCAAGACTTTGTCATCCTTTGATAAAAATTTGCCTGCGATTGACACAGTACTAGTCACTTGTTTAGTGAAAGAATAGACTTCTGCTGTCAAAATACCTTCTGTCAGGGTAATGTTTTTGTGTTTTTTAGCAAAAATCATAGGGACATCTAAAGCCTCTGCAACGTAAACTGCAGGTGCAATACCAGATGCCTCAATGGTAACAACTTTGGTAATTCCTGCGTTCGCATATTTTGCTGCGAAAACCTTCCCAATTTCTTTCATTAAACGATAATCCACTTGATGAGTCAAAAAATTATCAACTTTTAAAATATTTTCACCAAGGATATTACCATCCTTTATTATACGATCTTCCAGTAATTGCATAAAACCCCTCTTGAAAAAAGAAAAAAAGCCTGCTGTGCAAAGGAATCACAAAAATTCCTTTGCTAGGTAAAAACCAAGCAAGCTTAAAAGCTTACTTATTGTTAGACATTAAGGTGTCTTGTAGAGACACTGCGCCAATTCGCAGTATAAATAAGTATGACAATATGATAGTTATTATAGTAATAATGTTATTATTGTATCACGAATATGATTTTTTTCAACAAGAAATTTAAATGCTGTTACCATTCCAAATTGAATTTTTAACGATGACATAATCCACACGTCGAAGACTTTCTAGGTCATTACCACCAGCATAAGAAATGGATGACTGTAAGTCTTCTTGCATTTCTCTTAGGGTATCTGATAAATGCCCTTTGGTTGGGAGTAAGAGTTTTTTTCCTTCAACATTTTTATGTTGACCTTTTTGATATTCCGATGCCGATCCATAATATTCTTTAAAGGATTGACCGTCAACTTCAACTAGTTTCCCAGGGCTCTCAATATGACCAGCAAATAAAGAGCCAATCATTACCATACTTGCTCCAAATCGGATTGATTTAGCAATATCTCCGTGAGTTCTGATGCCACCATCAGCAATAATCGGTTTGCAAGCTGCTTTGGCACACCAGCGAAGAGCTGCCAATTGCCAACCACCAGTCCCAAAGCCTGTTTTAACTTTGGTGATACATACTTTTCCTGGCCCAATTCCAACTTTTGTCGCATCAGCACCAGCATTTTCTAGCTCACGAACCGCTTCTGGAGTTCCAACATTTCCAGCAATGACAAATGTTTGAGGCAATTCAGCTTTAATGTGTTTGATCATTTTGATGACGGATTCAGCATGGCCATGTGCGATATCAATAGTAATGTACTCTGGGGCATCATCTTTTAAAGTAGATACAAAGTCATACTCTGCTTCTTTTACCCCAACAGAGATAGAGGCAATTAGACCCGCATCATGCATACGCTTGATAAATGGACGACGACTCGCTTCATCAAAACGGTGCATAATGTAAAAATAGCCATCTCTTGCTAACTTTTCTGCTACTCCTTCATCAATAATCGTTTGCATATTAGCTGGAACAACAGGGAGCTTAAATTGGTGGTTACCAAAGGTGATTGTCGTATCAGCTTGTGAACGACTACTTATCATACATTTATTAGGAATTAATTGAATATCTTCATAATCGAATACAGGAATATCGTTAAACATAGGTGGATACCTCTTTTTATTAAGATGACCTTCCTATAACCTTTGTTTCCAAAGGCATCGCTAGGTAAAAACTTACCTTCCCTTGGAAAATTATAAAACTTTGTTTTTGTTTTGTCAATTTTTTATCTTTTTAAAATAAAAATGTTCGGATTTTAATTCAAAAATGACTATAAAAAGCTAATCCGAGGATTAGCTTTTTAGTTTAATTAGAAAGAAGTTTTTCTTTTACTAAATAATCATGCGCCACTTTTTGAGCATCTTCTCCTTTTACAGAAATACGGTAATTCATATCCTGCATCTCTTTTTCAGTTATTTTTCCTGCTAAACGATTCAAAATTTCTTTAAGTTGAGGGTGTTTCTTGAGTAGTGAGTTCTTCATCAATGGGGCACCTTGATAGGGTGGAAAAAGATGCTTGTCATCTTTCAAAACTTGTAGATGATACTTGGTAATTTCTGCATCTGTAGAGTAGGCATCTGTTACCTGAATATCACCTGATTGTATCGCCTGATAACGAAGAGCAGGTTCCATCGTAGCAACACTTAAGTCTTTTAAATCATAGACTCTTTGCATTCCCTTAAACCCATCTTCTCTATCTTTAAATTCTAAAGTAAAGCCTGCTTTTAATTGTCCTTCATGAGCTTTCAAATCAGAAATACTAGAAATACCATAATCTTTAGCGATTTTTTCAGGAACTGCTACAGCGTAGGTATTTTGATAGGCAAAAGGTTGTAAAAGACTTAGCTGATCTTGTTTGGCAATTCCCTTCTTAGCCTCTTGATAAACTGTTTCAGGATCGTTAGAGAGTTTTGGTTTTTCCCTTAAGAGACTAGAGGTGATGGTACCTGTAAACTCAAGGTAAATATCAATATCACCCGACTTAAGTGCCTCATATAAAAAGCTTGTTTTACCAAAATTAGACTTCAATTCAACACGTAAATCAGAATTCTCTTCAATAAGCTCTTTGTAAAGATTAATCAGAATATCTGGCTCTGCTCCTAATTTTCCAGCAATAACAATTTTGTCCTTATTTTTAGAAAATTGACCGATTACCATAGGTGCATAAGAAGCTAATAAGGCTAGTAAAGTGATAATAAAACTAACAAGAATACGACGAAGTGATGCTTTCTCCAAATATTGAATCAAGCTGTTAAAAATGATAGCTAATAAAGCTGAGGAAATCGCCCCAATCAAAATCAAATTAGGGTTATTACGATCAATCCCTAAAAGGATAAATGACCCTAATCCACCAGCACCAATTAAAGCTGCTAGGGTACAGTTCCGATAATCATAACTGCAGAAGTTCTCACACCAGACATAATGACTGGCATAGCAATGGGAATTTCAAATGTTTTAAGCCGTTCCCATTTGGTCATTCCAAAGGCCGTTCCTGCCTCTACTAAACTAGGATCAATACCATTTAAACCTGTAATGGTATTTTGTAAAATCGGAAAAATCGCATAGATGACCAGAGCCGTCATGGCTGGCAAGGTCCCTATTCCCATTAATGGAATAAAGAGCCCTAACAAGGCTAATGACGGAATGGTTTGAAAGACACCTGTTATTTGAAGCATCACATCTGACCAGCGTTTACTTTGGCTGAGTAAAGCTGCCAAAGGAATACCAATTAACAAAGCAATCATTAAAGAGAGTAGCGAAATTTGAAGATGCTCACCAAGAGCCTTGGTCCAATCTCCAAATCGTTCTTGAAAAGTAACAACTAAACTAGGCATCTTTGTCACCTCCAAACAAATTGGCTACAAAGTCATTAGCAGGCTCAGCCATAATAACTTCAGGTTTATCTAATTGAACGATATGACCTTCATTTAAAACTGCTACACGGTCACCCAGCTTAATCGCCTCATCAATATCATGGGTAACAAATACAATGGTCATATCAAATTCCTGATGCAAGCTAATCATTAACTCTTGTAATTGCTTACGTGAGATGGGATCTAGGGCAGAAAAAGGCTCGTCCATTAATAGCACCTTAGGATGAGAGATAATAGCTCGAACAATTCCAATACGTTGTTGCTCTCCTCCTGATAAATCACTGGGATAACGATTAAGATAATCTTCTGGAGGTAACCCTACCATTTGAAGTAATTCCTTAGTTTTGACTAAAAGCTCCTCTTGCGACCAGCCTTTCATCTCAGGAATAATCGCAATATTTTCTGCAACTGTTAAATTAGGAAAAAGAGCAATTTGTTGTAAAACATAGCCAATAGACAAGCGCATCTCTCTCAAATCAAGCTCTTTTTGAGGGGTCCCATTCAAGAGAATATCACCAGAGCTTGGTTCAATTAAACAATTTATCATTTTTAACAGAGTGGTTTTTCCAGAGCCACTTGGTCCCACTAATACAAAAAATTCACGATCTTCAATTTGAAAACTTTGTTCCTGTAAGACTTGTGTTTGACCAAAGGTCTTCGAAACATTATTAAAACGTATCATTATTTCTCCAATTCTTCTGTAAGGGAGCTTGTATATCTACTCATCAACTGAAGCAACTCTACTCTTTCGTCTTCACTGAGAGTAGAAAGTGCTCTAGTCTGTCTTTTCTCAAAGGGCTTAATAATCTCTTTACTTAGCTTGAGCCCCTTTTTTGTTAACAAAATTAACTTCACTCGTTTATCTTTTGGCGATTCCAAAAGATAGACATAATCTTTTTGTAACCAACTCTTTATTGTCGCATGCACTAGCTGTTTACTCCATCTCGTCTTCCGACAAAGAGAGGTTTGTGTCATGCCTTGAGGGTTATAGTAAATCCATAATAAAAGTTGAAAACTGTTACCTTGTAAACCATTTTGTCGAGCATATTTTTCAAATAAACTCATTTGTTGATCAAACAAATGATTATATTGCTTAACTATTTCTTTTAAAGGATGCATCTTATTATCTCACTATCTACCTGTGCTTCTTATAAGGATTCATCTATTGTTGACTATTATAAAAATAATGACGAGAGAAGTCAATTTTTTTGACTGATTTCGCTTACAAAGTCCGTTTTAATAAGGTTTTTGCAATTTTTAATTAATATTGGATTTCTTCACTGCTATCTAAAATAAAATACAGAATGATTGCCTTTTAGAGCAATAATCGCTATGATACCAGTATGACAAAACTAATTAAGATTTTAGCCATCACTGGGCAAACACCGCAAGAAGAAAACGCCTTTTTCAAGCTCATCGCTAATAACTCCAAGGATTTTTTTGATATTACCATTATCAGTAAAAATGACCCTATCAACTTCAAGCCTTATGAAGCTGTTTTTGCTTTTGATACCATAGAAAGCTCGCTTCCTCTTCTTCTTTTTGCCAAGCATATCTCTTTTCAGAAGGAAACACTGACTGAAATCCTTCAGAAGAAACCTACCTTACTCTTAGAAATTGGTAAGGTGGTTACCAACTTTTACTATGCTCTAAAAGGTAATTTCCTAGAACACCTTCCACTGCAAGCGCGTCTATCTGATCAAAACGGCAATATCATCTATAACAATCATAAGTTCAATGGTAGTTTTTTTGCTGATCAAGAAACGAAATTAGAAGAATGGCTCCTGCATGAGTTAAAAGCTAATGCGTATCATCAGAAATATTACTTTATTCCCTCGGCCTCTTTAGATCATATCTATATCCAACATTACCAAGCCCTTTATGATGCTTCAGGAAATTTCATTGGAATTTATGATAATGTTCAAGATTTCAAACCCATACTTAGTCAATACCTTGAGGAAACAGGTCAAGCCATTGTTGGCTGGTCGGATGTAACCTCCGGCCCATCTATTTCCGATAGCTTTTAAAAAATCAAGTTGTATTCTCAACTTGCTTTTTTTATTAGACATCTTCTCGACTAACCGGTTGTGGACCATAACTTTGGGAAACGGGCATTATTTCAATGCGATTAATATTGACATGTGGAGGTTGGTTCACTATCCAAGAAACAGTATTTGCAATATCCTTGGCTTGAATGGCATTTGCTCCTTTATAGATGGCTTCTACACGGTCACGATCTCCTTTAAAGCGTACATTAGAGAACTCAGTCCCTTCACATAATCCTGGTTCGATATTGGTAACTCGGATTTTAGTACCTGCCAAATCTGCTCTTAAATTTAGTGAAAATTGTTTAACGAATGCTTTACTTGCACCGTAGATATTAGCTCCTGGGTATGGAATGGTTCCTGCTGTAGATCCCATATTAATAATCATGCCACTATTTCGTTTAACCATGTCCGGTAACAATTGATGTGTTAGGTAAGTCAATCCAATAATGTTGGTATTTATCATGGTCATCCAATTAGCAAAGTCCGCCTCAAAGGCTTTATCAAGTCCTAAAGCTAGGCCAGCATTATTGATAAGAAGATCAATACTCTGCCATTCTTTAGGAATTTTGGTTAAGGCCAAATCAATCTCTTTTGGGTTAGACACATCCATAGGTAAAGCTAAAAAGTTTTCTTTACCATATAATTCCTCTAAGGCCTGTAATTTTTCTAGACGTCTGGCAGCTCCAATAACGCTAAAGCCATCTTCGATCAATTGTGCAACAATAGCTTTTCCAAAACCAGCTGAAGCACCTGTAACTAAAGCAATTTTTGAATTCATTTTTTGACCTCATTTCTTAAGCTAAAAAGAAAGAGCGAAAGTTATGACCTTTTGGTCACCCTTCCACTCTTACTCTCATTAATCTAAAGTACCTAAAGCTTGTGCAGCTGTAATAATACCCAATTTGTAAATGTCATCAGCACTTGAACCACGTGACAAATCGTTAACAGGTTTGTTCAAACCTTGGAGGATTGGGCCAATGGCATCAAACATCCCTAAACGTTGTGCAATCTTATAACCAATGTTTCCAGATTGTAAATCAGGGAAAACAAAAGTATTTGCTTGACCAGCAACGTCAGAATCTGGAGCCTTAATAGCAGCTGTCTCAGGAACAAAGGCAGCATCAAATTGTAATTCACCATCTAAAGCAAGGCTAGGGTTTAATTCTTTAGCAATTTTAGTTGCTTCTGCTACTTTATCAACCTGTGGTGCTTTACCTGATCCCTTGGTTGAGAAACTTAACATTGCTACTTTTGGATCAATATCAAAAATAGCTGCCGTTTCTGCAGTGTTGACTGCAATCTCAGCAAGTTCTTGTGCATTAGGATCAATATTAATAGCACAGTCAGCAAAGATATAACGCTCATTTGTGTTTTCACGGTTCATCAAGAAAACACCTGATGTTCTTGAAATACCTGGTTTAGTCTTAATGATTTGCAAAGCAGGACGAACTGTGTCTGCTGTAGAGTGACAAGCACCTGAAACCATGCCTTCAGCAAGTCCCATCTTAACCAACATAACACCGAAATAGTTGACGTATCTAAGAAGTTTGTCTGCATCTTCCATAGTTGCTTTACCTTTACGGATCTCAACAAACTCAGCTTTCATTTTTTCAAAATCAGCATAATCATCAGGGTTAATGATTGTGTAATCTTGATCAGCAAATCCTAATTTTGTAAGGAGGCCTCGGATTTCGTCAGCTTTACCTAAGATAATAGGCTCAGCTAATCCTTCAAATTTAAGACGAGCTGCAGCACGAACCACACGTTCATCATTTCCTTCTGGGAAAACGATTTTAACATGTTGGCCAGCTACTTTCTCTCTTAAGCTACCAAACAAACTTCTAATACCCATTTTTGTATACCTCATTCTATTTTTTCGTAAATCTTTGATAACGTTATCAAAGTCATCTGTCAAATTTATTGTATGAATGCTTTCATTTTCAGTAAATGGATCATAAAAAGCGATATGGTGACAATGCAGGGCTTGACGGGTTATCCCCAAATCTAATCGCCCTCCATAAAAATCATCTCCTAATAAAGGAAAACCAATATGGGAAAAATGAACTCTGATCTGATGGGTTCTACCAGTATGCAATTTGATATCCACTAAATGCACATTTTCTGCATAACGTGCCACAACATGATAACTGGTCTTAGCATACTTGCCCATTGGGTCAACAGCCCTTGTAACAATACTATCTTTTGAGCGACCAATAGGGGCAACGATTTCTCCTTGATCGGGAAGTGACCCTTGACCAGAAACTAAAGCATAATAACGCTTTTCAATAGCTCTTTTTTGCAACTTTTTATCCAAGCGGGCATGAGCATAGCCATGCTTAGCAAAAAGCATTAAACCGCTAGTATCTCTATCTAATCGCGTGACAATATGGACTTGTTGATCTTCATAATCTTTTTGAATGTAATAAGATTTGATAAAATTAGCAATGGTATTGGAATGAATGGCACTTGGAATACTAGCAAATCCCACTGGTTTATTAAGGACTAAAAAATGATCATCTTCATGAATAATATCAAGATCAAAGGGGATAGCCTCTAATTTCTCAAAAGGTTCCTCTCTAGGGATGTCAATGGTCACCACATCTCCAATATCCAATAAATAAATGGCATTTTGTTCAATACCATTTACTAATATATTGCCACCTTTGTATTTGATTTTAGCTAGTAACCCTTTTGAAATATCATGTCCTTTTAAAAAAGTTTTGACTTTTACTCTACGATCAGCAACGAATTCAAATCTCATGATTCACCTTCTCCCATGAAGGCATCTTTGACCCTTTCCCAAAAGCTAGTATGGCTGGCTGATGCCACAAAATGAATCTTTTCATCATCGATAAAGTATTCGACTTTGCTAACATTTTTAAGATTGTAGGTTTTGTTATCAATGGATATAGTATAGATACCCAGACGTTTTGGAACCAACTCGATCTTATCTTTTTTAGGAATAATAACTGAAGAACCAAGCGTTCTAAAAACACGGTTATTTAAACTTGAAATTTCCGTTAATTGAAGGGCTTCAATTGTAGGATGTAAAACAGCTCCTCCTAACGATTTATTATAAGCTGTACTTCCTGTGGGTGTTGAAACTGAAATCCCATCTCCTCTAAAACTCTCGAATTTGACATGATTAATAATCACATCTGCCACCATTGTTTTTTCAATACGCTTAACGGTAGCCTCATTCAAGGCTTTGGCTTTAATAACTCGTCCATCTTCCAAGCTAATTTTTACCTTCAAAATCGGATAAGAAATTTGTTCTCCCTTATCTTTTCTCAAATTTGCAATTAATTGATCAACTTCAAAATCCCTATAATCTGTATAAAAGCCAAGATGTCCTGTATGAATACCTACAAAACGGACCCTATCTAATTCTTTTTCATACATGTGAAATGCAGATAAAAGCATGCCATCTCCACCTATAGAAATCACAATATCCGGATTTTTCTTTGAAAGATAGAAATCGGGATCATCTTTAAAAACGGAGAATAGCTTTGAAGCAACTCGCTTGCTCTGGTATTTGCCGTTTGCAATAATAGCAACTCGCTTTACCTTACCTGTATAATTCATCTGTGTCATCACTGTTTCCTACACCATCACTTAATTTTCGGCTCTCTGGATCAAACAGCAATTGTGCCTCACGAATATCTTCACGAATTTTTCGCATTTCTTCGTCCAGTTCCAAGGCAATTTTTGCTGTGACTTCCAAGCGCTTTTTAATTTCTTCTGGAAATTTTCCCCCGTATTTGTAATTCAATGAATGTTCAATGGTCGCCCAAAAATTCATGGCTAAGGTACGAATTTGAATCTCTGCTAATACTTTTTTTTGTCCTTCAATGGTATCAACAGGGTACTCTACCACAACATGATATGATCGATAGCCACTTGATTTCATGTTACGAATGTAATCACGTTCATAGACAATTGTCATATCCTGTCTTTGACGCAGAAGTGACAAAACCTCTTCCACATCATCTACAAATTGAACCATAATTCTAAGGCCAGCTATATCTTGAATGTCTTGAGCAATATTTTCTTCTAAGACACCACGCAAAAACATCTTTTCTTTGATACTTTCAACCGACTTAACCCTACCCGTCACAAACTCAATAGGCGAATAACGATTTTGTTTCCGGAATTGCTTGCGAATACCTCGCAATTTAATCTTAAGTTCCCCTACTGTTTGAATGTAAGGATCCAAAAAAACTTCCCAATCTATAGCCACCTGATATCTCCTTTCTTGTCAAAGCTAGGATATTAATATAAAATTGAAATAACAATTTATTATATCATAGAAAAGGTTCAAAAGGAATTTCATATGACCAACCTTGAGATTGAATATAAGACCCTACTGACAAAAGAAGAGTACAAACGACTCTTGTCACAAATGACTCATATTCCACCAGTAACACAAACCAACTATTATATTGATACTAAAGATTTTGATTTAAAAGCTCATAAAATGTCACTACGTATTAGGACCTTTACAGATAGCGCTGAATTAACCCTAAAAGTTCCTGAGAAAGTGGGTAATCGCGAATACAATTTACATCTTGATTTAAAAAGTGCTAAAGAGATTATTAAAACAGGCATACTCCCGGAATCTTCAGCGCTTGATATTATCAAAAAAATTGGACTAGGCGACTCACAGTTAACGACGTTTGGCTATTTAACAACAATCCGCCGTGAAGCCGATACCACTATTGGTAAACTTGCCTTAGATTATAATCAATATGCAAATATCAAAGATTATGAACTGGAATTAGAAGTGACCGATGCCATCAAGGGGAAAGAAGACTTCGAGAGTTTTCTCCTAGAAAATGATATCTCATTTAAGTATGCCAAAAGTAAGGTAGCACGTTTCAGCAAAACCCTTAAGAAATCATAGTTTTACCTGATAAAAGCAACAGAAAAACTGCAATTTTTCTGTTTTTTTGTTAAAATAGAAATGTCAATTGATAACTATGAATAAAATGGAATCATCCTTTCCGTTTTCTATTCTATTTTTTGTAATGTAAGGAGCTAAATCTATCATGACTGAACGATATGCTGATAAGCAAATCAAACTGTTCTCACTCACCTCAAACCTTCCTATTGCTGAAAAAATTTCAAAAGCATCCGGAATTCCACTTGGAAAAATTTCCTCTCGACAATTTTCTGATGGTGAGATTATGATAAATATCGAAGAAACAGTTCGTGGTGATGATATTTACATCATTCAATCAACTAGTTTCCCAGTCAATGACAATTTATGGGAACTACTCATTATGATTGATGCTTGTAAGCGTGCCAGCGCTAATTCTATTAGTGTTGTACTGCCTTACTTTGGCTACTCACGTCAAGACCGAGTGGCTAAATCACGCGAACCTATTACTGCAAAATTAGTAGCTAATATGCTAACTAAGGCTGGGATTGATCGCGTGGTCACCTTGGATTTGCATGCTGTCCAAGTACAAGGATTCTTTGATATCCCCGTTGATAACTTATTTACTGTTCCTCTTTTTGCTGAACATTATGCGAGCTTAGGTCTTAAAGGTCCTGATACCGTTGTCGTTAGTCCTAAAAATTCTGGTATAAAACGTGCTAGAAGTTTAGCAGAATACCTAAACTCACCACTTGCTATTATTGACTACGCTCAAGATGATGCTGAGCGTGAAGAAGGCTATGTTATTGGTGAAGTTTCTGGGAAAAAAGCGATTCTTATTGATGATATTTTAAACACAGGTAAAACATTTGCTGAAGCAGCTAAAATACTTGAACGCGCCGGATCAACTGAGATTTATGCCGTAGCTAGCCACGGGCTCTTTGCTGGAGGTGCTGCCGACGTTCTTGAAGCAGCGCCTATTCAAGAAATCATTGTAACTGATTCTGTGAAAACAAAAAATCGTGTGCCAGAAAATGTGACTTACTTGAGTGCTAGCGAGCTTATCGCTGAAGCTATTATCCGTATCCATGAAAGAAGACCTTTAAGCCCGCTCTTTTCTTACCATCCAAAAGGGTAATACTCATGACCATTTATTTTGATAATGCTGCCACTACTCCTCTTAATGCAGCTTCTATTGATGCTATGACAAAATGGATAACCAGCCAAAACTTTGGGAATCCATCTAGCATTCATCACATGGGAAGACAAGCTAACAAAATTTTAAGAGAATGTCGTCAAAGCATCGCACAACATCTTGCTAGTAAAGAAAATCAAATCACCTTCACTTCAGGTGGATCAGAAAGTAACAACAATGCTATAAAAGGTTATGCTTTAGCGCACCAACATAAAGGCAAACACCTTATTACTACTAAAATTGAACATCACTCCGTCTTACATACTATGGCTTACTTAGAAGAGCGTTTTGGCTTTGAAGTCAGTTATTTAGATGTCTGTGATGGTCAGATAAACATGAAGCAATTTCAATCACTCCTAAGAGAAGATACGATCTTAGTAAGTATGATGTTTGCTAACAATGAAACCGGGGATTTGTTACCTATTAAAGAAGTTGGGGACTTGCTCAAGCATCATCAAGCTGCTTTTCATGTTGACGCTGTTCAAGTTGTAGGAAAAATAGCACTTCATCCCGATGACTACGGCATTGATTTAATGTCTGCATCAGCGCACAAATTTCATGGTCCTAAAGGTGTTGGCTTTCTCTATAACAGAGGCCTCAAATTTGATAGCTTAATTCAAGGTGGCGAACAAGAAGAAAAAAGACGTGCAGGTACTGAGAATATGATAGGCATTGTGGGAATGACTGCTGCTCTTGATGATGCCTTTTCTCACCTTTCCCAAAATTTTTCTCATGTTGAACAATTAGAACAATTGTTACAAGAAGAGCTTACGTCTTTAGATTTTCACATCAATGGCCGAAGTAAGGCTTATCTTCCTCATGTCTTAAACCTCAGCTTTCCAAATCATCAAAACAGTATCGTATTAACCCAATTGGATTTAGAAGATATAGCTGTTTCGACTGGTTCTGCCTGTACCGCTGGAACAGTGGAGCCAAGTCATGTCCTATCGGCTTATTATGGTAAGGATTCTAGTCGCTTAAAAGATTCTATTCGTATCAGTTTTTCAGATCAAAACACCCAAGAAGAAGTATTCTATTTAGCAAAAATTTTAACAAAAATTCTAGGAGATTAAGATGGCGTTTGAAAAAGAAATTAGCCTTAAAGACTGTCAATACAGTTACCAAATCAGTCCCAATATCAAAAAGTATACTTTACGTGATACTACTTTCGTTCAAACTAAAATTGGACATTATCAGTTAACTAGACTTTTGGAAAAAGTTCCCAATTCTGGCGAAGGCTTTCCATTAAAAATCACTATTAATAAAGATTTAGATGCCTTTAAACTCACTATTACAGATAAAAGTGGACTACGCATGGTAAACATTTTCAAATCCGAAGACAATAAAATACTACAAGATAAGTTTTATTTCTTAATGGATAGTTTAGTGGAAAGAGATGTTTTTATCAAAAAAGAACAATAACATTCTCTTTAAAAGTTGTGACCGATTAGTCATAACTTTTTCTTTTGATCTCATTTTTAATAAATAATCAGACTATTCATTTTTATGTGTAAAAAAATAATCAAATAGTTGCAACTTTCACAAAGTTTCTGTTACAATGGTTACAGATTAAAAGAGAAAAAATATCATTTAAGGAGCAATAAAAGTGGTTATTGACAAATCTATTCCAAAGGCGACTGCTAAACGCTTATCGCTCTACTACCGTATTTTCAAACGTTTTCATGCTGATCAAGTCGAAAAAGCAAGCTCTAAACAAATTGCAGATGCTATGGGAATCGACTCTGCAACTGTACGTCGCGACTTCTCCTACTTCGGCGAATTAGGTCGTCGTGGTTTTGGCTATGACGTTTCTAAGTTAATGAATTTCTTTGCAGATTTACTCAACGATCATTCGACTACTAATGTGGTTTTAGTCGGCTGTGGTAATATCGGGCGTGCTTTATTGCGATACCGCTTCCACGATCGTAATAAAATGCAAATTGCAATGGGCTTTGATATTGATGACAATCCTATTGTTGGAACAAAGACAGCTGATGGCATTCCCATCTATGGTATTTCAACCATTAAAGAACAATTGGCAGATACCAATATTGAAACAGCTATTTTGACTGTTCCGAGTGTCCAAGCTCAAGAAGTTGCGGAACAACTCATTGACGCTGGTGTCCGAGGCATCTTAAGTTTTGCACCCGTTCATTTACAAGTTCCTAAAGGGATTATTGTTCAGTCAGTTGATTTAACTAGTGAGTTACAGACCTTACTTTACTTTATGAATCAAAACCAAATGGATTAAGATGCCCCTTATCATTGAAAATGCTTGTTTTTAGCGATACATAGAAAAGATCCTGTCACAGATTTTGTCTGGCAGGATTTTTTAGTGTTAAAATAAGTCTGTCTTCTCTCGAAAACTATAATAACCAGTCTTGCTAACAATAATATGATCAAGGCAAATAATACCTAAATAATCACAGGACTCTTTTATTTTTTCTGTAAAACGGTAATCATTGTCACTTGGCGATGTCGTCCCCGACGGGTGATTATGAACAACAATCAAACTAGTAGCCATATTTTTACAAGCATAATATAAAATTTCACGTGGCTCCGCAATAGAGCGTCTGACTGTCCCGATAAAAATTATTTTTTCTTCAATGACTCTATTTTGGGTATCCAGATAGATCGCCATCAAATGTTCTTGCTTTTTATGTCCTAGGGTTAACATCAATTGTTTTGCGACCTGACTGCTAGATACAATTTGTCTGGAAATTGATTGATCAGCTAATTGAATACGATTGGCGAATTCTAACATGGCCTTAATTTCAATAGCTTTTACTTTTCCAATTCCTGCTAGTTGCTGTAACTCCTGAAGAGATAAGGTTTTAAAATCTGCTAAGCTATCTAACAGTGATAAGAGATAGGAAGACAGCTCTAATACACGCTTATCTTTGTTTCCAGTTCGTAACAAAATAGCCAGTAATTCTTGATTACTTAAGGCTTCTGCACCTTGTTGTATTAAGCGTTCTCTTGGCATCAGACTTTTCTGATCCACTTTGATGGAATACATACGGTTACCTCCACCAATTCTATTCGTTAAAAAACAAGTTTCTAGTTAGAAACCTGTTTTTTTTGTATGGCTTGTTTTTTATAAATATGATCCTTAATGACCTGATAGAAGGTTGCAGCTAAAGGTACCGCAATGATCATCCCTACAATTCCCTTGAGAGAGGCTCCTAGAGTAATGGCCATCAAGACCCACATAGCTGGTAAACCAATAGACCCTCCTACTACTCTAGGGTAAATGAAGTTTCCTTCAATTTGTTGTAAAATAATCAAAAAGACTAAAAAGACAAGGGCTTGACTCATGGATTGGGTCATTATCAAAATAAAGCCGACTGCCACACCAATAGAGGCTCCAATAACAGGAATAAGGGCGGTAAATGCTACTAGGACACCAATTGTTCCTGCAAATGGTAATTGCAATAAAAACATCCCACCAGCTGTTAGGGCCCCTAGAATCATAGCTTCCAAGGTCTGACTAACAAAAAAACCATGGAAACGGTGATGTAATAAATCAACCAAATAATGAATTCTTTGTGAGTATTTACCAGCATAGGTATCCACTAGAATGTTTCCTTGACGACACAAGCTTTCTTTACTGGCTAACACATACAATGAAAAGACAAAACTAATAAAGAGGTTAATAATGGCTGAAGCAATAACTGTTACTGAACTTAAGATATTACTCAAAACACCAATAAACTGTTTTAATAGCTGCTGACTGTAATTAGTGATTGTCTCGGTTAATTTAGCATCCCCACCAATATATCGAATCATTCTCGCAATTAATTTGTTATGACTTAAGTCTTCAACTACCTGTTTAATAGTAGACGTATCAAACTTGGTTAAAGTACTGATACTAGCTATCAAATCAGGAATCACAATGGAGATTATCCATGTAAATAAAATAATAAAGGTCAAATAGGCTAAAAGCATGCAAATTCCACGCTTTAACTTTAAAGCAATTTGAGAGTGAGAAAAGGCATATAAATAAGCCTTTTCATAAGCATTCATCACAATATTCACAATGTAAGCAACTGCTGCTCCATAGAGAAACGGTAAGCTGGTTTTGTAAATGGTCTGAACAATATCTGCACCGCCATTCCAATTAGCTTGAATAGCATAGCATAAAACAAAAGCAAGTACGATATAGAAGACTTGTTTTTTTTCAAATTTCATATTAACTCCTTTTTATCTATTATACACTAAATCATCTAAAATCTTACGGAGCTGGGATTAAAAAAGAAGCTATCTTAAGATAACTCTTTCTTAGGTGATTGGTTATAAGCAAAGATTCTATCTTATCATAAGTAGGTTTTGATTATCTCTGAAATTTTACTGTAAGCCAAAAAATTCAAATGCATGCCATCTAAAGTATACTCATCAGCCAATCCACCTTGTTCATTTTTCAAGATACTATTGATATCAATAAAATTAATCGCTGGAATCATGGCTAGATCTTGATTAATCTCATCGATGGCTTGGTTTGTCCTTGCTTTAACCGTCTTTTGATAGATAGGATTTTTAGAAACAGGTACCAAAGATAACAAACTAATCTGACAATAAATAGAGTGGCTACGAATCTGACCAATAATATCGACAATGTTAGACAAGATATGCGCCTTGTCAAAGCCTAGTCCAATATCATTGCATCCTATTAACAAGATAACATGCTCAGGATTAAGGTCATTAACCTGGGTATCCACATGATCCAATAACCATTGACTATCTGTTCCTGCGATTCCTCTATTTGTAAGAGGAAAGTCTTGACCGAAATATTTTTTGATAGGGTAAAACTCAATAATGGAATCTCCAGCTATGACTACTCCACCATCTGCTACTTTTTTATTTTTGAGCTGATAATCAGCTAGTTTATTTTGTTGGTATTGTAATAATTCTTCTGAAATAACTTCTAACATGATTGACTCCTTTTTCTAACTTCCAGTATATCAAAAAAGAATCAGACAAGGCAGCAAAAGGATTTTTGAGACAAAGTAAACCTTTTATAACTAAAAAAGCTGCTGGTCTTTATGAAAAAGCACCTGCAACTTTTTGAAATAACATATTATCATCAACTTGCTTACATCAAAACTTCCCTTACAAAGCCAGTGTCAGCTTCATTGACGACTAAGAAAATTGTTGCACCTGACAACAATAAAGTGTTACCCGCGTTGTAAAATGAAGTGCAACAAAAAAGACATGTTCGTCTGATATACTAGAATTCCCCAATTCAGTATGGAAAGCAGATGAACATGTCCAACATTAATTCTACCAGAAAATCATCCTATTCTCATCTTTCAGCCACAGAACGGGGTGAAATTGCTGCTTATCTGACAATGGGAAAGAAACCCGCTGAGATTGCTCGACTCTGGGGTCGTCACCTTTCTACAATCTGCCCAGCAATAATACGTGGTTCAATAAAACAGGTAATGGATAAGAGTGGAAAACAAACCTTCTTCAACGCCTATTTCGCTGATAGTGGGCAACATGTCTCTAAAACCTATTGTCAATAGAGTTCTTATCTCTAGTTGAATGACTGCTCCGCTAGGTTCATTGAACAATTAGAATCTGCCTTGACGGCTAACATTCGTCTCCATAGTGTGGATAGTTTTGTTCAGACTTACAAAGTGAACCATCCGGAAGAAGTCGTCCCCTCTACCAAAACGATTTATCGTTATATCAGAGAGGGGGTATCAGCTATTAAACCTATCGATTTGCCTAAGATGGTTAGTATCAGAAAACGTTATAAGAAAGTCATGAAGACGAATAAGAAGACTTTAGGTAAATCTATCGAAGAACGTCCAGAATATATTAATGATCGTTCTGAATTTGGGCATTGGGAGATTGATTTGGTTCTCGGCAAGAAAACCAAAGGTGAAGCTGTTATGTTGACTTTGGTAGAGCGCCAGACACGCTATGCACTAGGAGTTAAGCTAGAAGACAAGCAGTCCCAAACCATTAACCGAGCTGTCACGCATCTCATCAGTCAGTATCCTATTGCATCCATCACAGCGGATAATGGTTCTGAGTTTAGTTTACTCTCAAACTTAGAAGCTGTTGAAGTTTACTTTGCACATCCCTATTCTTCACATGAGAGAGGAAAAAACGAGAACTTCAATGGCCTCCTCAGAGAATATGTCCCTAAAGGAGTCTCACTTAATCCACTAACCTCTGAAGAACTTGACAATTATATTACTGCCATCAATGAGCGCCCAAGACGACTTCTTCAATATCAATCCTCAAAATTCCTGTTTGAGCTATCCCGAACAGCTTAACATCTGGAACTCTAGTTATCTATGAACTGGTTGCACTTGACTTGACAACTTGCGAACCAATTTGCTTAAAGAATAAGGCAAATAAAGTTCCAGACAAGGCACCCAAGGTCAAGATTGGAAGGAAGATACCTCCAGGTAAACCACTAGAGTAACTAAACATGCTAACAATAAACCGAATGAATAAATACAAAGCAATGGTCACAAGTGGTAACTCTACTTGTGAAAGAGAAATAATCAAACCATGGCCCCCACCTAACAATTGAGGAAAATAATAGCCAACAGGTAGAATAACCAGTACTGTTAAGATCCCATAAAAAGCGGGAGTTATTTTTAAGTATTTTCCTAAAAAGTCATAGATAAGATGAAAACGCAGAATAACCCATTCATACACATAGCCTAAAATTCCCAGAAAAACACCTAGCAATAAGAGCAGCCAATATTGATTTAATCCTAGAAAAGGCATTGCTTTTGGCATAGCTAGTACTGGCCTGAGCCCAAAAATATGCAATGAGATAAAATTAGCAACAAGGCTAGCTACTAAGGCTGTAATCCAAATTAATCGTGAAAAATGATGGTAAATTTCTTCAACAACAAATAACAAACCTGCAATAGGGGCATTAAAAGCTGCAGATAAACCAGCTGCTGCACCACTTGCAATCAGCACCCTTTTTTCCAATCCACTAGATTTTAAAGCTTTTGCCAAGCCTTTAGCTGACATAGCACCTAATTGAGTGGAAGGACCTTCTCTTCCTAGCATAAAGCCCATTGAAATAGCTAAGGTTCCCGCTAGAAATTTTTTCCATAAGACACTCCACCAATTAGGAGACATAAGGCCCTTTAACTCACCTTCTACGTGCGGGATACCAGAACCCTTGATATCTGGGTCAGATTTGACCAGATAACCCACAAAAAGAATAATCAGTAAACTGACTACTAAAATTGGCAATAATAAAAAAGGATTGCTATGTGATTGGTGGTAAACATCAACTACCCTTTCAGCAAGAATCTCAATTAATAAGCGAAATAGACTAACCACCACTCCTGAAATAACCCCTACCAGAATCCCACGCCAAACATATGATTTTCCATTTTTTCCTCTCTTTCTTTTAAATGCACTAGACCTATTGTATCAAAGTCTATGATAAGTTTCTAGTCGACTGAAATAGAAAAAGATAAAAAAGAGAACCTTGTCATCTCTACAAAGCTCTCTGATGGATGTAAGAAATTAAGGAAAAAGCGATCAACTTGAAGCAAAAGTCACTTTTGGCTACTTTGTTTGTCGCTGGAATAAACAGGATATTTACTAATACCCTAGAAAAGCTCCTTATCCTTTTAATCTAGGAACAGGGCTTGTCTACCAATCTAAGTGATTACTCTGTAACTGCAGAACTAACGCTTTTAGCCACAATCTCTGCCACACCTTCTTGGAAGGCATCGGGAATAATATGAGTTCTTGAAAGGTCGTCATCAGAAATCAAACTAGCAATTCCTTTTGCAGCTGCAATTTGCATATCAATGGTGATGCTTTTAGCACGCGCGTCCAAAGCTCCTCTAAAAATACCTGGAAAAGCTAAAACATTGTTGATTTGATTTGGAAAATCACTACGACCTGTTCCGACGATATAAGCACCTGCTGCAATTGCTTGATCAGGGAAAATTTCTGGAATTGGATTTGTCATGGCAAAAATAATTGGCTTATCTGACATTTCTGCTATCCATTCTTCTTTTAGAGCACCAGGAGCAGAAACACCAATAAAGATATCAGCTCCAACCAAGGCTTCTTTTAAAGTCCCTGAAATGATGACTTTGAAGCTGATCCGCCTCTTTTTCATTAATAATGCCAAACTTATCAACTACTATAACATCTGTTGCCCCTGCAGCTATTAGTTTACGGGTGATAGAAAGACCTGCTGAACCACCACCATTGACAACAATTTTAACATCTTCTAAAGTTTTGGATACCAATTTTAGACTGTTGAAGACCGCCGCCAAAACAACAATTGCTGTTCCATGTTGATCATCATGAAAGACAGGAATATCACATTCTTCAATCAATCGTTGTTCGATTTCAAAGCATCTTGGAGCACTAATATCTTCAAGATTAATACCACCAAAGGTTGGTGCTATGGCCTTAACTATTTGGATAATTTCTTCAGGATCTTTAGTGTCTAAGACAATAGGCACAGCATCAACACCTGCAAATTGTTTAAACAAGGCTGCTTTTCCTTCCATCACAGGCATAGCCGCTTCAGGACCAATATCACCTAAGCCAAGAACAGCAGTCCCATCACTAACAACAGCTACTGTATTTTTCTTTGTCGTCAAATCATAAGCTAAAGTCTTATCTTCAGCAATAGCTGATGACACACTAGCAACACCTGGAGTATAAGCAATACTTAAATCATGTTTATTTAAAATCGTTACTTTAGGATTCACTTCCAACTTTCCACCAAATGCTTTGGCTTGTTCTAATGCTAATTGACCTAACATATTTTCCATTTAAGACCTCTTTTCTAAAATTTAAACTGATTATTAGTGGAAGATAATTCGTAAAATCGCTGTCATGGTAATTACTGTTATAGCACCACCAAGACGTGTTGCTACTTGAGCAAATGGCATGAGATTCATCCGATCAGCTGTGCTAAGAATGGCTACATCCCCAGTACCACCCATTCCACTTTGACAAGCAGAAATGATAGCTGCTTCAACAGGATGCATATTTAAAAAGCGAGACACAAAGAATCCAACACTGACCACTGTAAATACCACACTGATAACAACAAGAAAGTATTGCCAACTAAGGGTTGCTACCACATCCTTTAAGGGAATATAAAGCAATCCTAAACCAGCCATTAAAGGAAAGGTAAAGTTTCCTGAAATAAATTTATAAAGTTGTTTAGCACCATTTTGGGTTTCTTGAGGTATGACATTGACGTATTTCAAGAAAGCAGCCAAAATAATCATCAAGACTGGCCCTGGGAAACCAGTTAAATGTTGTAATAGCCCACCAGCGATAAAAAGACAAGAAGCTGTTAAGACACCTCCACCCATCAATTTAACATCCAATTCACCAGACTGATCTTTTAGGGCATCAGACATATCTTCTTCATGCCCTATTTTGACTAACTGACCTTTACCAGAATAGTCTGGGTGTTTTTCACCAAAACGACTTAATAATGCTGTACACAAAATGGCAAAGAAGTTTCCAATAATAGTAGCTGGAATTAATTGAGCCACCAATTGCTCGCTAGCAACTCCTGTAATGGCACTATAACCTAAAGATAAAGGAAGGATACCTTCACCTATTCCTCCTGCAAGAACAGGTGTCACAATGTAAAAGAAGGTATGTTGCCATTCTAGTCCCAAGAGGAGACCAACTAAGGTCCCAACTCCCATAGAACACACCATGCCAAGTAACATCGGAATGATCATTCGAAACAAACCTTGAATCAAAATTTTACGGTTCATCCCTAAAATACTACCGCAAACCAGACAGGCAATATAAAAATACCCATGGTGCTAGTTAATTTCAAAATATCTCAAATTGTAAGCTAGTATGATTTGTTCAATCCTCAATTGCAGCCCTGTCATGCCCCCTAGCCAGTGTTCGTTCCATATCAAAAAGGGAACAAAGTTCTGAAAATCTAGTCTCAATGGTTCGTCTCATAGCCATTAGTTTCCAATGATTATGCTGTTTAGCCCCTTCCATATTTTGACGCAAGGGAGTCCAGAGGTGATAGCCATTTTGCTTCAACTCATCTTTCAGCTCACGGTTAAGGTAACCTAAGTCTGCTAAAATGACGGATTGTTCACACCTTTCTAGCAACTCGTAAACTGCCTTAATATCATGAACAGAGGCTGGGCTGACAACATAATTCAGAATGTAGCCTGATAAGGTCACTAGCATGTGAACCTTAAAACCGTAAAACCACATATGTTTAGAGGCGGTGTAACCAATATTAGCTATCCCATTGAAAAGTCTGAACCTGTGGTTACGAATAGATTGACAAAGTGGCAAAGGAAAGCTGTCTATAATAACAATGGTATTGGGAGAAATTTGAGTGTTCATTGCCTGACGAATCACTTGAACCAGCCAAATCAACTGTCTTGCACGCCTATAAAAGCGACTTCTTTCTAGTAATGTACCGCAGGGAAATAGCTGACAAATCCTATAAAAGTGACGTTGTGATTTAATACCTAGTTCAGCTTGTAATAGCAGTAAAACTAGAAGAGATTGGTCTGAAACTTTGGACAGACAGACGTTACGACGGTGTTTGAAGTCTTCCGGACAATAATCCTGATAAAACTGAGAACAAATTTTTGATAATTGACGCATATTCCATTGTAAGTGATGGGATTTAGCTGTATACTGTAAGTGGCTCATTTGGACTAACCTCCTGTTTGTGTAGGCACTTACAGTATAGTCCTTTTGGGCTTTTTATTGTATTTTGAGATTAACTAGCACCACGGGTTAAAATATAAGAAATTAGCTTCCTTCATCAAAACATGGGTCGCCTCTAAGACATTGGGATTTAGGAGATTAAAAAAAACCAAGATAGAGGGAACCAATAAAGATAAAATGGCTGGACCACCAAAATGCTTGATCCCTGGCAGATTAGCACCGATAGTTCCTAAAAGCCAGCCCATCGTAAGAATAATGGCAAATCCACCTAACATATTAACCGGCAGTTGCTGCAAATAAGCCGTAATAATAATAAGTAGCGCCAACACAGTATAAACAGGCAAAGGGACGGATCCTATCCTTGCAGACCGCCACTGCCTCTTACTATTAGTTAAAGGGAAATCTGATCTCCCTTTTTTTCCCATTGTTTCCATGAACAACCTCCTTTTTTAATTACCTTCAGTATAAAGGAGCTGCCTAAGAAAGAATACATTCTTTAATTTCTTTAAGTACTTTAACTAATTTAACTTTTTTAATTAATTTAAGCTAGCTTGTCTTTTCTTAACTGAAGAGCCTTTCCATAATTCTAGTAACCATGATTATTCTGACAACTTCCATCTTTTACGTCATCATGTTGCACGAAACCCATCAGTCCATCAAGCAACAAGAAAGTCATTTGTTAACAGCCACAGGTAAAATGCTAGCTCAAAATGAGGAAATCAAAGCATTACTCAGGAAAAATCACCCAAAGACTGAAATCACAAAATATAGTAACCAAATTGCAGCTATTTATCACTTGGACTATGTGGTAGTGATGAATATGTCAGGTATTCGATTGACACATCCTATGCCTGAAAAAATTGGCAAACCTTTTGAAGGTGGCGATGAAAAAGATGTCCTTCAGGGTAAGGAAGTGCTATCAACGGCAAAAGGGAGTTTGGGCAAGTCCCTTCGTTACCTGGTTCCTGTTTTTGATGGCAAAAAACAAATTGGTGCCTTGGCAGTAGGGATTAAGCTCACAACACTCAATGAAGTGGCACTTACCTCAAAGCGAAACTACACACTTTCTCTCTTATTTTGTCTTTTAATTAGTCTGCTAGGAACTAGCCTTTTGTCCATCCGCTTAAAACGACAACTCCATAATCTTGAACCTAGTGAAATCTATCAGCTATTAGAAGAAAGAAATGCCATGCTTGATCAAATGGAAGCAGCCGTTTTTGTCATTAATAAAACGGGAAAACTTCAATTATGTAATCAGGCCGCAAAAGAACTTATTGAAAAAAATGTCCAAAAAGTCGATCGCTTTGGGCAAGCCTTTCATCAGCTTTTCCCCCAGTTTGCGCAATTGGATTTTCAAAGAGAGCACGAACAGCTCTTTCGCTATCAAGAAGAAGATTACCTTTTATCTGTCTCTCCTATTACTGTAAAAAATGACCATAGAGGCTATATTATTTTTATGCGAGAAGCTGCTAAGGCCATTGATACTCTAGATCAATTAGCTTATACAACTGCTTATGCTTCTGCACTCCAAGCTCAAACCCATAAATTTATGAATCAATTGCATGTGATTTATGGCTTGGTTGACATTGCTTATTATGATCAATTAAAGATTTACCTTAATAGTCTTTTAGAAGCTGAAAACGAAACGATTACAAGTCTTTCTGTCTTAGTAAAAGAACCCTTGCTAGCTAGTTTTTTAATTGGTGAACAAGAAAAATGCCAAGAACTTAATATGACCCTTAAGATTGATATTAATAGTGAAATTCCCCACTCAATCACCAAAAATCAGCTAAACAATTGCTTGATGCTTTATCGTTTCATTCACAGCACCATTTTAAACAATATAAAACCAATCGCTTTCACAATACAGCTGAAACACGACAATCACTTTTTAACAAGTCACTACCAGCTAAATTTACCGTCTCCTCACCCAAATCACTTTCAAGAAGCCTTTGAACACCCCTATTTTAAGCAATTATTGAAAGATACAAAGGCAGACTTCCATCATATGATAAGTGATTCTAAACTTGAATTGATTTTAAGAACACCTTACATAGGAGATTAACATGAATGTATTAATTATCGAAGATGATCCCATGGTGGATTTTATACACCGTAACTATCTTGAAAAATTAGCCCTTTTTGATAGCATTATTTCTAGTGAGAGTTTAAAGGAAGCTTGGTCAGCTCTTTCAGATTTTACAATCGATTTGATTCTATTAGATATTCATATTAAAGACGGTAATGGCATTGCATTTTTGGAAGATTTGAGAACAAGACATCAACCTTCTGAAGTCATTATTATTTCAGCGGCTAATGATGGCCATATCATTCGAGATGGCTTTCACTTAGGTATTATTGATTATTTGATTAAACCTTTTACCTTCGAGCGTTTTGAAGAAAGTATTCAACAGTTTTTAGCCCACCGTTCTCAATTAGCCCATAAAGAACTACAGCAAGTTCAGATTGATCAACTTAAGAGCATTGGACAAGCCAAGCAAGAACATCAATCACAGCTGCTAGAAAAAGGCTTATCTGAAGATACCTTAGCCTTAATTCTAGCTACCATATCTGCTTTTAAGCATGCTTTTACGATTCAAGATTTGTGTCAAGCAACACATCTATCGCATGTTTCTGTCAGAAAGTACATTGCTTATTTAGAAGAGAAAAAACAGCTAGATAGTCAGCAGATTTATACTAAGGTTGGCCGACCATATCGGGTTTATTATAAAAAAGAAAACTAAAAAGGTAGGAGCTCTAAGCTCACTACCTTTTTCATTATTTACGATACATTTTGAATTGCAAATACAGATCATTATAAATGCCTAACCAGCGAGAACCTAGATTATCATAAACCTCAAGTTTTTGAATCGTTTTATCATCAGGATAAAAAGCGCGATCTTGTTTGATTTCATCAGGCAACAAGGCCTTGGCTTTTTGATTTGGTGTCGCATAGCCAATATATTCAGCATTTTGCGCAGCATTTTCAGCTTTATTAATAAAGTTGATAAAAGCATAAGCCTCTTTTTCATGCTTCATTGTTTTTGGTAAAACCAAATTATCAAACCAAAGATTGGATCCTTCTGATGGGACAACATAATGCAAATGCTCATTACTATCAATCATCTCACTTGCTTCACCAGAGAAGGTAATACCAATAGCTGCATCCTCTTGAATCATATAACCTTTCATCTCATCAGCTACAATGGCTTTAACATTTGGCGTCAATGCTTGCAATTTTTTCTCTGCAGCCTGTAAATGGTCTAGATTCTTAGAGTTAACACTGTGACCTAAAGTGGTTAAACCAACTCCTAGCATTTCACGCGCCCCATCAATTAACATGATTTGGTTTTTATACTCTGGACGCCACAAATCTTCCCAATGTAAGGGAGCTTTGTCTACTAATTTATCATTATAAACAATCCCCACTGTCCCCCAGAAATAAGGGATGGAATAATCATTTTTGGGATCAAAACTTTTTCCTAAAAATTCTTTTCCAATTTGATCCATGCCAACTAATTTTGACTTGTCTAATTTGACTAGAAGATTTTCCTTAATCATCTTATCAATAGTGTAATCACTAGGAACAGCAATATCGTAAGTTGTGCCTCCCTGTTTGATTTTAGTGTACATGGCTTCATTGGAATCAAAAGTCTCATATTGAACTTCGATGCCAGTTTCTTTAGTGAATTTTTTTAATAGGGCAGGATCAATATAATCTCCCCAGTTATAAATAACTAACTTTTCAGACTGACTTGCAGAGCCCGATTGTTTTTGTAAAACAAAGGAAAGGCTTGTTAAAACAAGGACAATACCAATGACACCTGCTAAAAAGGAATATAACTTACGCATGTTTTTCCTCCTTATCCTGTGATATATAATAGTAGCCAATCACTAAGCCGATTGAGAATAGGAAAACTATGGTCGAAAGGGCATTAATTTCCAAGGAAATCCCCTGACGAGCACGCGAATAAATCTCAACTGAAAGAGTGGTAAAGCCATTCCCTGTTAAGAAAAAGGTAACTGCAAAATCATCCAAAGAATAGGTGAATGCCATAAAATAGCCAGCAATAATTCCTGGTATCAAATAGGGCAGCATCACTTCTTTCAACATTTGAATATGGTTAGCCCCTAAATCATAAGCTGCATTAACCATATCTTGATTCATTTCCTTTAAACTTGGAAGAACCATCAATACCACAATAGGAATGGAAAAAGCAATATGGCTCAACAAGACTGAAAACATACCTAGTTGAAATTTCAATGACGTGAACAAAATCAAGAATGAGGCACCAATCATCACATCAGGTGATACCATTAAGACATTATTGGTCGACAAAATAGCGTTTTGGTATTTTTCTCTCGATTGATGAATAAAAATAGCTCCAAAAGTTCCAATAACTGTTGCTATTAAAGCACTACTAAAAGCAAGGATAAATGTCTCTAATAAGATAGCCATCAAACGACTATCTTCAAACATGCTCTTATAATGAGCTAAAGTCAAGCCGGTAAAGCCATTCATATCACCACCTTTGTTAAAGGAATAAACAATGAGATAGAAAATCGGCACATAGAGCAAAATAAAGACCGCTGCTAAGTAAAGGTTGGCAAATTTTTTCATTTACTTCTCTCCTTTGTTAGCCACATAATCGCAACCATGGTAAGAATTAAGACAACACCAATGGTTGATCCCATTCCCCAGTTTTGAGTGGTTAAAAAGTGTTGTTCAATGGCTGTACCAAGTGTGATCACTCGATTTCCTCCAATAAGTCGTGTCAACATGAATAAACTCAAACTTGGAATAAAGACAGCTTGAACACCAGCTCTAACACCATTTAAGGATAAGGGAAAAATCACCTTAGAAAAAGCTTGAAATTCATTAGCTCCTAGATCTCTACTTGCATTGATAACATTGCCATCAATATCATCCAGAGCATTAAAAATAGGTAAAATCATAAAAGGCAGCTCAATATAAGAAGCCACAAAAATAAAGGAAAAATCGGTAAAAAGAATTTGTTGTGGTCCTAAGCCCATAAAGGTCAAGAAACTATTAATCCCACCATGCTGACCAAAAATCCCCATAAAAGCGTAAGCTTTTAACAAGAGATTAACCCACGTTGGTAAAATAATTAACATCAACCAAAGCTGCTTATGCTTCAAACGCGTTAAAATCAGTGCCGTAGGGTATGAAATAAGTAAGGTCACCAGGGTAACAATCCCCGCATACAAAATCGAATTAAAGCTCATTCGCAAATAAGTCCATGAACTAAAAAAAGTCTCATAATTGGCTAGTGTAAAATGCCCTTCAATATCAAAAAAGGATTTGTAAAACAAAAGAGCAACGGGTGCGATGACAAAAAAGACAATCCATAAAAAGTAAGGGATAGAAAAGAGACTAGAGGTTTTCTTCATTACGCTCCTCCTCAATGGCATTGATCAAACCATCTTCTGGATTATCAATTTCCACATACTCTTCAATACGTGCGTCAAATTCTTCCTCAGTTTCGTTGAGACGCATGATATGAATGTCTTCTGGTGTGAAGTCTAAGCCAATAACCTCACCTTCGATAGCCTTACGAGTAGAGTGAATCATCCATTCGTTACCTAGCTCATCATAGGCAATAATCTCATAGTGAACACCTCTGAAAAGTTGCGTATCTACCTTAACTTGCAACTTACCTTCTTCAGGTAGAGTAATTTGCAAATCTTCAGGGCGAATGACAATTTCAACAGGTTCATTAGGACGCATCCCACCATCTACGGATTCAAAGGTCTTGCCATTGAAAGAAACAAGGTAGTCTTCAATCATGGTTCCGTTAAGGATATTAGACTCACCAATAAAGTTGGCTACAAAATGGTTAATAGGTTCGTCGTAAATATCTACTGGCGTTCCTGACTGCACAATTTCACCTTCATTCATAACAAAAATCCAGTCACTCATAGCAAGTGCTTCTTCTTGATCATGGGTGACAAAGACAAAAGTAATCCCTAAACGTTGTTGCAATTCACGCAGCTCATATTGCATTTCCGTTCTCAACTTCAAGTCTAAAGCCGATAAAGGTTCATCTAACAAGACAACTCTCGGTTGATTGATGATAGCACGGGCAATAGCAACGCGCTGACGCTGTCCACCTGATAATTTTTGAATAGAACGTTTTTCATAACCTTCTAACTGCACCATTTTCAAGGCTTCTTTAACACGCTCAGCAATGGTCTTTTTATCAACTTTTTTTAATTTTAAAGAGAAGGCTACATTCTCAAAAACAGTCATATGCGGGAAAAGGGCGTAATTTTGGAATACGGTATGAATATCACGCTTGTTGATTGGCAAGTCATTAATACGTTCACCATCCAAATAAATATCACCACTACTAGCATCTAATAAACCAGCCATAATATTTAAAATGGTTGATTTTCCAGAACCTGAAGCCCCTAATAATGTATAAAATTTACCTTCTTCAAGTTCAAAATTGATATTTTTTAAAACTTGTGTGTCGCTATCTTCAAATGTCTTTGAAACATTGTTAAATGTGATAATTGGCTTAGTCAATTGTCATAAATCCTCCACGGTATTTTCTTTTTTTGATAACAGATTAATTACAGGCTTTCTCCAATAATACGTACTTCTGGTTCAAGCCTAACACCAGAATGATCTTCTACAGTTGTCACCACATGGGCAATCAAGTTTTCATAATCTTGAGCAGAACCATCTGCTACGTTAATCATAAAACCAGCATGCTTTTGCGAGACCTCAACCCCACCAATTCGGAATCCTTTAAGGTCAGCTTCCATAATTAATTGGCCAGCAAAATAACCTGGTGGGCGTTTGAAAACAGAACCACAAGATGGAAATTCCAAAGGTTGCTTGAGTTGGCGCAAATGATTTAAGCGATTCATTTCTTGACAAATACTGTCATAATTGCCAGGTTTTAAAGCAAACTTGGCTGAAATCACAATATCACCACTGGTCTGAATAGCAGAATGACGATAGCCAAAGGCCATTTCTCTTGCCGAAACGGTTTTGATCTCTCCTTTTGGAGTCAGTATTTTAGCTGATAAAAAGATATGAGAGATTTCACCACCGTAAGCACCAGCATTCATAAAAACAGCTCCGCCAATACTTCCTGGAATCCCACAAGCAAATTCAAAACCTGTTAGACTATGAAAGCGTGCAATTTTAGTGGTCTCAATCAGATTAGCACCAGCTTCTGCTTCCAAGGTATAGCCATTAAGGCGAACGGTTTTTAGCTTGTCAAACATAATGACAAAGCCCCGAATTCCCCCATCTCTAACAATCAGGTTACTGGCATTACCAAGTACCATCCATGGGATTTGATGATTATTAGCATAATGAACCAAACGCGACAATTCATACTGATTTCTAGGAAATGCTAGAAAATCAGCTGGGCCACCTACCTTAGTATAGGTGTAATGTTTTAGGGGTTCATTGTCACGAATATCAATCCCTTCAAGTTCAGCAATCATAATAGTCTTCTTTCTTATATCACTTCTCATACGAGTCAAAAAAATCGGCAAAGAGCCAATATCATTATATCAAATTTTGACAAAACTTATCTAACTAAAATTCCTTAATTGGCTTTTTACTTAATGAGAAATTCTAGATAAAAATCATAGAAAAAGACTTAGTCAAATGCCTTCTTGTACCATTTGACGTCACTCTGATTTAAATCCTTCAAATATAAGGAAAGCTCAGTCATAAGTGGGGGCAAAGTCAGTTTCGGATTGATTTCTAAAAGCGGAATCAGTACAAATGACCGCTGCGTCATATAAGGATGAGGAATCGTGAGGCTCTCAATCTGCTCAATCCTATCACCAAAAAGTAAAATATCAATATCAATGGTTCTTGGTCCCCATTTTTCATGACGAACCCGACCCAAATCTCTTTCGATAGCTTGCGTAGCTTCTAATAAAGCATCTGGACTTAAAGATGTTTCTAACTGACAAGCCATGTTAAGAAAATCAGCCTGATCTTCTTTGCCCCAAGCAGCTGTTTCATACAAAGAGGATTGCTTTATCAACTCTGTCTCTCTGATTTGTGATAGTTCTTGGATAGCTTTTTTAAAATAAGCCTCCCTATCCCCCATATTTGCTCCTAAACTGAGGTAAACACTAGTCATCGTTTTCTCTCCAATTCAATACCGACAGCCTTATAATGGCCTGCAATAGGTGGATTTTCCTTTTTGACAGCAACCTTAATGGCTTGAATGGGCGGAAATTCTTGGAACAAAGCCTCGCAAATAGCTCCTGCTAAGCGTTCAATTAAAGTAAATTTCTTAGTCTCAACCAAGTCTCTAACGGTTTCAAAGACCATTCCGTAATGAACCGTATCCTCTAGTTGATCAGAAAGAGAGGCTGCCTTCAAATCAACCGATAATTCTAAATCCACTCGAAAAATTTGACCCAAACGTTGCTCTTCCTGGAAAGCACCGTGATAACCATAAAAACGACAATTTTCTAAGAGTATCTTATCCATTTTTCCTCACATTAATTGACCCAAAACAGCTACAATCTCTTTATTGGCAGCAACATTATGAACCCTGACTATTTGACAGCCCTTATTAATAGCGTAAGCAGACAAAGCTGCAGTGGCACCGTCTCGATCTTTTGCCTTAGTCTGTCCCCCTAAAAGTGCATCAACAACACGCTTTCTTGAAATCCCAAATAAAACCGGATAGCCTAACTGACAAACTTGGTCAAGGCCTTTCAAAAGAGCCATATTTTGAGCGACATTTTTAGCAAAACCAAAACCAGGATCAATCCAAATATTTTCCTTAGCAACTCCTGCTTCAAGTGCTGCCTCAGTTCTTTCTTTTAAGAAACGACAAACATCTTGAGTAACATTTGTATAGACTTCTTCTTCTTGATTGTGCATTAAGATAATAGGAACTTGATATTGTGCAGCTAAAGCTAACATATCTCCATCATATAAGCCTGCCCAAACATCATTTAAAATATCTGCGCCAGCTTCTAAAGCAGCTCTTGCTGTTGGGGTTTTATAGCTATCAATACTGACTAAAACATCATACTTTTCTTTGATGGCTTTAATAACAGGAACGACGCGCTTAATTTCTTCTTCCACGTCGACAAATTGATGTCCCGGTCGTGTTGATTCTCCGCCAACATCAATGATTTTAGCACCTTGGGAAATCATTTTTTCTACTTGATCTAGAGCTTTCTCGATAGACAAGTATGATCCCCCATCTGAAAAAGAATCGGGAGTCACATTTAAAATACCCATAATGGCAGCATTACCATCAATAACGTGTTTTCCAATTTGCATACTATTTCTCCTAACGATGAAGGATTAAATCCATAATGTCACGACGTTCTTCTCTATTTTCTTTATAGAGACCCCTAGCTGTAGTTGTAATGGTCTTGCTTCCAGGTTTTTTGATTCCCCTCATGGTCATACACATGTGCTCAGCTTCAATCATCACAAACACTCCTTTGGGATTAAGCGCCTCTACCAGAGCATCGGCCACTTGAGACGTTAAACGTTCTTGCAGTTGCGGCTTTTTACTGGCAACCTCTACAGCTCTTGCTAGTTTACTTAAACCAGTCACTCGTCCATCACTTGGTAAATAAGCGATATGTGCTTTGCCATAAAAAGGAACTAGATGATGTTCACACATGGAATAAAAAGGAATGTCCTTGACAATAACCACATCCTCATGGTGCTCTGTAAAAACAGCTGTAAATTCTTCCTTGGGATCTTTTTCAAGTCCTGAAAACATTTCGGCATACATCTTGGCAACACGCTTAGGTGTGTCCAGTAAACCTTCACGATCAGGATTTTCTCCAATGGCTTCTAAAAACTGATAAATGGCTGCTTCTGCTTTTTCTTTGTTAATAGACAATGGTCTTCCTCTTCTTTTTTTCTACTACTTTAAACAAGGACAATTACAGGTGTTCCTTTTTCCAATACTGTCTCACCTCTGAGATGAAATAAAGTGAACCCGTGATGATGAAAAAATCATCTTCATCTGCATCCGCTGCTCTAGCAATAAAGGATCTAAAATCGTCAAGTTTTCTATAACGATCAGGGTATTTTGCTATTGGATAAGCATTAGGATAATGGAAACTGGTCACTTCAAGCTCTCCAATCTCTTCTAACTGTGATAACATATCAGCAATAGGTTTGGTATCAATGGCTCCAAAAAGAATGTGTTTTTTCTTGTTGGCGTATTTACTTTTTAACAGTGCCACCAAAGCTGCTACACTTTCCTTATTGTGAGCCCCATCAATCATGAGATTTGGGGCAAGTAATTCGGTACGGCCCATCCAGTAGCTCTTTGATAAACCAATTGTTATCGCTTCTTTAGATAGCTTAGGGTACTCTTTTTTTAGCAAGAGACTAGTCATAATAGCTAGCGCTGCGTTGGACTCTTGATGTTGACCTGGCATTGCCAACTGAAGCTCACTAATATCACCTAAGGAACTGGTAAACTGATAACTTTCACCACTTTTGGTTAAATCAAAAGCTTCTTGCCATTCCCATAGATTAGCCCCAACTTCAGAAGCCTTGTCATGAAAAACAGCTCTTGTACTTTCTTCCTGAACAGCTATAATTAAAGCTTCTTGGCCTTTTAAAACCCCTGCTTTTTGTGCTGCAATCTCAGCATAAGTATCACCTAAAATGGTTTGGTGATCAAGTCCTATTGAAGGACATACCACTGCCATAGCCTGAAAAACATTGGTAGAGTCGTACAATCCACCAAGTCCCGCTTCAATCACAGCAATATCAACAGGATGCATCTCACCAAAATAAAGAAACATGATTAAGGTAATGATTTCAAATTCTGTCGCCTGGCCAAAATCTGTTTCAATAGTGAGGCGTTCAACTAAAGGTCGAATCCGATTAGCAGCACTGACAATAGCTTCTTTTGAAATCATATCACCATTGACACTAATGCGCTCTCTAAAATCCATAATATAGGGTGATGTAAAAGTCCCTACTTCATAACCAGCTTCCGAAAAAATATGTTGTAAATTATTAACTGTCGAACCCTTACCATTGGTTCCAACAACATGAATAGCTTTGAGTTTTTCTTGAGGATTTCCTAGTTGATCAAGGACCCAAAGCATGCGCTCAAGCCCTGGTTTAATCCCAAATCTCAACTGTCCGTGAATCCAGTCTAGCATCTCTTGATAAGTCATTAGTCACCTCACAAAATCTATAACTAGTATACCACATTCCACCTAAAGTAAAAGCTAGGAAGCCACCCTTAGATGGATTTTTAACCCCTCAAAAATTTACTGACGTTACCAGTTTAAACGAAATAGCTACTTATTTCTAATGGACTTATTAGGGAAATTTTTAGCCAGAAAGCTAAACTCTTTAGAAAAAGTGTTACAATAGAGTGAGAAAAACATAAGGAGTATCCGATGAAAGAACGAAGCAAACGACGCCACAAAAGAAAATTCTTCACTATTCTCAATTCCTTACTGCTTTTAGCTTGTGCTATGGGAATTGGAACAATTATCTTTTTATATCAGGGACATCGCCATTTTAGCCTTCCCAATTTTTCGCAAAACACGTTACAAACAGCCTTTGCTTCCAAGTCCTCTCCTAAAAAAACGACTAAACCAAAGGTTACAGCTGAACAAAAAGACATTACCAAAAAAGAAGAAAGCCTTCAATGGGCTAAGCAAGAGCAAGCCGTTCACATCCCCATTTTAATGTATCATGCTGTGCATGTCATGGCACCAGAAGAGGCTGCTAGCGCTAATTTAATCGTAGATCCTGCCCTTTTTGAAAGTCAGCTTAAAGCAATGACAGAGGCAGGTTACTATTTCTTAACGCCAGAGGAAGCTTACCGAGCACTTAGCCAAAATGAACTACCCGCACAAAAAGTGGTTTGGCTAACCTTTGATGATAGCATGATTGACTTTTATAATGTCGCCTTTCCACTGCTTAAAAAATACAAAGCCAAGGCCACCAATAATGTCATTACTGGATTAACGGAAGCCGCTAGCCCTGCCAATTTGACGCTAGAACAAATGAAAGAGATGAAAGCTTTTGGTATGTCCTTCCAAGACCATACGGTCAACCATCCTGACTTATCACAATCAAGTCTTGATCAACAAAAAGCTGAAATGAAAGATTCGAAAGACTACCTCGATAAGTCCTTACAACAAGAAACGATTGCCATCGCTTATCCTGCCGGTCGCTATAATGACAATACCCTTACCATTGCACAAGAGCTCAACTATAAGCTTGGTGTCACCACCAATGAAGGCTTGGCAAGTGCTCAAGATGGTCTTCTTTCTTTAAATCGACTTAGAATTCTTCCAACAACCACTGCCGAAGCTTTACTATCAGCTATGTCTCACCAATAAAGAAAAACTCAAGTTACCCCTTTGCTACCTTTAACAAAGTGGATAAACTTGAGTTTTTTGATGTCATTAAAATCATGCCTTAAACCATTCCATGATATATTCCCACCAGGATTGCACAAGAGATGGTTTTACAGCGATAGCTTCTTTTGCCTTAAGTGGGATAGCTTCTCCTTCTTTTAGAAATCTAACACTAACATCCTGGTGTTTTAGTGGCAAAAGAGAAGAAACAAGCTGACCTTTTGTCACAGGAGCCTGAATAGATTTTGACGACAAATTCATATCAGTTATCTTTGGAAGCTTCTCTCCTTTTTGAACGACTACCTTAAAATCCTTTTGGGGAATCAGTGATACATGGTCTTTTTTGCCATCAATGACAGCTAATTCTTTTTGAGAAAGCGCCTTATTTTTAGTTACTAACTGATAAGTCCTGTACTCCTCTTTAATATAGTTAAGAAGCTTATCTGTTTCTTCAAAACGAGCAGCAGAATTTTGTTCAGAATGGTCTGTATTCATTAGCACAGTGATGACTCGCATGCCATTTTCAACAGAGCTAGCTACCAAACAGTGCCCCGCTTTTTCTGTTGTACCAGTTTTCAAGCCATCCACTGAGGATCTAGCATGTGGCATTCCAGGCAACAATTGATTAAAGGACTTAACTGTTGTCCCGTCAAAATCAATCTGTGCTTGTTTAGTAATTTCAAGCACTTCTGGAAAATTTTCTACAAGATGCATGGCAATCAAAGCCACCGCTTCTGCACTTAACTCATTTTCATCATCAGGACCAGAACCAGGATAAACGGAAGACCCCAGTAGCTCATTTGGCAAACCCGAGGCATTAACCAGTTTAAAATCTTCTATATGCCATTTTACTAATTGCTCTTTCATTTGATTCACAAAGGCTGCTTCACTTCCAGAGACATGATCAGCAAGCGCAATTGCCGCACTATTAGAACTGGCAACCAGACAAGCTGCCAAAAGATCCTTCAAGACATAGTCACGTTTTTCAAAGGGAACATTACTTAAGCTAGCATCAGAAGTTAATCCATAGGCGTAATCAGAGATGGTAACCGAATCAGTCAACTGAACGTCGCCTGAAGCCACTTTCTCCAATACGAGATAAGCCGTCAATAATTTTGTTAAAGAGGCAATAGCAGCTCTTTTTTGTGCTTCTTTTTCATAAAGCACTCTTCCTGTCCCTACCTCTACGGCAATAACATGCTTAGCACCGACTTGAAACTCATCAGCACCTACCTTTGGCATAAATCCAAACGATAAAACTAAGACCATACCTAAACATAGTAATTTATTGACTAAAAATCCTTGCATCCATACTCTTTTCATAAGAAGTATTATATCAAATTCAGCTGCAATTGTTAAAACAATATTTTCCTAGACAGCACTATGTTACTATATTCAAAAAATAACTAAAACCCCATACTTTCCATTTTAGGAAAATATGGGGTTGATAGATGTAATGAAGAAAACTTACTTCATTTTATCTTTGACATGATCAAAAGCGTCCTCTACTGCTTCTTTAGCTTCCTCAGCCAGTTCTTTTCCCTTAGCAAGCGTTTTTTCCATAAAACCTTTAGCTTCAAGTTCTTTATCACCCGAAACCTTGCCTGCACCTTCTTTAAGACCACCTTTGACTTGCGCGAGCTTTGCTTTTAGTTTTTCTTCTGACATAAGAAAACCTCCTTTTTCTTTTATACTAGCACTTAAGAAAAAACATAGCAAGTAAAAGGAAAATAGAATCCCAAAACTCACTCTAAGTGAGGCTGAAATTCTTGACGTAGTATTCCCATCAAACAAGAGTCATGATAAGAACCATTTAAAAAACAGGCATTTCTTCGTTTACCCTCTATTGTAAAACCAATTTTTTGATAAAGGGAGAAAGCCTTATAGTTGTAGACATAGACCTCCAGTTCATCTTTTTGCCAGTGATAAACATTGAAGGCTAATGATAAAGCTTTTAAAGCAGCCTCCTTAATTTAAACGATAAATAATAAATAGATATTCAAAACAAAGGGTTATAATTTTCTTAACTGAATTTGATTGCCATTTTTTGTTGACAACAATAGCATTTCATTCATCTAAGAGTATCTTCCGATTTTCATATATCATACAATTACTTAATCATTCTAAAGCGTCATTCCCGCAGTACAACAAAAATACTAAAACTTTTGATACAATCAAACCATTCTTGAACTATTCTAAAAACTACGACACCCTAATTAGTTTTCTAACCGTATTGGCTGATCGTATGGTTAGGCTATTTGCAACTGAGCTATTTATGGTTCGTGACCACCACTTGGTCTTTTGATACTTTTCACGATTAAAAGACCAAAAATATCATTTTTTTCGTTTTGTATTTTCTCTAACTCAATTTTAGGTTGCCCTAAAACTTCAAAAACCTCACGAAACGTTGCAGGCGGGATGATAAAGATGATATTATCATAAATAGCTTTGTCAGCAGTTCCCCACCAAGGAGGCGCACACTCCAGTATAGCTTCTAAATCTTTAACTGATATAGGAAATACTGGAATAGTAAGTCCAAAATTAGTTTTTATCATCATCTCAATTTGGCTAATTAGGGTATTTATATCCGTTTCCCTACTTGGAAAAACAACATTTCCAGTATTCAAATAGGTTTTAATATCAAAATAATTTAGTGAATGGAATGCTTCTTTTAATTCCGACATTGGAATCTTATTTTTTCCATTAATGTTAATTCCTCTAAGTAATGCAATATATCTATCCATTTTTCTAGACCTTCGAATTACAAACTATTCTAAATCCATTATAGCAAATAATCAAGGTTGAACTTATCATTTCTAAAAATTAAAACCACAAAAACACCCCCACAAAATTGTGAGGGTGTTTGTAGGGAAAATTCAAATGAATTATCCCATTTTTAATCGCCTTAACTTTAAGGAAAAGACTTTAAAACTAGGCTTTCACCTTTAAACAATCAGTAAATGATTATTTAAGAGTGATTGTTGCTCCAGCTTCTTCAAGTTTAGCTTTAAGTTCTTCAGCTTCTGCTGCAGAAACGCCTTCTTTAACGTTAGCAGGTGCTCCGTCAACAAGACCTTTAGCTTCTTTAAGTCCAAGACCAGTGATTTCACGAACTGCTTTGATAACGCCAACTTTTTTGTCGCCAGCAGATGTCAATTCAACGTCGAATGAATCTTTAGTAGCTTCTTCAGTACCACCAGCAGCTGCAGCAGCTACAGGAGCAGCTGCAGTTACACCAAATTCTTCTTCGATAGCTTTTACAAGATCGTTAAGCTCAAGGATTGAAGCTTCTTTAATTTCAGCAATAATGTTTTCAATGTTCAATGCCATTGTGATTTCCTCCAAATATATGATTTAAATTAGTAATGATAACCTTAAACGGCTACTTTCAAAGGGATTATGCAGCGCCTTCTTCTTTGCTTTCTGCAACAGCTTTGACAGCGTATGCAACGTTGCGAACTGGTGCTTGAAGTACAGAAAGAAGCATAGATAGCATTCCTTCGCGGTTTGGCAATGTAGCAAGTGCTTGGATTTCTTCTTTAGAAGAAACAGCGCCTTCAATAGCTCCACCTTTGATTTCAAGTGCGTCAGCAGTTTTAGCAAAATCGTTGATGATTTTTGCTGGAGCAATAACATCTTCATTTGAAAATGCCACTGCAGATGGTCCTACGAAAAGTTCTTTCATTTCATCAAGACCTGCTTTTTCAGCTGCACGAGACAAAATTGAATTTTTTATAACTTTAAATTCAACACCACTTTCACGAAGTGAACGGCGAAGAACAGTATCTTGATCAACTGTAAGTCCACGTGAATCAACAACAACAATACTTGCTGCTGCTTTCATCTTTTCAGCAACTAAATCAACCTGTTCAGCTTTTTTAGCAATAATTGCTTCACTCATTAGTTTACCTCCGTAATTATTTTTTGGTTAGGTACAAAAAAAAACGCACCTAAACCTAGACACGAAAGTACAATACGTTATTTCTTTAATGACGTTTTGTGCCTCGGTAGGAATATTATGAGCAATGCTCCCCTACTGTCTTAGGTCAGTTTTTTTCAAAACCTTAATCAGTATATCTTTTTGTCAGTCATCTGTCAATACTTTTTTTAAAAAAACAATGTGATCCACTGCTTTTTGTTTGACCTTTACTAACCTTTGTTCTATAATAGTCTTAGAAGGTTGATTAGCAAGAATGCCATCAGTCATCGCTTCACTTTAGTTGCCTTAGTTAACCTTCTAAAAAGCATCCTATAAAAGGATTGCTTATTCTAAGCATAAACGAGGTATATACTATGACAAACTATTACGGAAAAGAACCTTTTGGAAACATGGATGATATTTTTAATCAACTCATGGGAAACATGGGCGGCTATCGTACTGAAAATCGACGCTACTTAGTGAATGGACGAGAAATGACCCCTGAAGAGTTTCAGCAATACCGCCAAACAGGGACATTAAACACGAGTACTTTGCAAGAACAAGGTCAAAAAACAAGTTCATTACAAAAAGATGGTATCTTAAGTAAGTTAGGAACCAATTTAACGCAAGAGGCTCGTCAAGGTAAACTTGACCCAGTAATTGGTCGTAATAAGGAAATTCAAGCTACAGCTGAAATTTTAGCCAGACGGACTAAAAATAATCCTGTTTTAGTAGGAGATGCTGGTGTTGGGAAAACTGCTGTTGTAGAGGGTCTTGCTCAGGCTATTGTTAGTGGAGATGTCCCAGCTGCCATCAAAAACAAAGAAATTATCTCCATCGATATTTCTAACTTAGAAGCCGGAACACAATACCGTGGCGCTTTTGAAGAAAATATCCAAGGACTTATTTCAGAAGTTAAAGAAGCTGGTAATATTATCTTATTTTTTGATGAAATTCATCAAATGCTAGGAGCTGGTTCCACTGGTGGTGATTCTGGCTCAAAAGGCTTGGCTGATATCCTAAAACCAGCTCTCTCAAGAGGCGAAATAACGGTTATTGGTGCTACAACTCAAGACGAGTATCGTAATACGATTTTAAAAAATGCTGCTTTAGCACGACGATTTAATGAAGTTAAGGTTAATGCTCCCTCTGCTGAAGATACCTTCCATATTTTAATGGGTATACGAAATCTTTATGAAAAACATCATAAGGTCATCTTGCCTGACAATGTCTTAAAAGCAGCGATTGATTATTCTGTTCAATATATTCCACAGCGTAGTTTGCCAGACAAGGCCATTGACCTGGTAGATATGACTGCTGCTCATTTGGCTGCTCAACATCCTGTTACGGATTTAAAGACGTTAGAAACAAGCATTGAGCAAGAAAAGATGAAGCAAGAAAAAGCTGTCGAAACAGAAGACTTTGAAAAAGCCCTTGCTGCTAAAAGCCGTATAGAAGAGCTTCAAAAACAGTTAGACAATCATGATCAAGAACAAAAAGTAACAGCTACCATTAATGACATTGCTGAGTCTGTTGAGCGTTTAACTGGTGTGCCTGTTTCAAATATGGGAAGCAGCGACCTAGAAAGATTAAAAGAAATTAACAATCGACTTAAAGGTCATGTGATTGGTCAAGATGGTGCTGTTGAAGCTGTGGCACGCGCCATTCGTCGTAACCGTGCAGGCTTTGATGATGGTCATCGACCAATCGGATCCTTCTTATTTGTTGGTCCTACAGGTGTAGGTAAAACAGAGTTAGCGAAACAACTTGCTTTAGACCTCTTTGGTTCTAAAGATGCTATTATTCGTTTAGATATGTCTGAATATAGCGATCGTACTGCGGTTTCAAAATTAATTGGTACGACGGCTGGTTACGTTGGCTATGACGATAATAAAAACACCCTCACCGAGCGTGTACGTCGTAACCCTTATGCCATTGTCTTACTAGATGAGATTGAAAAAGCTGATCCACAAGTTATTACTCTTCTTTTGCAAGTACTTGACGACGGTCGTTTAACAGATGGTCAAGGCAATACTATTAATTTTAAAAATACGGTAATCATCGCTACTTCTAATGCCGGCTTTGGTTTCCAAGAAAGCCATGGTGAAGATAACCAAAAAATCATGGATAGAATTGCTCCCTATTTCCGACCTGAATTTTTAAACCGCTTCAATGGTGTCATCGAATTCAATCATCTTAAAAAAGACGATTTAGAAGAAATTGTCAATCTCATGCTAAGCGAAGTCAATCAAACCATTGCTAAAAAAGGTATTCAACTTGAGGTTACAGATGCTGCTAAAGCTGAACTAATTGAATTAGGTTATGATCACGCAATGGGTGTACGTCCTCTAAGACGAGTCATCGAACAGGAGATTCGCGACCGCATTACAGATTACTATCTTGATCATCCTCAGGTCAAAAACCTAGTTGCCGATTTAACAAACGGTCAAATTAGCATTGACGAAAAGAAATAAACCTAACCTTAGATAACTAAAAAGAGCCTGTCTTTTTCTGGATACACCAGATTAGACAGGCTCTTTTTGATTCGTAATGTAAAAGGTTAATTTTTCTTCACCTAACAATTCAAGTCTTCTTCCATATTTAATATAGTCGAAATAACCGATTCCTTCGATGGTTTCTTTGGAAAGGTAAGAACTATATTTAGGTAATTCTTTAATATCAATGGTACGTAAGATACGGTTAACCCTTCCTTTTAGCACTACTGCTGATAAGCGTCCAGATTTTCCATCATATTGACCACCAATATTAGTAGCTACCTTGCTCAATGCTTGATCTAAAAGTTGTTCTAGCTCACTAAAACTGGGAAGACTTTCTTCTACAACTTTTTGCTCATCAAGACTCAATTGGTCAGAAGATGTCTCATTAGGATTTAGCGTTTTGAGTAGTTCTTTTTTCTGATACTCCAAAATATGATTGATGAATGCCATTTTATCAATTTGGGTACGAAAGCTTAGAGTAACCTTATTCCCCTTGATCTCTAAGAGCATTTCAGGTGTCTTAAGCAATTTCTCATCAATAGAAAAATTTCCGTTAAGTCCCGCTATTTTTTTTGCAAATTCGTCACCTAATTTCTCATCAATAGTTGTGGATCTCCATACCCCATCAATGGAGCTATTGTTATATCTAAACAGAAATAAGGTTACAAGCATAGCAAGTAACAGACATAAAATAACAGAGGCATTACATAAGTTTGAAAAGCTTCTTTCACTTTTTTTGCCCTGGCCTTTTGCTACTAGTTTCATCATCATCTCCTTAATATTAGATAGTAGCATTTTGTAATTAACCAGTCAAGAAAATTCTATATTCTATTGTGGTTAAAAAACACTCTCTCAAGAGAATGTTTCAAAAAATAATGGTGAATATCATTATAATTGGTCTAAAATAGTGTCCCAAGACTCATCAATACCAATACGATCAACCGAAGAAAAGAGAATAAAGGAATCTGTTTTATCAAAGTTCAATTTCTTTTTAATCATTGATTCATGCTTGTCCCACTTCCCTCGTGGAATTTTATCAGCTTTAGTTGCTACAACAATGACGGGAATCTCATAATACTTCAGAAATTCATACATTTGAATATCTTCTTTAGATGGCTCGTGACGAAGGTCTACAAGACTAACAACTGCACGAAGATTATCTCGTGAAGTCATGTATTCTTCAATCATTTTTCCCCATCTTGCTCGTTCCGTTTTGGACACTTTAGCATAACCATAACCAGGAACATCGACAAATCGTAATTTATCATCAATGTTAAAAAAATTTAGCAACTGTGTTTTACCAGGCTTGCTAGAGGTACGCGCCAAATTTTTACGGCCTAATAAAGTATTGATAAAACTTGATTTTCCTACATTAGAACGACCTGCCAGTGCAATTTCTGGCAAGTCATCTTGAGGGTAATGCGATTTATTAGCGGCACTAAGTAAAATCGAGGCGTTATGTGTGTTTAAAAACTGTTCTTCAGACATAGCGTCTCCTTATGCTGTTTCTAAAATGGGTTTACCTAAGCCTTCAACAGCTTCTTTTGTAATACGAACTTTGGTAATCTCTTCTTGGCTTGGTACTTCAAACATGATATCTAGCATGGTTTCTTCGATAATTGATCTTAGACCCCTAGCACCTGTCTTACGAGCAATGGCTTTAGTTGCAATTGCCTCAAGCGCTTCTTTATCAAATGTAAGTTCTACACCATCATATGACAGTAAGGCTTGATACTGTTTCACTAAGGCATTCTTAGGCTCTGTTAAAATATTAATCAAATCATCTGTTGTCAGTTGCTCCAATGCCGCTACAACAGGCAAGCGACCAATAAATTCAGGGATAAGTCCAAATTTTTGAATGTCTTCAGAGATAATTTCCTGCATATAAGAGGCACTGTCATCAATCTTACGACTATTTTGACCAAAACCAATAACTTTTTCACCCAATCTTTGCTTAACAATATCTTCAATGCCATCAAAGGCACCACCAACAATAAACAAGATGTTCTTGGTATCAATTTGAATCATTTCTTGATTAGGGTGTTTACGACCACCTTGAGGAGGGACACTAGCAACGGTCCCTTCAATAATTTTTAGCAAGGCTTGCTGGACACCTTCTCCTGAAACATCCCGTGTAATCGAAACATTTTCGCCTTTTTTAGCAATCTTATCGATCTCATCAACATAGATAATCCCACGCTCAGCACGCTCAACATTATAATCTGCTGCTTGAATCAATTTAAGAAGAATATTTTCAACGTCTTCTCCCACATAACCTGCTTCGGTTAAAGAAGTAGCATCTGCAATTGCAAAAGGAACATTTAAACTTTTGGCTAAGGTTTGAGCTAAGAACGTCTTTCCTGATCCTGTTGGTCCAATCATCAAAATGTTTGATTTTTGTAAATCAACATCTTCATCTCGACTCTCAGTAAACGAAACACGCTTATAATGGTTGTAAACAGCTACTGAAAGCGCACGTTTAGCGCGCTCTTGACCAACCACATATTGGTTTAAAATAGCTAATAACTCTTTTGGTTTTGGCACTTCAGCTAAGTCAGCTAGGACTTCTTCTGCTAGTTCTTCTTTAATAATCTCTTGTGATAAGGCAACACATTCGTCACAAATAAAAACGTTATTGCCTGCTATAATTTTTTTGACTTCATCTTGGCTCTTGCCACAAAATGAGCAATGTACCTTGATATCGTTAGTACGATTTCCTGCCATGATTCCTCTAACTTTCTCTTATCGATCTTTTTAAAATAATGTGCCATAAAAGGCATGAATGGTATTGACTAGATTAGTAAAGGCATTTAGTAAGAAAACAACTCCTAATCCATAGCGATTTTTTTTGAAGGCGGGGATTGCACATAGAATACAAATCGCACACAAAAAAGCCGTAAATACCCCAAAAATACTACGCTGCATCACTTATCATCTCCCTGCTTTAATCATGTCCTAGTATAGTCACTGTAAAATCATAAGGATTTTTATCATCTTTAGGATAAAAGATTTCTTTTTCCTTAACAAAGTGACTAAGCTCTAATTGAGGACGATAAGTATCTCCTTGAAAACGATGGTGAACAACTGTTTTAATAATACGATCAAAATGACCATCAAAACTTTCTAGAACTTGGCTACCACCAATAACATAAAGAGATTTTTCTTGAGCATGATACCACTCTAAGACCTGCTCTAAACTAGTTACAGTTACAACTCCTGGTACAGGATAAGTCTCGTCTCGTGTCATGACAAGGGTTTGACGATTGGGCAAGAGACGGCGCTGCATCCCTTCAAAGGTAACTCGTCCCATCAAAATGGCTTGATTTAAGGTGGTTTCTTTAAAGTGTTGGAGTTCTTTTGGCAAGTACCAAGGTAATTTACCATCTACACCAATAAGGCCTGACTGATCTTCTGCCCAAATGGCTATTATTTCCTTTGTCATCTCTATTTCCTTCAATTTGAACTTTCTTTATTTTATCAAATTTTCGATTAAAATGCTCACAAAAAAATCCGTCTCAAGCCCTATATAGCAAGGTCAAACTTTAATTGTGGTTTGACTGGTTGATACTCAAGCAACTCAAAATCTTCTGGCTTGATATCAAAGAAATTAGTACCATCAGGTACATTTAAAACTAGTTTTGGCTGACAATCAGAGGCTTCTCGCTTGAGCAATTCATTGGCTTGGGGAAACTGATTATCATAGATATGAAGATTATTGACAAAGTAGAAGAATTTACCAACTTTCCAACCAAAGTGTTTAGCAATCATCATCTGCAAGGCAACATATTGCATAGCATTAATATGATGTGCTACCAACATATCATTAGAGCGTTGAGTTAATGTCGCATCTAAATAAAGCTCGCCATCTACTCGTCTAACATCGAACATGGTTTGAAAAGCACACGGCAAAAGCCCTTCTGTCTCTTCAAAGGCTTCATAGTCCCATAAGGAAATGACATTACGACGATTCCATGGATTATCCGCCAATTGCTTTAATAGTTTTTCAATAATCTTGTGCTTTTTCACAATGGCTCCATAACGTTCGCCAATTGTTCTTGTTTGACCGACTTCCCATTCATTCCAATAATGAACCTGATACTTATTTTCTAAAAGGTCAAGGCTATTACTTTGGTCTTGATAAATCCAAAACAGCTCCTTAATCGCGGATTTGATTGGAATAGGGCGTAAAGTTGTGATAGGAAATTCCCCTTTTGATAAGTCGTATTCAGCAAAAGAACCCGTGATATATTTGGAATTAGCTGTTTTCCCATCTTTGTATTTTGGTCTTGCTTGTTCGCTAAAGACACCCTCATCTATTATTTTCTTAATATTAGCTTTAAATACGCGATCTGCTTTTGTCATGTCAAAACCTTCCTAAGAGCATACTTCTTACTATTTTATCTAATTTTTGATGAAAATACCAGAATAAAAACCATTTTGTCTTTTATTAGCACCAATGTGGTCAAAAAGTCTCTGGCTTGATTTAGATTAAATCGACTAATTTTTTTGTAAAATATGATAAAATGGATGAAGCTAGAAATTAGAATAAATAAGAAGGACAATTATGATAATTGGAATTGATAAAATTGGCTTTGCAACTAGTCAGTATGTCTTAAAAATGGAAGATTTAGCTGACGCACGCCAGACAGATCCAGCCAAATTCAAAAAAGGACTCCTACTAGACTCTTTGAGCATTAGTCCTATTACTGAAGACATTGTGACTTTGGCTGCTTCAGCAGCAGATGACATTTTAACAGAAGAAGATAAACAAGAGATTGACATGGTTATTCTGGCAACAGAATCCAGTATTGATCAATCCAAAGCAGCAAGCATTTATGTTCACCACTTAATGGGAATTCAGCCTTTTGCTCGCTCTATTGAAATGAAGGAAGCTTGCTATAGCGGTACTGCTGCTCTTGATTACGCCCGATTACACGTTGCCCTCCATCCTAAATCACGGGTCTTAGTAATTGCCAGCGATATTGCCAAATATGGTATTGCTTCAAGTGGAGAGCCCACTCAAGGAGCGGGCAGTATCACCATGTTAATCACAGAAAATCCTCGTATATTGGCTTTAAACAACGACAATCTTTCTCAAACACGGGATATTATGGATTTTTGGCGGCCTAATTATACTGATACTCCTTTTGTCGATGGCCTTTATTCAACCAAGCAGTATTTAGATTCCTTAGAAACCACTTGGAAAGTTTATCAGGATAGAGAAAAAACAGACCTTAATCACTTTGATGCTTTTTGCTTTCACATTCCGTTTCCAAAATTATCCCTAAAGGGCTTAACAAAGCTCATTGAGGACACCGAAGCCCTACCTCTCCAACAAAGGGATAAGCTTTTAGAGGCTTTTGAAGCCTCCATTAGTTATAACCGTCAAATTGGGAATATCTATACTGGTTCTCTTTACCTCAGCTTCCTCTCTCTTTTAGAAAACAGTGCTAATTTAAAAGCTGGCGATAAAATTGGCTTCTTTAGCTATGGGTCTGGAGCTGTCAGCGAGATTTTTTCAGGAAACTTAGTGCCTGGTTACCAACAGATGCTTAAAAAAGATCGCCAAAAGCAATTGGACCAACGCCAACTTCTCACTGTTGATCAATACGAACGTTTGTTTTATGAAGAAGCTTCACTTGATGACAATGGGGATGCCTTATTTAATCGCTATCTGACTGGCAAATTTGCCTTAGTAGAAATCAAAAACAATCAACGAATTTATCAAAACAATGACAAAAGATAATCTAAATTGGACAGGATTTTATAAAAAAAGTCTTGAAGAACGACTCCAACTCATTGAAGAGCAAGAACTTTTAGGTCAAGATGACTTTACTACTCTTCAGCAAGATAAGCTCTTGCCTCTTAGCACAGCTAATCAGATGACAGAAAATGTATTAGGCAGATTGGCTTTGCCTTTTAGTTTGGCTCCTGATTTTTTAGTGAATGGCAAATCCTATCATGTTCCTATGGTCACCGAAGAACCTTCTGTTGTAGCAGCAGCCTCTTTTGCAGCCAAATTAATTGGCCGTTGTGGTGGCTTTTCCGCAAAAGTACTTAATCGACAAATGATTGGGCAAGTAGCTCTTTATGATATTAAAGCGATGGAAAAGGCTAAACAAGCTATCCTATCACATCAAGAAAGTCTCTTATCACAAGCTAATGAAGCCTACCCTTCCATTATGAAGCGAGGGGGCGGCGCTAGAACTCTTCATGTCGAAGAAAAAGACGACTTTTTAATTGTCTATCTAGCTATTGATACGCAAGAAGCCATGGGAGCTAATATGGTCAATACCATGATGGAAAGTCTGGTTCCTGACTTAGAATCTCTGAGTCAAGGGCTAAGTCTTATGGCTATTTTATCCAACTATGCTACAGAATCCTTGGTTCAAACAACTTGTCGTATCCCCATACGTTATCTCAACCCAGAAAAAGAACAAGCCCTTTTACTCGCTAAAAAAATGGTCTTAGCCAGTCAATTAGCTCAGGTAGATCCTTACCGAGCAGCTACTCATAATAAAGGGATTTTCAATGGTATTGATGCAGTGGTTATGGCTACTGGTAATGATTGGCGAGCTATTGAAGCTGGAGCGCATGCCTATGCGGCTAAAGATGGCCAATATAAAGGCTTAAGTCAGTGGACCTTTGACGAGGCCAACCAAGAGCTAGTTGGTCAGCTCAGTTTGCCTATGCCTATCGCAACAAAAGGAGGCTCTATTGGTCTCAACCCTACTGTTTCTGTTGCTCATCGCTTCCTTAACAATCCTTCTGCCAAAGAGTTAGCTCAAGTGATTGTTTCACTTGGCTTAGCTCAAAATTTTGCAGCTCTTAAGGCTCTGACTTCCTCTGGTATTCAAGCTGGACATATGAAGTTACAAGCCAAATCACTGGCGCTTTTAGCGGGAGCTAGTGAGAAAGAAGTCAAAGATTTGGTTAAACTATTGCTGAATCATAAACCTATGAATCTCGAAAAAGCAGAGAATCTGCTCAAGTCTCTTCGTCAAGACAAATAACAATAAATTAACTCTCAAAAAACCCTATCAGATTCTAAATCTCAGTGAGATTAGTTTCAGATAGGGTTTTTAACTTAGTGTGAGGCTTGATATAATTTGCCATATAGCAGATAGTCTACTTGACGGAGGTCAGCTATTGTTTGACAATCCAGGGCACACATCAATAATTTTAAATCCGACTTCCAGGAATTGATAATAGTTATAACCTCTTCTAAGGAGTGCTTTTCGACAAGCTCAAGAATGGTCCGTGACAAACCAACGGCTCTTGCACCTAAGACAAAGCACTTAACCATATCTAGAGGATGCCTGATTCCTCCTGAAGCTAAGATTTCCACTTGATCCACCAAGTGTCTAGCATTTAACAAGCACTGAACCGTTGATTGTCCCCAATCATCAAGGTAAGAGCGATTGCCACCTCTTTGATTTTCGATATAAGCAAAAGAGGTACCCCCTCTACCAGAGATGTCAAAGGTTTGTATCCCTAATTGGTGAGCAAATGCTATGGTTTTGGTATCCATTCCAAAACCAACTTCTTTTAAGACAATCGGCACAGGAATCTCCTTAGCATAAGCTTCTAAATGAGGTTTCCAAGTGTGAAAGACACGCTCACCTTCAGGCATCAGCAATTCTTGCATCACATTGATATGAACCTGCAAGAACAAAGGCTTCATTTCTTGGACGGTTTGTAAGCCTAAAGTAAGGGGCTTATCAAGACCGATATTGGTGGCTAATTGTAAATCTGGACACTGCTCTTTTAGGTGATAAGACTGATCTTCAGGATTTTTTAGAGCAGCACTATAAGAGCCTGTGACCATTAATATTCCAGTAGCTTCTGCTACTTTAGCTAATTTTTCATTAATGGCTTGAGCTTTTTGGCTTCCACCCGTCATGGCATTGATGTAAAAAGGAAAATCGTAATCTCTACCAGCAAAGTGAGTTGATAAATCAATGTCATCCACATCAAAACTCGGTAAAGAGCAATGGATTAATTCCATGTCATCAAAGGAATTATAAGGAGACTGATAAGCTAAAGCAAAGTTAATATGGTCATCTTTTCGATTGGTCATTTTTCCTCCAACTTTCTTGGTAAAGTAAACTGATCTCCTCTTCTTGCCAGCGACCTATTAGTCTGTTGACATCATCTTTTTCAAAGACAAAGGCAATGCCACAATCGCCACCACCTGAACCAGAGGATTTAGCAACAGCTTCTAAATCTTGTGTCGCTTCGACAAGGGACTTTAATTTGGGATGATAAATGGCAGAATCCAACTGACTCAATAATTGTCCCGATTCTTGAATTGCTTGTTTAAAGTCTGCCTGATCACCCGATTTCAGGGCAGCCACAGCTGCTTGCGTACAAGACTGACTAGCCGCTAAAAAATCGGAACTAATGCGATTCTTAACCTTCTCAATCATGAGTTTGGAAATCGAGGGCACTCTTGTCCAGCCAACTAAAAAATCAGCTGTTAATCGAGGAGAGAGAGCTTCTATCTTATAGCCCCAATCCTCTTTCAAAAGGTCTTGAAGGCTATAATGATCTATTTGTGACTTTACTTTTTGGCGATCAAAGGATTGGTAAAGCACCAACTGCTCATAAGCGATACAAGCCAAATCACCCATTGAGCCATTATCCCCTCTCTTTAATAGGGTATAAGTAGCTAGTTTAAAAAGTAAATCCGGGCTTAAATCAAGCTCATGAAATGCCGCTAAAGCTTTTAGAACCAAGAGTGTAACACTGCCACTAGAACCAATGCCAAATTTTTTACCTTCTTCTTCTAGCTTACCGCTAATTGTTAAGAAGAATGGACTTAAGGTTAGTGGTGTTTTACCAATGTAAGTAGAAAAGTTGCTGATAGCGTCTTGGATCAAAGCATAATTGTCATCTGGTGTCATCCCTACACTATAATCAAAAAGGTCAGAAGTCAACTCAATCGTCTGAGAAGGCGCAATAGTCGCTGTCATCAAGATGGGAATATAGTGGATTAAAGCTTTTTGACCTGGACTTAAAATAGCATATTCGCCTGTAAGATAGAGCTTTCCACCTGTTTGCACACGGTAATTAGTCATCAGGCAGTTCCTTTGTTTTTGACACAATGATAGAATAGTCGGCTCCTAGAATCTCTGCTAATGTTTCGAGATCCTTTTCAAGACACAATACCTTAACATTTGGGCCCGCATCCATAGTGAAATAACATGAGAAACCTTCTTGACGCAAGGCTTTCACTCGCTCCATGGCGAGGTAAGAAGCTTCTGTCAAATAAGAAAAAGAAGGATTGGCTGTCAAGGTCGTCGCATGCATGGCTAAGGCATTAGCCTCTGTTAGCTCACCAAATTTCTCAAAATCATTAGCTTTAAGATAAGTCAACATCTGCTGATAATCTTGCTCTGATTGTCTGATCCAGTCGTCAAAATTCCTTGATGTTTCACGACATAGCTTCATTCCGTCACGACTTGAAACAGGTTTTTTGGTATCATCTAAAACCAATATAATCATGGCTAGTTTCAAATCAGTTTCTACCTTATAAATAGCGCCACTATCTTTATCCCAAGCTGTTACAGGACCAAAAAAAGAACGCGAAGATGAGCCCGAAGCAAACTTTGCTTTTTGAGCAAGAGCTTCAATATCTAAACCTGACTTAAAGAGCTGATTACATGCTTTTACTAAAGCTGAAAGCCCGCTAGAACTCGAAGAAAGTCCTGCTGCTGTCGGCATGTTATTGTTGGTGTCGACTTTAACAAAAGCCTGCCCCTCTTGACGAAATTGATTGATGATAGCTGTTATTTTCGCGTGCTCTTTATCATCTTGTAATTTTCCATTGATATAGAATTGGTCACTCTTGGCCTCTTGAGGCAAAAAAGAAACACTGGTTGTGGTGTACATATTCTCTAAAGTCAAGGAAATACTAGAGGTTGAGGGAATCATTTTTTCTTGATTTTCTTTCCCCCAGTATTTAATAATTGCAATATTTGCATAGGATGTCACAGTTACAACATTTGGATCCACGTGTTAACGGCCCCTTCTTCTCTTAATTTTTCACTAATGGTCTGAGCTTGAGCGGATGTATTAGCTAATGCTATCATACAGCCTCCTAAACCACCACCTGTCATTTTAGCCCCTAATGCTCCTGCTTCTAAAGCAGATGCCACCAAGTGATCAGCTTTTTCCACACTAACACCAATAGCTTGCAAGGCCTCGTGTGCTCTCGTCATCGATTGACCGATAAGCTCAATATCTTTTACTTTAATGGCTCTTTCAACAGTTTCTGCTAAAAAACCCAATTGGGAGAGATGAGGCAGATTTCTTTCTTCATATTGAGCCACCTTATTGACAGCTTCTCGCGTATGCCCTTGGATTCCTGTATCAGCAATGACTAAAAAAGCTTCCAAGTCCATCTCAATCGTTTCAAAACCAATATTTCGGATAAACTTAATAGCATGCTCACTTAAGCAAGTCTTCGCATCCAAACCACTTGGGTTGGTATGGGCAATAATTTCTGCTTTATTAACCAATATTTCTAACAATTCATCATCTAAAAGGGTTTTAAAGTAAGAAAAAACTGCCCTAATGGCAGCTATCGACACTGCTGCCGATGAGCCCATTCCTCGCTTTTGTGGAACCTCTGACATAATGTCATAACTAATGGCTTCATCAAGGTTCCCTAGATGTTCCAAGGCTGCATAAATAGCCGTTGATAATGTGTCATAAAAATCAAAGGTTAATTTGTCTTTTGCAGGATAGACCTTACAAATAACCTCAATATCTTTTAAAGGGAGGGCGATAGCAGGATAGCCATAGACAACAGAATGCTCCCCCATTAAAATGATTTTACTATGTGCCTTTCCAAGGCCAAATTTTTGATTCATATCCTCAATTGTCACACCATATCATTTAATCTTTTACCTTACTATTTTACACTAATTCCTTACAAATTACGATTATCTACTATTTTTTAACTTTCTTAAGCCCACTTAAAGAAACTTTGAAATAAGAGCCTTTATTGGATTTCTTTTCACTAAAAAAGACTAGTATCAGTTTTAAGCCACTAGCCCTTTTCTCAATTTTTTTAGGATACTTTTTCTTGTAGTTTTGATAATTGTGCATAGAGTCCTGACTGTGCTATCAATTCTTGATGATTCCCCTTTTCGACAATCTTTCCTTTATCAAGTACCAAGATAAGATCAGCTGTCTGAATGGTAGAAAGTCTATGAGCAATGATAAAGGTTGTTCGACCCGCTTTTAAAACTTCCATTGCTTTTTGGATAACATCTTCTGTCTCTGTATCAATATGAGACGTCGCCTCATCTAAAATCAAAATTTTAGGATTGGCGATAAGCGTTCTAGCAAAAGCGATCAATTGTCGTTCACCACTAGAATAAGAAGCACCTTTTTCAAAGACAGGCTCATTAATACCGTTTTCTAAACGAGCAATCATGGGCCCTGCTCCTACTTTTTCAAGAGCCTCTAAGACTTCTTGATCAGTAAATGCTTGATTTCCCATTCTGATATTTGAGGCAATTGTTCCCGTAAAGAGATATGGGTCTTGAAGGACAATCCCCATTTGCGAACGTAAGCTTTCTCTTGAAAACTCTCTGATAGATTGACCGTCTATTCTAATCTCCCCAACTTGTGGACCATAGAAACGATATAATAAATTCATAATAGATGATTTGCCTGATCCAGTATGCCCTACTAATGCTATGGTTTGTCCTTTTTTAGCCTCAATCTCAATATCTGAAAGTACCATATGCCCCTCTTCATAAGCGAAAGAAACCTTATCAAAAACCACGGCTCCTTCACTAATGTGAATGGCTTGATGGCTTTCTTCTTCCACTTTTTCATTTAAGAGACGCATGAGGCGATTGCCAGTCGCTCTTGAGCGTTGAATATTTGGTAACTGCCTAACCAGCATTCCTGATAGGTCAAATAGGCGTATCAGATAGTTAATATAGACAAATAACCGACCAACTGTTACAGCACTATGTCCTTCAATAAATTGAAAACCAATAAAAGCCAAAACACCAGCAATAACCATATACTTGAACAAATCTGTCAATGTCCAAGAAGCTACTGAGTCGGCAAATATAATCCGATTATCAGCCTCTTTCATCACCTGAATTTCTTGTTCAAAAGCGTTTAGTACCTTATCTTCTTGATGATAAAGTTGGATGATTGAAGCACCATTCATGGTTTCATTGACTTGTGTATTGATCACACTTCTGGCTTGATAAAAATCCTTCATAGGCTGATCTGTCATGCGCTTGTAGATCAATTGTAAGCCATAAAAAACGGGTAACACTAGTAATAAGAGAAGGCCTGATTTAAAATCAAGGTAAATCATAACTCCATAAATGAAGATGATTTGAGTTACCGAAATGATAATTTGTGACAAGAGATTATCATAGAATTGATTCCGTAATGTCTCTGTGTCATTGACAATGCGTGTGGCGATTTTTCCCGCAGGTTGATGATCAAAGTAAGCAATTGGAAGACCTTGCATCACATCAAATGCTCGATTTCTTAAATTAGTCACAATTTGATTGGAAGAATAAACCAGAATACGATAGGAAGCATAGCGCAAAAGAGAGGTTAGTAAGATCATGCCTAAAAAAAGCATGGCTAGGCCTTCTAAGGCTTGAAAAGAAACTGTTTTTCCATTAGCTAGAGGTGTTAGATAGTGGTCAATCATATTTTGTAAAAACAAAGGTGTCACTTGCCCTGTAGCTGTTGCCAACAATAAAAGTATGATACCGCTGATAAAAGCAAATCGAACCACTTTTATCTCTTTAATTAATGTTATAAATAAGGTCATTTTAATCCTCCTGTGCTTGTTGACGTTGGTATTGTTGGTAATACCAACCTTTTTGATTAAGGAGTTGAATAGGGTCACCTTCTTCAATAATACGGCCTTGATCCAGAACAATAATCCAGTCAGCGTGTTGGACAGCTGAAAGACGATGGCTAACAATTAAAGTGGTCTTGCCTTGACGTTTCTCTTGAATATGTTCAATAATAGCTCTTTCTGTCTTAGCATCAACGGCAGATAAGGAATCATCTAAAATTAACAAATCTGGTTGCGATAAAAAGGCTCTGGCTATTGAAATCCGTTGTTTCTGACCTCCTGAGATGGACAGACCACGTTCTCCTATTTCCGGTTCCAAACCTTTTGACATCTGTGCAATATCAGAAGAAAAACAAGCCGTTTCAATGGCATCAGAAACTTCTGCTAAGCTAGCTCCTGACTTACCCATGGCAATGTTTTCCAAAACGGTTCGTGAAAACAAGGTGTGTTCTTGAGGAACATAGCCCACACGACTTTCTAAACTGTGCCGATCATAGCACAAAATATTCTGACCGTTAATAAGAAAGTCCCCTTCTCCAACAGGGTATTGTCTTAGTAATTGTCGAACCAAAGTGGTTTTACCAGCACCTGTTTTACCAACAATCCCCAAGGTTTGACCTTTTGTAATCTGAAGGTTAATGGCTGACAAACTTGCTTTATGGCTATTGGCATAACTAAAATAATAGTTCTTTAATACGATTTGCTCAAAACTGTCTAAATCTTGTGAACCATTCACTTCTAAATCATCACCGGTTTCAATTAATTCATTGAGTTTATGAAATGAGGTTTTCCCCGTTTGATAAACCAGTATAAAATCAGATAGCATGCTAAAAGGTTCTACCAAAGAAACCAAATACAATTGCAAAGCAATAACTTGTCCCAAAGAGACCTGCCCCTGTTCAATAAAGTGAAATCCCGAAAGCAAAATGAAGACGGTGCTTATCATGATCATGACATTGGAAATAGGAAAGTAAAGGCCCCGATAGCTAGCAATTTTATTCCATCTGTCTGCCAAGCGTTTTGTTTTTTCTTGGAAATGACTGGCTAAATAGTCTTTTTGACTATAAGCTCGCATGACACGAATTCCTTCTACTGTTTCTAAAACTTCATCGCTAAGATTAGCAATGGCTTCACGAGCCTCTTCAATCAGAAGATCTTGACGTTTACTGATGTAGTAAGTTATTCCCATCATGGCCATAACTGGTAACATTCCTAATAAGGTCATTTTCCATGAAATCACAAACATGGTCGGAATGATAAAGGCAATCATTCCGCCAGCATATAAGACAATCATCAAGCCATAACCAATTAAGTCCATCAAACCTTCCACATCCGTAGAAAAGTGTGTCATCATATCCCCTGATCGAAATTTTTCATAAAATGGTGTTCTCATAAAAACCAGTTTTCGAAAGGCTCTCTGCTGCAAATCACATTTAAAACCTACAGCTTCTTGAAAAAGCTTTAAATGCCATAAGTAGCCGGCAATGTAAGAAAGCATCGTGGCACCTACTAAAATGGCTAAATAAAATATCAAGGATTGCTTAGTCAATCGGCTATTAGCCATTTGATCCACAATAATCTGAACCACTTTTGTAGGAATGACTAAAGAAGCATCGTATACTAGTAGCGAAAGAGCTATCAGAAGGTAAACCCATTTCTTTTCTTTGATATAGTGACTGATTAAGGATAACATGATATCCTCCTTTTTTAATAGTTTAACCAAATTAATGAAGATAAGGTTAATTTTTGTACACAAAAAGCCCGCTGTAAGATATCCTTCCTACCGCGGGCTCTATTTCTATTAGTCACACTAAAAGAAACTAACTTTTTCGGTTAGAAAGGAGATGATGAAGACAAACAGGGTTTAATCCAAGTAAGTTGTTCATTATTAAATTCTCCTTTCTTTTAATCTGTCTATCATCCTACCCTAGTTTCTATTGCTTGTAAACCCTTTTTTAAAAATAATTTCATTTCATTCTTAAAAGTATTATTTCTAATGTTTGTGTTTTAAACGGTTACATTTTCAAAAGAGCTTTTATGATTGAAAATATTTCATTTTTTAGCTAATATTTATTGAATTCCCTCCTAAATAGTAGTAAACTGAGAATGTAACAATTACTTTAACTTATTAGGAGATTTTATGAAAAAGCATCTTGTTTTAAAAAGCAGTGTCTTAAGTGTCTTTGCTGGATTTTCTATGCTAGTCGCTGGTGTTCAGGCCGATCAGGTTGATGTTCAATTACTTGGCGTCAACGATTTCCACAGTGCCTTAGACACGACTGGATCAGCATACATGCCACAACCAGTTGGTAAAGTAGCCAATGCTGGTACTGCTGCTCAATTAGATGCCTATCTTGATGATGCTCAAGCTGACTTTAAGCAAGCAAGTCCAGAAGGTACAAGTATCCGTGTCCAAGCGGGTGATATGGTCGGAGCAAGTCCTGCCAACTCAGGATTATTACAAGACGAACCAACTGTTCAAGTTTTCAATAAAATGGATTTTGAATATGGAACACTTGGTAACCATGAGTTTGATGAAGGTTTAGCAGAGTTCAACCGTATTATGACAGGTCAAGCACCTGCTGCTGATTCAAAAATCAATGACATCACAAAACAATATGACCATCAAGCCTCTAACCAAACCATTGTTATTGGGAACGTTATTGACAAAGAAATAAAAGAAATTCCTTATAATTGGAAACCATATGCTATTAAAGAAGTTCCAATCAATGACAAATCCGTGAAAGTTGGTTTCATTGGGGTTGTTACAACGGAAATTCCAAATCTTGTTTTAAAACAAAACTACGAAAAATACGAATTTATCGATGCAGCTGAAACCATTGCTAAATATGCCAAAGAATTGCAAGGTCAAAACGTCAATGCTATTGTGGTTCTAGCTCACATTCCAGCAACAAGTAAAGACGGCGTTGTCAATGATGAAATGGCAACTGTTCTTGAAAAAGTAAACAAACTTTTCCCAGACAATAGCGTTGACGTGGTCTTTGCAGGACATAATCACCAATACACTAATGGTACATTAGGTAAAACACGTGTGGTTCAAGCTGTCTCTCAAGGAAAAGCATACGCTGACGTTCGTGGAAAACTTGACACTGATACTCAAGATTTCGTAGCAGTACCAGATGCTGAAATTATTGCAGTAGCACCAGGTGTTAAAACAGGTAGCCAAGATATCAAAGCTATCGTTGATAAAGCCAATGAAATTGTTAAAACAGTTACTGAAAAGAAAATTGGAACAGCTTCTACCGCTTCAACAATTACTCGAGCTGAAAACCAAGATAAAGAATCACCAGTTGAAAACTTAGTCACAACAGCACAATTAACAATCGCTAAAAAAACATTCCCAAATGTTGATTTTGCCATGACAAATAATGGTGGTATCCGTGCTGATTTGATTGTTAAAGATAACCAAGATATCACATGGGGAAGCTGCCCAAGCTGTCCAACCATTTGGTAACATCCTTCAAATTATTGAGATGACTGGCCAACAAATTTATGATGTTTTAAATCAACAATATGGAGACGGTCAAAAGTACTTCCTTCAAATGTCTGGCTTGAAATATACTTACACAGATAGCGGTTCTAATGACCCAGCCGTACCATTCAAAGTCGTTAAAGTCTATAAAGATAACGGTGAAGAGCTTGATTTAGCAGCTAACTATAGCCTTGTTGTTAATGACTTCTTGTATGGTGGTGGTGATGGCTTCTCAGTCTTCAAAAATGCTAAATTATTAGGAGCTATCAATCCTGACACTGAAGTCTTTATTGAATACATTAAAGATTTAGAAGCTGCTGGAAAACCAGTTTCTGCTGGTATCTCTAGTGTGAAAACTTATGTTACTTCAAGCCTTGAAGGTTCAACAAAAACAGATCAAGCTGGAAAACATGATATTATCAATCGTGTCTATAGAGATCGTGACGGTAAAATCATTTCAACAGAACTCGTTTCAGATATGGTAACACCTTCTGAAACACTTGTAGCTAATGATAAAACAGCTAAAGTAATGCCACTTACTACTAAGTCTGCTAAAGACAAACAAACCCTTCCAAATACTGGAAGCCAAGAAAGCTCTTCTATGGTAATGATGCTTATGGGAGTCCTTACATTAGGAAGCTTCAGTCTTCTTAAAAAGAAAGAAAAATAAACCTAAAAGGCCAGCAGTTTCTCTGCTAGCCTTTTAGGTTTATTTTTCTTTCCAGTTCATATCAAGATAAGTCACTTTTATCTTGTCATAGCGTTTTGTTTTGCGACTACCCGTCAATGATAAAAAAGATTCTTCTGTTTCAAAAGGCTCTTCTTTTGAGACTAATCTCGGATTAAACATCACAAGGTCTACAAATCCCATACTAACAATAATAACACGCTTACTTTCACCAATCATGTTGGCTGCCATACCTAAACACTTATCACGATGAAAAGCTAAGGTATCTTGTAAATCTTTTCCAATCCAAATATCCTCTTTCTTGGCTGGATGGGACTTTACTTGCAACATTAGAATATCCTTTATTATTGGCTTAATCATTCTTTCACTCCCTAAAATAAGCTATCATTTCCCCTTGGTCTAAGCTTTTCATATTAAAATGCTGATAAAAAGCATTGCTTCTTTGGTCATTGAGATCAGTGACTAATTGGATTCTACGAACCTGTTGAAAATGATCGAAAACAGCTTGCAATAAGTGACCTCCTATACCCTGGCGATGATAACTTTTTGCAACGATCAAATCTTGAATAAAAACCAAATGTTCTCCGTCTCCTAGACAACGAACAAAAGCAACTAACTGTCCCCTATCAAAAGCCCCTAAACAATACAAACTCTTATCAAAAGCTCTCTCTAGCGACATACCATCAGAAAGATAGGAGGTCCAAAACATTTCTTTATAGAGTGCTTTAACAGCATCCAATTCTTCAGAGCCAAATAGTTTAAATTCCATGAGTCACCTCACCCCATTATACCAAAAAGCCCACCAATTAGTGGGCCTTTTCGTTCTTAAACAACACCTTGTTCAGACATGGCCTCAGCCACTTTCAAAAATCCTGAAATATTAGCGCCTACCACTAAATTTCCTTCTTGTCCAACTTCTTTTGCTGTACTTGCTGATTTATCATAAATATCAGCCATAATCTGATAAAGCTTTTGATCGACTTCTTCAAAAGACCATGCCACCCTTGAACTGTTTTGAGCCATTTCTAAAGCTGACACAGCTACTCCTCCAGCATTAGCCGCTTTAGCCGGCCCAAAAAGCACTTTTCCTTCATGAAAAGCATGTACCGCATCAAGTGTTGAAGGCCTATTAGCTCCTTCGATGACAGCTTTTACACCATTAGCCATTAAAGTTTTAGCATCTTCAGTATTAAGCTCATTTTGAGTTGCACATGGAAATGCCAAATCAGCCTTGGTCTGCCAAATTCGACTTTGATCGGCTGGAACAAATTTAGCATCTTCATGTTTTTCAAGGTAAGTATGGATACGAGCTCGTTGAACTTCTTTAATCTCTTTTACTAAATCCAGATCAATTCCCTTTTGATCATAAACATAGCCTGAAGAATCTGAAAGAGCTAAAACAGTAGCTCCTAATTCCTGCAATTTTTGAGCAGCATAGATAGCCACATTGCCCGAACCAGATACAATGGCAGTCTTACCTTTAAGACTTTCTCCATTTGCAGCTAAGAGCTGTTGAGCAAAATAAACCACTCCAAAGCCAGTAGCTTCTTTACGGGCTAATGATCCACCATATGTTAAGCCTTTACCCGTTAAAACACCATTTTCAAATCCATTTAAGCGTTTGTATTGACCAAAAAGATAGCCAATTTCGCGTCCTCCAACCCCGATATCTCCTGCTGGAACATCCAAGTTTGGTCCGATATGTTTTTGCAACTCAGTCATGAAACTTTGAGCAAAGCGCATGACTTCACCATCAGACTTCCCTTTGGGATTAAAGTTAGATCCACCTTTACCACCACCAATGGATTGACCAGTCAAAGCATTCTTAAAAATTTGTTCAAATCCTAAAAATTTAACAATTGATTGGTTAACAGAAGGATGGAATCGTAAGCCACCTTTATATGGCCCAAGTGCAGATGAAAACTGGACACGGTAACCTCTGTTTACTTGAACCTGCCCCTTATCATCTACCCAAGGCACACGAAAGGAAATCACTCGTTCTGGTTCGACCAAACGTCCTAAAATGTTTTCTTCCATGTATTTAGGGTATTTATCAAAAACAGGAACTAGGCTGTCAAAAACCTCTTCAACTGCTTGAAGAAATTCTTCTTCATAAGGATTTTCTTGTTTCACTTTTTCTAGGACAGTCATCACATAGTCTCTTGCTGTCATTTGTCTTCCTCCTGAATATGTATGTCAATCATAATAAATATTATAAATTTTCTGAATATTCATGTCAAGTTTTTACTATGCTTTTTTCTAAAGAAATAAGAATAATATTAAAACTCTCCTAAATGGAGAGTTTTAAAGGTCTTATGATCTGAATTGACTATTGTAAAGCTCAAAGTAAAAACTTTTGTCTGCTAATAGTTCCTGATGGTTCCCTTGTTCTATAATTTGTCCATCTTTTAAGACTAAAATCTTATCCGCATCTTGAATGGTAGATAGTCGATGAGCAATGACAAAGCTAGTTCTTCCTGTCATCAATCGTTTCATGGCTTTTTGAATCAACAGTTCCAAACGGGTATCTACAGATGAGGTCGCCTCATCCAAAATAAGGATTTTAGGATTTGCTAACAAGGCACGTGCTATCGTTAATAGTTGCTTTTGCCCCAAGGAAATATTACTTGATTCTTGATTCATAATCATTTGGTAACCACCTGGAAGCGTTCGAATAAAATAATCAACATTGGCTGCTTTTGCAGCTTCTACGATAGCTTCATCACTTGCTGCTAGATTTCCAAATCGTAAGTTATCTTTAATGCTACCTTCAAAAAGCCAAGCATCTTGCAAGACCATCCCAAATTGACGGCGATAATCTTGTCGCGAGAGATCCCTGATATCAATACCATCTACAGTAATAGAGCCTTTAGTAACATCGTAGAAACGCATCAGCAGATTAATCAATGTTGTTTTTCCTGCACCTGTTGGTCCAACAATGGCGATCATTTGACCTGGTTTCACATCAAGATTAAAATCTTTGATCAATGGGCGATCCTCATGATAGTTGAAATCAACGTGATTAAAGGAAACCTGCCCTGTTAAGTCATTTTGTAAACTCTGCTCTTTTTGACTAACTTCATCTGCCTCATCTAAAACTGCAAAAATACGTTCTAAAGAAGATTTGGCACTTTGTAACAGGCCCGCCAATTGCGTAATGGTCTGAATGGGTTTACTAATTTGCCATATGTATTGAACAAAAGCTTGCATATTACCAATGGTAAGGAGTCCAGCCATAACTTGCAGACCAGCTAACAGGGCCACAATCATATAAACAGAGTCAGAGATAAAATGCAGGACAGGCATCATGATTCCTGATAAAAAGCTGGCTTTAAAGCCTACTTCTTGAAGTTTATCTGTAATCTGATGAAATTGGGCTTGAGATGCTTCTTCTCGACCATAGAGTTTCAGCACATTAAATCCCGTCAAATGCTCTTGCACAAAACCATTCATATCACCTAAAACCTTGGCTTGCTCTTTAAAGTATGGCTGTGATTTCTTCAAAACATATCGAGACGATAGGTAAATTAGAGGAATGGCAAGAATCAAAACAGATGCCAAAAGCGCATTGAGGTAAATCACCATTCCACTAACCAAAATAAGGGTTAAAAAGGAATTAACAATCTGTAAAAAGGATTGTTGCAAGGCATTTGAGACCGTTTCAACATCCGAGGTGAAACGACCTAACATGTCTCCAAATTGGTGATTATCAAAAAGTAATTAGAACCGTAAGCCCCAAGCTCAAAAAAGAGGGCTCTAACCATATAAACAAATAATAAAAATGCTATATGGGAACTGTTTATGGCAGCTCCCTCAATGCCTTTTGCCATGTCCATTAAATTAGCAGAAAGCTCTGTGATGACAAGACCTAAAATAAAGGGTTCCAAAACACTCATCGTGGCACTTACCATCTTTAGAAAAATGGCTAGAAAAACCCAGAGGCGATAAACTTTGAGGTATGACCAAACCCTTCTAAACACCTGTTGTTCTCTCATGTTGTCACCTCCTCATCTCTTAAACTGTCTTTATTCAACTGTGAATTGGCAATCTCTCGATAAATCGGATTAGTAAGCATCAACTGATCATGATTGCCTCGACCAACTATCTCACCTTGGTCCAAGACAATAATCTGATCGGCATCTCTAATAGTTCCCACTCTTTGTGCCACAATAAGAACAGTCGCTTCTTCGGTTACTTCTTTCAAGCGACGTCGTAAAATAGCATCTGTTTTATAGTCGAGTGCAGAAAAAGAATCGTCAAAAATATAAATATCTGGTTTTTTCACCACTGCACGCGCAATAGATAGCCGTTGCTTTTGTCCACCAGAAAGATTGCTACCGGCTTCTGCCAAATGCGTCTGATAACCTTGCTCACGACTACGGATAAACTCTTTAGCCTGGACACTTCAGTCGCTTGATCAAGTTCATTTAAGCTAGCATTACTTTTCCCATATTTTAAATTAGCCTCAATAGTACCTGTAAACAAAAGGGCTTTTTGAGGTATAAAGCCAATCTTAGAACGCAAAGCTTTCAATTGATAATCTCGAACATCTACACCGTCCACTAAAATCCTTCCAAAAGTGACATCATAAAACCGTGGAATGAGATTTACCAATGAGGATTTGCCAGACCCAGTCGATCTAATAAAGGCAATGGTTTCACCTGGCTTGGTTTTAAAAGAAATGTTGTGCAAGACCGGGCTTTCAGTTTCACCTGGATAAGCAAAAGTGACGTTGTCAAATTCCAAATAACCTCGTGTTTTGGTTTCTGTAATTCCTTCTTCATTTTTTGAAATAGACAGAGGCATTTCCATAACTTCTTGAATCCGTTTACTAGAGACAGACATCTTTGGATACATGGTAAAAAGATTGGCAAACATTAAAAAAGAAAAGAGAGCATGGAAACTGTATTCGATAAAGGCAACCATATCCCCAATCTGAAATTGCCCCTTGGCAAGTGGATCAAGAGCAAACCAAACAATAGCCACGATCATGGCAATGATAATTTGGACAAATAAGGGTTCCGTTAGGCCAGTTAGTGTAAATAATCGTTTTGAAATATCAGCATAGTCATCGTTTTGTTGCTGGAAGCGGTCTTCTTGAAAGTCTTCGCGTGAGAAAGCTCGAATAACTCTTAGACCCGTCAAATTTTCACGAACCAATTGATTAATGTGATCCAAACGTTCTTGTTGCTCTTCTGAGAGAGGCCTTGTTTTAATAGCTACATAAAACACCACCATGACTAGAAATGGCATAGAAACGGCAACGATCCAGGCTAAAGAAGGACTAGTTAAAAAAATCATGACAACCGAAAAAATCATCATTAAGGGTGTGACAACACCAATCCGAAGAGACATTTCAGCAAATTGCATCAAGACAAAAGCATCACTTGTCATGCGCGTCACTAAGGAAGCGACTCCAATTTTTTCATATTCTTGATGAGAGTAATCCTGCAAGCGACAATACATGTCATTTCTCAGCTCTTTAATCATGTTGGTAGTCAATTGCCCTGAAGCATAACTTAAAATAACCCTTCCAATGACCCCTAGTATAATGATAACAAACATAATAGCTGCCCAATAATATAGAGCTTTTCGGTCATTTGTCATTATACCTTGATCAATCATACGGGCTAAAACCGTTGGTAAGCCTAGATTGACTAAAACAAATAACAAGCCTCCAATAATATCAAAGATCAGCCACTTAGGTTTGATTTTGAGATAAGACCAAATCAAATGCATCTTTTAGCCTCCTTTTTTAGTAATACAAAAAAAGTGCCTAATGCACTCTTTTTAAGTTATTACTAGTTTACCATAAAGAAATGAAATTGACATACTATTGCTTATTCTTCTAATCCGCTTAAATAATCAAATCGATCATATTTTTTTAGTAAGCTATCATTCAATTGGTCCAAATCTCTCTGAAGTTGAGCTAGCTGACCATAATCGCTGGCTACTTCAAGCATTTTTTCTTGAATAGCTTCGATTTCTTCTTCTATCTTAGCTATATCATCTTCAATGCTAGCCCATTCCTTTTTTTCCAGATAGGACATACGCTTTTTAGCCGTCTCTTGTGGCTGTGGTTTTACAGCTTCTTTTACTTTTTCAGAAGCTTTTATTTCTTTAAGTAGGCTTTTATCATCTAAATAATCACTATAATTTCCATAGAAGACTTTAATATCACCCTCTTCAAACGCTAATATCTTTGTGGCCACTTTATCTAAGAAGTAGCGGTCATGACTGACTGTAATAACGGGCCCAGAAAAATGGTTTAAAAAGTTTTCTAGTACCGTCAAAGTGGCAATATCTAAGTCATTGGTGGGCTCATCAAGGAGCAAAACATTGGGCTTTTCAATCAAAAGCTTTAATAAATAAAGCCGTTTTTTCTCTCCTCCAGATAATTTTCCAATAAGAGTTCCATGACTAGAGCGAGGGAATAAAAATTGTTCTAAGAGCTCACTAATACTGCTTGTTCCTACGCTGGTTTTTACTTCGTCAGCAACTTCTTGCAAATAAGTAATGACACGTTTAGAGTCATCCATACCTTTAATCTGCTGAGAAAAATAAGCCACCCGTACCGTTTCACCAATATCTAAGTGACCTGATGTGGGACTCAAATCTCCATTAATCAAGTTCAAGAGAGTTGATTTTCCGACACCATTATCACCAACAATACCAATACGATCACTATTTTGGATGATGAGGTTAAAGTTCTTAATCAATTCTCTTTTATCATAAGCAAATGACAGGTCTTGGAAATGAATAACCTTTTTACCAATTCGGCTTGTCTCAAAAGAGATAGCTAATTCCTCTTGGTTTGTTTCTTGATGAACCTGATCTTTTAATGCTTCAAAACGATTAATTCTAGCTTGCTGTTTTGTCGCCCGCGCTTGCGGCTGGGTTCGCATCCAAGCTAGCTCTTGTTTGTAAAGCTGCTTCTTTTTATGAAGATTAGCTGCATCACGCTCATCTTGTTCTGCCCTTAAACGAACATAGTCTTGGTAATTGCCTTGATATTCAGTTAAACCACCCTTATCTAACTCAAAAATACGTGTCGCTACTTGGTCTAAAAAATAACGATCATGGGTAATGAAGAGAACTGTTTTCTTACTGGTTTTCAAATAATTGGTTAGCCAAGCAATGGTTTCGATATCTAAATGGTTGGTTGGCTCATCCAAAAGCAATAAATCGGCAGAGCCTAAAAGCACTTGCGCTAGCTGAACGCGACGTCGCATCCCACCAGATAATTGCCCTACCTTTGCAGAAAGATCACTAATTCCTAGCTGGTTTAGGACTGTTTTGACATCACTTTCAATAGACCAAACATCCAATTGATCCATCTCTGCCATTAGTTTTTCTAATTGACTTTGCTGGCTCTCAGCATAATCCGCCATCAGTAATTCATACTGGCGAATCAACTGCATTTCCTTTAAATCAGATGAAAGAATCGTATCTAAAACAGTCTGCTCATCATCAAATTCGGGATCCTGAGTTAAATAGGCAATGCTGTAATCATTTGCCTTTAAGAAAGGTGAGAGGTCGCCATCATAACCCAATTTGCCTGATAAGACATCCAAAAGAGTTGTTTTTCCTGTCCCATTGACACCAATAATACCAATACGATCAAAATCATGAATAATAAATGAAATCTGCTCAAAAACCTTCTTATCCCCAACAGATTTACTTAAGTGATCAACAATAAAATTACCCATCTACTTCTACCTCTCTAACAAAGCTTTCAATAGAGGCAAGCTCATTTTTCAAACGTCCCTCAACAATAGCTAATTCAATCAGCTCCAAGAGTTTTCCAAGATGCGGACCTGGCTTCATACCAAACGCTTGGATGAGAAAAGATCCATTAACCACAATATCATGCTTATCGTGTATACTCAAATTATCATAAAGCGTCTCTGTCCTGTCAAAATCAAAATCTAAGCCTTGCGCTTGACGTAGCTGCTCAACTAAATAGGCCAGTTCTTTACCATGGCGGTAAATATCTACCTCTGTCAAATCTCTTTGATCACGACTATGATAAAGACTAACCAATTGGTCTACACGACGTTGAAAATCATTAGAAGTTTTCCATGACCTTAAAAAAGCGCGTGGATTTTCGATAGACAGACTTAAGATAAGATAAGCCCAAGCTTGATGATGATCTTCAAAAACATAGTTTTCCCTGAGTGAAGTCATCATTTCCATTAAAGCAACTGATTGATCTTTAAGTCCAGGTAAGTAAGTATTGGCCTGACAATTTAACATAGCTGATAAACCTTTTCGCCAGTTGGGTGCCATGAGCAATTTATCAAATTCTATGAAAGAGCGCTCAATTGAAATTTTAGCTAAAAGAGGGGCATGACTCTTCATAGCTTGAAAGGTCTGAGATTCAATATCAAAATTAAGACTTGCTGCGAAGCGAAAACCTCTCATAATGCGTAAGGCATCTTCTTCAAAACGTTCTTGGGCTTTACCAACAGCACGTAACAAATGATTTTTTAAGTCATCTAAGCCAGTAAACTTATCAATCACCTGGCCTGATTCATCCAAAGCTAGCGCATTGACAGTAAAATCACGCCGTTTCAAATCTTCTTCTAAAGAGCGCACAAAAGAAACTTGACTTGGACGTCGGTAATCAACATAAACATCCTCTGTCCGAAAAGTGGTGATTTCGTACTCATTACCGTTTTCTAAAACAAGAACTGTTCCATGTTCAATCCCTACATCTACTGTTCGGGCAAAAATATGCTTGGTTTCTTCAGGATAGGAGCTTGTTGCAATATCGACATCATGGATGGGACGTCCTAAGAGACTATCTCTGACACTTCCTCCCACGAAATAAGCTTCAAAACCAGCTTCTTTAATTTTTTTTACTATTGGTAAAGCCTTCTGAAATTCAGAAGGCATTGTTATTAATTTCATTTTATCTTACCTGTAACTGTTTTGGTTAAACACTCACCCTCTGCCCAAAAGAGTCTCTCGTCCTTTGATGCAAAGACTTTCTCAATCCCATCACAAAATGATAGGTGTCACACCAAAAGCAACTGCTCCTTCACCCAGATGGGTCGCAATCACAGAACCAAAATGAACTTCTTCAATTGGAAAAAGATAGCCATTATCTTTAAGCAATTGACTTAAGGTATCTGCTTTTTCTTGTGCTTTTGAATGGATAATAGATATCTCATAGTGACCATCTTGAGTCATATCCTTTAAGATATCAACTAAGCGTTTCATAGCTTTCTTTTCTGTCCGAACCTTCTCGTAAACGACAATCTTACCTTCTTGATCAAAATGTAAGATAGGCTTGATACTCAATAAATTACCTAATAAAGCAGAGCCATTAGAGAGTCGTCCGCCTTTCACCAAATGATTTAAATCATCAACCATAATAAAAGCTGTTGTACCATCAATTTGACGTTTCAGTTTAGACAAAATATCTTGAAACTCAAGGGATTGTTGCGACCACTCCACAACATTCTTGACCATACTAGCCAGAGGTGCTGAGGTGATTTTGCTATCAGGAAAGGCAATGGTTAAATCAGGATGTTCATCCACTAAAAATTGGATATTTTGCCAAAAACCTGAAATACCACCAGCTAGGAATAAAGCAATAACATGCGTGTAGTCTTTTGATGACAATAAGGTCAAAAGCTCATCTAATTCAGACAAACTTGGTTGACTTGTCTTTGGTAATTCTTGAGAGGCAGCCATCTTTTGGTAAAATTCTTCAAGACTTAAATTTTGGCCTTCGAAATAGGTTTGCTCTCCAATGATTACTGGAATATCTAAACTAAAAACGTCTGGATGTTGTCTTAGCTCTTCCGAAAGGGGTGCTGTGCTATCAGTTATTACTGCTAATTTCATTAATTTTTAAACTCCAAATTAATACCTGGACAATCCAAGGCAATCTCTGTTACTTCGTAAGTCAATCGTTTGACCATATCTAATAAAGGTGCTGCTAAAGATTCTACTTCTTCTTGAGTAAATTCACTTGGCTTATCTACCAAACGATCCATGATGCGAACCATTTGTGAAATAACACCGCTAATCACAAACTCTTCTTTAACAATAACAAACTGCAAAACCGATACAATTGCGGTTTCTTTTTGTTCTTCATCTTTGTTGATCAATTGAAAAGTCACTTCAAAATTCGTTTCTGGTGTTCCATTTTCTTTTTCCCATTCTAAGTTTCTCGCATCGTAATGGTATTGATTCACAAATTCTTTTTCACGTACTAGTTTCATGTCTTGCTTCTCCTTGAAATCGATATGTCTCATTATAGCATAGATTTGAGTATTATTAAAGTATACTTAAACTAGTATTTTTTCTGAGGATGACTCTCGACAATGGGTGAATTTGCAGCAAGGGCTTGTTGACCTTTTTCTAACAAAGCATAACCCCTTAAATCAAAACATTGTGACAATTCTTGTTCGTTATAATATTGGGCTACTGCTTCATCCAAATCCTGGCGTTTCATTTTAGATAAGCCTTTAACTCCTTTTTGAGTCAAGAAACCTTTTAAGTCCGAGGCTGGTAAATGCCTTAAAGAATCAAATGCAGATTCTACCTGCACATAAGATTCTTGAATCAACCAGTCTAGTTCTTTTTGAGCATCAATCCCATAGGTAGTATAAAAATATTTGTGATGAGGATTGGCAGTGGTATAGGTTCCAAAATGGATACGCCAAAGCATAATAATATGTCCTGGCAAGAGCCCTTCTTTAGTGCGCACCATTTGTTTTTTGGCAATCGGTTTTCGAATGAGTTCTGTTTCATATTTAGCTAAAATAAAAGGCATTTCAGCATGATTTTCATAAACTTCTTGAATTGTTTTCATTGTTTCATTATAACAAAAAAATCATCCAATTGGATGATTTTAGTTTTATTGATTAGATTGAAGTCGTAAGGCCCAAGCATCATCGACTGCAAGTGTCTCTGCATTGGTATAATTGCGACGGTGTGGATTCCACACGTAAGAGCTAACACCATCTGTCAATGCTGGTGAATAAGCATTAACCGTATCATAAGCCGTCAAACCATAAGTTTCAATAATATTGTTTAACTTAGCATTGTAGCTAGTATCTGTTGCATACAAACCTGTTAAAGCAGCTGTAGCATCTTGGTAAGAAAGGGTATTTGATTTTCTAGCCCCTGCATATAAATCTGAACTCAACAAGTTGGCATAATCATTAAGAGAATCATAAATACTTGGATAAGCTCTAAAAGCTTGATCAAGAACATAGGTATTACCACTACCATCATCTTCCCATGTTGACATTGTTACAGATGAGCCATTATATGCCCCCTTAATTCCAAAAAAGTTATAGTAGGGAGCTTGACTGAGACCAGATTGACCATTACTTGACTCTAAAATAGCTTGAGCTATCATAACTGAAGCATATAGGTCACGCTCTTGTGCGATAGTACTTGCAGTAGCACCGATATTGTTGATAAAGGTCTGTGTTGCTGATCCAGAAACCGTTTGAGCTGAAACTCTTTTCGTATGGTTAGCTTGTCTGATTGAGCTGTAAGCGCCTAGAGCCGCCACAAAAACAAAAAGACCGATTAATAAAAGCTTACCTTTCTTCTTTGTCATTTATAAACTATCCTTCTTTTTCATTTTCATATGCTTTATTATATCATAGGAGCAGATAAATAAAACTTATCCACAGGTTATTTAATCGGATTGATAACTTTTGTCTTCAAATCGAAATATTTCTCCCAATTTTAAAGCAATCTGTGGATAACTACTTGATAGGATAATCAAAATAATACAACTGATAAGTCTCAATAACCTGATTTAATTTTGCGGCATAAGCTGTATCTGTGGCATAAGTACCCGTTAGGTTTGTTGTTACTTCTTGATAAGTATCTGCCTTCTTTTTATGGGTATTTTGATAAAGAGGATCACTTAATAAACGAGCATAATCTTCAAAACAAGCACTTAAATTGCCGTAAGAGCGAAAAGCATCATCAATTTGATAAAGATTACCCTGTCCGTCATCTTCTAAAGTAGGTAAGATAACCGAATGCCCCTTATAATTACCTTTGATTCCAAAAAAATTATAATATGGTTTTTGACTCAACTGAGATTGGCCATTATTTGATTCTAAAATAGCTTGTGCTAGCATAACAGAAGGATAGAGATCATGTCGTTGAGCAACTGTTTGAGCCGCATGACTGACCCTTGAAACAAAAAGATGCCTAGGGGTTTGGGCATAGGGACTAAATGCCACTTTAGCTTTATGAAGGCTACAAAAAGAAAAGATAAGATTCACTAATAGTAGTCCAAAAACTAGATTTTGCCATCCTTTACTAAGCCTTTTACTAGGTTTTCTCCTTTTTTTCAAAAATAGGACTCCTTTTTTAGTAATTGCTTATAGTATATCAAAAAAACTAGAACCTTAGCAGATTCTAGTTTAGACCTTTAAAACATTCTTTTTAAGCTTTTTTACGAAGTGCTCCAAATAGAAGACCTGATACAATAGCTCCAATAGTAATAAATACGAGATAAAGTAATGGATTGCTTGTTAAAGCGATAACAAAGATACCACCGTGAGGAGCCATTAATTTGATACCTGCAAGTCCAACAAGCGCACCTGTCAAAGCTGAGCCAGCAATGAAGCTTGGAATAGCACGCGCAGGGTCAGCGGCACCAAATGGAATGGCACCCTCAGTAATGAAAGATAAGCCCATAACAATATTCGTTAGACCAGATTCACGTTCTTCTTTTGTAAACTTATCTTTGAAGATCAATGTAGCCACAAATACTGCTAATGGTGGAACCATACCACCTGCCATAACGGCTGCCATAACTACTGACCCGCCATTAGCTACTGTTGCTGCTAAAGTCCCTGTACCAAAGACATAGGCTGCTTTGTTAACAGGACCACCCATATCAACAGCCATCATACCACCGACTAATAATCCCATAAGGACAGCTGAGCTTCCAGAAAGGCCTTGTAAAAAGTCGTTAAGAGCTGTGTTAATTGCAGCCATTGGAATGTTGACAAAGAGCATCAAGAAACCAGTAACTAAGACACCAAGTAATGGATAAAGTAATATAGACTTGACCCCTTCTAGTGAGCTAGTAATTTTCGAAGAGCTAGGATGACACCACCCGCTAAGAAACCACCTACAAGTGCACCAAGGAATCCTGAAGGAACTCCTGCAAGCATAAGTGTTTTTTCTCCGCCAGCCGCAAATGGCACTTTACCAAAAGCAAGACCGCTTGAAGCAATGGCACCCGCTACAAAACCAGCTACTAGACCTGGTTTTTCAGCAATCGAATAAGCAATATATCCTGCTAATACAGGCAACATGAATGAGAAGGCTGCACCACCAATTTTCATAAAAATAGCAGCAAGCTCATGGTAAGAACCTAGATTTCCTAACTGATCTTTAGGCACTCCAAGCATATTATCAAGCAAGAAAGCTATGGCAATCATAATCCCGCCACCAATAACAAATGGCAACATTTGCGAAACACCACTCATTAGATGTTTGTAGAAAGCTCCGCCAAGTCCATTTTTTTCTTGAGATGCATTAACGGTATTAGACTGCTTAGCATGGTAAGTTGAAGCTTTACCTTCTAAAATAGTTGTAATCAATTCTTCACTTTTTTTAATGCCATCAGTAACTGGGCGTGACAACAATTGTTTGCCGTCAAAACGGTCCATCTCAACAGCTTTATCTGCTGCTACAATTACCCCTTTTGCTTTAGCAATATCTTCAGCTGTTAGTTTATTGCCAACACCAGAAGCACCGTTTGTCTCAACCTTGATACCCACACCCATTTGAGCGGCTTGTTTTTTCAAAGCTTCTTCAGCCATGTAGGTATGTGCAATACCCGTAGGACAAGCTGTAACAGCAACGATAAAGTCTTGATTGTCCAAAATAGGGGTTGCGATTTCTTCTTTTTCTTCTTCAAAAGCATCAAAGACAGCTAACACATCTTCTGGGGTTTTAGCTTTACGTAAGCTATCTGCAAAACCATCTTTCAATAGGTACTGTGATAACTCCGCCAAAGCAGCTAAATGAGTATCATTAGCTCCTTGAGGTGCCGCAATCATGAAGAATAAATCTGTTGGTTGTCCGTCTAATGCTTTATAATCAATGCCTTTTTGTGATTTAGCAAAATAAGTCGCTTCTTTAGTGACTAAGAGTGCGCCATCGCCTGCCATTGAAATGATGGCTTGCTGGGCTCCCATCTCTAATAGGCGTCTGGCATAAGTTTCGACATCTTCAAGAGTCTTTATAGGCTGTCCAAAGATAGCCTATAACTCATGATTATTTGGTTTGACTAACAAAGGCTGATAAGCTAAGGAATCCAATAAATTTTGGCCTTCAAAGTCACAAACAACTTCTGCTCCTTTTTCTCTAACAAAAGGAATTAAATCTTTATAGACCTGATTGCCCAAAGAAGATGGTGCTGAACCTGCAAAGACAACAGTATCTTCATTAGTCAATTGATTTAAGATTGCCTTGAGCTCATTGAGTTCTTGCTTAGAAATCTCTGGACCTTGACCATTAATTTCAGTTTCTTGCTGAGATTTTACCTTAACATTAATGCGTGTATCTTGATTAACAGAAACAAATCGAGACCTTATCCCTTCACTTGTTAAAGAATCTTCGATAAATTTTCCAGTAAAACCACCAAGAAAACCGGTTGCTACTGTTTCTATATCAAGCCTCTTTAAAATTCGGCTGACATTAATCCCTTTCCCCCTGCAAATTTATCATCACTGGCCATTCGATTCACTGAACCAATAGCTAATTGATCGATTCTAACAATAAAATCAATTGAAGGGTTGAGGGTCACGGTATAAATCATATGTCGATCACCTTCGTTTTTTCTTTCATTTTTTTCAGTAATGGATTAACAACACTTTCTGTAATAATGGTTACCGCTTCAAGAGCAGCTACTTTTACAAAAGAAATCTGTCCTAATTTGGTTGCATCAGCTAAGACATAGCTCGTTGTGGCATTAGCAACAACGGCCTTTTTGATAACAGCTTCTTCCATATCGGGTGTTGTGAGAAAATCCTCATCAATACCATTCATTCCTAAAAAAGCTTTATCAAAATTGAGTTGCTTAATTTGTTCAAGCGCCACATTTCCGATGCTAGCATCTGTTGTTTGCTTAACATAGCCACCAATAATAATGGTTTTAGTACCTGCATCTACCAATCGAGTAGCATGATGGATAGAGTTTGTCACGACAGTGACCTTCTTATTTTGTAAAAAAGGAATTAAAAATTCTGTCGTTGTGCCAGCATCCAAAAAAATCACATCATTATCAAAAACGAATTCTGCTGCTCTTTGGGCAATAGCATGTTTGATTTGACTGTTTTTGATTGATTTTTCTTGATTGGATAATTCTTCCTGTAAAGAATGGATTAGCTCTGCCCCACCATGGACACGGTGTAATTTTCCTTCCTGTTCTAATTCTCCTAAATCCCTTCGGATAGTTGAATCTGAGGAATCAAGCAAACGGACTAAATCTTCCAATGTCACATAATTGTCTTGAGCTATTTTCTCCATGATTAATTGCTTACGCTTCGATTTTAGAATAATATCACCTCTTTCTGAAATCGTTTACACCTACATTATACTATTTTTCCTTTCATAGTCAAGCACTTTCTTCCAAAAACATTCAAATTCGGTAATAAAAAAGCTAGAAACCAAAAGATTTCTAGCTTAATGTTTATTTGATTTTTAAAACATCTTCTTTAGTGTGAATCAATTGCGTGATTAATCGACAATATGGTGTATTAATCCCTTGCTTTTGACCTTTGTTATTGACTGCTCCATTCAAGAAATCAATTTCAGTCTTACGGTGATTTTGTACCAAGTCTTGATGCATTGATGGGTAATGATGAGCAGCTTTGACAGAAGTGTCCATCACATAAGAAGTGATCTCTTCTTCGTTCAGCTCAACTCCTTCAGCCTGGCCAACACTTACAAATTCATGAATAATCTCATGAACCATCTTAAGACCATCTTCACTGGCAAATAATTCACCTATAGTACAATCTAACAAAGCACAAAGTGAATTCATTGTTCCATTCACACAGGCTTTTCTCCAAATATTTGGTAAAACATTATCATCATAGGTTGCATTGAGGTTTGCTTGGTTAAGCAATTCTGCCACTTGATGTCCTGCTTCTTGATTGTCTTTATCCATGCTTTGTAGATTTAGGGCACCAACACCTTGCAAATGAGCATGTCCTGGGCCTTTTAAGCCTGCTGTCCAAACAGTAACACCCATGATGATATTATGTTCAGGAATATATTGACGGATAACATCTTCATGACCAAGACCATTTAACAAGCAAAGTACTTTGGTTTCTTTTCCAATAATAGCCTTAATATCTTGAAGCATTTGTGGCAATTGCATTGCCTTAGTAAACAAGATAATCAAATCAGCTTCCTGACTTGCCTGTGTTGGTTTCATGATTGGCAACTTAACGGTCTCTTCAACATCACCGGTAATTGTCAATCCATTTTCTTTAATAGCATTGATATGATTTTCCCAATTATCTAATAAAATCACATCATTATTTGTTTTAGAAATTTGGTAACCAAAGCGGCAACCCATGGCTCCTGAGCCAGCAATATAAACTAACATACTTTCTCCTTCTTATCCTTCGAATACAAAGATATCATTTTTATAGAGTTTCAAGACATCTTGACAGACTTTATGTGCGACAAAAGCAATTCCAAATGGGATAACAAGCCAAGCTAATACAATAATAAGCAAAGAACTTCCACCTGCTAATGAAGCAATCGGACCTACAGCTCCCACCAAACCAAAACCAGATGAAGCAGGTGTTCCGACTAAATTAAAGAGGGGAACAGCTAGAGAACTGATGGCAGCTGTCACTACCATCGGAATAGCCATAATAGGATGTTTTAGGAAGTTTGGCATCATCATTTTCATCGCCCCAAGTGCAATAGCAATTGGAACACCAGACTTATTCACTTTTAAAGTTGCCCAAACAAGAACGGCTGCTGTAGAGGCAATTCCCATTGAAGCAGCCCCTGCGGCAAGTCCATTTAAACCAACAGCTAAACCGATAGCAACCGTTGAAATGGGACTAACAATCAACAAAGCAAAAGCAATGGCAATCAAAATAGACATCAAAACGGGCTGTAATGTGGTAAAGGAATTAATCCCTTGTCCAATCAATGTTGTGACATAAGAAACATATGGTAATAATTTCCAACCAATATAACCAACACCTGTACCAATGATTATTGGTAACAAAATGATTGGTAGTGATCCAAATTTATTGCCAAACCATTTAACCGCTAATACAGCAAGGCTAGCTGTAATCATCATATTAATGAGATCACCAATACCAACTAACTGGAAGCCACCTTTACCAACGGCAGTCACAATTTCTGGATTAAATTTCCAAGCACCTGAACCAATATATGCAGCACCACCGACTGCTAGTTGTTGCATGGGATTGAATTTAAATTGTTGTCCAATTAAGAAACCTGCCATGATTGGCGTGAAAAATTGAAAAACTTGTACCACATGTAAAAATTCAGCTGCTGTGGCATTTGGTAAGAGGGGCTTTAAAAAAGTGGCTAAAATAGCATTTGGAATTAGTGCTACAACAATTGCAATTGCTGTACCAGTTAAAACTTTATTCATAAAAGAACTGAATGTTTCTTTAGGTGTAGTTGTCATCTTGTGACCTCGATTCATCTATATTTATCGTGAAAAAACTCACATTTTTACATTGTTTATTCTATCACAAAGATGATATCTTGTCTTTAAGTCTTTCAAAATGACCTATAGTAATTTGTAATAGTTCCATAATAATATTTTATAGACTACCTTAATCCTCAATCAAGGAAGTGGAATGCACTACTCGATTATCACGCTCTGGATACATGTACTGAATGGCTTGATTCACTGCCATTGGTACCTCTCCAAAACCAGTAGCAATTAAATCTACCTTACCTTCATATTGAGCTGCATCTCCAATTGCAAATATTCCTTTTTGACTCGTCTCAAAAAGATGAGAGACATTTAAGCTAGAGCGCTTATAATCCAATTGCCAATTTTTTAAGTTTTTGTTGGAACTAGAAAAACCAAAGCTAACAATTAAGCTATCTAAGTCAAGACTAATGGTCTCATCTGACTTCACTTTTTGTACGATTAATTGTTTGGCAAAGCCATCTTCACCTTTTAACTGTAAAGGTACATAAGGCGTCAAAATTTCAACTCCAGATGCTTTCAATAATTCGACACTGTGTTCATGGGCTCTAAAGGCATCACGACGATGGACCAAAGTCACGCTTTCTGCTAAACCATACAAGGCTAAAGCCCAATCCACCGCTGAGTCACCACCACCACAAATCACAACTTTTTTACCTGCAAACTGATCTAACTGATGCACATTATAAAAAATATTATTGTCAGCAAATATTTCTTCATTTTCCAAGCCTAAGGTTCTTGGAGCAAAGGCGCCATTACCACAAGCAATAATAATGGATTTACTGTAGTGACTGCTTTTATTTGTCTGGATAAGGAAGTCTTGCTCTCTTTTTTCAAACCCAAGCACCTCTTCTTTTAAACAAATCGTAATGCGATCCTCAAAACGCTTAATTTGTTCCAAAAGTTGATCCGTTAGTTCCGCACCTGTCAAGGAAGGGTAGGCTGGGATATCATAAATCACTTTTTCTGGATAAAGAATGGCTGGCTGACCACCCAATTCAGATAGACTCTCAATAATCTTGACCCTCATTCCTCGAAGTCCAGCATAAAATGCAGAAAAAAGTCCCACCGGACCTCCGCCAACAATGGTAATATCATATTGTTTTTCTGACACTATTGTCCTCCTTCTGTCAATTCTTCTTTAATAGACTGAAATATGAGCTTCTCTTCCTCTGAAAAAACATAATGCTCCAATAAATCTGGCCGTCTCAAATAGGTTTTCTTCAAACTTTCTTTCAAGCGCCATAAACGAATATTTTCATGATGTCCACTCATTAAAACATCTGGTACAGTCATGCCACGAAAATCATAGGGACGGGTGTATTGAGGGTACTCTAAAAGTCCTGATGAAAAAGAGTCATCTTGATGGCTACTCTCTTTACCAATAACACTTGGAATTAAGCGTACTGTTGCATCAACAATGGTCATGGCAGCTAATTCTCCACCCGTTAAGACAAAGTCACCTAAGGACAATTCATCTGTGACACGACTCTTAATGCGCTCATCATAACCTTCATAATGTCCACAAATAAAAATTAACTCTTCCTCAAGAGCTAATTCTTCAGCAACAGCTTGGGTAAAAGCTTTTCCTGCAGGATCAAGAAGAATGACCCTTGGTTTTTTTGAGTCTAGCTTATCAAGGGTGTCAAAAATAGGCTGTGCGCGTAGCAACATGCCTTGCCCTCCCCCATAAGGCTCATCATCAACATGACGGGACTTTTCTGCATTTTCTCTAAAATTATGGTAACGGATATCTAAAAGTCCTTTTTCCACTGCTTTACCAACTATGGAATGTTCCAATGGGGCAAACATTTCAGGAAAAAGCGTCAAAATATCAATCTTCATCATCCAATCCTTCCATGATATCAACATCAACCCGTTTGTTTTCAATATCAACAGCTAAAATAACTGGAGGAATATAAGGCAACAACAAATCACGTTTGCCTTTACGTTTAACGACCCAAACGTCATTAGCTCCTGGTTGCAAAATTTCCTTAATGACACCAATCAACTGATCTTTCTCAAAGACTTCCAAACCTATGATTTGATGGTAGTAAAATTCTCCCTCTTCCAAATCGCCTTGATGGTCTTCAGAAACCTTGAGTTGGTAACTTTTGAATTTTTCAATGTCATTAATATGATACATGCCCTTGAATTTGACAATGTCAAAATTCTTTTGCTTTCTGTGACTAGCAATCTCAATCTCTGTCACAAAAGAGTCCTTATCATCAAATAAGGCTAGTTTAGCTCCTTTTTTAAAGCGTTCTTCAGAAAAATCGCTGACAGATAGAACACGCATCTCACCTTGTAAACCCTGGGTATTGACAATTTTCCCAACGTTAAAATACTTCATAGTAACTCCTACTCACTAAAATGATTGCTTTTGTCTCAGATATATCTCTTGACTTATCCTTTTAAAAAGAATCATTTTCAAATCAATTCATTCCTATTATAACATGTTATTCCCTATTTTGCACTTGCAAGTCCCAAGATTCCTCTTCAATCCCTTCAGAACCAAAAAATCTCTATTTAGAGGGCTCTGCCCTCTAAATAGAGATTTCTCAACTTTTAAATTTGAACTAGTCTATTAGTTCATTTTTTTCTTAGCAATCAAAAGAAGACTTGCTAAGCCAAGCATTACTACTCCAACTAAACTTAAAATAGTAACAGCTTTATCACCTGCTTTAGGAAGTGTTTTACTGTCTTGTTTTACTGGATCTAGTGATTTTTTGGCATTGTCTACCTTATCACTTGTTTTGTCAGCTGACTTAGTAGAATTTTTATCTGATTTTGTCATATCAGAAGCATCTTTGTCAGTTGCTTTCTTAATTTGATCAGCCTTCAAGTAAACACTAACATCATTTCCTGGTGTCAAGTCACGCATTTTCACATCATTGACTAATAGACTGTAGAACATACCATCCATCAATTTATCAGTAACCGTAACTTTACCATCTTTATCAGTCATCATTTCTGCCATTACTTGACCAAGTTCATTTTTCAAAGTCACTTTTTGATTTGGAAGACCTTGGCCATCTGCATCTCTAACTGTCACAGTTAAAGGTGTTTTTGTTGTTGGTACTGCTTTTTGACCTTCTCCTTTAGCATAGAAAGCAACTGCTTTTTCAGCACCATTTTCACTGGTTCTAAGTGTGTAGCCTTTATCTTCTCCGTCTACTTTGACACTGATATTACGAGATAATGGTAATTTTTTGAAGATAGCTTGTCCACTTGCGTTCGTTTTAACAGAAGTCAAAGCAAGTGCCTTTCCGTCTGTGATATCAAATAAAGCAACTTCTTTACCTTCAAGAGCTTTACCCTCTTTATTCATAACAGTTGCTACAAAAGTGAAGCCTTCTTCACTCTTTTGACCAGTTGAAGGATCTGATTTTGTAGAAGAATCCTTTTTGTCATCATGTTTATGTTCTGAGCTTGATTGATCTAAATAAACAGTAGAATAATGTCCTGGCATATTTTCTGCTAATTTTTTACCATCAACATAGATCTGATAGAAGGTGCCATCCATCAATTTTTGACTAAAACGTGCCAAACCTTCCGCATTGCTTACAATAGTTTCAATGTCATTACCTTGTGCATCTTTTAAAGTCACAGATTTGCCTGCGATAGCTTCTGCATCTTGATTACGAACAAAAACATCTAAAGGAGATGTACTGTAAGTAGGTGTTCCTTGACCAACACCTTCTGCTGTAAAACTAGCTACTTTTGTTGTGTTAGCTTCACTTGTACGCAAGGTATAGCCTTTAACTACACCATCCACTGAAACACTAATATTACGATTAGTTGGAAGAGCAGAAAAGATAGCTTGACCTTTGGCATCAGTTGTAAGTGTTTGAAGCACTTTGCTAGCACCATCAGTCACATCACTGACAACAACAATTTTACCGGCTAAGTTGTTTCCTTTAGCATCAACAACTGTAGCAATGAATTGAAAATTCCCATTTGCTTGAGCTACTGTCACAGCTGTTGTTGGAGTATGGGCTTGAACTGTTGACATTGTTGCTTCTGAAGCCAAAACCACACTTGATAAAGTCACTACTGTAAGTAAGCCAGTAGAAAGTTTAAAATCTTTTTTCATTTTTTCTCCTTTTTTCACCCACATACTTAACTAGTTAAGTATGTGGGTGAAAAATAATTAACCGTCTCAGGTCATTAACATAGTACCATCATTTACTTAACCAGTAAAGTAGTTTAAAGGAACTTACTAAAAGAAAAAAGCTTGCTAGTAATACTAACAAACTTTTAGTCTAGTGAAACAATGAATTATTTCTCATCAATTACTAAACGAACTTTTTTTCCTAAGGTTGGAACCGAGTAGACAATCGATCTTATCGCTGTAATAGTACGACCTTTTTTGCCGATAACACGACCGATGTCCTGAGCATCCAAGTCAAGATGATACTCCATAAAGTCAGGAGTATCTTCAATTTTTATGGTAAGTTTATCGGGTTGTGAAATCAAAGGTTTCACAATAGCGATAATAAGATTTTCAATGGTATCCATAGGCTTTAATTATTTAGAAAATTTTTGATCGTGGAACTTAGCCATAACACCAGCTTTTGAGAAGATGGTACGAACAGTATCTGAAGGTTGTGCACCTTTTGACAACCAATCAAGGATACGGTCTTCTTTAAGTGCTACTTGGTTTTCAGCTACAAGTGGGTTGTATGTTCCAACTGTTTCGATAAAACGACCATCACGTGGTGCACGTGAGTCTGCAACGTTAATACGGTAGAAAGGTTTTTTCTTAGAACCCATACGAGTCAAACGAATTTTAACTGCCATTGTTATAATGTCTCTTTTCTTTTTGATAATAAGTAAGAAAATGGCACAGCCACTTCTTATATAATTTAGTATAACCTAGTTTTTATTTGCTGTCAAGTTTTTTTCTTGACACATTTAAAATGAGGTGAAAATAATTCGAATCAAACGATCAAAAAAGGAGTTTTCTCTTTTTAGCTCATGACTTAATGCCTTTACTTCTTGAGGGTAATCTGTAATCATTCCTTGGATTGGTTTTTGCAAATAAAATTCCATACGGTCCCCCTGATTGATTGTCCACACAAAGAGTTCTTTTTTCTTTAATAGCGCTTGAGAGGATAGGCGTGAACGATATGAAAAATCTTCAATAACATAAAAATCAATCTTCTCTTCTCCCAAAAAGCCAATTTGAATAGGGATTACATAACCAGTTTTAATAGAAGGAGCTTTTCTTTCAATCTCTTCCATAACTTTCAGATTTAGTGATATGACCTTATTTTCTGTTCCGACTCCTAACCGACGATAGGTCTCAAGAAAAAGATCAACATAATTTTTAGGTTCACTTCCTGTAGGTTTCAATTCAATTAGCAAAGGCATTTTGAGTTCCTTTGCTTTCTTATAAAAAGTCTCAAATGAAACAAAATGACTTTTAAATTTGCCTTGATGAATAGGTGTTGACTCTAATTGAGCTAAAGTCATATGTCTCACATCATTGGTGATACCAGCCAAGCGTTTTAAGGAATTATCATGAGAGACTACAAATTGATTGTCTTTTGTTAACATTAAATCTAATTCTACCGCATCACTCTTAGCTCTGTTAGCACCTTCAAGTGCTTCGATAGAGTTTTCTACTCCTGCCGAAACAAGCCCCCTATGAGCAATTACTTGTTGATTTTCTGAAGGCTCTAAAAAAGTAAGTTTACCCAGTGATCCAAGTGCAAATCCTAAAGTTAATAATAACAAAAGTATGAGGGAAATAAAGCTTCTTTTTCGTCTTATTCTTTTCTTGGGTTCCCAATTTGGCATGAGGTCATTTTTTAGAAGAATAGCAACTGCTAATTTTAAAAAAATGGTACTAAAAAAGATGATTTCCCAAACCAAAGTTAGTGAAATGACTTGAATGGTCAAGCGATTTCCATCTACATAAAAGAAGAAAATGACTGCCAGAATTACCATAATTAAGGTTGCCATTATCGTTATGACAAAAATTGCTAATCCGGCTAACCTCGACAGCAGCCCCAGCGTTCGTCGACGTGTTTTTTCCAACTTTCTATCAGAGCTGCTTGTGCTGATATTTTTTTCAAGGATAAAAGAGGTAAAAAATAGACAAATCGTAAATTCAGATAAAACATGCTTCCAAGTAACAGAAAAAGAAGGTATTTAGTTGTCTCACTCTTAGAAAGTTCCGACATAATAAAATCCGGTACATAAAGTTTTTCCGTAATAACAGAAGATAAACCTAGCTTTAAAATTGGAATAGTCAGTACAATATAGGTTAGGATTACTAATGGTTGCCAACCCATAACATATTTTCTAAGATGCTGTATGTAATAAGTTATTGTTTTTTTAAAATTCCTCTGAGATAGTCGTTTTTCAGCAATAATACGATATAAAATAAAAAACTCAAGGTGAATAAAAGCGACTAATACTAAAAAGTAGAGCAAAAATAAAAATAAAGCAAGCGGATTCTTAACAAAAGTTATGATGTTATCTTTATCTAAATGATACTGTCCAGATACATCTAAAATCAGATAAAATAACTCCGATAGAGCCAAATTTGCAATAGTGACAAAGAGCAACTGAAAAACACTGGCTTTTATCAACCATTCCATTTTGATTTTTTTCATAATCGACAGTAATTCAGATAAAAAAGACATGTCAATTTACTCCTTTCCTCAATATTATGAAAAATTCCCAGTTGAGCAAGCTCAGCTAGGAATTAAGAAGCTATCAAAAGATTTTTGATAAACTCCCCACCATAAATCCAAAAATAGCTAAAAGTAATAATGGAAATTGGTCTGCAAAGTAAAATAATAATTAAAAATTTGTGGTAAGTCATTTTGCTCAATCCTGTCACCATAATCAAGGCATCCGCAGGTGCCAAAGGCGAAATCATATTCAGGATAAAAAAGGTTTCAAAGGTTTTACTGGCTAATTTCTTTTCATAGAAATTAACTTGCTTCTTTGATAAAAAAAGGAGAATAAATGGCTTACCATACCTTCTAACCAATTGAAATAAAAGACAAGATCCAATACAAATTCCAGATACATTTAAGAAGAATCCAAGAATAGGACCAAAGGCTAAAAATCCTACAACAGTCGTCACCCCTCCAGGAATAATAGGGATGACAACTTGAATAATCTGAAGGATAAAGAAGCCTATGGCTCCAATCAGAAGATGCTTTTTAATGAGGTTGGCTAAAGCGTTGGGGTTATTTAGAATATCTAATTGTCTGAAAAGAAATACCACTAAAGCAATCGAAAAGAGTATGGACAAAGCACCCAAAACTTGAAAAATTTTCTTTAATTGTGAATGCGATAATTCAAAACTATTCATAACGTAAGGCCTCAATCGGATCTAGTTTACTTGCTTTGTTTGCTGGTAATAATCCAAAGATAATACCAATAGAAGCTGAGAAAGCAACAGCTATCAGTGCAATATCTAAAGAGACAGAAGCTCCTTTAACCTGCATAGCATTACCTAGTAAGCCAACACTTACTTGAGCTAACAACAGACCTAATAAACCACCAATAATAGTTAACACGACAGATTCAATTAGAAACTGAGATAAAATTTTCAAACGTGTGGCACCTAAAGCTTTTCTTAGGCCTATTTCACGTGTCCGTTCTGTTACTGATACCAACATGATATTCATAACACCAATACCACCAACCAACAATGAAATCCCTGCAATGGCTCCAATAACAGTTGTCATTATCCCAAAACTTTTATTAATATTATCAATAATTTTGGCATTATCCGGTGCAACATATTTCCCATCTTTGACTTGAGATAATTTAGTCAACATCTTGCCCGCTTCTTTACCTAGCCTTAGACTCTCCTTGGCGTCCTTGACATGGATAAACATGGAATCAATCTCTTTAGCATGGAACTCAGATGCTATCTGAGTATTTGTCATAGTAGCCTCTCCTCCAAGACCTATTCCAAAAATAGGGCTAAGACCTTCTGCTTTATAGACACCGATAACAAGATAATCCTTATTGCCTAAGCTGACTACTTTGTTTAAAGCTTTTTGATAGTTTCCTTTTCCAAAAAGTTCATCTGATAAAACAGTATCTAAGAGTATGATACGTGAGAAATTACTATAATCTTTAGTATCAAAGCTTCTCCCAGCTAGAATATCATATTTTTTAATCTTAAAATAATCAGAGCTTACACCTTTGATGGAAGCATTGTCTTTTTTCTTTTTTTCAAAAGAAATGGTTGAAGAGGTGTTATTAGTAAAATAATAAGAATCAATACCATCAATACTGTGAACGATTTGTTTGAGCCAATCTTCTTTAACGACCTTATCTTGGTCTGGAGTATAAAATTCTTCTTGAACATTTGGTTCAAAATAAAGTTGTATTTCTTTTTGATCACTCGTAAAAGAATCTGTAATACTTTTGGTCATGGCACTACCAAGACCCATGATAATAACTACGGCAGAAACACCGATAATAATCCCTAACATGGTTAGAATTGAGCGCAATTTGTGCCCCCAGATTGAGCTAAGAGCGAATCTCCAATTTTCCATTCTATATCCTCCTAGTCAATCCTAATACTTTCTGTTGTGTCCATTGTGATTTCCCCATCACGAATAATAATTTTTCGGGTGGCATAATCAGCAATTTCGGGTTCATGTGTAACCATAATAATGGTTTTGCCTTCTTTATTGAGATCTGTCAGCAGTTTTAAAATTTGTTCTCCCGTTTTAGTATCTAAAGCACCTGTAGGCTCATCCGCTAAGATGATAGAAGGGTTATTAACAAGAGCTCTTGCGATTGCAACTCTTTGTTTTTGTCCTCCTGATAGCTCTGATGGAAGATGCTTCATCCGCATGCCTAGCTCAACTTTTTCCAAATATTGTTTTGCTTTTTCTTTACGCTTAGTAATACCAACTCCTGCATAAATTAAAGGTAGCTCAACATTTTGAAGGGCATTTAATTTGGCTAATAGGAAAAATTGTTGAAAGACAAAGCCAATTTCTTCATTACGCACTTGAGCGAGTTTGCGGTCATTAAGTGCCTTAACCTCAGTCCCATTTAGATTGTAATCTCCTGAGGTTGGCCTATCTAACAAACCAATAATATTCATTAGAGTTGATTTTCCAGAGCCAGACGGACCCATAATGGCTAAAAATTCTCCTTCATAGACTGTTAAATCAATTCCTTTAAGAACTTGAAGTTTTTGGTCACCATTCTGATAACTTTTGACAATATTTTTTAATTGTATGAGTTCTTTTTTTTCATCTGTCACTACTTACTCACCTCGGATTCTTTGCTCTTTTCTTTAGAATCTTTTGATGCATGGCTATCTGTTGAGATGACATCTTCAAGTTTTTTACCATCTTTAATCCTTTTATCTGGATTAGAAATGACAATATCTCCTACTTTAAGTCCTGTATTAATTTCTTGTCTTTGCGCATCTGCATTACCAAGTGTGACCTCAACTTTTTTCACTTTAGCAGTCGCATCATCATAAAGCCAAACAAAGTGTTTTTTACCTTTTTTAACAACAGCTGACACGGGGATCAAAACATGTTTTGCTTCATTAATCACTTCTACAGATACCGTAAACCCTTGTTTCAAATCGTTTAATGGACTAGTAATATCGATCTTGTAATCATAGGTAGCACCTGTTCCATCTGATGCTCCCGCAGTTGAAGCTTGCGCTGCTCCACCACCATTAGGGTCTGAAGGGTAATTAGAAATATAGGAAATTTTACCCGTCCACTCTTGATCGGTATAGACTTTAGATTTAATTTTAACAGGTTGACCAACTTTGATATTAGCCAAGTCATATTCTGTCAATGTTCCTTTAACTTGAAGTTGTCCTTCTGTTGCTACGTGTACCAGGGTTTGACTATTCTTGGCAGAAGGATCAATATCATTATTGGCTTCAACCACTGTACCAGATACGCCACTTACAATAACAGTTTCATTTAGGGCAACTTGAGCTTTATTGACTTCCCCTTGAGCGTCTGCATAGAGATCATTTAAATCTTGTAATTGCTGAATGTAACTAGCATTTTCTTGAGCTGAGGGTTGAATTGTTTTTGTTGTTACCTCACCTGTCTCTTCATCTTGGCTTGTTTGAGTGCTCGCTGCAGGAACGCCATATGTTTTCAAATGATTAATTTGACGTCCAATTTTGTTTAAGTTTCTAACCGCGGCATCATAGCCAGCTTGTGCAGTTGTTGTATTGTATTGAACCAACTGTTGTCCTTGCGTTACTTGATCACTGACTTTAACAGTTACTTTAGCATCACTTCCTTTGGATGAATCAAAATAAATGTATTCTTCTGAAAGAGCCTTTACTGTACCAGATAGTAAGGTTGAAGATGCAATTGTACCTTCTGTCACATTAACTGATGAATAGGGTTCTTTTATGGTCTTAACAGCTAGAGTATCCTGTTGTTGTTTCCATAAAATAACTCCTATAGCAACTAAAGCAAGTACACCTGCACCAATTAAAATGCCTTTGGTTTTCTTTGACATATTTTCCATTCCTTTAATAGACATCTCTGCCCTCCTGTTTTGTACTATTTTTATAAGACAAGTATATGATTATTGTTTGTGCTTGTCAAGGCGTTTCTGTCATTTTGCCTTTAACATTTCCTTATCTTATAGCATCTACTTTAATTATACCAATTTGTCTTTATTCTTAACTTACACTTTTGTAATGAAAAAACCATCTTCAAGAAAACTTAAAAATGGTTTCAACAATTTTATAAGGCTTGTGTCAAGAAACTTCTGCTTTCTAAAACAATTAACATTGCTGCCGCAGTATCTAAAGCTGTAAATAAAGGAATTCCTTGCTCGATTGCAGAGCTTCTGATAAGTTGACCGTCTTTATCAGCTGTTCGTTTATTACCAACTGTATTCACAATTGCTTGAACTCTGCCATTTCTTACTAAAGATGGTATATCATTGGCTGAGTCACCGATTTTACCGACAAGTTGACTAACTAAACCATTTTCTTCAAAATAAGAGGCTGTTCCTTGAGTAGCTAAAATCTGATAGCCCATTGCTCTAAAACGCTTGGCAAGAAGGAGAGCTTCTTCCTTATTGTCATCTGCTATTGTAAAAACAATATTACCATACTCTGATAAATGAGAATAACTAGCTTCAAAGGCTTTATACAGAGCTTTTTCCAGACTTGTATCAGATCCCATAACCTCTCCTGTTGATTTCATTTCAGGTCCCAGTAAACTATCTACTTGTGCTAATTTTGTAAAGGAAAAGACTGGCGCTTTGATGTGTACCAACTGACTTTCTTGATAAAGCCCTTTTTGATACCCCATACTTTCTAACTTCTGACCTAAAATAGCTTTTGTTGCCACTTGAGCCATTGGAATATCGGTCACTTTGGACAAAAAAGGAACTGTACGACTAGAACGTGGATTGACTTCAATGACAAAGACCTCTTCATCTTTTACCACAAATTGAATATTCATCATACCGATGCAATTAAGACCAATTGCTAACCTCTGAGTATAGTCTACAATCATTTCCTTTATTTTTGGTGATAAGGATTGAGGTGGGTAAACAGCCATTGAATCTCCTGAGTGCACACCAGATCTCTCAATGTGTTCCATAATACCTGGAATCAAAACAGATTCCCCATCACAAATGGCATCTACTTCACATTCTTTTCCGATAATATAAGAATCTACCAAAACGGGATGTTCTGGGCTAGCTTTGACGGCTGTCTGCATATAAGCTCTAAGGTCTTCTTCATTCTCAACAATCTCCATAGCGCGACCACCTAGTACATAAGAAGGCCTAACTAGGACTGGAAATCCTATACGTCTTGCTGCTAGTAAGGCTTCTTCTTCATTGGTGGCTGTTTGGCCTGGTGGCTGTGGAATAGCCAAGTCTTTCAAGGCTTGTTCAAATAGATGTCGGTCTTCTGCCCGATCTAAATCTTCCAATTGTGTTCCTAAAATTCTGACTCCTGCTGCTTGCAAGTCGGCTGCAAGGTTAATAGCTGTTTGACCTCCAAATTGAAGTAAAACACCTTTGGGTTTCTCCAAATCAATAACGTTCATGACATCTTCAAATGTCAAAGGCTCAAAATAAAGTTTATCTGAAATGGAAAAATCAGTTGAGACAGTTTCAGGATTAGAGTTCATAATAATGGCTTCATAGCCAGCATCTTGAATGGCCTTAACAGAATGCACCGTTGCATAGTCAAACTCCACCCCTTGACCAATTCGAATAGGGCCAGATCCGATCACAATAATCGATTCCTTTGTAGATCTTTCTGACTCATTTTCCCATTCATAAGTAGCATAGAAGTAAGGGGTGCTAGACTCAAACTCAGCGGCACAGGTATCTACCATTTTGTAGACCGGCAAGATGTTTTGTTCTAATCGTAATTGTCTCACGTTTTTGGGATCAAGCTGCCAAAGCGAAGCAATTTTAGCATCTGAAAAGCCATAACGCTTAGCTTCTTTTAAGAGCTGTACATCTACAGGCGCTTCTTTCAGTGCTTCTTCTAATTCAAGAATATGTAATAATTTATCTAAGAAATAGAGATCTATTTTTGTCAAAGCAGCTAAGTCTTCAATCTGATAACCTCGGCGAATAGCTTCTGATAGGTAAAAGAGACGGTCATCTTGGGCCTTAATTAACTTATCCACTAAGATATCATCACTGACGGCAGACAACTCAGGCATTTCGTTATGAGTAATGCCAATTTCAAGCGAGCGACAAGCTTTTAGGAGAGATTCTTCAATGTTTCGCCCAATAGCCATCACTTCACCTGTGGCTTTCATCTGAGTTCCTAAACGACGATCACCTTGTTCAAACTTATCAAAAGGAAAACGTGGCATTTTTGTAACCACATAATCCAAAGCAGGCTCAAACATCGCATAGGTGCTACCTGTCACAGGATTAACCACCTCATCAAGAGTTAAACCAACCGCTATTTTAGCAGCTAGCTTAGCGATAGGATAACCAGTTGCTTTTGATGCTAAGGCTGAAGATCTTGAGACTCGTGGGTTAACTTCAATAACATAATAACGAAAACTGTTTGGATCTAGAGCTAGCTGAACATTACAACCACCTTCAATTTTAAGAGCACGAATAATTTTTAAACTGGCATCACGCAAGAGTTGATTTTCAATATCTGATAAGGTTTGCGTAGGGGCAAAAACAATAGAATCTCCTGTATGAATACCAACTGGATCAAAATTTTCCATATTACACACGACCAATGCATTATCTGCTGAATCTCGCATGACTTCATATTCAATTTCTTTAAAGCCTGCGATGGAGCGTTCAATCAAGCACTGGCTAACAGGTGATAGCTTAAGTCCATTTTCGGTAACATTTTGTAATTCTCTAGCATTCTGACAGAGTCCACCACCACTACCACCTAAAGTGAAGGCTGGTCGTACAATAACAGGAAAGCCAATGCTATTAGCAAAATCAAGAGCTTCTTCGACAGTATTGACAATCTCTGACTCTGGAATGGGTTGGTCAAGCTCTTCCATTAATTTCTTAAATAAATCACGGTCCTCTGCTTGATCAATAGCTGATAGTTTGGTCCCCAAAAGTTCAACTGACAATTCATCAAGAATCCCTTTTTTGGAAAGCTCCATAGCCATGTTTAATCCTGTTTGACCACCTAGAGTGGGAACTAAGGCATCTGGTCTTTCTTTTCTTAGAATTCGACTAACAAATTCGAGGGTTAAAGGCTCAATGTATACCTTATCGGCGATTTCTTTATCGGTCATAATAGTGGCAGGATTAGAGTTGACTAAAATAACCTCATAACCTTCTTCTTTGAGGGCTAAGCAAGCTTGTGTACCGGCATAATCAAATTCTGCTGCTTGACCAATCACTATTGGTCCTGAGCCAATGACCATAATTTTATGAATATCTTTGCGTTTTGGCATATGTTATCGATACATAGTGTTCATCTGAAACACTTTTTCGCTAAGCGAAAGCTGTATCCCTTCCTTTCTCCATCTATTTGTCAACTCTCTGTTTAACATTAAATATTAGTTTTGACTTGACTGATCCATTTTCCAAGCATCAATCATCTCTAGAAATTCATCAAATAAATAACTGGCATCATGTGGTCCAGGTGCTGCATCTGGATGAAATTGAACCGAAAAGGCTGGATAATCCCGATGTCTTACCCCTTCAACTGTTTTGTCATTAATTTCTTCATGGGTGATCATCAGACTTTCGGGTAAAGTATCTCTTTCAACGGCATAACCATGATTTTGACTGGTAAAATCAATACGACCAGTTGCAATCTCTCGAACAGCGTGGTTAAAGCCACGATGTCCAAAAGTCATTTTAAAGGTCTTAGCACCATTGGCTAGACTAAAGAGCTGATGACCCATACAGATACCAAATATAGGGATTTTTCCTTGAACTCCTCGAATCATTGCTAAAGCACCTGGTAAATCTTCTGGATTTCCTGGCCCATTTGATAACATCAAGCCGTCTGGATTCAATTGTAAAATGTCTTCTGCACTTATATCAAAAGGAACTACAGTCACATTGCATCGGCGTTTTGAAAATTCTCTCAAAATAGAATGTTTGAGTCCAAAATCCACTATCACAATATTTTTTCCAGTTCCTGGAGCAGGATAAGCCGCTTTAGTGGAAACCTGTTCAATATTATTTGTCGCTAAAACGGTTGCCCTTAATTGATCCTTTAAATGCTCTATACTATCTCCGTCATCAGCCATCGTCGCTTTCATTGTTCCTTCTTTTCGAATCAATTTGGTCAATGCTCGCGTATCAATACCACTTATGCCAGGAATTCCTTTTGCTTTTAGAAACTCATCTAAGGTCATTTGCTGACGCCAATTACTGGCTAACCTGCTTACCTCTGAAACAACCACTCCCTTACAAGTTGGACTAATGGACTCATAATCGTCTCTATTAATGCCATAATTGCCAATCAAGGGATAGGTAAAAGTCAGAATCTGACCATTATAGGATTGGTCTGTTATTGACTCTTGATAACCAGTCATCCCAGTATTAAAGACGATTTCACCTGTGACATCAATATCAGCCCCAAAGGCCTTCCCTTCAAAAATCGTTCCATCTTCTAAAATCAGTAATCGTTTTGTCATTTAATTGCTTACTCCACTCTAATTTTTTGAGGAATACTAGAGAACTTTTCTACCATTTAGAATAGCTTCGATGATAGCCATTCGTACAAAAACCCCATTTGCCATCTGTGCCACAATTCTAGCTTTAGGTGCTTCTACTAAACTATCTGCAATTTCCACATCTCGGTTGACAGGTGCTGGATGCATAATAATGGCAGATGATTTTAAAGACTGATAACGCGCTTTCGTTAACCCAAATTGCTGATGATAGTCCTCTTTCGAAAAGCTTTGACTGCCATCATGACGTTCATGTTGCACACGAAGAAGCATCAAAACATCTAGTTGGTCAATAATCTTATCGATATCAATATAAGTGCCATAGGCATCAAACTCACTTGAGTACCATTGTTGCGGACCATAAAAGTAAAGCTCCGCTCCTAATCTCTTTAGAATCTGCATATTAGATTTAGCAACACGTGAATGGCTTAAATCACCAGCGATCGCAATCTTTAACCCTTCAAAACGTCCGAACTCTTCATAAATTGTCAGCAAATCGAGTAAACATTGACTAGGGTGTTGACCAGATCCATCTCCACCATTGACGATAGCTGTCGTAATGGTAGGACTTTCTACCAATTCTTTGTAATATTCATCTTGAGGATGACGAATAACACAAATGTCTGCACCTAAAGCACTCATGGTTAGTACTGTATCGTAAAGTGTCTCTCCTTTATTAACAGCACTGGTATCTGCATTAAAATCAAGGACATTGACCCCTAGCTTTTTTTCTGCCACTTCAAACGATTTGTGGGTTCTAGTTGAATTTTCAAAGAATAAATTAGCCGCAAAATACAAGTTTTGGTTAGCCATTCTAGCTTCACCAGACTTGTATTCAGAGCCTCTACTTAAGAGCCCTAATACTTCTTCATTACTTAACTCTTCCATTGACACAAGATTTTTTAGTGCAACACGATTATCAATAACTGGCATATTTATCCCCTCTTTAATTCTAATTAATGTAGATATCAAAATCAGTAGACTTCTTAAAAGACTTTATTTTTCTGGAAGAATTTGATACAAAAGAATACCTAATAAGGTTGAAAAGGCAACTCCTGAGATTTGAAGGCCATTAACTTGAAGCATTAAGCCACCGATACCTGATACCAAGATAACACTTGCAATCAAGAGGTTTTTCTTATTATCCATGTCTACTTTTGACTCAATTAAAATCTTCAAACCACTAGAAGCAATGACACCAAACAAGGCTACAGAGATTCCTCCAATAACTGGACTCGGAATAGATTGAATCAATACTGAAACCTTTCCAACAAAACTTAGCAAAGCAGCAATCACAGCGGCTCCAGCAATCACATAGACTGAGAAAATCTTGTTTAAGGCCATAACACCGATGTTTTCACCATAGGAAGTAACCGGTGGGGCTCCCAGAAAACCAGCAATCATTTGAGCCAAACCATCTCCGGTTAAGGTTTTTTCCAAGCCTGGATCTTTAAAGTAATCTCTTTTAGTCAAACTATTTAAAACCATAATATGTCCGAAATGCTCAGTCATTGTGACAAAAGCAATGGGAGCCATAGTAAGAATAGCACTTGGGTAAAACCTTACCCCATAAGTTAGGAAGGGAATCTCAACTGATGGTAGGCTAAGCCACTGTGCTTTAGCTACTTCTGTAAAATCGACAATTTCTTGTCCAGTCATAAAACCAAGTAGAATGGCAAAGAGGTAACCTACTAAAAGTCCTAGCAAGATAGGGATAATACCTACAATTCCTTTTCCGTAGATATTAAAGAAGATGACTGCTAGTAGGGTTAAGAGCCCGATAATAAAATAGAGGAGATTATACTTACCATCTTTTAGCATGACATCACTAACGGCTGTAGTAGCAAGGCTAAGTCCAATGACCATGACAATCGGTCCTACCACAATTGGTGGTAAAATCTTATCAATCCAGTCATTACCAATAGCTTTAACCACAAGTGCCACAAGTAAATAAACTAAACCACCTGTAATTGCTCCTTGTGCTACTGCCCCAATACCATCTGTCTTCATCAGCATTTGAATGGCCGCAATATAGGCAAAACTAGATCCCATATAAGCAGGAATTTTAAATTTAGTAACCGATAGGTGCGCTAATGTTCCTAAACCACTGGAAAGCAAGGCCACAGAAGGATCAATGCCAACAAGAATAGGGACTAAAACAGTCGCTCCAAACATGGCAAATAAATGTTGGAAAGATAAGCCAATCAGAACACCGGCTTTTGGAACTTCTTCTACATCATAAATAACGTCTTTCACAATTTACCTCTTTCTTAGCTTGGATCCACAATACTAACACGGTCTTGGCCGTCAACTTCAACGACTTCAACAACAATTTCTTTACTACTGCTAGTTGGAATATTTTTGCCAACATAAGCTGCTCGAATAGGTAGTTCACGATGCCCTCTATCTACTAGGACAGCAAGGCTCACACGACCTGGACGGCCCAAACTAACCAGATTATCAATAGCTGCTCGTATCGTACGGCCTGTATAAAGAACATCATCTACTAAAATGACATCTTTTCCAGTGATATCAACTGGCATAGTTGTTGTATCTTCTTGACTTTTTGTGTCATCTCTAAACGGTTTGATATCTAGTTCACCAATTGGTAAGTCCAGACCTTCAAGTTGTAATAACCGTTCTTGAATACGACGAGCCAAGTAAACACCTCGTGTTTTAATTCCTGCTAAAACGACATTATCCAAATCCTTGTTACGCTCAATAATTTCATAAGTAATACGTGTAATGGCACGCTTCATGGTCATTTGATCAACAATTTCCTTCGATTTCATTTGAAACCTCCTCCAAAAATTCACATAAAAAATCTCCTTGAATGCAAGGAGATTTCACAAAATATGGGCACCACAAAACCTAATGGCGCACTTTTGATCCGTTCATTCTCCTTGCCAGTCTCACGGGACTAGATTAAAGGAATATTTTATTTTCAATAGTATAGCAAAAAAAAAATAAAAGAACAAGGTCTTTCAAAAAATTTTTTAATGAACTATTTTTCCGCAAGTTGTCAAGTCAAGTGCAACCAGTTCATAGATAACTAGAGTTCCAGATGTTAAGCTGTTCGGGATAGCTCAAACAGGAATTTTGAGGATTGATATTGAAGAAGTCGTCTTGGGCGCTCATTGATGGCAGTAATATAATTGTCAAGTTCTTCAGAGGTTAGTGGATTAAGTGAGACTCCTTTAGGGACATATTCTCTGAGGAGGCCATTGAAGTTTCTCGTTTGTTCCTCTCTCATGTGAAGAATAGGGATGTGCAAAGTAAACTTCAACAGCTTCTAAGTTTGAGAGTAAACTAAACTCAGAACCATTATCCGCTGTGATGGATGCATTAGGATACTGACTGATGAGATGCGTGACAGCACGGTTAATGGTTTGGGACTGCTTGTCTTCTAGCTTAACTCCTAGTGCATAGCGTGTCTGGCGCTCTACCAAAAGTCAAACATAACAGCTTCACCTTTGGTTTTCTTGCCGAGAACCAAATCAATCTCCCAATGCCCAAATTCAGAACGATCATTAATATATTCTGGACGTTCTTCGATAGATTTACCTAAAGTCTTCTTATTCGTCTTCATGACTTTCTTAGAACGTTTTCTGATACTAACCATCTTAGGCAAATCGATTGGTTTAATAGCTAATACCCCCTCTTTGATATAACGATAAATCGTTTTGGTAGAGGAGACGACTTCTTCAGGATGGTTCACTTTGTAAGTCTGAACAAAACTATCCACACTATGGAGACGAATGTTAGCCGTCAAGGCAGATTCTAATTGTTCAATGAACCTAGCGGAGCAGTCATTCAACTTGAGATAAGAACTCTTTTGACGATTGGTTTCATAGACACGTTGCCCACTATCAGCGAAATAGGCGTTGAAGAAGGTTTGTTTTCCATACTGAATTGGGAAATTCTAGTATATCAGACGAACATGTCTTTTTTGTTGCACTTCATTTTACAACGCGGGTGAACTATTTTTCATTAATCTTTCAAAAATAAGTCTAAAGGCTGATATTATTTGTTTTATTTTTATAATACAATGATGTTATGAACATTTCAAGAAAGAAGGGTAAATAAGATGTTTTCTAAGTTAACCCAACTAAATCACAAAACTCTGATTCATACACTAGCAGTTTTAGGAATCTTATCTTCCATTGCGTTTTTCATTTATTTCCAAAAACATCCTGATTTCTTTGCAATTAATGGTCCCTTCCAACACTATTTATATCAAATGGGGATTTGGGCTCCTCTTATCTTTATCTTGGTTCAGATAATCCAAGTTATCTATCCTATTATTCCTGGAGGTTTAACCTGTGTGTTAGGTCACGTCATGTTTGGACCTCTTTGGGGCTTTATCTACAATAGTATCGGCATCTTTATCGGTTCCATAGCAGCTTTTCTCTTAGCTAGAAATTACGGTGAGACTTTTGCTAAAGCCTTTGTTTCTGATAAAACTTACGATAAATACATACCTTACCTCAATAAAGGAAGCTATTTTGAGGGCTTCCTAGTGACCGCTTTTTTATTACCTGGTTTTCCTGATGATTTTTTATGCATGGTATCAGGTCTCAGTAAGATAACCTTAAAAAAATTCATCACCTTATTTGTTATTTCAAAACCTATCACCCTCTATCTTTATACAATCCTAACTTATCACGGTATTCAATCCCTTAGTCAATTCTTTCATAGCTAAAAGGTTGCAAGACAAAGTATTACAACCTTTTTAACGGTCAATTTCTTTTTATGACTTGTTATCTTGCCTCAAACGAGCTAAAGTTTTTTGAAACAGTTGAGGAGCTTCCACAGTAAATCGCAATTCCTCTCCACTATCAGGATGAGTTAGACCGAGAGTCTGTGCATGTAAAAATTGCCCCTGTCCCTTCAAAGTTTTTCGTGGACCATAGAGAGGATCTCCCGCAATGGGATGACCAATGTAGGCCATATGAACACGAATTTGATGCGTTCTACCTGTTTCAAGCTGTAATTCAAGCAAAGTATAATCTCCAAAACGTTCTAACACTGTAAAACGTGTCAAGGCTTCTTTGCCTTTTACCGTGACAGCTTGTTTTTTTCGATCTTTCTCACTTCGACCGATTGGGGCTTCAATCACTCCTCTATCATTTGGAAGATTTCCATGGACAATAGCTAAGTATTTTCGTAGCGACTTTTTAGCTTTTAATTCTTCTGCCAAATGGTGATGTGCCTTATCTGTTTTTGCTACCATGAGCAATCCCGAAGTATCTTTATCAATGCGATGAACGATACCTGGACGAACCACTCCATTGATAGATGATAGGTTCTTAATGTGATACATCAGTGCATTCACCATAGTTCCTGAGGCATGTCCTGCTGAAGGGTGAACTACCATCCCTTGAGGCTTATTGACAATAGCAAGTGCATCATCTTCATAAATAATATCTAAAGGTATATCCTCTGCTTTATATTCCAAAACCTCTTCCTGAGGAATCTGATAAGTAATCTTATCTCCAAGTTGAACTGTATATTTAGCCTTTTTGGCTTGGCCATTCACTAAGACCAAACCTTGTTTGATTTGATCATTAGCTTGACTGCGCGAAAGGTCTGTCAAATCTGCCAGCGCCTTATCTAAACGATCTCCCGCTTCTTTTATTTTAATTTCCATAATCCTCTTCTTTCCATAAACAAATCATTAACAACATAACACCTACTGTAAGATAGGAATCAGCCACATTAAAAATGGCAAAGTTCATGAAATCTAAATGTATCATATCGACAACATAGGATAAACGCACTCGATCAATAAAATTACCAAGCCCTCCAGAAATGATTAAGACTAGTGCTATTTGCTTCCAAACACTTGCCTTAGGATGTTTCCAAAAATAATAAAGGGCATAGCTGATGACAACAATGGTTATGAAGGTAAAAAACCATTGTTGATGTTGTAAAATGGAAAAAGCAGCACCATGATTTCGGAGATATGTTAAACTTAGCAGACCAGGAATAAAAGGCCTTACTTGACCAAGCTCAATATGAGATACTACCCAAAACTTGCTTAATTGGTCAAGGAGAATCAATAGAAGGCTAGTTATTGTAAAGATTATTTTTTTCAATCGATTTCCATCTTTCTTCTTTTATCAAAGTATTCTTTTAAAATAGTAATAAAGGTAAGAGCGGCTAGTGATAAATTTTTATCACGTCGCTTAACATAAATCATTCTATTTTCAATATGATCACTTAATGGAATGACCTTTATTCCATTAACGCTACGATGGTCTAAAAAACCAGATCCGGTCGCAAAAGCATCTGTTCTCTCTAAAATCCCATTCAATGTGGCTCTATCAGAAACATTGAAAATCCGAGGACTATGACTGGTATCCACAAAATTTTCGGAATAATAGAGGTACTCATCTTTTTCTTGCGTAAAACGAACTGCTGGTAAACCTTTAATATCCTCTAAAATAAGACTGTCCTTACTAGCAAGTGGGTGGGTTTTTGACAAGTAAATGTGGGTAGTAAAGGGACTTAGTTCCACATACTCAAGAGCCAACTTATCCATATGCTGAAAAAGACCTTTACGATTATCAGCATTTAAATAAATGATTCCAATCTCACTATTACCTTGTGCAACTTCATCAAGAACCTGAATGGTTGTCGACTCAAAAATGCGAAAAACACGGTGTCCCTCGTATTTCTGAGAAAACTCTGTAATTAAAGGAGGTAAAAAATCATAATGCTGACTGGCAATTGAAAATTCATTATGATCTCTATCAGATTGAGAAAATTCTTTCTCAAAAGAATCAAAAGTTTTAACAACTTCTAAAGCTTTTTCATAGAAGGTTAGCCCTTGGCTAGTGAGAACCGTTCCTGTTGTGGTTCTCGTAAAAATTTGAAAACCAAGTTCAGACTCCAAATCCTTGATTGAGACTGATAAGCTGGGTTGACTGACAAAAAGCTTTGAAGCCGCTTCTCGAAAAGTGCCATTATTTGCAATTGCCACAACATATCGTAATTGTTGAATATTCATTAACTTACTTCCTAAATCTAGTACCCCTCATTATAGCATAAAAATCATAGATTCTAAAAGCGACTAACTGTTATTCAATTGTTAAGTCCTTATCTTCTCTGCCTATCTTTGAAATAAAAAAGCCTTCCGAAAAGTCGGAAGGCCTTATGTAATGCGATGTTAAACAATTATTTAGCTACTGGGTAAACTGATACTTGTTTTTTATGATTAAATAGCCTTATTCTGCAATAACCTTCAAAGCCCTAACAAATCAATACTTCAGCTCTTTAAATGTTATCTAAAAGTGACATAGTTAATAATTATGGGTACCAAAATGGGTACCAAAAACAGCCCCCGCAATAGCGAGGGCGTTTGTCTTATCTTAAGGAGCTTTACCTCCTTTTTTGCTACCGACATATATGTCGGTTACACTAATTTAATTTTCCCCAGAGACTGATAATGTTGCCGTCTTTGTCAGTTATCCCAATAGCCATGTAATTTCGCATACCTGAGCCACCAACATAGCTAATCCAGTAGTAGCCATTCGCATAACCCTCGCTATCAAAGTTAACGATGTCACCTTGTTTATAACTGCCTACAACTTCGCTGGCTAAGCTTGGCCAACGTCTGATGTTAATCTCTGCAACATCAAGCGTAAAAGTACCTGCTTTTGGTGTCTCTACAATTGTGTCAGAGTTTTGTGGCTCGGTGCTGACTGTTTGTGTAACTGCATCTCCTTGATATGGTGGGTAAAACCATCCTGCCACATTGGTAAAGTCACGGACGTTAAATCTTGCTGGACCACCAACATATAAAGCGTCGGCATTACTGTCAATATTTTGCTCGATAGTCTGCATAGTGTAGCCATCTGAGTCAACATAGACAAGACCAGTATGACCATAATTTACACCGTCAAACCAAGCATTCATGACAAAAAATGCTCCTGCTCGTGGATTTGCGTCTGTAGGCAGGTAGTGGACTTCCCATCCTAAGGCTGCTGCACTAGCTAGTAAGTCAGCTGCATTGCCCCAAAGGTCTACACCAAACCAATGCTTAGCGGCATAGCAAGGGACGTCTGCACACTGCGTGCCATAAGCACCATCTTTATCAACGCCCATGCCAGCGTTGGCTAGGTTGATATAAAATTCAATGACTTCTCGACACTGAGAACTAATCATCTGTTTCTCCTTTCTGCCGATAACTTCGGCATCCCAAGACTGCAAGTCATTTTCCTCGATAATTTGGATAAGTAGCTCCGCATAACCACTGGCTGTGGCATATCCTGCGTCCTTAATCGCATGACAAGCCTTTTTGTAGTCAGTCTCCCCAATAACAGACTGGTAGCGTGGATTATCTACTAAAAACTGGCCATGGTCAGCGATAGACTCATCCCAACTATCATAGGCCCTAAATCGGTCTACAATATCAGTCACAACTCCTGGTTGATACTCCTCTTGAGTCTTGCTATCAAATGACTTACCAGTCCAAGAGCTATCTGCCTTGATACCAAATAGAGCGTTATGTGGGGCATACTTACCCCACCCACTCTCTAAGATAGCTTGAGCAGCTGGCAAAGATGGCAAAATCTTATGATTGTGCCACTCTGCGATAACTGCGCTTTTTATATTATCTAAAAATGCCATCTATCATCCTCTCCTATAAAGGGAACCAAAATCAAAGCAATCACGGCCAGTGGAAAATATAGCACCATGATAGCTATGATTACGGCTAGTTGTGTGATTGCTTTTCTCATCTTACTCCTTGATTTGTTACACATTCATCAGAACGCATGTTAGTCCTGATAGCAGTACCGCTGACAACATTGTTGGCCAGTTAATATCCGTGATCAACACGCTTGATCCGATAAGACCAACAGCAGTTTGTGCCATTATTTTAATTGTTTTGATCGCTACTTTTTTAAACCATTTATTCATGTTATTTCTCCTTATTAAATAATGTTTTCAACTGCTCTTTATGAGCAATGATTTCATCTTCCGTGCGATTGATGCTGTCTTCATGCCTATCTAATACTTTGTGGATGTTTTCGCGGTCTTTTTGAGAGTCCTTTAAATCATACGTTAAAGTTTGGATAGTATCTTGTAACAATCGCATCGTTTCGTTATTTTTTTTGATTGAGTTTTGGAATGGTTGCACAACTAATTTAACTAGCGATGTAACCGTAATAACAGCTCCGCAAAGCGAAGCTATCTGCATAAAAACCTGCATCTAGTTACCTCGCTATTCTGCTCCAATATTACCTGATTCAACAAGCTGTTTTACTTTTTCGCGATATTTTTCAGGAACATCTTCCAAAGTAATCCAACCGAATTCAATCTGCATTGCAAAATAATTAATCATCATGATACGTCTCCTTTTAATCCACTTTTCCAACAGTTTGATCATCTGTTGTTTCCTCTTCTTCATTTGTTGCGATAATTTGATTTAAAATTCCAGTCACAAATTTAAGCATATTTTCGCCTTTTTCAATGGTTTCATCGAGTTTAGCAAATTTTTCATTCAGCGCTTTTTGTGGTTGTAACTGTTGATAAATCATTTTCTCGCATAGTGCCATAACCTCGCTTTGAGGTTTGTCTAAATACTCTTTAGGTAATGTTAACGGTATGTGCCAACCGGCGTGATCATCAACACCGTCTATAATTACCTTGGCGCCAGACACAGAGCCATCTGGCATCTGGTCTGGATATTTTGATTTAATAACTAGCATAAGTTTCCTTTCTAGGCTGTTCTGAGCCAAATATATGTTGTGATGTACGGTTGTAAATTGTTGTGAGGTTGACCTCCACCAGCAGATGCGGTATTGCTATAAACAGCATAAGAATTGGACGTTGCGCTTAATCCAGCTCCTCCTTCTCCAGTACCATTCCCAACGAATTTGTTTCCACTACCTATTCCGTGCGTATGACTAGGCATTTCGCTAGTTATTAAAGTATGAGTTTTGGCTCCTCCAGTTTTACCAACGTAACTAAATTCACTCTCATTTTCGGAGACCCCGACAATGGTCCGACCTTGAGCATATCTCTGCCATGTGCCACCAATAAATGTCGATGGGTTAGCAGATGATGTGCTCATGTAAATAGCCCCAACAGGATAAACCATGTTTAAAATATCTGTCTTGTCAAATGACGTCTTAACCTCTGTATTGTTGACGTACAATTTGCCACTAATATAAGTGTCCCCCTTAACGTCAAGAGCCCCCTTTTCCCAAATCTTTTGGATACCAATCCCATCTTTGGAAATTGATTTGACAACTGATTCCGTTCCAACATCAAATGCAAATTCGGTGCGACTAAACTTGTCAGATAGCACCCCTTTAATCGTATAAGACTTTGTTGGCGAGAAGGTACCATATAAATTAGCGGACGAGTTTACCAAGCTAGACACATTTGACCACGTCCCACTCGCTGAGCCATTATTGGAAGAAGAATAACTAGAGCCTAATTCTGCAACACTAAAAACGAGTGTCATAGTGTTTTTTTTGCGTACCGTAAACAGATAACGGTGCTATAGAAGCCCTCCTAGTGACTGTCAGCGTGCTAGATGAATACCCTGACCTCGCAACATCAAAAGATAAGGCAGGCGGAAAATACTTGAGCACAGTAACGGTTTTGTCAATCGTTGATGACTCTCTTCCTCTGCTATCAATGACCTTAGCCCTAATGGTGATTTGACCATCATATAGCATGCTACCTAAGCTACCACCATTTTGGTTAGTTGATTGTCCTTTTCCGACTATCTCAGCATAGTACTCTTTAATTGTTGAGCCATAAGTACCGCTAGCATAGCCAAAGTTCACTCTAATATCAGAGTATACTTGTACAAAATACTCTGCACTTGGTACCACACTACCTGCAACGGTATGAGCATCACTCAAGCTAATGCTTGATAGTGTCGGTTTCATACTATCTGGTATAGTAGCTTTTAAAGTTGTTTCTTGTGTGCCAGTTAAAGTTGAACCATTATAGGTATCTACATAGATAGTACCTACCCCAGTGGTATTGTCAGGGATGTCATTTGCAAAATCAAGAGGGATAGTCCAAGTGGTGGAAGTATCCACATTGCTTGCAATAGTTCCTGACTTGCTTCCCCAAGTATAGCGGACAGTGTGCTTGAAGCTAGAGCTTTGTCTATTGATGTTGATAGTGATAGCACTGCCAATAGTTCCAGTTATAACACTGACAGAGCTAGAACGTGGGATAGTGGTAAGTGTAAAAGTACCACTACCAACAGTCAAAGTACCTGGAGACCATCCACCAGAACCGCTAAAGCTAGCAATGAATCCAAATGATTTAGTACCATCAGCATTATGATTAACCGTTATTGTTCTATCAATCAGAGAAATTGTTGAGGTATAGCTAAGTACTGATGGTGAGCCTGACCAATCTAACCGTTGACCGTTTAAATCAACATAGGCAGAACAACTATACTGTGCAAAAGTAGTTGTGGTATTAAGCAAGGCAAGCCTTACTCTAACCTGACTACTATTTGCTAATGTATTTTGAGACACTTGGTCAATCGTAAGTCTAATACGATAACCTCTGTCATTGTTTGACCAAAATTCTGCCAATTAATCACCCCACAATCGTTTTATAGTATTTTGTAACATTCATGTGTTTGTCTACCCCATCCACTTTGAACATCTCCTCTCGGAAATGACCAACTTGTAGAGTCGCCACAAACATACCGTTATCAATTTTGAGCATACCGCCTGTGATTGATGCGACTTCTGCACCTGATGAGTAAAAGGCGACGCGGTCTTTAGCGACACGCACGGAACTTGTACCGTCTTTAGACCCAATAATCAGACCTTCCTCAGATGCCGACATGTAATTGTCAATAAAATTCCACTGCTCTTTTAAATCAAGCAAATCATTTTGTGCTTTGATAGCCCTTTGACCTGCAATAATTAAATCCTGCTCAGATAATTTTTGACTGGCATTCATGGCATCAATAGCTGCCTGAATTTGCTTTTGCATACTTGCCAGTGCATCAACACTTGCTTTTGCCTGCAACTCTGCTAGTTTATTGATTTGCTCAATTGTCAGACCAGCGTCAGCTTTGCTATCAATCTTATTATTGATATCTTGTAATTGTTTTTCATCTAGCGCTCCGGCAGGTCCGGGATCTCCTTTTTCTCCGGGATCTCCTTTTTTGCCTGGAGAACCTTGATCACCCTTTTCACCGTAAACACCAATGATTGCAGGCAACGTCTCTTTTCGAGTACTATCTGAGTAAATGTCGACGTGATAATACCAGTGGTACTTGTTTGTCTCTGTAATCTCCTGTGGCGTTTTAGTCCAACCAGAGGTTGCTGAGGTTACTCCTGTGCGATTCGGAGATGCCAAATAATAGTCCTCCGTTGATGTAATACCACGACCTGCAGGACCTTGTTCTCCCGAAGAGTTTGTAAAAGTAATCTGCTTACTTGCTATTAGGTCATTGCCAATATAAGCTTCAACCGTGATAATAAGCGGTTTGTCTTCTGGGACATTTGTAGCGTCAACAGCTAACTGAAGCCCTGCCCCTAACAAAGAGTTTTCTCGTTTAAATTGGAATGTAGCATTAATTTTCTTATTGCTTTTCCATAACTCGGCAGTTAAAACCGAGCGACCAACGCCATTAGAAAACACATTGCCGTTATCAGTGATAAGCCTCAAATCATAAGGTTTGGCAGCTTCAGCCAACTCGCTCATCCGGTCAATCAAACTTTGAGATACTTTGCTTTCTAAGGCTCTAAAATTATCAAAAACAGTTGTGTTTTGTCCTGGCTCTGTAAATGAGATATGCTGCTCACTTACACGAGCTTGTAAGATTAGGCTAGGTGTGTATTCAGGATCATTAATCTTGATAGTGTCACCGATGTCTAAATCTCCTACATATCCTGATACTTCATAAGTAATTGCGGGATAGCAATGTTTCCTTAAATCGGCAAGTGCCCGTCGAGATAAGCACTTCTTCGCTTTCGGTCTCAACTTGTAAGTCTTTACGTATCCAGTTATCATCTGTTTCAATTCCTGTAAAAGCCGACGGATAAAGCGACTTAGATAACGGAGCATATAGCAAACCATTTTTAACATAAAATTCAACTTGCCCTTTATCATTTTTCCATTCACGATAAAGCGATGGATTGATTGATACTTCTTTTTCTTCGGTAGTTGTTACAGATTCATCTTGTGGCTCTTCTTGAGTTACTGTTCCCTCTACTCGTTTACCTTGGACAATTTCCGGTGGATAGCATAAAGTTTGGATGACACTCAAATAAGCACTAGCTGAGTATGTTCTTTCCTCGACGTATTGATGTCCTGCAAAGTTTTGCTCTAAAACTGTTAAAGTATCACCAGATAATGATTTAATTATTACAGTATGACCCCATCCAGTTGTATAGACAGGGCCACTTGCATTAGCTTTGATATTAGCTATTGATCCAGCGATTAAATCTGCTACTTTATTCGGCTGCACCACTTTCCAACCGAATTGACCCCAGTTGTAGTCGGTACCAATATTAGACGCAGCTTGACCAGCTCCAATGAGGCCCCTAAAACCGGTAACCCCTCCACCAAGTCCTGGACCATCTAACTTCATAGCCCACCATGCAGACAGGGCATAACATTGACCGCTACCAACTAAGCGCCCTTTTAGACCACTGGCCTCATCGAGGATTGCTTTTGTTTTAGACGCGACTTGAGATACGCCAGCACTCGTTGTACCTCCGCTTTTAAACTGGTTATCAACGTTATCCATTGCGCCGTTATTATTACGGTTGATACCACCTCGAATGTCTCGCATGAGAGGTGCATAGTGAGTATATCCGGCAGCTGCATAATCGTATGTCGCACCACCAACTCTAAAAAGACCTTTGGTGTACTCATCAATGGTTGATTTACCTTTGACGGCATATATGCCTTGCTCAGCTAGCAAGTACGTGTAATCCTTTAAATAGTCATCTACACTAGCATAATGATTATAAAAACCACCCTCTGCTCGAGGTTGGCCTTGTGAAACTATAATGCCACTTGGTCTTGTCGTAGCACCGGTCCATGTGATGCCCCCCCAGTTATTATCAGAACGACCAACAGGAGTATCACCCCAAAAAGACTCGAGGTATAACTGACTAAACACACCAGATGGCAAGAGCTTATATTTACTACAAAGGTTTAAGATAGTGCTGACAGTGGACGATGTCATGACGTGGCCTGCATATGTGAGATTCCCACCAGACCACGACACCTTGCTTAGCGGTGCAGCGCCTTGTCTAGTGTTCGTTGTCGTAGTGGTTGTAGATCTTCCACTTGGTCTGATAGCATTATAAAGGTTTGTCTTATCTATTTTTCGGCGTACGGTCTCTATATTCTTGCCATATTGCAAAATGATATCATCACGCCTTCGACCAACTCCTTGATTCTTCCCATCATACTTTTTATAGATATTCATCACAAAGGACTTGAGCGAGGAATCGCTCTTTAGATTAGTAACAAACTCTATCTCAGCATCGAAGTTATTAGCTATGGACAATAGACGCTTAAGATTAGTATCTTGGCCAGTCCATTCAATAGTTCGTTTCGCATCAGCCACCTCATTGACACCAATGGAGATTGCTCCAAACCTAAGAACTCCAAAAAGATTGCAATAATCAACAAATGTCATCTGATTAGCAGCTTTATAAGGCCCTGCATATTCATTTAAAAGTTCTAAGTTTAAATTCTCACAGTAGCAGTGGATTTCTGTGTCAGTTTCGTCAGTGGTCATAACGTTAAAAAGATAAGATTTACCATTATACTTAAAAGACACAAAAGACCTCTCTGTTAGTGTCAGATAGGCCTTTTCTTTTATTGTGTCAGATTTAATACCACGCTTATAAACTGTAAATTCAAACGTCGAATTTGCCGTTTTTAGGTACTGAGAAAATTTATCATCGTAGTAATTCAAGGTATCTTGCTTTTCGTTATCGATGTAAGCCACCTTTTGTAATTGTGCGTTATGGATTGTTAATAGCATGCTATAGATACCTTTCTTCAAATTTTATTGATATTTCTGGCAAACTCGTCACCCAAGATGATGCCGTAATTTCCATTGTGGATTTTCCTGGCGGAATTTTTGGAAAACTTAAAAAGCCATCGATTGCTTCGTTGGCTTTTGGAATATTATTTACTAAAATGGTGTCATTTTCAGAATTGATGACAACTTCTGTCCCTGGACCATAGGCATTTGGCACATTGTATTCAAATGGAACCTTATCTTTTTGATATGAGTATCCATCAATATACATATGTGTTGGTATGGGCTTACCTTGGAAACTTCCGAGTGCAATGTGAATTTTTGCAGATTTCTTACCTTTTAGCTCTGGAAAAGTCCGTTTATTTTGACTACCCCACCAAAAAGCAGAAATCGTGTCATCGGAACGCTTTAGGTCAGACCAACCTCGAGGCTCGTTAAAGGGATTTTGTGTTTCGATATGAGTAGCATCAAATGTCCAACGTAAATCAGTTATTTTATAACCGCCATTCCCATCAGTGACAAAAAAGTTATATTCTGTTTTTGTTCCTGATGCTCTTTTTATAGTCTCTACTCCGTATAAAAATTGTCCTTTTTCGTCGGATACCATAATTTTGATAAATCCAAGCTGAGATACAGTTCCGACCCAAAAAATTTGCCTCCACCAGTGGTAATCGTACAGACTACCGCCATCTGGTATATCAAATGTTAACGACCCGGCATGATTTCCGCTTGGGGCAACACTTCCTTCTAACTCGATATGTTTTCTTCCCCAAACAGTATTTGTTAGCAAATTTTTATCAAGAACTTGTGTTGAGTCATTTAAAATAGCAACATTTTTCTGGCCGGTTGATAAAGCATTGACTATCTTGTCATCTCTAAAATCATAGGCCACTATTGATTTTTCCCTTGTCTCCGAGTCAGCAACCTCTCTATCTCCTACCTCAAATACAGATAACCTATTAACAAAAGCAAGATAGCCGTTTTCGTTATTATGTTTCACCGTAATAATAGGGTAAGCGGCAACGTTGCCGTTGTTTACCACATCAAAAACAAGCTTATCTCCGACTTTATTATAAGTCGTTAATTTTTTATAACTAGTGGAGTGAGCTACACCGTCAACGGACAAGAATGTTAAGCTTAAGTCAGCATTTCGTACCGAACTTGATGGGTCGCCAAAACTTTGCAAAGATACAATGTAGTATCTATCTGGTTGATCATCAAATTCTAGTTTCTTTTCCTGTTCAGCGAAAATACTGTTTAACTTGTCGATTGCTCCCAACACATCAGATTTGATAAAGACATCGACCTTAATAACTTTGCCTCCAAACCGACGCCTTGTCAGTGACAGTCCTCTAATAGCAATGTGTTTTGTTTCATTAGTAATATCTGCAGTTGGAGGTCTATAAATTTTTTTAACTACAAGATACGGATCTAAGGAGATACCATTGTATTTCATGCTTTTAAAAACCTTAGACATTGACATCTCCTCTCAATCTTCTATTCCTTGATGTAGCTAGTTCGATTTTGTCTTTTGTTTTAGACCATGTCTTGGCCACGATAGAATCACCATCAAGGTAAAAATCAGGGTCTTTATCGACTAACATTCCAAGTAAATCTACCACTTCTGTTAATAGTTCCACCAGTACAGACGATCCAACTTCACTATCTGTTGCCGAATAAATACCTTCTCCGATTTGGCCAAGTGTATTCTTATTAAGTGGCAATACTGCTTCTGGCCCTGCTTCACCACCAACCATAGCATTGTTGCCATTCATTCCAAATAGAGTTGGGGCGGTCATAATACCGCCTTTGGCATACCATTCTACGCCAACAGAAGGTAAAGAACCTTTGCCCATAAATCCCCAAGGCGCCTTCCCTCCGCTAACTCTAAAATGCGGAAGTTTAATGTGAGGCAAGCTCCATTTGAAGTTAAATAGATTTTTTATTTTATCAATAGTTGATTTAACAACATTTTTTGCTGCTTCTATCTTTTCAGAAATGGTTGATTTTATTCCATCCCAAACTTCAGCAGTTTTTGTTTTTGCAGATTCCCATGTTTCACTTATGAATTTTCAAATTTTATCAAAAATCTGTTTACCACTTTCTGACAACGAATTCCATGTTGATCCCAGCCAAGAAGTGAAATCTTGCCAAATTTTCTTACCGGTTTCTGTTTGTGTAAAGAACCATACCAAAGCTGCAACTACTGCAGCAATAGCAGCAATAGCAGCAATAAGTAAAACAAATGGATTTATAGCCATAACTGCATTAAATGCTGCCATCGCTCCAGTACCAGCAACGGTTGCCGCAGCATGTGCCCCTTCAGCAGCTGTAAGTGCATTGGTTTTAACAAATCTTGCTAACATAAGCCCGTTACCAATACCTAAGGCTAAATTTTTTGCACCTTCGATAATTGCAATTGTACCGGCAACTAATTTGTAAGCTCCCCATGCGAATACTACACCCATGATTGATGATTTTAGAATATCAACAGCCATTCCTCCTTGTTGGAACCAATTGATAAAACCTTGAATGCTTTCAGTAGCAACTTTTAAAAACTGAGCCACATCTTTAATAGCAGAACCTACACTTTCAACACTAGTTTTACTTTGATCAAGTCCCAGTGTTTTGTTAATAAATTCTGATATAGAACTAGAAATGGTACTAAAAATATCCTTTAAATTATTAAAAGCTTCACCAAAGGTTTTAATAGCACCATTGTCTTGCAAGGCAACTTTCAAGTTTCCTATCCAATCTTGGGCTTTTTCTATCCATTTAACAGCACTTTGTAATCCTGTAACAACTGGACCAAGTAGTGGACCACCTACGATAACCTTGAAATCTGTCCAAGCCTGCTTCAAGTTACCTATGACATTTTCAAATCCATCTGATTCTCGTGCTGCTTGGCCCATTGCACCGGATACCTTGTTGGCATCCTCGTACATTTGAAGTAGTACTTGCTGTTGTTGCTGACCAGATAAATCCTTAAAGGCCTGACCAAACATTCTAGTAGCAGCTGCATTACGTGTTGTCTCAGTAGATAAGATTCCTAGATTATCTGCCACCTCGTAGTTTCCTTTAAGGTATGATTTCAGAGTATCCGTTGTCTCTTCTAAAGACTTATCATAAAATGCCGCACTATCGGCAGCTGCAGCAGTTGCTCGAGCAGTAAAATTAAGAGATTCTTCTGCGCTCATCCCAGTTACTTTTGCGAAAGATGCAATCTGATTAAATGCAGGTTTAATCCTATTTGGGAGAGCACCTGCCGCTTTGGCAACAGAGTTAAGCTTGTCTTGGGCAGTTTTTTCGATATCACCAAAAACTTGACTAAATTGGCTGTCTATCGCTTTTGCAGTAGCTGCTGCTTCAACAACTGACTTGCCAAAATCAAAGATAACTTTACCAGCGAATAAGGTACCTAAAATACCTGCCATTTTTTTGAATGTAGAGATTATTTTGCCGCTAGATTCTTCGGCTTTGCCAGTAGTTTCATCAATAGCTTGGTTAGCTTCTTTATTTTTTAAACCAATCGACCCAAACAGTTTAGATATTTCCATCTAGCTTATCCTCCTTTACATTCTTTATTTTTAAAATAGCTTCAGCTTGAGCGATAACTTGCTTATCTCTTTCGATAGACTGCCTCTTTTGTTTTTGTTTATCGATATGGCTTTTTTTAGAATATTTCTTGAGAAACTCATCAAGTGATATTTCAAAATCTTTAGATATCCATATTTCAGTCAACTTTTCTTCATCTTCTTTTTCGAATAGATACAAAAAGAAATCCAACGATTCTTTCAAGTCTTGTTGCTTGAGTAAATCTGTTGGATTTCCATATCTTTTAAAAAGTATATCTTTTAATCGATTGTTATCTAAGCCAAGAGAGAAGAAATAGATTGGAAAAAATCCTTTAATTCCGCCTTTTTTCCGAAGCTAACAATCAGCGCAGTATAATCAATCATACTTAGATTTTCAATATCTTTCTTAGTTGTTCCTGTTAAGTCAGCAAGAAAGGTATTAATTTCGCTTTTAGCATCTCCGATATGTCCCATAATGGTAAAACCGAGGTCAGCTACAAGCTTCATACCACGTTTTTCAATTTCAGCTTCTTGAGCTTCTTTTTCAGCTTTAGTAAGTTTCTTTTTTTTGAAACTATCTAAGCCTGGTAAATCTGGAGCATTACTAAATTGTCGCTCAATTAATTCAACTACTTGATCTTTGATATTTAACTTCCCAATGATAGCTAACATCGTAAAGATGTCGCCTCCGTTAAGTTCACGCATTTCTAGTTTATCAGCCATTCATTAAACCTCCAAGCTAACTTCTGGATAATAAATACGACAAGGAAGTGTTAGGTTATCAATTTGATCCTCATTTGCGTGAGCTTCAAATGTCATTGTAATAACAGCTTCTTCATTATCCTTTGTGTCAAATTCTAGCCCAGACGTGCAAAGAGCGTTATCTAAAATAACAATAACGGGCTTGTCTGTTCCAGATAATGTAGCTACAAGTCCTAGATTTGCAATATAATCAGTGTTTTCAAGTTTAGCTTTACCACTAATAACTTTATAGTCTGATGGCGATGTCTTTCCATCTCCAGTATCAAGTTTACCGTTAATTGCTAAACGTAAATTTTCAGCAGTCAGCTCTTTCATGTTAATTTCAATCGTAGCAGATTGACTCTCCAACACCTTTTGACCTACTGCAGCTACAAAAACACCATCAATTTCAATCGTACGGTAATTTTGTTCAATTTTTAACTTATTACCATCTGAAGTTGCCCCTAGTAGCTCGCCTTCCCATTGAGAAGCTTCTTGATTCCAGGCCAAATTTTTATAAACAGCACCGGCATTGATTAAGTAACTTTTAGGTGTGTTCTTGGTGTAACCTGTGCGTTTGACTTTTGTTTTAGTCATCTATTTTCTCCAATCTATAGTAATGTATAGTCTAATACTGCGCCTTTGCAATGTATCAGACATCGTCTCTATGACGTTCGAACCATCGAATCTAAATCTCAAATAACAATCATCAAGCATAGCCGAATGGTGTTCTAAAACACTCTTTAGCTTGCTTAATGATGTTTCGATTCGTGAATCGTCAGTACCTCCGTTATCAAATAAATCCATGTCAACATAAGCACCGTCTTGTTCCCATTCCCTACTTTCTCCTTGATAGCTAAAAACAGAGTATGGATAAGTTGGTTGCTCCATTGGATTGACACGGAAATAAGTATCAACAACAGGACTACAAGTATCAATAATATGTTTTATAACTGATTTCAAATCATCCTCCGAGATCTCTAAGGGCCTTTTCCAAAATCCGTTGTACTTGTTTCTTGGTTTTTCTAAAAGCAGTTTTTAAGTAAGGACTTGGTTTATTACCGTAAGTAAAGTGAGTCTTACCATCTGGTGTCTGATAAATCCATCCACCTTTTCGACCGTTTCCTTTTTCAGCAAATTCTCCTGTCCCAAACTCAACCCAAATAGCATACTCAACATTAGTACCTACATACGCTATTAGCTCTGACTCGCTAACTTTGTAGCCAATGCTTTCTTTTAAGGCCCCAGAATCAACAGGTACTAAAAGAACAGCTTGTGCTTCTACCAACATTGCTGCTTCGATAAGTCCTTTTATGGCTTGTCGTTCAATAGACTTTTTTACAAGCGAACTATTATTTATAAAAGTCATGCAACCACCTTCAAATAGATTTCTAAGTGATGATCAATATTAACCGGATTATCTACAAAAGTAATCTCATAAATAGTTCCGTTGCCCATGATACGGTCAGCATTTGTGATACTAATAGTAGTATCAGGCGTAATAATGACATGACTTGAACTAGTAGGGATAGCCTTTGGGTCTCTCTCATCACCAGATAACATATCTAGCCATCCAGTAAACACAATTGATTTTTCGTGGCAATATATCGGTTGTCCAACATCATTTGTACCTGTTTGGGTATATTTTAAGATAGTAAAATCCATTAAGACCACCTAATCTTCCGGTACTTTTTCAAAAATCCAAGCAGGCTAGATGGATAACCTTCTTCTGTTTCTGATGATGTCACATCGTAATATGTTACAGACCATCTACTGATGAATTCAGATTTAATACCAATTTTATCTGCCATTTTGGCATCATAAGCTAGTAGCTTTTTAACACCAGATAAAACATCACTAGGATATCTGACAAGCGTTAAAATAGCCTCTGAGTTAACTTCACTGATAAAATCACCATCAACTGTCAAAGTGTCGACTGAGGCGTTTTTAACAGTGTATAAACCATCGTTATAATGAGTCCCGTTAATCTCGATAGTATCGCCGACCTTAAAAATATCAAGCCTGCCATCGCTTACTCTGATAGTCTTATCTAACAAGATAAGCCCTTCACATCTAAAGTTAACAACTTGGAAATTATTATTGGTCAGTTTACGAATCATAATTTCTAAGCCATCGCAAGTTTCTTCGGTAGCTGATTTGTCTAACTTTTGTGCCTCATCTAGTGAAATAATCATAGTTTCTCCTTCAAAATTAAAGGAGAGTAGATGACTACTCCCCTTTTTGTGCCTTCAATAATTCTGCTAAAATTTCTGTTTTAGCATTTTTTGCATAACTGATTCCGAGTGAGTCTAACTCAGCTTTAATGGCAGTTCTATCCAACTCTACTGTTTCAGCTTCCTTAGGATAAAGTGGACTTTCTTCTGTGAGTTCAACTTTTTTTGGCGGAAGTTCTATCAATTTTTTAATCAAAGCGACACCTTTAGCATTATTTCCGCTTCGTAACTGAGCGACACGTTCCGGTGTTGGTTCGTACCCCTCACGAGGATAAAGCGATCCAATTGGATATTGAACACGCTCATCATCGGAATCAATAAAGGTATCAATTACGATATTCTTTTCTACAAGTTTCTTACTCATTCAATCCTCCTGATTAGACAATTTCTTGACCTTGTTTTACACAGAATGAGATTACTTGACGAGGGTCAATTACTTTCAAACCATAAACAAGTAAACCTTTAACTGCATCTGAGAAGTTTTTCTCTGGACGGTATGCTTCAGTTTCGACAATTTGTTTAGCAAAAGCAATACCATTTTGTGTCCCAGCAATTGTAGTAAATTCTTCAGAAGATTTCTTGATGTTGTTAGATGTTAATAGCTGGATTCCTGCAACCATTGCACCTTCAACAATACCGTTAGCAAGTACGTTAAAGTTATCAACGAAGCGAACATCTTTACGCAGCATGCCAATGTACCAAGATGGAAGCACAACTTTACGCCCTACCTTAGGAATGTTTAATTCATCAAGTTTAACAGATAGGTCCACTAACATATCATAAGCATTTTTAACAGTGATCGCTTTTGGAAAACCAGTTTCACCAAACTTATTCTTAATGCTTGAATCATCTGCCAACGCTGCAATTTTTTGGTCAATGTGATCAGCCAAGGCATATCCAGCACGTTCCATTGATTTATCCATTAAATCGACATTTGCCTGAGCTTTTACAACATCCTTAACTTGGAAGTGGAAATATTTAGCTTGGTCAATGTTCAATACAACTTGAGTGCTTGTCAGTTCATCAGGATTATCAATATCTGCTCCTGTGTAGTCTTTAATAGTGATTTCGCCGATTGAATTAATTTTAACAGCGTCACCGTATCCTTTGATTTCTCCTTCATAATCAGTTGTGGCCATTTGTTCAAAGACAAGGTTTTTATCAAGTGACGCAAGTAATCGAGCACTCCAAAGTGTTGGGATAAAGTTTTTAAAGTTATCAGTTCCAATAGACATAATTTTTTATTTTCCTTTCTTATTGCATGGATGCTTTGATGGCATCCCAGTTCTCATTAATCTCAGCCGGACTCATGCTGCTCAGCTCCGCTTCAGTGTACTGATGTGCCGGTTTCCCGTTGCCAATATCAGCTCCACCAAGTGGCTGGTATCCTCCTGGATTATCTTGAGTTTGTTTTTGATTCGACTCGAAAAAGTTTGGATAGTTATCTTGTAAATCTTTGATTTTGTTATCAATTTCTTTTAGTGCTCCACTATCATCAGTTTCGATATCTCCAAGTTTGTACATAAGGTAATCAACATCAGTAGCTTTAGCTGCACTAAGAGCGTCTTTAATAGATTGCTTTTTGGCGGTCTCGATAGCATCTGCTTCTAGTTTGTTGACTTTTTCCTTATACGTTTTCAGTTCACTTTGCAGTTCTTCGTTATCCTTATTATTCTTTTTTAAGGTGTTAAGCGTACCGTTAGCTTGCTCCAGTTTGCTTTCAGACTCATCAAGCTTTGTCTGTAATCCTTGGACTGTTTCGCCATGTTCAGCCATAATTTGATTAATAACTTCATCAGATAATTCAAGTCCTGCTAAAAATTCACGTTTCATACATCTTCCTTCTACGTCTGTTTAACGTGTGACGACCACGAAAGTTTGAGATATGCTGTACGGTTTAACGTCACGCCGGACGATTTTGGGCATAAAAAAAGACCCTATTAGGGTCATTGTTATTAAATTGTTAGTAGTCTATTCCTACTAGTCAAGATAATGGATCACGCTCCTTTCAGTTTTCTGTCGGTTTCAAGTGCGATATCTCCTTTCTTTTTTTTATCTTTTTTAAAAGCAATATAAAGCATAAAAGCAGAAAGCGGAATAACTACAATAAGAGCTCCGACTTCCATAATTAACCTAAGTTTAAAATACATATCCATGACTTATTCCACCTTTTCATAACTTTGTTCAAAGACATCAGGCTTACAAGGATAAAACTCACCTTGAATACCTTTAATGATGTAATCACTAGGATATGCTGTCATAACACCTTCTAAAGTGTTTGTACGTAAAACAGGACTGTTAACAACCTTGTCAACCTCAATCCAAGCTCTTTCTTCCGAAATCGCGCTAATTATCCACTCTGGATCTTCTTTTTGATGAATATCACCGTACCACTGAAACGCTTCAACTTCGACAGGTTTCTTTTTATATTTCATAGATGCCTCGCTTTTCTGTGGATAACTTTATATTTAAGGTATTTAAAAAGGCACGTTATCAGCGTACCTGTGGCTTTTAATTGTTTCATGACTATCCTTTCGCTTTAATCCCAAATTTTTTTAATCTGCGTTGTAATGCTATTACGTCTTTTTTTAGTTCAGATTTTGATTTACCTGCCAATAACATATCTGTCATTTCTTCAGGAGTGAAGTTGGTAGATATTCCGGTTCTTCCGCTCTCGTGGTACTTAATGCTTAATTTCTTAGCAACTTTCTTGAGCTTTTCTTCGCTCATTTTATCAATTGATTTCATAGAGTAGTAATCAGCATTTGGTTTCCTGTTGGTCTTAGGTTTATCTTTCCTTAGATCTCTTGATTCTTTCAACCTCTGAAGTTCCATTTCTAACTCTGCTCTAGGCTTATCTGCCAATTTTGTAGATTTAGATTTAATATATTTTGGTTTTTGTAGTGGTTTCTGAACATCTTTAACGATCTTATCATGATCAATTGGAACTGCCTTAGTTTTTGTTTTAGGTCTCTTTGGTTCAATTCTATTCCGTTCCCAATCACGATAGTTTTTATATTCAACTATCTTCCCTGTTTCGTTGTCTCTTCTTTGCATCGGTTCAATTTCATCGACCAATACCGATATTGTTCTACACCGGCATGCAATGTCTTCGGAAGCGATACCAAACATGTGAGGCTGCTTTGTCTTATGGCCATTTATACGAAAATATCCATCAGGATTAACCCTGACACCATCTAATTCAGCATGGTTGTGCCTGGTTCTCTTATCGAGTGTCGCCACCCACTGCTTCTCAAAGTCAATTCCGAGCTTTTCGGCCTCTATTTGTGACTTTTGGCGTGTAATAGCTTGCACTCGCCCAGCTTCTGTTCTTGTTATCATCATCGCCCTACGATAAGAACTATAACCTTGTTCAGCTAGCCTTGCTGCAGCCTTTGGATAACTAGCTCCACCTAAGAAGATACGTGTCAAATCATCTTTTATATTTGCTTTTAGTTTTTCAACAACACCATCATTTAGCCTATCTGATAATTTAAAGTTAGCCACAGGCGTCTCAATAATAGTCTTTAATTCGTCGTCCTTCAACAAAGCAAAATTAATAGCTCCATTTTTGCTCTCTGCTTCGTAAAACAACTCATTATAAGCTAGTTTTCCAGTATCAATTAAATGGCTTGTAATTTGCGTTTTAAGCCCCTTTTTTAACTCAACTGTTGATTGCTCGAGCTGATTTAAAAGAGCTGTCATTTGGCTTAATTTTAGCTTTTCTGTCGAAGATAACTCCCCTAGTTGACTATAGTCAAATTGTAAAGCTGATTTTAAGTCTCTTATTGTCTGCACATAGAGGTTACCCATGGTGCTAGTTAATTTCAAAATATCTCAAATTGTAAGCTAGTATGATTTGTTCAATCCTCAATTGCAGCCCTGTCATGCCCCTAGCCAGTGTTCGTTCCATATCAAAAAGGAAACAAAGTTCTGAAAATCTAGTCTCAATGGTTCGTCTCATAGCCATTAGTTTCCAATGATTATGCTGTTTAGCCCCTTCCATATTTTGACGCAAGGGAGTCCAGAGGTGATAGCCATTTTGCTTCAACTCATCTTTCAGCTCACGGTTAAGGTAACCTAAGTCTGCTAAAATGACGGATTGTTCACACCTTTCTAGCAACTCGTAAACTGCCTTAATATCATGAACAGAGGCTGGGCTGACAACATAATTCAGAATGTAGCCTGATAAGGTCACTAGCATGTGAACCTTAAAACCGTAAAACCACATATGTTTAGAGGCGGTGTAACCAATATTAGCTATCCCATTGAAAAGTCTGAACCTGTGGTTACGAATAGATTGACAAAGTGGCAAAGGAAAGCTGTCTATAATAACAATGGTATTGGGAGAAATTTGAGTGTTCATTGCCTGACGAATCACTTGAACCAGCCAAATCAACTGTCTTGCACGCCTATTAAAGCGACTTCTTTCTAGTAATGTACCGCAGGGAAATAGCTGACAAATCCTATAAAAGTGACGTTGTGATTTAATACCTAGTTCAGCTTGTAATAGCAGTAAAACTAGAAGAGATTGGTCTGAAACTTTGGACAGACAGACGTTACGACGGTGTTTGAAGTCTTCCGGACAATAATCCTGATAAAACTGAGAACAAATTTTTGATAATTGACGCATATTCCATTGTAAGTGATGGGATTTAGCTGTATACTGTAAGTGGCTCATTTGGACTAACCTCCTGTTTGTGTAGGCACTTACAGTATAGTCCTTTTGGGCTTTTTATTGTATTTTGAGATTAACTAGCACCACGGATAAATATTTTTTCTTTTTAGTCCGATTCCCGTCGGACTTTTTTGTTATCTAAATTCGTCTAAACTGACATCTAATGCGTCAGAAATTTTGACCATGTTGGGCCACGACAAATTTTTTATTTTTCCGCTTTTTAAGTCGCTAAAATGACTTTTATTAACTCCAGAAAGTTTCGCTAATTGGTACATAGTCATACCTCTTTCTGATAAAATTTTTGATAATTTACCCCACATTACCCACTCACCAAAACACAATATATAGTTGTTCATAAGTTATCCACAACTATTGATTGTGTTTTCCTTTCTATTTTGATATAATTTATTCGAATATGACCTCTCACCGTTGTATTCAAAAATTATGGAAAGGAGGGAAGGTTATGATTTCAAAAGAGCAAATTGCCCATGATTTAGCTATTGCTATAATGACTGCTGGATTTTCTCAAGAAAAATATCATCGTGTGAACTTTACTCAAATCACAAAATACAAAGATTATTACAAACGATTTTTATCTGAATTATGATGCATAATATCTAAATAATCTTTGTAAGCCTCTGTCAAATGACTTAAGCAAGTATTAAGTGTATGTGCTGTGTAGTCATTTTCGGAGGTTTTAATTTCATTTAATATTGTTTGCATTAGTTCTAAGAATTTGTTTTGTGTTTCGTTCATGCTGTCTCCTTTCTGTTGTATAATTTAGTTATCAGTTTTGCACACGTTTCGTGGCCTTTAGATCCAAAAAAATATCCTTAATGTCTTTATTAAAAAAATCAGCAATCAAAAACATTTCAGACGACCAAAAATCACGATGGCCAAGCTCTTTTTGTCTATACGAATTTTCTGATCTGCCTAAAATATCAGCTATATCAGCTTGTGTCATATTGTGTTCTTTTCGCAATTTATACAGAAGAATCTGCATCCCCCCACCCCTTTCTATTTGAATTCGTCTAGGCTGACACCTAAAGCATCAGAAATTTTTTTCATGTTTGGCCATGATAAATTTTTTATCTTGCCTCTTTTTAAGTCTGTAAAGTGACTTTTATTCACTCCGGAAAGTTTTGCCAGTTGGTACATAGTCATGTTCCTTTCATCTAGCATTTTTGACAATTTTTCCCACATTGTCACCACCTCTAAAACACAATATATAGTTGTTGATAAGTTATCCACAACTATAAGCTGTGCTTTCCTTTCTATTTTGGTATAATTTAAATATGACAAATCGATTCAAAATTTGAAGTCACTACCCTTCAAAACCTCCTTATGAATTGACAAGTCAAATGAACGCGAAAGGAGAATGCTTATGCCAAATTATATTTGCAACAAGAAAGCCGACGATAATGGTTGCCACGAAGTGCATACCGCCACTTGTTCTTATTTGCCAATTAAAGATAATCAACTTGAGATTGGTTGGAAATCTAATTGTCAAGAAGCTATCAAACAAATGTATGAATGGAATCCTACTGGATTTCGTTTTGACGGTTGTTTTTGGTGCTGTTACCCTTGTCATAGTAGGTAATTCTATCAACTGCTAAAGATGATTGCTCATGAATCGACTCAATATAGACTTTCGTCAATATATCGATCACCTTGTGTAATCTAGCATTCTCACGTTTGAGTGCTAGATTTTCTGTTTTTAAAGCGCTTTGTTCGTCCACTTTTTCTCTCCTTTCCACTCCCTCTCGGGAGTTTTTATTTTGCTTAATTCCTTAAGCTTGATTATAGTATAAACCACGTTTCGTGGTTTTGTCAACTGTTTTTTTGTTTTTTCGTAAAAAAAGTTTCTTTTCGTGGTTTTTTGTGTTAAAATATTTTTGTAATTAGCAAGGAGAGCTCTTATGGATAAAGAAAAATTAGCCGTTTTCATCGGTAACAAAATAAAACAGTACAGACTCGAAAAAGGCTGGACACAGGAAGAACTCGGAAAACAAATTAGTATGGGGAAAAACGCTGTCGGTAATTATGAACGGGGTTTTCGCTCCCCCAAAAAGAACACGATGTTCGCTATCGCTAACGCTTTTGGTATCTCGATAGACGAACTCTTCCCTCCTATAAGTAAAGAAACCGTCGTACATCTTCAACCGCAATCTAGCACCACAGAAATCAACAACAAAGTCGCTTTATTAGATAAAGAGCTGAAAGAACCTCGTCATAGTTATTGGGTAAAATACGGTGAAAATCTTTTATCTGAACAAAATACAGTAGAAGACAGTAAAGACACAGTAGTAGAATTATTCTCTTATAACTACTACGACCACCCCGCTTCTGCAGGTACTGGTCAATATCTAAATGATGTGCAAGTAGAAACAATTGAGTTGCCAGTCGACTATGACGCTGATTTTGTTATTCCTGTCTACGGCGATTCCATGGAACCTGATTATCACTCTGGGGACTATGTGTTTGTTAAGCTATCCGTAGAGCTAACAGATGGCGATATAGGAGTTTTTGAATACTATGGGGACGCTTATATCAAACAACTACTTATAAACGCTGAGGGGGCTTTTTTGCATAGTTTAAATGACAAGTACGATGATATTCCAATCGATGCAGATAGTGATTTTAGGATTATCGGAGAAGTAGTTGGTAGTTATTCAGAAAAATAAAAAAGCCCCACGCTCAAATTTGGCGAGGAGAGCGTGAGGCGAATTCCAGTATAGTAAAATCCTGCATTTGTGTAGGTGTTTTACTATACCCATTTTAACAGAAAAAGAGGTATAAAACAATGATTGGTCAGTATGAAAAAGGCGGTACGACTGCTTATTATTTTAAGGCTTATCACGGTATTGATCCATTAACTAATAAAAAGATAATTACTAAGCGTAGAGGTTTCAAAACTGAACGACAAGCTAGACTTGCTGAAGCGAAGTGCTTAGCTGATTATGAAAAAAAGACTTTTAGAACTAAGAACACTACTACAACCTTTAAACAAGTTTATGAAATTTGGAAAGAACACTACAAAAATACTGTAAAAGAGTCCACTTATATCAGCCAGACAGATATTGCCAACAGACTAATTCTACCTATATTTGGAGATAAAGCTATTAACAAAATAAGCCTTACTATGTGTCAGACACAAGTAAATCAATGGGCGAAAACCTATAAACGCTTTTTTAACATCATAAGCATTGCCAACCAAATCTTCAATTATGCTATATCAATGGAACTTATCGAAAATAATCCAATGGCGAAAACAATCAAGCCAAAACGTAAAAAATCCGACAAGAAAGAACTTGAACAGTTTTACAATAAGGAAGAGCTACAGAAGTTTTTTAGCTTAGTAACTGACATGGATGATCAAGAGATGTTGACCATTTTCAGACTTCTTGCTTTTACTGGTATGAGGAAGAACGAAATAGGCGCTTTAAAGTGGTGCGACATTGACCTAAGAAATGGACAGATCACTGTTAGCAGAACTCTGGCAAAAGGTTCGAATAATAAAATAATCTTCCAAACGCCCAAGACTAAAAGAAGTCAGCGGACTATCACAATAGACCCTGGAACTGTTGAGATTTTGAAACAATGGCAAAAATATAGCACAAAAGACTTACTTTTTAAAAATGAAGATGGCAATCCAAAAAGTATCGTTAATGTCAACAACATGCTAAATCGTATTTGGAGAAAGCATCCAGACTTCAAAAGGATAACTCCACACGGATTCAGACACACCCACTGCTCCCTACTGTTTGAAGCTGGAGCAACAATAAAAGAGGTCCAAGAAAGATTAGGTCACGAAAACATACAAACTACTATGGATATCTATACCCATGTCACACAAAAAGCTAAAAATAAAGTAGCAGATAAATTCGCATCCTACATTGGCTTTTAGAATATGGGTACCAAAATGGGTACCAAAACAAAAAAAAGCCTTCCGAAAAGTCGGAAGGCCTTATGTAATGCGATGTTAAACAATTATTTAGCTACTGGGTAAACTGATACTTGTTTTTTATCGCGACCTTTACGTTCGAAACGTACAACACCTTCAACTTTAGCAAAAAGTGTGTCGTCTCCACCACGGCCTACGTTTACACCAGGGTAGATATGTGTTCCACGTTGGCGGTAAAGAATTGAACCACCTGAAACAGTTTGACCATCAGCTGCTTTAGCTCCAAGACGTTTTGCTTGTGAGTCACGTCCGTTTGATGTAGAACCTCCACCTTTTTTGTGGGCGAAAAGTTGCAAGTTAGCAAGATTCATTTTTAACATAATGTTGTTTCCTCTCTTAAAATAAATTTAGATGACTTTTGTTTTGATGAATTCCGAAGAATCTTTGGCCAAAACAGTCATTCCTAGAAGAAAAGATTCAAATAAAAGTTGAATTTTCTCCTGATTGTCATTAGGCGGAATGGTAATTTCCATATACCCACCTTCAACATCATTCATGGTTACTGTTGCCTCACAATCTGCTAGAACTTCCATTGAATTAATAAAATTAATGGCTAAGGTACTAACAGAAGCACAGACAATATCAAAGCCGTATTTACCACTTCCTGCATGGCCTGTCAGTTTAACACTGCTCAGTTGGCCATCCTTTTGACGCGTAAAAATTGCTTTAATCATAGGTCAGTAACTTATGCGTTGATAGCGTTGATGACAACTTTAGTGTAAGGTTGACGATGACCTTGTTTACGGTGGCTACCTTTTTTAGGTTTGTATTTGAAAGTAACAACTTTCTTTTGTTTTCCTTGTTTTTCAACAGTTCCAACAACAGTAGCTCCTTCAACAACTGGAGTACCAACTACAGTTTTGTCACCACCTACAAGAACAACTTCGTTAAAAGTTACTTCTGCGCCAGCTTCAGCGTCAATTTTCTCAACGTAGATTGCTTGACCTACTTCAACTTTAACTTGTTTTCCACCAGTTTTGATGATTGCGTATGTGCTCATGATGCACCTCCTATAAAAATTTTTTCTGAGGTCTCCCTCTGTGAAGACTCGCCTGGAATCGTGAGAGTTATACTCTACTTATGACGATTTTCGTGCGGTTGCACAGGATGTGCATTTAGTCAACGTCACTATTTTAACACCTCAAGCTTTTTAAATCAAGCAAAATGTGGCTCTTTTTACATTTTTTACCACTTAAGATTAACTAATTCTAGCATTTCCTTATAGGCTGTGGTGGCTTTTTCCTGAATATCAGATTCAATCGTATTGTGATATTTTCCACCCTTAATAAAATCTTCTAAAATTAAGGTTCGGTAATTGTAAAGTTCATACCCTTCACTTCCATAAATCCCTTTTGGTTTTGCTAAAACCATGGTAGGGTGAGCCTTAACGTCTTTAATGATTGTTACTTTTCCTTTTTTCTCAAAGGTTAAATCCATCAATAAACCACGCTCTGTCCAGATGTTATCAACGGTTTCTAACCTCTGATTTGAAATAAAATTACCCATAGAATAGATGATCAATTTCTTTTGTTTATCTTTGATAACTGTTTCAGCTGGCTCCACCACATGTGGATGCCCTCCTAAAACAGCATCAGCTCCCCAATCAATCATCTTGTGATAAAGACGTCTTTGCTCAGGTGTGGGATCCAAAGCATACTCCACTCCCATTTGAGGCATGACAACTGTCACATCAGCTTTTCTTTCAGCAGCTTGAATATCTTTTTTCATTTTTACTTCATCAAGGTCTGACATGTGCTTATCATATTCTTCTTGACTTAAATTAGCTTCCATACCATTATAGCCATAAGAATAGCCTAAAATAGCTATTTTAATCCCATTAACCTCTTTGATTAAAAAAGGATCTGTTTCTCGGTTATTCTCATAAACACCGATACTGTCAATTCCTAAATCTGAGAATACTTTTTTAGTATGAAGTGCTCCCTCTAATTGTGAGTCCAAAATATGATTATGCGCTAAATCGACCACATCATAACCGGTGTCTTTAATAGCGTTAGCAATTTCTGATGGGGCATTAAACAAGGGGTAACCTGCTAAAGGAAAATCTGGACTAATGGTTCCTTCATAATCCGCAATTGCCAAGTCGGCTTGCTTAATCCAATCCTTGACATATTCAAAATAGGGGTCAAAGTCATAACTATTATCTGCTTTTTGGGCACTGGTATACAAAATATCGTGAATTAAAATATCACCATTTGCCATCAGCCGTGCTTGCTTAACAGTCTGATTAGTTTTTGGCTTAGATGCCTGTTCATGTTTTTTTAACCCTAATAAATCAAAAACTAGTGAAAATAACAAGATAGAAGCAATCAGCGTTAAGACCGAAATGGTCGTTTTTTTGTATTGAAATTCTTTAAACAAAGCTAGCCCTCCTTTTTTTCCATTATACCATGTTCCTCCTCTTTTTTCTCTATAAGAAAAAGGCTCCCTCAGGGAACCTCTTTAAAGTAAATCGTCAATTAAGTCTGCTAAGTGATCACTCGACTCTTTGGGGCCTATTTCAGTAATCATGATTCCTTCTACTGCTCTTTGAACCAATCCTTCAATATCAAAACGTTCTTCATACTTTTCAACATTGGTTAATTTAGGATTGGTTTTAGGACGATCAGGCGCAAATATCGTACAGCAATCTTCAAAAGGTTGGATAGAAAGTTCAAAGGTATCAATTTTTTGAGCAATATCAATGATTTCCAATTTATCCATCGTAACAACTGGCCTAATGATAGGTGTGGCAGTCACGGCATTAATCGCTTGCATGCTTTCTAGGGTCTGACTAGCTACCTGTCCTAAGCTTTCGCCATTAATGATGACTAAGGCACCACGTTGTTCCCGTAGACGATCTGTAATTCGCATCATGAAACGGCGCGTCAAGGTCATCAGATAAGCTTCAGGAGCTTTAGCTTTGATTTCTTCTTGAATCTCAGTGAATGGGACTTCAATAAATTGAATGTTACCTCCAAATCGTGTTAAACGACTGGTTAAATCTTTGGCTTTTTTAAGAGCACCTGGACTGGTGTAAGGAGGACTTGCAAAGTGCACCGCTTCAATATCAACTCCACGTTTAAGAGCTAAGTACCCAGCCACAGGAGAGTCAATGCCACCAGAAAGCATCAGCATGCCTTTTCCAGCGGTACCTACTGGTAAACCACCTGCTCCTTTAATATCTTCATGAGAAAGATAAGCTGCTTCTTCTCTGATTTCTACTTTTAAAGTCACATCTGGATGTTTCATTTGTGCTTGAATATTAGGGAGGACATCAAAAACAGCAGAGCCTAACTTGTGATTTAGGTCACGGCTATCTAACTCAAACTGATGGTCACTCCGCTTACTTGCAATCTTAAAGGTCAAACCCTCTTGATAAAGACTGGTCATAATCTCTTGAACAGATTCAACCAAAACCTGGACACTTTTTTCAACTTTATAAACCGGGGATAAAGATTGAATGCCAAAGACTAATTTTAAGGTATCCACAACTGGCTCATGATCTTGGCCATTCAGAAACACATGGGTCCGATCCCTATCTGAACGAACCGTTACAGTGGGATAGATGCTTAGCACATCTTGGATGTTTCGTTTTAATTTGTTAATAAAGCGCATTCGGTTTTTGCCCTTAGTGGACAGTTCCCCATGGCGCACCATAATTTCGGAATATTTCATGATTGGTAATTATCTAACTTTCTGTGTTTTATCATAAATTTGCTTAAAGATGGTCAAGAACTGTTCAACTTGTCCCATATCATTATCGTCATCTAGGCTTATCCTAACAGCTGTTTGTGCCATCTGGGATGGGACGCCCATGGAAATTAGTGTCCCAGATGGACTACCTGCTTTAGATGAACAAGCACTAGTGGTTGAAATATAAATCTCATGCTTCTCAAATGCATGAACAATCACTTCTCCTCGGACACCTTTAATGCCAAAAGTCAAGATATTAGGGGCAAAATGCTCGTCGCCGGAAAAAAGATAAACATCTTGATAAGCTTGCAGTGCCTTTAACATACTCATCTTCATAGCCTTAATTTTAGGGGTTACCTGTACTTGTTTCTCAGTGGTTATGCGTAACGCTTTGGCCATACTAGCAATCCCTGCTACATTTTCCGTAGTTGATCGTAAGTTTCTTTCTTGACCTCCACCTGATAATAAAGGACGGATACGTTTGCCATTCTTTTTATAAAGAATGCCTACACCTCTGACAGCATGGAATTTATGTCCTGAAAATGAGGCCAAATCAACTCTCGTTGTCAGATAGCTGTCTAATGGAATTTTGCCTACAGCCTGGACAGCATCTACGTGAAAAGTAATAGTTGGTTTATCAGCTAATAACTCTGAAATATATTTTATAGGCTGTATAGAACCTACTTCATTGTTAACAGCCATAATAGAAACCAAAATGGTATCTTTTCGAATCAAGTTAGCCAAAGCTTCTAGATTAATAAAACCATCTTCTGTAACTGGTGAATAAGAGATATCAAACCCTTCTTCTTCTAGCCACTTAGCACTCTCTTTAATAGCTGGATGTTCAATTACTGATACAATAATGTGTCTACCATAACTTGCTTTTTCAAAAGCAATTCCTTTAAGTGCCCAGTTATCACTTTCTGTTCCTCCAGAAGTGAAGAAAATTTCCTCTTTTTGGACTCCTAGTAAATCAGCAATTTGTTTTCGAGAGGCTTCGACTATTCGACTAGCATTAGTTCCAAGTTGATGCAAGCTAGAAGGGTTGCCATAAATCTTCGTGGCTACCTCTTGATAAGTCCTAAGCGATTCAGCGTAGGGGAGAGTGGTAGCAGCATTATCAAAATAAATCATTTGTCACCTACATTTTTTCTCAATACTTTATTGTATCATAAATTAAAGGAATAAGAAAAACTCATTTTCGAGCCATTAAAATCATCAGAACTCATTGATATTTTTTATCTAAAAACGTCACCACTTCTCTTTTTCGTGAACCTAAGGTTTAACGTTGACTTCATTTTTTTTCTAGATTATACTGATAAATGATATGAGATAGACCTTGTTAGGTACAAAAGAAGTGCCTTTTTTCCTATCTCTATGATTACTAAAGGAAAGATTAACATGTCATCACAGTATTCCCGTCAACAAAAACCTAAAAAAACAAGTGTTGACCCCAAAAAACATCTTCAAACAGGATTCACTGCCTTACAAAAATCAATTGCTCTTATAGGTAGTATTCTTAGTATCGTTGTAGCTACAATCACAATTACAAGGGCACTAAATCCCGCTCCGGAATCTAAAAAAGAGGACTCTGGTACTTCCTCATCAAATACCATTGTCAAAATTATTGAAAAAGAATCCTCTCAAACTTCTAAGCCTGAGACAAGCCATAATCAGGAGCAAACACCTCTAACTCCTACAACACCATCGCTAGGTGACAAAACACCGACAGTTCCTTCTACCTCTGCTTCTGAAACTCCCCAAGTACCATCTTACCCTTCACATTCTGAGATGGGTCAAGCTACTACAGATACAGATAAGCCTTAGCCTTATTTAGAGAGTTGAATACCCTTATGACTTTACAACAAGATACCATTCAATGGATTCATACCTTTAAAGCCAATGGTAGAAAAACTGATTTAAAGCGCATGGCTTGGCTACTAGAGCAAGTAGGAAATCCTCAAGATAAATTTCCTGCAATACATGTCGTGGGGACAAATGGTAAAGGCTCTGTCACAGCTTATCTTCAGCATATCTTTAGCCAGTCTGGTTACAAGGTTGGAACCTTTACGTCTCCTTTTATCTTGTCCTTTCATGATCGCATATGCATCAATGGCCAAGCCATTTCTGACCAAGATTTATTAGCAATTGCTGAGAGACTAAAGCCACTCTTAGAGCGTTTAAGCCAAGAAACTTCTTGGGACCGACCAACCGAATTTGAGCTAGTCACTCTTATCATGTTCTACTATTTTGCCTTTTATAATCCAGTTGACCTTGCTATCATCGAAGCAGGCATTGGTGGAAAAGGTGATGCTACCAATGTTTTTCAGGCTTTAGCTCTGATTTGCCCATCCATTAGTTTTGATCATCAAGAACGCCTAGGATACAGTTTAAAAGCCATTGCTAAGCAAAAAGCTGGCGCTATCAAGACACAGCAAAAAGTTATTATCGGAAAATTAGATAAAGAAGCTCAAGATGTCTTTCTAAAGACAAGTCTTGATACTCAATCAAGCCTGTTTCAATTAGGTAAAGACTTTCACTTAATAGATTATCAGGAATATTTTGATTTCACCTATCAAGATATTACCTTAAAAGAACTTAAACTTCTGCTCATCGGCCATCATCAAAGAGAAAATGCCTGTTTAGCTATTATGACTGCTCTTCAATTAAGAGAGACTTTTCCAAATCTATCTCTTGCTAGTATCCAAGAAGGAGTCCAGTCAACGACTTGGCCGGGCCGTTCAGAGTTGATTAAACCTAATATCTTATTAGACGGTGCTCATAATCCAGATGCTATCCTTAAGCTAAGACAGCTCTTGATGGATCACTTCAGCGATCGATCGATTCGTATTTTATTTGCAGGTTTAAAACGTAAACCTCTACGCGAATTGCTTCAACTCCTATCAGATTACCCCATCACAGTCACTAGCTTTGATTTCTTTGAAGCATGTCCTTTAGAAGATTATTCCCAAGCATATGCTAAGACTGAGGATTATCGCAAATGGTTATTGAAAACAACAACCTCATCTGACTTAATTGTTGTGACAGGTTCATTATACTTCATCTCTGAAGTGAGACGGTTCTGCCTGGATATGTTAAACACAAAAAAGCCTTAAGAAACACTTTTATAATTGTTCTTAAGGCTTTTTAATTGCTACATTATTTTCAGCACAACTAACGCATCGGTACAAATTCTTCGGCACCTGTTGGATGAATGGCAACTGTGTTATCAAAATCTTTTTTTGTAGCTCCCATTTTAATAGCAACAGCAAAACCTTGAATCATTTCGTCAACACCATAGCCAATGCCGTGCAGTCCAACGATCTTCTCTTCTGGCCCCACCGTAACCAATTTCATATAACAAGCCTGGCGATGGCTTGTAACTGCCGTAAACATAGAAGTGAAACGTGATTCATAGACTTTCACCTTGTCTTTGCCATATACTTCTTGAGCCTTTTCTTGAGAGAGGCCAACAGAACCAATAACAGGATGACTAAAGATGACAGTCGCCACATTGTCATAATCTAACTTCATGTCTGTTTGCTTGTTAAAGAGTCGTTCAGATAATCGACGTCCCGCTGCAACTGCAACAGGAGTTAAAGCTAATTTTCCATTAACATCACCAACAGCATAGATTCCTGGCACAGAGGTGTTTTCATAGGCATCCGTCTCGATATAACCCTTGTCATTGATTTTAACCCCTGTGTTTTCTAATCCAAAGCCTTTTCTTTTACATTCTCTTGTCGTCCAACTGCCCAAATGACTTGATCAACATCGTATCGTTGTCCATCCGTTAAAAAGAGAGCAATAGAACCATCGGTATTTTTTTCGAGTTTTGTTACACTTGATTGAGGGTGTAAACGTAAGTCTGTTTCAGGCATGCCATCAATTAGTACTTGAACCACATCCTTATCAAAGGAACGTAAGGGTCTATCATGACGGATAAATAAATCTGTTTCAGAACCTAAAGCATTTAGCACTCCTGCAATTTCGACTGCAATATAACCCTCTCCCACAACAGCGGTTCTTTTAGGAATATCATCTAAAGCAAAGAAACCATCTGATGTTATTCCTAACTCAGCGCCTTCTATATCTGGAATTATAGGATGACCACCCGTAGCAATCAAAATATGAGGTGCTCTATACTGTTTTCCGGCAATCTCAACAGTGTTCTTATCAATGAAAGTTGCTTTATCATAAAGTCTTTCAACACCATTTTGATCAAATCCACTTTCATAGGAACGGTGAATACGATCAATATAAGCCTGACGATTAGCTTTTAAGGTCTTAAAATCCAGTGTCGCTTTTTCTGCTAAGTCAAATCCATAATCTTTAGCATAATAGTTAAGCGTATCTGCGACTTGCGCCCCATACCACATAACTTTCTTAGGCACACATCCTAGGTTAACACAGGTTCCCCCTATTTCCTTAGATTCTACTAATAGTACTTTAGCACCATGCATAGCTGCACGGTTAGCAGAGGCAATACCTGCACTACCTCCTCCAATAACAATATAATCATAATGACTAATCATTTCTATACCACCTTTGTTTTTCATAGCATTAATGCAACACAAAATAGCCTGTCACTCAAATCTCTAATACACTTGACACAAAAAAGATTGCAATGCAATCATTACAATCTTAGTGTTTAAGCGGTTTATTATTTGACTAATTCTTTCAAAGGCCCAAAAATAATACGTTCCATATCACTAACATAAACCGAAAGGGCTTGTTGGGCGTCAAAATAACTTTTTAGCATGCTATTAGCTTCCATTTTTTGACTCAAATTTTGGATAGCGGCCTGCTCTTCTTGAGAAGGCATCTGACCAGTTTGCATTAGGTTTCGCAGTTTCTTTTGCATAGCAATGAATTCATCGAATAATTGACTGGCTTGTGTATCTGACTTAATGGCTTCTTTTTCGGTTAAGACTTTTTGATACTCTGGAAGAGCTCGAATAGCTCGTTCTAGTTTATTAGCATAATCGTAAATTTCTTGTGACATATCTTTCTCCTTTTTTACTGATAGTGTCATCATACCATAAATGAACCCCGCGTTGTAAAATGAAGTGCAACAAAAAAGACATGTTCGTCTGATATACTAGAATTCCCCAATTCAGTATGGAAAGCAGATGAACATGTCCAACATTAATTCTACCAGAAAATCATCCTATTCTCATCTTTCAGCCACAGAACGGGGTGAAATTGCTGCTTATCTTAAAATGGGAAAGAAACCCGCTGAGATTGCTCGACTCTTGGGTCGTCACCGTTCTACAATCTGCCGAGAAATAAAACGTGGTTCAGTAGAACAGGTAAAGGATAAGAATGGAAAACAAACCTTCTTCAACGCCTATTTCGCTGATAGTGGGCAACGTGTCTATGAAACCAATCGTCAAAAGAGTTCTTATCTCAAGTTGAATGACTGCTCCGCTAGGTTCATTGAACAATTAGAATCTGCCTTGACGGCTAACATTCGTCTCCATAGTGTGGATAGTTTTGTTCAGACTTACAAAGTGAACCATCCTGAAGAAGTCGTCCCCTCTACCAAAACGATTTATCGTTATATCAAAGAGGGGGTATTAGCTATTAAACCAATCGATTTGCCTAAGATGGTTAGTATCAGAAAACGTTCTAAGAAAGTCATGAAGACGAATAAGAAGACTTTAGGTAAATCTATCGAAGAACGTCCAGAATATATTAATGATCGTTCTGAATTTGGGCATTGGGAGATTGATTTGGTTCTCGGCAAGAAAACCAAAGGTGAAGCTGTTATGTTGACTTTGGTAGAGCGCCAGACACGCTATGCACTAGGAGTTAAGCTAGAAGACAAGCAGTCCCAAACCATTAACCGAGCTGTCATGCATCTCATCAGTCAGTATCCTATTGCATCCATCACAGCGGATAATGGTTCTGAGTTTAGTTTACTCTCAAACTTAGAAGCTGTTGAAGTTTACTTTGCACATCCCTATTCTTCACATGAGAGAGGAAAAAACGAGAACTTCAATGGCCTCCTCAGAGAATATGTCCCTAAAGGAGTCTCACTTAATCCACTAACCTCTGAAGAACTTGACAATTATATTACTGCCATCAATGAGCGCCCAAGACGACTTCTTCAATATCAATCCTCAAAATTCCTGTTTGAGCTATCCCGAACAGCTTAACATCTGGAACTCTAGTTATCTATGAACTGGTTGCACTTGACTTGACAACTTGCGACCATAAATGAACCAAAAAGAAAGCATTAAAATGCTTTGACTTGATCACGATAACGGTCAAAATCTGTCATTAGAGTGGTCATTTGATCGGATAAGAACTGATCAAGAATTTCTTGTGCGACGATAGTGGCTACCAAGCTTTCCATAATGACTCCTGCTGCTGGTAGGGCCGTTGGATCAGAGCGCTCAACCGTCGCTTTGTAAGGTTCATGATTTTCAATATTGACTGACATGAGAGGTTTATAGAGAGTGGGAATAGGTTTCATAACACCTCTGATTAGAAGAGCCTCCCCATTTGTGACTCCTGCTTCAAAGCCTCCTAAGTGATTGGTTCGTCTGCTGTAACCATCTTCTTTGGACCAGATAATTTCATCCATAACTTGAGAACCTTTTTGATAAGCCATCTCAAATCCCATGCCAAATGATACCCCTTTAAAAGCATTGATAGACATGACTGCTTGTGCTAACTTAGCCTCTAATTTTCGATCCCATTGCACATAAGACCCTAAACCAGCTGGCACACCACAAACTAAGGTCTCTACTATCCCACCGATGGTATCGCCTTCTTTTTTAATCTGATCAATATAAGACTTAATCTCAGCTTCTTGGGAAGGATTCACAATTGACAGCTCAGAACTTTCTGCCAGTTGACGAATATCAAAAATAGACATATTGTCAGGCACTTGAACCGGTATTCCTCCAAAGACCAAAATATGATTAACGGTTTCAATTTTCAATTCTTTTAAAATAGCCTTTGCAATAGCACCAACAGCTACACGCATGGTGGTTTCACGCGCCGATGACCGCTCTAAGACATTTCTTAGGTCCTTGAATCCATATTTGATGCCGCCCACCAAATCTGCGTGGCCAGGTCTAGGATGAATCACTTTTCGCTTTGCCTCTACTTTAGAGCCTTGAGCTTCTACAGCCATAATATCTAACCATTTTTGATGGTCTTTATTAATTACCGTCAAGGTAATAGGAGATCCAGTTGTTTTACCATGTCTAACACCAGAGGAAATAATCACCTCATCAGATTCAATAGCCATTCGAGCACCTCTCCCATAGCCACCTTGACGTCGTTTTAAGTCTTTATTAATCATATCCGTTGTAAGTGACAAGCCCGCTGGAACACCTTCTACAATTGCTGTTAATGCGGGACCGTGGGACTCACCTGCAGTTAAATATCTCATCTCTTCTCCTTTTGTCATTTATTAAGCCAGTGTTTATTGACTTGTCCTTAAAAAGCTATCTTTGGGGAAAGGAAAGACATTATCCTAAGCTCAAAAATAGAATAATGTCTCATTTTTTATAAGATTAATTTCTTAAGACTCAAACTCAAGAACTTGAATAAATTTTTTCATATCTGCAAGGCTGACTTGACCAGGTGCACTAGCCTTATCTAATGAGACATAGGTCCAAGACGACCCAATAACATCTCCAGCTAATCGAGATAAACGACCTAATTTGCCCATTGAAATCGTTGCAAACTCTTGCTCAGGGTTTAGGGTCTTAAAGCCTCTTGTGTAGTTCATCAAATCCAAGACATCTTGCTCACTTTTTGGCATCACTGCTATTTTAACAACCCGTGGTGCCAACTTAGTCATCTCAGAGAAAGCTTCCATCAAATTTTCTGGTGTTTCTTGAAAATTATGATAAGACAAGACTAAATTTGGGAAGTCTAACATTTCTTGAAAAACATCTTTATGATTAAAATATTCAAAGTCAATATAATCTGGATTATAGATGGCATTAACTTCTTTAATCAAATCAACGTATTCTTGATCAGATAAACTAATATGACCACCTTCATGAACAGTTCTCAGAGTAAAAATGATTTCTTTTCCAGCAAATTTTTCAAAAATGGCAGGTGCTACTGACATAATGTCTTCTTTATTAAGATAATCCGCACGCCACTCAATTAAATTGACATCTTCATACTTCGAAACGTCTATGGACTGAGCTTCTTCAAAATTACTTGGCATGACTGGTGCTACAATTTTCATTCTCGTACCTTTATAGTAAATACCTTTAAATAATTACTTCTTTCATCTGCTTTATTTATAGTAAAGTCACCTGGAAGTTGTTGAAAACTCATTTGATCAAACGAATGACTTCCAAATCCTTTGATAATTTGCTTTTTAAATTGACTAACAGTCATATTAGCTGCATTTGTTGAAGCGATAATTGTTCCATTAGGATTCAATATGTCTAATGCCTCAGCAATCAATTTGTGATAATCCTTGCTGACCGAAAAAGTTTGTTTTTTGTTTCTTGCAAAACTAGGTGGATCAATAACAATAACATCATAAGTCAATTCTTTTCGTTTAGCATATTTGAAATACTCAAATACATCCATGACCAAAAATCGATGACTAGAAAGGTCTAGATGGTTTTCATTAAAATGAGCAAGAGATAGCTCTTTTGATCGCTTAGCTAAATCTACTGACGTTGTTTCAATAGCTCCTCCCATCGCTGCTGCTACTGAAAAAGCTGCTGTATAAGAAAAGAGATTTAAGAGGGATTTTCCTAGAGCTAAACCATCTACTAATGATTTACGAACCTCGTGCTGATCAAGGAAAATACCTGTCATCAAACCATCATTTAAAAAGACTTGATAGAAAACACCATTCTCCAAAATTGTAAAGCTTTCTGGCGCTTTTTGCCCATATAAATGAGCTGATTCGAAGTCTTGACCTTGAAAGCGAATTTTTTCATAGGCTCCTTTGACTTCAGGAAAAACGTCTTGAAAAGCTCTGATAATAAGTTCCTTTTCTTGATAAACAAAGGTATTATACCAAGAAAAAAGGGCATAATCTTTATATAGGTCAATCGTTAGACCACCAAAATTATCTCCATCCTGATTGAAGAGTCGATAAGCATTGGTAAAAAGAGAATCTTCAAAGGCTTTTCGCTTAGCCTTTGCTTTTTTAAACAAATCCAAAAAATAGTCGTGTGACAATGAGTCAATATACTTCCCTAAAAACCATCCAATCCCTTTATTTTGTTTAGAAAGGTATGCTGTACCTAGAGAGCCTTTAGAACTTGTGACTAATTCAACCAACTGATCCAGTACAGGGAGATCTTTAAAATCGTTTTCATCTAATAATTGTATCCCTGCTGCTAATTTCTTTTCAACAAAAGGATTAATAGAGAGTTTATTCATAGTCTATATTATAACAAAAAATTTTAAAAAAACATACTAAATTTGTACTTAAGGCAAGCAATAGCCTTTTATTTTTGATATAATTTAATTTGAGATTTCATTTAGAAAAGATACATTTAGGAAAAATTGATAAGGAAGTTTCTACTGTGAAGAAATTCAAAACACTTATCACAGGATTTATCAGTACCAGATTAGGTTTTGTTTTGACACTGCTATTTTGCTACTGGTTAAAAACCCTGTGGGCATATCATACAGACTTTTCGCTAGACTTGGAGAATCTATACCAGGTCTTTCTAACCATTATTAACCCCATCCCTTTAGCCTTATTACTATTGGGATTTGCACTTTATATCAAAAATACAAGAGTTTTTTACATCGCTGCCTGGATAGCCTATATTATCCTTAACCTACTGCTAATATCTAATTCTATTTATTACCGAGAATTTTCTGATTTTATCACCGTTAGTGCTATGTTAGCCAGCAGTAAAGTTTCTGCAGGACTGGGAGACTCGGCTTTAAATTTGTTGCGGATATGGGATATTGTTTATATTCTTGATTTTATTATCTTGATCACATTGACAGTAACCAAAACCTTTAAAAAAGATAGACGCCCTTTCAACAAAAGAGCTTCATTTGCCATAACGGCTCTTTCTTTCTTACTCTTATCCATCAATCTATTTTTAGCAGAGATTGATCGTCCTGAACTTTTAACGAGAGGTTTCTCCAACACTTACATCGTCAGAGCACTCGGCTTACCTGCTTTTACACTTTATAGTGGAAATCAAACTTATCAAGCACAAAAAGAGCGTAATGGTGCTACTGCTGAGGAACTTGTTGATGTCAAAGATTATGTCAAAGAGCACTATGCTGCACCTGATCCACAATATTTTGGTATTGGTAAAGGAAAAAATGTTGTTGTCCTTCACTTGGAAAGTTTCCAACAATTTTTGATTGATTATAAGTTAAAAGACAATGACAAAGAGTATGAAGTAACACCGTTCATCAATTCACTTTATCATTCAAATGAGACGCTAGCGTTTTCAAACTTCTTCCACCAAGTCAAAGCTGGTAAAACATCCGATGCTGAAACCATGATGGAGAATTCCCTATTTGGCTTGAATAGCGGCTCATTTATGGTTAATTATGGGGGAGAAAATACCCAGTTTGCTACTCCGAATATCTTAGCCCAAGACGGCGGTTATACAAGTGCTGTTTTCCATGGAAATGTTGGTACTTTTTGGAATCGCAACAACGCTTATAAACAATGGGGCTACAATTATTTCTTTGATTCCAGTTATTTCTCAGAACAAAATAGCAAAAATTCTTTCCAATATGGCTTGAATGACAAATACATGTTTAAGGATTCCATCAAGTATCTAGAACAGTTGCAACAACCCTTCTACACTAAATATATCACGGTTAGTAACCACTATCCTTATACCAGTTTAAAAGGGGAACGTGATGAAGAAGGTTTCCCACTCGCAAAAACAGATGATGAAACCATCAATGGTTACTTTGCCACGGCTAATTATTTAGATGCTGCCTTAAAGTCATTCTTTGACTATTTAAAAGCAACTGGGCTGTATGATAATTCTATTTTTGTTTTATACGGAGACCATTATGGGATTTCTAACTCTAGAAACTCTAGTCTGGCACCACTACTTGATAAAGATCCTGAAACATGGTCAGAATATGACAACGCTATGCTTCAGCGAGTTCCTTATATGATTCATATTCCTGGCTTTAAAAATGGTGGCATCAAAGATACCTTTGGTGGAGAAATTGATTCTTTACCAACACTTCTTCATATTTTAGGTATTGATACCACTCATTTAGTTCAATTAGGGCAAGATTTGCTCTCACCACAAAATAGCCAAATTGTTGCTCAACGTACATCTGGAACTTACATGACACCAGAATATACTAACTACAGTGGTCGTCTCTACAGTACGCAAACCGGACTTGAAATTACAAATCCCGATGAAATGACCATGGCTAAAATTAAAGAGATCAAAGATGCAACTGCAAGGCAACTTGCTGTTAGCGACGCTGTTCAAACAGGAGATCTCTTAAGGTTTGATAGTAAAAATGGCTTAAAAGTAGTTGACCCTTCTGAATTTGTTTATACTAAACAGCTAAAACACATGAAGGCTATTTCTGAAAAGCTAGGTAGTCACTCCACTAGCCTCTACAGTAAAAATGGCAATAAATCAACACAAAAAATCTTTAAAGCTCCCTCTTATTTAGAGTTAAATCCTAAAGAGAATGAGGAAACAGCTTATCCTCCTACAGAAAAAGACATTAACCAAAAAACCAAGGAATAATTATTCCTTCGCAAGTTGTCAAGTCAAGTGCAACCAGTTCATAGATAACTAGAGTTCCAGATGTTAAGCTGTTCGGGATAGCTCAAACAGGAATTTTGAGGATTGATATTGAAGAAGTCGTCTTGGGCGCTCATTGATGGCAGTAATATAATTGTCAAGTTCTTCAGAGGTTAGTGGATTAAGTGAGACTCCTTTAGGGACATATTCTCTGAGGAGGCCATTGAAGTTCTCGTATAACTTCGTCTAATGTATGCTATAGGATGATTTTCTGGTAGAATTAATGTTGGACATGTTCATCTGCTTTCCATACTGAATTGGGGAATTCTAGTATATCAGACGAACATGTCTTTTTTGTTGCACTTCATTTTACAACGCGGGGTTCATTTATGGTATGATGACACTATCAGTAAAAAAGTGGTACTACTATTTTGTTTTTATCTAAAAAATCTGCTTGCAATATGCAAACAGATTAGCTTATTATTTACCAAGTTTTGCTTTAGCAGCATCTGCAAGAGCTGTAAAAGCTGATGCATCATGAACTGCTAAGTCAGCAAGCATTTTACGGTTAACTTCAATTTCAGCAAGTTTCAAACCATGCATCAATTGTGAGTATGACAAACCATTCATACGAGCAGCCGCGTTGATACGTGTAATCCATAATTTACGGAAGTCACGTTTCTTTTGACGACGATCACGGTATGCATAGTAGTAAGAGTTCATTACTTGCTCTTTTGCAGTACGGAACAAGATATGTTTTGCTCCATAGTAACCTTTAGCTAATTTTAAAATACGTTTACGACGTTTGCGTGATACAACGCCACCTTTAACACGTGCCATTAATTGTTCTCCTTCAAATAATTCTTATAATCGAGTAAATGTCTACAAAACCTAAATCTTAAAGGCCAGTAATCATTGCTTTAATACGTTTGAAATCTCCTGAGCTTACCAAACCAGCTTTACGAAGATGACGACGTTGTTTTTTAGTTTTTCCGTGGAAACGGTGTGATGTGAAGGCACGGAAGCGTTTCAAACCGCCTGAACCTGTACGTTTAAAACGTTTAGCTGATGCGCGGTGTGTTTTTTGTTTTGGCATTTTAGTATTCTCCTCTTAAGATATAATTTAACTGTGACAATTACTTCTTGTCTGAAATTGGTGCAAGTTGCATAAACATTTGGCGACCATCCATTTTTGCTCGTTGCTCAATGATAGCAATATCTTGAGTTGCTTCAGCAAATTCAGCTAGTACCTTGGCACCAATCTCTTTGTGAGTAATCATACGTCCTTTAAAACGAATAGAAACTTTTACTTTGTTTCCTTTCTCAAGGAATTTACGACCGTTACGAAGTTTTGTCTCAAAGTCACCTTTATCGATAACCGGGCTAAGACGGACTTCCTTTACAGTCACAACGCTTTGTTTTTTACGTTGCTCTTTTTGTTTCTTTTGATACTCAAATTTGAACTTTCCATAGTCCATGAGTTTGGCAACAGGAGGAACAGCTTGTGGCTGGATTAAAACCAAGTCAACGTTTGAAGCATCAGCTAAGCCTTGTGCTTCAGAAAGTGGTTTAATGCCTAATTGTTCACCTTCAAGACCAACTAGACGAACTTCGCGAACACGAATTTCATCATTAATGAATAGATCTTTTTTAGCTATGATCTTCACCTCTTTATTTTTTTAGAGAAAAACGAAAGCGGACTTGATAAATCAAGCCCGCACACATAATATCCAAAAGGATTTTGACATGTTGGGCCAGACAACCTAAGTCGCAAGGCGAGAAGCTCTCACTTCTGCTTTTCTCATTGTTATTATTCTAACACGAAGTTTAGTCCAAGTCAATCATTTTTTCTGCTTTTTCTTGAATAAATTGTACCACACCAGAAATGGTAACTCCGGTTGTATCAAATATAATAGCATCTTCCGTCGCTTTTAAAGGAGATACTTTACGGTGACTATCTTTATAGTCACGTTCTGCAATTTCTAATTTGAGTTTTTCATAATCAGAAGGGATTCCTTTTTCGATGTTCTCTTTGTAACGTCGCTCAGCTCTCTCGTCTACAGAAGCAATTAAGAAAATCTTTAATTCGGCATTAGGCAATACAACCGTACCGATATCTCGACCATCCATAATGATAGCTCCTTTCTCAGCGATACGTCGTTGTTGCTTCACCAACTCTTCTCTTATCTCTACTAGGGCAGACACCCATGATACATTTTGCGTGACATCATTTTGTCTAATGGCGAGAGTAACATCTTCTATTCCCAAAAACACTAATTGGGAACCATCTTCAGCTTTTTTAAACGAAATAGGGTGCTTAGCCAAAGCTTCTAAGATCAATTGAACATCCTCTTGACTATACTGATTTTTCAAAGCCAAATAAGTTGCACAACGATACATTGCTCCTGTATCTAAATAAGTGTAGCCAAGATTTTTGGCAATAATCTTGGCTACCGTACTTTTACCACTTGATGCAGGACCATCAATGGCAATTCTAATTGCTTTCATTTTTTCCTCTTTACTGCTTACTTAATAATAACTTCATCGCCTGGATTAGCATACCAATACCCTTGTGTCATATGCTCAGGATTTAAAGATTGAAGTTGCTCGACTGAAATGCCTGCACGAGCGGCAATAGAAGCAACCCCTTCTCCAGCTAAAACGGTAATAGTCTCTCCAGCAACCGGTTCTGATGCCTGTGTTTCTTCTTTAGCAGGTTCTGTAGGTTCAGATTCGGATGATGATGAACTTTTTGTTGATTTTTTAGGACTAGCTTTTTTTGTCACCTTTTTATGAGTTGAAGCCCCGTAAAAGCCTGTTGTCTCGCTCTGCTTGTCACTGCCACTATTTGACGTGTAAAAGAAAATAAAAAGTATGGCAACAATAATAACAAAGAAAATACTTAGTAAGGCAGTTAGCCATGGGGTACTAATCAAAGCACTCCTTGCTCTTCTTGTTCTAGTTTCTTTATTATCATCAACGATTTTTTCTTCCCATGGTTCTTTAGCCATGATCATCCCCCTTGTTAATTTAAGAAAATCATATTAGAATAATACTTATGAAAGTATCTATTATTCCTGAAAAGTGCATTGCCTGCGGACTGTGCCAGACTTACTCCAATTTATTTGACTACCACGATGATGGTATTGTCAAATTTACTGATTCGCTAGAAACGACCCAATCGATTTATCCCAATGATAAGGATACGATTTTAGCCGTTAAATCTTGTCCTACTAAAGCTCTTACCCTCAAGTAAGGGCTTTTTTATTATTTTGATAAGCTTCAAAATAATCTAGTTTAATAAAGTTATCAAGCAAGATAACTTCTCCTTTAAAATAAGGATTAACTGCTAAGGCATCTAAGAAATATTTTTTAGGCCATTTTCTCATGTAGAACAAATAACTCTGATCACCTACAAACAAAGTCAAGGTAGACTTTGTCACCTCCACTTTTGTAATACTAGAAATGTCTAATTTGTGAGGTCCAAATAATTTCAAGGATACAATTTTTAGCACACCATTATTTTCAATAATAAAATAGCGGTGTAAACCAATTCCAACTAATAAAGCAAACAGGGCAAATAGAATAAAGACTCTACTTGGAATTTCTGTTCTTTCATATAGTAAGGATAAGCCTATAAAAATAGGAGCAAAGGCAATTGACCAGTAGATGATAGACCAAGATAGCTCTGGTTGCCAATGATACCTTATCTTACCAAATAGTTTAATCATGTTCTATTCGTCACCTCCATCAACTTCGATTTTTTGTCTAACCATTTATGGCTTCTGAACAATGCCTAGGATAACATCCACTGCTTTTCCCATAGTCTGAAGGCTTACAAACTCAAATCGTCCGTGCATGTTTTCTCCACCAGCAAAAATATTTGGAGTCGGAATTCCCATGAAAGAAATCTTAGAGCCATCTGTCCCACCACGAATTGGTTCAATGATAGGTGTGATATACAAAGATTCCATAACTTCCTTAGCTAGTGTAATAGGCGTCATATCTTTTTCAATGACTTTCTTCATGTTATAGTATTGATCAGTAATCCTTGCTATCACTCGTTCTGAACCAAGCTCTTGATTCATCTTCTGAACTAAAGTTTCAATAAAAGATTTACGCGCATCGAAAGAGTCATCCTCAAAGTCTCTTATAATATAAGAGGAACGAGCTTCCTCAACTGTTCCAGTTAGACCATGGAGGTGATAGAAGCCTTGATAGCCCTCTGTCTTTTCAGGTCTATCTTCTTGAGGGAGTTGATTATGAAAATCAATAGCCAATTGCATGGCATTAATCATTTGATTTTTAGCTGTACCAGGATGGACATTACGACCTAAAAAGGTCAATTCTAAGCCAGCAGCACTAAAAGTTTCGTATTGCAGTTCTCCGAGTGGACCACCATCAACAGTATAAGCAAAGTCAACGTCGAAATCTTCTACGGCAAATTTATCTGCACCTACTCCAATCTCTTCATCTGGACCAAAAGCTACTTTTATCTCACAGTGCTCTATTTGCGGATGAGCTGCTAAATACTCAATGGCTGACATGATTTCTGCAATGCCAGATTTATCATCAGCTCCTAAAAGAGTGTGTCCATCAGTTGTAATTAAGGTCTGACCAATATAATTGGATAAATTAGGAAATTCTTCCGTTACAAGAGAGTAACCTGAATCACCTAACTTAACTTCTCCACCATCATAAGATTCAATGATTTGAGGATTAACTCCATCCGCATTGAAATCAGCGGTATCCATATGGGCAATAAAACCAATTTTACGAGTGAGATGAGAACTATTTGCAGGTAAAGTCCCAATCAAATAACCATTTTTAGGATTATAATTAATATCTTGTAATCCAATAGCTTCCATTTCTGGTTTTAAAATAGTCAAAGCAAACTCTATTTGGCTTTCAGTACTTGGAGTACTGACACTCTCAGGATTACTTCGGGTGTTGTATTTGGCATATTTGATAAAGCGGTCTAATAAATTCTCATACTTCATAAGTCACCTCAATCATTTCTCTTGTTTCATTATAGCATAAAAAACAACGGCTAGCTATATCAACATTTGTAAGCAGTCTCATAAAATGATCATTCTAATAAAAAAATGAAGGGCTATAAAAATAAAATAACTGATTCGAATAATCGAATCAGTCTGACACTTAATTATAATATTTAAAAATAGTACTCATCAACATCAAAATAATAAATAGCATAGAAACATGAATTGCCAATTTATCAGAAATCAACCCTTGAATGGCTTTCATTTTAGGTTTCTGACTTGAAAATAAAAGCATTATTAAAGGTAAAATACCTATCAGATAGCGACTTTGCACTCCAAGTACTACCAGTGAGCCCACTGGTGTCCAAGTTAAATACATAGCTAAGACTGTTGCACCAATGATACCTGAAATAACAATGAAAATACCAAGCTTTTCTTGAATTTTAAGTACCACCTTACTTGCATTACTAATGTATATCATAAAAAGAAAAAGAAGATAAAGTGGGAAAATATTCGTAATACCATAACTTAAAGCACCAAATTGAAAAATATTAGTCATATTTACAAGATTGATCACCATACCTCTAACAACCACTCTTCCATAAGTAAAGGGCTTATCTATTAAATTACTAATTTGTTGTCCAACATTAACTTCTTTTAAGAAATCTGCAACATATGGTGTTTTAATCTGGCCATAGAGTTTAAACCAAATAGCAGCGAAAAAAATAATAATAAGAATACCTAACACTTTATTAGCCCAAATAAGACCATTTGTTTTTCCAAATTTTTCATTAGGAATAAAAAATGGTAAGAAGACCAATAAAAAGTAAGTAAATTTTGATAATACTAAGAGAGCACAAAGCATTAAATAAATAAGTAACTTGATATTATTTTTAGATTTATCATTTGACGTTACAAGATTAATAAATAAAGAAACAGTAATAAGTACCAAGCCAACTGCAAAACCATCTTGATTATAGGAGCCTGCTAAGTAAACGTTCATAGGAAGCAGAGCAATAACAGCAATAATCTGCTTAAATGCTCCAGCTAATTTAAGAGCAATAAAAATAAAGAAGGCATAGACAAGTAAATTTAGTAATCTTCCCAGATAATAAGTTACCAATATAGGAAGCCTCAAGGTATTACCGAGTAAAACTCCTATTGCCTGTGGCAAATAAGAAAAACTATAATAGGCGTTTGTTCCTTTAATGTTAGCATTAACATATTCTGCCTTCGTATGCTTTGTCGAAAGTAGCTTGGAATTATGAAAAGTACTTCCTGCATTATCAATAATTTTCTTGACGTCTTTAGACACCTTTAACTTCTTGTCATCATTTGATAAATTGATATCTCCTTCTGAAACATATACTGATCGCGAATAATGAACATATTCATCAGGAATATCGTTTAAAGGAGAAATAAAAGCAGAAATGCTTCCAAAGATAAGGATAACAAAAATCAATGCTATTTCTATTTTTTTTGGTAAAAACAACATGATGAATGATGCTATCAGAAAAATTAACGCAATAAACTTAAGTGGGTGATTAATACTATTGCTATAGAGAATAATAGATAAGATAAGTGTTGCAAAAGTAGAAACAATATATTTAAAATTCTCTTTTGCAAGATTAGTAATTACTTTCATAGTTTATATAGAATTTCCCTTCTTAAATCTCCTCATAACTATCCAATAAACCATAATGGATAAAAAACACCAAAATAACATGGTCAAGATAAAGCTTAAAGCTGCTCCTAAAATATTATAACTAGCGACTAAGGGATTGGTTAATGTTAACGAGAATAAAAAACCACCCAAATAAGGAATTACTAAATACTGTTGTTTTCTCATTGCTGTCAAAATGTTATCAATGGCCGTCGCAAAACTACCAATAGCTCCTCCTAGCATGATAAACATGAAAGCTAACCAATACTCCTTTAAATCTGTAGCGTATAAAATAGACAAAAACGGGAGACCTAAAAAGGCACTACCAATAAGAACAAGACATCCAAAAAGAGCTAAGTAAGTAAACAAACGCACTTGAATCTGACTAAATAGTTTCAATTGACCTTTTAAAAGTGCAATAGCCATTTGTGTAATATGAGGCCTAAAAAATAGCATCATAAGATTCATGACAAATGCAGGCATAAATAAAATATTAAAAATAGTCTGAGACCCTAAAGGAATTTTACCTAGATTAGTCATGATTTCAATAGAATATTTGGGTTGAGTATAGATATAAATAATCAAAAAACCATTCAAAAAAAGCGGGAAACTCTCTTTTAATAGGTTTATACTGGCCTTAAATGTTTTGGTATGAAAAACTTCTTTGATATCTAAGTAATGAAACTGTTTAGATTTTCTGATGTCATAAAAAAGAACAAAAGTAGCTGAAAAGAGGCATACAATCTCTAAAGCTAACACTAAATCCTTAAAGTATAAGATTGATAAAGTGTATATAAGAAAGATAAAACTATTTCGAAAAGTAAGAGATTTACCTGCTATGTCTAGCCGTTCATGTTGTTGAAACATTCCTTGATATAAATCTGAAAACGCATCCGTTAATCGATAAAAACAGACCAATAGAATAACATAGCTCTTGTAAGCATCTGTTTTTGTCACAGTCAAATAAGCTATGGAAATCAAAAGCATAATCAAACAGGTTACAAGTCTAGCCATGAGATATTGTGAAAAAGAATATTTCTCATCTATGTCTGTGGCTTGATAGTTTCTAACTTGAAAAAGAGCAACCACAACCATCATATTGGCAAAAGAATAGGCAAAAGCATAAATATCAGAGTCTATGGGGCTTAAAAAGCGCGTCACAACCATCAACAAAACAACAGAAATAGCTGCTGCTGATATACTCCCTAGCATATTCCATATAAAACTTCTTTGCGCTTGATTTTGTGAATTAATCATGGTCTATCTCTTTTTTCATTAAGGCGATTTCTTGAGTTAAATGTTTTAATTTATGATTTTGTATTGAAATACTATTTGTTAGCGAGAAGATTATTGTCAAACTCAAACAGAAGCCCAAGAAAAACAGCATATTGGTTGGTGAGTAAATACCGAACAAATGAGAAACCAAGCTTAATAAAGTTGGAAACCAAGAAAAGATAAGAACAATAAAAGCTAAAATAAACCATGATAAAGAGTATCTAATAGCTAATTTGTCTTTCTTAATCAAATTGATTAAAAGAGCAATAAAGGTAAAGATAATAATACTAATAAATATACTCGCTGTAGTTGTCATCTTATCGTTTTCCTCTCAATTTAACAAATAAAATCGCTAAGGTTACTTTTATCATATAATAAACAGATTTAGTTAAAGATATTGATGAAACTCCACCTTGTCTTTCATTCATAATAACAGGAACTTCTTTAACCTTGTATCCACTTATTAAAACATCTACTACTGTCTCTGGCTCTGGATAATCATCTGGATAATTATCTGAAAAGCGTTCAATTAAAGGGCGATTAATCATACGCAATCCAGAAGTAGCATCTGTTATTTTTTTAGCTGTCACTAAACGAATTAACCAAGTAAAATACTTAATTCCAACTCTTCGTGCAAAAGAAGATTGAAACCCCTCATTATTGATAAATCGAGAACCAATAACCATATCTACTTTAGAGTTAATCATTTCCTGCAGCATATATTGAAGGAAGGAGGGATTATGCTGACCATCACCATCCACTTGAACAGCAATATCATAACCATTCTTTTTAGCATAAAGGTAACCAGTTTGAACAGCTCCGCCAATACCTAAATTAATTGGTAATGAGACAACATTAAATCCATTATTTTGACATATTTCTAGAGTATTATCTTTTGAGCAATCATTAATAATAACATAGTCAAAATCAGGTGCATCTTTTTGTATGACTTGAACGGTTCCGACAATATTACTACTTTCATTATATGCTGGAATAATGATTAACTTTTTCACTTCTTTCTCCTATCCATTTGACTCTTGACTCTTCTTATAAAAGTACATTAATCCCTTTGCGATCGCTTTTGGCCAGAGCAATTCAAACATCATTAAATCTTCTTTGGAACGAGTATTGTCCAAAATGGTCGCTGTTGTTTCAGATTCCTCATGAATACGATGATACATCAATTTTTCTTTAATATAGCTAAAACGCCCCTTATAGTTCTTACTGATGCTATACCAGGCAAACCAATCTAAAGAAGTTCTCAACGCTTCATTGAAATGATAATCTTTCAAAAGTCTAAGATTATAAGTAACCGCTGGGCAAGAAATAGGATTCCCAAAAGCTAAGATTCTTAATTGCCAGAATGAAGAATGCGGAAAGATATCTAGAGCATTTAACATCGTTGTTTTAATCTTTAAATTGAGATTTGCTGGAAGTACCTTCTGATCCCGATATTCTGAATAATCACTATAAACAATTGCAGAGTCTGGATATCTATCAAAAATCGTCATAACCTTTTCGGCATAACTTTCTAAGTAAATATCATCTTGATGAGCAATAGTCGCAAATGGTGTTGTCACAAAAGAAAGGGCATTATTCCAATCTTTTCCAATACCCCCTCCTTCTTTCGTGAAAAGTGGAATATCATACTTAGTACATAAAGAGGAGATGTGGTCATTAGGAGTTGATGTGTAACAAATAATCCTTGATGTCAAACTTTGCTTTTTCAGAGAAATCATACAATCTTCTAAAAAAGTACTTATTCCATAGGCACAGATCACAAAAGTATGCTGCTTGTTCATAATACTTTCCAAATTTTTCTTTCTTTATTAGTTTGATAGGTTAAAAAATGATTTATCTTTTAATAGATATCCTTTACCAATCGTTAAATCATACTGAATATTTCTTAAATCCTTTTGAATAGCTTTAACCTCGGGACTTTTTGGAGATTTATCTACACTAGCTTTATTTAAAACTTCTGTCAGTAAAGCATAATAAGGAGAAACTTTTGAATCGGTATGTTCCAGAAGAGCTGCCGTAAAATCACTTGAATTGATTAAAGGATGATTTTCTTTTTTATCGTTAAAATTGCTCCAAATAAAATAATCCGTTAAATATTTATTTTCAATATGATTGTCAAAAGCACTGTCTGGGTATAAACCTGGCAAGTGATCCCCATAAAAAACTACCGTAATAGGTTTATCGATCGTTGATAATCGCTCCAGAAAATTTCTGGTTTCTTCATCTGTAAAAGTTAATAATCTAGCATAACTGGTTAAATTTCGATTTTCCTCATCAGTGAATCCAAGGCCTTCTCCAGTAACTTCTTGGGGATAATCAGAAGACCACGGAACATGATTTTGCATCGTAATCACTGAAAAAAATTGATTTTCTTTTGGATTAATTAGAGACAAGATATTGTCATAAACCATTTTATCACTAGGTAATAAACCAACATTTTCGACATTTTTAAATTTATCTTTACTTCCAGTAGAGGCAAGAAATTTATCAAATCCTAAAGTTTTATAAACTGCTTTACGATTAAAGTTGTTAGCATTTGCAAGATGCATAGCTATACGGTTTTTAGGTTTATAAAATTCACTTATAGTATGTGGTCGAATCATCTTAGGAAAAACTTCCGAATACAAAACAGATACAGAAGAAGAGAAATTATAAAATGGCAAACTAGTTAGTGTTTGAAACTCCATATTTGCTGTGCCGCCACCATAAGAATCTGATTGCATTAAACCCGAAGTGGTATTGGCTTTGATTGATTTAATATTAGGCAATACGTCTTGACTAACAGTAACATTTGATATTCTAGCAGGATCAGATAAACTTTCACTTAAAAGATAGATGACCGTCTGTTCAGAGATATTATTTTCTCTATTCTTGTTAATGTCTTCTGCCAAACTGGTGTATTTATGAATAATTTTAGAAATTGACTTCTCACTATAATTATCAGGTTTCTCCATAACTTTTTTGGTTACCTGCCTTGTCCAAACATACGATAATGATTTATATCTTGCATTTGTTGAAAAACCTAGCCAATTAATATCATTTCCATTTTGTAATCTAGAAACAACGGGAATACCTTTAATGATCTTTCCTTCTTTTTCAGTATAAAATGGTAATAGCAAAAAAGCCATTAATAAGCAAACCATTCCGATAGACACTATTCTTTTAAGCGTATTGTTCACAATTTTTCCGGCTAGGACAATCTTGTGTAGATACCATCCTAAAAGTAAACTTAATACTAGTCCAAAGATAATTTTCAACACCAATGAATGATCAACAAAACTTGACACTAAACCTAATTCTTGAAGCCATACAAAATCTGTTAATAGCAAGGGCTCACTACGCATGGTTTCTTTCAGTAAATTGGCAATTGATACAATTGCTCCAATAGATAAGACTAATAATGTTGTTGGAAAAAAACGATTAAGTATTAAATATAGCAATAAAATAATACTAAACAAAAAGGCTATTTGAAAAAGGGTTGCTCCTGGAAAAATATAATATCCTAATAAGGCATTGTCACCTTTTACCCCATATTGTAACGTGTAATTATAAACTAAGGCAAAAAATAGACTACTTGTAATAGCAAGTGATAATGAGGGTTTATTACTTCTAAAATTACTCAGACTATTTAAAGCCACATAGATAATCAGTGAAAAACTAAAGCTTATCAAAAATAACAAAGCTGTTAGATTAAGAAGATAAGGTATGTAATTTTCTAAATGTGATGGTTTAGGTAACTGAGAAGCCATCACTTTCAACAGATGACTATCATTTACTGGCAAAATTGATAGTAACATTGCTAAAGAATAATGTTTAGACTGATAATCCTTCAAAAATAAATGCTTCTGATTCCATTTCAATTGATTTATTAACCATTTAATTAAAATAGATATTCCTAAAATCCCAAATAAAATAGGAAACATCTGAAATTGGTAAAAATCATTTTTTGATAGATTCCAAAGTTCAAATTTCTTGTTATTTAAATTTTGAGTTAAAAGCAAAAAATAACTTAAAAATTGATAAATAACTGAAATAATAATAACTTTTACAAAAAATTCCCAATTTAAATGTCGACTAATGTAATATGCTATTCCAAAAAGCGATAGAATAAAAAAACTAAAAGAAATGGTTAAAAAATTCTGATAAACACTTAAAGCTTTTACTGATTTTGATAGTAAAGCATTATTTACCGTATAAAAATTAATGTAATAAATAAAGACAGCTAATAGCAGATGATGTAGCCAGTTCAAGTTATTAATAGTAAAAAAGTTTTTTTGATTCATCTCAGTTTCTCCATCGAACGTAAAATAATATATTTTACAGCTTTTGCAGGACCGATAATGATATATTTCAAAGCGCCTTTAATTCCACCAAGATGATCAAAATCAACATAGGTATGTGGCATATTGCCCTCTCGAAGGTTTAAGAGCTTATTATCAATAAAAGGCGTTAACGTTTTACTATTTGCTACAATCTTGAAATCATAGCCTCTATCCCAAGCAATATAAATTAATAGACGCTCAATAGCATGTAAAATAGAGTTTTGAGGTAATGGCTCTCTTGGCACATCTTCTTTTAAGTCTAAGTCAAAAAGAGGTTTTAAGGCATCATACTTAAACCAGACAAATGTGCCATAACTCATTACAAAAGTGTCCATAGCATTGAAATCAATGCTTTTTTTAAGTGCCATCTGTTTCCACAATTTTGTCATTTCAGGTGCTATAAGATATTCATTCCAAGCGTCCACGATTTTATTAAATCGAAAGAAAGTTGGAATATCTGCAATTACAATTCCTAGATCATCATTTTCAAAAGCCTCTAAAATTTGATTTGCAGGTTTAATCATCATATCTATCAATTCTCTGCGCCATGATTCACCAGCCCAAAAGTCAGCTTCTTTTGATTTTTTAGTGTGAAAATGTCCAATATAGTCATAATGTGAGAGTTTATTTTTCAATGACAGCATTGGTAAAACATCACGTCCGACATTTCCTGTGATAAAAATTTCAGCTGAAACTTGAGCTACTTCTAGTGTTTTCAAAATGGCTTCTTTTTTGGCTACATCACTTGTAGTTATGAATAAATCGTACGAAAAATCAAAGTTTTGAAATGCCTTCAAATAATCATCCAAAAGATCAAGGTAAAAAACGTGTAGGTGTACTGCAGCCCTATTCTTAGTTCCCTTTGCAACCTTTTTTGTCTCCAAAAGTTTATGCGCTAACAGGTATTTTGCATCTGGAAGTCCTACCTGAGACATATGTGAAATGATTAAATCAACCGGATAGCTTGTTTCTTTATCAATATAATCTAAAAGATATGGAGCAATATGTTGATTAGCATCAATGGCTTTAACTTTAAGAAAAGGCACCTTATGCTTTAAAATAGCTGTAGGATTATAGTAAGAAAAATCTGCGTGTGGCATTGTAGATGAGTCTTCTTGTCGTGTGTCAAAAATCGTAGAATAGTTAAACCCAGCATCCAAAAAAGTAGTTGTTACTTTAGTTTCATATTCTTGAATAACATCTTGGACATCACTATATTCAACAATAGTTTCCCAAAACTCTCTGAGCTCCTTGCTATGAACAACTGAACTCTTGAAAGTCATAAAATAACTTTGAATATGCTCTTTGAAAGCTTTTGTCGCTCTGTTATTAGTCAATCCCCAAAAATCTACCTGTTTATCTTCTTCAAAATGCAAATAATATGGAGTCATGTCCCATAAGGGTCCAAAGCAAGTATCATTCATGATCGTAACTGAATCAAAATCATTGAGGTGATCAAATCCAACTACATTCATACCGTCATGCCAAGCTGCAAAATCAAAACCTTTGTTTTGTCTTTGAAGAAATTGATCAATTAAGCCAGCTTCTTCTAGCTTCTTTCTGTCATTAAGTTCAACAATACTATTAGATATAAAGACAACCTTTGAAAATAACGATCTCATTTGTTCTAGTTGGTAGCAAACGTGACTGCTTACTTTATCATATTTATTGAAATGCACATATAATAAAATGCGGTTCATTTTTTCCTCCTAATAAAATCAATCATCATCGAAATGTATTTCCAACGACGGGAATGAACAACACAATGATAATCATGAGTTATTCGTTCAATGTCTTTTTCTTGTTTATTTATTTTTTCGTTTAGTAGTGCAATACTCTTTTGGTAATCTTCTTCTTGAATCATTGCTTGCTGATGCAAGGCATAGATTTGTTGACTTAGTTGATGAATTCGAATCTCATTTTTAGCATCTTGTTTTAGTAATTCTTTGGCTATTTCTCTATAATCGACCTGTGGATACTTCTCTAGATAACATAATTGTGTTTCTAAAAGCCCTTGAATCCGAGAGAGCATTTTATCTTCAGAATCCGGTCTTGAGTCTGAGTTACTTGTCATGCGATAAACAGTCGTAGAAGCATCTACAAAGGTTAATCGAGTCATTTGAAATAATTCCAACTGTATATCAAAGGTGTCATCAGATGTATCCAAATTAATTTTTTGGTTCACTTGTCTCATCAAATCAGCATCAACTAACCAAGTCGATGCCATAGTCATTCCTTTTAGAGCTAACATCTTTTCATAAGTATCTGTTAGAGGCGTAAAACCTGACTTGAAGGCTTGTGCATGCACTAATTCTCCTTCACTTGTGATGAAATCAAAATCAGTATTAGACCATTTCGAATCTGGATTATCCTCTAAACTGTCTACTTGCTTTTGCAATTTATAATCATCTGTCCAATAGTCATCACCATCACATCTAGCAATATACTGCCCCTTAGCTTCTAGGCAAGCTTTAACCCAAGTTCTAGTGATACCAAGGTTCTCCAAATTAAAAATCAAACGTATCTTATCTGGAAATTGCTTTTGATAAGCCTCTAATACTTGTTTGGAATGGTCTGTTGAAGCATCATCAATAAGAATAATTTCAAAGTCAAATTGTGTTTTTTGACGTAAAAAACTATCGATGGCTTCTGATAACCATGGACCTTTATTATAATTTGTACAAATGACGGAAACTTTTTCCATATTACTCTTTCTAATTGCTAAAAATCAGTTAAATTCCCATTGACCATTTCTTTGGTACAAACCACTAGCCGAATCTAATGCTGATAAATCATCTGGAGAAATATCATCTCTTTGAAGTAAGATTAATGGTGACTGCTGAGCTGATGAAAAGAGTAACATCTGACCATCTTTATCTCTAACCGTAACTTCCAATTTGAGTTTGATATCATTTAAGTGTGACAACTGACAATGATATTTAATCCTTTGTTTGCCACTTCCACAGCTCTGTTGATCTTTTGAATTATCGTTATAAACCCATATGTTTCGATCAATATCTGTTAACGAAAAAGCAATATAGGTCGGCTCTTCTTTTAGGACATCATAGGTAACTTCAAAAGAAATAGTCTGATTTGGTGTCATTCTTTTGTCAGAAAGTAATTTAACATCTAAATTTTGAGCGATATCAGATACTGATTGTGTTTGTACTTCATCGCCGTCATGACTTGTATCTGTATTATCAACACTATACTGGTTAGCCACATCAAATGGTTCGCCATATGCTTTTACCAGTCCATCTTCAATAAGTACCGCACGGTTACAATATTTTTTCACAGCTCCCATATCATGGGTTACTAAGATAGTTGTTTTACCACTTTCTTTTCGTTCCATGAAATAGTCGTTACATTTTCGTTGAAAAGCCTCATCACCAACGGCTAATACTTCGTCCAAGATAAGAACATCCCCTTGTGCTTTGATAGCAACTGAGAAGGCCAGACGAACCTGCATCCCACTAGAATAATTCTTTAATTTCTGATTCATGAACTCATGCAATTCTGCAAAATCCACGATATCATCATACATGCTATCAACTTCTTCTTTGGTAAACCCAAGCATGGCACCATTCATATAAACGTTCTCAAGACCAGTAAGTTCTGGGTTAAAACCTACACCCAATTCAATAAAGGAAACCATTTTGCCTTGAACAGAGACCTGTCCTCTTTCTGGCACATAAATCTGAGAAATAATTTTTAAAAGAGTTGATTTTCCTGATCCGTTTCGTCCCACAATTCCAAAAAAATCACCTTTATAAACATCAAAATTGATATCTTTTAAAACTTTTTGTTCAGTATAACCTTTTATTCCTCTAAAGCGATTGACTAAAGTAGATCGAAAACTCTTGGTCGCTTCGGTTGGTAATTTAAAAGATTTACTAACTTGTTCAACTTTAACTGCAATTTCTTTTTCTGTCATTAGATAATCTCCGCAAATTTGTTAGCATTTTTATTAAAAACTGAGACACCAATTGCCAGAACAATGAAAGGAATGACATAAGGAATCATGATGTAAAACCAATTATCTGACATTTGCCAAATCGTAACATTAGCTCGGTCAATCAATAAGTATCGTAAATCCTGAATCATTTGAGCTAAAGGATTTAACATCAAAATCTTTGCTGCTAGTGGGTGCTGATCAAAGACAAACGTAATTGGGTAAATGATTGGTGTCGCATACATTCCTGCTTGCATCAAAACTTCCCATACTTGTGCTAAATCACGATAATAGACAAATAAGGTCGATAAAAGCAAAGCCACGCCAACTGCCAACACAATTAGCTCAATAAACAATGGTATCGCTAGATAAAAATGACTTGAGATAGTAACACCATTAATAAGTGCAAAAATCAAAACCACTAAGAGATTGATAGAAAAGTTAATGAGAGCACCTAAGACGGCAGAAAAGACAATAGTATGCTTTGAAAAGTTCAATTTTCGTAACAAATCTCCTCTGGTCACGATAGATACCATCCCCATACTGGTTGCTTCAGAGAAAAAGGACCAGATAACGTTAGCTAGCAAAAGTGCTACCGGAAAATGGGGGACACTTCCTCCTAAACGTAAAAATCTAATAAAAACCAAATACATAATGGTAAACATCATCAAAGGTTTTAAAATGGACCATAAGTAGCCAATAGCACTTCCTTGATAACGTAATTTAAAATCTGTTTTTACTAGTTCTTTCAAAAGAATACGATTCTTTTTACTCAATAATTCCATTTCTATGTCTCCTGTAACCAAATTTTGTAAGGATTAGGAAATTAAAGACCATTGTATGAAACCATCTATTTTTCCGGAATCCAAATCGTCTTATAGCCCTTATTCGTTCATAAAACGGTCTCTCTAAGAGATGAACATAAGCCTCAATCATTTCTTGATCATTTGGTTTTAATTGTAATTCTAATAATAATTTTGCTTGCTGCTGACTAGAATCAATCAGCCACCAATACTTACTGACTAACTGATGTGGTCTAAGCCAATTTTTCATGCGTTTTGACCAGGTTCTAGCTCCCAAAACGTTACTATCGTGCTGACGGTAAAGCTCTGTTGGTTTTTCTAGATAAACTAGCTTTCCAAGGGCTGCTGCGAGTAAAGCAAGATACCAATCATGCATCAATAATCCTTGATGAGTCTTCCAATGCTTGGCCAAGGCATGGTTGATTAGCATGGTTCCGCCTGTCACTGTGTTTTCAGTTAGTTCTTGAAGCAGACTTGTATTAGCATGATGAGATTGTGTTTTAATAATGCTTTCGTGAGTCACTTCCAGTGACTGATTCACCACTTTTAAATCAGTATAAACCAACAAAGGACTCTTACTATCATGCTTTTTAGCTTCTTCTAAAGTCCACTCTAATTTCTGTTTTAACCAAATATCATCTTGGTCACTAAAAAAATAAAAATCAGCTTCTTTATGTTTTAAAAGGGTGTAGAAATTCTTAATCACACCAAAATTTTCTTGTTGATTAGGATTAATGAAGTGAATCCTCTCATCTTGAGAAACAAATTTCTCAATAATTGCCCGTGTTCCATCACTAGAGCCATCATCTCGAATGTAAAGATTCCAATTCGTCACTGTTTGCTGTTGTATACTTTTAATCTGTTCGGCTAAAAAGCGTTCTCCATTGTAAGTGGATAACAATATATTAATGTTCATTTAAAAATAAAGCCTCGTACTCCCCTACAATTTTTTCCCAAGTATAATCATCTAAAATACGCTGTTTGGCCACTTCTCCTAATGATAAATTTTCTGGAACTTGATCTAATTGATTAATCAAGGCTCTTAGTTGACCCTTTTCTTTAGACCAGTAAAGAGCTCCTTCTTTAGCAACAGATCGATTAAAATCAACATCTAAGACTAAGTTAGTATTGGTATGAGCCAAAGCTTCGAGAAGGCCTGGATTAGTCCCTCCAACCTCATGACCATGAATATAAGCAAAAGCTTGCTCACGGATATAAGTCACCAAATCCTTATCGTACTGAGTGCCTAAAAATTTAACACGTTTATCTCGATCGCAAGCAGTCTTGGCACATAGCTCTTCAAAGTAAGGGTTATTGTCATGGTTACAAATAATGACTAGATCGCGTTGACTTGAAGAGGCCATGAATTCAGAGATAGCCTTTTCATAGTTGTTTTCAGGCACAAAGCGTCCTAAAATGAGATAATACTGTTTTTCTTTAATGTCAAAAAAATCAAAATAATCTCTTACTTTTTGATCTTGTGCTTGAAGCGTGGATGCTTTTGTCTCTGTTCCATAAGCAATAAAAGTCGTCTTAGACCATGGATAGGCTGATTGAATATAAGTCTCAATTCCTTGATTGTCTGAAATTACTAAATCAGCAGTCTTTGTCATTTGTTGCTCAGCATATTTCAAATAAGCTTGAACAGGCCTAGACCATTTGGAACGTTTCCATTCTAGTCCGTCGGGATTGATAAAGAAACGACCACCTGCTTGATGAATTTTTCTGACAAATGGCGCCATAAAAGCTCCAATGGTATTGCCTAAGACATAAAAAATAGGTGCCTTAATCTGGTGCTTTTGGCAAAAGGACAAGGCATAAGTAATAGCTAAGATGTCATAAGCAATAACTCTGGCAGGGCCAAGTTTGGGAGGATTGATGTAAAAACAATCAGCACCTTTATAATCAAAGTGACTGTGATGCTTACTATCACTTAAACAAGCCACATGGTAGTGAATATCGGGACTTTTTTGATGACTAATCATTTCATCCACAAAGGTTTCAAAACCACCATATTTAGCGGGTAATCCACGGCTTCCAATGATAAAAACATCTTGCATAGCATACTACCCCATTCTAAAATATAATCTGTCCTATTATACCATATTTATAGTATCTAGGCGACCATTAAACAAGGAAAAAGAGCTGAAAACGACTAATCAACTCTCTTTTTTTTGCTTTATTTGTTAAGGTCTTGTTTGTAAAAAGCAGCTAAGGCTTCTTGCCAAGTCGGAATGATAAAACCGGTTGCTTTAGCTTTGTCTAGATTCATCGTCGAATTCAAAGGGCGTTTTGCTTTAGCAGGAAAGGCTGAAGAATCAACCGGTACCACTTCAACGTCGGTATCCTTAAGAATCTCTTTAGCAAAATCATACCAAGTTGTGTCTTCTTTAGCATCATTTGATAAATGGTAATACCCATAGTCTTTTTTATTTTCTGCCAAATAACACATAAATTCAGCTAATGTCCTAGTCCAAGTTGGACGACCATGTTGGTCATTGACGACTGTCAAACGTGAATGATTTTTAGCAAGGTTTTGCATGGTGAAAACAAAGTTTTTGCCATAATGACCAAAAACCCATGCTGTACGAATAATATAAGATTGTGGTGCGTAGGTTTCAACAGCTATTTCACCTAAACGCTTGGTGCGACCGTATTCGGTTTTAGGATCAGGTGTGTCTGATTCAACCCATTCCTGACCAACTGGTTTTTCACCATCAAAAACATAGTCGGTTGAAATATAAACCAAGGTTGCGCCATATTGACCACAAACTTTAGCGATATTTTCACTTCCCTTAACATTAATAGCCTCGTTCAGGGCCTTTCCTTCATCTTCTGCTGCATCAACAGCTGTGTAAGCTGCACAATGATAAACCAAGGTTGGTTTGACTTGAGCAAAAACTTCTTCCACCTTATCTAAATCAGTAATATCCATTTCTGCCACATCAACAGCAACATACTCAGTCTGTCTTTCATCCAATAAGTAACGCAACTCTGTCCCTAATTGACCATTACTGCCTGTAATTAAAATCATCTTTTTTCTCCTTTGAGCTATGATTCTTTCTGACTGAAGTACCAAAAGAATCCTTAGGTTTTCTTCACTTATTCTACACCAAAAAAGGGAATATTTCATCCCTTGACTACTATTATCGAATACCTAATGCAATTCTTGCATATCGACTCATCTTATCAACTGTCCATGCCGGATACCAGACTAACTTCACTTCAGCTTTCGTTACTTCCGGAACATCTCGCATGGCATCGTAAATTTGATCAGTTAATAAATCGGCTAACGGGCACCCCATTGTGGTGAGCGTCATATCGATTTCGGTATAACCATTATCCGAAAAACGGATTTCATAAATCAGACCTAAATTAACAATATCAATCCCAAGCTCAGGGTCAATAACAGTTTCTAAGGCTTCAAGAATACGATCCTTTATTTTTGCAACTTGTTCTTCAGAATATTTTTTATCATCTGTCACGACGTATCACTCTCCTACCTTCCAATCTATACGATCAAAGATTGAAGAACACCTATCCGACACTCTTCAATCTTTGCTTCTTTCAAATGTAATTTTTAACTCGCCACTTCGAAAGCACTCCCAGTCTAGCGCTCCTTTTTTCGTTTCCAGAGAGCGGTTAGACACCACACTGTTTTCCGAGGCTCGTTTTTTATTTCAAGCTCGCCGTTAAAAAGGTCCCCCGGACCTTTTTAATCCTCAATAAAGTCTCTTAATTGTTTGCTACGACTTGGATGGCGAAGTTTACGAAGCGCTTTAGCTTCAATCTGACGAATACGTTCGCGAGTAACATTGAAAACCTTACCCACATCTTCTAACGTACGCATCTTACCATCATCTAAACCAAAACGTAAACGAAGAACGTTTTCTTCACGGTCCGTAAGAGTGTCTAATACTTCATCTAATTGTTCACGCAAGACAACACGCGTTGTGTAGTCAACAGGGTTTTCAATAACCTCATCTTCAATAAAGTCACCTAAATGACTGTCATCTTCTTCCCCAATTGGTGTTTCTAAAGAAACGGGTTCTTGAGCAATTTTTAGAATTTCACGAACCTTATCAGGTGTCATTTCCATACGCTCTGCAATCTGCTCTGGCGTTGGATCTTGTCCAAGTTCTTGTAATAAATTACGTTGCTCACGCACTAATTTATTGATAGTTTCAACCATGTGTACTGGGATACGAATGGTACGTGCTTGATCAGCAATGGCACGTGTGATAGCTTGACGAATCCACCAAGTGGCATAAGTCGAAAACTTAAAGCCCTTGGAATAATCAAATTTATCAACAGCTTTCATAAGCCCCATATTACCTTCTTGAATAAGGTCCAGAAATTGCATACCACGACCTACGTAGCGTTTGGCAATAGAAACCACCAAACGTAAGTTAGCTTCTGCCAAACGTTGCTTAGCTTCAAGGTCTCCTTGCGCAACCGCAACTGCAAGTACTTTTTCTTCCTCGCTTGAAAGCAAAGGAACAACCCCAATTTCTTTAAGATACATACGAACAGGGTCATTGACTTTAGCAGAGTTACTACCAATCAACTCCTCATCTGTTAGTTCTTCGGGTTTTGGCTCTTCAACAATGTATTTAGAAGAAGGATTTCCTTCTTTATCTGTAATGGAAATACCACCGTCTGTTAATCGCTCAAGCAAATCATCAATTTGATCAGCATCTAAAGTAAATGGAATCACAAGTTTCTCAGTGACTTCATCGTCTACTGCTGTTCCATCTTTTTTGTGATGACGAATAAACTCTGCCACTTGAACATTAAAAGTTGTAATTTCTTTTTCTTTTGCCATATTTTCCTCTATTCCATTCTTCTTTTTTGAGCAATTAAGTTTTCTAAAACTTCTAGAGCCTGTTGATGGTCACCTTTGTTGCTAGACTCTCTAACTTGCTTAGCTTGTTTATGCACTTCTCTTTGCTCCATCAACTTTGTGCGCTTCATTAAAATATCTTCAATCTCACCGGGAGCAATATCAAGGGGGAGACTTTCTTCTAAGACTTGATAATAAGCCTGGCTAATATCTTCAGGTAATTGAGATAAGTCATAAGATGTCAGCTCTCCATTGGTTTTCAACTGTTGATAGATGACCTGAAAATTAGGCGTATCAAATGCAAAATCTTCTCGGTGACGAAATTCATTTAAGAGATAGTCATGATGTAAGAGACGATGCAATAAATGCCTTTCTGTCTTCACCAAGGCTGTCACGCTTTTAGTCACAGGAAGACTAATCTCCCTGGCAACCGGTGCAGGTTGATTTTGTCTAGTTTGCCTATCTAGAATTCGTACCGCATTGACAGACTGCTCCACTTGAAAATAATCAAAATCAGGCAAGCTATCAGCCACTTTATTAATATAAGAGTTCTGAGCTGTAATTGATTGGGAACTAGCAATTATCTTAGCTATCCTTTCGACATAGGCAATTTGAGCTTGTAAATTATCCATGTTTTCAGGTTTTAAGTAGTCAATCAAAAACTCAATGCTACTAATTCTTGATTGTTTCAACAGTTCCGTAAAAGCTTGAGGGGAATGCTTTTGAACAAAATCATCCGGATCCATCTTATTGGGTAATTTTACAATTTCCACCACAAAATCTTTGAGCAGCTCCAGCGACTTAGCAATAGCATTTTGACCCGCATCATCTCCATCATAAGTAAGAATGACCTTTTTGGTAACTTGCTTGAGGTGAAATACATGTTCTGGAGTTAGAGCCGTTCCCATTGAAGCTACCGCATTCTCACAACCTGATCGATAAGCAGCGATAACATCCATAAAACCTTCCATTAGAAAGACTTCATGAGTTTTTGTAATAATAGGCTTAGCCTTATCTAAATGGTAGAGTTCGTAAGATTTATTAAAGAGAACTGTCCCTCTTGAATTTTTGTATTTAGCTAGTTGCTTATTCAAATCAGCTTCTGACCATATGCGCCCTGAAAAGGCGATGACTCGTCCCTTGTCATCAGAAAGAGGGAACATAATCCGATTTCTAAAGGCGTCATACATGGTATTAGAGCGTTCTGATAAATTAAAGAGTCCTGAATCAGCCAAGTCTTTTTCTTGATAAGTTTTGGCTAAACGCTGATAGAGATAATCATTTTCATCCGGAGACAATCCAATGCGAAAATGCTCAATCAAGGCATCATCAAGTCCTCTTTCATAGAGATATTGTCTCGCTTCTTGACCAATCTTAGTGGTCATCAAAACCGCGTGATAAAACTTAGCCGCATCTTCATGTAGTGCTATTAAGTTTTGGTGTACACCTTGCTTAGGACTTGTGGATACCTCATGTGTCGGTGCAATATCTACCGATATCCCTGCCTTATCAGCAGCAATTTGGACACTCTCTAAAAAAGGAACTTGTCTATAATCTTCTATAAATTTAAAAACATCCCCAGATTTTCCACAACCAAAGCAGTGGTAAAATTGTCTATCTTCAATAACATTGAAGGAGGGAGTTTTTTCTTTATGAAAGGGACACAGTCCAAGATAGTGTCTGCCAGAACGTGTCAATTTGACAACTTCTCCGATGACATCAACAATGTTGACACTATTTTTAACCTGGGAAATCATTTCTTTGTCAATTGCCAAATCTACACCTCCCCATAAAAATCCCATTATAGTTTTACATTTTATTATACCATTGGAGAGGGGCTTTGTAAATTTAAAAACCTAAGTAATTCCATTGGATTTTGATACTTAATTATGATATGATTAATTTAACTAAAAAAAGGGGGAATTCTAATGATTAAAGAACTAAAACAATTCTTATTCAGAGGAAATATTATTGACCTTGCTGTGGCTGTTATCATTGGTAGTGCATTTGGTGCTATTGTGACATCATTTGTCAATGACATTATTACGCCACTTATCTTAAATCCAGCTTTAAAAGCTGCCAATGTGGAAAATATCGCTCAATTAACTTGGAATGGCGTTAAATATGGTAGTTTCTTAAGTGCTGTGATTAACTTCCTTATCGTTGGTACCAGTCTTTTCTTTGTTGTAAAAGCAGCTGAAAAAGCAATGCCTAAGAAAGAAGAGGAAAAAGTTGTCGAGGTTGCTGCTCCTACTCAAGAAGAACTCTTAATTGAAATTCGTGATTTATTAGCACGTAAATAAACCATTTCATTCTGATTATTCATTTAAGTCCTAGAAACTTTTTCTAGGACTTTTTTTATGGAAAACCCTCAACAGACAAAAAACAACCTACCAATGGCAGGTTGTTTTTATTATCTAAATAAATTAGAATTTTTTACGTTTGCGAGCTGCTTCTGACTTACGTTTACGCTTTACAGAAGGTTTTTCGTAGAATTCACGTTTACGTGATTCTTGAAGAGTACCAGCTTTAGTAACAGAACGTTTGAAGCGACGAAGAGCATCGTCAAGTGATTCATTTTTACGTACTACTGTTTTTGACATGTGTTTCACCTCCTCAAGATATTGTAACATTTTCACGTTCTAAACCATATTACCTAATTTTTAAAAGAAAGTCAATGCTCTTTTTTGAAAATTTTCATTCATAAGTCTTAATAACTGATTAATCAACTGCTTTTCCTGTTAAGCAGCTTCCTTAATAAAATCTTTATACTTATCTTCTTTCTCAAGCTTTTCAATTACCTTATCAATGGTCTTTTTGAGGTCTTTATTACCTTTAGGCATTGCTACTGCTTTAGCATCGCCATCAGCCGTTGTTAATTTTAAAGAAGCTAAAGCTAAATCAGGGTTTTGTGCTAAAAATCCAGCCGCTACTGGCCCTTCTAAGTCTACAGCATCTACTTGTCCAGATTTTAATTCATTGATAGCCTCTCCCATAACGGTTAAGGAAATAGTATTAGCTTTTTTAAGTTGCTCTTTAACTAAAGTTTCTTCAATACTTCCTTTTAAAACAGCTACTTTTTTCCCATCTAGATTTGACATTTCTGTATAATCTTTCAAATCTGTGGCTTTCACTAAGATAGCATTTTCTGTTTCATAGTAGGGTTTCGAAAAATCATAAACCTTAGCACGTTCTTTAGTATAAGAGAGCCCCGAAATAGCAATATCTGCTTTTCCTGTTTGAAGGCTAGATAAGACATTGTCAAAACTCATGGAAGATAACTCAAGTGTCACCCCTAATTCGTCAGCAATAGCTTTAGCTAAGTCAATATCAGCCCCTACAATGATATCTTTGCCATCAATAAGAGCCTTAAATTCAAAAGGAGCATAATCTGGACTTACTGCAACCACAAGTTTTCCTTTTTCCTTGATGTTAGCTTCTAATTGGTTGTCCTTATTTTGCCCACAGGCAACTAATGTGATCAGAGATAAGATGGCTATACTACTTACTATTAATTTCTTCATCATGTTATATTTATTCCTTTTTATTAATGATAGTCCTTGTTATATTGAATTATTATACTAAAGTCAATATAATATTGAATATTTTTTAATTTTTGAGATAAGGCCAATAAACCTGCTTCTAAGCACTCTGTTGAACATCCATAACCTATGCGAATGTAACCCTCCTGACCAAAGCAAGTTCCTGGAACTACTAAGGTACCGTACTCAGCTAACAAGTCATTAGCAAATGTTTGGATATCTTCTTGAATATTTAATTTGACAAAAGCTATGGATACCTGATTGGGCTTGATGTAGGAAACCTTTTCTTCCTGCGAAACCCACTGATCTAATATGGCCAAGTTTTTTTCAATGATATGTTGATTGCGGTCTAAAATCTGAGCTGCTGCTTGTAAGGCTAAAGTAGCTAGTTGGTCACTAATCACACCCGCACTAATCATAGTATAATCTCGATAAGTTTGCAGTTGGCGACAAATCTCTGAAGAAGACAAAAGCCATCCCACACGGATACCTGGTAAAGAAAAGGTTTTGGACATACTGTTGGTCGAAATACCCTTATCATAATAATCAGCAACTGCCAAAAAGCGCGTCGACGAAAAAGAATGGTAGACTTCATCACATAAGATATAAAGATCATATTTGCGGGCAATCGTGATCAATTCGTTAAGATAGCTTTCTGTCATGTAAGCTCCGGTTGGATTATTACCATTAGTAATAATAATCATTTTTGTCTCTGGTCTAATGAGGTTCTCCAAGTCGGCTAAATCAGGTAATCACCTGTCTTCTGCCCTAGCATGCCATAAATCAACCTTTGCTCCTAAGGATCGGGGCATATCATAGAGTTGTTGATAGCCTGGATATTGGATGATGACATGATCATCTCTGTTAATTAAGCCGTAGATGGCTAACAAATTGACTCCTGTAGCACCATTGGTTTGTAAAACATTATCAGAACTTTGATTTTGGTATAAAGCGGCAACATCCTCTTTAAAGGCCATAGATCCCTCAATCCATCCGTAATCCAACACAAGACTTTGCAAATCAACATAAAACTGGTTGGGATCTTGTCCACTTAAGGTTAATAACTCCTCTAAAGATAAGGCCAAAACAGAAGAACCAGCAATATCATATTTAGCCAAGTGCTCCTTTTCATTAAGCCATTCTTCTACACCAAATGCTGGCAATTCCATACCTTAACCTCCTATAGGTATTTTTATATAAAATACAGAATAAGCCCGTGGTGCTAGTTAATCTCAAAATACAATAAAAAGCCCAAAAGGACTATACTGTAAGTGCCTACACAAACAGGAGGTTAGTCCAAATGAGCCACTTACAGTATACAGCTAAATCCCATCACTTACAATGGAATATGCGTCAATTATCAAAAATTTGTTCTCAGTTTTATCAAGATTATTGTCCGGAAGACTTCAAACACCGTCGTAACGTCTGTCTGTCCAAAGTTTCAGACCAATCTCTTCTAGTTTTACTGCTATTACAAGCTGAACTAGGTATTAAATCACAACGTCACTTTTATAGGATTTGTCAGCTATTTCCCTGCGGTACATTACTAGAAAGAAGTCGCTTTAATAGGCGTGCAAGACAGTTGATTTGGCTGGTTCAAGTGATTCGTCAGGCAATGAACACTCAAATTTCTCCCAATACCATTGTTATTATAGACAGCTTCCTTGCCTACTTTGTCAATCTATTCGTAACCACAGGGTCAGACTTTTCAATGGGATAGCTAATATTGGTTACACCGCCTCTAAACATATGTGGTTTTACGGTTTTAAGGTTCACATGCTAGTGACCTTATCAGGCTACATTCTGAATTATGTTGTCAGCCCAGCCTCTGTTCATGATATTAAGGCAGTTTACGAGTTGCTAGAAAGGTGTGAACAATCCGTCATTTTAGCAGACTTAGGTTACCTTAACCGTGAGCTGAAAGATGAGTTGAAGCAAAATGGCTATCACCTCTGAACTCCCTTGCGTCAAAATATGGAAGGGGCTAAACAGCATAATCATTGGAAACTAATGGCTATGAGACGAACCATTGAGACTAGATTTTCAGAACTTTGTTCCCTTTTTGATATGGAACGAACACTGGATAGGGGCATGACAGGGCTGCAATTGAGGATTGAACAAATCATACTAGCTTACAATTTGAGATATTTTGAAATTAACTAGCACCATGGGTAGAATAATTATTCAAATGTCAAGTCTTTATCAAAAATAGAAGAAAAAAACTAGACAAAAAATCAACTTCATCCTGATTTTATCAATTGTCAAAAATAAAAAATTGCATGATATCAATGATTTTAAAGCAAAGATATCATACAATATTATTCATTTTGTTTTTTACTCAGTTCCTTTTCATCAGTCTTTAAAAGTCTTCTGTCATTAATCAAGTTTTAAAACTTCTAACTGATGCGATCCCATTAAAATAAGGTATTTATCAACCTGATTGATGCCGTAAGCTTGCGTTAACGCTTTGGCATACAAGTTGAGTTGCTCTTGGTAACGATCTTTTAAGTCTAATGGATTGTTAAACTTATCTGTTTTGTAGTCAAAGAGAACAATATGATCATCAAACAAGAGATAACCATCAATAATCCCACGAACAACGTATTTTTCTTGACTTGCAAAATCTTTTCGTAAGATAGCAAAAGGAGCTTCACGGTGAAGTTTATCATGATGCTTTTGCAAGAGCTGGCCAAGTTCAGTCTCATGAAAGAATTGATAAACTTTTTGAAGATCTAGTTTTTCTTTCACTTCTTGGTCTTCTCCTACCAAGCTTAAAGCCTCTTGTATCGCTTCTTCAGTCACCGCTTCTGTCACAGAAATACGCTGCATGAGTTCATGCAAGCTCGACCCAATTTGGCTAGCACTTATCTTATTTTGTTTCGCAAAATCAGGTAATTCAAAATCATCATGAGCTTGATAAGCTTTATCAATAAGAGCGACACCTTCATTATCCATTATCGGCTCATAATATTTTTTAATCTGACTAGGCGTTCGAACAGTTGGTAAATGGATAGCCGCCTGGTAACTTTGATTTAACTCAGACACTTTTTCTAACATGTCAATAGCACGCGCTAAATCATCTGTTTGACGGTTATGAGCTAAATCATCTGAATCAAGTTTCTGAGAAGATTCCAAACGCCCAATAGCTTCTGCTTGTAAGTCCTTTTCTTGCAAAAAAATAAGATCGTAATGAAGCTCTTCTTTTGAAAATACCGTGGCAATAGCCATTAGCCATTCTTGAAAACTCATCATGCCTTCTCTAAGAGAGAAGGGGAGTCGGCCTTTTTCCTGGTGGTCAAACGCTAATTCTTCATAGCGTTTTTGACTAGCTTTTCCAATCAAATAAAGCCTTTTTTCAGCCCTTGTCATGGCAACGTAAAGTAATCGCATTTGCTCTGATAAGGTAGCAAGACGCAGTGCCTCTTTATTTAAGTGATAGGGTAATGTGGCCATTATAACTTTAACAGCGGGTAAAACCTCTTCTCCTAATAGGTCTTTGACGTCAGCTAAGTACTTTATGCCTGCTCCTTCTTGACGATTAAGGATAATAGTGGAATGCAAATCATTCATAGCAAAACGCTTATCACAGTTTAAAATAAAGACGTATTTAAATTCAAGCCCTTTAGACTTATGAATGGTCATCAGATTAACAGCTTCTTTAGGTGGGGAAACTTCCACATCTGCCAAATCATTTTGCGTTTCTAAAATACGATCAATCATTCTAATAAATCGCGATAAGCCCTTATAGCCAGAGGCTTCAAACTGATTGGCTCTAAGCGCTAGTGCGTACAAGTTAGCCTGTGCTTGATCAGCTTTTGCTTGTGTTGCCACAAAATCAAAGTAAAAGCGGTCATTATAAATCTTCCAAATCAAGTCGTATAAGGAACGCTTCTTGGCAAAACGTCGCCAAGAACTTAAAGTCTCAACAAAAGCATTCAGTTGAGCAGTCATTTCAGAACCAATTAACTCAGGATGAGCTCCTTTTTGCTCAAGGGCATTGACTAATTTCTCATAGAAAGCTTCCTGGTGCTGACTAGGTGACTCTTGCAGGGCAATTCTTGCTAACTGGTCTTCATCAAACGAAAACATGGGAGAGCGCATTAAGGCCACCAAAGCATAATCATTCAAAGGATTATTAATGCTACGAAGCGTTTCTAGCATCACCATGACTTCAACTGATTTGAGGTAATTTTCCTGTCCACCGTCAGCCACTAATGGAATCCCGTAATCATTAAACGCTTGAAATATGGCATCATTTCGAGTTCTAGAAGAAACTAATAAGGTGATATCACTAAAAGGAACATTCTCTTTTTGATGAAGCCTTATGATTTCTTTAAGGACAATTTTCACTTCATTAGCTGAAATCCCGTCTGTTTCAAGTGTCTCCGCTAAGTCTTCTTCTTGATCTGTATTATAAAGTAAAACTTGTGTTCGATTTTGAGGGTAGGTTTCTTGTTGAGAAGGACTACCCGCTTTTAACAATTGATCCTTATCATAATTGATTTCTCCCAATGATTCATCCATTAGATGACTAAAGACGCTATTTGTGGCATCAATGACTTGAGAATGGCTTCGGAAATTCTCTGTTAACAAAATCAACTTGCCTTGGCTGGGATCGTCTTGATAAGTCTTAAATTTTTGTCCAAAGATAGTTGGGTCTGCCTGTCTGAAACGGTAGATGGATTGTTTCATATCCCCAACCATAAATCGGTTGTGTCCATTTGATAAGAGTTCTAAAAGGCGCTCTTGCATGTGATTATTGTCTTGATATTCATCCACCATAACTTCATGATAGCGCTCTTGATAGGTCTTTCGGATAGTCTCATTTTCTTCTAAAATGGCAATAGCAAAATGGGCAATGTCAGAGAATTCATATGCATTCTCTTGTTTTTTAGCTTCTAAATACTGTTGTGAAAAATCAATGACAAAGGCTTGAAGCAACTCCAGAAGTTGACTAATATCATCTTGAAAATGAAAGACTGTCTCAAGATGTCTAAAAGCCAGCAACTGCCTTTGTAAGTCTTTAAAAATCGGATATTTATGCCCAGCAACAGTTACCTCACTTCCTGAAGGAATAAGGGCTGTTATATCTTTGGCTAGTTGACTTAATTGGGCTTTGCCATATAAGCTCTCAAAGTGTGTGACCCATTCATTGAGTTTGTCAATCATCTCTAAATGCTTAAGGTACTTGGCCGACTTTTTACCAGCTTTGGTATATTGTGGATAACCTTCTAAATCTGTTAAATCACGTAGGCTATCTGCCGTTTGACCAATAACAGACAAAAAGAGATTTACTTCCTGATCAGGAATATCAGCAAAATCTTGATATAAGTTATTGGCAACTAAGAAATGCTCTTTTAACCATTTATAGGGATTATCTGTAGACTGACTAAAGTGAAAGCAGAGATATACCACACTTCTAAACGCAGAGCTATCTTTGCGATTACCCGAAAAGTTTTTGACCAAGGCTTTAAAAAGCTGTCGCTTGTCTTGAGACAGGTATTGCTCAAATAAGTGACTAAAGATCTCATTTTTTAAGATATCTTGTTCGGATTTATCCTGTAAAATGCGAAAATTAGGGGCTATTCCTAAGGTATAGCCATATTGGCTAACCAACTTTTGAGTAAAGGCATCCATGGTACCAATGTCTGCCTGATTTAGGGCTTGTAATTGGTCATTCAGGTATGATTTTTCGATGTCTTCTCTACTATTAGCTATGGTCTCTTGTAAGCGTTTTTGCAGACGTTCTTTTAATTCTGTTGCCGTTTTGACCGTAAAGGTAGAGATAAAAAGTTGGTCAATGCCAATGCCACGTTGGATTTTATCCAAGATACGTTCTACCATGACGAAGGTCTTTCCCGAACCGGCAGAGGCGGAGACTAAAATATTTTGTCCATGGCTATAAATGGCTTCAATTTGTGGTCCTGTTCGTTTTTGAGGCTTGCTCGATCTAGCCTCTTCTTTTTGAAGACTGGCGATTTCGTCAGGCGTTAAAAAAGCTTTAGTCATCATGTCATCTAATCTCCTCGTTCATTAAGGTCAAGAAGGCTTGCCTTTTTTCTTTAGCAGGTAATCTTAATAGGGGTCTCGCCTGACCCAGGTCTAAATCTGCTTCAAAGCGTGTAATGGCTTTTAGTTGTTCCCCTTGGACTGACTTTCCATCTTCCGTATAGGGATTGATGAGGAAGTGGCCCTTTCTGATTTGGTCGGCAGCATCAAGATAGAGTTTTTTATTATAAGCTAGTAAGGTTTCGAGTTCTTCTTTTTGATAGATGGCATTTGCCGTTTGATAGCTACCGTTTGATAAGTGCTCTTTTTCTTCCTCTAGGAAAATCCCCTTATAAGTGAGTTCCTTATAGACACTTTCTACCAACTTTTGATCTAGTGCTTTAAACTGTGACAAGTCTAGCTTTGGATCTTGTAGATGTAGGTACATAGCCCCAAAAATTGGCAATAAGTGATTGGGATCACTCGACTCTTTTAGTGTTGCTAAATAGGTAACCAACTGCGGACTCAACCCATTGTAAAAATGGCCAATATCAAATTTATTAGCACTCGATTTGTAATCAACAATTCCTAAACTACCATCATGTAATTGGTCTATGCGATCTATTACCCCTCTTACCAAGACTTTTTGATCCCAATCTAATTGAAATACCTTTTCCTGAGCAATCACCTTCAAGTTTTGGTTTCTTTCTAACACACTTGCTGTTACCTGAACAATATCTTGTAAGACGCCAAGGCTATAGCCTGCCTCAAGGTTATCTGAGTAGACGGCTTGAAAGGTTTTTTCTTGATTGGTTTCTCCAATAGCTTCTCTTAATTTAGCATCAAAAGAAAGGTCTCTATGGTCTTTCATAAGTCGTTCAAAAACGCGATGCAAGTATTGGCCATGAATACGCGCATCCGGATGAATAGACTCTAGCTCCTGCAAACCAAGCACATACTTCAAAAAATAGTGATATTGGTTATTATAGAAAATTCGTAAGGCAGATGCCGACAAGGATAGGGGTTGATCACTTGGAAACCTAGCTTCTATGACTTGTGATGCCACTTTCTTTGTGATCAAATGATTTTTAGGACTAGTCAAGACAATATGGTCTTCTTTTAAGCGCTTCTTGACATAGCGTAAAGCAACTGTCCAAAAGTTCTTATCTTCTTCGGTCATAAGAGCTAGCATGTCATCTCGATTGAGGTTAATAAGACGTGATAAAAGGGCCTTGTAGTTACCAATGTCTTCAGGCTCTCGTGACAAGTGATGACGTCCCTTCTCAATAAGCGGCAAGCCAAAGCTAAGCCATTCTTTGAGATAAGGAGAAAGCTCTTCTGGAACATCATTTAAAAAATGAGGCACACTTAAAACCAAGTGGTTAGTCGCCGCATTTAAGAGGGACAGGGCCGTTTGATGACTTTTCTTAACCTGGTCACTCGTTGGAATATCAAATTGTTGATAGATTTCAGTTAAGTCATTAATGGCTTGGCGTTCTTGGTCTGAAATCAAACTGTTATTTTTAACCTGTTTTGGAAAGTGAGATTGTGTTAAACCAATGGCAAAGACAAAGGGCTTGGCATGTGGTTCTATCAAATCATAAGACTTAACAGCTACCACATCTACAGTAGCAGGAACCGTGCGATAGTGAGCCGTCTGCATACCAATTTTCAAAAGTGACAAGGAATCATCCAATGACATCTTCTGCTGACCAAAAATCAGTTGAAAGTCTTCTAATATGTCTGTAAAAGTCTTCCAGACTTCTTTATCTTTTTCATATTCAGCTTCAGATTGGCCTTGGCTTAGGACTTTAAAATTATCCAAAAATTGGATAGCTTTAAAAAAGTTCATCAATTTCGCTAGTAAAGAGCTTCCCAATTGTTTTTGACTTTTAAATAAGTCCTTAAGAGGATTAAAGATAGCTTCACGTAGCTCATTTAGCTCTTCTAAAGGGTATTGACGGGATGAATTGATGGTAAAATCTCTAGAAAACTTAGTGTAACCATTGATATCAGCAAAATCAAGGTATTGCTCAAAGCGGTCCATCGCTTCTTCTGTAAAATTGGCAAAAAGTCCTGATTTAACAAGATTAAGGATATCTTCACGACGCCAATTATAGCGACGACTTCTTTCAAGCGAATCAATAAACTGAACTAAAGGATGATCAGACATGGATTCCGCCTTACCAAAGTAATAAGGAATTTCGAATTTATCAAAAATATGCCCCACCTGTAAATGATAAGCGTCGACATCTCCCAAAAGTACTAAGATATCTTTGTAGCGATAGCCTTGATACAATTTTTGTCTAATGGCCTTGGCAACATGTTCAATTTCTTCTTTTTGATTATTTGACTGCCAAATGTCAATATATTGCTTATCAGTCTCTGGCAGTTGCCAATCACTTTGACTATAATCATGATTAGCTTCAAAGAGTTGTGTCACTCTTGAAAAAGCATCTGGATATGTGGTATCTGAGGTGATATACTGGGCTTTGGTTTGGAAAAGCGAGGAAAGTTCTCTCAAAAAATCAATGGCTGCTTGATAGATATTTCCTTTAACAAAGGTTTTCCCATAAGCTTTTTGACTAATATAAGTTCCAATGACAATTTCCTGGCACTTATCATTTAACAAACTTAGGAGTTCTTTTTCTTCAGCTGAAAATCGTGAAAAGCCATCAATAACAAGTACTGTTTTTTTCAGTTGTTCATCAAGATCTCCCGACTTCACAGCTCTCAGCAATGTCGCTAAAGGGCTAGCAGTCTCAAAGGATTGTTCAGCCATAATGGCATCGACTACTTCAAAAATAGTAATGAAATCAGCTTGTTTTTCAGAGCTTTCTAGAGCACTTAATTCATAAACACTTAAATTAGCCGTCTGTAATTCTTTATACAAATCAACCAATTGTTGAATGAAGGCTGGGTCTGTTTGTAAGCGATCAAAAACCTTTAATTGTCCTGGTTCAAGAGTCTTCATTGCTCTGTAAAAGACCAGAGCCAGAGCCGTTTCGCTCAGATTTTCTTTTTGTTTCTCCTGTTTAAGAGTCAAGTAACGCGCCATTTGAGCAAAGCGAGTGACTGTTATGGCAAAAGATGCCTCTTGTGGGAGATACTCCAAAACAGCCCTTTCTTTTTCAAAGGAAAGGGAATTGGGAGCGATGTAAAAGACACGAAATCCCTTATTTGCATAAGAACTTGCTTCTTTTACTAATAGTTCTGTCATGTCATGACTGACATCTGTATATCGTAACTTCATAAGTCTCCTTCATTTAGACCGCTTACTTATTCTTATATTATAGCAAATGCAGCTTTCTTTTCCCATTTGAAATCCTCTTAAATAAGCTGAATTTAAGAAGTCAAACAAGCAATTATTAAAAATTTGTTCTATAATAGAATCAAATAAAAAACGAGGGTAGATTTATGAAAACAGATGATTTAAGAAAAAGTCAACAGGTTGAAGATCGACGTGGGCAATCCTCTGGTTCTTTTGGAGGAGGAGGCTTTGGTGGTGGCGGAGGAGGGGGACTCCTACTGCAACTTCTCTTTTCAAGAGGAGGATGGAAAACCAAACTGGTCATCCTTCTTCTATTATTAGTAATGGGGGGTGGCGGTTTATCTGGTATCTTCACCGGTGATCAACCTAATAGTAGTTCCTACCAATCACGACAAATTACAAGAACAAGTGGTGACAAAGCTAGCGAGGAACAAGTTGATTTTGTCAGCAAAGTTTTTGCCTCAACAGAAGATTACTGGACCACTAAATTCAAAGAAAAAGGGTTGACCTATCAAAAACCTACCTTGGTATTATACACAGGTGCAACCGCAACAGCCTGCGGAACAGGTCAAGCAGCTTCTGGACCTTTCTACTGTCCTGGAGATAAGAAAGTCTATCTCGATATTTCCTTTTATGATGAGCTATCTCAAAAATATGGTGCTAAAGGAGATTTTGCTATGGCCTACGTTATTGCTCATGAGGTTGGGCACCATGTTCAAAATGAAGTGGGACTTATGGATAAATACGCTCAAGCAAGACTAGGCAAATCAAAGGCGCAAGCAAATCAACTAAATGTCCAATTAGAACTTCAAGCAGACTACTATGCAGGTGCTTGGGCCAAGTATGTTCAAGGGGAAGGACTTCTTGAAAAAGGGGATATCGAAGAAGCTATGGCTGCTGCTCATGCCGTTGGAGATGACACCCTTCAAGAAGAGGCTTATGGTCGAGCTGTTCCAGATAGTTTTACCCACGGGACATCTGAACAGAGACAACGCTGGTTCAACATAGGTTTCCAATATGGTGACTTTGAGCACGGTGATACATTCAGTGTAGCGTATAATAATTTATAATAAAAAAGGTTGAGACATATGTCTCAACCTCAGATTGAAGACAAAGCCCTAGAAAAATGAATTTCTAGAGCTTTTTTGTTCGCTAAGAGTTATAATAAAGACAAGAATCTCTAGGAGGTCTCTCTATGTTCCACAAAGAAAATCCGAACTAAAATCGTAATCAAGTTGGCTTTTATAGCTTAGATGAGTTGGTCCCTAAAGACCATCTCTTACGTCAAATTGACCAAGCCATTGATTTCTCATTTATTTATGACTTAGTTGAAGATAGTTATTGTGCTGATAATGGTCGTCCTAGTTTGGATCCCGTTATGTTGATTAAGATTCCTATGATTCAATGTCTGTTTGGCATTCGTTCTATGCGTCAAACTATCAAAGAAATTGAAGTCAATTTAGCTTACCGCTGGTTTCTTGGCTTGACTCTAGAAGATAAGGCGCCTCATTTCACAACATACGGCAAGAACTACAGCCGTCGTTTCCAAGATAAACAAGTCATTGAAGCCATCTTTTCTCATATTCTAGGTCTCTGCCTCAATGCTGGTTTGATTGATCCTACCGAAATCTTTGTGGATGGGACTCATATCAAGGCAGCTGCTAATCATCACAAATACATCAACCAGGAAGTTGAGGCACAAGCTAAATTTATGAGTGACCAATTGGAGAAGGAAATTGCCAAAGATAGGGAGAAACACGGAAAAAAGTCCTTAAGGCTCGCCAAAGAAAAAGAGCCCGCAAGTAAGAAAATGTCTACAACAGACCCTGATAGTGGTTGGTTTCATAAAGGAGAGCATAAACAAGTCTTCGCTTATAACGCTCAAGTTGCTTGTGATAAACATGGTTGGGCATTGGGGTATAGTATTCACGCTGGAGATGTCCATGATAGTCAGGCATTTCCTGAACTCTTTGACAAGATTAAAGCATTGAACTCTCACTATCTCATTGCTGATTCTGGTTATAAAACCCCAAGCATCGCTCATTACTTATTAACTCTAGGTGTCATACCAGTTTTTCCCTATACAAGACCTCATAGTAAAAAGGACCTGCTTCGGCCAAAAGAATTTATCTATGATGAGTATTATGATGTCTATCTTTGTCCAGAAAACCAACCTTTGCACTATTCAACGACTAATCGAGACGGTTACCGTGAGTATAAAAGCGATCCAGCTATTTGTCAGACTTGTGCTCTTTTATCAGTTTGTACCCAGTCGAAGAACCACCAAAAAGTCATCACACGTCATTTATGGAAAGATGACTTAGAAGTCTGCGAAGACATCCGACACCAACTAGGGATGAAAGAGCGTTATCAACAGCGTAAAGAGACTATTGAACGCTTGTTTGGGACAGCTAAAGAATACCATAACTTACGCTATACGAGATTAAAAGGAAAGTCCAAAATGGGGGCAACCCTTGGGCTTACTTTAGCGTGTTTAAATCTGAAAAAATACAGCAAATGGATGGCTGGAATAGCCTTATTTCTTTGCCTGAAAGTTGCCAAAATGAGGCAAATCATCATAATGATAGTAAAAGAAAAGACAAACTGGAGGTTTAGACCAGTTTGTCTTCAATCTGAGGTTGAGACATATGTCTCAACCTTTTTTACTTATCTCGACTCAAAATACCATCTTCCATTCGGTAAACCTTATCACAATAATCTGTCATTCGATTATCGTGGGTTACCATAACAATGGCTTTTTGTTGTTCTTTGCTTTCTTTGGCCAGAAGTTCCACAACTTCATAGGCTCTTTTTGAATCCAAGCTAGCAGTGGGTTCATCTGCTAAGATAAGAGCTGGATTGTGATAGAGGGCTCGTGCAATAGCTACCCTTTGCCGTTCACCACCTGAAATATCTTGTGGCAACTTGTTCGCTAACTTGGTAATGCCAAGTTCCTCGAATAGTTGATCACGCTTTTCTTTTTGCTTTTCCTTGGTCAAATGGTCTACCAATTGTAACTGTTCCTTAACGGTTAAAAAAGGAATAAAGTTAGAGGCTTGCAAAATAAAACCAATATCTTTAAAACGTAGCGCTGCTCTTTTTTTCTCGGATAGATTGGTGTAATCCTTCCCATTGACAAAAATGTGACCGCTGGTTGGTGTTTGTAAGCCTCCTGCAATCGTCAAAAAAGTGGATTTCCCAGATCCCGATGGACCAATAAGTGCAACGAATTCCCCAGCCTCAACTGAAAAATCTGTTGATTTTAGGGCTTGAATTGTTTGATCACCATCTTTAAATGATTTTGTAACTTCTTTAAATGCTAAAATAGACATCACAACCTCCTTAACCAATAGCTTTTAAGGGATCAATTTTAACAATAGCTAAAACTGAAAAGAGTGTTCCTAAAAGAGCAAAGGTTATCATAGACACTAAAATAATGCTATATAAGTACCAATTACTTTGAAAAGGAACGGCCACTGGTAAAACCAATGAAGTTAACCAAGTTCCAAGAAGACCTAAGGCACTACCTACTGTTGTCAAAATAAAGGTTTGCGCTAAGACCGCGTTTGCAATGGTTTTATTAGCAATCCCTTGTGCCTTCATAATACCAAAAATAGGTGCTTTCTGAATGGTCAAGACATACATAAAAATCCCAATGATAATAGCAGAAATAAGAACTAAAAAACCAATCATAAAGGCAAAAGTCAAGACTTGGGCATTATAACCAGGCAATTTAGTGATAAAGCTTTCTATCGACAGTTTTTGCAAACTTTCTTTAGGATAGTCACTGACTTTTCCTTTCACCACAAAAGCATTGACCTGATTGTCTTGTTTTTGGGCTGCCTGACCAAACTTGGCTTCTTGAAAAGCTTTTAGACGTAAATAAGCAACTGGAGCCACACTAAAACGGTCTCCTTCTGTATAACCTACAATCTTAAAGGTTTTATCCGTCGTTGATAAGGACAAGTCATCTCCAATGTTAAAACCGCCTTTAAGGGCTGCACTTTTATCAATAATAACTTCATTATCTGAAGATAATTGCTCTCCTTCAATCACTTTTGGCTCAAGAAAAGAATCTTCTTCAATCCCAAAAAGACTCAGTTTTTCTTTATCTTTTTCTTTGGGGTTAGAAACTGTCCAAGCAACACCATTGAGTTGCCCAAGGGCAGTTACTTGATCTGCTTCAATCTGATCTTTTTGCTTTAACACTAACTGTGATAAATTGAGATTGGCATCAGCATCCTTTGTTAAAAACACTGTATCTGCTTGCCACTTATCAATAGCAGAGCGGTTTTCTTGCACTAAACCAAAGGCTAGTGCCGTTAAAAAAACATTAAATAGGCTATTAAAAAGAGTAAGCCTAAGATTAAGCCATACCTCAGTTTGGCTTGTTTCATTTCTTTGATAGCTAAAAACATATTTTCCCTCCTTAGTCTCTCTAAGCATAGCATAGAATAGGATTAAAAAAATGTTTTATCTGAAAAATTAAAGACCCTTGGTCATTAGACGACAATTTAATAAATAAGGAGGTTGATAACAACTTGTCATTTCTTGCAAAAAGTAAAGCATGTCATCTTGACGAGAAACTAAGGCCTCATCCAGCTCTTTAAAATAAGCTTTTTCTTCTGAACTTGCTATTTTTTTAAAGTAGCCCCAAACATGCTGATATGCCACACGAAGTGTCTTTAGATTTGGCTCTAAGCTTTCTGCTTCTTGAATCAAGACATTAAACTGATCAGCCTTTTCAGAGCTCCAATCATTATACCTAAATAACAGCCTTAATTGCTGATAAATCTGTTGAGAATGCGCCATAACCCAATACTTTTGATAGGCCCACTCTTGTTGATAACGAACTAGTGACTGATCACTCATCTTTCGCCCCTTCTATTGTTATCGTAACAACAATATCTTTTCGCAATAACTTTTTGACCCGACAATTGGCATCAATATAAGCCAAGAGAGCCTCTTTTTTATCACTGACCTGATTATCTAAAATAGTGAGATGAATCTGAAAACCTTCCTCATGATAGCTAGCTTTAAGCTCAACCGCAATGTCTTTTTGCTTAAAATGACGCCAATAATACCCCTATACACACATGGTTATACAAGAAGACAAAGCAATAAGCATTAAGCTCATTGGGGTTTCGCCCCTATCAGTCGTTCCAAATAAATCAATGGCTTCGCCATAACCTTCGGTTCTTGTCTGGTAGAGTCCTTGACCTTTGATGGTGCTTTTATACATATTCGTCTCTTTTCTATCTCATTTTCTTTCATTATAACAAAAAAACCATCACTAAGGATGGTTTCAAAATCGGTAACTTATCGCACTTCTACTGACAAGGTATCCATCAAGGATTTGGTAATTTTTTCCATATAGGTTGTCACTTCCTCATCTCTCAAGTTGTCACTTGGATTTTGGAAAGTGAGGCTATAAGCCATTGATTTTTTACCTTCTTGGATATTAGATCCTGTGTAAATATCAAACAGTTTCACTTTGGTTAAGCGTTTGACCTTAGCAGCGTCAATGGCAGAAAGAATGGCTTGATGACTGATCTCACTATCTACTAAAAGAGCAATATCACGTGTCATAGCAGGGAATTTAGTCACTTCTTGGAAGTGAAGTTTATCTGTCATGGCAAGCTCAAGGGCGCTTAAATCAACTTCTGCAACATAAGTCTCTGGAATATCATAGTTGTTAGCAGTTTGTGGATGAACTTGTCCTACAAATCCAATGGTTTGACCTTCGAGACGAATCAAAGCAGTTCGGCCAGGATGCATACTTGCCATTTCTCTAGTTGGTAAGTATTCAACACTTAAACCTAACTTATCAAAGATAACTTCTAAAATACCTTTTACGTAATAAAAGTCCACAGCTTGAGCAGTCGTTTGAAAATCTTTTTCAGCAACTAAGCCAGTTAAAGCAAAGGCAAAGTGATTTAGCTCTTTTGGTAAATCAACCTTTGGATCATATTCTTGCTCAAAGATTTTTCCAATTTCGTAAAGGGCTAAATGGCTTTGTTTTCGAGCTACGTTGTAAGCAATCGTATCAAGCATACCAGAAACCATATTCTGACGAAGTGCTGATCGCTCAATAGACATTGGCCACATTAGCTCTGTTAAATGACTTGGGGTTACAGTAAATTCTCTAGCTTTTTCAGGTGTTGTTAAGGCATAAGAAATTATTTCAGTTAAACCAAGACCTTCTGCTAGACTCCTCACCTTGCGACGTAAGACCTGTGTTGCAGTTAATTCTGCAGCCGTTCCCCCTGCTTCTGGTAGTGTCGTTGGTAAGCGACCATAACCATAGATACGAGCAATCTCTTCAACAAGATCTGCTTGAATACTGATATCCCAACGACGAGGAGGAACAAAAACAGTAAATGAGGTCGCATCCCCACTAATGTCAAATCCTAGTTTAGCAAAAATGGCTTGAATATCTTCATAGCTTAAGTCGGTTCCCAAACGCACATTGACATAATCTAAACTGCTTGACACTGCAACTGGTTCCGTTGGTAGACTTCCAGCTTGTAGGTAACCTTTTAAGACCTTTCCTTCTGCTAAGTATTGCAACATAGCAGCTGCAAAATCAAGGGCTTCAATAACAGTATCGTAATTAACACCCTTTTCAAAACGTGAAGAACTTTCAGAACGTAGATTTAAGCGACCGCTGGTTTTACGAATACTTTTACCATCAAAAACAGCTGCTTCAAGAACAACACGACTTGAGTTGGCATCAATCTCAGTTTCTTTACCACCCATAACTCCTGCTAAAGCAACAGCCTTGTCATTCACCGAAATCACTAAATCATCTACTATGAGTTCTCTTTCTTCACCATCTAAAGTCACTAAACGCTCACCCTCACGAGCCTGACGAGCTACTATTTTATGACCATCAAATTTATCAAGGTCAAAAGCATGCATGGGTTGACCGAAGTAAAGAAGAACATAATTCGTCACATCAACAACATTATTAATCGGACGAATACCAGCATTCATAAGTAGATTTTGTAACCATTGTGGACTTGGTGCTACTTTGACCCCTTCAACAACACGACTAGCATAGGTCAAGACCTTATCCGTTTCAATTGAAACTTCTAGTAAATCACTCATTTCAGTGGTTTCTTCAACTAGATGTCTTTCTGGGAAGTGTGTTGATTTGCCATAGATTGCTGCTACTTCATGAGCTACGCCACGCATGGAAAGCGCATCTGCACGATTAGGCATGATAGACAGTTCGATAATCTCATCATCAAGTCCCAAGTAAGGGAAGATACTATCACCTGGAATGGCATCAGCTGGCAAGATTTGAATTCCTTCTGAAAATTCTTTTGGAATAATGCTATCTGATAAACCAAGTTCTTGAAGGGAACAAATCATCCCAAGAGACTCAATACCACGGATTTTACCTTTTTTGATTTTGTAGTTGTCTGCAATACGTGCACCTGGAACGGCTACAATGACCTTGATTCCAGCCTTCACATTTGGTGCTCCACAAACAATCTGACGAAGCTCCTCATCACCTGTATCAACTTGACATAGATGAAGGTGTGTCTCTGGAATAGCTTCACAGGACTCAATATGACCTACAAGTAATTTAGATAAGCCTTCTGAAGGCATGCTAACACCTTCTACTTCAATTCCTGTGGTCGACATTTTTTCGGCTAGTTGAGCAGGTGAGACCTCAAGATCAACTAGTTCTTTTAACCATTTGTATGATACTAACATATTTCTATCGCATTCTTTCTATATTTCTAACTAATTCGACTTTTCATGACTCTTTTGTTGATAAGAGATTTTTGAGCTTATTTAAACTGCTCTGAAAAACGCAAGTCCCCTTGATAAAAGCCTCGAATATCATTAATACCGTAACGTAACATAGCAATACGTTCTTGACCTAATCCAAAGGCAAATCCAGAATAGACTTCTGGGTCAACGCCAGACATTTCTAAAACGCGTGGGTGGACCATTCCAGCTCCCAAAATCTCAATCCAACCTGTTTTCTTACAAACGTTACAGCCCTTACCACCACATTTGAAGCAAGAAACATCCACTTCTACAGATGGCTCTGTAAATGGAAAATAGGATGGACGTAGACGAATACGGCGCTCTTCACCAAACATTTTTTTGATAATCATCTCTAAGGTTCCTTTTAGGTCACCCATAGAGATATGTTTACCAACGACCAACCCTTCAATTTGATGGAATTGGTGTGAATGGGTTGCATCATCGGTATCACGACGGAAAACACGCCCTGGTGAGACCATTTTTAGCGGTCCCTTTGAAAAATCATGCTCATCTAGCGTACGAGCTTGCACAGGGCTAGTATGAGTTCTTAACAAAATTTCTTCTGTAATATAAAAAGTATCTTGCATATCACGCGCTGGGTGATCTTTAGGAAGATTCATACGCTCAAAATTGTAGTAATCTTTTTCCACTTCAAATCCATCCACAATTTGAAAGCCCATCCCTAAAAAGATATCTTCGATTTCTTCACTGGTTTGTGTCAAAATATGACGATGACCAACTGGCATCTGACGACCTGGTAGCGTCACATCAATACTTTCAGCCTCAAGCTTTGCTTGAATTTGAGCAGCTTCAACGACTTTTGCTTGCTCTTCAAAGGCACTTGTCAAAACATCACGTACTTGGTTGACTTGTTTTCCAACCTGTGCACGCATGTCATTTGACAAATCTTTAAGACCCTTCAAAAGCTCCGTTAAAGAACCTTTTTTTCCAAGTACAGCTACTCGTAATTCTTGTAATGCTTTGCCATCATTGCCTGTCATTCCTTGAAGTGTTTCAAGGGTTTCACTTTTTAAAGTTTCAAGTTGTGTTTGTAAATCCATGTTATTCCCTTCTTTTTGGCCCATAAAAAAAGTGCCAATCTCCTGCTGTAGCGGAGCGTTGACACGCGGTACCATCCGTTTTCATCTGAATGTATCAGACCTTAATTATAGTCATTTCTTGAGTGAATTCCTGATAGTTCCCTTAAGAAGGCTTCCAGTCCACGGCCCTCACTCCCTATTAATTTCCCTATTAGTACTAGTCTCTTAGACTGCTATTCAATTAGTTCTATTCTATCAAAAAATAATAAAGTTGACAATCCTTATTCTGCTGGTTGAGGCTCTCCAAGTCTGATTTTACCGCTATAATAATCCACAACTAATCCTTTTTGGACATTTGGAATAAAGACATTAAATTCCAAACTACCATCTGCTGATTTCGCTTCTAAATGACTTCCACTTGCCACAAGGTTTTTTCCCTCATAAATAAGCGTCACACTATACCTGACCCGCTTATGAGCATCTAAAGCACGACGGATTTGTCCTTCATAATAATTTTGGCCAGTTGAATCTACCTCATCTGCCTGATTAGCCCAAGCTAATTGGGTAGCAATATTAGCTGAATTAGTCATTGATGCATCAAAGCTCTTTAGGCCTCCCACAATTGCATATCCTAAAAGATGACCTCTATCAACAGCATGATCATATTCCCCTTTTAAGCCATGCAGTTGATGCCAACCAGCTGGCTTAAAATAGCGATAAGGAGTTGAGTCTTGATGACGTTTTTGATATTGGCGAGTCTCTTTACTTAACAGGGCGTTGGCACGCCATGCTACCTCTTGACCTTGAACCACTTTAGTTTCATTTTGAGCATAGGGAAGACTACTAACTTTAGCATTTAAAGTCGTCTTGTTTTGATTAATAACAAATGCTCCTGCTCCATTCCATTCAATAGAAGACCCTAGCTGATCTTTAACCTGATTTGTTAATACCGAACTAGCCAGAGCCTCTGATGGCCTTGATGGATGAGATGATGTTATCCTTCTTTGAGAAGAATCTGAGTCGCCTACAAGATGATGATAAAGTTCTTTTAAAGGATGATTATCTGCTAAAAAATTACTGCTGGCTAAATAGCTGCTACCTAGGATTAAGAGTATCAATAACAAGGAATTGATAACTTGTGTTTGTTTCTTTCTTTTTGACATGTTTCCTCTCAAAGAAAAAGTAGGCTTAGCCTACTTCCCCATAAACTTATTAAACATTTCAGTCCATTTGTCGGGAGATAAAATAGACAAGGGATTTTGTCCATCACCCATGAAACTGTACCCGATCATTAGCCCAATAGCCAAAAACAAACAGGCTAAAAGAGCAACAAGAATAATTAAAGCTAATTGCTTTAAAACATATTTCCAGCCACTTGTCATAGACTATTCCTCACTAACACGTTTAATATTAGCGCCCAATCGCGCTAATTTCTCATGAAATTGATAATAGCCACGATCCAAATGACTTAATTTATTAACCGTTGTTTTGCCTTGCGCTACCATCCCTGTCAAAATCAGTGCTGCACTTGCGCGCAAATCTGTTGACATAACAGGTGCTCCTTGAAGTTCCTGGCCTCCATGAATCAAAGCTGTGTCTCTTAAAATCTCTGATTGTAAGCCCATGCGACGCATTTCCTCTAAATGTTGGAAACGGTTCTCAAAAACAGTCTCAACCATAGTGGATTCCCCTTTGACAGTTGCCATCAAAGCCGTAAATTGGGCTTGCATATCTGTTGGAAAACCTGGATGAGGTAAGGTTTTGACAGTAACAGGTTTTAATTGTGTCACATCAGATTGAACACGAATACCCTTAGCTTCTTCTGTCACTGAGACACCCATTTCGATAAGTTTTGAAATCAAAGGACGGTTATGTTCCCAAACAGCATCTTTAATCAAAACATCTCCAGATGTCATGGCTGCAGCTACCATAAAAGTTCCCGCTTCAATACGATCCTGAACCACATCGTGTTCGACACCTGTCAGTTGGTCTACACCAGTAATTGTCAAGGTTTCAGTACCAGCACCACGAACCTTAGCACCCATTTTGTTTAACAATTGTGCAAGGTCAACAATTTCAGGTTCACGCGCAGCATTTTCAATAACTGTAACCCCTTGTGCCAAAGTAGCAGCCATCATAAGGTTTTGAGTAGCTCCAACAGAGGGAAAGTCCATATAAATAGTTGCTCCATGAAGACGTTCTGCCTTTGCATTAATATCCCCTCCACTTTGTGTGATGTGAGCTCCCATAGCTTCCAAGCCTTTCAAATGTAAATCAATTGGCCTACTGCCAATCGTACAGCCACCTGGCATGGAAACCTTAGCATGTCCATTTCGAGCCAAAATGGGACCTAAAACCACAATTGAAGCTCTCATCTGACTGACATATTCATAAGGGGCCTCATCTAAGATATCTCCTGAAGCATCCACAACGATTTCGTTTTGCTCTTGGTGGAAGTCAACAGAAATATCCAGGCCTCTAACCACATTATTCATGGTAAAGACATCCGAAAGAATCGGAACATTACGTAAAATTGTTTTTCCTTGTGAAGGTAGGATAGTTGCCGCCAAAAGTGGTAAAACCGCATTTTTAGCCCCTTCAATAACAACCTCTCCTCTTAGGTGAGTCTTACCACCTTCAATAATGATTTTATCCACAACAGTCTCCATTTTCTATCTCTTAATCCTAGTTAAAATTATAACATACTTCCTCATTTGAAGCCTTAACGGAGCATGAAAAAGAGAGACTGACTCATTTGGATTAACTCTAACATAAAATTACTCACCACATAGCCGATGACAATAGCTATAAAAAATAAAAAAAGTTTTAGTTTACCACTATTTTCTGGACGTTGATGAATGACTTTATGCCAATCAAAGAGAGTCATTAATAATTGGTAGCTAATACCAATAAAGAGCAGGTAAGAAGTCAATTTTAAAATATAAGTTATTAATTCCATAAGTTTATTATACCAAAAATGGTAAAAATAAGCCCTATTAGTAATAGATCTCTACAAAAAGAATCTTATCCTTAATCACTTCATTAAAAAAGAGCCACATTACCAGTCAATCCAAATGCTAAAGGTGGCACTTGGATAAACAAGTAAATAAGACTCAATTTTTATTTCTGACTAACACTGATACGGTTCAAGGCACGTCTTAGTGCTACTTTGGCGCGACGTACTTGGTCAATGTTTTTAGTGGTTTCAGCCTGTGCAATGTCACGTTCTGCTCTTTGTTTAGCGCGCTCTGCTCGACTGACATCAATATCACGGTCACGTTCAGCAGAATCAGCGACAACAGTAACCACATTATCTTTAATTTCAATAATCCCACCATTAACAGCAATCCAATCCACGCGATCATCTTCACCTGCTCGGCGAATTTTCATCTCATGAACTTGTAAAGGTGCAATGATGTTGATGTGATTAGGTAGAATACCCATCTCACCATCAGCGGTAGTTACTGAAATAAATTTAGCATGGTGATCATATTTGATTCCATCTGGCGTTACCACTTGAACAGTCATTTGTGTCATGGTATCACCTCATTAAAAGCCCATTTTTTTAGCTTTTTCTAGTACATCTTCAATTGGACCAACACTTCGGAAAGCATCCTCTGGAATTTGGTCGTATTTGCCTTCTAGAATTTCCTTAAAGCCTTTAACTGTTTCTGCTACAGGAACATATGAACCTGGTTGTCCAGTAAATTGTTCTGCGACGTTAAAGTTTTGAGATAGGAAGAATTGAATACGACGAGCACGTCCAACAAGCGTTTTTTCTTCATCAGATAGTTCGTCCATCCCTAAAATAGCAATGATATCTTGCAATTCACGGTAACGTTGTAACACACGCTGAACTTCAGTCGCTACGGCATAGTGCTCTTCACCAACAATTTCAGGAGAAAGGGCGCGTGAGCTAGAAGCCAATGGATCTACCGCAGGATAGATACCCATTTGCGTTAATTTACGTTCCAAGTTAGTTGTTGAATCTAAGTGAGCAAATGCTGTTGCTGGCGCTGGGTCAGTATAGTCATCGGCTGGCACGTAGATAGCTTGAATGGAAGTAACAGAACCTTTTTTGGTTGATGTGATACGTTCTTGTAATTGTCCCATTTCTGTTGCCAGTGTTGGTTGGTAACCAACGGCTGATGGCATACGACCAAGAAGGGCAGATACTTCTGAACCTGCTTGTGTGAAACGGAAAATATTATCAATGAAAAGAAGCACGTCTTGGCCTTCAACATCACGGAAATATTCAGCAATTGTCAAACCAGTAAGGGCAACACGCATACGTGCTCCTGGTGGTTCATTCATCTGACCGAATACCATGGCTGTTTTTTCAATAACACCTGATTCTTTCATTTCCCAGTAAAGGTCATTTCCTTCACGTGTACGTTCCCCAACACCGGTAAATACTGAAATACCACCGTGTTCTTGGGCAATGTTGTGAATTAATTCTTGGATAAGGACAGTTTTACCAACTCCGGCACCACCGAAAAGCCCAACTTTACCACCTTTTAGGTATGGGGCAAGAAGGTCAATAACTTTAATCCCTGTCTCAAGAATTTCTGAAGATGTTGATAATTCATCAAAAGCTGGTGCTTTTTTGTGGATTGGTTCGCGAGTAGCGTCTTCTGCAAAGTCAGCTTCCAAGTCAATGGTTTCTCCAAGAACATTGAAAACACGACCTAAAGTTTCTTTACCAACAGGTACACTAATAGCACGACCTGTGTCAAGAACTTCTAATCCACGAGTAAGCCCATCAGTTGATTCCATAGCGATGGTACGAACAAGTCCATCCCCGAGCTCGAGAGCCACTTCAAGAACGATTTTTTGTTTTTTATCACTATCTTTATAAACTATCAATGCATTATTAATCTCAGGTAGTTTATCGCCGCTAGCAAACATAACGTCTACAACCGGTCCAACAACCTGAGCAATTTTGCCTGAGCTCATTTATTTCTCCTTATTTGTGATTGTCTGAGCTAAGCTTTTTTGACTCCGTTAAATTCTAAAGTATTAACGAATCAATAGCTAACTCAATTGTTACTTTATCTCTTTGAGATAAAACGGATAAGTCTCGTTCTATTGGAAACAGAACAAGATTGTAAAATCCTATTCTAATGCATTTGCTCCTGCAACAATCTCTGTAATTTCTTGTGTGATTGCTGCTTGTCTAGCACGGTTATACTGAATGGTCAAATCGTTGATCACGTTTTTAGCATTATCTGTGGCTGTCTGCATAGCAGTCATACCCGCAGCATGCTCAGCAGTTTTAGCATCAATAATAGCCCCATAAATCAAACTTTCTGTAAATTGAGGCAATAATTGGTCTAAAATGACATGACGATTTGGCTCTAATTCAAATCCTGTTACCCCTTCTTCGGTTGCTTCTTCCGCAACTAAATCCGAAATAGGGAGCATTTGTTGAACACGTACTTGACTAGTCAAGCTGTTGACATGATGATTATAACAAACATATAGTTCATCAAAAATCTCATTTACAAACATATCAACTGATTGTGAAATAATCTTACCAACTTCTTCAAAGCTTGGTTGATCAGCTAGACCACGAAGCTCAAAAGCAACATTCATACCTTTAGCTTTAAAGAAATCAGAACCCACACTACCAATGGAGATGATTTCGTAGTCACCATCGGCATGGTATTCTGTAATCATATCCATAATAGATTTAAGGATTTTAGAATTATAACCACCGACAAGGCCTTTATCGGATGTAATCACGATATAGCCTGTCTTTTTAACAGGGCGGGTGGCTAACATTGGGTTTTCTGAACCCAGTGTTAAATCTGCCTTTAAAAAATCAGTTGTAATTTGACGAATTTTAGAAGCGTAAATTTGAAAATCACGAGCTGCTTGCTCAGATTTCACAAGTTTTGCAGAAGAAACCATACGCATGGCACTAGTGATTTTACTTGTTTTCTCCGTTGAAATAATTTTAGCTTTAATTTCACTTAGAGAGCCTGCCATACTAGTATCCTCCCTCTATTACTTAAAGTTCGATTGTTCTTTGAATGCTTGAATTGCAGCATCAAGTTCTGCTTCTTGAGGAAGGTCTTTTGTTGTACGGATCGTTTCAAATAAATGATCATAATGCACATCAAAGTAGTCATAGAGAGCTTCTTCAAAGGCCAAAATATCATCAACTGGAACATCATCCAAGAAACCATGTGTCAAAGCATATAAAATAACAACTTGTTTTTCAACTGGTAATGGTTTGTGAAGCGGTTGTTTCAAAATTTCAACGGTACGACGACCACGATTCAACTTAGCCTGTGTTGCCGCATCCAAGTCTGAACCAAATTGAGTAAAGGCTTCTAACTCACGATATGACGCTAAGTCAAGACGTAAGGTACCAGCAACTTTTTTCATCGCTTTAATTTGAGCGGAACCACCTACACGAGATACTGATGAACCCGCATCAATAGCCGGACGAATTCCTGAGTTAAAGAGATTTTCTTGCAAGAAAATTTGGCCATCTGTGATTGAGATAACGTTTGTTGCAATGTAAGCTGAGATATCACCTGCTTGTGTTTCAATAAATGGTAGAGCTGTAATAGAGCCACCACCTAAATCATCAGAAACTTTGGCAGAACGTTCTAGCAAGCGACTGTGCAAGTAGAAAACATCCCCTGGATAAGCTTCACGACCTGGAGGACGACGAAGCAAGAGTGACAATTCACGATAAGCTACCGCTTGTTTTGATAAATCATCATAAACGATCAGAACATGTTTGCCATTATACATAAACTCTTCAGCCATTGCCACACCAGCATAAGGTGCAATAAAGAGTATAGGCGATGGTTGAGAAGCAGATGCCGTTACCACAATGGTATAATCTAGGGCTCCATAACGACGTAAGGTTTCAACCTGTGTACGAACAGTTGATTCCTTTTGTCCAATAGCCACATAGATACAGATCATATCTTGACCTTTTTGGTTCAAGATGGCGTCAATTGCTACAGATGTTTTACCTGTTTGACGGTCACCGATAATCAACTCACGTTGGCCACGACCGATTGGTACTAGAGCATCAATCGCTTTTAAACCTGTTTGTAATGGTTCAAAGACTGATTTACGTTGCATAACACCAGGCGCTGGAGCTTCAACTGGTCTAAATCCAGTTGTTGCAATATCACCTAGTCCATCTACAGGTTGTCCAAGTGGGTTTACCACTCGTCCAATAAGAGCTTCACCAACCGGCACTTCCATGATTTTACCAGTACGTTTAACAACATCTCCTTCACGGATTGTTGAAAAATCACCAAGAATAATGATACCCACATCATTAGACTCAAGGTTTTGAGCCATACCATAGGCACCATTTTCAAATTCAAGAAGTTCACCACTCATGGCATTATCTAAGCCACGAGCGCGTGCAATACCATCACCAATATAGGTAACGATTCCGGTTTCTGTGACATCGAAATTTGGCTGGAAGTTCTCAATTTGCTTTTTAATTAAAGTGCTAATTTCTTGTGCATTAATTGCCAAAAGTCACACCACTTTCTATTTAATATTCATTTTAAAGGCTTGCAATTGACGACGAATACTCGTGTCAATGACTTTGTTGTTAACACTGATAATAAATCCTCCGATAATAGAAGGATCTACTTTTTCAATCAAACGACCGGTTTGGACTGCAAATTTAGTTGCAACCACCTGACGGACACGATCTCTTTGTTCTTGACTTAAAGGTAAAGCCGTTGTTACAAAAACATCATACTGATTAGAAACTAGAGCTAATTCAGTTAGTACTGCTTGGAGAATCTCATAGAGGAAATTCTCACGTTCGTTTTGCAAAATTACCTCTAAAAGATTATTCAAATAAAGTGACTGATCCCCTTGAAGGTATTTGACTAATTGAACTTTCTCAGCGTGTGGAACAGCTAAACTTTCCAAAGTTTTTTGGAGTTCAGTTGTTTCAAAAGTCTCTAAAATAGCAAGCACATCTGCTTGTAAGCTATCAAGAGCTCCTTGCTCTTGACAAACTTCGACAAGACTTTTTGCATACTGTTTGATAAGAGCTTCTTCTTTTTTGGTCATTAGGCTTCTCCTAATTCATCCAGATAACTGTCAATAAGCTGACTTTGTGCAGCCTTATCAAGATTGGCTCCCATAATTTTTTCTGCTAAAAGAACAGTAAGATCTGACATTTCTGACTTAACTGCCGAAATTGCTTCAGATTTACTTTGCTCAATATCTGTGTAGGCTTTTTCTTTTAAGCGATTTGCTTCATCAGTAGCTTCTGCTACTAGCTTATCACCTTGTAATTGACCAATTTCTTTTGCTTCACTAATAATTTTACTTGCTTCTGAACGACTTTGATCTAAGTTAGCTTGCTTTTCTTTTTCAAGAGCTTGAGCACTTAGACGTGATTGCTCGGCTTGTTCAATATCATGTGATATTTGCTCTGAGCGTGTCTTCAGAATAGTTTCTATTGCACCCCAAGCGAATTTTTTGATCAAGAGTAACAAGACGATTACAGAACCTGTTACTAGAATAAAATTCCCAACGAGTTCACCAAATGTGACTGACATTCGTTTGTTCTCCTTCCTTATTCTTCTGATTCATTGACTTTTTTACCTAGGTAGGTCGCTGTTAATTTTGTAAATACAAAAGCTTGTACGCAGGAAATAAAGATTGAAAAAGCTGTCCATGCCATATTTACAAGGAAAGCAATTGGCCACCAATAGAAGCGATAGTTTGCTAATTGAACAATCAAGCTCGTAACAACTTCCCCGGCAAAAATATTACCAAATAACCTGATGGCAAGTGATAAGAAATTTGTGAACTCTTCAAGTAAATTCATGGGAGTCATTGGCCATGGTGAGGCCAAACGTTTCAAATGGGCACCAAGTCCTCGACGTCTAATCCCTTCAATGTGAACCATAATGGTAATAAATAAGGATAAAGCCAAGTCAAATGCCAAATTGGCAGTTGGTGATGTCCATAAGTTATAGCCGTTAACTGTCTCTAACTTGGTAAACAAGCCCAGGTTATTGGCGACAGCTACAAAGAGAAAAATGGTGAAGAGTAAAAGCGAATAGGACCTTTGTACATGACTGTCCAAATGCTCTTCTCCTATACCATCAACAAAACTGATTAAATATTCTAAAGCGGTCTGCTTCCCTTCAGGCTTCAATTTCATTTGGCGACTTGCCCAAAAGACAAAGGCAAAAATAATCGCAATCGTGACGATACAAACAGCAAGTAGGGTCAAATTAAAGGTTATTGGACCAAGCCTTAACATAGGTAATTTAGCTTCTTCCATCTAACACCCTCCTTTTCTATTTTTAAATAGGCTGTTATTTAAGAATGAAGGCCATAACAAGGGTAACGAAGAAAGTACCTTCAATAAAGGCAACACCCAAAATCATTAGTGAACGTAATTGACCAAGAATTTCTGGTTGACGAGATGCTGCTTTGAAAAGGTTTGCCATCAAAAAACCTTCGGCAAGAGAGACACCAAAACAGGCAAAAGCCAATGCGAAAATAGGATTCATAGTAGAATACTCCTTAAAATTTTTTTACTTTGTTATTCTATTCCTTAAAATTAAGAATGTCAACAGATTTCTTTAGTCTAAACACGCATTCTTAGACTAATACTAACCTTTTTTAAAGTTTTTCAAAAAATGTTGGTCTTTTCTCTTAAAAAATAGCGTCACATTAACAGTATAACAAAAAAAGTCACCAGTTTCCAAGGTATTCCCGTACAGAAAAAACGGCATATGCCGTTTTTTCTGGTCTTATCATTTATTTGATAACAATTTAGTAGGGTGAGTACCAAAGTTACTCTAGCCATCACCTTTTAGAGAATCTCTTGATATAGGTTCAAATAGGCTTGACTAGCTGTATCCCATGAAAAATCTTTTGTCATGGCATTTACTTGGAGTTGTCGCCAGTCCTCTTTTCGATTACGATAGATATCAAGGGCAAATAATAAGGTATTGGTTAACCAAAAACCTGAAAAGTGGTTAAAACTAAATCCAGTTCCACTATGATCAAAAGGATTGTAAGGCTGAACAGTATCTTTCAAACCACCTATTTCATGTACTATAGGAAGACTTCCATAACGCATTGCCATCATTTGTGAAAGTCCACAAGGTTCAAAAGCACTTGGCATCAAGAATAAATCTGATCCGGCATAAATTTGTTGCGCTAAAGCCAAATCAAATGAAATAATTGCTGCTAATTTATGAGGGTATTTCTGGGCAAAATAAGTAAAAGCCTCTTCATACCTATAATCTCCAGTTCCTAAAACAACTAGTTGCACATCTTGTTGCAAGAGATATTCTAACTCGTCTACTACCAAATGAAACCCTTTTTGATCTGTCAATCGTGACACAACTCCTATTAAGGGGATGTCAGCTTCTATAGGTAAACCTAATCTTTCTTGCAAAGCTTTCTTATTAACTTGTTTTTGAGAAAGATTTTCTACCATATAATGCGCCTCAATATAAGGATCTGTTTGAGGATTATAGAGATCTGTATCTATGCCATTTGTTATGCCTGAGAGTTTTCCACGTTCCATACGCATCACTTGATCCAAACCTTTACCAAAAGCACTAGTTTGAATTTCTTCTGCATAGGTTGGGGAAACTGTCGTGATACGATTAGCGTATAAAAGCCCCGCTTTCATCCAATTGAGACAATGGTTCCACCGTAAGGTACCGTCTTCATAACGCTCTGCTCCAACCCCGAATAAGTCACCTAACATAGCAGGATCAAACTGACCTTGAAATGCCATGTTGTGAATCGTCAGGATGGTTTTGATATTTCGATAAGCATTAATCCAATGATACTTTTCCTTCAATAAAAATGGAATCATGGCAGTATGGTAATCGTGAACATGTAAAATATCAGGAATGTCATTCAATTTTTCTAGTGATTCAAGAGCTGCTAGTTGAAAATAGACAAAACGTTCACCATCATCCCAATCCCCATAAATCTTACCACGGAAAAAATAATATTGGTTATCAATAAAATAAAAGCTAATGCCATCTCTGGTGAGTTTCTTAATACCTACATATTGTCGACGCCAACTCAGATTTGTATAAAAATACAAAACATCTTCAACTTCATCTCCAAATGAATGGTCAATCATATCATAATAAGGAAGAATGACACTGACTTGATGTCCTTTTTTGACAAGAGCTTTAGGTAATGCACCTATGACATCACCTAAACCACCTGTTTTAGCAAAGGGAGCAGCTTCTGCGGCTACAAACGTTATTTTCATTTTATTAAATCCTCTGTTACCTCAGTTCCTTTTGCTACGACAATAGGAGTCATAGGACTTCCTTGGATAGTAACTCCAGGAGCAATCGAAACTTGCTTGTCTATAATAGCATAGAAAATGCTAGCACCCTCACCAATAGTCGCTTTAGGGGACAAAATACTATGGCTAACACTGGCTCCTAAACCAATATAGCAATTGCGTGAAACAATAGAATGCTCTACCTTACCTTTGACTATACTGCCAGAAGCAAACTGGGCATTACTGACCTCAGAAGCCTGATCAAAATAGGTCGCTTCTTCATTCTTAACTCGGGTATAGATCTTCTGATTAGCATATAAGAGCGAATAAAACTTTTGAGGATCCAGCATATCCATATTAGCATCATAATAAGATTTAACCGAATGAATATTAGCTAAATAACCCGTATATTCAAAGCCCAGTGCCCCTTCATAAACAACTAAGTGTCTAAGCAAAAAACGTAGTTTAAGTGGTTTTTCTTTTTGGGCCTCTTTTTCCATTTCTTGGATTAGCCAAGAGGTGTTAACAATATAAATGTCTGCCGACATTTTTTCAAAATCCTTTGCTATGACTTCTTCTCTGCTACCATAAACAGTGTCTCTTTCATCTATATCCAAAATACTATTAGATTGAGAAATCGATTGTACAGGCATACGTTTATAGACTACTGTCATTTGGCGTTGATTGGCATTATGAAGATGAATCACTTGCTCTAAGTCAATATTACAAAGGATATCACAACTCATGTAGATGGTTTGGTCAGAGCCTGAACGCTTCAAATAGGTCAAAATTTGATCATAATAATCTTTATCAGTTTCTTTAGCATCATCTTTGGTCTTGTAAAACCCTAAAAAGTAATGACTTAATAGACTATTGAATCCCCATTCCCGGCCTGAGCGAATATGATCAAAGACAGAGCGAATATTTTGACCACGAAAAATACCATAAATGCTTCGTACACCTGCATTAGCTAGATTAGAGAGTTGAAAGTCAATCAAACGGTACTTACCATCAAAGGGCAAATTAGCTAATGGACGTGAATCTGTTAAACCTTTCATCTCTGAGTAACCAATTGAGCTACCTAAGATGGCTGAATATTTGTCAATTTTCATTTGATACCCCCAAGACTTCGTTGTAACCGACTACTTGAACCTCATCACTACCATCAATGACTAGGCCATCTCCAATAACAGCCCCTTCCCCAATGATGGCACGAGTAATTTGAGCTCCTTCACCGATAATCGCTCCACTCATAATAAAGGAATCTTTAATGTGGGCTCCTTTTTTCACTTGAACATTTGTTGATAAAATAGAGTGTTCAACTTTACCTGAAACAAAGCTTCCATCTACTACTAATGAGTCCTTAACCTGAGCATCCTGAGTGATAAAATTAGGCGGTGCAATATGATTTTTAGAATACATTTTCCAAGAACGGTCACGACTATGTAGAGCATTGTCTTCCCCAATATAAGCCATATTGGCTTCCCAAAGAGATTCGATGGTACCAACATCTTTCCAATAGCCATCAAAGTTATAGGTGTAAACGCGTTCTCCTGCTTTTAAATAGCTTGGAATAACATTTTTACCAAAATCTGACATGTCCAAGTTATTTTTTTCAGCATCAATCAACATGGTTCTTAGTCGTTTCCAGTTAAAAATATAAATCCCCATTGAAGCTTTGGTTGATTTAGGATTAGCTGGTTTTTCCTCAAATTGAACGATACGATCACTTGTGTCAGTGTTCATAATCCCAAAACGACTTGCTTCCTTTAATGGAACATCAATAACAGCTACCGTAAGACTTGCCATATTATCCTTGTGAGTTTGAAGCATGTCATCGTAATCCATTTTGTAGATATGATCTCCCGATAAAATCAACACATACTCAGGATTAATACTATCAATATAATCAATATTTTGATAGATAGCATGACTGGTTCCCTGAAACCAACGATTGCCTTCTGTAGCAGAATAAGGTTGTAAGATGGTTACACCCGAATTAATGCCATCAAGTCCCCATGAAGAGCCATTGCCAATATGATGGTTCAAAGCAAGTGGCTGATATTGTGTAATAACTCCGACATGATGAATCCCTGAATTGGCACAATTAGAAAGTGCAAAATCTATAATGCGGTAACGCCCACCAAATTGTACAGCTGGCTTAGCAATATTTTGGGTTAATTTCCCTAATCGTGTACCTTGGCCACCTGCTAAAATCAAAGCTAACATTTCATCTTTCATGCTGATATCCTTTCGTGACTGGCATCAAATTGCCACTTAAACAAACACTATATCGATTCCTTTATTGTTTCCTTAACTTATTATTCGTTTTTAAAATCTCTTTTGACCTTCCAAATACTAGCTCCTAGTGCTGGTAAAGTCATTTGTAAGGTATTTTGATACTCCTTCCATTCTTCTTTTTGAGTAGAAGTAAGAGGATTATGCTCCTTCCAAACACCTCCAAATGTCTCTAACTCAGTATTGAAAATTTCTTCATAAATACCTGCTTTAGGAACTCCCACTTTAAAACCTTGTCTCTCAACAGGCGTCATATTGAAGACACAAAGTAAAATATCTCCTTTATCATTAACCCGGCAAAAAGATAGAACTGACTCTTCTTTATTATCAGCATCAATAATATCGATTCCTGCATAAGTCTCATCATTTTGCCAAAGCATATTGTGGTCTTTGTAAAATTGATTAAGGGTGGCTACAAAATGTGATAATCTCGCATTAAAATAGTGATTACTTTCTTGCCATTCTAACTGATCGTAGTATTTCCACTCTAAAGATTGACCAAACTCTGAACCCATGAAAAGTAACTTTTTGCCTGGGTGGCAGATTTGATAAGTCAGTAAATTTCTTAGGCCAGCAAATTGATTGTAGTCATCTCCCCACATCTTCTGTCGCATGCTTTTTTTACCATGAACAACTTCATCATGTGAAAATGGTAAAATATAATGTTCATTGAAACAATATACAAAACTAAAGGTTAATAACTCAAAATGAAATTGTCTAAAATAGGGATCTTCTTGATAAAATCTTAAAATATCATTCATCCATCCCATATTCCATTTGTAGTCAAAGCCCAGCCCTCCTTCTTCTATCGAAGCTGTAACTGGCGTTCCTGAACTCGATTCTTCAGCAATCATCATGACATCAGGATATCTCTCTTTAATAATGCGATTGAGTTTTTGGAGAAAGCCTACCCCCTCCAGGTTCTGGTTACCACCATAAATATTGGGCTTCCAAGACCCTTGATCATAATCCAAGTAAAGCATATTACTAACAGCATCAACACGAATCCCATCAATATGATAGGTTTCTAGCCAAAACATAGCACTGGAAATAAGGAAAGATTGGACTTGATTTTTTCCTAAGTCAAAATTGAGAGCACCCCATCCAAAATTCCTAGCTTTATCAGGATCTTGATATTCAAAAGTTGCTGTACCGTCATAGTAAGCTAAGGCATCATCATTTTGTGTAAAGTGTCCAGGTACCCAATCAATCAGAACACCAATATTATTAAGGTGGCAAGCTTCTACAAAGTCTTGAAAATCTTCTGGATTACCAAAGGTTGATTCAAAGGCAAAATAGCCCATTAACTGATAACCCCAACTCATATCTAAAGGATGAGTCATCACTGGCATGAATTCAACATGTGTGTAATTCATCTCTTTTAAGTAAGGAATTAAATGCTCTTTCAAGCCCTTTAAGTCATAAGGATTACCCTCCTGATCTTTCTTCCATGAATTAGCATGTACTTCATAAATGCTAACGGGCCGTTTTCTAAAGCCTAATTTTTTTCGTCGTCCCATCCAAAGGCCATCTTTCCATTTTCTAGGTTTTATCCTTTTAACGATGGCTCCTGTTCCTGGACGAGATTCAAACTGAAAAGCAAGAGGATCAATTTTTTCCACAACATGACCACCTTGACGCTTGACCAAATACTTATAGATATTGCCTTCTTGTGGCAATTCTGTGATGATTTCCCAGACACCAGCCTGATTTTTTTGCATAGCCAGTGGATTCTCATGCCAGCCTGTGAAATCACCAATTAAGCTAACTGATTCGGAATTTGGAGCCCAAACTCTAAAAACATAAGCTTCTTTACCATCATGGACAAAGGGATGTACTCCTAAATAATGATATAATGAAACATTTTCACCTGTTCCAAATGTGTACAATGCTAAATCATCAGTCATCCTGTTACCCTCTTTGATTTTTCTATCTTATCTTAATTAGTAATTATAGGGAGCTGCTAACAACTTAATGCTTCATCTAGCAAAAGAGTTGCTACCAATAAACAAAAATAGCCTGAGTAGTCTCAGGCTATTGCGTGATGTCAAGGATCATGGCAGTCAAATCGTCTATATTTGATGTATATCTTTGAAAGCGCTTATCATTTGTTTCAATTATAACATTCTTATCTGATGAAGGCAAGCGTTTGCTAAAATTCGTGAAAATAATACGGTATTTTCTCTCATCATCTATGGTAAAGCTGATGTAACCAGTGTTTTTATCAGCTTTTTCTATATAGACATGCTGTCTAATTTTTTCAAAACTTGGATATGAAAAGATGGGTGTTTTAGTTTTCAAAAAGATTAATTTTTTCATAAAGGTAATGGTTTCTTTTTCCCAAGTGACCTTGCGCCAATCAATCTGGTTAACTTGATCTGGAGCATTGTAAGAGTTCATAGCCCTCTCTTTATCAGATTGCGTTAAACTACTATTATCCCCTGTTGGAAACAATTTTGTTCTTAAAAATTCCTGTCCAATATGCATGAAACAAAGGCCCTGCATCATGATATTCATGGCAGAGGCTAACTGCACACGTTTGCGATGTTGCTCATCACTATCCTCAGGATTTAAAGCCCAAAACAGATCATTAAGATTGTAATTATCATGTGCTTCAACATAATTAACAACTTGACTTGGACTAATATAATCTACTAACTCATCACTAGCTAGAATAGCTTTAGCCACAATATCTTCTGTGGCAGCACCTGAAGCAAAGCCTTGCTCAAATGCGCCATAGACTTCTGCCCCTTTAACCGCATTTCGTTGATCATCATTGAAAAATCCGATTCCAGGCATTTGATTTGCATTTACTTTTTTGGCCTTTTGCTCAGGCGCTAGACCAACTCCCATATCCCATCCTTCACCATATACCAAAATACGAGGATCAATTTTGTTAAGAGCCTGTCTGATAAGATTCATGGTTTCAATATCATGGAGCCCCATCAAATCAAATCGAAAACCGTCAATATTATATTCATTAACCCAGTAAAGTATCGAATCAATCATATGCTTGCGATACATTTCTTTTTCACTAGCTGTTTCATTTCCACAACCTGAACCATTTTGAAAACGACCATCTGGTGTCATCCGATAGTAATAATCAGGAACTGTTCGTTGGAAAGCAGAGTCTCGAGAAGAAAAGGTATGATTATATACCACATCCATGACGACATTCAATCCAGCATCGTGGTAGGCTTGAATAACCTCTTTCAGTTCTAAAATACGAGTAGCTGGCTCATGAGGGTTGCTAGAGTACGTAGCCGCTGGCACATTATAGTTCTCTGGATCATAACCCCAATTATAGGCATAGCTACCATCTTCTTGAAAAGTCTGATGGTGATCGAAAATAGGTTGAAGCTGAACATGAGTAATACCTAAGGACTTCACATAATCAAAACACGTCATATCCCCATAAGGGTTTCTGGTTCCAGTTTCTATTAGTCCTTTAAATTTCCCTCGATTCTCACGACTAACTCCTGAAGTTTCTGATTTAGAAAAATCACGAACATGCATTTCATAGATCAGAGCTTGATTAGGATTGTCTAGTCTCCAAACAGCTTCTTCTCCTTGCTTAACCGAAAAACCTTCTGGTTTTAAGTGACTTGGGTCAATAACAATTGATCGTTTACCATTTGCTGTAGTAGCAATAGCATAGGGATCTCGACTATCTCGGAAGGTTCGTTTGCGATAATAAACCCGATAACGATAAGCTTGATAATTATAATCACCCTCTAAAGCGATTTGCCAGACTCCCTGCGTATTTTGAGTATGGTCGTCAGGATTGTAGTTTGAGCCCCTCGTCATAGCAATCACTTGAGAGACACTTGACGTCTGATCTGTAGAGGCATACAAAATTAACTCCACTTTTTCAGCTGTTGGAGCCCATAGACGAAAAGTAGTCTGATTTTGCTGATAACTATACCCTAACCAGCCTTGAAAACCCCAGCGTCGGTCAAAAGCATGGCTTGAACGTCGACTATAAGAATGACTGGCAACTGCTGCTTGTCTTGAATAGTAGACAGTATCATCTCCATCCACTAGCCAAATCTCTGTCTTAGCAATACCATAATCTCGTTCAATACGGTAATCAATGGTTTTGTGACGCCAATATTGATCTTTAACAATCACATAAGCATGGCTTAAAAAATAAGGAGCAGCATAGTTAAGATGAGCAACAGCCCCAAAACTGTCAAATCGGGAAAAATAAGCGTCTTTTCCTAATTTACCATCTTGCCATTGCCACAAACTCAAATCAAAATAATTTCCTGTGCGACTATGGTAATGTACGATAATAGCATTATCCATGGCTAAGCTTATTCCTCCATTTCCTGCTCTAAGTCTTCTACCTCATGTGCAAATTTTTTAACAATTTCTTCTATTTCTAGCTCTTCTTGGTCTAAGACTAAGGCATCATCTGAAATCAAATCAGTATCCGCATAAAAGGTGATATGGTTTTTTAAATTTTCAAGCACAATCGGAGCATCACCTCCGTATTCACCATCTAAGTTAATCATCATGCGTTTGTCTGATTGAGGTTCAATGGTAATTTTACTGGTCTTGATATATTCTACACGACGGTCGGTAACATGCTTTCCTCCATCCAAAACCAGTCTCAAGAGATGAACAATCTCAAAAAGATTTGCTGTCTTGATTAAAATCAAGGTAAACATGCCGTCATCCAATTTGGCATCAGGGGCAATCATTTCAAAGCCACCGACTGAATTGGTAATAGCTGCAAAAATCATTGACACATTCCCTTCAAAAACCCCTTTATCGTGGGTTATTTTAACAGGAACATTGCTAACACGCGGCAAAAGCTCTACTCCTTTAGCCAAATAAGCCAAATAACCAAACATGGTTTTTAACTGGCTAGGAACACTATAAGTCAATTCTGTCAGACTGCCTGCAGCTGCAATATTAATAAAGTAAGTATCTTTCCTAGCACGACCAATATCCATTTGAATGGTTTGTTTTTTACCAATAAGCTTAGCCGCTGCTGTCGGATTTCCCCTTGGAATTTTTAAAGCTCTGGCAAAATCATTAGTTGTTCCAGTAGGAATAATAGCCATTTTAGGACGTTTTTTTAAGGAAGCAATACCATTAACCACTTCATTAATGGTTCCATCGCCTCCTGCAGCTACCAATAAATCAAAGCCTGCTTGAGCCGCTCGCTTAGCTTCATTAAAAGCAGAATTTTTATCTGGCTTTGTTTGAAAAGCGGATGTTTCATAGCCAAAACTTTCTAAAATTTCTAAAACCTCTGGAACACTTTTTTTCATCATTTCCTGTCCAGAAGTTGGGTTGTAAATGAGACGTGCTCTCATTTGTTTTTTCATTTTATCACCTCATTTAAAGATTGAGTAACCAAGCTTCATCTTCGATTCTGATTCCTAGTTTTTGAGCTTTTTCCAGCTTAGAACCTGCATCACTACCAGCAAGCAGCAAATCTGTTTTTTTAGAAACACTGCCTGTGACTTTGGCGCCAAGAGCTTCTAACTTTTCTTTGGCTTCATTACGGGTTAACTGCTCTAATTTCCCTGTTAGAACGACTGTTAAGCCAAAGAGTTCTGCGCTAGTATCGACTTTTTGACCTAGATAAGTGAGATTGACGCCTGCAGCTTTTAATTCCGATAATAATATGGAGACAGCCTCTTGATGGAAGTAATAAGACAGAGATTTCCCGATAACAGGGCCTAAACCATCAATTTGAGCAATGGCTTCTTCTTCAACAGCTAAAAGACTTTCCAAATCTCCAAAGGTCTCTAAGATCAAACGACTAGCCTTTGCTCCGATATGTCGAATTCCCAAACCAAAGAGTAATTTTTCAGCTGAATTTGACTTTGAAGCTTGAATAGCATTTAAAAGCTTTTCGGCCGATTTCTCTTTAATCCCTTCTAGTTGAAGTAAGTTGTCTTTTGTTAAACGATAGATATCTGCCACATCATGAACTAGGCCTGCTGTAAATAATTTTTCAACAATAGCAGGGCCTAAACCTGCAATATTCATAGCATTTCGACTGGCAAAATGCTCTAAACTTCGTTGGATTAAACTAGGGCACAGCGGATTGATGCAGCGCAGGGCAACTTCATCTTCAAAATGGATCAAGTCACTCTGGCAAGAAGGGCAATGCTTAGGAATTGGCATCGGAAAGGTTTCTTTACGCTTATCTTCAACCACGCGCAATACAGCAGGGATAATATCGCCCGCTTTATAAACTACAACTGTATCACCTATTCGGATATCTTTTTCGGCAATATAATCCACATTATGTAAAGTAGCACGACTAACTGTTGTCCCAGCTAATTTGATAGGACTTAAATTTGCGGTTGGCGTAACCACTCCTGTTCGTCCTACCGTCCAATCCACAGATAGAATTTCGGCTTCTTTTTCTTCCGCAGGAAACTTGTATGCGATAGCCCATCTAGGTGCTTTAACGGTAAAACCAAGTTCTTCTTGCATAGCCAGATGATTGACTTTTATAACAATACCATCAATGTCATAAGGTAACTTGTCTCTTTCAGAAGCAATTGCTTGAATAAAATCCCAAATATCATCCATTGAAGAGCTAAGCAGGTACCTAGAATTAACAGAAAAACCTAATGTTTCTAAGTGGCTCAAGACTGATTCTTGACTTTCTAAAGCATTCGGACTGGCTTCTTGATATAAAAAGGTTTTTAGATTGCGTTTGGCCACTACTTTTGTATCAAGTTGTCTTAAGGTTCCTGCCGCCGCATTTCTTGGATTGGCAAATTCAGTTTCACCGTTTTCACGTCTTTCTTCATTAATAACTTGAAAAGACTCTTTTGGCATATAGGCCTCTCCACGGACAGTGATATCAATCTTTTCTGCTAAGAGATGGGGAATATCTTTTAGTTTCTTAATATTTTCGGTTATATTTTCCCCAACACTACCATCTCCTCGAGTAGCCCCAACCTGCAAGCGACCTGCTTTATAAATCAATGAAATAGATAAGCCATCAATTTTCAATTCAGCCATATACTGAGCCTTAGGAAATTCAGCTTTAACTCGTCTATCAAAAGCATCTAATTCGTCACGTGAAAAAGCATCCTGCAAACTATATAGCGGATACTGATGCTGATATTTTTCAAAGCCCGTTAGCAAGGTTCCCCCTACCAACTGGGTAGGACTATCTTTCAATGCATACTCAGGATAGGTTTCTTCCAGTTCGACCAATTCCTGATAGAGCTTATCATACTCACTATCAGAAACAGACGGTGCATCGTTGGTATAATATTCTTGACGGTAGCGATTTAATAAATCTGTCAATTCACTTATGCGTTTTTTCATAATCTTATTTTATCACAAAAACCCTTAAATAAGCTAACTAGCTGCCGCTTCCATCGAAAAAAAGCCTACCTGATAGAGTAGACCCTGTTGTTTTATTGACTAAGATTAATTCGCTTGGATAATTTATCAATAATAACGGAGCCGATAAGTAAGGAAGCTAGCTCACCAACTGCTGTAGTCATCCAAGTTAGGAAAAAAGGTGCTCCAAAGAAATACAGTTCAATAGCGACTGTTACCATTGAAATTGAAAAAAAGATGGAAAAATACAGAAAAGCTTTATTAAATAGGCTATTTAAAAGATAGACAGTTTTATATTTTTCAAATAATAAGACACCTAAGGTTACAAAAAGAAGGGTAGAGCCTCCACCAACAAAAACGTCTATCAAACCAAAACTGTAAAAATTACTAATCATACAACCAATGGTAACAGCAATGATATACTTTTTATGATAAAAGGCTAAAAAGTTCATCATCTCTGAAACCCTAAATTGATACATGCCATAAGAAATAGCATTTAAGGGCGGTGTAATCGTTAGTACCACATATAAAGCAGCAACTAAAGCAATATGAACATGGTCACGGACAGTTAAGGTTTTCATTGGTATCTCTCCTTTGGTGTCATTTTTTACGCGTATAATATGCTTGGTGAAAGGAACTAAGCACCAAGGATTGCTAGGCAACTTCTTCATTCTAGCACAATTTGTCAAAATTTCAAGTCTCTTTTTTCTTCTGTAAATTAGAAAAAGACAAGTAAGTCTTATCTGCTTTTCCTTGCAGACAGCTTACTTGTCTTTTCATTTTTGCCTACTAATGACCATCATGAACCCGTTTGAAGTTAATGATAGTTACCTAATTAGTCTAACTCTTTACGTTTAGACAATACACCGAAAACTGATAGAAGCGTAGCCATTCCAAATAGATTCATCACGAAAGCAGATTTTTCACCTGTTTTAGGAAGCGCTCTTGAAGATGTCGCAGCTACTACAGTTGCTTTTTTAGTAGAAAGTTGTTGAGGCATATTTCCTTTAGCAGCTTCTTTAGGACCATTAATCACCTTATCATCTTTGATAGTAGTATCTTTAGCAAATGACAATTGAACAAGCAATGGATCATGGTCAGAAGCACGACCATGAGCTTCCATAAATGGTGAGTTGACATGAATCATATCAAATTCATAACGTCCTAAAAGGTTGTTAGACACTAAAAGATTATCAAGTGTTTGGTTATTACCTTGGTAGAAATATGAATAACGATCTGAAAGCTCATGACGACTGACTAAGTTAGCCATGTTACCTTCTTCAATCAAAGCAATAGTCTTTGTAAATTCAAAGTCATTAAAGTCACCTAACATTTTAGCAAGTACATGACGTCTTTCTTCTGATTTGAATGTCACAGGCTGTATGCGTCCGTAAAGAGCGTTATCTCCACGTTTTGAGTTCAAATGGTTAGCAATGACAACTACCTTATTTCCTTGGAAGATAAATTCAGCTGCTAATGATTTTCTGACATCTTTCCATGCAGCATTAGTTGGAGCAATACGACCAAGGCTCATATTAAGCTCACCATTTTCCCATGCTACCGCATCATTTGCGCCACCTCTTGGTTTATCTGATAGACTGACACGTGATGGTTGGTAAAGGAAACCTGTACGAATATTACCACCTGGCTGGCCACCATCCACATTATTTTCTGGAGCAATATCAACATACACATAAGTTGGTCCGCCAAGAGCTTTAATCGCATCAATGAGACGTTGTGCACTTTGACTTGCATCTGTTGTGCCATCATCTTTTGGTCCATTATTATCTTGAACTTCAATTAATCCAATAATGTCTGGTGAATTCAAGTCATGGATGAAGGAATTCGCAATTCGTTTTACTTTCCCGCGTTGTAAAATGAAGTGCAACAAAAAAGACATGTTCGTCTGATATACTAGAATTCCCCAATTCAGTATGGAAAGCAGATGAACATGTCCAACATTAATTCTACCAGAAAATCATCCTATTCTCATCTTTCAGCCACAGAACGGGGTGAAATTGCTGCTTATCTTAAAATGGGAAAGAAACCCGCTGAGATTGCTCGACTCTTGGGTCGTCACCGTTCTACAATCTGCCGAGAAATAAACGTGGTTCAGTAGAACAGGTAAAGGATAAGAATGGAAAACAAACCTTCTTACAACGCCTATTTCGCTGATAGTGGGCAACGTGTCTATGAAACCAATCGTCAAAAGAGTTCTTATCTCAAGTTGAATGACTGCTCCGCTAGGTTCATTGAACAATTAGAATCTGCCTTGACGGCTAACATTCGTCTCCATAGTGTGGATAGTTTTGTTCAGACTTACAAAGTGAACCATCCTGAAGAAGTCGTCCCCTCTACCAAAACGATTTATCGTTATATCAAAGAGGGGGTATTAGCTATTAAACCAATCGATTTGCCTAAGATGGTTAGTATCAGAAAACGTTCTAAGAAAGTCATGAAGACGAATAAGAAGACTTTAGGTAAATCTATCGAAGAACGTCCAGAATATATTAATGATCGTTCTGAATTTGGGCATTGGGAGATTGATTTGGTTCTCGGCAAGAAAACCAAAGGTGAAGCTGTTATGTTGACTTTGGTAGAGCGCCAGACACGCTATGCACTAGGAGTTAAGCTAGAAGACAAGCAGTCCCAAACCATTAACCGTGCTGTCACGCATCTCATCAGTCAGTATCCTATTGCATCCATCACAGCGGATAATGGTTCTGAGTTTAGTTTACTCTCAAACTTAGAAGCTGTTGAAGTTTACTTTGCACATCCCTATTCTTCACATGAGAGAGGAAAAAACGAGAACTTCAATGGCCTCCTCAGAGAATATGTCCCTAAAGGAGTCTCACTTAATCCACTAACCTCTGAAGAACTTGACAATTATATTACTGCCATCAATGAGCGCCCAAGACGACTTCTTCAATATCAATCCTCAAAATTCCTGTTTGAGCTATCCCGAACAGCTTAACATCTGGAACTCTAGTTATCTATGAACTGGTTGTACTTGACTTGACAACTTGCGTTCGTTTTACTTTTTCATCTTTAGTTGATTTTTTATCAGCTGAGAAGTTTTCAATATTGTAAGAAGCAATGCTCAACTTATTGAAATCTTTAACAATATGTGTTTTTTCAGGCTGTAATTGTCCATCTTGGAATTTTGGTAACTTGGTATCATCAACAAAAACCTTATAATTTCCAAAGCTATAGGATACAGGTCCAGCAAGTCTACCAGTAAAATAATCTCCAGCTTTTATCGTTTGTTTACCTTTTTTAAATAGAATTGGAATGATATCTGTATTGTAAACACTTGGTTGTAATAAGACTCCACCAGAATTGGTTAAAGTACGATTTGAAGTGCCTGGCAGAACATAGATTTCACTATGCTTCATCGGTCCAACAGCTTTAGCATTATCAACCGCCACTAACATTCCTTCCATTGACTCCCAGAAATCAATAGCATCTTCTTGAGGGTCAAAAAGCGATAAGCCATTGTTATCAATGATATCTTTTGGAGCTAAACGATCTTTACCTAGCACAAGTGCGCTGGAACAGCGGCTTGACCAGTTTTCGTGATTTTATTTGCTTTAATCTGTGTGATTGTAAGATCAGTTTGTTTTCTTTCCTCATAACCTTTACCAAAGAACTCTTCAACTGTTCCTGTAATGGTTAAAACGTCTCCTACTTTAACATTGAAATTCTTAGCAAAAATACGAATACCATCTGATGTGACTAGGTTATTATCAGCTTTCAAATCTTGAACGTAAAAATGAATCTTGTCATCAAGGTAAGTCACAACCACTTCTTTTACAGTAACAGATTGATTAACTAGCGGAGAAACGTGTCCTTCTCCTTGGATTTGACCGATTTTGACGACTTGATTTTCCGGTGTCACTTCTTCTTTTCGAACCGCTTGCTTGACAATTTCAAATTGTTCCAAGCTAAATGGTTTAAGTTGACGTTTGCCTTCAAACATTGAATGGATAGCTGTTAAGTTAATAAAATCACCTTCATTGACTTTGGTCATCAAATCAGAGGTTTTAATTCCTGTGCGATTATCCAATCGAACGGCCACGTGATTGCCAGAAGCATCGGTGACTTTAAAAGAAGAGGTTTCATATTGTTCAGACTTAATTTTACCAACTGTTACATTAGAAAGCTTGACTAAAGTAGCTTGTTTTGTATTCTCAAGTTCTGGGATAGTTGTTTCTACTACTGGTGCTGCGACGTCGCCTGAGATTTTTTTAGAGGCTGTAATGTCCTTAAGCTGAAGCTCACCCTTATACTGTGTTAAAGTTCCTGTAAGCTCAACCACATCACCCATTTTAAAGCCAAGGTCTTTTTTATTAGGGTAAATGTAAAGTCCTGAACCGCTATTATCTTGGATATAAAATCCTTTTCCACCCCAACCGTCTACAGGACTAATGATTTTGCCATAGACTGTGTAAGCTTGTTTTTCTGGACTTTTTCTAACTTCCTCAATTGGTTGAAAAGGCAACACTTTTCTGTACAACATTTATAAAGTGCTTTTTTCTTTAAGCAATTAATCTCCATGTCATGGGTGTCTGGTAGTTGAGACTGCCATGAATGCGATGGTAATTCCACCAGTGCCCATAATCTTTCGTTTTAAGGATTAATTCTTCCAGTGACTGAAAGGTTTCTTGATGAATAAATTCAATTTTGAAAGCGCGATAGGTGCTCTCAGCTACCGCATTGTCATAGGGACAGCCTGCTTGGCTTAGAGAACGATTGATTCCAAAAGCTTCCAACATGTCATCAATCAGCTGATTATCAAACTCCTTCCCACGATCAGAATGGAAGATCTTGACCTTGGTCAGAGCGTAAGGGATGCTCTGAATCGCTTGTTTAACCAATTCGGCGGTCTTATGCCAACCAACTGACAAACCGATGATTTCACGATTGAAGAGATCAATAATCAAGCAAACATAAGCCCAGCTATTACCGACACGAACGTAGGTTAAGTCTGTTACTAAAGCATTTAGAGGCTTTTCTTGATGAAATTGTCTGGCTAAGTGATTAGGAATAGCTGCCACATTCTTCCCTTTTGAATGTGGCTTGAAGGCTGCTTTCTGATAAACGGATACTAAGTTGAGTTTGTGCATGATGCGACGAATCCGACGACGAGACAGCTGGATGCCTTCATTTTCCAAACATTTCTTGATTTTCCTAGCCCCGTATCTGGCCTTACTTTCGAGAAAAATAGCTTTGATATTTTCTTCAAGTTCCGCTTCAGAGACTGGTTTAACAGCCTTGTAGTAATAGCTAGAACGAGGAATGTTCAACCAACGACACATGGCTGAAATGCTATATTTGTCTTTATTAGCAGTGATTACTTCTCTTTTCGTGCCATAATCACCGCCGCTTGCTTTAGGATATCTAACTGCATTTCGAGTTCTTTATTACGCTTTCGGAGTTCAATCAGTTCACGCTGCTCATCTGTAAGATTATCAATAGTTTTAAAGGAACCAGTTGTTTTAGCCTGACGTACCCACTTATCGAAGGTTGATGGGGTTAACTCATATTCTTTGATAAGCTCACTTCGTTTCATCCCTGCATTGTGAAGGTCAACGATTTGTTGCTTAAAGTCATCGGTGAAGTGGCGACGTATTTTTCTAGACATAATATTCTCCTATTTTCTTTAGTGTAGAACACTTTATAAATTCTGTCTAGTTTAGTGTAACCTATTCAGGTTTACTATCAGCGCTAACTGCTGGCATTTCAGGAGTCGCTACAGGCTCCGAAGCAACAGAAGCATCCGTAAGGTCTGAATCACTGGTAGCATTCATAGGTTCCATAGTTTTTCCGTATCAACTACAGTTGTCGGAATACTTGAGCTATCTGTTACCAATTCTGGAGCAGAGTTAGTCACTTCTGCTGCATACACTACTTGACTCTGATTTTGGTTTGATGCGTCTTCTAAAACTGCTGGAACAGCAACCAAAGCCAATAATGAGGCATAAGTGAAAAATTTCCTATTCAACATAAAAACTCCTTTCGCATCATGCGATTTATTACATGCTTATTGTAACAGAAACTTTACCCGTGGTGTTAGTTAATCTCAAAATACAATAAAAAGCCCAAAAGGACTATACTGTAAGTGCCTACACAAACAGGAGGTTAGTCCAAATGAGCCACTTACAGTATACAGCTAAATCCCATCACTTACAATGGAATATGCGTCAATTATCAAAAATTTGTTCTCAGTTTTATCAAGATTATTGTCCGGAAGACTTCAAACACCGTCGCAACGTCTGTCTGTCCAAAGTTTCAGACCAATCTCTTCTAGTTTTACTGCTATTACAAGCTGAACTAGGTATTAAATCACAACGTCACTTTTATAGGATTTGTCAGCTATTTCCCTGCGGTACATTACTAGAAAGAAGTCGCTTTAATAGGCGTGCAAGACAGTTGATTTGGCTGGTTCAAGTGATTCGTCAGGCAATGAACACTCAAATTTCTCCCAATACCATTGTTATTATAGACAGCTTTCCTTTGCCACTTTGTCAATCTATTCGTAACCACAGGGTCAGACTTTTCAATGGGATAGCTAATATTGGTTACACCGCCTCTAAACATATGTGGTTTTACGGTTTTAAGGTTCACATGCTAGTGACCTTATCAGGCTACATTCTGAATTATGTTGTCAGCCCAGCCTCTGTTCATGATATTAAGGCAGTTTACGAGTTGCTAGAAAGGTGTGAACAATCCGTCATTTTAGCAGACTTAGGTTACCTTAACCGTGAGCTGAAAGATGAGTTGAAGCAAAATGGCTATCACCTCTGGACTCCCTTGCGTCAAAATATGGAAGGGGCTAAACAGCATAATCATTGGAAACTAATGGCTATGAGACGAACCATTGAGACTAGATTTTCAGAACTTTGTTCCCTTTTTGATATGGAACGAACACTGGATAGGGGCATGACAGGGCTGCAATTGAGGATTGAACAAATCATACTAGCTTACAATTTGAGATATTTTGAAATTAACTAGCACCATGGGTATATTTTAAATTTTTTATCGTCTGACACGACATTTCTCACTATATTATTTCACTAAGATAGAGCTCTAGTCAAGTCTAGAAAGTATTTTTTATTGACTTGTCTCTTTAATAACTGACGACTGTAAAAACAAAAAAACATTCTAGGATAACTTTCTAGAATGTTTTAGAATCAATATTTCTTGACCTTTAATGAATAATCAGATTATTTTTTAAGGTTGTAGAAAGATTTAAGACCTTTGTATTGTGCAACTTCACCAAGTTGATCTTCGATGCGAAGTAATTGGTTGTATTTAGCAATACGGTCTGTACGTGATAATGAACCAGTTTTGATTTGTCCAGCGTTAGTTGCAACTGCGATATCAGCGATTGTTGAATCTTCAGTTTCACCTGAACGGTGTGATACAACAGCAGTATAACCAGCTTCTTTAGCCATTTCGATAGCTTCAAAAGTTTCAGTCAATGTACCAATTTGGTTAACTTTGATAAGGATTGAGTTAGCAGCGTTTTCTTTGATACCACGAGCAAGGTATTCAGTGTTTGTAACGAAGAAGTCGTCACCAACTAATTGAACACGTTTGCCTAGGCGTTCAGTAAGAACTTTCCAACCATCCCAGTCATTTTCATCCATACCATCTTCGATTGTGATGATTGGATATTTGTTAACTAATTCTTCAAGGTAATCAACTTGTTCTGCAGAAGTACGAACTGCAGCGCCTTCACCTTCAAATTTAGTGTAATCGTAAACTTTACGCTCTTTGTCGTAGAATTCTGATGATGCACAGTCAAAACCGATCATAATACCGTTTTCGCCAGCTTCATATCCTGCAGCTTCGATAGCTTTAAGGATAGTTTCTACACCATCTTCAGTTCCATCAAATTTAGGAGCGAATCCACCTTCGTCACCAACAGCAGTAACAAGACCACGTTCTTTAAGGATTTTCTTAAGTGCGTGGAAAACTTCAGCACCCCAACGAAGACCTTCTTTAAAAGTAGGTGCTCCTACAGGCATGATCATAAACTCTTGGAATGCAATTGGAGCATCTGAGTGAGATCCACCATTGATGATGTTCATCATAGGAGTTGGAAGAACTTTAGTATTGAAACCGCCAAGGTAAGTGTAAAGTGGCACTTCTAAGTAATCTGCAGCAGCACGAGCAACAGCGATTGATACACCAAGAATAGCGTTTGCACCAAGTTTACCTTTGTTAGGAGTACCGTCAAGAGCGATCATTGCGCGGTCAATAGCTTGTTGATCGCGAACATCGTAACCAATGATTGCTTCAGCGATAATGTTATTAACGTTATCAACTGCTTTTTGAGTACCTAGACCAAGGTAACGAGATTTGTCGCCATCACGGAGTTCAACAGCTTCATGTTCACCAGTTGAAGCACCTGAAGGAACCATACCACGTCCGAAAGCACCTGATTCAGTATAAACTTCTACTTCAAGTGTTGGGTTACCGCGTGAGTCAAGGACTTCGCGAGCGTATACATCAGTAATAATTGACATTGTAATACTCTCCTTATGAGTTTTAATATTTTACATGTTAATAATACCACAAACTAATGGTTTAGGCAAATTAAAAAGCAATTTTATGAAAGGGACAAAGCGCTTTCAAGAGATTTTTTCTTTCTTTTCGTTTATTTGCTGAAAACTTTCAAACAGCTGACTGTTGGTCTTTTTTTAAACAAACAGGTATAATGAGAATACAAGGAAGGGAGATTAATATGGAAAACTTAGATGAGAAATTACTACAAGCTGCCTTAGGAGAAAAGCGTTTTAGTCCCGATCAACAACGTCATTACTTAGGCACTTTTTCAGAAAGAATGGTTTTATCTGTACTATTAGAAGATGGCAGCAAATCACAAGTAATGGATTATATCAGCAATCAAATCGCAAGCCTAAAAGACATCTACGACTCCCTAGCCGTTAAAATCGCTTCCCACTTAGATTCACAAGCCCAAATGTTCTACATGAAGCTTGCCAAAGAACATGGACTTTTGGCAACCATTGTAGAAGAAAAAGCTAGCACATCTCCTTTTGCTTTAATCATTCATAGCAATCACGCTGTTGACCGAGAAGAAACAGATGTCTCTACACTACTAAAAAATATGGACACCCTTAAAGACCCCCATGAAAACGCTCGCCAAAACTCATCTTTTTGGAGCAAATTATTTAAATAATAGCTTGTTTAACCTTCAGCTAAAAACCTTGTGATGCCATAATGCTAATTAATTGATAGAGATCCTGATGCTTTATTTGGTGCAAGACCTCTTTTTGTACCACTTCTTTTGCACAAAAGCCAACACCCAAGCCAGCACCTTTTAGCATAAGAAGGTCATTAGCGCCATCTCCAATAGCAATCGTTCTTGATAAGTCAATTTCATGTCTATTTGCCCATTTTTTTAGAGTAGCTAGCTTTTCTTGAGCATCAATAATATCACCAATTAATCGTCCTGTTAGCATGCCATTTTCAACCTCTAGATGATTGGCTCGAACAAGTTCAATTGACAAGTCCTGGGCAAGGGAATCAACAAGTTCATGAAAGCCTCCTGATATGACACCGATCTGATAACCTTCAGATTTTAGTTTATTTATGAGTTTTCTAGCTCCTCTATTTAAATGGATACCTTTCTTGATTGACTCAATTTCTTCTATAGGTAAGCCTTTTAATAAAGCTACCCGCTCTTTTAAAGAAGCTCTAAAATCAATTCGACCAGACATGGCAGCTTCCGTAATCTCTTTCATTTTTGAGGAAGCTCCTACTTTTTCACCCAAAAAGTCTATAACTTCTTCTTTAATTAAAGTAGAGTCAACATCAATAACGACAAGTCCTTTAAACATCACTTTACTCCTACCAGTTTGAATAAGTATTATAAAATAAAAAAGTTTGAGTTAATAGCTCAAACTTTTTTTAAAAACGAATGCGTTCACGTGTTTTTTCGTAAGAATTAACAAATCGATCTGTCACACCAGGTTCAACAGTTTCCAAAGCATATGAGATTTCATCAAAAGATGCTTGATAATCATTATCCACTTCAAATAATCTCAAGGCATGTTCAAAGCTATTTTGAACAGCAGCTTCAAATGAACGGTATCGGTTTGAATACTGTAATAACTGCTCTGTTAAAGTAGCATTTTGCACCACTTGATAAGTTAATTCTTCTAAATTGGCAATAGCTGCTGTAGCAACCTCAGACAAACGAGAAACAGCCTCAATATTAATACGACCACGACTCAATTCATCCATTAAAGCTTCCAACTGAGAGCTTGTCGTAAAGAAAGCACTGAGAAAATCTTGAGGAATTCCTGGAAGATTTCTTTTTTCCATATAACGCTTAATCATATGAAGCTGAGTGACATAAATTTCCAAGTTCTGACGAGCATGTGACTCAATTTTCTCGATATCTTTAACTGCCTCAAAGACTTCAATCTGACCTGCTTCAACAGAAGCCAGAGTTTTAAGGCTACGCTCAAAAATCACTTGCAAATCAGAAAATGGCTTTTCTTGATTTTTAAACGTTTGAGCAATTTCCAAAACATTCTCTTCAATATCATTAATATCTTTGTCAAAAGCTTTAACATTCAAGCCTTCGTTTTCACTCAAGACATATTTATGAGATAAACGAGAAATTTCAGATTTAAGTTGTTGATTATTGCGTTTAGCATGAGCTAGGTATTGTGGCAAGATTTTGCTATTTTTAGAAGCTTCCTTAAAAGCTGCAATTTCACGTTCAAAAACTTCATATAATGAATCAATGCGTTCTTGAATGTGAGTATTTTCTTCCCTAGCGCGGTCTAAATCTAAGGTTACTAACTCAGAAGAGTTTGCTCGGATAGACTCACGAATTTCTTGAAAACGTGCTTCAATATTCTTTTCAGGGAAGTGATAGTTTTCTTCCAATAGACGACGATAACCAGATTCTAAATCATCCAACTGATCAGGGAAATCATCTTCTAACTTAGCCACAATGGCTGGTATCTGTTCTGTGATTTGTCCTAATGCAATTGTGTGTTCTTCTGCTTTATCTAGAACTTCTGAAGCTTCAATAGGATCCCCAGATGAATTCAGTGCGACGAATTGTGAAAATTCAGTTTCGATATTTTTCATCTGTTTGTCGATTTCAGCCCTGGTAGAACCAAAATTATCTTCATTTTCTGAAATCGAATCTTGCAACTTCTCGTACAAATCCAAAGCATGTGTCACACGTGCACTATTTTTTTCTTCTTGTTCTTTAAGAATACTCAAAGCTTCACGAATCGCAGTAATATCTTCTTCAACTAGATTTAACTGACTTTCAACACTATTAATTTCATGTTTAGCACGGATAAAATTAAAGGTGTCGTTTAAATTTTCAGCTTCAAAGATATAGTTTTCAATATCAGCAAAAGAATTTAAGGTTAAATCAACCCACTTTTGATTCCACTCACGAAAGGATGTCTGACTTTGACCAATCAAATGAAGTCCTTTAACTTCTTCGATTTCATCGTTAACCGGTAGGGCAAATAAAGCTTGTTTTCTTTCCTCTAGACTGGTAATTAACGAATCATTACGCTTACGTATAATAACACCTACTAGATAGGCGATAATCACTAGTAGGACTATAGCCACAATCAGCAAGATAATTCCGCTTGACATCTTAATCTCCTTATTATTCAATACGATTTTCGACTACTGCTTCATTCAAAACTGTCAGTCAGTCATCGCCTTTTATTAAATTTTATCAAAAATACACTATAACGTTACGATTATAACATACTTCTAGATGCTTTTCAAAACATATTTCGTTATATGTCAAGCGTACTATAGACCGCATTTTCTTCAATAAACTCACGTCTTGGCTCAACCTTATCACCCATCAACATGTCAAATACTCTATCTGCTTCAGCAGCATCATCCACTGTGACACGAGCCATTAAACGGTTATCTGGATCCATGGTTGTTTCCCAAAGTTGATGGTCATCCATTTCTCCCAAACCTTTATAACGTTGGACTGATGGTTTTGAGCGTCCTTGACTATATTTAGCTAATGCTGCTTTCAATTGATCTTCTTGCTCAACACCAGGTTGAATGTATTCTTTGATTTCGCTACCGACTTTAACCCCATAAATAGGTGGTTGTGCAATATAAACATAACCGGCCTCTAGAACAGGTCTCATAAAGCGGTAAATCAGAGTCAGAAGCAAGGTTCTAATATGAGCACCATCCACATCGGCATCGGTCATAATAACTAATTTTTGATAACGTGCTTTAGAAACATCAAATTCAGCTCCAAAGCCAGTTCCCATAGCAGTAAAAAGACTTCTAATTTCTTCATTAGCTAAAATCTTATCCATGGTTGCTTTTTCAACGTTTAGGATTTTTCCTCGAATAGGTAAAATCGCTTGAAACTCACGGTTACGTCCAGATTTAGCTGATCCACCGGCAGAATCTCCCTCAACGATGAAAAGTTCATTTTGACTCGCATCATTTGATGAACAGTCTGCTAATTTTCCAGGTAAGTTTGAAATTTCAAGACCTGATTTTTTACGTGTTACCTCGCGTGCTCTTTTCGCCGCAATTCTGGCTTTAGAAGCTAAAATTCCTTTTTCAACAATTTTACGAGCAACTTGTGGATTCTCCATCAAGAAGCGATGAAAGGCATCACTAAACAAGCGATTTGTAATCTTAACCACTTCTGAGTTGCCCAATTTTGTTTTGGTTTGACCTTCAAATTGAGGATTTGGATGCTTAACAGAAATTACCGCAGTCAAGCCTTCACGAACGTCTTCTCCGGTAAGATTATCTTCGTTTTCTTTTAAAATCTTATTTTTCTTAGCATAATCATTAATCACACGCGTAAGAGCAGTACGGAAACCTTGCTCGTGGGTTCCGCCTTCATGGGTGTGAATGTTATTGGCAAAACTCATGACTGTTTCTTGATAGCTAGTTGTGTATTGCATGGCTACTTCAACTGCAATACCTTCTAATTCACCATCTGTATAAATTGGTGTTTCAAAGATAACATCTTTTTTATCATTTAAAAATTCAACATAAGAACCAATCCCACCTTCATAATGGAAATGTTCTTCTTTTTCGCTACCAGAGCGCTTATCTGTAATTGAAATTTTTAAACCACGATTTAAGAAGGCTAACTCTTGAATACGCTTAGCTAGAACACTGTAATCAAAATCAGTCGTTTCTGTAAAAATTTCTGGATCTGGAGTAAAATGAACAGTTGTTCCTGTCACATCAGTGCTTCCAATGATAGCCAAATCATCCACTACAACACCGCGCTTAAACTCTTGGTAATGAATTTGCCCATTTTTATAAACACGCACATCTAGCTGTGTTGATAAAGCATTAACAACAGATGAACCAACCCCATGAAGGCCACCTGATACTTTATAGCCGCCACCTCCAAATTTACCCCCTGCGTGTAAGACTGTAAAAACCGTTTCCACGGCAGGACGGCCTGTTTTAGCTTGAATATCAACAGGGATTCCACGGCCATCATCAATAACAGTAATGGAATTATCTTCCTCAATAAAGACTTGGATATGACTAGCAAAACCAGCTAGGGCTTCATCGATAGAGTTGTCTACAATCTCCCAAACTAAGTGATGTAAGCCTTCTTTCGCGGTTGATCCAATATACATACCGGGACGCATACGTACAGCTTCTAATCCCTCAAGAACTTGAATTTGACTAGCGTCATATTCCTTTGCTTTATCTACTGCATTTTTCTTTTCTTCAATCATCTAATTTACTATCTCCAATAGGGATTTGCTACCATCAACAAGCAAGGTATCAAATCCTGCTGCTTGTCCTGCTTGTCTATCGATATCCCGGTCACCGATAACTAAGCCACTACTAATATCATATTTGTTTTTTAAGTAAAGCAAGCTCTCAGGGTTTGGTTTACGTGCAAAACCATTAGAAGCCGTAATCACCTCACAAAAATAAGTCAGAAGCTCTGCTTGACTTAAGAGACTGATGACTTGCTGATCTCGATGAGATACCAAAAAATTACGAGAGCCTGATGCGGTAATCTTTTCCAAAATCTCTTTTGCACCACGACTCCAAATTGGTTCTTCTAATTTTTTAGCCTCATTTTGCTTGTAATAGTGTAAAAACTGAGGCTCATTTGGTGCAAAATTTGCTATAGCAAAAGCTGTTGACCGTTTTAAACTTTGATAAACCGCATCATGATCTCCAGAGAGATTAAAAATAGCTAATGTTTCAACAAAGGCTTGGGTCGAGATCTCATAATTATCAAGTAAGGTCCCACCTAAATCCCAAATATAATCGTAATAATTCATACCCTTTATTATATCATATTTTCCCTATTCTTTACAGTTTTTTAGGTAAAATAAAAAGGCAAATTAGCTAACCAAGTGCTACCTTGATTCACCATTTACCTTCTTATTTTTTTAAAGCAATTCAATTCTCATTTTAGGATTTACGACTCAAATAGTGTTGGTAATGCATTGATAAAATCAGTCCCACACCAATCATATTAGATATCAATGATGAACCACCTTGAGAAATAAAAGGAAGAGGGATACCCGTTAGAGGCAAGAGTCCAAGCGCTGCACCAATATTTTCAAAAACATGGAAGAGAATCATCATAATGAAACCTGTAGAAATATAGGTGTAAAATAAATTATTGGATTCAAAAGTCACCTTAATCATGCGATAAATTAACAAAAGATACAATGCCAAAACTATGGCAGAACCTATAAAACCTGTATTTTCAGCAATAACTGTAAAAATCATATCACTTTCTCTTACCGGAACAGGCAAGTCTATCATATTAAAGCCTTTTCCAAAAAAGCCTCCACTCCCAATTGAAATCATACTTTGAGTTTGTTGGTATGCGATTGTCTCAGAAAAGTCAAAGGGGGTTAGCCAGGCCGAAATGCGATTTAACTGATAAGTGTTGACTCCCCATTTTAAAAGTAATTCTTTCTTCTGGAATCAAAAAGACTAACAAGAGAATGCCTACCAAAAGAAGAAAAAACAGGAGAATTGGTAGAATAATCCACCATGAAATGCCTGAAATTAAAACCATCCCTGCCAAGATAGCCACAAACACAAGAGCTGTTCCAAAGTCTTTTTGCAAAGCTAACAAAATCATAACCGGTAGGCTTAATAAAAGATAAAGTCCCAGTAATTTCCAATCGTCTTTAAATTGTGTTCGTTCTTTTTTTCGCTGAAACCAAACCGTTAGCCGAGCCATAGCTAAGATATAAGCAATTTTCATAAATTCTGAAGGCTGAAAAAGGGTCATTGACCCAACAGTAATCCAATTTTTTGATCCTGTTGCAGCATATAGCTGAGGACTGTAAAAGATTAAAGGCAGAACCATCAAAGCAAGTCCCAATATATAAAAGAAAGGTGTCAAGGTCCATAAAAATCGCTTGTTAAATAGCATCAAAAGAAAGGCAAACAGAATTCCGACCAATATCCAAATGACTTGTTGAAATATTACTGGGACCACATTTTGTGAAAAATCATGGCTAACAGCGACAAAAATAGACAATAGTCCAATCAGTAACAAGAAAGAAACCGGTAAGATGATGGCATAATCAATACTTCCTTTAGCTGATTTGTTTTGACCGAGCATGTTTACCTTCTTTCTAGTAAATTTCTTAGGGTAAGTCCGCCTAAAATGAAAAAAGAGCCTTTCTGGCTTTTTCAGTTGACCATAATGACCCCTGCCGGAATCTACTACTATTGTACACAATAGTTCACAATAGTTCAAGTGTTGATTTAAAAGGTAATTATTATAGTAAAAAGTTTAAAATAGTTTCATTTTTAATCCGTTTTGCCCCTTTTTTGCACCCTTTCACCTCAATTCCATCAGCACTGCTTCTGCTATTTCTTCAGTCAAAATTTCCCACGGTCTCACAGGCTCACCAGCCAACACATAATCAAAAATCTGTCTGTTCTTGCGCACAATCGCTACTGTATCACCTACGATATATCCGTCATCAATAGCTTGCTTAAATTCGTCGTATGTTAGCATAAATACCCTCCTTATCTTATTATTCGTATTTTACAGGAAATAATATAATTAAATTTAAAGCTTATTTAAAATTAAATAACATCTATTTTATGACAAACTAAATTATTAACTATTAACGAATATTAGATAAAAAGAAAATTTAGTATACTGTTGGTTATAAATTAATTTTATTAATTTCATATGTTTTTAATTTAAAATGGTATACTTAATCTGTAAATAACAAAAGGAGGACATGGATATGTCTAAAAAGCTTAGAAACTCTCTCGCCAGAATAGTTGTTGCAGCATTTGCAGCACTTACTGTGATAACAATTCCTACTTATCATCACAATATAGTCTTAGCTGAAACAATCTCAGCAAATCAAACTTATGGTGAATATAAAGACTATTATACTGTAATTGGTGAGTCAAACATTGATCAATCTGCTTTCCCTAAGATATATAAGACAACCGAGAGAGTCTATAAGGGACAAGGTACAAGCGAGAGAAGAGTAACTGTATCTGATGTAGTTTATAACCCATTAGATGGCTATAAACGTTCAACAGGCGCCTACGGCGTTGTCACAAAAGATATGATTGACATGTCTAAAGGATATCGTGAAAAATGGGAAACCAATCCTGAACCAAGCGGTTGGTTCAGATTTTATAACAGAGCCGATAATGAAGAAATTAGTGAGAAAGAATATGATTCAAGACGTACTAAGTCATATAAGGTTACAAACAATGTACCTGTAGTGTTAACAACATTAAAAGGTAAAAAATACAACAGTCATTTATTTGTACGTAGCCATCTCTTTGCCGATAGTCTGGGAGGAAAGTCCATACGGAAAAATGCTATTACTGGAACTCAAATGCAAAATGTAGGAACACGTAAAGGTGGGATGCAATATATTGAGAAAAAAGTTTTAAGCCATGTCACTAAGAATCCTGATGTTTACGTATTCTACAGTGCTATTCCTGAATATCAAGGTACTTAATTATTGCCAAGATCAGTTTTAGTATCTGCTTTATCTTCCGATGGAGTAATTAATGAAACTGTTCGTGTTTTCAACACCGCTGATGGATTTAATATTAATTATGAAAAAGGTGGACTCTTAACAGAGAGTCCTGTAAGTGAAATTGATAATATTGAAGATTCCACAACAGACGAAATAGAAAATTCTGTGGATGATTCAGAAGAAATAGTTTATAACGATACTACTACCGAAGAAGAAGTAAACTAAGATTTCATCAAATTGAGATAACAAACAACCACCCAGAAATTAATCTGAGCGGTTGTTTTTTTTATTTCAGTTTTTCTTTGACAGCATCTACTGCCCCTTCAACTGCTTCTTTAGCATCATCTGCTAGTTCTTTACCTTTGGCAATTGTTTTTTCAACAAATCCTTTTGCCTCTAACTCTTTATCACCAGTTAGCTTTCCTGCACCTTCTTTAAGGCTACCTGAAGCTTGTTCAACTTTTGCTTTTAGTTTTTCTTCTGACATAGTGTTCCTCCTTTATTTTATTCTATGGTAACACTTTGAGCATTTATAAGCAAACAAAAAAACCAGCCGTAAGGGCTGGAAAAAATAGCTTTTATGAAAGCTTTAGGATTATGAATATATATTAGCACACAACAAATAAAAAAGCAAGAGCCGCTAGTGTCAGGCGATTCTTGCTAAGAATTTCTATTTTTTTGAATTTGTAAAAGCAGTACACTTTATCCCATTAATCATTGCTTTAACAGAATCATAATCTTTAAAACCTAAAAGTTTTGCCCTACTATCATCTTCTTTACTAAAGAGCCTTCAAACTAGACTGTATGTTTCTCCATTGATATTTGGAATTAATAGTATTTACAAGATAGACTACAATAGCAATAATAACGGATAACTTATTAGAAGGTTTAGTCACGTTATGTTTAATTATTACTGTATCAATATAATTTCTCCATTCTGAACGAAGTTTAGGCTTTGTTGTGATTTGAATATCCAGTACATTTGAATTATGAGCACATACATTTCTTATGAAATTCAAGCATTTAAGCCACGAAACAAGTTCTTCTGGTGTACAACTGTAATATTGACAAATCTGTTTAATGTTCTTCTCGCTCATGATTGTTAAGATTGAAACGATGTCACCAAACATCAATAAATCAATAGCAAGCCACACTGTTGGGAATCCATCTGGATCAAGGTTAATTGATTTTTGTAACTCAGTTAGTTGAGATTTTCTTACAGTATTCAATAAATTCTTTTTAATCCTAAATTGTCTTTTTTCAATATCATATTTTGTAAACTTATTCCTATTAGCCCATGAAGAGAAATTTAAATATCCAAATGCTCCGTATCTATCCCCCAAAACAAAAGAAATTTTTGTTTTAATAGACACTTCAATTTTTTCAATAGCGTGCAGTAGATAGATTCTTAAGTTTTTATCCTGATAATATCTTGCCAAAACTTCTGCAAACTCAATATTATCATATAAAATATCTTGCTCCTCACCATCTTGTCGCTTTATTTCAAGTGGTTTTGCAAATTCTTTAATTCTATAATAACTGATGTGTTTGATTTTCTCTACATCATCAGCTTTAACAATTAATCCACGTTTTTCAAATAGCCTAATTTGATCTTACCATGTCAAAGCTAAAGGTTGTTTCATAACTCTCCTAACGATATAAAAAAAGCCCCATATCAGAACGTATCTGCCTTTAAAGGAATGGGGGGGTTGTCTTGTTAAGATAATTATACTTTTTTTAAAAATAATGTCAAGACACAAGGTCGTGTCTTGAAACTTATAAATTCAAGCGAACACAACATATTGAATGATTGTATATAAAAATACATTTTTTAACACAATATATTGTAAAAATTTTGTTGCATTCACTATTAATAACAAAAATAGCCCCCAGCATATGCTGAAGGCTTATTTCGTCTTATTTTAAGGAGCTTTACCTCCTATCTAAAAGTACCAAAATTAGTGACACGTCTGCCATTTTGTGAGTTACCGACCGCGACATATCGTCTAACACCAGTAACGCTGACATATGTTACCCAAATATAGCCGTCTGAGTCAATCCAACCATCATAGTTAAATTCCATATTTTCGCCATAAGTTGCCACAACTTCTGCATCTAAACGAGGTGCTGAGCGAACATTTAAAGCTGCCACACGTACGGTAAATGTTCCAGTTTCAGGATTAGCTACATAATTACCATCTGACTGTGCAACCACTGGAGCACTTGGCTCTGGTTGTTTTGTTGGTGTGCTATCGTAAGGAGGATAAAACCATCCTAAAATATAGCCAGTGCCATCTTCAAATGGGCGGTCAACATATCGAGCTGGACCACCGATGTAAAGGGCATCTGCGTTACCATCAACGTTTTGCTCGATATTGTGCAAAATATAGCCGTCTGACGTCACGATAACTAACCCAGTATGACCATAGCCGTGAGCATAAGTTACCATCACAAAGATAGCCCCAGCTCGTGTATTAACTCCAGGAGCATTATAGACCACTTCCATCCCTTGGGCAGCTGCACTATCTAGTAAGTCGATAGCGTTTCCCCACAGAGCAATGCCAAAGTATTTCGTTGTAATCCAGTTAGACAAGTCCACGCACTGCGTACCGTAAACATTATCGAGATCAACCCCTTGGCCAGTATCTGCTAATCCCTTGGCAAAGGATAAGACTTCATCTAAAGTTGCCATATTATTGCTCCTTTCGCCATTCAGCGTGCATGCGTTTAACCGCCGCTTCAATGTACATTTCTAAATCTTCATTGGATAGGGTGACGTTGTGCTTAGACAACTCGCTTTGCATGCTTATTTTTGCTTCTGTGAGTTTTTCAATGCCTTTGATGTCTTTATCATAAGCAATCTGTTCAACTGCTTCAACAGCGTTTTTTGCGACGATTTCAGCGATTTTAACAGCTTTTTCGCCACCTTTTTTAAGCAGATAATCTTTGACCAACTTGACTACAATACCTGCAAAGATAGTCAAGATTGATAGAGATGACCCTGTGATAATATTAGTGATTTCTTGCATTTTATTTCTCCTTTGTCTCTAATACAGTTAAGCGGATGTCGTGTGCATCGAGTCTCCCCTCGTGCACCTCAATGTCTTTTCGCATCTCAGCACGCTCTTTTGTAGCGGTGTTGAGATTGTAGTTTAGGTCTTTGATGGCATCAGTTAGAGGATTTACTGTATCTGTCAATAATTTGTTATTTTCTGCTTCTAACCGCTCAGCCAATCGGCTGTCTGGCTCGATGACAAGCTTTTCGTAAATCCAAATCATAGCACCACCAATGAGGGCAAGGGCACTAATAGCCGTCCCAAGCTCTTTTAGTTGTACTAAAAAGTCGTGCATCTAGTCACCTCACTCTGCCTTTTTGTCAACTTTTTGGCTAAGCAGCTCCATCACACAATCACGTAAATTAAATAGCTTCGGCACTTGTTCAAACTCACAGATGCCGTCACGAACACGACGATACCATACGTCAACGATTAAATAGTCTGTTGTAAATGTCATAGTCATTTCTCCTTGTTTTAACAGTTCAAATAGGGTCACAATAGTGTTTAAGGTGCGTTCCATCACTCTTTACCAGCAACTTCAGGCATCGTTAGTCCAGCTAAGCTTGACGTTACCAACTCAGTCAATTCGACGACAGCTTTATCAACCTTAGCTTGATTATCCTTAATAGCCTGTTCCCCTTTTGCTTGCATGGCTGCCATTTGCTTATCGTATTCCTTGACTTTTTCGTTAAGGATTTCAACTTTTTGCACCGATTCTGCCACAGCGTACTCAGTCACATACTCACGCACAAAAGCTTTCAAAGCCATATCCATTAAGTCATCTGCTCCTTAGCTGTCTGGTCACCAATTAATCAACAGGGATAAATAGGCCACCATCACCAACTAGTCGCACTTCTGTTTTAGTAATTTTGCCCTCTTCATAGATAGGATATGGTTTTCCTGATAGTTGTAATGTTTTCATCTTATTCTCCTTTTTTACTTTCTTCAAATTGTTCTAAAACGTTGTCAATTAAGACAATTTCGCTAGCTGTAAACTCATCTTCTGACTCTGCTAGATTACTCTAAAAAATACAATAAATCGCTTAGAGTACTCATGGCCTTTAATAGTGATAAGCTCTTCCCCAAGCTCTGTGAGCAGGTCGTTAAGCTCGTCAATTTTTGTCGGGTCTGCTAGCTTGATGTTTTTGCGCTCATCGATGACAAACTTGCCATCTTTGTCTTTGGCCGCATACAGATTAATAAGGTCACCCTCATCCTTGGCATACTCTTTGATTTTATCGACCACTTTTGCCAATAATTTAGCACGTCCACGATTGGCACGCATATTAGTGACCTTGATTTTGTCTAGTACACTATAAAGTGTGTTTAATTCTTTGTTTTTTAGTGTTAAATCCATGTTTTCTCCTATAGCCCGTTTCCATGGGCGTTATACTCTCTGATAATTGCGCTGGTGGTATCGGAGTTAAAACTCCACGCTGTGTTATTGGCATGTAACCAACACCTCCACAAGGCCTCAACTGATGCATACAAATCATTCATATCAAGCACTTTTTTCATTTTGTCTGGTCTAAATTTAAATCCTCTATTGATGTTAAAGTCATCTGTAATCAAGACATTATCACCGTATAGCTCGGTTTGGTCGACTGCAGCAGTATGGTCATAGCCTGTAGCATACCTAAACGACCTCAAACCCGCAAAACGACCAGACGAGGCCGAATTAACACCATCACCAGATGAGGTGATACCAATAGAGGCATATAGTGCCGAACCAGTATAGCCTTTTGGCGTCGCATTACTAAAGTGGACAAAGGCAGTGTGTGTACCGTCTTTACGTACCAGAGCGTTATCCCTGCTGTTAAAGTTGATGGTGGCATTACTGTTAAAATCCAT